>NZ_RJUA01000130.1:2216-253530 GCF_024343575.1 Lacihabitans sp. LS3-19 | reverse complement strand
CCTCATAACAAGTAGCATCCATCATCAAAATGTTGGTGTTTTCGAGCTCACCCTTCCATGCTTCAACTAATATTTTTTGAATTTTATTCATATCACAATATTTAGCCAAATAACCTCGAACACGACTAATAAACGCATTATCACGAATAACCTCATTTAATTTTAACCGACAACCACAAAACATTTGGTAAGAAAAATTGGTCTGGAAAGCTGCCATCAGTTTTTCATCACTTAAACCAGTATAATGTTTCAAAAACATTAAGCCAAAATAACCAGCTTTTGGAAGGTAAGATGGGGCTCCAGCAGGGTGCCTCTTTTCTGGGAGAACTTTAACCAAATCATTCCAAGGAATCAGCTTGTAAATTCGCCCAAGCTCGGTCGAATTATTGAAAAAATACCATTCAGGAAAAATTGGGCTATCAAAAGAAAATAATGTATTTTGCACCATATTTTAGGGAGGTAAGGTGCTCTAAAATACACAAAAAACCCCAAATTTCCAAGAAATTGGAGGTTTTCGGGGTTTTGTTTTTAAAATATAGTACTGGTAATTAGTAGGTTACGATACTTAAGGACGCCCTAAAAAAAACTCTACAAATGAATGAAGAGTTTAATTTTTGAATCAAAAATAATATTATTTCAATCTACCCAATCCGCAATAAAAAGATTGGTATCTCTTGTACCTCCATTGTCTCTGTTTGAGCTAAAAATAAGCTTTTTGCCATCATAAGAAAACATCGGAAATGCATTAAAATTACTTTCTGTAGTGATTTGCTGTAAACCTGTACCGTCAATATTTATTAGATACAATTGAAAATCGTAACCTCTTTGGGAATGATGATTGGAAGCAAAAATAATTTTATCTCCTTTGGGTGTGAAATATGGAGCCCAATTTGCCTTTCCGAGATTTGTGATTTGTTTCAAATCTGAACCGTCTACATTACAAGTAAAAATCTCCATGTTTGTTGGTGCTACCAAGTTCTTCTTTAAGTTTTCTTTGTACTCCTCTCTTTCCTCTTCGCTATTAAACCTTGAAGCCCTGAAAACAAGTTTTTTGCTATCGGGTGAAAAGAAAGCACCGCCATCATAACCTAACTCATGTGTAATCTGACGAACATTTTTACCGTCTATGTCCATAATATATAAATCCAAGTCCCCATTTCTGGTACTAGTGAACACAATACTCTTTCCATCAGGTGAAACCGTTGCTTCAGCATCATATCCTGGTGTATCTGTTAATCTTCTTTTTACTTTACCTTTTAAATCTGAAACATAAATATCGAATGTCTCATAAACAGCCCAAAGGTATTTTTTACCCATATCAGGTGGCATCGGGCATGCATCTCCCCCATTTTCATGTGTACTGGCATATATTATTTCTTTGCCATTGGGCATATAAAAACTACAAGTTGTACGACCTTTTCCTGTACTAACCATTTTTGGCTTAGTATTTTTTGTATCTTTTTTTACATCCAAATAAAAAATTTGATCGCATTCCAATCCCCAATCTTTATAGTCAGATTGGAAACTTACATATTTACTATCTCGGCTGAAATATGCCTCGGCATTGTTTCCGCCAAAAGTCAACTGTTTAACGTTTTTAAGATGTGTTTCAGCAGGACCCTGAGCTAAAACACCAATATTTAACAAACACAACACTAAAACTAAATACCTCATTTTTTAAAATTTATATATTAATGAAATCTATCTTTTCTTACTTCTAAATTCCGCATTATTTCAGCTTCTTGGATCAATAACTCTTCCCATCTTGCCCTTACTTTTTCTTTTGGATTATAAAACTCAGCTATTTCTATAAAATTGCGATAATGTAAAGCTTCAGAAATCATTAATTGATGATAAAAATCTTTCAAACTTTCCTCACTTATATTTTCCGAAAGCAACTTAAATCTTTCAGCACTTCTTGCCTCTATCAAAGCAAAACAGAGTGTGTCTTCCATCAGTTGGTCATATCTACTTCCACCACCTCGCATGCATTTACCCAATTGAGCCACATATTCATCTTTTCGCTTTCTCGTGAGTTTTATACCTCTTTTTTCCATTTCCTTTTTCACCGCTTGGAAATGCCCCCATTCCTCAGTTACGACTGGCGTTAATGTATCAACCAAAAAGTCCAAATCTGGGTATTTCACAATCAAGGTAATACACTTGGTTGCGGCTTTTTGCTCACAAAATGCATGATCAATCAAAATGTCGGATAGGTTCATTTCCGCTATATTCACCCACCTTGGGTCAGACGGAAGCTTTAAACCTAGTGTGGTAAGGCTATTATTTTGCTCCATTTTTCTTGATTTGTTTCAGTGTTTGCCTTTTGTCTAATGTCATTAAAAAACAAGGCAAAAGCACCAAATTGGAAACCATACCTATCAAAAGCGTAATAGAAACCAATAAACCCAAGAAAACCGTACCTTTAAAACCTGATGCGACAAATATCCCGAAACCAAAAAACAGTATAATGGCCGTGTAAAACATGCTTATACCCGTAAATTTTATGGTTTCTGAAACAGCCTGCGAAATGGTTTTTCCTTTTAATATTTCCTCCTTGTATTTTGTAAGAAAATATATGGTACCATCGCTGGCAATTCCGAAGGCGATACTAAAAATAAGCGTAGTACTAGGTTTTAGGGGAATATTAAAGAATCCCATAATTCCAGCAGTAATAATTAATGGAATTATACTTGGAATAGTTGATATCAAAACTGTTCGGAAATTTAAAAATTGCGAACCCATAACCAATGATACCAATAGAATTGCCAAGATAGTGCTATCTCGCAAATTACCCAATAAATAGTCATTGCCTTTTGTAAACACAACGCCATTACCAGTCAATTTCACCAAAACCTGATCTTTTTCAGGTTTCCATTGGTTAGTTTCTCTGTCGAAATTAAAAATAGAATCGGCTTTTGGTTGTAATTCCGTAAACATCTGTCTCATTCTAACAGTGCCCACGTCTGCACTTTGAAAACTTATTCGTGTCATTCGTTTGGTAGAATCCAAAAATGCAGAAAACATATTTTCTTTCCCACTTCCTTCTTCGCCTTGGGCATACTCACCTAGTTTCTGCAATTCCATAGCTGGCGGTAAAACATAATATTTCGGATCTCCGCCTCTATATCCTTGGTAGATAAACTTTAAGCCTTCTACAATTGAAAGTGGTTTAGTAAACTCAGGATACTTGGCAAATTCTCTTTGCAAAGACTTCATTTTATTCAAAATCTTAGGATTGAATACACCATTTTCTTCTTTGGTATCCACTAAAACCTCAAAAGGAACTATGCCTTTAAAATTCTTCTCAACAAATTTCAAATCCGCAAAAACTGGATCTTTTTCGGGCAAATCGTCGACCACATAGCCAATAGCCTTAATTTTTGTAGCTCCATAAATGGAAATAATAACAATAGCACCAACTACCCAATAGGTAATTGTACGACGATGATGAACAAAATAGTCTACTTTTTGAAGTATTAAAGATATCCGCTTGTTTTCAAGATGCCTAACATGTTTCGCTTTAGGACTGGGTACATAACTAAAAATGGTAGGTATCAAAATTAGTGAGATAGCCCACGTTGCCATAACACATATAGCAGCCACTAATCCAAATTCAAGTAAAAGTGGACTTCCAGTAAAGTAAAAAACTATAAAGCCAATAAAGGTCGTTACGTTGGCAATAAAAGTAGTTTTGCCAATTTTTTCGATAGAAGTATGTAAAGAATCAATTTTTGAATTGGTTTTTAAAAACTCTTCCTGGTACTTATTAATTAGGAATATTGAATTCGGGATACCAATTACAATAATCAATGGTGGAATCATCCCTGTCAAAATCGAAATTTTATAACCTAGTAAAGCAATCAAACCTACTGACCAAATAACTGCGATAAGTATAACCATAGTGGCATAAAAAACCACACGAAACGACCTAAAAAACAAATACAAAATGAATGTGGTAACCAAAAATGCAAGAACCATAAACATGGTCAGTTCCTCTTTTACCTTAGACATGAAATTGGTTCGGATAAAAGGCAAACCAGAAAAATGAATTTTCAGATGGTTTACTTTTCCAAATGCTTCTGCGTTTTCTATAACTTCTTGACTTAGCGAAATTCTATCTTTACTATTTAGAATAGATTGACTAAAAGTTACTGCCATCAACTGAGCATTGCCTTGATATACAAAACCTTCATAAAAAGGAAGATTCTGAATTCGTTTCTTTAAAGAATCTATTTCTGTCTGACTTTCAGGCCTTTTAGTCAACAATGGCTTAAAAATAAACTTCTTATGCTCGTCATCTCTTTGAATTTCAGACAAACTGGCTATCGATAAAACATTTTTTACACCATTAATTTCTTTAATACTTTGATTGAGGTCAAACCAAGCATTAAAAGTCTTCAAATCATATATTTTATCCGACTCAATAGCTATTACCATCACATTCCCATCTTCTCCAAACTGTTTCTTGAAATCTTCGTATAATTTAAAACTATCGTCTGTTTGAGGCAAAATTTTAGGAAGCTCATAAGATAGCTCCAACCTTGTTATTTGATATACCATAAACAAGGTAATCAAACCTATAAGGCTTAAAAATTTAAGTCTATGATTTAAGATTAAATCAGCTATTTTATTCCAGAAACCAGAGAACACATTTTTTAAAAATGCCATGTACTAATATTATTGATGTATTTTATGCAAAAATAAGGATTTTAGTTTGTGGAATGAAATATTCTAAGGTCTGGAAGGGTGGTTTTCTATTTAAATTTCATCAATTCAAACAATTGATTTGCCGCATCTATCGGACTCATTGAATTTTGAATGACTAATTCCTCATATTTTTTTATTTTAGGAAGAAATTCGGCATTTTGATAGAAGAAATTGAGCACTTTGTATTGCAAACTCCTGTTCATCCAATTTACCTTTTGTTGGTTACGATTATTGTCAAAAAAAGAATTACTTTTTACTTTTTCTTCATAGTTCAAAATCGATTTCCAAATATCTTCAAAACCATCCCCTTTCAACGAAGAACATGCGAAAACATTCACCGAACATTGGGAGGTTTTTTCTGGAAAAAGATGAAGAGCATAAATCAAGTTTCCTTTTAATTTGGCTAAACTTTCAGCTTCAACAAGGTCGGCTTTGTTAATTACCACCATATCTATCATTTCCATTATGCCGCGTTTTATCCCTTGCAATTCGTCTCCGGCTCCCGCTATGGTTAAAAACAACAAGAAATCTGTCATTTCTTTTACAGAAGTTTCAGACTGCCCTACCCCAACTGTTTCTACGAAAATCATATCATAACCTGCTGCCTCACATAGCAAAATACTTTCAAAAGTTTTTTGGGCTACTCCTCCTAATTCATCACCAGCTGGACTTGGTCGTATAAAAGCATTGGATTGATTCACCAATTTCTCCATCCGAGTTTTATCACCTAAAATACTTCCGCCACTTATTTTACTAGTAGGATCTACGGCTAAAATCGCCAATTTTTTCCCTGATTTTATTAAAAACTCTCCAAAACCATCAATAAAAGTACTCTTACCGACACCTGGTGAACCCGTGATGCCTAGGCGAAAACTTTTGCCAGTAAAAGGCAAAATCTCTCGGATTAATTCTGAAGCAAGTATTCTATCTTCATCTTTTTGACTTTCAACTAATGTTATGGCTCGGCCAAGAATAGCTTTATCTCCTGATAAAACACCTGCTGAAAGTTCATTAAGAGTTAGTCTTATTCTTGCCATTAGTACAATTCTGGTTTAAGAAATGGTATTAAAGCTAAAATAACAGCAGGTACGTAAAATTGTGTTCTGTCTATTGCATTGTTTGTCAATAAACCTGTAGTGCCCATTTTTTGTTTGGTATTCTCTATTCCGAACACTTTTTCATCGGCATGACCCAATTCATAACCTTCACGTATCAAGGCAATTACTTTTGCTGGTAAAAACAAACCAGCAGTTCTGGCCTTTCCCAATCTAGTTTCGTCTAAAACTACAATCCAAGCCATTGCTTCCATTTCATCTGTTCCATGCTCAATGTTTCCACCTTCTATTCCAACCCAAAAATCCGCCTGAGGAAAAACATCTCGTGCTTTGGAGGCTCTATTGAAAGCACCTGTGTAAGTTTCCTCGCTGCCCATGGGTTGATCACTAACGTCTGAGCCAACTTCCACGCCTTCAAATGTGAATTTTAAATCTTCAAACATCCGCTCAAAACCTTCTTGAGCAGCTTTGATTTTAACCGGATTTTTAGAAGCAACTATTACTCTTTTCATTCATTTAAATTTTTCAAAAACACTTCCCCTATTTCTAAATCTTCAGGAGTGGTAATTTTTATGTTTTTATAAGAACCTTCGGTTAAAAAAATTGAAAACCCATGCTGTTCAACAACTGAAGCATCATCCGTAAAAGTCTCTTTTTCATCTATTTGATAAGCATCTTTCAATATTTCCAAATCAAAGGTTTGTGGAGTCTGAATAAGTTTTACGGTCTTTCTATCTATTGAAAAATTCTTTTCGTCCTTTGTTAACCTCACAGAATCCTTTGAATCTACTGCTACAATTACAGCTTTATGAATAGCAGCTAATCTAAAGGTTTCTTCAATTATTTTAGTAGGAATAAAAGGTCGCACGCCATCATGCACTGCCACCAGACCTTCTTTTTCTGGAATAGACATGAGAGCGTTTTTTACAGACTGAAACCGAGTAGCACCTCCTTCTACTGTTTTAATATTTTGCGTATTTTCAAAATATTCTGTTTTGATTTTATCCCAGTATTCTATTGCATTTTTAGGCAAAGCCAAGACTATTTCGATTCTTCCAATGGCAATAAATCTTTGTATACTATGAACTAAAATCGGTCTATCTCCAAGATTCAAAAATTGTTTTGGAATATCAGATAACATCCTACTTCCTGAACCCCCAGCTACAATTATTGCGTATTTTTTTGTCATAAAAAAAGTGTCATGCGATACGCACGACACTTCAAATATAGTTTCAAAATTCTATAATATAAAACTAATCAGATAATCAACATACAATCACCGTAGGTAAAGAATTTGTATTTTTCTTTAATTGCTACTTGGTAAGCTTCTGTAATAGTTTCATATCCACCAAAAGCACAAGTTGTCATCAACAAAATAGATTCTGGCAAATGGAAATTAGTCAAAAGTGCATTGGTGATTTTGAAATCGTAAGGAGGAAATATAAACTTATCCGTCCAAGCATTATCTATTGGCTTAACTCTATCATTAGCCGAAACCGATGACTCCATAGCTCTCATAGATGTACTTCCGATTGCACAAACTCTTTTTTTCTCGTCTAAAGCGTTATTTACGATATTGCAAGTTTCTTCAGGAATAAAGAAGTTCTCAGAATCCGTTTTGTGTTTGGTCAAATCTTCCACCTCTACTTGTCTGAAAGTACCGATACCAATATGCAAAGTCAATGGAGCAAAATCAACACCATTTATTTCCATACGTCTTACAATGTTTTTTGTAAAATGTATACCTGCTGTAGGAGCTGCAACGGCACCTTCGGCTTCAGCAAAAATAGTTTGGTAACGTTCGCTGTCTATATCTGTAACTTCTCTTTGCAAAACATCTTTCGGAATTGGAGTTTCTCCCAACTCATGTACAGCTTGCATCATTTCTTCGTGATTTCCATCAAACAAGAAACGAATTGTTCTTCCTCTTGAAGTTGTGTTGTCAATAACTTCAGCTACAAGATCCGAATCTCCAAAATACAATTTATTTCCTACTCTGATTTTACGAGCAGGATCTACCAAAACATCCCAAAGACGCATTTCTCTGTTAAGTTCTCTTAACAAAAATACCTCAATCTTAGCACCTGTTTTTTCTTTAGAACCATATAACCTAGCTGGAAACACTTTAGTATTGTTTGATACCATCACGTCACCTTCGCCAAAATAATCTACTATGTCTTTGAACATTTTGTGTTCGATCTTACCAGTTTTACGGTGCAAAACCATCATGCGGGCTCCATCGCGATCATCAAGAGGATATTGAGCAATAAGACTGTGCGGAAGATCAAATTTAAATGCAGATAATTTCATTTATTATTTTTTCAAAATTTAAAGAATAATTTAAACCGAATATTTCAGGATAATTATTGGAACTGCCAAAATGCTGTTTTATAATTTCTTAACAAATCTATATCGGGCTGCAAAGGTACGAAATCCGATATGCCGTTGTCAAGTAAAACGCCATTTATTATAAAATAAATACTGAATATCAGTAGCTTGGTGGTTTTGAGAGGTATTGGAAGGAAAGAAAATTAGACAAATACTTCGCCGATAAGATAACAATTGGCCAGTCCACCAATTAAAACTCTATCTCCTAATAATTCGCAAGATACATCACCTCTCCTTTCCGAAATCTGGCAAGCATTCATTTGCATTTTATTCAAAACATTTGACCAATACGGAATAAGCTTAGTAAATGCACTTCCTGTAACGGGATCTTCATTTATTCCAACTTTTGGAGCAAAAAATCTACAAACAAAGTCGTAATTATCTGAAATTGAGGATACGATAATACCCCTCACATTGACTTTGGCTAATAATCCAAAATCTGGGCTCAATTCTGCAATTATTTGTTCGTTTGGATAAATTAAAAGAATATCGTCTCCAGCTTTATATGTTTTTAAAGAGGAATGACCTAAACCTTCTTCTAAATCCAAAACTGGATCTATTTGCTCTAGAGACTGAGAAGGAAAGTTAAGATTTATTTTGCTACCTATTTTGTTCACAAACAATGGCCCACTTTTAGATTCAAAAACAATAGTATCGTTTTGAATTTTTAGAATTTCGAACAAAACAAAGGCTGAAGCCAATGTGGCATGACCACAAAGTGCGACTTCTGCTTTCGGTGTAAACCATCTGATATGAAATCCTTCTGAATTTTTTACAAAAAAAGCAGTTTCAGAAAGATTATTTTGAGCAGCAATTTGCTGCATAATTTCATCTGAAATCCAGAAATCTAATGGAATTACAGCTGCAGGATTTCCCGAAAAAGGCCCATTAGCGAAAGCATTAATATGGTATATTTTTAAGGTTATCATTTTCTAGATTTGTTTAGAAGTAAATGTGTAAAAACTAGAAAAATACCCGAAAAACTAATTAGATAAACTATATTTCTGCTATCCAGCATCCCTTTTCCTAATGATGAATAATGAAAATCCAAACCAAGAAAGTTTAAATAATATTGAAAACTACCTCTAAAAATGGATGCCAATTGCCCTAAACCATCATAAAAAAAGTAAGAAATAATGGCAGCAAGAATAAAAGCTACCACTTGGTTTTTAGATAATGTTGAGGTAAAAATACCAATAGCCGCATAAGCTGCAGCAAGCAAAATCAAACCAAAATATGAGCCAAATACCGAAGCTGAATCTATATTCCCTTTTGGATTACCCAATAAATAGATAGAGACAAAATAAACCAAAGTGGGTAAAATAGCCAAAACTAAAATAAACAATGTAGCAAAATATTTACCCAGAATGATCCCCCAAAGTGATATTGGCTTCGTAAATAACAATTCAACTGTTCCAGTCCTAAACTCCTCCGAAAACATACGCATGGTAACAGCAGGAATCAAAAGAAGAAAAATGTATGGGCAAAAATCAAAAAATGACGTCATTTCGGCATAACCATAATCTAAAACATTAGAATTTGGATACATCCAAAGCATCAGACCTGTTAACAACAAAAATACTCCAATTACTATATATGCTATTAGGGAGTTAAAATAAGAAGAAACTTCTTTCTTAAAAATACTAAACATAAGTTTGTTTTATGAAAATACAGGTTTTTCTTTTTTCATTATTGCAGCCATTATCAAAGAGCAAATGAAGCCTATAACGACTACACCTAAAACACCCCATAAAAAATTCAAACCGGAATTAGCACTTTCTTGCATTTTCGTTACAGCTTCTTCAATTTTATCATCTGGCAAGCCCATAGATTCGTACTTTTCAGTCACCATTTCTATGGTTTGGTCAAGAAGAGTTGGATCGATAAATTTTCTATAAAAATTATCATAAGCCACAGACAATAAACCACCTGTAAACATAGTAAGTGTGCCTAAGCCTAAACCTTCTTTGAAAGATAAAAGTCCATTGTTCAAGTCTTTGAAGTCTTTCATTGCCAAATACAAAATCCCGAAAACTAAGCCTAAGCCTATTAAAAACCCAAAGGCTAAAGATTTCCAAAGGCCAGTATTTAAAGATATTGTATTTACTATTATGCCCACAATTCCATAAATCAATCCCCATTTTAGGGCAATTCTTGCTGTAGATACTTTTTCCATATTTTTATAAGTTTTGTATTTTTCTCATTGCCATGCTGAATAGACTAATAGCTATAATTGCCACTTGTTTAAACATCAAATCGTCATAAATAATTACGCTATGTTTCTGATTATCAAAAGACAAAAGGCTTTGTCTATAAGATTTTTCATTTAACATTTTTTGAAACATCTCTTTGTCCTTTATTAACAATGCCTTCCCATTAACCATCCATTCAGTAAAAGGTTTGGCATCGATAAATTCAATAAACAAATATACTAAAATCCCTGAAACCAATGCAGCAATGATGTTGGTTAAAAACCCAATTGAAAAACCTTCATAAAAGTGCAAATAACCACCATTGTTCCTTTTAAAATACCAAATTGCTGCCCAAATCAATATTATATTTATTCCTATATCAGGTCTTCTTAATGACAAGGGGTCAGATTTGGTAAAATACATGGCAACAAAAAAAAGAAAACAACCCAAGCCTGCCAACAATCCAAAAGTTATAGAATATCTAAATATCTGTTTTCTTTTCACTATCCTAAAATTTTAAATTTCCCATTATTAACTACTGCAACTGCTCTTCCTTTCAGTTTATTTTCTATAAATGGACTGTTTTTACTCAAAGATAAAATATTCTTTTCTTCAAAAACAAACTCTTGATCCGGGTCAAAAACGGTTAGATTGGCTTTTTCTCCAATAGCAATTTTTGGGCTCTCAATTTTTACAAGTTTTCTTGGGTTTAAAACTATTTTTTCAATAATGGTTTGCAAATCAAGGCCAGAATAAGTGTTGACCACACTAAATAAAGTTTGGATTCCCAAAACCCCAAAATCTGCCACATCAAATTCTACATTTTTATGCTCAGCATCCAAAGGATTATGGTCAGAAACAATCATATCAATAGTTCCATCTTTTAGACCTTCTATGAGTGCATCGACGTCACTTTTTGACCTAAATGGTGGCGAAACCTTTAAATTGGTATCGAAATCCAAAAGAGATTCATCGGTAAAAGCCAATTGATGAGCAGCTATATCACAGCTTATCGGTAAACCTTTGGCCTTGGCTTCTCTTATCAAATTGACCGATTGTAGTGTAGAAATAGTGGAAAAATGAAGCAAAGGCTGTTCGGATTTGATTCCAGAATATTCCAAAAGTTTCAAATCTCGCATTATCATAATTTCCTCAGCGGCAGAAGGAATTCCTTTCAAACCTAGCATCGTACTCGTGATGCCCTCATGCATTTGCCCAAACATGCTCAGGTATTTATCCTCAGATTTCGTTACTAAAATGGTATTCAATGGATGTAAATACTGCAAAGTTTTCAGTAATATGTCTGAGCTTTGGATAGGATTCTTTCCATCTGAAAAACCAATGGCACCATTATAATGCAAGTCCATCATATCCGTAAAGTCTTTGCCTTCACAGTTTTTGGTAACCGCCGCATAATTCAAAAACGAAACCAGATTATTTTTCGAAAAATTGCCAAAATATGACAACGATTCCTTTGTTTGAACTGTCGGGTTTGTATTTGGAAAACCTACCAAAGTAGTTATACCTCCTTCAAGAGCCGCTGCGTGTAGAGAATCCATATTCTCAAGCCATTCTGCCCCAGGTTCTTTATAATGCACACCGGCGTCAACCCAACCATTTGAAACGCATAAATTTTGACCAGAAATAATGTCTTCGAAACCCGAATCTTCAATATTTCCGATAGAAACTATTATCCCGTTTTCAACAGCAATATCTACCTCTTGATTATCAAAAGTAGAATTTGAGTCAAATACACGTACTTTTTTGAGTAAAACTTTCATTTAATTCTAAAAAAAAAGCCCTTATGGGCTAAAATCAAAAATTACAAAAACACAAGAATGTACTTGAGGAAATATTGAATTTCAGTTTCATTCTTTTAGTGTTAATAATTAATGTCCAATTAAACTTTTATAAGCTTCTGCGTCCATTAAACCATCCAATGACGACAAATCAGCTATTTCCATTCTTATTAACCAACCACCTTCATAAGGGTCATTGTTTACCAATTCAGGCTCGTCTGCTAAGGCAGAATTTACTTCCAAAACCTTTCCAGCTACTGGCAAAAACAAATCAGAAACTGTTTTTACGGCTTCGATAGTTCCAAAAATATCATTAGCCCCTAACTCTTCTCCTTCTGTTTCAATCTCTATAAAAACTATATCTCCAAGCTCACTTTGTGCAAAATCCGTAACACCGACCAATGCTGTGTTATCGCTCTCAATTTTGATCCATTCGTGCTCTTCTGTATATCTTAAATCCGCAGGAAAATTCATAAAAATAGTTCGTTTTAAATATTTCTGCAAGTTACTTAATAAGATTTATTTCTCAAATAAGGCAGGTGATTTAATTTTCTATTTAATGCCTAACAAAGCCCTAAAAATAAGTAAAGGTGGCGACAAAGTCACCACCTTTAGCTGGAAGAGTATTTAAACCCTAATTGATTGGAATCGCTTTTCAGCTTCTTTAATGTTTTTTATTTTCTTTTCTATCGTTATCCATCAGTATTCTCACAGATGGAGAAAAAGTATCTTCAAATTGACCGTCTTTAGTTGCCCAAAAAAATGCAGCTAAAAAACTACCCGCAACTATTATTGCTAAAATCACCAACAAAATCAATATGCTCATTTTTATAAAAGTTTTCTACGTTTAGCTATAATCCAAGTCGAACCCACTGCAAACAAAACCACCGAAATGGTACTCAAAGGCATCACTACCGCTGCAAATACTGGTGAAAGCAAACCAGTAGAAGCCCAGCTTATACATAAAAAATTATAAACTAAAGAAAGCAAAAAACTGGCTTTTACAACATTCAAAGCTGTTTTGCTAAAAACTACATATTTGCCTAGTTTTTCAAAATTATTGGCATCCAAAATAGCATCGCAAGAAGGAGAAAAAGCTTGAATGTCTTCCGTCAATGCTATGCCGACTTTTGCTTCTCTCAATGCACCGGCGTCATTTAAGCCAT
Source organism: Lacihabitans sp. LS3-19 (assembly GCF_024343575.1). Taxonomy (GTDB): domain Bacteria; phylum Bacteroidota; class Bacteroidia; order Cytophagales; family Spirosomataceae; genus Leadbetterella. The sequence continues at coordinate 240,220 of NZ_RJUA01000130.1, read as the reverse complement.
CTCCTATCATCAATACTTTCTTGCCGTCGTTTTGAATACCTTTGATGTAATCGAGTTTTTGTTGAGGCGTTTGTTCAAACTGCATATTCTCCCCAAAAATTGGACTTAGAACTTTTTGAACTTTGTTGGTATCGCCTGAAAGCAATTTAATATCAAAAGTCTTTTTTAATTTCTCTAGCAATTCTTTCCAGTTAGACCTAAACTGTGGCTCAACTGTAAAAAATCCTTTGTAAACATTGTTAATCATTATATGGACTTCTGAATCAACTTGAATAGTTGGCTCATTTTTTACAAAATCTAACCTACCAAGTTTAATGTTTTTACCTTCAACTACTGCTGCTACACCTTTGCCTTTTACTTCTTCAAAATCCGTAACTTTATAGGCTAAATTAGGAGCTAAATATTCTGCAACCATTTTACTCATTGGATGAACAGACTGATTAACAACACTGTAGATTAACTTTTCTTCATCTTTATTTATACTTCCTTCAAATCTCACCTTTCCTTTATTGCCCTCGGTAAGTGTGCCAGTTTTATCAAAAACTATTGTATCAACCTCCGCCAATATTTGAATCACACCTTGGTTTTTTACAAAAAACTTATTCTTTCCAAAAATGCTCATTGTTGTATTCATCGTAAAAGGCAAAGAGAGCGTTAAGGCACAAGGGCAAGCCACCATCAAAACCGCAGTAACTGCGGGCCAAAGCAATGCTGGGTTATTAAAGTGCCAATAGATTCCTACCAAAACAGCTATCGAAATCGTGATATAGGTAAAATACTTGCTGAATGCATTTGCCAATTCTGTTGTAGGAATCGTCTTTTCTTTCAGAAAACTTTCGTTGTTCCAAAGCTGCGTAAGATAACTTGTGGAAACTGGCTTTTGTACCATAAGTTCAATACTATCAGCCACTTGCCTTCCTCCTGCAAAAATCACCTCGCCTTTTAATTTTTTCACTGGCTTAGCTTCGCCTGTAACAAAACTATAATCTATAAGTGCATTTCCTTCCTTCAAAATAGCATCAGCAGGTATCAATTCTTGGTGGTGAATTATAAATTCTTCGCCTTTTTTTAGGTCGTTTACGTTTTTGTATTGAACTGATTGATTTTTAACTTTTACAGCCAAAGGAAAATAAGACTTATAACTTCTATCAAATGAAAGATAATTGAAAGTTACTTGTTGCACCCATTTACCCAAAAGTAAAAACAGTACCAAACCCGCCATACTGTCCCAATAACCTGCGGTGTGCGTCACAAAGGTTTCGTACAAACTCCTTGTAAACAAAGCAGTTATACCCAAAGCTATCGGAATATCCACACTCAAAACATCACTGTTCTTTTTAAGATTTTCTGTAATGCTATAATATGCTCCTTTTAGATAATCACTGGCACCATAAAAGAAAACAGGCAATGCCAAAAGGAAATTAAAATACAAGAAAAATCGCTGAAGTGAAATGTCACTATTGCTATTCAAATTAAAATATTCAGGAAAACTCATCATCATGATATTTCCTGCACAAAAACCCGTAACACCTATTTTATATAACAAATGTTTGGTTTCTGAATCTATAATTTTCGGTTTTTGAATACTATCTAGATTGATTTTAGGCTCATATCCCAAAGTTGCCATTAGCTCAACTATCTCTTTTAGGCTAACCAAATTAGGATCAAAATCTATAGAAAGCTCTTTTTTGACAAAATTCAAACGGGAAGTAATTACACCTAATTTGATCTTCGGGAAGTTTTCAAGCAACCAAACACATGAACTACAATGGATAGAAGGCACATACAAAATCACTTTGGCGATACTTTCGTTTTTAAACGCCAATAGTTCATCTTGGATCAATTTTTCTTCTAAATAATCAAACTTTCCATTAAAATTCTTTGACTTTAAACTTACGCCAGCATTTTGGTTTAAATCATAATAGCCACAAAGATTATTGTCTTTTAAAATATCATAAACGGTCAGACAGCCCGAACAGCAGAAATGCTTTTCATCCTCAAAAATATCCTCATCCCTGCACTCATTTCCGCAATGGTAGCAGGTAGTTTTGGTATCTATCGGTGTAATTGTACTGTTCATCAATCGGGTTTAACAAGCACAAAACTCCAATTATTGAAGAAAAATATTCATGTAGGACATCATCAAACAATATGATATTTGTCATAAAACCACGAATATCGAAGTAATTATGTGGTTTTAAGGAGTAGAAATTGGCGTCTAACATTGTTTATCGAAAACTTCTTTTGCATCACAAAACTTTCAAGGCTGAGTTGCTCAAATTCGCTTTTCCATGAATCATACAAGGATTTGTTTTGAGCGTAAAACAATTCAGCATTAATCTTTTTCTGAGCTAGGAATTCTTCGAAACTGATATTTTCCATTATTCTATAAAGTCGATATATTTTTTATAACCAAAATAAGGAATAAAACTCGTGTAACGTCTTGAGCTTAAAACCATAAACAGAATGAATAGAGCTATAAAAAACCCTTGAAGAAATACAATAAAAAAGGCCATGACTAGATTGGAGGCCCAACCTGGCGTGGCCTGATTTAATACAAATTTCATATAAAGTGCTACACCTGAACCTATTACTGAAAACAATACCATAGCTGTAGCAAAAAGCAAAATTCTAACCGCTGTAAAGTCTAGAAAAACCGAAATGGCACTCATTCCATGTAAAACCAGGGAGCTGAAGTTCATTTTTGAGTTGCCTGCTAATCTAACTCCTCTATCCAAAGGAACCGAATCAAAGGGTAGTTTAGAACGAATTACACCTCCAGGGAAATTATTCCAAATATCTGAAACATTGGCAATTTTCTTAAGTTTTGAAGCTGGTATCAAACTAAAATTACCGAAAGTAATAACGTGTCCCGTTAAAAATTTAAAAATGAATTTATAAACCAAATAAAAAGTTCGGAACAACAAAGACTCTGTCCTTTTCTTACGCTTTGCAAAAATTATTTTATCCGGAAACTGCTGAGATTTTGCTATCAAATCAACAATATGTTCGGGTTGATCCTCGCCATCGGAATCCATAACGACAATCAAATCGGCGTCATTATTATCAGCTAGATGAGATAATCCAATGGCAATTGCTCTCTGATGGCCTTGGTTACTAATTAAATGTATAACCTTGATGTTTATTCCTTCAAAAACCTTGGCTTCAAAAGGCAAACTAGAGCAATCGTCAATAGCCAAATACGAAAGTTGTACTTTTTTATCTTTAAATATATTTTCTGTTTTTACGATTAAAAGCTTTAATGCTTCCCAATCATTGTAAACAGGCAAAACAATTTTTACATTCATCAATATCTATATTTGGTTCCTTGAAAATCAAAAATAAGGACTTTTTCTCCATTTTCCTTTTTCAAGTATATTTTATCTTTTTCGTAAGCGTCTATTTTCTGCATAATATAAAAGTCTTTTGGAAAATAAACATTCAAAAACTGAGCATCTAAATATGACTTCACTACCTTACTTTCATAGGCTTGCATATAAACGTTTTTAAATCCGCCTGGTATAATCAAAGTGTCTGATTTCTGAGCAGTATTCATAATACTTTTAGCTGCTTGAGCATAGGGATTTTCTATTCTTGAAGGTTCAAAATAAGCGTTCATCAAGGATTTATCCTCAAAATAACTCCAAATTTCCTTCTTCACAGGTTTATATTGGATAAGGCAAACACATACTAGTAAAAAATTTATCAAGGAAGATTGCTTGATAATATTGGAAAGAGAAACTCCAATAAAAATAGCCACAAATGGAGAAGCCACACCAATGTATCTATGTGTAAGGCTTGTAGTGTGTCCGTTAGATAGGGCATCATTTACCACAAATAAAATAGGTAAAAATATCATCAAAAGACAGACAGCCATCAAAGCAAATTGTGCCCTATTTTCGGTTTTTTTGTATAAATCTATTGTGTACTTTAGGCCCAAAAACAAAACAAAATATAAAAAACAGGCCACTAAAATCCCATTGAACAAATAAGGATATGCTCCCAAAAGTAACAATACAGGTATGAAAAATAAACCAAAAACTTTTTTGTTTTTCTTGAAAAAATACGCTCCTAATAAAGACAAAAACACCAAAAGTGAGATACCTACATTTTTTACTCCATTGAGTAGGGTAAACAATCCTTGACTTAAAACACTTGAATCAAAAAACAATTCTAAGGTTTTTTTAGTAACAATTTCAGGTGTACTAAGCTCAATTATACCATCTAAGGCTCCTTTTGCCATTTCTAAATGCTTCTCGTTTTTGTCTTTTAAAAATTCCATGGCCAAATAACCACCGCCCCAATTGAACCAATATAGCATCAAGAGAACATTAAATAAAGCAGCTCCTATAAAACCACACCATAAATGTTTTTTGTTTTTCAAAACTAGAAAGACCAAAGCGTGACATAAAGGCACAAGAAAATTAAGATAGTGATTCAACATTCCAAGGCCTACCAAAAGAGCATAGACTATGAAATATTTAGTATTCTTTGTAGAATTAAGAATCTTGAGAAAATAAATGGTACTTAACACCATTATTAAAAAAGATAGTGTATAGCTCCTTGCAATATGACTTTGGGCTATATTTAAAGGATCAAGAGCTAAAAGCAAACCTGCAAAAAACGCAGCTGTATTATTTTTTAAATATTTAGAAACCAACAAGAAAACGAGTAAAACGGTAATAAGGCTAAAAATAGCACTCAGAAATCGAACTGAAAAGTCAGAGTTCCCGAAAAGCTGCATCCAATAATGTACGATTCCGTTATATACGATATGTGTTCCAAAATCAGAATGTGCAATAGCTTCGAAGTAATCGTTTATTTTTTTTGTTTTCCAAAAATCTGCGGGTGTAAAATACTGTTGATTATAGATATCTACCTGATTTCCTCCACCAACCCAAATCCCATTGGCATTGAGCATTGTGAACTTTTCGTCAGTAAACAAACCACGGTTTCCAAGATTTATAAAACGAAAACCAGCTGAAATCAGGAGTAAAACAAATAGTAAAAAATATTTCCTCATTCGTAAATCAAATATTTTTTTTAGAATCAGAAATATTTAAATCGGAGCTTTTTTCAACAATATATCTTGGGCGGGCTTTTACTTCTTCGTATATTTTACCAATATACTCTCCTATTAAACCTATCGCAATCATATTTGAACCACTAAAAAACGCCATCGGCAAAACTGTTGAAGTCCAACCTGCCACGGTATGTCCCATTTCTTGGCTTATCACCACATACAAACCAATAGCAACGGCCACAAAAAAATTGATGATCCCAAACCACAAAACCATACGCATAGGAACCGTAGAAAAAGAAGTAACCCCATTCCATGCAAAAACCACCATTTTGCTAACTGGATATTTCGTTTCTCCAGCTTCACGCTCCAATCTTTTATAGGTAACTTTAGCAGATTTCATTCCTATAGTGGGAATTATCCCCCTTATGAACATATTAACTTCTCGATAGTGAGTCAATTCTTCTAAAACTTGATCATTTATCAATCTAAAATCAGCATGATTATAAACAACTGGCACACCTAGTTTCAACATAATTTTATAGAAAGTCTCTGCCGTAACTCTTTTAAAAAATGAGTCATTGCTTCTATCGTCTCTAACACCATAAACCACAGCTGCACCTTCGTTATAGCGATCGATCATTGGCTCTATGGCATTTATATCATCCTGTAGGTCTGCATCAATAGAAATATAACAATCAAAAATGCCTTTATATTCAAACAAACCCGCCAAAAGAGCATTTTGATGGCCATAATTTTTAGAAAGTTTTACACCTAGTATTCTCGAATTATTACTAGAAAGCTCTTCAATTATATCCCAAGTACTGTCTTTGCTGCCATCGTTTACATAACAGATTTTACTTTCAGAGCGAATTATTCCTCTCGAAATCAAATTATCAAAATACGCGTTAAGTTTTTGGTTGGTTAGTTGCAATATCTCTTGCTCATTATAACAAGGAACAACTAAAAGCAGTTTTGGGCTCATAAATTTCTATTTGCGAAGGCAAAAATACTACATTTTGGTTATCGTAAATTCCACTCTTCGATTTTTCTTTCTAGCTTCTTCGCTTGAGTTTCGAACTACGGGTTTGTATGGACCCCAAGATTTTATCGAAATTCTTGAGCCATCTATTTTCCCATCATTTGTTAAATATTCCTTCACTGCCAATACTCTATCCTCTGCGAGTTTGATATTCAAAAACATATCTCCCTGATTATCAGTATGCCCTTCTAATAATATTTCCATTTGCGGATTAGACAACATCATACTTTTGACTTTTTCGAGTTCGGTAAAAGATTCTTCTTTTATTTTGGATTTTCCTTGATCAAAAAACAAATTTTGCAATAAAACTTTCTGACCTTTCACTAAAGGTAACATCTCAAAAGTCGCTTTTATTTCCTTAAAAACCGTCTCCTTACTTAAATCAATGGTAGACTTAAAGTCCCCATATGACTCTAAACTTGCCGTAATGTCGTATTTTTTCCCAACATTAAGTATGGTCTTAAAAACCTTATTTTCATCATCAAATGTCCATGTAACCTTATTTGAACTATCTACAACCGCTTCATTCGACTTAAAATCAAAACTAGGCGTGATGCTCTTTTTAGTAACTTTATCCAAAAACTGGAAGTCGTACATTACCACTACATTTGGTTTTATACTGGGGAAAAGCTTTATCTTGAAAATGTCATCAGTCCCTGAGGTATTTACAAAAGAACTAAAATATGCATAATCACCCGAAGCCGGAATTGTAATGTATCCATCCCATTCCGGAGAATTTATTGCCGGACCTAAATTCACGGGTTCTGTCCAATTGGTCCAAGTATCGTCTAAGCGAGTGGTTACGTAAATATCTGCATCTCCATAACTAGGGTGACCATTAGAACTAAAATATAGAGTAGTATTATCAGCTGCTAAAAAAGGTGAGGTTTCTTGTCCAGCGGTGTTTAATGTTGGACCTAAATTTAAGGGTTTTGAATACCAACCATTTCCTTTTTTGAATGACACAAATAAATCCTTGTCCCCCAAACTACCCTTTCTTTTTAAAGCCATTATTAAATATTTTTCATCTGAACTTATAGCATATTCCGCAGTTCTTGCGAATGATTTATTTCTTTCATCATAAAATTCTAAAACTTGAAAATCTTCTATTTTAACTTGTGTAGGAAATTCCCATTTTTTATTTTTAAAAACAGATTTAGATAAGCCAATGTCATACTTTCCATCTGGCTGATAAACATTTATGAGATATAAAGTTTTTCCATCAGCAGAAATTGTAGTAACTGCATTATTGATCTCAGTATTTATCGGGCCTCCAATATTGTTCGCTTCATCCCAGATACCTTTTTTATTTAAAGTGGAAACCCAAACGTCTTGTTGGATTTCCAAATTTTTACTATATTTTTTTGACTTATCTCTAATATTATCTGGATGATTTAATCTTGTGAAATACAAATATTTTCCATCAGGTGAAACTATAGGAGCAACTTCGCTAAATTTCGAATTTATATTTGGACCAAGATTTTCCTTTTCCTGGTCTTTAGGCAAATTTTCGGCAACATTTATTTTTGCCACAAAAGGCAATTCGCTGGAAGAAATCCCAATTGCATCATATTCTTTAAGTCCTTTATTGAGCGAATGAACAATTAACAGTTTGATAGCAGATATTTCTACTTGTGTTTCTGGTATTAAAACGTTCCAAGTTCTACCACTTAAACGTGGTGCTGGATCTCTATTTTCATATAAAAGAATCTCCGTATTATCTTTTGAATATCCAAAAATACGGCCTACAGCTCCTGGATTTACGGTTTCGCCAATTACTATTTGCTTTACTTTTATGGCCTTAGGAAATCCAACTTTTATATAATCTTCACCAAAACCAGAACCTGTTGGACGCCAACTGCAAGGAGAACTGACAGTTTGAGGAAGCACATTGGGTTTACCTAAAATTTGAACAGCTCGATGCTTGGGCGAATATATTTCGTCAACAGTTTCGGAAGATTTCTCTAAAATGGTACTAGCCCAAATAATCTCTTGGCTGTAGATAAAATGGCTTACACTAAAAAACAAAAGTATAAAACCTTTAATTTTCATTTTTTTATATAGGATGAACGAAAGACCAGCTTTAAGAATTAAACAATGTACAAATTTAATTTTTATTTTAATTATTCATTTCATTTTAAAATTTTATTACAAATAAAAAATCCATAAAAATTGAAAAAACATTGAATAAAACCCATTTTTTTGCCCAAAAAGCATAAAAAACAACCCTATAACTGCTATTTTCCAAGAAATAGTATAAATTATTAAAAAGTGATTTTCGAAAAATTTAAACACATGAAAAATAGGACTAAATATTGTAAATTCTTAATTTTAAAAAATAATCATTAAAAACTCTAGCTATGACCCTAGTTATTAACCAACTAAATAAAACCTACTCTAACGGTGTTCAAGCCTTAAAAGATGTAAACCTTACGATTAACCAAGGAATGTTCGGTCTCTTAGGACCCAATGGAGCTGGAAAGTCTTCATTAATGCGGACTATAGCCACACTTCAAGAACCCGATTCTGGGGAAATTTTCTTGGGAGATATTAATGTATTAACTGAGAAAGAAGAAATTCGAAAAACCTTAGGTTATTTACCTCAAGAATTTGGCGTTTATCCTAAAGTTAGTGCCGTAAATTTATTGAATCATATTGCGGTTTTGAAAGGAATCACCAATTCCTCAGAACGTAAAAATGTAGTTGAAGCTTTACTCCAAAAAACCAATCTTTGGGAATCAAGAAAGAAAAACCTTGGTGGATATTCGGGTGGTATGAAGCAAAGATTTGGAATAGCACAAGCACTTTTAGCCAATCCGAAACTAATTATTGTAGACGAACCCACGGCAGGACTTGACCCTGCAGAAAGAAATAGGTTCTTAAATCTTCTTTCTGAATTGGGCGAAAATACAGTTGTGATTCTTTCAACTCATATCGTAGAAGATGTAAAAGAATTATGCTCTGACATGGCGGTATTTAACAAAGGTCAGATTTTATACAAAGGAAATCCGGACGATGCTCTTGGAGAATTAAATGGAAAAGTTTGGTCTAAACGCATTAAAAAAGACGAATTAGCTGACTTTAAAGCCAATTTTAAGGTAATTTCAGAAAAACTAATTGCTGGAAATCCTGTAATTAATGTTTTATCAGACGAAAATCCAGATGGGACATTTGAATCTATCGATGCTGATTTGGAAGACGTTTATTTCTCAAAAATATTTTTACAAGCTTAAATCTTTAAAACTATGTTAAAAGAAATAATCAGATTTGAGTTTTTCTATCGAAAAAACCGACCTGCCACCTATATCTATTTCGGAATACTGTTTCTCCTTTGCTTTGCTGCCGTTACATCTAAATTCGTAACAATAGGCGGAATAGCCGGTGGCCAAATAAAAGAAAACTCGCCTTACAATTTGGCGTTCATGACTATTATCATGACGTTTTTCTTCACTTTCATAGCCTCTGCCTTAATGGGCGTAGCTGTTTTGAGAGATTTTGAACACAAAACCGAGTCTTTGATGTTCAGTACCACCATGTCCAAATTCGATTATTTATTTGGACGATTTTTCGGTTCATTTATAGTAATGGTTTTGATATATTGCTCCATTTGGATGGCATTTATGGTAGGCTATTCAATAGGAAAGTTTTTACCTTGGGATCCGTCTTGGAAAGAAAAAGAAATGTTGGTTTTTGATGCATGGTCTTATTTACAACCTTTCTTTGTTTGGGGTATAAGCAATTTATTTATTCAAGGAGCTGTATTTTTTGCTGCTGGGGCATTGAGCAGGTCAACTATTGTTATTTATACCCAAGGAATTATACTTTTTGTCCTTTATCAAGTATCGGATACTTTACTTAGTGATATTGACAACAAAACACTTTCAGCTATGCTGGATCCTTTTGGAGTGAGAGCATTTTCGATATTTACTGAATATTGGACACCCGCTCAAAAAAACTCCCAAATAGTACCTTTGTCAGGCGTATTGTTGTGGAATAGATTGGTTTGGTGCTCAATAGCTATACTTATACTTTTTGCTACTTACTTTTCTTTTAGTTTTAATGTAGTCAGAAATAGCCTTTTCAAGAAGAAAATAAAAAAGGGAGAAATAGAAGAAAAAATAAATCCAGAATCTGTAAAAATACCTTTGGTTGGACAATTTTCAGGTTTTTCTACGAGTATCAGTCAACTTTGGACACAAAGCAAGTTCTATTTCAAAATGGTCACGCGAGAAGTCCCATTTTTGGCTATAGCGTTTGTAGGAGTTGTACAAATCATTGTCGATTCGTTTTATTTTGACAAAATGTATGGTACAAGCTCCTACCCTATTACGGCCAACGTAATCAGCATGTTAGATGGTTTTGATATGTTTTTCCTTATCATTATTGTTTTTTATTCGGGGGAATTGATCTGGAAAGAAAGAATATCGAACATTCACTTAATAATAGATGCCACTCCTGTAAAAGATTGGGTAAATCTTACCGCAAAGTTCATCGGCATGCTATTAATATGTTTGTGCATTATGCTATTGTTGATATTTATGGGTGTTGCTGTCCAAGCAGCTCATGGATATTTCAATTTTGAACTCTCTTTGTACTTTAAATCAATGTTTACAAGCACTTTATCTTTTGTGCTTTTGTACATTTTACTTTCGTTTTTTGTGCAAGTTATGGCCAATAACAAATTTATGGGATTTGCCATGATGTTTGTATTTTTCCTAACAACATTCTTCCTTGGAGCAGCTGGTATTCAGCATCCAATGTTTATGTTTGGAAGCGGAAGACTTGGGAGTTTTTCAGATATGAACAAATTTGGGCACTTTGTTACTTCATTTTCATGGATGAAACTTTATTGGTTTTCCATGGTCGTTGTATTTTTTGTTTTGTCTGTAGTTTTATCTGTTAGAGGTTCTGAGTCGATTATGAAAACTAGGTTAAGAGTAGGTAAATTGCGTTTGACGAGGCCTGTCATCACTTTCGGAATTTTCGCATTGCTCTCTACTATACTTTCCGGCTGTTACATTTTTTATAACACAAACAAATTAAATCAGTATGAGTCAAGGGAAGATTCGGAGAAAAAACAAGTGGCCTATGAAACTACTTTAAAGAAGTTTGAAAATATACCGCAACCCAAAATCATTGATGTAAACCTAAAAGTAGAAATATATCCCAGTGAAAGAGACTTTACTGCTGAAGGCTATTTTTGGTTAAAAAATAAAACAGATAAACCTATGAAAGAAGTGCATATCCAAAATGATAAAGAGCACGACATGAAATTGGAATATCTGAACTTCGAAGGTGGAGCAAAAGAAAATAAGGAATATGAAAAATTTGGGTATAGTATTTATACCTTAAACCAAGCTCTTGCACCTTCCGATTCTGTAAAAATGTCTTTTAAGACAATTTTCGAAACGAAAGGTTTTGTTGCCGGTGGATCTAATACCAATATCGTTTATAACGGCACATTCTTCAATAATTTTTATTTCCCTACTATTGGTTATAACGAAGGCTTTGAAATAGGAAGCGACGATACTAGAAGGAAATATAAGTTAAAAGAAAAAGAACGAATGATGGAGCAAAATGACCCTATAGGTTTATCAATGAACCTTTTTGGTGATGATGCTGATTATATCCGTTTTGAAATGGTGATTGGTACAGACAAAGAACAAACTGCTATTGCTCCTGGATATTTACAAAAAACTTGGGACGAAAAAGGCCGGAAGTATTTCCATTATAAAATGGATGTACCTATGGTAAATTTTTATTCTATAGTTTCAGCCAAATATGAAGTCAAAAAGGACAAATGGGTGGCTGCAGATGGAAAACCTGTGAGTCTTGAGATATATTACAACAAAGGCCATGAATATAATTTGGACAAAATGATGACTTCTATGAAAGCATCATTTGATTATTATTCTAAAAATTTCAGCCCGTACCAATATCGACAAATGCGAATCATGGAGTTTCCAAAATATGCGGACTTTGCACAGTCATTTGCCAATACAGTTCCATTTTCGGAGGGAATTGGTTTTATTCAGAAAATTTCTGATCCTGACGAGGACTTAGACATGCCATTTTATGTAACAGCTCATGAGTTAGGACATCAATGGTGGGGACATCAGGTAGCAGAAGCTCGTGTAAAAGGCAATGCAATGCTCTCTGAAACTCAAGCACAATATTCGGCTTTGATGGTAATGAAACACGCTATAAAACCAGAAATGATGCAGAAATTCTTGAAATATGAACTTGATAGATACTTAAGAGGCAGATCTAGCGAAAGAAAGAAAGAACAACCGCTCAATATGGTAGAGAGTCAAGGCTATATACATTACCAAAAAGGAGCTCTGGTGATGTTTGCTTTGCAGGATTATATAGGGGAAGAAAAAGTAAATCTTGGCTTGCGTAACTTTCTAGCCGATTGGCAATACCCAGGACCCGAATCAGTGCATAAACGATATCCAACAAGCAATGACTTGCTTGGATATTTAAAAGCCCAAACGCCTGACTCTCTCAAAAGTATCATTACCGATATGTTTGAGACAATTACGCTTTTTGAAAACAAAACCGAAAAAGTGGAATACAAAGCATTAAAAGACAAAACTTATGAGGTTAAAATAACGACTTCGAGTGAGAAATTCAGGGCGGATAGTTCGGGCAATGAAAAGCCAATTGCTATCAACGACTGGATTGATATTGGTATATATGGGGAAGATATAAAAGGCGAACCAAATCTGCTGTACTTGAAAAAACACAAAATAGATAAAAAGTCGAATGAATATATTTTGATCGTAAAAGAAAAACCAAAAAAAGCAGGAATTGACCCAATCAATAAGTTGATAGACAGGCATTCTGACGACAATACCAAAACAGCCTCATTGGCAGAAGGTGTTTAGTATTCTCAAGTTTAAGCATAAAAAAACCTCCGCAAAGGAGGTTTTTTTATGTCATCTCAATTATTTATTACATTGCTTTAACTGCTGCAGTCAACTTAGGCAAAACGTCAAAAACATCACCTACTATACCATAATCGGCGGCTTTGAAGAAAGGTGCTTCTGGGTCTTTGTTTATTACTACAATTACTTTCGAAGAGTTAACACCTGCCAAATGCTGAATTGCTCCAGAAATACCACAAGCTATGTAAAGGTTTGGCGAAACTTTTACGCCGGTTTGTCCAACGTGTTCATGGTGAGGTCTCCAATCTAAATCTGAAACTGGCTTAGAACATGCCGTGGCAGCACCTAAAGCTTCTGCCAAATCCAATAAAGGCTGCCAATGCTCTGGGCCTTTCATTCCTCTACCACCAGAAACTACCAAATCGGCCTCTGGTAAGGAAAGTGTTCCAGTAGCTTTTATGGTTTCTGTAACTTTAGAACTTTCCGTCAAGTTAGCTGTATCTACTGAGATTTTTTCAACTGGAGCAGATGCCGTTCCTTCTTCTAAAGCCAAAACGTTTTTCTTAATAGCCAAGAATTTAACATCACTCGTAATATTTGTAAAAGCAAAAGCTTTTCCCGAGAAAATACTTCTTTTTACTTTAAATCCAGAAGTAGTATCTGGCAATTCAACAACATTACCAACTAAACCTGCCTGCAATGCACCAGCAGCTCTGGCCATAACGGCATCTGCCAAAGCAGATTTTGCAGAAACTACTACGCTCGCATTTTGACTTTTTGCGGTTTCTATCAACACTTTGCTATAAGCCATTATGTTTTCTGCCACAAGATTTGCGTCTGCTGCATGAAGAACTTTTGTTGATCCAAAATTTCCAGCTTTTGCCAAATCTGCTTCTGAGGCAGCACCAATAGCAAGAACTATAGAGGAAATACCTAGTTGAGCGGCCACTTTTGAGCCGTAGTTTATAGCTTCTATTGAAGATTTTTTATATTGGCCATCGGCCAATTCTGTATATATTAAAACTGACATATCTTTAAATTTTAATTATAAAACTTTAGCTTCTGTTTGTAAAAGGGCAATTAAACTACCTGCATCTTCAGCAGAAATCATCTTGCAAGCACCTTTTGCAGGTGGCAATTCATACTTTTCAATTGCAGTTAGACTGCCAGTAGAAGGAGCAATAACCTGTAAAGGCTTGGTTCTAGCACCCATTATACCTCTCATATTAGGAATTTTCCATTCAGCTATTGGCTCTTGGCAACCCATCACGCATGGTAATGAAGTTTCTAACTTTTCTTTTCCACCTTCTATTTCTTTTGAAAGTTTGACAGCAGTACCATCAATATTAAGCTCCATAACAGGCGAGAACGAAGGCATGCCTAACATCTCCCCTACCATACCATGCACAACGCCTGAATTGTAATCTGTAGTTTCTCTACCCATTAAAATCAGATCAAAACTTTTGTCTTTTGCATAATTGGCGATTTCGTTTGCCACAAAAAATGAATCTGTTGGCTCTGCGTCTATTCTTACGGCATCGTCCGCACCAATGGCTAAGGCCTTTCTTATTTGTGGCTCGGAATCAGCTAAGCCAACATTCAAAACTGTGACTGTGGCAGCATGTGTTTCTTTCAATTCCACTGCTCTTGCCAAAGCGTAGTCGTCATAAGGCCCAATGATATATTGTATGCCCGTTTTGTTAAACTTGGTATCATTCTCTTCGAATGAAATTTTGGATGTAGTGTCGGGTACACTTGATATGCAAACCAGTATTTTCATAAACGTTTGAATTAATATTGTTACTTTTGAAATCCTAAACAATGTATGCATTAATACTGCTTATTAAAAAAATAGTATGCATGCATAACAATTACAAATGTAAAAGTTAGAACAATAGTATGCAAGCCGAACGTATTAATTTTTTGAAAGAACAAATTCAGGCAGAACCCGATGAAGCTTTTAACTATTACGCACTTTCATTGGAATATTTGGAGAAAGAACCGCAAAAGTCACTGGAATTGTTTGAGAATCTGCTAATTAAATTTCCAGATTATTTACCTACTTATTATCATGCGGCCAATCTTTATTTTAATTTAAATATTTTAGAAAAAGCCAAAGAAACCTATGAAAAGGGAATTATCCTTGCTCAAAATTTAAAAAAAGAAAAGACTGAGAAAGAATTAAAATCGGCCTATCAAATGTTTTTAGACGAAATAGATGAATAAATACGAAATATTAAGCATAAAACCACAAGAAGAAAACGCCTCTAAAGTTTTAATAATTTATACTGGAGGCACTTTGGGCATGGTTTACGATAATCAAACGGGAAGTTTAATTCCTTTTAGATTTGAACAAATAACCGAAAATATTCCTGAGCTAAAACGCCTAAACTTGGAGCTTTGCATCTTGGCACTTCCAAAACCAATAGATTCATCAAACGTTTCTCCTGCTATTTGGACTGAATTAGTTGAAATCATTGAGGCAAATTATGAAAAATTTCAAGGTTTTGTGGTATTGCATGGGACAGACACCATGGCCTATTCAGCTTCCGCTCTGAGTTTTATGATTCAGAATTTAAAAAAGCCAATAGTATTTACGGGGGCTCAATTGCCCATTGGTATTCCACGCACAGATGCTCGAGAAAACTTAATAACCTCTATACAAATAGCTGGCTCGACCATAAACAGAAAAGCCATAGTGCCAGAGGTTTGCATCTATTTTAATGGTAGACTTTTAAGAGGAAACAGAGCCAAGAAAAGAGAAAGCAGCCAATTTGATGCATTTGACTCTGAA
This sequence comes from Lacihabitans sp. LS3-19, assembly GCF_024343575.1. GTDB lineage: Bacteria > Bacteroidota > Bacteroidia > Cytophagales > Spirosomataceae > Leadbetterella. Next base: position 224,474 of record NZ_RJUA01000130.1, on the reverse strand, counting down.
AACTTCCCATATTTAGCCGAAATTGGTGTAAACATAGATTACAACTTCCTAAATATCAAAATATTAAAGCCTGAAACAGAAACAAAATTCTATACAAAAACGGAAAATAATGTTGGAATATTAAAGATTTTTCCTGGAATAAATGCCTCTTTCGTTTCTAATTTCTTTAAACAAAAAGACCTCAAAGGTGTAATTTTAGAAACCTATGGATCTGGAAATGCTCTTTCTGACCGATGGTTTTTGGAAGAGTTGGAAAATGCCATAAAAAAAGGAATCACAATTTTAAATGTATCGCAATGTACGGGTGGAAGAGTTATAATGGGTAAATACCAGACCAGTCAAAAAATGAAAGAAATTGGGGTGGTTTCAGGCACAGATATGACTTTAGAAGCCGCCATAACCAAGCTGATGTGGGTTTTAGGAAATGAGTCAACAAATCCAAAAGAATTACTTGAAAAGGAAATAGCAGGAGAATTGACGAATTATTAAATAAAAACTTTCAGCATTTTTGATTTACTTTGCAAACCGAAATATCCAGAGAAGTGTCCGAGTGGTTTAAGGAGCACGCTTGGAAAGCGTGTGTGCTGCAAGGCACCGGGGGTTCGAATCCCTTCTTCTCTGCTGAAAACCTAATTATTTATAAAACCTCATATTTATTATTTCTAGCGGATTTTAGAAATAATCGAGCTTTTTTTGAAATTTAAGATTATCTTCAACTAAATCGAAAATATGTTGTTACTTTCTTTTTTTAAATAATGATTCAATGAGTAAAATGAAAACATTTTTCTTCTCAGTTTTTACACTTTTAATGCTTGGAAATTATTTCTCATCTGCACAGACTACTGAGGCAATTGATAACATTGAAAAATCAATAAAAGTTGATGGGAAATATGCGATTTTGGCAGGAAATTACAAACATTTTGAAGGATCTGTAAGAACTGGTCTAAGAATGCGAAATGGAAATCCGGATCTACAGTTTCAAATTGTATTGATAGGAATGGTGGTGAAAGAAATTACGACAGACGAACATTTACTAGCCTTGGTAGAAGATTGTAAAACAGCCGGAATACAAATTGTGATTTGTCAGAATGCTATGAAGGCACTGAGTGTCACCAAAGCTGACCTCCATCCTTATATAGAAACTACCTCTAGTGGTTTTCTGTATATGTTTGGTTTACAGGAGAATGGTTTTAAGGTAATTACCCTATGAATATTTCATTATTTGGCACAAGGGATATAAAATTTAATAATTGTAGTTTCTACTCAAAATTAGCTCCTTATTCACCTTTTATTTCAGCTTAGCCTTCATAATCTCCACCTGACATTCTTGAAGAGCTGCACTGCCGCCCATATCGGTAAGTAAATCTGAAGTGAGGGCATTGGCCGTAGATCCACCTGGAATCAAAGAAGACCAATATCCCTGTGGCATACATACCACGCCTTGTTTTACTTTGTTTTGAATTCTGGCCGTGATTAAGACTTCTCCTCTTTGATTAAAAACTTTTATGCTGTCACCGTCTTGAATATTTCGATTTCCAGCATTGGTTTGAACATTGCTTTCATTACCACCATAGCTAAAGGGCAAAATAGCTTTGCCGCCTTCATTTGCGATTATATCTTGGAGTTTTGTACTTATTTCAGAAATAGCTTTGTCCCAGCTAATCTCCTCAAATTGGCCTTTTCCTTTTTCGCCTACTCTTTTCAAAGGCTTTAAAATTCTCTCAGGATTATAAGTCACATCCTGAGGATATTTGGCCATTTTATAACAAAGTTTGCCTGCGGTATAGGGGTTGGATTTACTTGCTGAAAAATCGATTATCTTGTCATTTTTTACCGTAATAGTTCAGCTGCACGAGTCGGGGCAGTCAAGACAACAGGCTCCATTTACCGTTTTATTTGCCGAGCTTTCGCTACAAGAAGAATTCATGGAAAGGCTTATCCCAGCAGCAAGGACAGCACTTTTTTCAATAAAATCTCTACGGTTTAAATGAAGTTTTTTTGACATTTTGAATCCTATTTTGAATTATTCCCTCCTTAAAATTAAAACAAACTTTAGCCTATTCCAGTACCATTCAAATTCTCACAAAGGTTGACTACTGTTCCAAATATTACTTTCAATTTTCCATTCCCCATCTTCCATTTTCCAGATATTGATGTATTTGCCTTTGTCTATGGATTTATCTTCACCATAAATGAAAATGTAGGTGCCTTCGTCAATCAAATAGTCTTCATTGCCGTAAAATGCAGTAGAGGTTTCTTTGGCTTCTGAAATGCCATAATTTATCCAGTCCATATTCAGTTGTGAAATGGCTTTTCTACCTACTACAGCTTCTGCATTGGGTGGAAAAGAACGTGCATTTTCAGTAAAAATATGATTCAGAAACTCGGTGTCTTTGGTAATATGTGCTGCTGTAAACTGATTGGTTTTATTTTCTATTAACGTTTTCAATTCTGATAAATCATGGTCCGTATGACTACTCTTATCAGATTCATTTGAATTGCTTTTATTGCTTCCGCAACTAATTGTTGTTCCCACAAATGCAATCGCTATCGAGAATATAAAAATTCGTTTCATATCATTTTTTTCATATTTGCTTACTTTCTATATTCCAATAGTTATTTTCTAAAATGATTGCTGGTAGCGTTATATCAAATTATTCTTTCAGGCGATTGTATTTTTTCAAAGTTTCTATTAGCAAATCATGTGGTAAGGCATAAGCTTTATTACCGTTAATTCCTTCCATAGTTTTAGCGGCTACCATGGCATTGATAATTGCTTCTTCTACTGCTTGTACGGTTGCTTCAAAAACTGGCATTAGTTGGTCATTAGGCAATGATTTAACCGTTGTTGTTTCATCGCGATTAAAGGCATTTTCATTTGCGGTTGAGAATGCTAGGAAAATATCTCCAGAGCCATTGCTTCCTCGCCCGCCCACAATTCCAATTCCTAATGGAATTCTTTGGGCTATTCTTTTTAATTGGTGTGGTAAAAGCGGTACGTCTGTTGCAATAATTACTATAATAGAACCATCTCCTTCTTGTCTCCTTGATTTTGGAGGTGCGTTATGTACATAATTTAGAGTGTCTTTTAATTCAATTCCGACTGGAACACCTGCAATAGATAGGTTTCTTTTTGCTCCAAAATTAGATTGAACAATGGCTCCAACGGTATAGGTTGAATCCTTGATTTTAAAAACTCTAGAAGAAGTTCCTGTGCCTCCCTTAAAGCCCAAGCACATCATTCCTGTGCCTCCACCAACATTCCCTTTGGCTATCCTACCGCCTGAGGAGTTTTCTATTGATTCCAATACATGTTCTTCTTTGACGTGAAAACCATAGATGTCATTAAGAAAACCATCATACGTTTCAGCTACTACTGGATAGGTGTACCACCAATCTTCACCGCTATACCAATCTGTATCTACATACCACTTCAATACCGCGTCTCTCACCACGCCCACACTGTTGGTATTGGTTATCATAATGGGCGTTTCTAAAAATCCGGATTCAGTAACCCAGGTAGTGCCAGTCATTTCTCCGTTTCCGTTAAGGCTGTACCAATTGGCATAAACAGGACTGAATTTCTTGGCTTTTCCTCTTGGAAATATTGCTGTAACTCCAGTTCTTATAGGTCCTTTGCCAATAACGTTTTTTCCATCTCCTGAAATAATAGTACTGTAACCTACTTCAACACCTTTAACATCTGTAATTGCATTAAAAGCTCCTGTGTTGCCATCAAACGGAACTCCTAAATCTCTTGCCCTTGGTTTTCGTGCATAAGAATGCGAACAAATGAGCATTAGTAAAAAAATGGTAACTATTTGTTTCATATTGATTTGTTTTTAATCTTATAGAATATTCCTACTTTATTTATTAATACTATTCACCTCAATCCAATACCTATCTGGGTCTTGAAAGAAAACCTGTTTTATGCCATCAGATCGAACGTTTATTTTATTTAGATTTCCAGGAAAATCTCCGTATTCAATTTTCATTGTAGTAAGCCACTGAACAAATGCATCAAAATTGGTGGTTGATAATGCAAGATGTATGGCCTTATTGGTCTTAACTTCACCTTCTACATAAGAAACCAAGTGTAATTCCTTCCCCTCTCCCAAGGAAATCCATCTTACATCGTCATATTTTAGGCTCGATGGAATAATTTCCAAATTGAGCACCTTTGTATAAAATTCAGCGGAGACATTTACGTCTTTGACCGACAATGCCATGTGATTAAACGAAAGCGAAAAATCTTTCTTTTCTTGTGCCTTTACAACAAAAGAAAAGGGGATTAGAAGGAGTAGAAGGATTGTTATTTTCATCAGTTCAGTATATTTTCATTTGTTAATAATCACTTTATTTGGCTTACACCTTTTAAACTAAAAGCCATTTTACCTTTCCAATTTAAAATTGGGTACTCTGTCAGGTCGCTGGGCTGCGTTTGCTACTTTCCAACCTGTACGATACATCCATTCGGTCATCTTTTTTAGCTTGGTATAATCAATGTTGGCGGCATTATCTTTCGGGGTATGATAATCAGGATGAAGCAATGTCGTGTACATCAGTGACGGAATCCCTAACCTTGCATAAGGTAAATGATCACTTCTGAAAAACCAGAATTCAGGGTGGTCTGCTCTATCCCATTGCGTGTCCAACTTGAATTTTGGCCCTTCCTCGTTTGCTTCAAGTACCATTTTCGCCAAATCGTTGGAAGTAAGATGGGGAGCTTGAAGGCCTAAAACTGCTGCACTGTCGGGGGTATTGCGTCCTATCATATCTCCATTTAATACGGCTACGATATTTTCGATGGGAACAGTCGGGTGCGATGAGAACCACCTTGAACCCAAAAGCCCAACCTCTTCTGCACCATGAATGACAAAAATTACCGAACGTTTACTTGGTTTTTTCTGAAAAGCCCTTGCCATAGCAAGCATGGCTACATTTACACTGCCATTGTCGTCTGCTCCATAATAGATACTATCTCCGTCTACCACATTTCGAATGCCATGAGCGTCTGTGTGACCACTATATAGCAGGTATTCTTTTGAAAGTGCTGGGTCAGTGCCTTTGATAGTACCCACAATATTTACAGATGGATAAGTGAATCGCTCAATAATGATATTGGCTTTTAGCTGAGCGTTATTTTCGGCTATTTCTTTTTTTGCAGAAGCATGAACCCAAAAAACAGGAACGGTGGCGGTAACTTTTTCTCTGGGACCGCCTTCTAAATCATAAGTTCCTACTTTGAAATTTTCTACTGCATCTGCCCATACGTTTTCAGTATCATTATCTGCAATGAGAACTAAGGCTATTGCACCTTTTTCGATCAAGGCGTTCCCGTATGTATTCATCATAAGTCGCTGATACCGCCAGGTAGGCAATGAAATGTTGGTAGGTGTAATTCCGGGAACAGCATCAAATGCAACTACCTTCCCTTTTACGTCTATATTTTTGAAATCAATGGCAGAGGCTTTTCCTAAATAAACGATGGGTTGGTCGATACTTGCAGGTGCCATTTGGGCAATGGCTACTTCGCTCCAAAGTGGGAGGCTGCGGTCGTTGATAGACACAGTACTTGTAGCAGCTACTCGATTACGCCACATATCAAAAAACTGAAAGTAGGAATCGTTATCGCCTGCGGGTTTAAGACCAATACTTCTAAACCGCTCAGCCACCCAAGCTGCACCTTTCAGTTCGTTAATTGTTCCTGCCGCTCGCCCTTTAAACGAGGCATCGGCATGTTCGTACAAGTCTTTTTTAAGATCAGTCACTTTGATGGCATCAAGTCCAGCAGTTGGAGTTTTTACCACCGATTGCGAAAAGCTCAAAAGAGCTAAATGACAAAAGAGAAAGAGGAGTAGTTTTTTCATGATTCTTTTTATAAGTCAATTGTTTTAAGTTCTTCATTGATTTTCATTGATTGCCAGCTTCCATTTGTGCCGCTTCGCCATAGCCACTCCAATGGCCCAAACTTGTATTTGCTGAACCACCATTTGCTAAAAACTATTTGTAAGATAAAAAACAGAAATCCGAGTCCGAGGGCGGCTGTTCCAGACAATTTCAATAATAGGCCAAGTCCGTAGCCATAAAAAATAAAAAGTCCGAAAGCAGATTGCGTCACATAAGTTGTAAGCCCCATTTTACCCACGGGTATGAGTAAACGGGTTATTTTATTTGTGCTATTCAGTTTGAATAGGGCAAGCAGGCCAGCAATATATAAAATAGGCATAAAAATATTGGACGCATCTTTGGTAATTGAACCAAAATATTTAATGAATTCATTGTTAGATGCTTGCGAAAAATAGTAATTCATAAGTAGCAATGGAAAACCTATCAGTGCTGAGATAGCAATTACTTTACGCAATGGAATTTTGTCTATTCGCTCGTGCCATTTTTTACGACCTATCCAAAGTCCCAATAAGAACAAGCCTGGTATTACCCATAGTCTGCCACTAAATTTTAGGTAATTGTATTTATTAAAAACACCAACAGTACTATTTGAGATTAGTAATTTTCGGTATTCGCCTTTCAATATCAAATCAAAATAGGCAGTCGCTTGGGCAACAGGGTTATTGGTTGAATTAGTGACAGCTATGCTTTTGGTTTCTTTTACAGTTTCCATTGTTTCCTGTTTTGACTTTTCAATCAGCGAGATAGTATTTGATACTATTGATGGTCCGTTGAAGGCAAGAAATAAACCAAGAATCAAAACGATTTTATCAGGTACTCTTCTAAAAGGCACCAATGCTAAACCGAATACAGCATAGACGGTCAAAAAATCTCCTCTATAATGCACATGGTGAATGAACCCAATGAGGAATAAAAGCACCAATCTCCAGACGAATTTTAAAGAACGTGAACCTTTTTTCTGGTCTAATATGAGGTAGAAACTTAGTCCAAATAGCATGGAGAATATGGCATAAAATTTCCCAATAAACAGGTTTTGAATTATAATTTGTGAAAAACTGTCTATCGGATATAGCATATTAAACCCTACAAACTGAGGTGGAGTCATACTTGCCAAATAGCCTTCAAACATGTGGGTCATTATGATGCCAAATAATGCAAAGCCCCGCAATGCGTCTATTTGTTCAATTCTTTTTGTTGGTAGTTTTTGCATTTGTTTGATTCGTCATTTATTTAAAAAATTAGAGTATTAGTAAGGGTTTAAAAACTGAGTTTCATAAATAACTCAGCCACCATTTTTCTTTATGGGCTTGTTTGTAGACATCAAATTTTTTGCATAATGGATATAGCAATAGCACAACGCCTATCCAAATCAGGTATACAATAAAGAGGTTAAAACCATAGCCTTGTAAAGCTGGAACCTCTGTCATCCAATCAGTTAAAATCATCGATTCCCAACCAAATCCAGTCAATTGAGCTAAAACCAAAGCAAAAAGATGAATGAGATAGAGGTGTAGGATGTAATAAAAAAATGGAACTCGCCCGAAAACGCTGAAGAAGTTTACGATGCTACCTCTTAGTTTTTCAGTATTTGCTAAAAATAGAAATACCCCTCCCAATGTAGCTAACAGAAACAATAAGGATGGTGGGTATTTGGTGAGTTGCAAAAATGACATGAGGTCCTTTGCTGCTGTGCCAAAATGCTTAAACGGATTGGGGTCTCCATAGATATTGGTCCACCTTAAAACTACAAATAAGACAATGGCAGAAATACCGATGATATTAAACGATTTCTTTCTTTTATCAGGGTCAAAAGTCTTGTTATAAAAAGAACCAAAATAATAGCCCAGTGCCATTACACCAACCCACGGTATCATTGGATAATCAAGATAAAAGGTATACGCATCTGAAATTTTAAAAACCGATTGTTCATGAAGAACAGCCCAAAGGAAGTTTCCTTCAAAACCAATGGAATCAAGGAGATTATGACCAAAAATCAAAAGACAACTAAAAATGAGAATTGTTTTTAAAGGAAGGTGTATCAGCCCAGCCAAAACTACCATGCTTATGCCCAGACACCAGATCACCAAGAACTCCGGACTTCTGAAATAGATATCAAAATACCATGCGAAATTCACAATCGTCATTTCAATGAAAATCAACCAAAGTCCACGTTTTACTAAAAAAATCGACAACTCTTTTTTAGTTTTTCTTTTGCCCGCCATGTAGGCAGAAGTACCCGCCAAAAAACTAAAAGCAGGTGCACAAAAATGGGTAATAAAACGCGTAAAAAATATGGGCAAAGTGCTTTGCGAAGGGTCTGCTGGGTCAAAAATGAAAGCTGAATAATGGAAAAAATCCCGTGCATGGTCAAGAGCCATGATTACCATTACCAAACCTTTTAGAAGGTCTATGGACTCTATTCTGGATTTTGTGATTGTTGTCATTTCAAAATTTGCTTTTTGTTCAAAAATGAATCAATCCAGTCAAATTTTAAGCTGACCGGATTGCCCACTTTAGGGTATGTTATAATTAATTCTTATTTAAGCCGTCTGCTGAACCATCTTGTTTTGCAGGTGGTGGCGTGTCCTTTATCCAAGTCACCTGCCAATTTTCGTATTTCCATGTGTAATAACCTTTCACAAAATGAGACCTCTATTTCCCACCCTCTTTTATCCACGTTCTAACCCGCTGTTCTAAAACGGCAAGCGGCATATCTCCGGCATCAAGAATAATGTTGTGAAATGCTTTAATGTCAAATTCATTACCCAAAGCTTTTTCGGCCTCTTTTCTAAGATTTAGAATGGTAAGTTGCCCTATTTTATAGGATAACGCTTGTGCTGGCATGACCATGTAGCGTTCTATTTCAGCAATCACACTGGCTTCCGACTCAGCTTCATTTTCAAGTGAATAAGCAATGGCTTCTTCACGCGTCCAGCCTTTAGAATGTATTCCAGTATCTACAACCAATCGTATTGCCCGGTGCATTTCCGCACTCAACATGCCAAAATATTGATATGGGTCATCGTACAATCCCAATTCCTTTCCCAGAGATTCAGCATACAAACCCCAACCTTCTATGTAGGCACCGGAACCTGTAAACTTTCTAAATGCTGGAATGCTTTCGTTTTCTGCGGTAAGCATAATTTGATAATGATGTCCAGGGATGGCTTCGTGCAAAAACAAAGCCTCGTCAGAGAATACATTGTAGGAGGTGGCATCTGGTATGGGGACATAAAACACTCCCGGTCTTGAGCCATCAGGATTACCAGGATTGTATTCTGCACTTGCCGATTTTTCACGAAAGGCCTCTGTCCGCTTTACTATAAAAGGCGTTTTAGGCTTTTTGTCAAACAACTTCTCCAGTTGTGGTGCCATGCGTTTTTGAATAGAATCAAAATTGCTTAGTACCTGCTGTGGATCAGTATAGGGCATTAGGTCTTTATTGGTGCGAACGTGGTTAAAGAATTCGAGCAAGCTGCCTTTGAAACCGACTTGTTTTTTAACCATCTCCATTTCTGTCCTGATTCGTGCCACCTCAGATTTTCCCAAATTGAATATAGAATCTGCCGAAAGGCTTGTGGAGGTCATATATTCAATCTGATTTTGGTAGTGTGCCTTACTTGCTGGTAATGGGCCAATACCGGAAGTGGACCGGGCAGCTTTTAAATAATCCGTTTTAAAAAATTCGGCTAATTTTTGATACCTCGGGATAATGTCCTCTTTTACGGCTTTTCGATAGATAGTTCCAATCTCCTTTTTCTCGGCTTCTGTGAATCCCTCGGGCATGTTTTTAACAGGGCTATAAAACAAATGGTCTTCTACCGTACCGCTTGCCATTGCTTCAAATTGCGGAATAATTTTCATTACAATAGATTTCGGATGCACATAACCAAGAGCAATACCTTCCTTCATATTTACCAATGCGGTATCTAACCAAGCGGTGTAATCTTTAAGTCTTTTTGTCCAGTTGTTATAATCTTGGACGGTAACAAAAGGCTGTACACTACTTCCTGAAGCCAACTGTGCTATATACAGATTAACCGAATTTAATTGGTCTATCGGTAGATACTTCACAAAATCATGATTTGCCGCAAGTTTGTTTTTGGCGTACCAAACCATAACATCGTAATTATGCTGGTCTGATTCGTTGAGTTTTGTCCTATCATACTGCTGAATTTTATCGAGGTGTGCTTGATAATGAGCTACTTCTTTAGCTCTAAACTCATCCGTAAGGTTATTGGGTAGTGTATCCAAATACCTGTTGATACCATAGAAATTTCCGAAGAGTGGATTTAAGGCCAAACTGCCTTCATAAAAACTGTCGTAAACCTCAGAAATAGGCGGAAGAGATGCATTTTTGTTTTTGTCGGCACAACTTGTAAATGTGAGTGCAAAAGCGAGTAATATGAGTAGTTGTTTCATGCTTTTTTGTTTTTAAGTTTTAAAATACAGACCTATTTAGCATCGTGTCGGGTCTTTCGACCCGAAAAAAAATGTAAGGTACATGCACCCTGGTAAACATCAACTATTATAAGCCTCCAACGAGGCCTTTGCCGGCTTGAACTCCATACCTAAATCTGACATTGCCAAGGCACAATTATACACGATGACAGGTTTTTCGATTGGTTCTTTGTCGTTGAGCATGAGCGTTAGGTCAGATATGCGGTAGTTTTCGCTGGATAACAGGTAGTTTTTGCCTTGTGTGTTTTTGGTATTTACGACTTTGTAAATGGCTTCTGCCACGTCTTCAACATCTACCAAAGCCCAAGAAATATCCATGTCGTAAAGCATTTGGATGAAAGGGTTGGGGGCAATTTTGTTCTTGAACAAAAACTGAATGCCCGTAGAGGTAGAATCCTGCCTGTTTGAAAGCGACTTTCCCATTACGCCTACTGGAGAAACGGTGGTGATCTCGAAGCCCAAGTTGGGGTTAGCTCCCATAAAATCATTTACAACTTGATTTGCCATAAACTTAGCTTGTGCGTAAGGATGACTTTCTGGGCTGGAATATGGTGCATCTGCTTCGGTGATTTGGTCGCCTTCTTTTTTTCCTTTTGGCAACATCGGGAAATCGGTATTGTAAGCCGCCACGGAAGCAATAAAAACCACTTGTTCTATTCCATCAGTTTGCTTTGCCAGCTCCATAAAGTTCTTTGTGCCTTCGATGGTTGGGTCAAAAAGCTCTGTTTTTGGGTCTTTTACATCTAACTGAAAAGGCGTACCGCCATGTATTACGATTTGGCAACCTTTCAAAAAATCGCCCAAAGAAGCCTTGTCTTCTACATTCATCTGCACGAGTTCCAAGTTTTCTGCATTGGGCAATGCTGCCAAGTGAGCGTACTTCTCTTTGTTAGTGAGGTCTGTTGCAGATACTTTTACTTTGTATCCATTCTCTAAAAATTTCTTGGTGTTATAGCTTCCTATGAAGCCCGCACCGCCGATGATTCCTACTGTTTTCATGGTATTTATTGATTTTGTTTGAGCAAAATTTCTTTGAATTTGATTTATAAAAGCCACCCCCTAAAAGAAGACGGCTTTCAACATTTTCTAAACTAAATTGTCTTTTAGTAATGACCTTTAAGAATAAGCCTATTAGCTTACTTTATCGGTGCATCGTTGTTATAAATGTCTCTGAACACCAAGTATTCGCCATTTACTTTTTTCCAAATAGCCATGTATTTGCCTTTGGAAATTACTTCTCCTTTCGCATTTTTATTGGTTGAAACTCCTATTTCGGTTATTAAGTCTTCATTTCCAAAGACTTCGGTAACGTCAAAAGTGGTAACGTTGCCTTCCACTCTTTTGGCTGCACTTATCTCCACATCCTTGCGGATGGCTTCTTTACCTACCAAAGTTTTTTGGTCATTGCCCATACTTATGGCATCATCTGTATATAATGCAATAAGGGCTTCCACATCTCCGGCGGTTTGTGCCACGGCAAAGGTGTTTTCTCTTTCTTGGATTTTGGATTTTACAGCTCCCATATCTGGAGCCACATCTGCAACCACTTGGGTGTCGGCAGTTTTCGTTTCTGAGCAACTACTAAAACTTAAGCTTGTTGCCAATACTGCAATTGCGAATAAATACGAGTTTCTTTTTTTCATGATTATAAAATTTATTTTTTTTGCCTACTCTTCTGATATTTTCAGAACGGTTTTCGGCATCCCCGCTTTTGTTGCTATTATGTTATTGACTTAATTTAAAAATCCCTCCTGTTTTCACAGCTTCTCCGCATTATAAATTGCTTGTATTTCGGCATCCGTTAGTGCACGGTTATAAACCCGAACATCGTCCATGGCTCCATTAAAATACCACCTATTAAATGTTGAATGCCCGCCGAGGTATAAATCAGGATAGAAAACCGATGGGTTTGGATAAGCTGTTTCGCCTTCTTTTACGGCATTCAGGTAGATTTTCATCGTGCCGTTTGCTCTTGTTGCTACCACATGAACCCACACATTAGCTAAAAAGTCGATGGTGGTAGCTTTAGAAAGACGACCTATATTCTCCACGTTGTCAAACATGTAGAACTGAAACTTATTATTTTCTACACTGCTCAGGTCTGGCTTTCCAATCATGTCGGTAAATCCACCGTCGGTTGTTCTTATAATCAATGAATAGAAGTCTGCCGCTCCGTAGTTTTGGTTGGGTTTAAACCAAAGAGAGTACGTGACACTATTTAAAGGTTGGGTTGCGGCGTTGTACAAATTCGGAATTCTTACGAAATCGTTATTTCCGTCGAAATTGAGAGCTTTTTGGGCTGCCCCAAACTTATCTGCGGTGAGCGTTGCACCGTCAATGATCCCGTTAATTCCATTTCCTGTTTCGTCATTGGCATTGCCATTGAAAGGATAGAACGCCACCAAACCCGGTATATCTACGTTTTGGCAACCACCAATTTGGGCTATAAAAGTACTGCCGTTGTTTGCCTCAAAACCTTGATTAAGCGTTACCGACTTACCCGCTTTGTAAATTACTCGTGCCGGATCAATAATTTTATTGGTAGCCGAAATTATGGTGTTTGCAATTTGGGTGGAGTTGACTGCAAAATCTAAAGTAAGACTAAGCGTTGCTGCTGAATTTGCCACAACAACCTCAGGCGTGGGTAGGCGGTTGCCCATTGCACAAACATTCGAGCATTCCAAATAATACGTACTTGTGGATGATGGGCTTTGAACAAAACTCGTTCCCGTTCCAAGAGCTGTTCCTCCGTTAGCTTGTGAGTACCAGGTTGGAAGCCCAACGGCACAATTCGCCGATAACGTAATATTTGCCGGCAGACATATTTCCTTTGAACTGACCGAAATAGTCGTTGGGTCGGAAGCCATTCCGCCTTGCAACTCGTACGCACCAATATCTACTACTGTTCCTGCAAATGGACGGGGATTTCCATCTAAGTCTGTTGCCGAAATTCCAGCACTTGTTCCGCTATTTGCCGCCAAAGATCCGCAAGGCAAATGCAAATCAGTGGTGGACACGAAAGGAGAAGTATCAGAAATGACGTTGTTTGAACCCGTGAAGTTTATTACGCTACTTTGAAAGAAACTATGGTTAGCGGTTGTAGCCGATACTCCCCCTGACGTTTCGTTAAAAAGCGTTTTGTTTCCTCCATTATTATAAAAGGCACAGTTTACTAATGAAGTATTTACCGCACTTCCGACTACTTCCGCTAAATTGTAAATACCATGATTGGGTGATGTATTTCCAGAAAAACTACAGTTGGTAAGGTTTACATTTTGGGTAGTTCCCGAAGCGAAAAAAGCATAATTAAATAATATAGAACCCGAATTAGTGACAACACTGTTACCCACAAAGACAGAATTGGAAATATTAATGGTTTGAGCAGTGCCCGAATTGGACAAGTTATACATAGCTCCACCGTGTGATGATGCTCTATTCCGTAAAAAACTACAATTTTCGACAGTGGGTTGGCCTAAAGAATTGGCGATTCCTCCTCCACGAAAATCAGTATGATTATCAGTAATTTTACAATTAGCAATAACCGCACTACTATTCTGCAATAAAATGCCCCCACCCAATGATGAAGCGACCGTATTATTTCCCCCAGAAATACCGAAACCATCTAAGCGAGTAGTGTTGGTAACGTTATTTAAGCGAACAACTACATAACTGTTCTCTGCATTATTAGTAAAGTTTGCTCCATCGTTACCATTTAAATCACCACTCATTATAGTACTATTTATTGTATGAATTAGGTTGTAATTTCTATCACTTAATTGTACTTCAGTACCCGAAAAACCACCGTAAACTTTGAGGTTATTCCTGATATTAAATGATAAATTTCTATCGCCATTTGCAGCAGCTGGTTTATAAATACCTTTGGCAACCCATATTTCAGTAACCGATGGACAGGATAAATTCAATGCCGACTGTAAAACAGTGAAGGCTTCCGTCCAAGATGCTCCATTATTAGCTCCCGTTGCGTTTTTATTGACGTACAGGCGGGTAGGATTGATAGTAATTATAGCAGGTGCAGACACCGAACAGGTTCCGTTCTCTGTAAAAGCCCGATACTGAGTTGTTTGGTTAATATTGCTGTAACTGAGGCTGGCACTTGTATTAGCTATATCAGTTACGTTATCAAAATTATCCACTGAAGACTCCCACCTTACAATATTACCGGAATATCCGCTCAAAGTAAGTGTTCCTGAATTTGTAGGAGAGCAAAAATTTGAAATAGGTCCGGTAATACCCGAAATTGATGGAAATCCCTGAAATTCATATGCTCCTATATCTACCTTAGTTCCAGCAAAAGGTCGGGAATTCCCTTCTACATCGGTAGATAAAACTCCCACATCAGTACCTCTATTAACCGCAAGTGTACTGCAATTTAAATGCAAGTCAGTTGCCGATACGAAAGGAGAAGTATCAGAAATAATGTTGTTTGACCCAGTGAAGTTGGCTACGCTACTTTGAAAGAAACAATAGTTAGCGGTTGTGGTTGATGTTCCTCCTGACGTTTCGTTAAAAATCGTTTTGTTTCCTCCATTATTAAAAAATGCACAGTTTTTTAATGAAGTATTTATCGCACTTCCGGCTATTTCCGCTGCATTGTAGATGCCATGATTAGGTGAGGTATTTCCAGAAAAACTACAGTTGGTAAGGTTTACATTTTGGGTAGTTCCCGAAGTGGAAATAGCATAATTAAATAATATAGAACCCGAATTGTTGACAACACTGTTACCCACAAAGACAGAATTGGAAATATTAATGGTTTGAGCAGTGCCCGAATTAGATAAATTAAACAAAGCTCCACCGTGTGATGATGCTCTATTCCGTAAAAAACTACAATTTTCAATAGTGGGTTGGCCTAAAGAATTGGCGATTCCTCCTCCAAGATAATCAGTATGATTATCAGTAATGTTACAATTAGCAATAACCGCACTACTATTCTGCAATAAAATGCCCCCACCGGATGACCAAGCGACCGTATTATTACCACCAGAAATACAAAAACCATCTAAACGAGTAGTGTTGGTAGCGTTTGTCATGCGTACAACTACATAACTGTTCTCTATATTATTAGCAAAATTTGCTCCGTCATTACCATTTAGGTCGCCGCTTAATATGGTACTATTTGTAGTATGAATCAGGCTATAATTCCTATCGGTCAACAATAACTCAGTTCCTGCAAAACCGCCGTAAACTTTGAAGTTATCTTTGATGATAAATGAGAGATTCCTGTCACCATTAGCAATTGTAGGTTTATAAGTACCTTTAGCTACCCATATTTCTATTCCTGCAGGGCACGAGAAATTCAAAGCCGACTGTAAATCTGTGAAAGCATTAAGCCAAGAGGTACCATCATTTAAGCCCGTGGCATTTTTATTGACGTAAATGCGGGTGTTATTGATAAGAACTGTGGCGGGTTGTGAAAAGCGTGAGCACGCCCCTTGCTGCACAACTGCCCGATACTTTGTTGTGGTAGATACGTTATCATATGTCAGGGTTGTACTTGTATTGGCAATGGTAGTTGCCGTAGAAAAATTATCAATTGAAGACTCCCATCGAATAATTGAACCCGCATAATTCACCAATGAAAGTGTACCTGAATTCGTAGTATTACAATAAAAGCGATCTGAATTGACAAGCCCGCCATTTATAATCAATACATCTACTTTTTTTCTTCTACTCGTACACCCGTCAAAAGTACAGCTAACGTAATAACTTTTATTTTCTGTTAATGCTGGCGTGGTGTAGGTACTATTAGTCGATAAGGAAGTGCCTCCGGTTGCTGCATCGTACCAGTTATAAACTCCGCTGCATCCACTTGCGGTAATCGTCACAGTTTCTCCCTGACATATCACTTGACTCGCACTGGCAACAGCAGGTTGCTTTATTCTTGAACCGGAAAGACAAGTTGCCGCATTAACTTCCGCCAGTATTTTTGCAGATGGTAAAGGCCCAAAACCGTTTGCTAAGTTTATTCCTATAGAGGCATTTTCATGACAATAACTCATTATTGTACCTCCGTTAGTAGGGGCTGGGCCAGGAGTACAAGGTCCGTCGTCAACAGAGCTACAATTATCAATGGGCCCGATATTAGTCCCATCAGACCAAGTACAAGAATGCGTATGGCGTAACCCAAAATTGTGTCCGAGTTCGTGGGCAATTACCCCTACATTCCAAGAGTAGGTAGGAATATTCACCACGCTGTTGGTCAATGATCCACTAAATGCTTTGGCTAAACTTTTGTCACAATTACTAAAAACAGCACGTGAGGTCATTCCATTAAAAACAGATTGACCAAAACCTATCAACGCCGAACCACCGGTTGAGGAGGTAGAAACTAAGTGAGCCAAATCTCCTGAGAAGTCATTACCTTTATCATTAAGATAGCTACGAAAGGAATATAAATTTGAAGATGCAGATAGATATAAACTATAAGGTTGTTGGGTGTCCCAAACCTTTAATTCAGAAATAACGACATTAACCCCAACATTTGAATATAAAAGAGAGACATTATTGAAGATACCAGTTATTGTGTTCACCACCGTTTGGACATTGCTGCCCCAATCAGTGTATGTTCTAAAATCTGCTTCAAAATAGATTTCAATTGCTTTACAATCGGTTGTCAGGTTAGTTTGCGGACCTCCGCCTTGGTTTACAGATTCCTTTATCTGCTCTTCAACTGTACCGCTACAAATAGAATTAGTAAAAGGTATATCTGCGGTATTGTACACAACGTGGAGTTTTTCCGTAGAGTTTTTCAATCTCCCAATCGTCAGGTTTATCTTATCATCCGTTATCAAGCCCTCAATGGCATCTTTGGTAATCGCGATGGCAACGGCAGAGGTTGGTACGCCCTTTATTTTCCCGTGGTAAAAATGAGGTAAATCCACCGCAGCAACGCTACCGTTGGAAGTGGTTACTTTAAAATCTGGTGATAATATGTTTGCCGGTTCAAGCTCAATTTCTATGCTTCCTTTCGAGAGCGGAATTTGCATCGTAAAACTACCTTTCACATTAAACAACTGTTCACCTTTCGTTTCGTCAAGTACGAGTAATTGTCCGCTCGGTACGGTTGCCAAGCTATTACGTACTTCAGAAGAAGTAACATTTCTGATGTCCAGTCGCTGAAAAACATTTTCAGTTTGGGCGAACGCAGTAAACCCTATCAATAAATTGATACTTAAAATCAGGAGTAGTTTTTTCATAGAAATCATTCGTTTAATAAATAATGTTTAGTTCATCAATTTCGCTTCTAATTGCTCGAGTCTTCTTTTTATATCGGCGGTTTCATCAACTTGCTTTTTCAAGTCTTCAATCTGCTTTTGTTGTTCCTGAATGGCATTCACGAGTGGCATTACAAAATCAGAATACGCAAGCGAAAGCATCCCATCATCAGATTTTTTCAGACCGCTAAACGGGATGCCTAAATCTGTCATTAGCATCTCAATATCCTGAGCGATAAAACCATCGTATCGGGTTTTGTTTTTATCTGCAATGTAGTTGTAAGAAACTGTTTGTAAGCTATTTACAAAATTTAAACCTAATCTATTGGTGTAAATAATGTTTTCTTTTAAACGCCGATCAGAAGGATTGCTCCAAGCCACTTGCCCCTCTATAACAGTCACATTTGCGTTTCCGATTCTTACTTTATCGCTGGCGTCTACTTTGGTGTTAAAACCTAAAGCCATTGAGTTTGTAAAGTTTTCGATAGTAGCATCGGCGGCAAAACCAAGGAAAGTATTACCCGTTCCACTTTTGATTGTAAAACCAGCCGAATTACCCACAGCAGTATTTAAATTCCCTAGTGAGTCATTTTGAAGTGCGAAAGCTCCCACTGCGGTATTTGATCCCGCAATAGTTTTTTGAAGTGCAAAACTACCTATACCTGTATTATAATTACCCTCTTTATTACCTCTAACGGCCCAGTTTCCGAGGGCAACGTTAAAGGCTCCTGTTGTGTTGTCGAAAAGTGTTGTATTCCCAATTGACGTATTTCTCCAACCCGATGTGTTATTAATCAAGGATAAATTCCCAACTGCTGTGTTATGAGTGCCGTCGACATTAGCATTAAGGGAGGCGTAACCCACAGCGGTATTAGTAACACCAGTTACATTTTTTTGAAGGGTCAAATCTCCCAAAGCTGTATTTTGGAAACCCGATATGTTTGCAAAAAGCGATGAATCTCCAACGGCAGTATTGCTACTCCCATCTCTTATATTAACTGCACTGTTGTAAATAGTATTTTTTAAGGCATTCGAGCCAAGTGCAAGGTTAGCTCCTTCAGCTGTAGAATTTGAACTTCCCTGTAGGCCTTTGGGGGTGATGGTAATTGAACCGTTGGCGGTGCCGTTGGATGATATTTGGGCCTGAGCAATTCCTGCAACCAAGAGTAAGGCTAAAATGTAAATCTTTTTCATAGTAAAGTTGAATTTTTGAGTTAATGAATGAACAGCACACTTTTTTCAATTCGCACAACCTCCAATCTTCGCCAAGAAATTACTCCCGCTTTTCGCCTCAAAGCCGGGATTAAACAAAAGTGAATTTCCTGCCTTATAGGTTACTCGTGAAGGGTCAATGATTTTGTTGGTTGCAGTGAGGGTGGTATTGGCTATCTGTAAAGCATTGAAGCTTAAATCAGAAGTTAAATTTAAAGTAGGAAAGGGTGTGGTTACAAATATTTCGCCTGTTCCTATACGATCTCGATTATAAAAGTTGGCTACACAGCCAAGGTAGTAATTAGTATTAGAAGCAGGGGTAACATTAAAGGTTGAACCTGTACCAAGTTCTAACCCGCCCGTTGGGTCGTCATACCAAGTTGGCACCCCCACCGGACAGTTGCCAGTTAATTGAACAGGTGTTCCTGCACATATTTCTTTAGTACTTGCCGACACATTAGTTGGCGGCGGCGGAGTTGCAAAGTTTACGGTCGCAAAAATACTTGATCTGATTTTTGGCTCGCACTCAGCAAATGTAACGAACTCAATATTGGGGTAAGACATGGGACTATTGGCAAACCTGCGTGCCACATTGACATCGTAGACTGTGGTTTTACATCCCCCATTAGGTGGAATTGCAGTTATTAAGCCAAGCTTGGTGATATTCTCGCCAAAAGGTGAAGACCCAGTGCCAGCAGTACTTGATATGAATACATCGCTCATAACGGATTCATTCACAAAGCCAAAGCCATAATCTCTTACTTCAGCGGAATTATTACATATTTTAACCTTAAAATTACCTGCATTACCTAATGAAACATTCGACACGGTAATGTTAGGAAGCGAACTTCCGTTTATTTCTAATTTAGGTAGGTCTCGTTGAATTCCTCCCTCGTAAGGGCAGGAGGTTCTCGAACCCAATGAATCTAACAAAAATATGGGTGTCCCGTAAGTTGGGTCTTTCACTACCTTAACCGTGAATTGGTCTCCTCCATCGTCATCTTGTAAGTTGTAAGACACCGTAACATCCGAACTTGAATTAACATTTACTGACTGCCCCATGGTACGTCTGGTCTTGAACTCAAAGCCACCTTCAACACCAGAACCACCGAATTTAGCCACGAAACTTGCCCCAAAACTCCCTTCAATGAAATTACTGACTTCAATGGTTTCTGAATTGGAGATTGTCCTTGACGTAGAGAGCGGATTTGGCCCTTGCCCTCCCGTAAAAATTACTCCATTGCCGTTAAGTCCGCCGGCAATTACTTCATTACTAGGATTATTGATATTCAAACTATCATTGCGTAATACCTGCCGCCAAACATCTACCTGAGCCAGGGCTTGAAACTTTACACCATTATCGGTTGCAGTATCCGCAATCAACTGTTTTTCCTGCATATCCCTCAGGATATCAGCTTTTGTGTAGTAAAAATCTACCGCCGAATTTGGCACAGATGCAAAAATCAAGGCGGAGTCTTTAACGACCGAAATGTTAGGACCCGGTTTTATCTTAACTACGGGAAATAAGCCGTAGGCAATTTCGGAAGAATACCCCATGTAAATCGAGCCTTCATTGGCAGGCGATCCTGGTTGTGTTGAAATAGAACGTTGAACAGTGAGGCAGCTTTGACTACCATTAGAACTTACAGTAGATGCACCTGCACCAACACCGCCAGAAATACTCGCCGAAAACTCAAAATTTGTTGTGACAAATAAACCCGCCGAACCCGCAATTCCTAAGGTTAGTTTCAGGTTCGCACTCGTAGATTCGTCGTTAGCTAACGACTGACTGATTTCACGACAAGTATTCGTGGATGTCTGAAAAGTGGTAGAACTCATATCTCCGGGAGGATTATGTAGTATCATATGTGGTACCGCCGGCTCCCTGAAGGTGCCTAACCGAGTTACGGCATTCGGTGCTGATAAATTAATACTCACCCCTTCAACTACATAAGGCAGAACGATGGTATGGTAGGTCGAGAGGTCTATTTGAGATCCATTTCCAAGGTCAAAAACTCTGTTTATTTTAAAACCGAAAACCAACCAAGCTTGTGTTCTACCTACAGGAAATATAAATTCTCCGCTGTAAACGACCAATCGTCTTCCATTAGCTAAATTAAGCCCAGTACCTTTATTTACAGTAATGTATTCATCATAAGCATAACCTTGTTCATTCTTGCCAATTCCTCCATTTATAACAGCATTGTCTTCGTTTGCACCATTTATATAATATTTCCATCCTTCTACTACTGGAATATCAAAGTATATATTAACTCTTTGAGTTTGTCCTGCTGTTGCTTTAAGTAATTTTTCAGTAGGTGTAGTGGCAAAAGCCTGTCCTATAGCTCCCGCATTGGTTATGATATCATTCCCGTCTGTTGCCGTACCTGTATGAGATCCAGTTTGGCCTAAATTCCCGCCAATACTTTCAATTAGTACTCTGTCTGGTCCCCTAAAGAATAAATCTGGAAGAAGTATTTCCATTTGTGCAAAACCCGAATTTGCCAAAAACAAAGTAATCAGAAGTGCGTAAAAATATCTTTTCATATCAATAAAATTAAAAGGTTTTTAAAAAGCTGAAATCAAGCATTAACACATGCTTCAAAAGCAGCCATTCTTCTGCGTGAAATCATTACTATATTCTGGTGCTTATGCGAAGGTTTAAGAGCCTTGTCTTTATGGCAGCACACTTTAAACTTATTCAAATGATCCAGGTTAATAATTATTGAGCGATTAACTCTAAAAAAAGAAAGATGAGTAAGGCGTTTTTCGATTGTGCCTAAATTAGTTGCAGTACAAATTTTGGAGCCATCATCAAGATGTACAATGGTGTAATTAACATCGGCAACAAGTTTTAATATTTCTCTTGGCAAAATATTTTTCCTGCTGCCAATGTGGACTAAGGTTTCTGTTTTCATGGTAATAAAATTTATACCACAAAACTAACATTTAGCTCATTTAAGGCTTGTTCGTATTGTTTCAGAAACTTAGTCTATTGTTCCAAAAGTTTAGTCTATTGTTTCAAAAGGCTTTTCTGAGGTAGAATCGGTGCTAAAAAACGCTAGGTTTGGTTACTTTATCAATAGCTTCGAAAAAGTGTTGAAATTGGGGATGAAGCTTAAAAATCTTGGCTTTTCGGTAAGCTTTATGAATAAACAAAATACGACTTTCATGGGTATCGAGAGCTTCTTGAAAATATTGCTGGCCTTTGTCCAAATTACCCAAAGCCACATTTAAATGTCCCAAATCAAACTTAGAAACTGGAAATTTATCAATATTGGTTACTATTATGCCCTCAATTTCTTTTGCTTTTTTGGCATCTCCCAAAAAATTACAGATATGTGCCAAAAGAGCATAATTCATACTGCTAGGATACAATTCAACTGCCTTCTGAGCAAAACCGATAGCCTCATCCAAGCTAAATCTTTCTAATAAACAAAGTGCCTTCAAATGCTGCCCTCCCCAAAAGTGAGGTTTCATAGCTAGTAATTTATCAGCAATGTTTTCGGCATTTTCAAAATCACCTTGATGCCAGTAACACCAACTTAATGTCATCTGAAGAATTCCTGAGAATGGATCTTTTTCAATGGCCTTTTTCAAATTTAAAATTGCCTTATCATGCTGCTCTAGCAAAGTTAAACACAATGCATATTGCATGAGAGCGTCAACAGAAGTCGGAATATCAATAATAACTCGTTCAAATAATTCTTTTGCTGAAAGCAAATCCCACTCGTACCACGTTTTCAAATGTCCTTTTTGAATCAACAAATTTGCATTTTCGGCATCAATACTAGAAGCTTTTGTCAATGCCATTCTTGCTTTTTCTACACTATCAACTGGAGCCACTTGTGAGAAAAACCAGAGATAAATGTAGCAAGAGGCTAAATGTGCATGACATTCCAAATAATTGGGCTCCAGCAACAAAGCTTTTTCAAAATAACTTATTGCCATTTTGAAAGTTTCTGTATTGGAAAACTTATTTACATAAAAAAGACCATGCAAATAAAGTTGATAAGCCTCAGGATTTATTGTGTCTCTTTTTTGTAATACAATTTCTTTTTCACCTAGCAATTCCACTTTTATTTCCTCCAAAATTGCCAATGAGATTTCGTCTTGTATCTCGAAAATATCCCTCAACTCGCAATCATATTTCTTTGACCATAAATGAAAACCACTCTGAACCTCTATCAGCTGAGCAGTTATTCTCAGTATACTGCCAGACCTCCTTACACTACCTTCAAGCAGATAATTCACATTCAACAAAGAACCAATTTGGCGTAAATCATAGTTTTTGTTTTTAAATGAAAATGCTGAAGTTCGCCCTGCGACTTTCAGGGAGCTTATTTGAGCTAAGACATTGATAATTTCCTCTGTAATACCATCACTAAAGTACTCTTGCTCAGTATCATTGCTCATATTCACAAAAGGCAGTACAGCGATAGATTTCTGTAGAGTTTCAGTAGCAGCTGGCAAAACGATGTTTTTCCTAAATTCAGTTGGATTGGTGCCGTATTCTTCTGTGAAATACTTTGTGAAATTCTGATGGGTATTTATGCCGACGGCATCTGCAATTTCCGAAATCCGCATTTCAGTATTCATCAGCATTACTTTGGCTCTTTCTATTCGTTTTTTACGGATAAAAAGACTAAAAGAAAACTGCGTATTTTGTTTCAGAACTCTGTGCAACTTAGTTCTGCTAACTCCTAGCTCCTGACAGATAAAATCTGACGAAAGATGCTCATTTTCAAGATTACTGTCTATCAGTATCTCAAGTTTTTTATAAAGGGCGTTTTCTGGGCTAAACAATTTTTTCTGATAAAGTATCAGTAAATTTAGCGAATTTGTGCTTAGAATCAATGTTATTGAAAAAAAACCTTAACACAAAACGCTGCTAATTGAACATTTTCAATATTATTTAGCCATAAATGTTAAAATTACGAAAATAAACACACCGAAGCTTATTCCATAAAGGCTTTTGTTTTTCTAACTAAGATTAAATCTAAATTTTTATTCTCCACATTTTATCATATTTTTATTCAATACATCAGTTTTCACAAAAGTCTTTTTCAGAGGTGATTTCCAGTTAAAATCACTCACTTCAATTATCTCAAACAATTCAATAGCCTTTCCGTTTTGCAGGTCTTTTGAATATTGATTTTCAATACTTTGCAGATTATCTAAATCACAAGCCGAAAGTTCATTTTTCACTGCCTTTGCCCCCATTTGGTCAATCAACGCCGGTTTTATCCCTTGTTTCCTTTTTACTAAAACCGTTTTACCATTGTCAATTCTTTGGACTATAAACATTCCATCAATGTTATTGTCAACATACATTGTATTGAACTGGTATCGACCACCTGTTAAATATGCTGCAACATCCGTCAAGCAAGGAGAGGATTTACTAACTATTCTGGTATTGGTTCTATCAAAAGCTTGCCCAACATAAAGGTTTTCTAAAGCAAGATTTAGGGCCATATAACCTTCGACCAAGCCATCACAAAGATGCCCATGCATTTTTTGAACATCATCCAAGGTCACGTTTTGAATATGCCCGAGTCTACCTTTCGAAAAATCAGTATCGTTAACTGCGGACTTAGGAAATTGATTTTCTGATGGCAATAATATTATTAATTCAGTAAGAGGAACTGATATTTTATCCAAATGTGCCATATTGGTTTCATCATCACTTAAAAAATGTACATGAACAAAACTATTTTTAGAAGTAAAAACACCTTGATGAACCTCTGAATAAAAACCCAAAAGCTCTCCTTTTTGATTGAAATTCGTAAAATTCGCTTGCTTTTTCCCGGTTTGAAATCCTTGTATTTCTTCACTTCTTGGCATTACAATATGCGTAGTCATTTCATCAAAAACTCCTCGAATCCTGAATGGAAAAGGCTTTTTCAAATCAAAACCATATTTTGAGGCAGTTTCAGCAACCAATTTTTGCACCTCATCCACAGAACTTAAACTTGCTGAAACCTTTATCTCTTGCCAGTTATCCACATTGGCATATACAAAAAACGGCGAAACAATATTCCAGTTTGCCGATACGATTCCCTCCCCATTTTCATTTACAGAACTATAAAATGGCTTTCCGTCAAAAACCGTAATTTCGCCTCGCATGCGATCATAAGGTCCCATAGCAAACAGATGTTTTTTATTGGATATAGTGTCAAGTTTGATGTGAGGAGCAAAATTCTCCTTTCCCATTTCTGTCATTGAACCAATACTTTTAACACTTTGAGAAAAACTTAGGATAGGTACAAAAAACAAGAGTATCTTAAAAATTAACTTCATATTTGATTTTTTCATTAAAAACAAAAGTACATAACAGAAAACATTTTAAAATGACAAAAGTCACATAGTCCGTTTTAAAAGTACTTTTCTAAAAAATCAAACTTTGCTTTGTAATTTTGCATAGTACCCAAAAAAGCGACATCTAATTTCTTAATTCAAACAATAAAATATGTTCAAAAATCTCGAAAATTATATTGAATCAAATATTTTAGATTTCTCTAAAATATCTCTAGAAAGAAAAGTCCTTTTAGAAAAAATAGCAGAGTTTGTAGAACAGAAAATAAAAAGGGGTAAAACCGCCGAACTGATATACATCTGCACCCATAACTCACGCAGAAGCCATTTCGGGCAAATTTGGGCTGCTACAGCGGCGGCATTTTATGGAATAAAAAACGTAAATACTTTTTCAGGCGGTACTGAAGCTACTGCTTTTAACGAACGATCGGTAGCGGCAATAAAAAGAGCTGGCTTTGAGGTTATAAAAACTACAGAAAGTGCGAATCCTTTATATCAAATAAAATTTGATGAAAATGGCAAAGCGTTAGAGGCTTTTTCAAAAAAATTTGATGATTTGGCAAACCCCCAAAATGGATTCTGTGCCATAATGACATGCTCAAGTGCAGACCAAGCTTGTCCTATTGTATTTGGAGCAGAATTGCGAGTTACCACAAAATATGACGATCCTAAAACATTTGATGACACGCCGGAGGAAACCAAAATGTACGACGAACGCTGTAAGCAGATTGCCACAGAATGTTTTTATGTATTTTCAAAAGTGAAAATCTGATTTTAAAGTCCATTTTTAAGTTTAATTTTTTTTTAAAAACATAGATTTTTTTCATTTTCTAAATTCTTAAAAAAATATCAGCTATTTTTGAACCCAACCCTAATTTAAATTACAGAATGAACTATATTAACAATAAAAAAATCTGGAATGCGTGGTCCATGTATGACTGGGCAAATTCTGTTCACAATCTCGTAATCACAACTGTCATATTCCCTATTTATTACCATGCAACGGCAGTTGGAGAAAATGGAAGCGAAATAGTAAAGTTCTTTGGTTTTGAGATAAATAACAATACGCTCTATACCTACACTATTTCTGCTGCGGCCCTAACATTGGTCTTATTATCACCCATTTTAACGTCTATAGCTGATTACTCAGGCAGAAAGAAAATGTTCATGAAGTTTTTCTGTTATTTAGGTGCCGCTTCCTGTGCTTATTTCTTTTTTTTCACGAAAGGAAATCTTGACACTGTAATGATTGCCTTTGGTCTTTCTATCGTTGGTTGGGGAGGAAGTGTGGTTTTTTATAATTCATTTATACCTCAAATAGCTACCGAAGAAAACTATGATAAACTATCTGCAAGAGGATTTGTTTTTGGCTACATTGGAAGTGTTATCTTATTAGTTTTCAACTTATTAATGATCCTTAAACCAGAACTGTTTGGTTTAAGCAAAGCGGATTCTGACTCTGGTCTTACTTCCAGAATCGCATTTTTGACAGTAGGCATTTGGTGGTTGGGTTTTGCTCAAATCCCTTTCTATTTCCTGCCAAAAGACCAGAGCAAGCCTTTTCAATTTTCATGGATCAAAAAAGGAATTTTAGGCCTTCGGGATGTAATTCTTGAAGTTAGACAAAACAAAATATTGACCAAGTTCCTTACGGCCTATTTTACTTATTACCTGGGAGTTATGACCGTAATCTACGTGGCTACTTTATTTGCAGAAGGCGAACTTAAAATACCTCGTGATGGATTAATAGCCACGCTTTTATTGATACAATTGGTTGCTATCCCAGGGAGTTATTTGGCTTCTTTTTTATCTAGAAAATTGGGTAATTCAAGAGCCTTGCAAATTGAAGTGGCAATTTGGTTTTTAGTGCCACTTGGAGCATATTTTACAACTTCTGCTAATGAATTTTATATAATTGCATGCGTGGTAGGTTTGGTTATGGGTGGTATTCAGTCGCTTTCAAGATCTACTTATGCAAAGCTTATTCCTGAAGAAGTAGGTCATACTGCGGCATATTTTTCACTGTATGACATCCTAGAAAAAGCCTCTATTATGGCTGGAACATTTATTTTTGGTTTCTTAAATTCGTACACTGGCAGCATGAGAACCTCTATTTTGTTTTTGATGGTTGCGTTTTTTATAGGATTTTTGTTGCTACTTAGAATACCTTCTAAAAATGTGTACCGCGATTGATGAATATTTTAATAACAGACCTCAATATAAAACTGGACGGCCATAAGTATGGTTTTGTCAATAACTTGATAAAGTATCTAGAGGGCTACAAAACTCAAAATAGCTATTTTATTCTCACAAATTTTACTAAGGAATTCAAACTTGTTTCGACAGCCGAAAATATCAAAATACACTCGCTAACAGCTGATGAACAAGAAATTATTAATAGCTCAAAAAGTTTTCTATTAAAAGCTGCAGCAGAATGGAAAGCCATCAATTCTTTTACTGAATCTCATTCCATAAATGAAGTAATCTTGATGGAATTAGATCCTTATCAAGTGGAAATTGGCAGAAAAAAGACCAATTTCAGTATCGCGGGGATTTGGTTTAGGCCATATTCTAGAATGCTACCTGAATATAATACCTTAAAATCTAAGCTTTTAAACGCTAGAACTAAACTTCAGAAAAAGCTAACGATGGATTTTGCTTTATTGAATAAAAATCTAAAAAGGGTTTTAATTCTAAATGACGAGCAAATGCCAACTTTGCTAAACAATCCCCAAAAACCTAGATTTTTTACCTTGCCTGATCCTTATTTTGAATATCCACAAATTCCTGGATTCGACCTCAGAGCAAAATATAACATTCCTTCAGAAAATATCATATTGCTACAATTTGGTAATATGGACGAACGTAAAAACAACGAGAACATCATTGCCGCATTAAATAGTTTTGAACCTGAAATTGCAGCTAAAATTAGTCTTTTAGTAATTGGAAGATTTAAAGAAGGTTACGCTGAAAAACTTGAAACATTGAAAAAATCTGATGCAAAATACCAGATGATACTAAAAGACGAGTTTGTATCTGATGAAGAAATGGAAAGTACTTTTGCTCAATCTGACTTGATTTTGAGAATGAATATCAACTTTTTTGGCTCAAGCGGTATAGTTGGCATTGCTGCTAATCATGATAAACCTTGTGTAGTGTCAAACAATGGGGTAATGGCCGAATTGGTGGCTAAATACAAACTTGGAGATGTGATAGACCCTTATGATATTTCAGAAATTAAAAATACAATAGAGCGTTATTTGCAAAATAAAGAAACGATCAAAATTGATGGGCAAAACTATCGCAAAACCCACAATTTAGATGCTTACGCAAGGACATTATTGCAAATCTAGGATTTTCTCATTCACCTTATCAACCCAAATTTTCTGTCCTTCGCAGTTCCAATGAGAGTCGCTTTTGAGGTAATAATTTTTGTTTTCGAAAGCAGAAAATACGCTAATTATCGGCATTTTCAAATCTTGATTGGCTTCCACTCTTTCTATTAAATGATTATATTTTCCCATTTCTGGGGCTAATATGCTAGTTTTGTTAGGAATTATAGAAAGATAAACCTCATCAAATCCCAGATTTTTATAATATGCATAGGTAAGATTGATGTTCTTAACCATCAAAGCAATCTCCTCATTTTTCACTTCATCAAAAGCACTGCTAATCCCAGGATTTACGTCCAAATAATAGAAAAGATTTCCATTAAACAGTTTTACTTTATCATCAGTTTTATCAAATAGTTTAAGATTTATCCAAGATTTCCACTCTTTTATTGTTAAAACAAAATCAGAGCTAAAAAGCACTGACTCATGCCTTTGTGTATTGTAAGGAACTTCTAAAGCCAACAATCGTTCTTTTAGTGGTTTTTCGACTATTAAAGTATCCTGAAATACAACATCCCAGTTTTTCCAAGGAGCTTGAAAACGCTCTCTAAAATGCCTTTCTACGGTTTCTATTACTAATATTTTCTTTCCAGCACTCAATTGCAATTGTTTATTCGGTTCAGCCACAAAACCTCGGATATAATTTTTAGTTGCAAAATTGTCACTTTCTAACCTACCTTCTTCAGTAAAACTATCGCCTGCCAAATATAGTGTTACTTCTGATTTTTGACCCTGAAAATCAGCATCGCAATGAGGCACTAAAACCCGGAATTCTTTTAAATTAGAAAGTCTGTACAAATCACCATATCTATAATCATCAGGAACAATATTATGCTCAAAGAGGTATTTTGAAGCCGTTTTAGAGCATCCAATAAACCACAAAATACCGAAAATAATTAAGGCTATATATTTCTTCATGTCAAAACTGAAAATAGATGAATTGGTTTGAGCCGAAAACTCCAAAGAAATAACAAACCAATAGTAATCCTACAAACTTAAAATAGAAAGCTGGCGTATGCTCTGTAGAAATTTTTCGGAAGTAGATGTCTTTTACAAAAAGTAAAATCATCAAAAACCAACAAAAAATAAACTCATTTGTGCTAAAAGGCATCTCAAAACCTCTAAAATAATC
Organism: Lacihabitans sp. LS3-19; assembly: GCF_024343575.1. Classification (GTDB taxonomy): domain Bacteria; phylum Bacteroidota; class Bacteroidia; order Cytophagales; family Spirosomataceae; genus Leadbetterella. The sequence continues at coordinate 194,817 of NZ_RJUA01000130.1, read as the reverse complement.
AAGTGAAAAGATTTTTGAAAGGATTATTTTGGCATTAAAAAGTCCTTTTGCTCTAAAAAACACCCATGTAATCATTACCAAAATAAAAGTAAAAAGCATAGAAAGGAATGGCAATTTGGGGAGTTTAAATGGCAAATATCGTTCTCTCATTATGGCCAAAACCAAATATAAACCATGCAGAGCACCCCAAATGATAAATGTCCAAGCTGCACCGTGCCAAAGACCACTAACAGTGAATACTATCATATAATTGGCGTATAATCTCCACTGCCCTACCCTATTGCCCCCTAAAGGAATATATAAGTAATCCTTAAACCAAGTGGAAAGCGATATATGCCACCTCCGCCAAAACTCCGAAATGCTTTTGGATAAATAAGGTGAGTCGAAGTTCATCATTAAATCAAAACCCATAGTTCGGGCAGCTCCTATCGCAATGTCTGAATATCCTGAAAAATCGCAATAAATCTGAATAGTAAAGAAAATGGTGGCAATCAACATAGTCAAACCAGAATATTCTGATGGATTGTCATAACAATAATCAACCAAAATGGATAATCGATCAGCTATAACGACTTTCTTAAACATTCCCCAAGCCATTTGCATAAGGCCAGCTTTGAGATTAGCAAAACTGTATTTGAAATTGGTATGAAACTGATGCAGAAGATTTTGAGGTCGCTCGATAGGTCCAGCCACCAATTGCGGATAAAACATCACATAGAGTGAGTAAACAATGAAATCCTTCTCCGTTTTTTGTTTTCGTCTATATACTTCTATTGTATAACTCATGGCCTGAAAAGTATGAAAAGAAAGCCCAATCGGTAAATCAAAAGGATAATCATGCAATGGGTTTTCAATTCCAATCAAAGCCAAACCAGCAGAAATATTCTTATTGATAAAATTCCAATATTTGAAAAAACCTAAGAAACCGATATTGGTAATTAAACTCAGTACCAGAAGCAATTTTCGTTTCTTTCCCTCACTTTTACTAATCCAAATACCTGCAAAATAATCTACAATGATGGTTACCAACAAAATAAGAATATAGACAGGCTTAAATACCAAATAAAAATACGAACTGGCCAAAAGCAAAAGCCAAATACGTCCTCGGTGTCTAAGAGAGAAATATAAAATCGTAACTACTACGTAGAAAAATACAAATTGAAGCGAATTAAAAAGCATAGGGTGCCTTTAGGTGGTTTGATTTTCACCCAAAAATAATTGAATAGAAAGCATTTTTTGCATGAAAGACCAAAAAAACTGATTTTAGCGTATTTTTGCATAAAAAATACTTTCGTTTGAATCATCAAGAAACCATTTGTGCATTAGCTACACCTCAAGGAATCGGTGCCTTGGCCATCATCAGAGTGTCTGGAAATGAGACTTTTGCAATAGTTAATAAAATTTTCAAAGGTCCTGACCTCCAAAAAGTTGCCGCAAACACGGTGCATTATGGAAAAATAATGGATGGAGAAAAAATGGTGGATGAGGTATTGATAAGTGTTTTTAAATCGCCAAAATCTTTCACAAAAGAAGATGCTGTGGAAATTTCTACCCACGGAAGTGAATATATCGTTAGGTATGTTTTGAAACTTTTGATTCAAAAAGGTTGCCGAATGGCGAATCCGGGAGAATTTACACAAAGAGCATTTTTGAATGGCCAATTTGACCTTGCACAAGCAGAGGCTGTGGCAGATTTGATTTCGGCAGATTCTGAAGCTTCTCATCAAATCGCTATTAATCAATTGCGTGGTGGTTTTTCAAAGAAATTAGCCATTTTAAGAGAAAAACTGGTACACTTTGCCAGTCTTGTTGAACTTGAATTAGATTTTGGCGAGGAAGATGTAGAGTTTGCTGACCGTGATGACTTGAAAGCCTTGATTGATGAATTACAAGGAGAATTAAATCCTTTAATTGCTTCTTTTGAAAATGGCAACGCCATAAAAGAAGGCATCCCCGTAGCCATAATCGGTGCACCCAATGCAGGGAAATCTACACTTTTAAATGCACTTTTAAACGAAGAAAAAGCCATAGTTACAGATATAGCTGGCACGACACGTGATGTGATAGAAGATGTAGTTTTTATAGAAGGCAGAAAATTTAGATTCATTGACACCGCAGGCATTCGCCATACAGAAGATATCATCGAATCCATGGGAATAGAACGATCAAGAAAAGCCATGCATTCGGCCAAAATTGTAATATTTCTATTTGATAATGAGCAAAATAAGCATTTCTTGGATCAATTAGAGAAAGAAACAACAAATGCGGATATCCTTTGGGTACAGAACAAAATTGACCTAAACGAAGCCTACGTCTCTGATGCCGAAATAAAAATTTCTGCCAAAAACGAAACAGGTATCGAGAGCCTAAAAAATTCACTTTTGGCAAAAATGAAACTCCAAAGTAGCCAAGACACTACCATAACCAACCTCCGCCACTACGAGCACTTACTAAAAGCCAACGAAGCCCTCACAGAGGTACTCAGCGGCCTAGCTTTAGGCGTAACCGGAGACTTTTTAGCACAAGACATTAGACTTTCCCTGCATCATTTAGGGGAGATTACGGGTACGATAACTACCGAAGACCTGCTTGCTAATATTTTTGGAAAGTTTTGTATCGGAAAGTAAAGTTAACTGAAGTTTTGGGGGAAAATAAAAAACTAATATTCAAACACTTATAAAAAAAATAATTGATTTTAATTGCTAATTATCAGTTAGTTATAATTTTCAAAATAAATACTAATTGTTCCTTATATTTTTTTGCAGTCCGTTGTAAAATTTCGCTTCTAAAGGACTTTTTGTATCCCAAAACATTGCTAGCGAAATTTTTCAGAGGATCATTGCAAAAAAAGTGTTTTTTTTGTTACTTTTTTTTCAAAAAAAAAGTAAGCCCGCCTGGCAAGGCACACAAAGAATATAATTTTTGAAGTTTTAAACCCTGAAACTTCAGTAAAGTTAATTAAAAAAAACTCACTCCAGCTTCTTCAAAAAAGCCTCCGCAGTCGCCCAATAGCCATTTTTCTTATTCTGGTCCATTTTATCAAAAGTGCGAATTAGCATGCCTAAACGAGGATTTTGTAGGAAAAAATTACGCTGTTTATCCATAAATCGCCAAAAAAGAGCATCCCATATTTCAGACCATTCGCCCTTTTTGTAATCGCTCATTTTTAGGATATAATTACTTCCACTGATATAAGGTTTTGTTGCAAAAATACCCCCGTCCGCAAACTGGCTCATGCCATACACATTGGGTACCATTACCCAGTCGTAAGCATCAATGAATAAAGTCATAAACCAAAGATAGACTTCGTCTGGGTCAAACTCACAAAGCATCATAAAATTCCCTAAAACCATCAACCGCTCTATATGATGGCAATAGCCCGTTTCTAATATTTTCTTTATCGTATCATCAATCGGTTCAATTCCTGTAGTGCCATTCCAAAACGACTCCGGAATTTTCCTTGTAAATTTCCAATGATTTTTGGTGCGTTCTTCCACACTTTTCAGCTGATAAACTGAGCGTATAAACTCTCGCCAACCAATGATTTGTCTTATGAAACCTTCCAAAGAATTTAATGGAATATCGTTTTTAGAAGCAAAACTGAGAGCTTCATCTATAATATAGGTCGGTGTAAGTAAACCTACATTTAACATCGGCGTAAGCATAGAATGATGCAAAAAACTTTCATTTTTAAGTATAGCATCTTCATATTTTCCGAAATCCAAAAATCTATTTTCAAAAAAATCTTGTAGCCATTTCTTGCTGGATTCAAAATCTATTGGAAATAAATATTCTCTATTTAATTTTCCATAATTGGCCTTAAAATAGGTCTCCATATATTCCTTGGCTTCAAATTGAAAAGCGTTTTCTTTTTCAAAAACAACTTTCGGCGGAGTTTTGCCTTTGGGATAGCGAAGCCTATTATCTACGTCGTAAGTCCATTGCCCACCCTCTGGTTTTTGGTTTTCATCAATAAGAATATTAAGCTTTTGTCTTTGATTTTTATAAAAATCCGTTTGGTAGAACTTCTTTTTTGAGGCAAAATATTCAATGATTTCACGTTCAGTATTAATAAAAGAAGCACTTTGTATTTTGGTTAAATCAATAGAATAATTAGAAGCTCCTTTCCGAATCCGCTCTTCCAAATAAAAATCGACAGTATCCATGTAAATTATGGACCTTGCCCCTTCCGAAAATAAATGAGGAATTAATTCGCGTATATCTGCGATAACTTCATGAGATTCAATATACCTTAGCTCAAATCCTTTCGATAGAAGAAATGACGCATAAAATTTCATAGAAGCCCTGTGAAAAGCCAGTTTCTGTTTGTGAAAAGCATATTGTTTAAAAAACAAATACTCTTCTACTAAATATATTTTGGTAATTCCCTGCAACCAACCTGTATCCTCAAACAGCTGATGTGGAAAAACAAGTCCTACTTTTTCTATTTTTGTTTGCGACATTTTTCACTACAATATTTTACTTCTTCCCAGACTTTTTCCCATTTTTTTCGCCAAATAAATGGCCTTAAACACACTGGGCAAACTTTTGATGGTAAGTCAACTTTCTTTACGCCTTTCATAAAAACACTCTATACAAAACATTACAAATAAGAACTTAACAAAAAAACCTTTCTATAAATGGACATTTTAAACAAAATCAACAATTTAGCTTAATCCCTTTTTATATTTGGTCTGACATGCGTTTCTATAATTTTCAATTTTTTCTTTTTTACAGCATCAGACTTTTTATGTCCCCAAAACTTATCTCGGGCAAGTTTTGCAGCTAAATCTATTTCCACAACAGGTTTTGGATAATCTTTGCCAATTTCTAAACCATAAAAAGATTGCTCCATAACAGTCATTTCCCATGGTTTATGTATCAATTCTTTCGGTAAATTCCGTAATTCTGGCACCCATTTTTTTATATAAATACCATCTGGATCATGATCTTGAGATTGTTTTATTGGGTTATAAATCCTAACAGTATTTATGCCCGTGGTACTCGCTTGCATCTGCACTTGCGGAAAATGAATGCCCGGCTCATAATCCAAAAACTGCTGAGCTAAAAAATAAGCACCCGTTCTCCAATCCATATCAAAATGATGACACAACACCGAAATCAACATCGCCCGCATTCGGAAATTTATCCAGCCAGTGGCTTTTACACATCGCATACAAGCATCCACTAGCGGAAGTCCCGTTTTTCCTTCTTTCCAGCTATAAATCAGTGCTTCATTTTCCTTAGACATCAAGCCTTCATAGGCCGAATTGAGGCAATTGTACTCATAAGAATTATCAACCTCGAATTTTTGAATAAAATGACAATGCCAATGCAAACGTGTAAGAAAACCGCCATAGGCCATTTTATGGTTTTTGTAAGAAGGATGTTTTAGGACAAACTGGTAAACCTGCCGCAAAGAAATATTTCCCCATGCCAAAAATGGCGATAAACGACTGCATGATTTCCGACTTGCCAAAGGCTTAGATATCAATCGGTGATATTGATGTCCACGACCAGCTACAAAAGAATGTAAATATTCCCAAGCTTTGGTCTCGCCTGCAGGTTGAAATTCCTTCGGATAGTCTTTTAAGGATTCTAATAAATCTTTTTTTAGACCAAAATCATGCTCCAAATCAAGACATAGATTTGTTTTAGAGGGAACCAAAATGTCAGCAGACATGGCATAAATCCATTTTTTGTCCCAGTTTTCTCTATTCTTTATACCTCTCAAAATGCCATCCCTTTGGCATTCCTGCCAGATTATTTTGTTTTTCTTGCAAAACTTAGCTACCCATTTATCTCTTTGCCAGGTGGGCAAAGTGCCGCTTTCCCGATAGCTAAAAATGGTTTGAATATCGAAATGTTGATTTAAAAACTCAAAAACTATACTAGCTTCTGCCTGAAAAATTTCGATCTTCATCCCAGAGGTTTCCGACTGTTTATTAAAATCCAAGATGGAATGATACTGAAACTGTAAATGCCTCAAAGAAGTATCTTGTCCAGAGATTAAACTTAGCTCGAAAAAGTAAATAATGAGAAATGGAATATTTTGGCTGATGGCCAAACAAATAGGTTCGTGATCTTGAATTCTTATATCACGTTTTATCCAAACAATATTAATCTTCTGAGTGACCATTTTAAGTTTTACTTTTAAAGAGTAGACTTACAGTTCTATTGCAAAAATCACCGTTTGCTAATTTTATTTAAACTAATAGTTCTTTGCATTTTTGATTTAAATCTATTTATATCAGCGACTCTCTTTTTGGCATGTTTTTGACTTACTCCACTATGCACGCGTTTCCTCCAAAGTTTAAAACTGCTGGCTTTTAGGTTGTTTCTCATAATCGAAATCACCCCAGCCTCTTTGATACCAAACTGATATTCAATGGCTTCGAATGGCGTTCTATCTTCCCAAGCCATTCCAATAATTCTATCTATTTCGTCTTCAGTCATTTAAATTTGAACTTATATATTACAAGAGTTTTGGTTATTTAACAACTTCTGGAAAAGATTGTTTTTTCAAAATCAAAAAGAAAGAAAATTGATGGGTTTGTCCTTTGAGTTTTTTGAAAAACTAAAAATTTAAAAGGCTAATTGATAGATCTGGGGAATAGAGTTATTAGGAAAGAGTAATTATTTCTTAAATCAAAAAATCCCGATTTCATCTTATTAAAATGACGGATCCTGACTTTACGTAAGGCACATTTTCTATTTCGTAGTTTAGAGCATATTTATACATGCCTGCGGGAACGTCTTTCCCGTTTGCTTTGCCATCCCATTTCCATTCTGAAGTAGAATCATAAATAATTTGCGACCAACGATTCATTATCGTAAATCTTCTCAAATGACCATAAAAACCAGTATTAGTTTTTATTTCGAATATATCATTAACATTGTCATTATTAGGTGAAAATATATCAGGAATATAAATGATAATATTAGGATCAATTGTAAACTTAAACTCTTCCTTATTTTTACATCCAAAACCATCATCTATATTTAGCGTGTATGTAATTGGCTCTATTGCTGTGAATTCAGGATTGGCGATATTGGCATTGCTTAGCCCTTTTGGAGGTGTCCAAGTGTATTGAAAGCCTTTTTTTTGATTTATTGGATTTAACTTAAAGATTTCATTTAGTTTTAGTTCTTTTTCAAAAACCTTTGCACTATCAAAAGGATATTCCAACAAAATACCGATGCTACTATCGAGTACAGTTTGACCACATGAAAGGCTATTGATTTTTACTCCTACTTGCACATTTCCACTTTCCGCTGTTCCTAGTTTAGGGTTTAAATTTTGAAGAGGAATGACTGCATTTCCAAATTTCCAGGTAATTTCCATGTCTTTTTCAGGAAAATTAGTTAAAAGTTTCGGCTTCCAAAAAAATGGATTTCCACATCCGCCATAGCTACTAAAATCAGCTTTTACTTCTGGGACATTTATCCTAATACTGTCTTTATGCACCACACCATCTATTGTTATTTGCACTCTATAAAATCTGCTAGAATTTGGCGAAACTACTATTTCTCTATCGGTAGAACCAGTCTCCCATAAAATTTTGACTTCTGGAAATGGTGGAACGGTTTTTAATTTCGTTTCGATTATAGCTACGTATTTATGTCCATCATCTTTATTTACATCGCACCATTCTGGTGGAGTTACATTGCTACAACCCAATATTACATGCATTCCAGGGTTTGAATTCTCGAAATTATTCGGCTCCTCATCCGACCATCTCGTAAAACCATCTTTTGCACCACTCATCCAAACAAAACCTGAAGAGGCATCAGGCGGATCGTTAAATGTCGCAGAATTTGGATCTTGATAATATCCCAGCCATTTAATATAGCCTGGTTTTCGGCTACCTATAAAACTGTTCTTTGCCGCATCATTTGCGGTAGCTATGTATCCTTGCATTATTCGAGCAAATGCAAAAGCAGCGTCGAAAGTTATTTGGGCACAACTTCCAAAGTAATACAGGCCATCTCTTTCTCCTACATAATCGAGACAAAATTCATCAGGGGCAAATAACTTTGGATTGACAAATAAGCGTACAGATTGACCTTTACAAACCATATTGGTATCCGCCAAAACCAACTGAGCAGTAGCTAGTTTTGAAAGTAACAACAGTAGTAAAATCGCAATTCTCATTTCCACTTTTTATTAATACGAGAAAAACCGCTCCTAGGTCGAATTATTTATTAAATATATGCTTTTTTGAATTATTGTAAATGAAATCTGGAAATTTTAAAATTCAATTACGTTAGAAATTTTATCATTTAATTTTCGATTTTCTACAGTAAATTCTTAATATTTATTTGTTAGAAAAACATTCATTTCTTTTGAAACCCAAGATAGCAACAATAAAAGTCTATCTTGCGTACTTGTTGGTATAAGCCTTATGAATGAGAAAAAATCTATTTTTTATTGTACTAACTTTACTAAGCTCTTTTTGTTTTGGACAAGAAAAAGACAGTACAAATACACATTTGGTTGACGCGATTGATATAGTTCATTTTGTTTTGGGAAGAAAAAGAGAACCTGATTCTGTAAAAAATTCAGACCTCACCAAAGGCTCTTTAACTTTTATTCCAGGTTTTGCCTATAGTCAACTTAAAGGCCTTGCCTTGGTAGTTGAAGGGAATTATTCATTCAAAACTGCCGATAACACTAATGTATCTGTGATCAGATTCGTTCCGGAAGTCACCCTGAAAAAATACGTAATCCCAAGAATTACCTCTAGTATATGGTTTAAGGATAACAAATTTAACTTGAGCACTGATTGGCGATTTTATAGATTTTTAGCTGTTGATTATGGCCTTGGAAGCAGTACTAATTCCGAAAATTTCAACAATTATGAATTGAAATATGTGAGATTTCATCAAATTTTATCTAAATCTGTTCATGAAAATTTATTGGTGGGTGTGGGATACAATCTCGATATGCGGTATGACATCAAAAGGCTCGAAACCGAAATAAATACGAATAGCTCAGCTTATAATTTACAAAATCGAACAGTTTCTTCGGGATTATTAGCCAATGTGCTTTTTGATAGCCGCAAAAATGAAAACTTTCCTGTGGGAGGAGAAACTTACGCCCAAATATCATTGAACCAAAACCTAAAATCATTAGGAGCAAGCTCAAATTATAGAAGTTTTTATTCAGACCTTAGAAAATACTATTCTGTCAATCAGAGCAAGACAAATATATTGGCTTTAAGATATTTAAACTGGTTTACGTTTAAAGGAAACACGCCATATTTTGACCTACCGACTGCCTTGGGCGACATGAACAACAATATATCCAGACCATATATAGAGGGTAGATTTAGAGGAAAAAATTTAATTTATCTAGAATCTGAATATAGGTTTAATCTCCTAAAAAATGAATTTTTAGGTGCTGCAGTATTCTTAAACACTGAAACTTTTTCTGAGCCAATTTCCAATAAATTCAAAACGTTTAACATTGGAACTGGAGCAAGTCTAAGATTCAAAGTCAACAAAAAAGCAAAGGTGTTTCTAGTAGTTTCCTACGGATTAGCCACCCAAAACGGCAAAGGTTTGTTTTTTAATTTAGGTGATGTGTTCTAATGCCCAAATATTAATAAATTGCCACATAATTTCATAAACCATGTTCCAACCCGACAAACAAATACTTATTGACATCGTAAAGACTAAAATGCCTTTTGGAAAATACAAGGGCACTTTATTGAGTGATTTACCAGTAAGTTATTTGGAATGGTTTCTTAGAAAGGGTGGTTTTCCTGAAGGAAAATTAGGCATGCAGCTTTCTACTGTTTACGAAATAAAATCTAATGGCTTAGACGAGATTTTGTGGAAACTTAAAGGAATGAGCAAATAATCACTTTGAATAATATTCTTTTAACACTTTCTCTGCCAATTTGCCTTGCGGCGAAAAAGTTTCTCTTTCATGAAAATGCTCATAATCTGTTGGAAACCACTTCCAGATGAAGGCCCCTGCACACCACGATTTATTGTAGGCATTTTCAAAAAACGCCTTATATGCTTTTGACTGCAGTGCTTCGTTTTTCGGCTTAGTGTAATCCGTTTCCCAAGGTTTTTCTGTACTAAAATCGTTGCTTCTGTAGCCAATTTCGGTAAAAAGTATAGGTTTACCCAATTCACTCGAAACTTTATTTAATTTTTTCAAATGGCTTTTCCAACCATCTGCCAACTGTTTTTCTGTTGGGTCTTTTTTGTCAGAAAGAGGAAAATAACCGTCTACGCCAATAAAATCAAGGTGACTCCAGAAAGGTACTTTGTCAAAACAGTCCCAGTTTTCGGCATAAGTGAGTTTGCCTGAATATATTTTTTTGATATCTGCTATTAATTCATGCCAAAATTTATCTCGATTTTCTACATGTGAACCCATCTCAGTGCCAATACAAAACACCTCCACGTTTTCTTCCTCTGCGATTTTGGCAAAAGTCAAAAGATACAACTTATAACTCCTTTCAAATTCAAGCCATTCAGCTTCTGTTTTAAAATCCAATTCACCCGTAAACTGACCCCATCCTAACCATAGATGCGGCTTTAACATAACTTTTATATTTTTTTCTTTGGCCAAAGCTATGCACTGTTTAATACCTTGAGGCGTCTCTCCCCACCATTGATGTTGTCCTTTTGGCTCAATTTGAAAACGCACCGTGGCACTTTCCTTTGGAACAAATGCGTAAGGCATTAGCGAAATCCAATTAGCATTAACTTTCGACAAAGAATCAAAGCATGCCACTCCTACTTCCTTTGGAGGTGCAACCAAAGAAAGTCCTCTCATTTTTTCTCCCGAAAAAACTAATTCAGAATTTTCATTTCCCCAAAAATAAAAACCTAAAAATAAAAACAGAATTAAGCCCGAACTCAGTAGTTTTGTTTTCAAAATAGAAAGGTTGAAAATGAAAGAATTGTTAGAAAACGCTCATAAATTTAAAATTTGGAAAGCCAATATACAAGCCAATGGTCTAAAAATAAATAAAATAGAGGAAGTATATACGAGGTATAGATATAACGGTGAAGCATTGTTCTCATTGTTGATGCTCGATGCAACTACTCCAGAAGGCGACAAAATCCCTCCTATTTGTTTTTTGAAAGGCGAAGTTGTTTGCATAGCAATAGTTTTAATCGACAAAGACACTAAAGAGAAATACCTTCTTTTGGTAAGACAAAGACGAATAGCCGAAGGTGGTTTTACCTTTGAGCATCCTGCTGGAATGGTCGATGGCACGCAAACACCTTTACAAATAGCGGTGCAAGAAGTAAAAGAAGAAACGGGGATATCAATAACTGAAGCAGATTTAATCAACCTTTCGCCCAATAAAAGATTATTTCCGAGCACTGGTACAAGCGACGAAGCCATGTATTTTTATTATTGCGAAATTGAGCTTTCAAAAACCGAAATAGAATCTTTTGAAAATAAACAAATGGGAACAGCTTATGAGTTTGAAAGGATAACTACCCATGTTTACCCATTTATAGCAGGCCACAAATTAATAAACAATTCTAATGGACTATTGCTTAATTACCTATATTTGAGTGCTGTAAAAGATTTTGAGTTAATGTCGAAACTAGAAATGTAAATATCATGAATCTTCCTGAAATAAGAAACGCCAATCTTGAAAGTTTTCTTGACAAACAGGAAATCGTCAAAGCTTTAATTGCTCAAATAAGCAAAGACTTAGGAATGTACGGCATAGAATTGCATTTCGAGGAAAACGCAAAAACCACCTACCAAATACTGCACAATGAATTGGTTTCAAAAATCGAAAACCTATTTAAAAACGATTCCAGTAGGTTATTTTCCATATTGTATAGGGTAGATATCTCAGAAAAAGACTTGGCATTGGCGGGCATTGAACTTCCAGATTATAACCATACTGAAATCGTCGCTCATCAAATAATTAAACGGGAATTAAAGAAGGTTTTGATTAGAAAATATTATAAAAATGAAGAGAATTAGAAACAAAGGCTTAAGGTTTTTAAAATCAATATTATCACTACTTATTTTTATAAATTCTACACAGACTTATTCTCAAAAAAACTTCAATAAAATCCTTTGGTATACGCAACCTGCAAAAGAATGGTCTGAAGCTTTACCTCTAGGAAATGGTCATCTTGGAGCAATGATATATGGTGATCCAATAAATGAACATATTCAACTCAACGAAAACACGCTTTACTCAGGCGATCCAGATAAAACATTCACAAATATCAATATTCGTGAAAAATTACCTGAAATAAACAAATTATTTGAAGAAGGAAAATACCTTGAAGCCCAAGCATTGGTTAAAACAAACTGGCTAGGAAGAAATCATCAACTTTACCAACCTATGTCTGACTTATGGATTGAGATGATTCATAAAAATGAAAAATATCAAAACTACAAAAGATCTCTCGACCTAAACACTGCCATTTCGGAAGTAGAATATCAAATTGACAATACCACCTATACCAGATCTTACTTTGCAAATTACTCTCAAAACCTCATTGTAATAAAAATCAAGAAGTCTGGAAAAGAAAAAATAAATTGTGAATTAAAACTAAGCACTTTACACACTCAGAATGCAAAAATTACCAGTAAAGCTAATAGGCTTTCTATAAGCTCCAAAGTGCCTGGCTTTGGCTTAAGAAGGAGTTTTGAGCAAGTCGAAAATGTCGGAGATCAACATAAATATCCCGAAATATTTGATAGTACTGGTTCTAGAATTCCTGGCAAAAAAAATTTATTATATAATGAAGAAATTGATTCTTTGGGAATGGCTTTTGAAACCAGAATTATGGTTAAAACAGAAAGTGGGGATATTGTTTTTGAAGATGATAAAATAAAGATTAGTAATTCGAATGAGGTAATAATTTACTTAAAAGCTGCCACAAGTTATAGAGGCTTTGATGTGAGTCCGAAAGACGATGGTCAAACCCCTACCAAAATATTAAATGAGGAGTTTAAGGAAATTTCCACTAGAACATATTCGGACTTTTTAAACGCTCACATTCAGGACTATCAATCACTATTCAAAAGGGTTGACATTAATTTAGCCAAGGAAACTTCCCAATCAAAATTACCAACTGACCAAAGAATTGAACTTTTTAATAATGCCCTTGACCCTTCTTTTCCTGAACTTTATTTCAATTTTGGTAGGTACCTTATGATATCAGGCTCAAGGCCTGGAGGGCAACCATTAAATTTACAAGGCCTTTGGAACGACCAACTCGTTCCAGTTTGGAATGGTGCTTATACCATAAATATCAATGCCCAAATGAATTATTGGCCAGCAGAAATCACCAACCTCTCTGAATGCCAAGAGCCTTTTTTTAAAGCGATAAAAGAATTAGCAATTAATGGTGAAAAAACAGCGAAAAACCTTTACGGAAATCAAGGTTGGGTAGCTCACCACAACATGGACATTTGGCGTCATACAGAACCTATTGACATTTGTACGTGCTCATTTTGGCCAATGGCAGCAGGTTGGCTTACGAGTCATTTTTGGGAAAAATATCTTTTTACTGGAGACAAAGATTTTTTAAAAAACGAAACCTACCCTTTATTAAAAGGTGCCACTTTATTTTATAAAGATTGGCTTATTGAAGACAAAAAAGGGTATTTATTAACCCCAGTTGGCCATTCGCCTGAGCATAATTTCAAATTTGAAAACAATAAACTTGCGAGTTATAGTCCCGGCCCCACAATGGACATGGCGATAATTAAGGAAACATTTAGCCGATACCTGGAAGCTTCAAAAACTTTGAATATAAATGATAGTTTAACAGAAGAAATACATTCTAAGCTTCCGAAACTTTTACCTTATCAAATAGGAAAATATGGCCAATTACAAGAATGGTCGGAGGATTTTGAAGATGGTGACATACAACATAGGCATTTTTCACATCTTTATGCTTTTTATCCCAGCAATCAGATAAATATTCGTGACAATCCAGAATTGACTTCAGCAGCCGAAAAAGTAATGGAAAGAAGAGGCGATGGTGCGTCAGGTTGGTCAATGGGATGGAAAGTAAACGTTTGGGCAAGGTTGAACGATGGAAATCATGCTATGATTTTATTAAAAAATCTTTTTAGACCCATTAAAAATCAAAAGGAGCACATGGCCGGAGGCGGAACCTATCCTAATCTTTTTTGTGCACATCCGCCTTTTCAAATCGATGGAAACTTTGGTGCTACAGCTGGGATTGCCGAAATGCTTCTTCAAAGTCATGCAGGCGAAATTCACCTCCTACCGGCATTGCCAGACGAATGGAAAACTGGCAAAGTGAAAGGTTTAAAAGCCAGAGGGGGATTTACGGTGGACATGGAATGGGAAAACGGAAAAGTTGTAAAAGCTTCAATATTATCTACTCTAGGCGGTACCGTAAAGATTAGAACGAACGAAAAGTTGAAAGGTCAAATTTACACTGATGAAACTTCGATTCTAAAAAACGAACTATTCGAATTTGTGGAAGCCGGAAACCCAATTATTAAGAATAAATCAATGCTAAAAACTATTCAACCAAAAGATAGCTTTGTTTTTAGCATTGATACAAAAAAAGGAGAAATTATTGAATTAAAAAATTAAGCTATACTCATTCTCAAAATCGCCTCCACAGCATCTGGGGTAATATCTTTTCTTTCGCCATATATCACGCCTCTCTCCGTAAAACGCTTTTTGATTTCTTGAATGGTCTCCTCTCCCACGCCATATACTGAGGCTTTTGTTGGAATTCCAATAGATTCATAAAATTCAATAGTTCTTTGAATCGCTTTTGCTATCAATTCCTCATCGGTTCCAGTTTCGTTCCACACTTTTTGAGCATATTGAATCATTTTGCCTTTTTTATCTTCTTTTTTGTATTTCATCAAATAAGGCAAAACTACAGCTAAAGAGCGGGCGTGGTCAACGCCATGAAGAGCCGTCAGTTCGTGTCCAATCTGGTGGGTAGCCCAATCTGTTGGAACACCTGTCGACAACAAACCATTCAAAGCTACAGTGGCTGCCCACATAAAATTACTCATAGCATCGTAATCTGTGCTATCTTTCATTACTTTCGGAGCCACTGTTATCAAAGTTCTTATAACACCTTCCGCAAATTCGTCTTGAATCATGGCATTTACAGGATAGGTTAAATATTGCTCCATCACGTGCGTAAATGCATCCGCAAGGCCATTGGCTATTTGATTTTTAGGCAAAGAAAAAGTGGTTTCGGGATCCAAAACAGAAAACTTAGGAAACAGCAAAGGACTTCCCATACCATATTTTTCTTTTGTAGATGCCTTTGAAATTACCGCCCCTGAATTCATTTCAGAGCCTGTAGCTGGTAAAGTCAAAACCGCTCCAAATGGTGTAGCTTTGTCATATTTTGTCTTTCTCAAAACGATATTATCCCACTCATTTCCTCCCTCAAAAGGTATTGCAGCTGAAATAAACTTTGTTCCGTCTAAAACTGAACCGCCACCAACAGAAAGTATAAAATCGACATTCTCTTTTCTTCCCAATTCTACTGCTTTCATTAAGGTCTCAAATGTCGGATTGGGCTCAATTCCTCCGAATTCTACAATTTCATATTCCGCCAAAGCAGCTTTTACTTGCTCATAAACGCCATTTTTGAATATACTTCCTCCACCATATGTGAGCAAGATTTTTGAACCAGAAGGAATATTTTTGGACAATAAAGCTATTGTATCTTTACCGAAAATTATTTTTACTGGATTGTAATACGAGAAATTTGAAATCATCTGCTTAGTTTTTTATCATTTAAAAGGTTAACAGAATTAATAGAGAAATAATTTTTATTTTTGGCAAAAAACCAATTAAAATGAGCTATTGCACTTATTGTAAAAACTTACCAGAAGACAACCATCATAGAATTTATCACGATAATCACTATGGATTTCCGATAGAAAGTGACAATGAGCTTTTCGAAAGATTTGTTTTTGAAATA
The DNA here is from genome assembly GCF_024343575.1 of Lacihabitans sp. LS3-19. Classification (GTDB taxonomy): domain Bacteria; phylum Bacteroidota; class Bacteroidia; order Cytophagales; family Spirosomataceae; genus Leadbetterella. The sequence continues at coordinate 178,869 of NZ_RJUA01000130.1, read as the reverse complement.
AACCAAGCCGGCCTTTCTTGGGATTTAATCTTAAAAAAACAGGAGACTTTTCGGCAAGCCTATCACCGATTCAACATAGAAATTGTGGCAAGTTATGATGAAACCGAAATCGAAAGGCTTTTACATGACCCCGGCGTAATACGTAACAAACTGAAAGTCAATGCGGCCATTCATAATGCCAAAGAAATATTAAAACTTCAAGAAGAGTTTGGTTCTTTTAAAAATTGGATAGAACATCACCATCCAAAAACCAAAGAAGAGTGGGTGAAAATATTCAAAAAAACTTTTAAATTTACTGGTGGCGAGATAGTTAACGAATTCCTCATGAGTACGGGCTACCTCAAAGGAGCTCATGATGAAGATTGTCACATTTTAGACAAAATAAACAATGGCAAAAGCTAATTTAAAAACTACAGAAAACGAAGCTTCTGTTTCAGATTTTTTAAACAAAATCGAGAATGAAACCAGAAAAAAGGACTGTTTTACGGTTTCAAAATTTATGGAAGAAATCACCCATTTGCCTCCCAAAATGTGGGGCCCAGCAATAGTTGGTTTTGGATCATATCATTACAAATATGATAGTGGAAGAGAAGGCGATATGCTAAAAGTAGGTTTTTCACCAAGAAAAGAAGCTTTAACGCTTTATATTGGAGCAAATGCTGAAGAAAATAAAGAGCTTTTGGAAAAATTGGGAAAATACAAAACTGGAAAAGGCTGCCTTTATATTAAATCTCTGGATGATGTTGACCATAAGATTTTAAAGGAATTAATATCTAATGGTTTCAAAAGGGAAAACCCTTGTTAAACTATTTCGATAAACTTATTTTTCTATAGCCAGAATTTTAGAAAAAAAAGCTAATTTTAAAGCTTAAAACAACCCTAAATGAAAAAAACAACAGTAGTAAGCAAAGAAAACCTTTTGCCTTTTATTCTCATAACCTCACTATTCGCCCTTTGGGGTTTTGCCAACGACATCACCAATCCGATGGTTTCGGCTTTCAAAAAAGTACTCGAATTAAACAATACACAAGCATCTTGGGTGCAGGCAGCTTTTTACGGTGGATATTTTACGATGGCTTTACCTGCAGCTTATGTTATTAAAAAATACAGCTACAAAACTGGAATCATACTAGGCTTAGTCCTTTATGCATTTGGTGCAATACTTTTTTATCCAGCTGCAGCAATGGAAAATTACTATTTCTTCCTAGCCGCATTGTATATCCTTACTTTTGGCTTAGCTTTTCTCGAAACAACTGCCAACCCGTATATTTTATCAATGGGCTCTGAAGAAACAGCGACCCAAAGGTTAAACTTGGCTCAATCTTTCAACCCGCTCGGTGCATTATCTGGACTTTTTGTTGCTCAGACTTTTATTCTAAGTTCGTTACAATCAGACGATATTGATGCTCAAGGCAATAGCATTTATGAAACTTTGGAAGGAGCCGCAAAATCTGCTGTAAAAACTTCTGACTTAATGATCATCAGAAATCCTTACGTGGGTTTGGGTTTATTTGTGTTGTTGATGATTGTAATTATTGGCATCTCTAAAATGCCAGAAAACAAAGAAGCTGACGGTGCAAGTGGCATGTGGGAATCTATAAAAAGGATATTTAAAAAAGAACGATTTGTAGGTGGGGTTATATCCCAAATGTTTTATGTAGGAGCTCAGATTATGTGTTGGACATACATCTACCAATATGCTGAAAACCAAGGTATAAGCAACACCGATGCCGTAAATTATGCTTATGCCGCATTAATAATTTTCTTGATTGGAAGATTTATTTTCACTTATTTCTTGAAATTTATTGATTCAGGCAAATTGTTAATGATTCTTGCATTTTTAGCAATATTATTTTGTTCAGGAGCCATTTTTATTGAAGGACGTTGGGGGCTATATAGCTTGGTAATGATATCTTTTTGTATGTCTTTGATGTTTCCTACAATCTACGGCATTGCTTTGCATGGTTTGGGAGATGATGCAAAATACGCATCCGCTTTTTTGGTTATGGCGATAGTAGGTGGAGCATTTATGCCAATTTTACAAGGTTTAATCTTAGATTTTGGAGGGACTGGCTATGGCGATATTAAAATCCTAGGTGTTCCCGAAGTTAATTTTTCCTTCATTTTGCCTCTTTTATGTTTTGTAGTAGTTGCTATTTATGGATTCCGTACTTACAAGTATTACGGAGGAGATAAATAAAATTCATTGAACATAGTAAAAAAAATGAGGCTCTCAATTCTGAAAGCCTCATTTTTTATGTTAAAATATCAATTTTAAATCAATTGCCATCCTTCTCTTCTTTCTCTTGTAACAAATTGGTTAGCATCGTCATAGTTGGTAATTTTCATACTATTACCATCCCATAGCAACTTCTTACGACCATCAAAATCCATTCCATTACCAGATGTTTTGGCTTTTCCTAATCCATAACTTCTAATGGCCAAATTGCCCATTAAAACTGTCTCTGTCAAAGGTCCCGAATAATCGAAAGATGACGTCAGAGCTTTATGCTTTTTACCACCATAACCTTCTTTAATGGCATCACACCAAGATACTTGGTGTCCATATTCTGGAAGTTTTTCATTTGGATTAGAAGTTTTATAATCTTTTGGCATTTCTATTACATCACCATTGTTTTTATAAACTTTGGGCGTTAGGCCATAAGTACCACAAGTCATAATTCCTTTCGAACCTATTATCATTACACCATTTGCACTTCCGTTTTCACCAATGGAATCATTCGCAGGAATCAAATCTGGATGAAACGGCCTGATGCCGCCATCTGTCCATATCATTTTGATATCTTTCTTATTCTTTTTAGAAGCAGGAAACTTTAACTGCACATGTGCTGAAGGCGGGCATCCTTGTGGTATATATTCTGGCTGCCAATCTTTCAAAAATACCTGACCAACACTACATTCTACCTCAGTAGGATAGCCCAATTCCAATACTCTAAATGGGGGGTCGATTAGGTGACAGCCCATATCGCCAAGTGCTCCAGTACCAAAATTCCACCAGCCTCTCCACTTAAATGGATGATATAGAGGATGATAATCAACATATTCGGCAGGTCCAATGAACAAATCCCAATTGGCTTTGCTCATAGTTTCTGGCAACTCAGGCTTGGTAGTAGGCACCGGAATTCCTTGTGGCCAAACTGGACGATTGGTCCATACATAAACGGTGTCAACTGTGCCAATCAAGCCTTTTTTATGCCATTCAATCATTTGTTGTTGCCCAGGATTAGATGCTCCTTGGTTCCCCATTTGAGACACCATTTTATACTTACGAGCTGCTTCTGTAAGCATTCTGGTCTCGTAAATATTATGCGTCAATGGTTTTTGCACATATACATGATTGCCCAGCTGCATTGCAGTCATAGCCGCCACGCCATGCACGTGATCTGGTGTTGAAATCGTAACAGCGTCTATTTCCCCTTTCATCTGTTCCAACATCACCCTGAAATCAGAATAAAGTTTTGCCTTCGGAAATTTGTCAATTGCTGCTTTACATTGACCAGGATCTACATCACAGAGTGCAACAACATTTTCTGAACCATTGTTATAGGCATTAAAAATATCGGATCTTCCTTTTCCACCAGCACCTATAGCCGCTAGATTAAGTTTGTCACTTGGGGCTTTGAATCCTTTCCCTAATACGTGCCTCGGAACAATAAAAAAAGAACTTGCCGCTAACACGCCAGTCTTTAAAAATTCCCTACGACCACTTTCATTTTTCGATTTTTCCATATTTTAAATAAGATTGAATTATTAATGGTTAAATTATTAGTTTTGGTAAGGCAAAATATTTTCACTTATTGCTAAAACCATTTCAACTATAATATTAAGCACAAAATATTACTTCAGGAATAATTTTTAAAAAAATTTAAAAAAGTTTTACAGATACTTAATATTCAGAATAAAAATCGATGATTTTGAGACCTAAAAAACAAATAGTGTATTTTTGTAAAAAATAAAGAGCAAATGTCTAAAAAAAATAAAACCAAAGTAGAGCTTCCAAAAGTACACAAAGACTTGAATGGATTTGACGTAACTATAAACTCATTTGGGGAAATACAAATGTCTTATGACATCGAAAAAATCAATAATTTCTTGAACAGCAAAGTAGAAGACAAAAAACTTAAACATTTGAAAGATGATGAAGAGAAGGAATAGAGTTTCACATCGGAATCACCATTTTTCAAAAACTTCGTTTTATATTACTCATAAAAAGAAATAATTTGGTCTAAAATTGACTCAATTGATTTATAATTATGGGTTAGAAGCAGTAAGATTTAACCAAAAAGTGCTTTATAAAATTGGCAACTGTTTTTAAAGTAACATTCACTACTTAAAGCTTTTTTTAGAAGAAATAAATTTACATACCTATCATTAAAGTAAATTAATCTCAACGGCATTCAACTTGAAAATTCAAGCCAAATACTCTAAATACCAAGAGATTAAACATTAGACCTCATCTTGATTCTTTTCTCAATACTTCTTTCTCTCGAATCGAAGAATTCAGAAGCTTAACAACTTCAATTGCTTAATATTAGTACCAATAACCATTAAACTTAAGAAATAGAGCAAATTCCTTAAATATTAGGTATTTAATTACCGTAAAGTAAAATTCAAGCATCATAAAAGTTCAATAGTATAGAAATCGAAAATCATATTTTTACCTTTAGTGGAGTGAAATATTTTGTTTAAAATATTCAGAAAATACCATTCTTAATTTATACTTCATATTTTATGAAAAAATATGTTATAATTATCATCTTATGCTTTGCAGCTTTTCTGTCTATTGCTCAAACTTTGCCAAATCCAATTATATTTTGTACCCAAGTGCCACAACCAACCGACTTTGGCACTTCTTTGCAAACTTTTGGCAATCATCAAGCAAGTGTATATTCTGCACCAAGAGGTGGTGATTTGTATATCAGATATACCGATGGCTCTCTTAAAAACCTGACTGAAGCCGCAGGCTATGGCGAAAACACGGTGCAACAAGGTGCCGCCTCTATTGCAGTACGAGATCCTTCGGTGCATTGGTCTGGCACAAAAGTACTTTTCAGTATGGCTATTGGCTCTGCATCAGCTCGATATCAGGTTCAAAACTATACTTGGAAAATTTATGAAATTACAGGAATTGGGCAAAATGAAACGCCTGTGATTACCCTTGTTCCAAATCAACCTGTGGGCTACAATAATATTCAACCAATCTATGGTACTGATGAGCGAATAATATTTACCTCAGATATGCCCCGTGGCGGTATGGCACACCTATATCCACAGCATGACGAATACGAATCTTCTCCGATTGTATCGGGTATTTGGCGACTTGATCCGATTGCATGCTCAATCGCAAGTGGACTCGAAATGCTCACGCATTCGCCTTCTGGAGACTTTACCCCCAGCATTGACAATGCAGGAAGATTGATTTTTACACGCTGGGACCACATGCAGCGTGACCAACAAGCCGATGCTGACATTGAGAATATTTTGGGTAATACAGGAAATTATCTATATGGTACTTTCAATTATTCTGATGAAACTGCCGCTGCAAGCAAATCGAGTATTTTGCCAGATAATGAGATTTATCCTGAACCACGCCCTGGCCGAAATGATTTATTATCTCTACCACAATGGGCCAATACCAATCCATTAAACTTTAATGTTTTCAATCCATGGATGATGAATGAGGACGGAACGGAAATGGAGATTTTAAACCATCTCGGCAGGCACGATATGGGTAATTATATGACACAAAACTTTACGAATGACCCAAATTTGCATGATTTTTATGTTCCCATAAGTCCAACACCAATTCGGGCAATGTTTCATATTCAAGAATCGCCTGTAACTCCTGGTGTGTATTATGGCATAGAAGCACCAGAGTTTGGAACACATGGCTCTGGCATGGTAGTGAAAGTAAATGCTCCTCCCGGAATGCACCCAGAGCAAGTTACGTCTTCTTATGTCACGCATCCCGAAACTAGAAATGCAACTGATAATCCAAGCTTAAATCATTCAGGATTGTACCGTAATCCAATGCCACTTTCAGATGGCCAAGTGTTGGTTGCTCACTCATATTCAACGCAAGAAGACCAAAATATTGGAACTTCGAATGCACCTGTAAGTAAATACGACTACAGAATTCGGCTTTTAGAATCGGCTGGAAATGGATATTTAAAAGCAAATACTGCTATCACTGGTGCAGGTATATCAAAATCAGTTTCATGGTGGAGCCCCGACGAGCTTTATACCTATAATGGATTGCTTTGGGAGGTCTATCCTGTGGAAGTAAAAGTTAGACAAAAGCCAATAAATCCAACAATAAATTTGGAATCAGTTGCTCAATCCGAACAATCACTTTTTACAAATGCGGGAGTAAATCTTCATGATTTTCGTAAGTTTTTGAGTCGAAATAACCTTTCTGTACTTGCTATCAGAGATGTGACCAGTAGAGATGACCAAGACACGCAACAACCTTTTAATCTGAGAGTTGACGGTGGATCCCACCAAACCATAAACCCTGCACATCCCAATGGAATTTATGATGTAAAGCACCTTCAATTTTTACAAAACGACCAAATCAGAGGCATTGGAGGAATAAATACACCAAAAGCTGGAAGACGTGGTATTGCAAGATTTTTACATGACCCAACTGCCATGACGTATAACCCACCAAGTACTGGGGCACAAGGAAGTGCTAATGTTCATCCTGATGGCTCTGTGGCAATGATTGTTCCTGCAAAAAGAGCCTTGACATGGCAGTTAACAGATGCCAATAACAAGGGAATAGTGAGAGAAAGACTTTGGTTAAGTACAAGACCTGGAGAAATACGCACCTGTACTTCTTGTCATGGTGAAAGTACGCTGAATCAAGCTGGGCTAACTTCGCCAACAAATGCTCCTCAGGCACTGACAACTTTGCTTAATTATGTCAAAACCATTGATAGTGATGCCGATGGAATTAAGGATATTTATGATGCTTTTCCAAATGACCCAGCAAAGCATATTGCAGAACCTGTTAATGAAAAATTTATTTCAAACTTGAGCAACTTTCTTAATCAAAACCCTGATAATGATGCTATTACATGGACAACCCAAAGTACTACTTGTAATGCAAATTCAGCAATGATTAATAATCGTGCTGCGGATAATACTGGAAAGATAGACAGACTAAAACGTTTTGTTGACCTTTCAAATATGGATTATGCCAAACTTTCTTTTGATGTTGCATATGCTCGATATGACGCCTCAAAATTTGACAGATTTAAAGTATACGCCATATTATGCGATGGGACACAGCAATTAATTTATGATAAAGCAGGAAGTGCTTTAGCAACTGCTCCTGACCAAACGACGCTTTTCACGCCAATAGACTGCAACCAATGGCGTAAAGAAGTCATAGATTTGAATGCTTTTGCAGGAAAAACATTCGAACTGGTTTTTGAAGATATTGGTGGCTGGGGAAATCGCTTGTTTCTGGACAATATTTTGATTCAAGAAATTGACATTTCACCTCCATGTCCAAACACACAGACATTTTCTGGGAATTTAGTTGCAGGACAGTATAATGCTGCAACGACAATTACAACCCAAAACGGCGTGCAAACAAAAGTTTTTAGCGGAACTAATGTAACCTTTAATGGAGGAAACTCCGTAACCTTGCAAGCAGGTTTTGAAGCAGAAAATGGATGCGGTTTCAAAGCATATATTGGTGGCTGTGGATATTAAATAAGAAGGTGTCTTTTTTTAATAAAAATGGAGTAATAAAATTAAAAAACGAATTGATTAATAAATATGCCAATTAACTAAAAATTGGATTTTAACATTTTCTAAGCGTCATTAAATTATATCGAAACTTTATAATTAACCTAAACTAAACTCTGGTAAAATTTTTGCTAGAGTTTTTTTAATTCATAATAACATATAAAATCTAATTTAATGAAACCCACATTTATTAAGTTCACTTTAATACTTTTAATAATTTCAATTGCTGTCGCTGCACAAAAAAATCCCAACGCTGAATATGGAAAAGTTTCACTTCAAGAATTGTCCAAAACAAAATATGAAATAGATTCAACAGCGGATGCAATTGTGCTTTATGAAAAAGCCGAATCCTATTTTGTTTATGATGACAATATTGGTTTTCAGATAGAAACAGAGTATTTTATTAGAAAAAAAATCTTAAAACCATCAGCTTTCGAATTAGGAATAATCAAAGTACCACTTTATAAAAACGCTTATAACGAAAGTCAAGTTTTGCGTAATCTTAAAGGCACAACTTATTGGATGAAAAATGGAGGTTTAAATAAAATTGAAATATCAAAAAAAGATATATTCGAAGAAAAATTAACCAACACTTACTATCAGACCAAAGTTACTTTCCCGAATGTAGTTGAAGGTTGTATAATCGAATATTCTTATATTATTACAACACCTATGAGAATCCGTGACAAACCTGAAATTTGGTATTTCCAAGGTAACATTCCTACTCTTTGGAGCCAATACAACTTAACAGTCCCCTCCTATTTATACTACCAAATCATTTTGGGCGGATATTTACCCCTAGTTGAAAATTCCAGCGAGAAAGCCACCGTCTCCATGGGTAATTCAAAACTAGATACTTATGGCACTAAATATTCATTTTCAGTGGCTAACGCTCCAGCATTTAGAACGGAACCTTATATAAGTACCAAAAATGATTATATTTCAAAAATTGAATTCGAACTATCAAGTACAAGTATCCCAGAATCTTATACTAAAAACTATTCATTAAACTGGGAAGACATCAATAAAACCTTAAGTTTTCATGATAATTTTGGCATTAAACTTAAAAAATCTAATTATCTAAAAGAAATAGTTTCGAATTTTGCAGCAATAAAAAACCCGGCCGAGAAACTCCAAAAGGTTTATTATTATATGGCAAAACAAGTTGAAACTGACTATAGCCACTCAAGTATCTATGCCGGTGACCTCAAAAAAGTATTAGAGAACAAAAAAGGAACTGCATCTGAGCAAAATCTTATGCTAACCGCATTGTTACGAGAAATGGACTTCAAGGCTACTCCTGTTATTCTCAGTACAAGAGATAACGGAAAAATAAATCAAGCATTCCCACTTTTGGACAAATTTAATTATACCATTTGCAGAGTTGAACTGGACGGAAAATTCTACAATCTTGACTTAAGTGATCAAAATCTTAAAATGGGAATGTTGCCCTACGAATGTCTCAATGGGGATGGAAGAGAAATTAATAATCAAAGTGGAAATTTTGTAGATCTAAAACCCAATGAGAAATACAAAAACTATGAAGTAGTAGAAGCCAAAATAGATCCAAAATCTGGTAAAATGATAGGTAAAATAGAGGAGAATTCAGTTGGATATTTTGCTTATTCTCGGCGAAAAGAATTAAAAAAATATGGTATAGAGGAATTTAAAAAATCCTATCAAAAAGAGTTTCAAAACATTTCTGTGTTTAATTTAGAACTCCAAAACTTTGAAGAAATAGAAAAACTGTCAATCATCAAGATGAATTTTGAATCCAATGATGAATTCGCTGGCGAGGATATGATATACCTTAATCCTATGATTAGAGGAAAAGTAAGCGAAAACCCATTTAAACTACCCGAAAGAAGCTATCCAGTAGATTTTGGCTATGGCACAGATTTAACCTATAAATACTCTTTAGAAATACCCAAAGATTTCGAAGTAGAATCTTTGCCTAAAAACTCCAACGTTGTATTATCTGACAAAAGTGCTCAGTTTATATACAATTGTACATTTGATCAAAACACAAACAAAATCAATCTAATCAGCAAAATAGTACTTAAAAATCCGATTTATTACGCTGAACAATACCACGAGCTAAAAGAACTTTATAATATCATTGTTCAAAAACATGATGAACAAATAGTTTTAAAAAGAAAATAATCCTAATAGAATTATAGAAATATGAAAAAAATCCTAATTCCAATTTTCTGTTTTTTGACAAATAGTCTCATTGGACAAACAAACTTTTCGGTTTCAAATATTCCAGATAACTTAAAACAAAATGCGGATGCAGTAGTAAGGTTTGACGATACAGAGTTTATTATTGAAAATTATTCAAAAATAGTAACCAAACACCACTGGGCAGTAACGATTTTTAATGAAAATGGAGAGGATAATTATGCCATGTTTAGGGCAGATTACGATAAATTCAAAAAAGTCAAGAAAATAGAAGGCACGCTTTATGATAAATCTGGAGAGCAATTAAAAAAACTCAAGAATACTGACATTGAAGACGTTAGCTTAAATATCAGTAGCGAATATGTATCCGACAATAGAGCCAAAATAGCAAAGTTTGACAAAAAGTTTTATCCATATCCTTACACATTAGAATTTAGTTATGAAGACGAATCTTCCAACACCATGTTTTACCCTGTTTGGGATCCAATTCCGAACGAAAAGACAGCTATACAAAATTCTACTTTTATTGTAAAAACTGCCAATGATATTACATATAGAAAAAAGGAGATAAATATCAAAAAAGCGTCAACAATTAACTCTGATGGCAAATTCAAAATAGAAAAATGGGAAGTTAAAGATTTAAATCTTTACGAATCCGAAAAATATTCATTGAACAATTCCACTCCAATCGTATTTTTTGCTCCAACTAAATACTATGTAGATGGATTTTCAGGAAATGCAAATTCGTGGAACGACATAGCAAACTTTTATTATGCTGTAAATAAAGGTAGAGATGAGCTCCCTCAAACAACCATAGAAAAATTGAATGATGTCATAAAAAACGAAAATAACCCAAAAGTAAAAGTCAAAAAAATATACGAATTTATGCAATCTCAAACTCGCTACTTCTTGGTAGCTTTGGGCATTGGAGGATGGCAGTCAATACCAGCTTACGAAGTAGGAGAAAAAGGTTATGGCGACTGTAAAGCCCTCACAAACTTCACGATAGCTCTTCTGAAACACGCTGGCATAAAAGCTTATCCAGCCTTAATATATGCCGACGATGCAGGCAAAAACAAATTCGAATATGAGGATTTTCCACGGATGATGTTTAATCATGTAATAGCTTGCGTGCCTTTCGAAAAAGATACTATTTGGCTAGAATGTACCAGCCAAACAAATCCAACGGGTTATCTAGGTTCATTTACAGGAAACCGAAAAGCACTCTTGGTAAAAGAAAATACTGGAAAACTAATAAATACCCAAAATTATTCTTCAGAAAAAAACCTTCAAAAAAGAGAAGCCAAAGTAAAGTTTGAAGAAAACGGCAGTGCGATTGTAAATATAAAAACTACTTATTTTGGTCTTCAGCAAGAAACAAAAACTTCAGTTTTGAATCAGCTTAGCACATCACAACAAAAGGATTGGTTGCATAAAAATCTTGAGATTCCAAATTTCGAAATTTTAGCTTTCAATTTAAATTCAGAAAAATCTGACTTACCTAAACTTTATGAAGAAATTGAACTTATAGCTTCTAGATATGCATCCTTTAGTGGAAACAGACTTTTCATAAAACCCAATATGCTTAGTCGATTCGTTTCTAATCCCGTCGAGACCAATCCCAGGGAAACACCATTATTTTTAAATCCAAATTACTATTCATTCAATGATGAAGACTTACTTGAATTTGAGATCCCAGATGGATACAAATCTGAATTTTTACCAAAAGAGGTAAATATGCAGAAAAATTTTGGAAAATACTCTTCTTCCAGCCAAATTATAGATAACAAACTTATTTATAAAAGGTCTTTGATATTAAAAGGAGGGGAATATTTGATAGAAGATTATTCTGTGTGGTTAGAATTCATAAAAGCAGTTAACAAAGCTGACAATCAGAAAGCAGTATTCATTAAAACAATTTAATATTGGCAAAATTATATTTCATTGTCGATAAAAATATCAATGTTGTCATTTCAATGTAGCGTTTAATAGAGTTGTTTGAATTGATAAAAGCCTATTTTGTAGATTTGCCTATCATTTATTCAACCATGAAATAATCCTTTTATTTGAAAAAGGGAAAAATGCCAGTCTTTTGTTAGACTGGTTTTTTTTTGATAAAAATCTTAGCTTTCCATTTTTTTTTAAGCTTTTACGATTTCTTTTATATCTTTGCCTCATGGAAAATTTCGTAGTATCTGCTCGTAAATATCGCCCGGTCACTTTTGATTCGGTAGTTGGGCAGTCGCACATTACAACCACACTACGTAATGCCATAAAATCAAATCAGTTAGCTCAAGCATTCCTTTTTACAGGACCGAGAGGTGTCGGAAAAACTACATGTGCAAGAATATTGGCTAAAACCATAAACTGCCTTGATGTTAACGAAAACACCGAGCCTTGTAACAAATGTGCATCATGTAAGAACTTTGACCAAAATGCATCTTTTAACATTCATGAACTCGATGCCGCGTCAAACAACTCGGTTGAAGACATTCGTAATTTGATAGATCAGGTACGTTTCCCTCCTCAAGATGGAAAATACAAAGTATATATCATAGATGAGGTTCACATGCTTTCACAGGCTGCATTCAATGCATTCCTAAAGACTTTGGAGGAACCACCTTCTTATGCTATTTTCATTTTAGCCACTACTGAAAAACACAAAATACTTCCTACTATTTTGAGTAGATGTCAAATATTTGATTTCAATCGAATCCAAATCAAAGACATGTCTCAGCATCTAGCCAAAATTGCCGAAAAAGAAAATATTTCTTTTGAAGAAGAGGCCCTAGAACTTATCGCTTTAAAAGCCGACGGAGGTCTAAGAGATGCTTTGTCTATGTTTGACCTGAATGTAACTTTTTCATCGGATAGAAAACTTTCATACAAAAACGTTCTCGAAAACCTGCATGTTTTAGATTATGACTATTATCTAAAAATGTTAGATGCACTTTATGAAGGTGGCATAACAGACGTTTTACTTATTCTAAACGAAATCATCGTCAAAGGATTTGATGTACATCAATTTGTAGTTGGATTGAACGAACATTTCCGAAATGTATTAGTGTGTAAAGAACCTAGTACATTAGAAATTCTCGAAGTTTCTGAAAGCATTAAACAGAAATATGCTGAACAAGCCAAAAGGATTTCAACAGGCTTCCTTCTATCTGCATTGAGCGTAGGTTCAAATATTGACATTAATTTCAAATCTTCGAAAAACCAGAGACTCCATGTAGAAATTGGTCTTCTGAAATTGTCACAAATTAATGCCGTTCTTAATTTATCAGGTCTTCCAGATGGTGAAGGCCAAAAAAAAAAGTTGACGGAAGCTTAACTATCGCTCAAAAAGAGACAATTGAAACTAAAGTTGACCAGGCTCTTGTTTCAAAACCATCCATCCCAACAAATACTGAAAACCCTTTGTCTTTTAGAAAACCTGGCCTTAAAAGTTTAAAGTCCGTGCTTGCTATGCAAGACCAAATGGTAAGCAAGGAATCTACGACAGAAAAAACAGAAATCTCCTCAGGCATTCAAACGCAAGCATTTACAAAACCAATGGCTATAGGAGCATTGGTAGATTATGCCAATGAACGTTCATCGCAAACTGAAAAAATGGTGGCTATGAGTGATTTTGAAATGGACAAAGAAAATCTGAAATTTAAACTTTCGAACAAAATACTACACGATGTATTCTTCGAAAAACGTCAAGAAATGGCAGATTTTCTGAGAAAAAAACTGCACAATGCCAATATTCAGCTAGAAGCATACATAACAGCTGAAGAAACCAAAGCCAAACCAAGAACAGAGCAAGAGAAATTTGAGTCAATGGCGTTAAAAAATCCTGAAATTTGGAAACTAAAAGAAGCTTTAGGTTTAGATCTTCTTTTCTAAAAAAGGCTAATTAAACTTTTCCAAACAAAGTTATTTTTCGAATGCATCTTAGAAAAAAACCATATTCAACTTATATTTGCAAAAAAAACTCGAATTATGTCTTTAAGAATAGCTATCGGTGGTGACCATGCTGGTTTCGAATACAAACAAATGATTTTAAAATGGCTTCAAGAGCAAAACTTCCAAACGGCAGACTTTGGACCATACACTTCTGATTCAGTAGATTATCCTGATACGGCACATCCTTTAGCTCAAGCAATAGAAGATAAAAAATATGATTTGGGTATTTTGATCTGTGGAAGCGGAAATGGCGTATGTATGACAGCAAACAAACATCAAGGCATAAGAGCAGGCTTGGCATGGAACAAAGAAGTGGTGGAATTAATAAGGATGCACAATGATGCAAACGTTATGTGTTTGCCTGCCAGATTTATCACGGCAGACCAAGCCTTGGATTTTGCTAAAATATTTATAAACACCGAGTTTGAAGGTGGAAGGCATGCCACCAGAGTTGGAAAAATTTCTTGTTAAATATTGAATTTCCCAAAACAATTGGTGTGATTTTTGTGTTAAAATTCAGAGCAAAAAAAATAAAAACAAATATTTTTATCAGACGTAGCAACCTTTTCACATTTTTTAACGTCTAATAGATTAAATAGTAGAACATTTTATTATATATTTGTAAAAAAAGAAAATTAGTATAGATTAAATTTTACCTCGTTGAGAATTCTTTCAAAAATATTAGTAACAATGACTGTTGCCTTTTTGGCTTCAAGTATTGTTTTTGCTCAGAAAGATGAGTCGAGGTTAAACATCGGTCAATCTCCTAAAAAAACTACCGTAAGCAATAGTATCCTATCCAAAGGAACTAACCTTCCAAAAAGTATTTCTTACAACTCTAAAAATAACTACACGTTATTTTATAGAAATTTATTGTTAAACACCAAGACAAATCAGGTAGACAGTAAAGTTGTTTCAAATCAAACCCAAGAAGCTGAAAGTGAAGTTATAAAACTTTCCAATATTTATCCAAATCCAGCAAGCAGTTTCGCTTACATTGATTATTCTATTAATGGAAGTTTCAATTCTGCTAATATTTCTTTTTTCAACTTATTGGGAAAACAAGTAGCTGAGTATCCCCTTAGCAAATATTCAGATAAATTAAAAGTGGGAACTTCTACTTGGGAATCTGGTATATACATGTATCAATTGATTATTGATGGAAAAAAAATCTCTACAAAAAAGTTACTTGTAAGGCACAATTAAGGTTTATTTCTCCCCATCTCTAATTTTTACCATTCTTCATCGTTTAATTGAAAATAGAATTCGTAATTTTGCCCTATGAAATTATTAAACATAAGATTTTTAGTCTTTTTACTCGCCCTTGGTCTTTTTCAGATTTCTTGCTCCAAAAAATTCAATAAACTTCAGAAGAAAGGAACACTTGATGAAAAATATAATGCAGCCATAAAATACTACCAAGAAGCAGACTATTACAAAGCTGGTGTGCTCCTAGAAGAAATCACTCCTTTATTGAAAGGAGATAGTACTTCTGAAAGGGCACAATTTTACAATGCTTATTGTAACTACTACCAAAGTAACTATCAAATGAGTAGCTACCTGTTTAAGTCGTTTTATGCTACCTACAACAATAGCGAATTTGCCGAAGAGGCTTATTACATGTATGCGTTTTCTATGTTTAAAGACTCTCCACCTTATAACTTAGACCAAACCAACACATTAACTGCCATAGATGCACTTCAGACATTTATAAATACTTACCCTGATAGTAAATATGCTGTAAAATGCACAAAAGACCTTGAGGATTTGAGATATAGATTAGAGCTAAAAGCTTATGAAAAAACCAAGCTATATTTTAAAACTAGAGAACCATCCTTTTTAGGAAGAAGTAATTATAAAGCTACTGTTGTAAGTGTTGATAATTTCAGAAAAGATTTCCCAGATTCTGAATTCAACGAAGAATTAAGTTACCTGCAAATTTTAGCCCAAGAAGAGCTTTCTGATGTTAGCTACTATAGCAAACAAAAAGAAAGGTACAACGAAGCTATCACTTTATATGAAAAATTTGTGGATAAATATCCGCAAAGTAAGTACTTAAAGGAATTACAAAAAATAAACGATAAGGCTCTAAAAGGACTTGAAAAAGTAGCTAAAACAGAAAAAGAAATAGAAGAAGCAAAAAAAGCGGCTGAAAAAGAGAAAGAAGAGGAAAGAAAAGCAGCTGAAAAACAGAAATCTTAAAGCCTTTTTGCATATTATTCGATTATTTGAATTACTTTTGCAACTTGAATTAAATTTTAATAAAAATATACAATGGCAGTAAACGCATCAATTATAACTCGTGATACAGATGTATTAGCAGCAAAAACAGGAAACATCTACGAATCTGTTTTTGTAGTTTCTAAAAGAGCTCAACAAATTGCTATAAAAACCAAAGAAGAATTGACTCAGAAATTAAGTGAGTTTGCTTCTAGTGTTGACAACTTAGAAGAAATTTTCGAAAATAGAGAGCAAATCGAAATTTCTAAATTTTATGAAAGACAGCCAAAGCCTACAAGTGTAGCTTTAGAAGAATTTTTGTCTGACCAATTAGTAGTAAAATACAGAGACGTAGAATAAGCTTAAAATGAATTATATATGAAACCACTGAAATTTTCGGTGGTTTTTTTTTGCTCTTTTTTTAACCCTCCCTTTTTTAGAATATATTTGTTAAAAAAAAACATTCATTAACCATGTTAAAAACAATCAACCTTTTACTTATTACTTTCTTTCTAAGCATTCAATTAAAAGCCCAACAAAATACGGTGCTAATTTTCTCAAAAACAGCGGGATATAAGCACGCTTCTATTAAGGAGGGTAAAGATTTTTTTAATAATTTAGCGAAGTCCGAAGGATTTAAAGCCGAATTTTCGGAAAACGCTGATGATATAAATGAAGATAATCTTAAAAAATTCAATGCAGTTGTATTTCTAAGTACCACAGGCGATATACTCACCCCTACTCAGCAGGCGGATTTTGAAAGATACATACAAGCAGGCGGAGGTTTTGTAGGCATTCATGCATCTGCAGATACAGAATACAATTGGCCCTGGTATAACGACCTCATGGGAGCATATTTTGCAAGTCATCCAGGCGGAAGTGTGTCAAATGTACAAAATGGAAAAATGATCGTGATGGACAAAACACATCCATCTACCATGCATTTACCTGATACTTTTGAGAGAGAAGACGAATTCTACGATTTTAAATCTTTAAAAACAGACAAATTGAAGTTTTTAATAAAAGTAGATGAGAATAGTTATAAAATGGGAAAAATGGGAGACTTCCACCCTATGG
The DNA here is from genome assembly GCF_024343575.1 of Lacihabitans sp. LS3-19. Taxonomy (GTDB): domain Bacteria; phylum Bacteroidota; class Bacteroidia; order Cytophagales; family Spirosomataceae; genus Leadbetterella. Next base: position 161,661 of record NZ_RJUA01000130.1, on the reverse strand, counting down.
CTTGGTATCATGAATTCGACGGCGGAAAATCTTTCTATACAAATTTTGGTCACACGCCTGAGACATTTTCTCAGCCTATGATGACAAAACACATTAGCGAGGGTTTGAAATGGGCTTGGGCTAAAAAATTGGATTACACCAAAACCAAATCAAAAAGAGCTCCTGAAGAAAATCGTTTTATTAAAACCACTTTGGTAAAAAACTTAGATGAACCTACCGAATTAGCCGTAATGCCGAACGGAAAGGTGATTTTTGTAGAAAGAAAAGGTGCTATAAAACTTTGGAACCCAAAAACAAATACTACAAAACTGGCAGGCAACTTAAATGTTTACAAAAAATTTGAATATGGCTTAATGGGAGTAGGTTTGGATCCAAACTTTGAAAAAAACAATTGGGTGTATTTTTATTATTCGCCGGAAACTGAGCAACATTCTGACAATTTCTTATCTCGGTTTACATATGATCAAAATGCCGATACCGTTTTATACAATACTGAAAAAGTTATTCTTAGAGTTCATGCCAAGCGTGTAGAATGCTGCCATACTGGTGGTTCTATTGATTGGGACAAAGAAGGTAATTTATTCTTATCAACAGGCGATGACACTAACCCGTTTGCATCTGACGGTTATGCACCTATTGACTTCAGAGCTGATAGGCAAGGCTGGGACGCTATGAGTACCTCGGCAAACACAAATGATTTGAGGGGAAAAATATTAAGAATTCATCCGAATGATGATGGAACCTATTCGATTCCTTCAGGTAATTTATTCCCAGAGGGAATGGAAAAAACTCGCCCAGAAATATATGTAATGGGAAACAGAAATCCATACAGAATTTCTGTAGACAAAAAATCAGGCTTTCTGTACTGGGGAGAAATTGGCCCTGATGCTGGAAAAACCAATCCGGACCGTGGCCCAGAAGGTTATGTAGAATTTAACCAAGCTCGTAAAGCAGGTTTTTACGGTTGGCCGTTATTTGCTGGAAACAGTACACCTTACAAAGCCTATGACTTTGAGACCAAAGTTTCAGGAGAATATTTTAATCCTGAAAAACCAATAAATAATTCAACACATAATACAGGTCTTAATAATCTACCTCCAACGCAAAAACCGATGATATGGTATGGATACGGAGATTCTAAACAGTTCCCGTTGTTGGAAAAAGGTGGAGCAAACCCAATGGGAGGACCAGTTTACCATTCTGAGGAATACAAATCAGGAGAGGGCACTTTTCCAAATTATTTTGATAACAAATGGTTTATTTATGAATGGATGAGAGATTGGATAATTGCTGTCACATTAGACGAAGATGGGAATTACGCTGGCATGGAGCGTTTTATGCCAAATACTAAATTCTATCACCCCATGGACATGGCCTTTGGCACAAATGGTGAAATGTATACATTAGAATATGGAATGACATGGTTTGCTCAAAACGAAGAAGCACAGCTGTCTAAAATTGAATACAATGCTGGTAATAGAAAACCACTGGTTAAGATTTCGTCAAATATAACTGAAGGTGCCAACCCACTAAGCGTGAAATTCAACTCAGAAGGCACAAAGGATTTTGATAATGATAAAATAAGCTACAATTGGACTTTTGGGAAAGGAATTCCTAATTCAATGCTTGCTAATCCTACAATTGTTTTCCAAAAACCTGGTGTATATGATGTAAATCTTACGGTAAAAGATGCAGTTGGAAACGAAAGTTTTGAAACCATGAAAATAAAAGTGGGAAATGCTGTACCAGAAGTTGACATTAAAATCAAATCAAATAAATCTTTTGTTTTTGATGATAAAATTGAATACGAAGTAACTGTTAAAGACAAAGAAGATGGTACTTTAATAAAAGGAATAAATCCTGAGGATGTTATGGTTAGTATCAACTATTTGGAAGGCTATGACAAAACCATATTGGATCAGGGACATAAATCGAATGAAACTATTATGATTGGCAAAAGGCTAATTGAAAAAAGCGATTGTGCTGCATGTCATTCAAAAGACAAGAAGTCAATTGGTCCAGCCTACAATGATATTGCCGATAAATACAAAAAGAATTCTTCAAACATAAATTTATTAGCTACTAAAGTGATATCTGGAGGTGGTGGTGTTTGGGGCGAACAAGCCATGGCTGCTCATCCATCTTTAAGCCAAAGTGAAGCAAAAGATATTGTTGAATATATCCTATCTATCAAAGACCCAAAAGCGGCTTCTAAGCCTATTTCAGGAGAATATAATGCGGAAACACATAAGTCTAAAAAAGATGGAGCTTATATTATTCAAGCATCCTATACAGACAAAGGCGGAAAGGTAATTGGACCTATTACTTCTTCTAAGTCAGTTGCGATCAAAACATCTGTTATAAAAGCTAAGGCTTATGATAAATCCGAAAATACCGAGAATGTTACGCTGGATCCATTTGGAGATATTTTAGTAGTAAATAATAATTCTATTGTTGTTTATGACAATATTGATCTTAACGGCATAACCAAAATTACTATTGGTGCAATATCTGACAAAAGTCAAAGTGCTGGTGGAAAATTAGAAATCAGAGCTGGTTCTAAAACTGGAATGCTTTTAGGGCAAATTGATATTTCATCTGATAACAAGGAACCTATAGATTTAACACTAGTAAATAATCCCAAAAAAGTTACTGACTTGGTTTTGGTATTTAAAAATCTTCAGGCAGGAGATAAACCGTTGTTTGCATTAACCACTTTGGAATTTAAAAAATAAGAAAAATTTTAGAATATTGAAAACCTTTGCTATTTTAGCAGAGGTTTTTTTTATTCACATGAAACAGATAATTAACTATTTACGCGACTTTTTCGAATTGACTTATAATGAAGCCAAAAGTGCTTTTTTGTTTTTCATATTAATTTTACTTTCACTATTAGGATATTACTTTTCATCCTATTTCACTACCAAAAATCAAAGCGAAATACTAATTGAAAACTTTGGCAGTACAAAAATTCCAGAAAAACCAGAAGAGCAAAGAAATTATGGTTTTTCTAAAGAAAAAGTCAAAATAGAGCATTTTCGCTTCAACCCTAACACTGCTTCTAAAGAAGATTTGATTCGACTTGGAATTCCAAAATGGACAGCAAACACAATTGATAATTATAGAAATAAGGGAGGTAAATTTAAATTCAAAGAAGACCTACTAAAGATATATTCCATAAAACCCGAACGCTATGCAGACTTAGAAAATTTCATTGATTTACCTTCTAAAACCGAAAAAATATCAAGTGACTTTGACGAACAGAGAGCAATTACAGAAAGCAAGCCAGTTTATACGGCTAAGCCAAATAAAATAATCTCAAAATTCGATATAAATATTGCAGATACAACCCAACTGATACAAATAAAAGGTATTGGTCCTGCTTATGCCAAAAGAATAATTAAATACCGAGATATTCTTGGTGGTTTTTATAGTTTAGAACAAGTTTCAGAAACCTACGGATTAAATCCTGAAATAATACCAGAATTAAAAAAATATTGCACAATAGGAAATTATAAAAAGATAAATATCAATGACTTAGGCAACACCAAACACCCATATTTAAAATTCAAAGATATAATAGTCATAAATGCTTACAGAAAACAACATGGGTCATTTAAGTCAATAGATGACCTGAAAAATATCAAGATACTCGACGAAACCATAATTTCAAAAATAGAACCCTATCTTAGTTATTAAAAATAGCTAAATAGAAATATTATTAATGAAAATATTTTCTAAAATTTATGTATTTTTGAAGCTATAAACATAATAAACACCAAAACTAGCAACCTTATAAATAAATGAAAAGAGTGAATCTGTCTTCTGGATCTAAGTGGGAAAATATAGTGGGTTACAGCAGAGCTGTAAAAATAGGAGACACAATTGAAGTAAGCGGAACCGTATCAACAGACCACAGCGGTGAAATAGTTGGCGAAGGAGATGAGTATCTTCAAACCAAATTTATTTTAATGAAACTTGAAAATACTTTAGGACAACTAGGTGCCAAGCTTGAAAATGTGGTAAGAACCAGAATCTATTGTACAAATATTAACAACTGGGAAAAAATTGGGAAGGCACATGGTGAAATGTTTGCTGAAATAAAACCAGTTACTACAATGGTAGAAGTCTCTAAATTAATTGATGAAAAATACCTAGTAGAGATAGAAGCTACTGTAATACTTTAATCTACCAGATTATTCTTTATAGCGAAAGCCACAAGTTTGGCTGTATTATTTACGCCCAATTTTTCCATAATCCTAAGTCTGTGACCTTCTACAGTCCTTGGACTAATACACATCACATCACCTATTTCTGTCGTGGTTAGGCCTTCACAAATATGTTTTAGAACCTCAAGCTCACGAGTCGATAAGTCTGTTTTATAATTAAAAACCTTGCTTCCAGCAGCAGTATTCTTATTCATTTTCCTAAGCATAGCCCTACTGACATAATCAGAAAAGTATATTCCAGAATCACTTACTTTACGAATCGCCGAAACCACCTCATCTGTGTCAGTATCTTTCAGTAAATATCCATTCGCTCCGATTTCCATTAGATGAAGAATAAACTGGTCTTCATCATGCATAGACAAAATAATGATTTTTATGTCCTGATTAGTTTCTCTGAGTTTTTTTGTAGCCTCGATTCCATCCATCTCTGGCATTTGAATATCCAACAATACAACATCAACCTTGGAAATATTTGGATGCTCTAAAAAAAGTCTCCCATTTTCAGCGTCAAAAAGAATTTCAAAATCCTCATTCTGTTCTAATATAGACTTTAATCCCTCTCTAAATAATTTATGGTCGTCTACTAATGCTATTCTAATTTTTTTCATGACAATCTTTTATTTCGATTTCATACCTAATTCCTTTTTCTGGGTTCAATACCTCCAACGTCCCGTTTATTATCGACAATCTGCTTTCAATATTTCTAATACCAAGCCCATTTTTTGGATTTGATATAACCAGAGGCATTGAAAAACCTTTGCCATTATCCGCAAAAACTAAGAAAAGTGTTTTATCCTCATAATTTAATATTAAATCAATTTTGGTTGCATCAGAATGTTTTAAAGCATTATTTGATAATTCTTGAATAATTCTAAAAATAGAGAGTTCAACTTTTGTCGAGAACCGTAATTTTTCAGAAATATTTTTATGCAAAAACTTAAATTCGATATCGGAATTTTTTTCCATTTTATTGAAAAACTCCTCAATCGCATGTAAAAGTCCAAAATTTTCAAGTGTTTGTGGCACCAAATCTTTTGAAATATTCCTAACTAAACTGATAGATTCATCTATTAACTCTTTATTATTTTTGGCCAATTGCGAAAACACTTCATTTTCAACAACCTTTTTCACGAGTTGATTATTGCCCATTTTCAAAACAGAAAGTAAAGCCCCGACTTCATCGTGAAGGTCTTTTGCGAGTCTTCTTCTTTCTAATTCCTGAACTTCCATCGAATTCTCGAGCAATTTCCTTTGGAATTCCAACTCAATTTCTTGTTTTTCTTCCTTTTGCTTAATTTCCAAATTAAACTGTTTCCTTTGATAATATACAACAAAAGCTATTACCAATATTCCGAATATTATCAGGATTAGCGTAGCGAACAATACAAATATTTGAACCCCTTTCAATTTATATACTTTTTATTGTTCTTCAAATTCCAGAATCCAATCGCAAATATCACAAACATCGAGACAGAAAGGTATTCCAATATCATGGTGAAAAACATGTAAGATTCTGGTTGGTTTCCCGCCTTTATTGTAAATTTATAAAAAAAAGTTATCATTACAGTACTTAAACAATAAAACAATATACCGGAATTAAACCAAAAGAATGGAAAGCGAAGTATGTCTTTAATAATTGGATTTTGAAGTAATCTAAAAAAATAAAACAGGGAAATTCCTCCTAATATGAGGCGGTTTATCCAAAGAATACTACCTATCTCGGTAATCTTCAAGAGTTGGATTACTAAAACCATTACCATTAGAAAAATTGCAATATTTAAATAGGTCCTATCTTTTATCGACTTTAATCCCACTAAATATATGGAAGCCAAAAAAATGAAAATCGAAGAATCTCTAGTATAGGAATAATATAAATTATTTATTTTATAAGCAGCAGTAATCCAAAGTGGAATATCTGAAAGCATAAAAAAAATTAAAAATATAAATAACCATTTAGAGGATTTTGTAAAATATTGCCTCCTATATAATGCAACAAAAAAAGGCAATAAAGGAAGTAAACTTCCTAATGCAATAAATGGATGCTTAAATGCTAATTTAAAAATTGATTCAAACATATATTTTACATACAAACATCAGGACAAGTAGGCCCATGTGCAAGATAAGTATCGTCGTCTCCACCTCCTTTTAAACCAGTAAAATCTTTTGCAATTAATTTAAGGTTTTCGTCGGCCGCAACTAATACCAAACTGGGAGTTTCTTTGTCATCATGTCCGAAAAGAATTTTTATACCGGTACAATTTGGTTTGTTTAACAATGTCATCAATTTTTCTTTACCGAAAAATTGAGATCTTACAGGATCTTTTTCTTTAAAGTGGGAATTTCGGAATTTTAAATGTTTTTCTTGCTTTCCGATAGCTTCTTTTAGGGTAATAAACTCCCCTTCTTTTTCTGTCACCTTCATGGTTTAATATTTTTTTATCCAAAACTATAAAATAAATCTGTAAAGAAAAACATAATAAAAATATACAAAAACCACAAATACTTAAATAACAAACACTTATACTGTCAATTGTCGAACAAATCAGGTAAAACTACTTAATAATAAAAGTAAAAACCCTTAATAAAAACGTAAATCAAAACATCTAATTCAAAAAAACATCCATAATCTTTCATCAAATAGAAACAATAAAATAGGTCAAAATAAAACTAAAAGAAACATTGATTTTGACCAAGAGGAACAAATTTGTTATTTGCATAAAATTTACTTTTATGAAGAAATACGAAGGGAACATCATAAACATTTTCGATAACACTATTTTTTTTGGAGAAATCACTGTCTTTGAAGGAAGGATTTTTAACATTGTAAAAATTAAGAACGAAATGCCCGATGTACCTTATTTCCTTCCTGGTTTTGTAGATGCTCACGTTCACATCGAAAGCTCAATGCTTACGCCTAGCCAGTTTGGAAAAATGGCCGTAGTTCATGGCACAGTAGGAACAGTTTCAGATCCGCATGAAATAGCCAATGTACTTGGAGTAAAAGGCGTAGAATATATGATAAACAATGGAGAAACTATTCCTTTCAAATTTTGTTTTGGAGCTCCATCTTGTGTTCCAGCTACCGAATTCGAAACAGCCGGGGCAACGATTTCCGTAGGTGAAATTGAAGTTCTTATGGCAAATCCTAAAATAGGCTATCTAGCTGAAATGATGAATTTCCCTGGTGTTATTTATGAAAATGTGGATGTAATCGCAAAATTAGAAATTGCCCAAAAATATCACAAACCTATAGACGGACATGCACCTGGATTGACTGGAGAGGATGCCATAAATTACTTCAACAAAGGCATAAGTACTGACCATGAATGCTTTACACTTAATGAAGGAAAAGAAAAACTCGACCTTGGCGTTAAAATTTTAATAAGAGAAGGAAGTGCTGCAAAAAACTTTGAGGAATTAATTTCTTTGGCACATGATCATTCCACCCAAATGATGTTTTGTTCTGATGACAAGCATCCAGACGATCTAGTAGCAGGCCACATAAACCTTTTAGTAAAAAGAGCTATTGAATCTGGAATTGAAATTTTTAAAGTATTAAGAATGGCTTCCTTGAATCCAGTTCGTCATTATAATTTAGATATAGGTTTGTTGAGAGAAGGTGAATCAGCAGATTTTATTGAAATCAATAATCTAAAAGACTTTAATGTAATATCAACATATATAAATGGAGAGTTGGTTGCCTCTAAAGGAAAAAGCCTAATAAAAGATGTAAAAGGAGAAATAGTTAATAGTTTTAATGCTAAACCCATAGGAATAGAAAGTTTAAAATTAGACCTTCCAGCAGACGCTGAGCTTGTAAACGTCATAAAAGTTAATGATGGTCAACTAGTAACTGAAGGTTTAAAATTTAATCTTTCAGAAACACCTATCTCTGCGTTTACAAAAAATGATATTTTGAAATTAGTGGTTTACAATAGATATTCAGAAGCATCGCCAGCTATTGCCTATATTCAAGGATTTGGAATTAAAGAGGGAGCAATAGCCTCATCAGTAGCACATGACTCTCATAACATCATAGCAGTAGGCAATGACGACGAATCTATTAAAGATGCAATAAATTTAGTAATTAGAGAGAAAGGCGGAATAGCTGCCGTTTCAGAATCAAAAATGGGTGTTTTACCGCTTCCTATTGCAGGGCTCATAAGCAACAAAGATGGATACGAAGTAGCTAACGACTATACCCAGATAGACCAATTCGCCAAAACCAAATTAGGCTCAACACTTAAATCACCATTTATGAGTTTATCTTTTATGGCACTTTTGGTAATTCCCTCTTTAAAACTATCAGACAAAGGATTGTTTGATGGAAATAAGTTTGCTTTTACACCAATTTTTGAATAAAAAAAAGACCCAAATTTCTTTGAGTCTAATTTTTAAAAACCTTAATTCTTTCCACTTCCACCTACAGCGGCTGCATCAGATTTTCGTGCATCTTGCATTGGGTTAGATGCCTGAGGTCTACTTTGTTGTTTCATCAATTGAAACTTCGTTGGTTTTTCAGGTTCCCTTGGAAAAACATTATCACTATCATCAATATCTGGAAGTTCAAAATAAGGATCTAGTTTAAATTTTGCAACTTTTTTATCTGTCACTATGGTTTTCTTTATTTCCTTATTGTTCAGCCTCCAAATTTCAACAGGAAACCTAAAATCTTGGGTAGTTCCATCTTCAAATTGAGCTTGAACTATCAAAGGCATTACTAAACCTCCCTTGTTTTTTAAATTTAAAACATAATATTGCTTCGTATTTTCAACCATTTTTCTATCCTCAGGCCCTAAAGACTCCAAATAATTTTGATATTTTGTTTTATCATTTTCTGTAACCTTATATGGGTCATAGGTATTATAAAAATCCTTCATGCTAGGATCAGCCTCCACAACAGATTGAGGTATATCAGTTTTGTCTCTCATTTTACTGATAGTTTTACCTTTGGCATCTGCTAATTCTTTTGCCTCAGCTTTTGTAACTTCTGGATTTTGCGAGTCCACCTGAAGCCATTCAACTTCTGCAATTCCTTGATCTAAAGCATCAACTCCATAAAACCAACCTTTCCAAAACCAATCCAAATCTACACCAGATGCATCTTCCATCGTTCTGAAAAAATCCGCTGGAGTAGGATGTTTAAAAGCCCATCTGCGTGCATATTCTTTAAATGCATAATCGAACAGCTCTCTTCCCATAATGGTCTCTCTAAGCATGTTCAAGCCTGTAGCTGGTTTTGAGTAAGCATTTGGCCCGAAAGTGCCAGGCAAAATATTATCGCTACTTGACATTATCGAATTTTGCTTGGCAGGATCCAATTTCATATATGGAACAATATGTTGCGGCTCAATACCATCTGCTGGAAAATCTCTGTCCCATTCTCTACAAACTACGCCTTCAAGAAAACTATTCAAACCCTCGTCCATCCACGACCATTGTCTTTCGTCGGAGTTTACTATCATTGGGAAAAAATTATGCCCAACTTCGTGAATAATAACTAAAATCAAGAAATTCTTGGTTCCTTCAGAGTAAGTACCATCTGCCAATGGACGTGCTCCATTAAAACTCATCATTGGGTATTCCATCCCTCCTACTGGACCATGCACTGAATATGCCACAGGATATGGATAGGCTATAGTCCTTTTCGAATATTGTGTTAACGTATGAGCTACTAATCTGGTTGAATACTGTCCCCAAAGTGGATTACCTTCTTTAGGATATAGCGACATTGCCCAAACTTTCTTTCCTTCTACATCTACTTTCATTGCATCCCAGATAAATTTTCGAGAAGTAGCAAAAGCAAAATCCCTTACGTTTTTGGCTGAATAAACCCAAGTCTTTTTGCCCGTTGGTTTACCTTTCTCTGCCTCTTCAGCTTCTGATTGGTTTACTATTACAATAGGTGTAGAAGATGTCTCAGCATCAGATAATCTTTGAATTTGAATAGCAGACAAAACCTCTTTTGGATTTTGAAGTTCGCCAGTCGCACCAACTACCATATCGTTTGGAACGGTAATGGATACATTATAATCACCAAAAACCAAAGCAAACTCTCCTTGACCTAAAAACTGCTTATTTTGCCAGCCAGTTACGTCATCATAAACACACATACGCGGAAACCACTGTGCCATTTCATATAGATAATTTCCATCTTTTGCAAAATACTCATAACCACTTCTTCCTCTTTGAACTAGAGCATCTGTGATATTAAAATTCCAATCAATGTTAAAAACAAAATTTTGACCTTTTAAAAGAGACGTAGGAAGATCTATCCGCATCATGGTACCATTTATAGTATATTTCAAAGGCTTCCCTGACTTATCTGTCACCTTTTCTATTTTATGCCCAAAATCTTTCTCCGTAGAATTATCCAAAGATTTAAGAGCAGCACCAGTGCTTCCCCTTTCATGGCTAATTGATGTTTGTCTAGTAGTTTTTGCATCCGAATTTTGACTAAAGTGATTTTGATCCAACTGCAACCATAAATAGGTCAAAGCATCAGGAGAAAAATTATGATAGGTTATCTTTTCTGAACCTTTTATTCTTTGCGATTCATCATCAAGTTCAACTTTTATATCGTAATCGGCTTTTTGCTGCCAATATTCTTTGCCAGGTGCACCACTGGCTGTCCGATAAGTGTTTGGAGTCGGTAATGCCGTTCCCATTTGTTCGAAGACAGTATTGGCATTGTAAGGGTTGGTTTGTTGAGCTAGAACCCTAATTCCTATCAATAGGAACAGAATTGTTTTTTTCATAGTATTTAGTTTTTAAAAATTAAAATATCCATTTTTCTATAATTAATTGAAGTGTAAAACCTGCCACAAAGCCTGACAGTACAAAGTTCAAATCAGTCTTCTTTCTTTTAAAAAATTCGACTATAATATAAGATAGCATCAAAAATAGCGAAACTATCACAATCTGACCGATTTCAATCCCAATATTAAAAGAAAAAAGCTCTCCAACAATATTGGTACTTTGACCTAGCAAACTTTTAAGATAGTTTGAAAAACCTAAACCGTGTATTAATCCAAAAAATAGGGTAAAAAAATACCTTAAATACGGCTTAGGTGTTTTATCTAGAAAAGATTCTGGAATCTTATAAAACAAATTACTTACACATGTGAAAAGTATAGTAACAGGAATCAGAAATTCAATTAGATTTGAATCAATGTTAAGTATTTTCAAAACTGAAAGTGCTAAAGTAATTGAATGGCCTACGGTAAAAAAAGTAATAACTGCCAAAACACTTCTCCAATCAGAAATTTGATAAATAGCACAAAGAGCAATAATAAACAAAATATGGTCATATCCCGCCAAATCCGTAATGTGCTGATAACCAAGTAAAAAATAAGTAAAGAAAACATCCATAATTGTAAAAAACGAAATTCAATAAACCGCACCTAAACATATACCACCTAGAATTATTAAATAACTAGGGACTTTTTCGAAATAGAGTACGATTAAGGTTATTAAAACTGTAATAATATTGATTGGGTCGCTTACTAAAGGTTGGGAAAGAGAAACTCCCGCTGCTATTGTAAGACCCGTTGAAGAAGCGTTTATTCCTTCTAAAGAAGCCCTTATGCCTCTATATTGTTTTAATTGTTCCCAAAATCTTATAACAAAAAATATCATAAAAATCCCTGGCAAGAATATTCCAAAAGAAGCAACCAAAGAACCTAAAACTTGCCCACTCAATCCCCAACTTCGCATAGAAAGCGAACCAACGTATGAGGCAATTGAAAAAGTAGGACCAGGAACCAACTCAGCTATTGCTATACCTGAGAGGAATTCATCTGCACTTAAATAATGCTTGAATTCTACAAATTCATTATATAAAAGCGGTTTAAGAATGTGTCCTCCACCAAAGGCAAAACTCCCATTTCGATAAAAATTCTCAAATAACCTTATGGGCAATGATTTGGTAATTGTACCTAAAAATATCACAAAGGCGAATACCGTTGCCCAAAGAATAAAGTTTGACCATTGAATTCTTATAGGCTTTTTTTCCATTTTCTCTTGCTTTCGGTATTTTGAAGAGGCAACAAGACCGCCAAATAAAATCACAAAGGGCGTTAAATATGGAGAAGGATATAAAAAACCCAAAACCGCAGCCAATATCATTAACCAAACCGAAGTTTTAGTTGTAATTACTTTTCTGCCGATCACAAAAGCTGCAAAAAATATAAAAGCAACACCCATGGGCTTGATAAACTGAGTAAGCCTAATAAGTGTACCTCGCTCGAAAAAAGAAATACCCAAAGCCGTAATTCCCATAAAAACTGTGGCCGGAAGTATCCAAATCAATAAGGTCAGATAAGATAATTTGGGGCCGCCTAATTTAAAACCAATAGCCGTAATAGTTTGGGTCGAGGTAGGACCCGGTAGAAGTTGGCACAAAGCCAGCATTTCCATCAACTCTTCTTCAGACAAATATCTGCGTTGATGAACCAATCTTTTTATAAATAAAGCCAAATGAGCCTGCGGCCCACCGAAACATGTTAAAGAAAGTATAAATACGTCCTTTAAAAAAATGAGATACCGTATTTTCTTTGTTTCCAAAATAAATGAATAAATCTAGCCATTGCCAAACAATAATTTCAGAAAGAAATAATTAAAAAAAAGGCATATTTGTGATTAAACATGCCTCTATTTCTTTACATCATTTTGAGGTTTTTCTCAACCTTCTCCCAATTTACAATATTCCAAAATGCCTTGATATAATCAGCTCTTTTGTTTTGATATTTCAGATAATAAGCATGTTCCCAAACATCAATTCCGAGAATTGGCGTACCTTTTACTTCAGCGATATCCATCAAAGGATTGTCTTGGTTTGGTGTTGAGCAAATCTTCAGTTTGTTGTCTTGAACTATCAACCATGCCCAACCTGAACCAAATCTACTAGTAGCTGCAGCATTAAATTCTGTTTGCATTTTATCCAAACTACCAAAATCTCTCACAATCATATTCATCAATTTATCAGAAGGACTTTGTTTTTTAGGACTTAAAATCTCCCAAAAAAACGAATGATTCCAATGCCCGCCAGCGTTGTTTCTCACCGCCGTGGAAGCTTTGCTGATGTTAGCTACGATATCTGCTAATGGCGTAAACTCCATGGGAGTGCCAACCACCGCTTTATTTAAATTATTAACATATCCTTGATGGTGCTTGCTATGATGAATCTCCATCGTTTGAGCATCTATGAAAGGTTCCAAGGCCGAATAAGCATAAGGGAGAGCTGGTAATGAAAATGGGTCTGCAACAGCAAATGCCTTTTTAGCTTCTGAAACTGAAATTTTCGAACCCAAAATTCCTAACATTAAAGACGATACAAAATTTTTCCTAGTCATATTCTTTACATTTATATAAATCAGACTTCAATTTAAAGAAAAATATGCAATTCTGGTTGGAAAAGATTGAAATCTTCCTTTAAAATAGACCAAAAATAGATAATTGGAGATAAATAGAAATGGGAATTTTAAAACTCGATTCTACTTAAAATGCTTCTTCCGAGGGTGATTTCGTCAGTATATTCTAAATCACCGCCTATCGGTATACCACGAGCGATGGTACTCACCTTAACATCTAAGTCTTTTAGCTTCTTTTTTATATAAAATGCAGTTGTGTCACCTTCCATAGTTGGGCTTAGAGCAAGAATGATTTCCTTAATTTCAGAATTGGCTTTTATCCTTTCTATTAAACTTTCAATGTTTAAGTCATTTGGGCCAATTCCCTGAATCGGCGAAATTATTCCTCCCAATACATGATATTTTCCTTGAAACTGACTGGTGTTTTCTATAGCTAAAACATCTTTAAAATCTTGAACAACAGCCAAAATACTCATATCACGGCGGTGAGAACTGCAAATCATGCAAATGTCAGAATCTGAAATATTATGACATTCTAAGCAATAGGTGGTTTTTTCAACCAAATTTATCAATGCATCGCTTAAATGCTGCGTTTGATTTTTTTCTGATTTTAGTAAATGAAGAGCTAAACGCAATGCTGACTTTTTACCTATTCCAGGCAATCGGGAGATTTCATTTACAGCGTCTTCTATGAGTTTTGAAGGGTAATTCAAAGTATTATTGATTATCTAAGTAAGATTTCAGCAGACATGCCTCTTTGGCAAATCGCATTCCGGATAGGCGTAAGATCTTCTACATCACCGTTTTTAACAGAACATTTTCCTTTGAAATGTATAATTAGCGTGCATTGTTCGGCTTGTTCTTTGGAGTGCTCACACACTTCCATGAGTGTATCTATTACAAAATCAAAAGTATTCACCTCATCATTAAATACCACAACAGAATATAGTTTGATTTCGTCAACTACGATTTCTTCTTCAATCAAAACTTCTACATCCGTCTCTGGGGCGTATTTCATTGTCAGTTCCTTAGGTTTATTTTACAAATTTATCAGGTTTTTGAAAAACTTACTTTAAAAGTATAAATAATTTTTCCCAAATAAAACTCATTTTGAAGGTAATAGTTTCAATTTCCTTAATTTAAATCATCTCTTTTCAGTTTCAAAAACTCTTTATTTTAAGGAATCTTTTACATTTAAGGCAAATTTCAACAAGGCATTATTACCACTCAAATTTAGTTTTCTGCAAATATTTGCTCGATGATTTTCTACGGTTTTAGAGCTTATAAAATTTTCGTCGGCAATCTGTTTTGTTGTTTTTTGTAGTGCTATTTCTTTTAAAATTAGCTTTTCCATTTTGGTTAATTCGCTGATTAACTCATTGTCATCATTTAAAAAAAAGGAAGAATTAGCATTATCAATTGAAATATAATATCCCCCAGCATATACATCTCTTATAGCTGTAACCAAATCATTGACTGCATCATCTTTAAAAACATAACCATTAATACCCAGTGCCATTGCAGCTCGAATAATGTCTGCATCTTTGTGCATACTCAAAATTACGATTTTGATGTTTTTGTGTTCTTTTAGCAGCACCTTCGCCACTTCAATGCCATTCATCATGGGCATATCTAAGTCTAGTGTAGCCACGTCAGGTTGTAAAGCTATTATTTTGTCTAAAGCTTCCTGACCGTTTGATGCCGAATCCAAAATCTCAAAATCTGCTTCATCAGATAATGCATCTTTCAAGCCTTTTAGAAATAATGGATGATCGTCTGCGATAATTATTTTTATAGTATTCATGGCTACATTTCACCCATAGGGGAATTTTTATTTATTGGAACATGGATTTGAAGTAATGTACCTTTACCCGAATCCGAAACGATATTTATTGTACCACCCAACAAGGCAACTCTTTCTTTAATCCCGAGAATACCTTGACCATTTATTTTTATATTTTGCTTAAATCCTATTCCATTATCTTGAAAGTTTATTTCAATCCTATCTTCTTTTTTAGCAATTTTCAAATCTATATGGGTAGCATTTGCATGTTTCATAACATTGTTAAACCCTTCCTGTAAAATCCTGTAAATATTGATCTCTAGGTCTTTTGAAACCACACCATCTACAGATTCCTTAATTTCAAGTTCAATTTTAAGATTAGACGAATTTTGCATTTTTTCGACCAATACTTGTATCGCAACAGTCAAGCCCATAGTACTCAAAATAGGTGGACGCAAGTTATACGACATCGCCCGGGTATCATCAAGGGTTTCGGTTGTGATTTCGAGTAAATCATTAAATGTTTCTTTAGTTTTATCAGAAATTAATTTTTCTTTTAATGACCGTAAAATTTTATTCCGAATCGTAAGTAAATTTTGACCTAACCCATCATGAATATCTGTAGCTAATCGCTGTCTTTCAGCCTCAATATTGCTAATTAGATTTTGAGAATATTGATTCAATGCCTCCATCAACTTTGCTTGATAGTATGTGTTTTCTTCTCTGATGATCCTGAACTTATCATTGACTGCCAAAGCCAAAAATACGGATTGGGTAACTACAGCGAAATGCATTGAATTTTTGACGATGAACGTATCCCTTAAAAGTCCGATGATATGAAGTTGAAAAACTAAGCCAAAGAAAATAAGACAAACTGTAGCCAATAATCCAAAAAGATAAGATGCAAAACCTTGTCGTTTAGCTGCCAAAATCGAGACAAACAGCAGTATGGCAATTAAAGAGGTTAGAATAGACATCGCTACTGCAAAAATATTGAAACCAACGGGATGCAAAAATGAAATAGCCAAAATCAAAAATACTAAAACCGTAAGGATTCGAAAGGTTTTGTATGCCCATGGTGCCAATTTTTCTAAATTGAAAAATTCTGATATAAAGCGATTGTTGAATATAAATGTAAAACACATAGCAATGGCCACGGTCTGATTACTCCAATAACCACTATTTGGAAAAATATATTGATAAACAAATCCATCAAAATAGGCAATCGCAATAGAAGAAAACATTACTTGTAACAAAAAAATAAGGTAAATTTTTTCATTTGTGATGAAATAGAATGAAAAATTATAAACCATTATCAATATTAATATTCCATATACCACACCTAAAAAGAACATTTTAAGTACATCACTTTCATAAAAATCAAATGTTTCAAGTAATAAACCAGTAAGGTTTCGTGGTTGTCCGTTTCCGTATGTTTTAAGGTAAAAGTCTGCTTCCTGATTTGGTAATAGCGTAATTTCAAATACTGGAGTTCGGTATTTTATGTGTCTCAAAGCAAATGGATAATTTACACCGACGACTGTATTCTCCACTATTTTACCATTGACGATTTTGTAAAAATAAACATCTTCATTTACAATACTTTCGAGAGACAAAAGCCTTTTGGTAACCGTTTTACTTGAATTTTTTAGACTAAATTTTAACCAATAATTTGAAAAAGAAATACCTATATTTAGGTTTGAAACAGATTTAAATTCTACATTTTTTACATTCAAAAGCTCACTAATACTCAAATTTCTTTGAGTATCTTCATAAACAACAGCGAGATTTTCTAAATTAATTATTTTCGTAAGACTATCAATATCAAACACTTGACCTCTGGAAGAAAAGGCAATCAGAAAAAATATCACATAAAATAAACGCCGAAACATACCAGTATCTTAATTTTTCGAATGAAGTCAAAAGTATTAAAGTTTTTAATAAAATAGATACTTCCATTTAAAAATGAGGGTTAACACCTATTTTTTGGACAAAATAAACTTTTCAATTTTGTGATTAATAAAAAAGACCAAAATGAAAACACCGAAAAAAATCTTCTCAATTATTTTTGCTTTCTTAGCCTTCTCATGCGAAACAACAGAAACTGTAGATCCCAATCCATTATCAACTAATCCCAGTGATTGTAAAATCTCAAAAATTTATTTTGGAGCCAATAAAAGCAGTGATTACGACTCTTTTTCTTTTAATGCTGACGGGACAGTTTCTCAGATTAAAAATCTTGAATCAGGAAAAGTTATACTTACTACAGATTTCACTTACAATAATGGAATCTTAAGCAGTCAAAAAAACTCTTCAATTGAGCTTAAATATTCTTATACTAACGGTGACCTTTCAAATGTACAACTTCAAGATGCCTATGGCACAAAAATAGGAGACTTCAAAGTAAACTTAAACTCAAGTAAGCAAGTAAGTAAACTAACTATTGCAAGTCCTAATGCAACTTATGCACTTTTTGATGGAGCTTCTTCCAATTTCACCTATGATACTGATGGCAATGTTAGCTTGATTGAAATCAAAGCCTCAAATGGACTTCTGCTATCCAAAGTTGAATATGGTGGTTTTGTTAAAATCCGCTCGCATTATACTACTTTGAAAGGTTTAATTTTTGATCAATTTACCAATCCAATAGATTTTTTCAGATTCCCATTGGTTTATAAATATTCCAACAATGCACCCACTACATTCAAATACTCAACCATCCTTGATGGAAATAATATGCCGACCTCAAGCATGACTGTTATTCAAGATGAAGAATACAGCAGAACCGCAAATGAAAGCGGCCTCCAGATTCAAAGAAAAACTATTAGGTCGAATGTTGGAAATTCTGGTTCAAATTTTTATGAGTATGATTTTTGCAAATAGAATTTGAATTTTTGTTTGTGCTCACAGCCATGAAAACTAAAATTTCAGCAAAAGATAAAAGAGCTAAAATGTTATTCTTTAAAATGAAGCATATTATCTTGAGTAAAAAATGAGGCTTAGCCACTAGTTTTTTTACAAACTATTAATTAAAGCTTTGCTCATTTAGGTAATTTAATTTAAAGTTGGTGTAAACGACAAATTCATCAAAATGAAATACCTCAGAATATTCATCCTCTATTTGCTAAGTCAATATGCAAATGCTCAGGGTTGTGTAACGCCGGTTTTTACTCAAATACCCCCGATTTGTGAGGGTGAAGTTGTTACATATACATTGCCTGAAACATCAAATAATGGAATAATGGGTACATGGTCGCCTGCCGAAATTGATAATTTTACTTCAATGATCTATGTTTTTACGCCCATACAAGATGGATTGCCTGAGTCACCTTGTTTTGAAAGCACCACCATGTCTATAACTGTGAAAAGCCCAACTGAGCCAACTTTTACTATTCCAAATATCTGCGAAGGAGAAAGTTATACTTTACCTACTACATCTTTAGAAGGCATTAGCGGTGCTTGGTCACCTGCTTTCAACAGTTCGGTCCCTGTCGATAATTACACTTTTACTCCTGCTCCAAATTCCTGTTCGAATTCTATTATGTTAAATATAATGACCACTCCACCTACCATGGAAAACCCTGCCACTTTCGCAAACATTGGGCCTTTGTGTGCTGGTACAAATTTTACTTTACCTTCAAGCTCAATCGAAGGTGTAACAGGAACCTGGACGCCAGCACCTAATAATACTGTAACAACTACTTACACTTTTACTTCCACTCCGCGGTATTGTGTAACTCCCTGGACAGGTATTCCGATGCTTGTTGAAATAGTACCCATTACTTCAGATACTATCAGTATTAGCTCTTGCGGAGATTTTATCTGGTCTGCTAATAATGTAACATACACGGCAACAGGAACTTATATTTTTGAAAACAATTGTCATAAAAAAACATTAAACCTAACCATAATCAATGCTGAGCCGGCAGCTGCACTGAGTTTTGATGGCATTGATGATCATTTACAAATTCCTCATAATGCAAGTCTTAACATGGAACAGTTTACCATTGAAACCTGGGTGAAATGGGGGCGTTCGGGTGCTGCAATTGATTTTATATGTGGCAAAGATTTAGAACAGATGGAAATTCATACAGGCGGAGAATTGAATAACAATATCCGGTTTATTCCTACCACTGGAGTCTGGTTAGATGGCGGCGTAAATACCATCACTCCTAATACATGGATACACCTGGCCTGTGTATACAATCCAAGCCTCGGTTTAGCTAAAATGTATGTCAATGGGGTAGATATTCCGCTAACAAATAATGGTTCAAATCCTTTAACTACGCCTGTGGTACCAAGCTCAACAGATATGATCATCGGTAAACGAAATACTAGTGAAAACTTTCCATTTGAGGGTCTACTGGACGAATTTCGGGTTTGGAACAGGGCTTTGAGCCAGGCAGAGATTCAAAACAGATACAATTGTGAAATTCCGACAAGTGATTGCGGGCTTGTGGTCAATCTGCATTTTAATCAAGGCTTGGCTAAAGGAGTAAATACTGCTATTACGATGGTAGCCGATTCTTCGGGTAACCAAAACAATGCTACTTTAAACAATTTCGACAAAAGTTGTGGTAATACAAATTCTAATTTTGTGGCTTTGGGCGGCGTAACGAGTGGAATTGCCTGCACCGCTAACACAATTCTACCCGTTTTCTCAGCTTTACCTTCTGCCTATTCAGGGACAGTGGTTTCACCATTACCTCAAATTTCTAACAATGGAATTGCCGGAACCTGGACGCCTGCTTTAAATAACCTGGCGACAACCACCTATACTTTCACTCCAAGTATTGGCCTTTGTGGAAATCTTGGTTCCACAGAGCTAACGCTTACTATTATACCTTGCCCTAGTGGCCAAACATTTATTTCTCCTAACGATAATATTTCCTCGGGTACAATCTTTCAAAAAGCCAATCAAAGTATCACGGCTACCAACAAAATTTCTGGTGGAAATACTATATACCAGGCAGGAAACACTATCAATATGAATCCCGGATTTGAGGTTGCGAATGGGGCCGTTTACCTTACAAAATTATTGGCTGGGTGTAATTAAAAACTTATAAGAAATTAGGTAAGTGCATCCTTCAAAAATGAGGGTTAACACCTATTTTTTAAATAAAGCTTTAGGGATATTTTTGTAGCGTTGTTATGCTATTCCAAGTTTTACAAAAAAAACATATAGACTATGAAACATTTTTTACAGATCAAAAACCTCCTTTTCTTTATTCTATTTGCCTTATACAGCTCAAATGTTTTATCAAGCAGTTATGTTGGCCCTATTCCTGAAACACAGGTAAGATTGAGCTACAAAGCTGTTAAACCAAAAATGCTACAAAGGTTTGATGTAGGTGCCTTGAACTTAAAAGACCTAATGCCACAAAATTCAGTGGTACAGACAAATACAGCTATTTCAATTGAATTGTCAGATTACAATACCATTTCTTCTCCGGGAAATACTTGGTTACAATATCAAAAGAATATCAATGGAATAAGTATGAATATTGGTGTTGCAAATAGTACCTCACCTCAATCCTGGACTTTGCCCGCAAGTCTGTTTGTTAATTTAAAAAACCCAGGAAGAAACGATTTTATAGCTCTTAATGAAGTACCCTCCGGCTTGGAAATTCCAGGTGCCAATAAAGTAATGCGAACGTATTATTTTGACAATAACGACCGCATAATGGAAGAATATGAACATTTCTTTATTGATAATGATGCCATTCTACATCTTGGAACGAGCTATGATTTGGAAGTAGGCGATGATGATATTTTTGATGAGCCTGACTATGAATATGCAGACGTACCTTTAGATTTAGGTGATAGTTGGGAGACTACCATGGAAGAGGTAGATTATGTTACAGATGTTACACTTACAAAATACATTCGCGATATTACGGTTGATGCTTTTGGTACAATTTCAACACCAAATGGAGTTTTCAACTGTTTGCGTATGGTTACTGTCGTTCAGGAATTTACTCGACCCGATGAAAATACAGCATTTACCCTGCTAGGAACCCGTTATGAGGTAGGTTTTATCACTAAAGAGGGCCTAATGTTTAATGCTGGAGTGTCTGCTACCAGTGGAGTAGCGAACTTGACCTACATGAATTATAAAATAATTGTTCCCACCGCTATCTTATCAGAAAATACCGATGTGGTGCTTAACAACGATGGGATTGGAGTAACGATAAACACTGATAATGACACAGCACATCCATCAGCAATTTTAGACATTAAAGATGACAATTTAGGTATTTTGATCCCGAGAATAGGTAAAGCAAACCGCCCTACTGACCCTGCTGAAGGATTATTGATTTATCAAATTGACCAAACACCAGGCTTTTATTATTTTGATGGGGCTGCTTGGAGAATTCTAAGTTCAAATGCTTCTGCCCGTGTGGCATCCAGTGAAATTCCTGAAAATACTGAGAAGTCTGCAACCTTAGTTCCCCAAATAAATTCTGGTTTTGGAAAATTACGCAAAGGCAAGACATTTATTCAATTTCAATCGCCAGTTGAAAACCCAGATAACATGATAATTTCACTCCAAATGGAAGGCGACGGCAAAGGGCTTTTTATTTCTAAAAAATCAAAGGAAGGCTTTGAGGTGAGTGAGCTAAGAAAAGGTAAATCAAATGCAAGTTTCTGCTTCAGCTACACTGAAAAACAATAATGCGAGGTTTGCAAAAATATTCCTTCTTGTTGAGCGGCGTTCTTCTGGGATTATCCTTCCCAAGTTATGAACCCGTCCCCACAGGCATATTGGCTTGGTTTGCATTCGTACCTTTTTTATTAGATGATCGAACAGCTTATACCTTCAAAAGCTATTTATTGAAAGCAAGTATTTTATGCATCTTTGCACTTTTGGTAGATGTTTGGTGGGTTAACCTTTACAGCTTTCAGGCGTATCTGGTATGTGTTTTTTCTCAATTTTTATTCTTATTGCTCCCACTTTTGGCCTTCTATTTTTTTAAAAAAAGATTTTCTTGGCATAAAGCTCTTTTGGTTTTTCCATTTATCTGGACACTTTCGGAATATTTGGCCCACAAAGCACCTCATGGTCTGCAAGTATACCTGCTGCCTTACACACAAGCTAATCATCCTTGGCTGATTCAGTTTGCCGACATCACCGGCATGTGGGGTATCAGTTTTTGGGTGATGACGATGAATTGTTTGATTGCCATGGCTTTGGTTTATAAAAAAGGTAAAAACTATGCTTATGTAGGCATTTGCTTGGCTATTCCACTATTGTACTCCTTTTATGTGGTAAAATTAAACCCCAAGAGTGTTTTGAGTGTGGCTGACAAAAAGACCAAAGTAAGCTTGATTCAGACCAATATAGATAGCTATGGTAAAGACAGTTTGATGGTTCAAAAAACTTTCGATCAAATTGTAACACTATCAGATTCTGCTGTGAATACTTCGCAGCCCGATTTGCTTTTATTGCCCGAAGCCGCCTTTCCCTTATCGCTGTTTCAGGATTCTGTGTTATTAGATTTCACAAAAAACGCCATAGCTGCCTGGCAAACTTCTGTAGCCATCGGTTACGTTGAATATCCCGAGGAAAACAACAAAGCTGTTTTCAGAAACAACGCCGTGGTTTTTACGCCACAACTGGCCATGTTTTGGGATTCATTAAAAATAAAACCAAAAGAGGTAAAGGTGTACCAAAAACAATTTGGATTACCCTTTGTAGAACTCATGCCTTATTTTGAAAAAACTCCAACTCCAAGAGGGTCGGCTATGGAAAGAGGCAATGAGCCCATGGCATTTTCATATAACAACTTTGCAAATGAAACCTTTAAAGTGGCTTTAAGTATTTGTTGGGAACAAATGTATCCTGAAAAAATAGCAGCCTTAGTAAACCAAAAAGCAGAATTTGTAGCCTTGATGAACAATGACGCCTGGTTTGGGAAAACTGCTGGCGGAAAGCAATTGTTGAGTTTTACACGACTGCGAGCCATCGAAAACCGCCGAACCATAGCACGTTGTTCCAACGGAGGCATCTCTTGTTTTATAGATCCATTTGGAAAAATTTATGGCGAAATTCCGTGGTTCACTGCTGCTTTTAGCACCCAAGATGTGCTATGCAATGCTAAAAAAAGCTTTTACACCCTGCACCCAGTATTTTTTATTGGACTTGTACTTGCAGTTTTCCTGGTACTCACAATTTATTTCGAATTTCAAGCAAAATATAACAATTTAAAATCATGAAAAAATCATTCCTTTACACCCTTTTACTCTTCCTTAGTTTACATTCATTTGGACAGACTTCGTCTTATTTTGGTCGCTATGCAGGAGGTGTAGGCTACAATCAAAATAATTTGCAAAGAGCCTCGGCTATTGGCTACAATGCTAAAGTTTCGGTAGACGACGCTTTGGTTCTGGGTGATACCTCACTTGTGAAAGTAGGCATTGGCCTTTCAAATCCACAGTATCGCCTCGATGTAAAGGGTGTTTTTAATATGCGAACTGCCTTCAATTCCCCCTCTTTCAAAATCAACGACCGAAATTTTCTGGAATTAGACGAAAAGGGGCTTTTTGTTTTGAATTCTTTCAAGATGAAATACGAAAACGAAAACCAATGGTCTGACAAGGTTTTTGATAAAAACTACAAGCTCCTTTCTCTTCAAGAAGTATCTCAATTTATAGCCTTAAACAATCACTTGCCCAATATTCCATCGGCTGAAGAGGTGGTGAAAAATGGTGTCTCGATCGACGAAATGGTTTCCAAATTGCTCGAAAAAGTAGAAGAACTGACACTTTATACAATACAGCAGCAAAAAGAAATTGATGTTTTAAAGAAGAAACTTAGAAACAAATAAATACAATAAGGCTTCAATAATTACTTCTTATTTGATACTCACTTCCTTTCATCTAAATTGGTTGGTTGGTTTTGCATTGAGTTTTGAATAAGAAATTAGAGAAGTTTCTACAAAAAAACAGCATGCCTGATTGTTAAAAAAATTTGATTTATATAAAAATGAAAACTAATAAAAAATTGTCCCTTAACGAAGAAATTATCAGTCTTGAAGCTGATATCAATTATACAACAATCTTATTTAAAGATGGATCAACTTTCTATTCTAGCTATACCTTAGGATTCTTCGAGAAGAAATATATTAATAATCCGAACTTTCTTAGAATCAACAGGTCAATTATCATTAATACCCATTTTTTAAATGAAATAAATGATGACAATGGAAAAACTTATGCCCAACTATTGAATGGAACACGATATAAGATTGCAAGAAGAAGAAGAATTGTGATTTCTGAAATCAAAGGTTTTTGATAGGAAATCTTGAATGAAACTTAATAAAACAATAAAGGCCTAAAACCTTTATTGTTTTATTTTCATTAATCCCAATCAATTAATTAACCTAGAATTAAGAAAAAGAAAACATTTAATATTTCACTTAAAAAGCGATTTTTTTTGCCGTTTTTTACACATATTTGTCGAAATATTTCATTAAATCTTTTTCTATGTCCCCCTATTTAGCCCTTGGAATTCTATTAATTTATTTCTTCATACTTATTACAATATCTATAGTTACCTCGAAAGGAGCTGATTCAAATTCTTTTTTTACAGCAAACAAATCTGTACCATGGTGGTTAGTAGCTTTCGGAATGATTGGAACAAGCATTTCAGGCGTTACTTTTATATCTGTCCCTGGAGCTGTGGGGGCAAAGTTCTTTTCATACTTTCAGATGGTTTTAGGTTTTACAGTTGGCTATGTTTTCATTGCAACAGTGCTTATGCCTTTGTATTATAAACTAAATCTAATTTCAATATATGGTTATTTAAAAACCAGATTTGGGTTTTGGTCCTATAAAACTGGCTCAGCATTTTTCCTTTTGTCTCGGACTCTAGGTTCAGCAGTTAGACTATATGTTGCTGCAAAAGTACTACAAATCGCCATTTATGATCCTTTAGGTGTTCCTTTTGAAATATCTGTTATTTTGACAATCTTACTTATTTGGGTTTATACATTCAAAGGTGGAATACAAACAATTGTGATTACAGACACATTGCAAACTTTCTTTTTGATTTCAGCCGTAGCAATGACAATTTACCTGATTAGCAATCAATTAGGATTGGGTTTTAGTGAAATGGCTAGTAAAGTGTACAATAGTCCGATGTCTGAAACTTTCTTTTTCTCAGGAGGTTGGGGTGATGCCAAAAACTTTTTTAAACTTTTCATAAGCGGAGCTTTCATAGCCATAGTTATGACGGGTTTGGACCAAGATTTAATGCAAAAAAATCTAACGTGTAAAAACATCAAAGAGGCACAAAAAAACATGTTCTGGTTTACTATAACTTTGGTAATTGTAAACATCATGTTCTTAAGTTTGGGTGCTTTATTGTATATGTATGCTTATCAAAAAGGCATCGAAATACCTAAATCAACAGATGATTTATATCCAATGATGGCCTTGAAAGTTTTTAGTGGCTCGGAGTTTGGTCTTGCAGGAATTTTGGTAGGAGTAACATTCTTGATTGGTATAACTGCAGCAACTTATGCAAGCTCAGACTCAGCTTTAACGGCCTTAACAACTGCTTTTTCTATAGATTTTATGGATGTAGAAAACAAAGTGGAAGCACAAAGAATGCGTATAAAAAATAGAGTTCACATCGCATTTTCGATAATATTTGTGATTGTGATTTTGATTTTCAATAAACTCAATAGCACAGACGTTATTTCGGCAGTTTATCAAATTGCCAGTTATACGTATGGTCCACTTCTTGGCTTATTTGCTTATGGAATTTACACAAAAAAACCAGTAATAGACAAATATGTCCCTTTCATTTGTATCGCCGCCCCTATCTTGACCTATTTTACTGTAATGTTGGTCGAAAACAATTTTGGATACAAATTTGGTTTTGAAAACCTGCTTTTAAATGGCCTTTATACTATTATTGGTTTGATGATTTTTAGAGGTAAACAATAAAATGTTTGTACTTAATAAATTTGTTTTAAGTTCTCTTATCATAACTTCAATTTTAAGTTCTTAAAAGTAAAACTATTAATTTTCAAAAAATGAAATAAAAAAAGCGAACCTTTACAGATTCGCTTTCTTTTAAATTCTATCAAAAAAAATTTTATTTCGCTACTTCTATGTTCGCTTCACGAGCATTGATAGTTTTACCTTTCATTCCGTCTATTACTTTACTTACGTCTTTGTGAGCAACTTCTATAAAGCTAAACTTATCATACATATCTATCTGACCAATCGCTCTTCCTGGAATCTTTGCTTCTGAAGCTATAGCTCCAACAATATGGTTTGGAGAAACATTGTCCTTTCTTCCAAGGTTTAAGAACAATCTCGTCATACCAGCTTCAGCTACTGAAGGTGCTCCTGGAGTTGCTCCAAATGCTCTTCTTGGTCTTCCGCCCTCTGGTGAGAATTCACGTGTTCTAGGTTTTGTTGAATCACCTCTTCTCTCAAAACTTCCGTTTCTTGAAGAATCTCCTCCTCTTTCAAATCCTCTTCCACCTGTTGGTCTTTCGTTTCTACCACCAAATCTGCTCTCAGTTCTTCTATCTCCTGTTCTACCTCCGTCGTCAGACAGTTCGTGATCTTTGAAGTTAGACTTCCTAGCTGTTCCTGCTTGCATACGCATTAGGGCAGAAACAATTTGATGTGTCAATATACCTTCTTCTTTTAATTGGTCTACTATTCCTTCAAAAGCCTCATTGTCTTCGTCTTGGATATTTGCTTTGATTTTCTCTACAAATTTCGCCTGACGAGCTTTGGTCATGTCAGCTTGCGTTGGTATTTGACCTTGTGGTATTGCAGATTTAGTATAATGCTCCAAATCTCTCATACGGTTACGGTCTCTTTTGCTGATAAACAAAAATGCTCTACCCAATTTACCTGCTCTACCTGTACGACCGATACGGTGTACATAATACTCAAGGTCCATTGGAAGGTCAAAGTTGAATACGGCATCAACACCGCTCACGTCAATACCTCTAGCTGCTACGTCAGTAGCTACCAATATTTTTGTATTTCCGTTTCTGAACTTGTTCATTACCTGATTTCTCGCCGCTTGACGTAAATCTCCGTGTAGTCCTTCTGCCGCATAACCTTGTGCTTGCAAATCTTCTACTAACTCATCCACTTTTGATTTGGTATTACAAAACACCAACATCAATTGTAAATCGTGTACATCTATCAATCTAACCATCAACTCAAACTTAGCTTCTCTTTTTACCAAGTAAAAAGTTTGGTCAATGTTTACGTTTGTGATTTCGTTTTTTGTTACTTTAATAATCTCAGGATCTTTCTGAAACTTCTTTGTGATATTCAAAATATCCTTAGACATCGTAGCTGAGAAAAGAACCGTTTGTCTTTCTGAAGGTGCATGAGACAAAATTTGCTCAATATCCTCTCTGAATCCCATGTTCAACATTTCGTCAGCTTCATCCAAAATAACCATCGAAATATTATCCAATTTCAAAGTTTTCTTTTCGATGTGGTCCATAATTCTACCAGGCGTACCTACTACTATCTGCGTACCTCTTTTAAGGTTGGCAAATTGACGCTCGTAAGATTCTCCTCCATAGATGGCAGTTACCAATAAACCTTTTTTGAATTTTGCTAATTTTGTAATCTGCTCTTTTACTTGTAGAGCCAACTCTCTTGTAGGGCACATAATCAATACTTGTGTGGCACGATTGCTCACATCTACATGCTCAATGGCAGGAATACCAAAGGCTGCAGTTTTTCCCGTTCCTGTTTGAGCTTGTCCGATTACATCTCTTCCTGACAACACTACCGGAATTGCGGCTGCTTGTATAGGAGTTGTATCTACGAAACCCATTTCTTCCACTGCTTGCAAAATAAATTCTGACACAGGGAAATCTGTAAACTTTACTGTTTGCATAAAATCTGTTTGTCGGGCGTTTCGCTAACGACCGAATTTTTGAAAAAAATAATAAATTTGAGGCGATTGCGATACGCCCTTACGTGAACATCACGGATTAATATCCGTTGCCTGCTCTGAAGGGAAAAAATTAAAGGGTCTCACAGACCTTTTGCCATTTGCAGAGTCTCGAACGGATAGTTCGATTAAAAACGATGCAAAAGTAAGGAGAATATTTTTGACTTGTATACCAAGAAAGGATTATTCTTGAAAAAAGACTATTTCCGATTGGTATTTCAATAAAATATAATCAAAATAGGTCAAAAATGAAAAAAAATCTTTTTTTTAAGGTTATTGTTTTTGCTGCAAAAGATAAATAAACTTACAAAATCGACTTAGGAACCACCCTCCTGCTCTTAACTTTTAATCTTTTAGCTAAATTTACTTCTTTATCTGGATTAAAGTTTGGCGTAATTTTCCATGAGTTGCCAGTCTGAAAATCCTCATTCATATTTTTCAAAATACCTTCAGAAAGCTTTTCAGAATCCACCAAAGCAAAACATTCTGTGTTGAGATTGGCACTTCTTGGGTCCAAATTGAAAGTACCAACTACCGCAATATGGCCATCAATCACCATGGACTTGGCATGAAGGCCAAAAATTGGCGTAAAATTCATTTTCTTTTGTAATGCCCCAGTCATTACTTTAAATCTTTCAGCCGCATCTGGCTTAAATTCATATATTTCGATGCCAGTTCTCAAAAGTTCCACTCGGTCTCTTTGATAACCGCTAAATGCCTCCGCATTGTCAGTTGAAGACATCGAATTGGTCAAAATCCTTACTTTAACACCCCTTTTAACAGCATTTCTGAAAACACTTTTTCCCAATTCTGTTGTAATCAAATAGGGCGTATTGATATCTATACTTGTCTTGGCTCCATTTATTAAACCAATCAATTCTTTGGTAGACTGCCCACCACCTTCTAAGCCATTTTTACCTTCATTTTTTCCTGGCATATCAGACACAAATCTCACATTATCAGACCAAACTATAGCTTCTGATTGTATTATTTTTTGAAATGTGGCAGGAAACTCGTTTAATTCTTTTCGGACTTGGGGCCAAAAGTTATCAGGATTACATGCATATTGATGGAGTTTTTCATAAGCATCACCTTTGTATTGTATTTTATCTGCACTCAATTTTGAAACTGGCACACTCAATTCACTTTCCCAAAACTGTACAAATGAGTCATTTATTTGAGATACTGATTTGCCTATTAATAATATATCTCTGTCTCTGAAATTATATTCATGATCATAATCAAAATATTCATCTGCAATATTCCTTCCGCCGGTTATAGCTACTTTTTTGTCAACAATAAAGGTTTTATTATGCATCCTAAGGTTAGCATTTCTATAATCACTCACAAACTTCCCGATTTTCTTAAAAATGTTTTTACCCAAATTTACGCCTGGATTATAAATCTTGATTTCAATATTAGGATGAGCTTCCATGCTTAGAATATCCTCAAGTTCAGAGTCCACCATCATATCATCCACCAAAAGTCGGACTTTAACGCCTCTATCCGCAGCTCGAATCAAGTAATCACAAGCAATGAGGCCTACATTGTCAGTCGAAAATATAAAATACTGAATATCAATACTTTTCTCAGAATTTTCGGTAAACCAAGCACGAGTAACCAATGAACCTCCACCATCCTCAAGCACATAAGCGGCAGTTTGATTTTTCATTTTCTCTGAAAAACCCTCAAGATATTTTTGAATTTGCCCACCTTCTTTTTGGTGTATTTTAGAACAAAAATCTATTTTGCTTTCCTCTTTTTTAGTTTCTTTCGAACAAGAGAAAAGCACGATACATAAAAAACTTGCACCAATTATTTTAAGCATAAATTTACTTTACCAAAAACGCCGCATTAGCCATCATCAACTTCCCGCCATACCAAAAACCTCTAAATATTGGACTTTCTAACATATAGATAATTTTACCTTTTCCTATATCCTGAACTCCATATACTGGTACATCTTTCATCGAAGCTTTGGCGTTATTTCCTACAAAACCACTCATGTGCTCTCCAAGTTTACCTACATTCCAACCGTTTTTAAGAAATTCATTATTTAATACACTTCTTACCATCACATAAATATCAGAATTGTATCCATAAGCCAATGGGTGGGTATTGTCAAGCTTAACATTGTAAATAGCCCCTGGTATTTGATCTGAAATAGCATCTCTTTCTCTAGCACCATAAGTTTTGGAAGAATCTTGGGCTTTGTCTGATTTACTTTTTGATTGAAGTTCAATGCCATCTTTTCCTTGAAAATAAGAATTAGCATCTTCCATCACTATCAATCTTCCTCCGTCACTCACCCAACGTGTAATCTCTTTGTGATCATTGATGATTTTCCCATAGCTGCCGTTTGGCAAAATCAAAACATCAAACTGCCATAAATCAACTCTTGAAAAATATGAGCCATCGATTAGCGTTGAAGGATATTCCAATTGTTTATCAAAGAAATGCCAAACATCTCCTGCCGCTGTTGGCGTAACACCAGCACCGATTACAATACCAATTTTTGGAGGCTTAACAATATCCACCGAACCCGAGCCTAAATCTGGGCCGTTCTCAACTAAACCTGATGTCAATGCATTTAAGTTGAGGCTATACTTTGCAGCTATGCCTAAAACTTTACTTTCAAAACTCTCACCTAATCCTTCATTTCCTTTTCTAGTTATGAGCAATGTCCCGCTTTTGTAAGATTTTCCGTTGGCTTTAAATGGAGATTCTTGAATTCTTACCTTTATTTTTTCTTTTAAAAGTTCGGCTAAAAGCCTAGACGATTCAAAAGAGTTAATTTCTGAAGCAAATGCAAATACTTTTTTACCAGCTGGAGTTGCAGAAATCTGACTAAAAACTGGTTTGGCATCATTACCTGATATTTTCTGCGTCGACGCAAAAGCCTTTAAATCAAATGCATAAGGAAGGGCCCATGCTGTAATATCATAAGTATTTGAATCTTCAAGATATGATTTTGGTTCAAAAAGAATCTTTGTTAAAACGCCTTTGGGCTGGAAAGAATTAACTATCAGGTCATTTTCTTCAATACTAAATGACTCCTCTTTTTGATTTTGGAAATTGAAACCATTGCCAGAAGATTTTTTACTTGCAAAACTATAGGTAATACCCATTTTGTCTAATTGCTCAGTCAAAGCCTTAATATTCGCTTCACTGTCTTTAAATTTCATTACATAGCTTTTGTATTTTCCATAACCTTTGTTTTTTGGTTCTTCAAAAAACTTAATGAACTCTTCAATCGTTTTTTGTGAATTATCAGAAATGGCTGACAAAGTACCCAAGCTTGTAGAATATGAATGAGCTATCCTATCTTTAAGCGTAAGTGTATCTCCATCATTTCTCATAAAAGACAAACCCGACCCTCCACCACCAGCCTGCTCGAATGTCATAGCGATAGCACCGTTATATGAAGGATACGTATCTCCGTAGCTTGGATAAAACAAATCGTAGTTCTCTTTGGTATAATACAACCAACCTTTGTCGTCAAAATTTTTCTTATTGTACTCTCCCAATTTCTCTTGAAACTCTCTTTGCCACAGCGAAAGATCCTCATGAAAAGGTTTTGCAGACGGTGGAAAATAATAGGTAGAATTAGGGCTCATTTCGTGAAAGTCAGAATGCAAATGTGGCATCCAGCTATTGTAAAACTTAATACGCTGTTGGGTTTCTTTCTGCGTTTGCCAAGCTATGTCTCTGTTTAAGTCAAATAAATAATGATTAAACCTTCCACCTGGCCAAGGTTCATGATGCTCTACAGAAGCTGAATGTAGATCTGGGCTTGAACCTAAATATCGATTGTACCAAGTGCTATATCTATCAAATCCATCTGGGTTTACACATGGATCTATCAATACTAAGGTGTTTGAAAGCACTTTTTTACTTAAATCAGAAATGCCCGAAGCTAATTCATAAACCACCTTTACCGAAACCTCCGCACTTACGGCCTCGTTTCCGTGGACATTGTAAGATAGCATAGCAATTGCCGGGATATTTTTATTTTTTACTCCATCTAACAAGCCAATATTCCGAAGATTGGATTTTCTAATTTCTTCTATATTCTGAATATTTTCCTTAGATCCAATGGCCACTATCATTTGTGGTCGACCTTCGGCAGTATAACCTAAAGGAAAAATTTTAACATTTTCAGGTTTATTAGCAGCCACATATTCCACGTAGGATATCAGCTGATGATGAAAATGAAACTTGGACCCTGTGCTATTTCCAAGATATTCTTCTGGAGATTTTATAGCTTGTCCAAATAAATTTGAGCTTAAAAGAATTAAGCAAATGGCTAGTTTGTTGATATTGAGCATTTGAGATAAAATGTTATACCTCAAAAATAAGGATAAACCTTAAAGCATCAAAAATAAGCTAGAAAAATGACCAAAATAAATTAGAAATATCTACTAAAAACCTCAAAATGACCAATAATTTACTTTTTTTTATATTTCATTGAATTTTTAGAAGAACTTTGCACAAAATCAATTTATTTGAAATTAACATTTGCACAGTAAAAATAATCGTTATACTTTTGCACCACGATAACGGAAACGGTATCGGTCATTTAGAAAAAATGATGTTTTTTAACGCAAATTTTCGATAAATGGGACCAGTCGGCCCTATCGTCTAGCGGTTAGGACACGTCCCTTTCACGGATGAAACCGGGGTTCGATTCCCCGTAGGGTCACAAAGATGTGAAGTGAAAATTAAGAAGCCTCAAATGCAAATTTGGGGCTTTTTTTTGTGCAAATTTTGGATCAAGCAAAAAAGTTGGGGGGGAATCTAAATAGTTATTTACTTCGTGTAAAAAATTAAGAACTTGATTGATATTTTTTTCGAAATTTGGAAGAATAAGAATAAATTAAGGATTTAAAATGGACATAAATAAATATCTAAGGAGAATTAATTATAAAAAACTACACACCGTTGATGAAAAAACATTAAATTATCTACATGAAACCCACGTATTAAATATTCCATTTGAAAACCTTGATATACATTTTAAGATTTTAATTGATTTAGATTTAGACAGCATTTACAGGAAAGTAATAGAAAATAAAAGAGGAGGATTTTGCTATGAGTTAAATTTTCTTTTTAGTTGGTTACTTTTAAATTTAGGGTTTAAAAGCAGAATAATTGCATCAAGAATTTATGATGATAAAGGCAAAATAGGGCCAGAATATGACCACATGTCTATTTTTATTGAAATTGACAATAAACAATATTTAGCTGATGTAGGTTTTGGAGATTTATTTGTAAAACCTTTAGAAATTAAAATAGGATTTCAAAGTGATGGTAGAAATCAATTCATAATTGAAAAATCAAATGATGAAGATTATATTTTATCGATGATTACTGAAGAATTTGTCATTCAAAAAAAATACATTTTCAGCTTAAATAAAGTTAAAATTAGTGATTTCGAAAAAATCTGTTTCGAAAAACAAACTAATCCATTATCGTACTTTGTTAAAAACACAATCTGTACAAAACCAACAAAATCAGGGCGTTTGACTATTTTTAACAACAAAATTATTGAGAAAAAAGGTAAGAAAAAATTTGAAAAATTGATAAATAACGAAGACGAATTAAGATTGTCTTTGAAAACCTTTTTTAACATTGTTTTAAAAACACCAATTTCATGAATTTAAGACTAGAAAAAAGACAGATAGATTACTATGACAAAATCACTGATAAATTAGTCGGAGAAATTGAAATTATAGATTTTCAAATAGAAATTATAAAAAAAAGATTTTCAATCCCTAAAGATGACCCTTATGTTTATAATCCTTATCAAATTACAATAACAAATGTTGATTTATTCCCATATGTAATCTTTGACTTTAATCTGCATGATTATTTTTTAGCTTGTTACAGTAGATAATTTGTAGAATCAAATACATCGATTTATTTTTAAAACAAACAATTATTAAAATTATTAAAGAGTTTATTTTACTCAAAAACAATCGAATCTAAGAATAATATTCAAATTCTTTAATTAAATTAAGCCTTTAAATTAGCCGTTTTTTTTTACAATTTCTAATTACAAAATTCACCAAATCCATTTCTATAAGAATTATCTACTCTATATATTTCAAACTTTGAACTATGCAAACTTTAACCTTTCTTGTTTCGCCCAAAAAAAAACCTGCCTCAAATAATTGAAACAGGTTTTTTCAAATTCAGAAATATCTAATTCAAAGAACAGCCAAAGCCTTCTCTATTCGTGCTATCGCTTTTTCCTTACCTAAAATCTCTATGGTCAACATCAAATCTGGGCCTTTGCCTTGGCCTGTAATAGCTAGACGTAATGCTTGCATAATTTTACCTGGTTTTATGCCTTCAGCTTCTAATCCAGCAAATAATGCGTCATGGATATTCTGAGAATTAAAATCCTCTACAGTTTTCAAAACCTCAGCAACTTTCGGCATAGCGGTTTTAGCCAATTCGTCCCATTTCTTTTGAGCTATTTCATCATCATAAGTTTGAGGTTCTTCAAAAATGTAAGGAATTTCAGACAGCATTTCTTTTGTGAATGTCACTCTATCTTTCATCAACTTTACAATCTTTAAAGACAAATCCGCATTTTTTATTTCGGAATCTATCTCTGCGGTTAAAACAGCATCATCTTTTTGACGCAAATACATTTGATTGTACCACTTGGCCTTGTTTACATCAAACCTCGCTCCAGACTTGTGTATATGATGAATATCGAAAGCCGAAATCAGTTCCTTCATGTTCATGATTTCTTGGTCGTTCCCAGGATTCCAACCTAAAAAAGCCAAAAAGTTTACAACAGCGTCGGCATAATAGCCATCTTCTCTGAATCCTCTTGAAAAATCTCCTGTGACTTTATCTTGCCACTCTAATGGAAACACCGGAAAATCCCCCAAAACTCCATCTCTTTTACTCAATTTGCCATTACCTTCAGGCTTTAATAATAGCGGCAAATGTGCAAACTCAGGAGCTTTCCAACCGAAAGCTTTGTATAACAAAATATGCAATGGAGCAGAAGGAAGCCACTCCTCTCCTCTTATCACATGAGTAATTTCCATTAAATGATCATCAACAATATTTGCCAAATGATAAGTTGGCATACCGTCCGACTTCATCAAAATCTTATCGTCTATGGTTGAAGAATGTACCACAACCCAATCTCTTACGATATCTTTAAAGCGAATTTCATCCTTCAATGGCACTTTGAGCCTAATTACATGAGGTTCGCCCGCAGCCAATTTTGCTGAAACTTCGTCAGAAGAAAGTGTCAATGAATTTTTCATCTGCATTCTGGTTACAGAATTGTATGAAATATTGTCAACTTTGGCCTCCTCTAAAGTTTTTCTTAAGGCATCCAACTCCTCCGAAGTATCAAAAGCATAATATGCCTTACCACTTTCTATCAATTCCTGAGCGTATTTGGCATAAATTTCTTTTCTTTCAGACTGCTTGTATGGGCCAAAATCACCCCCTTGTTTTACGCCCTCATCAATGTTTATTCCAACCCAACCTAAGGCTTCTTGAATATATTCTTCAGCTCCATCTACAAATCGCGTCTGGTCAGTATCTTCGATTCTTAGAATCATGGTACCACCCATTTTTTTTGCAAAAAGATAATTATACAAGGCTGTTCTAACGCCACCGATATGCAAAGGTCCTGTTGGACTTGGGGCAAATCTTACTCTAACACTCATAAATATTGATTAAAATTGAGGTGCAAAAATAACACCTCGTATAGGATTATGTATTTAAAACTTTTATTTTTCTTTTTTGATTACCAAAAACAGCGAACTCCCAAAAGGAGATTTTGGCAAAATCTTACGCTCCAGATTACAAATAGAAAAGAAGATTTGATTGATAAAATTCGAAGGCATCGCTACATCAGACTTGATGTTATCCATATTTACCAAACCCATTTTGAGCTTAATTTTTTGAATTAGCCTTACAGCTAAAATCAATGGAGAAAGCATTAAGGACCAATAGGTACTTTTCGCTATTTTCAAATCCGGACTCTCTTTCAAATATCCTTGAAAATCAGATAAAACAAATCTTTTCTTAGCACCTACGGCTATATCGTGCGTACCACTGAAAATAGGAAAAGCTTGATTGTTTGTAATAAAAATGCCTCCTGGCTTTAAAAATTTTCCAATTCCAGAAATAGTTTCTTGAATGGTGATATCATCAAATTGATACAAGACATCATCCGAAATTATTATATCAAAACTTGCTATAGGATAGGCTCCATTTAAATCAGTTATGTCTTTTTTGGTTACATCTAAATTTCTACTATTTGAAAATTCTACTGCATCATCATTAAAATCAAAACCACAAACACTCTCAAAACCTTGGTTTTTAAGCTTTAACATTAAACCTCCAGTTCCACAGCCTGCATCTAGAATTTTTATAGATTTATCATTTTTCGCAAAAGCATTAACCTCTATTAATACTCGCTCATGTAGAATTTTATACCACCAAAGGTTTTCTTCAACATTAAACATGGCAGCATATTCTTCCGAATTCAACAGCATATTTTAAGCAACTTCGTTTTCAACTACTTTAATTTCTGGTTTGTGATAAACGGTAGAGTTTGCAGGAACACTCTTTGTCAACCAAACATTTCCACCGATTGTGCTATTTTTACCAATTATGGTTTCACCTCCCAAAATAGTAGCTCCAGAATAAATCACCACATTATCTTCTACTGTTGGATGACGTTTTTTGTTGGCCATATCTTTGTCTACACTTAATGCTCCTAAAGTAACGCCTTGATAGATCTTGACGTTATTACCAATATTGGTTGTCTCTCCTACTACCACGCCAGTTCCGTGGTCAATGAAGAAATATTCCCCTATTTTTGCCCCTGGATGTATATCAATACCTGTTTTGGAATGTGCATATTCAGTTAATATTCTGGGAATTAAGTTTATTCCTAAACTATTCAATAAATGGGCAAGTCGATAAAAAGAAATTGCATAAAATCCTGGATAAGCCCTTATTATTTCAAATTCACTTTGGGCTGCAGGATCTCCTTTTAAAATAGCTTGAACATCTGTATTTAACAATCTAAACAGTTCAGGAATTGTATCATTGAAAGCACTCACTTTTTCCGCAGCATCACAGCCTTTACATTGGTCTGTGGTTTCGAGCAAATGTTTCAGTTCATTACCTAAATTCCAAAATTCACCCTCAATTTCATCAATACTCCTAAAAAAATCCTTGGCTTGCTCTGGATATAAAAGCCTAATTACTTTGGTTGCCCACGAAGCGATGTCTTTGGTCAACGGAACTGCTTCTGTATTTTGGTGCTTTTCGAATATATATTTTAAGAATTTCTGATCCATTATCAATAATTGTTTTGAATTAAACATTGTAACGCTGGTGTGGGTTCATAAAGCAATAAACAAAAAATGAACCATTAAGTGAGTCTTCTTTGAATTAGTGATTGAACGAGCGTAAAAAGTTGGTCTGGTTTTAAAGTCCGCCAGTTTTCAATTTGTAAGGTTCCGCCATAATTAATATAATAATCTAAGTGAAACTTGGTGAATTCTTCCAAAACAAATTCTCTAAAATTTAAAGCGACAATCCATCCATCCTCTACGTCTTCAAACCATTCCTCATAATAATCATCTTCACCACCATGAAACTGCAAGAGATTTTCACCCAAAAGAATAAAATACTTTATACCTCTTTTCAAAAACACATCTATTACATTTCTTTTTAAATACATCACATCGTTGTGAAGCGTATCATTCCAT
Source organism: Lacihabitans sp. LS3-19 (assembly GCF_024343575.1). Classification (GTDB taxonomy): domain Bacteria; phylum Bacteroidota; class Bacteroidia; order Cytophagales; family Spirosomataceae; genus Leadbetterella. The sequence goes on along the minus strand of NZ_RJUA01000130.1, from coordinate 123,565 downwards.
TCGCCTATAAGTTCAATTACAATATATTGCTTATCATAATTGACCATCTGCACCTTAAGGTACAGTGTTTCGGAACCTATCTCGTCCCAGTCTGGATGGAGGTAAAATCCATAAACGGTGTTTTGGTATTGGTTCAGCGTTTCATTTTCAAAAAAAGGACTTTTTTCGTCTTCATAAGGAAGATAATAACGCTGCCAGTTATAAAAAGGCTCAATATCATGCATTTTAAACTTGAATCTAAATTTTTGTTTTTATTTTTGAACCAGAATATAATTTGATGCAAAAAATTCAATACAAATATAGAAGGGAAAATCTAAGCGTATCAGAACCTACAAAATTAAATTTTGAAAAACTGAAACCCGAAGAAATGCTTCTCAACCTCGGACCGCAGCACCCGTCTACTCATGGTGTGTTGAGGATAGAGCTAGTAACTGATGGTGAAATAATAAAAGAAGTTGTACCACACTTGGGGTATTTACATCGTTGTTTTGAGAAACATGCGGAGTCCCTTCCATTTAATCAAACCATACCTTTTGTAGACAGGCTTGACTATGTAGCTTCCATGAACTCCGAACACGCCTATGTGATGGGTGTAGAGCGAATGCTTGGTATAGAAAACACACTACCTAAGAGAATAGAATATATAAGAGTATTGGTAGCTGAATTAAACAGAATAGCGTCCCATTTTATCGCAATAGGCACTTATGCCTTGGATATTGGTGCTCAGACACCATTTCTTTGGCTAATAAGAGACAGAGAATCTATCCAAAGAATGTTGGAATGGGTTTCTGGTGCTAGAATGCTTTACAATTATATTTGGGTTGGAGGTTTGTTTTATGACCTACCGATTGGTTTTGAAGAAAAATGCAAAGAATTTGTGGTTTACTTAAAACCAAAACTTGAAGAATTAAAACAGATAATTGTAGATAATCATATTTTTATTAATCGAACCGCCAATGTAGGCGTTTTGCCTATGGATTTGGCGATAAATTACGGCTGCACTGGTCCAGTTTTAAGAGGCTCAGGCTTAAAATATGATTTAAGAAAAGTAGATGGATATTCTATTTATCCCGAAATTGACTTCGATATTCCGATAGGCGAAGGAAAAATGGGAAAAACGGGTGACTGTTGGGACAGAAACTATGTGCGATTAATGGAGTGTTGGGAATCTATCAGAATTGTGGAGCAATGTCTGGAAAAACTAATGAAAGACTACAAACGCACAAGAGACTTTGACCCACAAGCCTTTGTACCTAAAAAAATTAGACCAGCAGAAATGGACTTTTATGTAAGAGCTGAGAACCCGAAAGGAGAATTAGGTTTCTTTTTCAGAACTAATGGAAAGTCAGATGTACCCGTAAGAGTTAAATGCCGGGCTTGTTCATTCCACAACTTATCTGTGCTGCCCGAAATATCAAAAGGATGGATGATGGCTGACTTAGTGGCAATAATTGGTTCTTTGGATTTTGTTATGGGAGAAGTAGACCGTTAAATTTCCCAAACACTTGGATGGTTATTTCTGCGGATTATTTTCCTAATTTCCATCCAAAAAGCCAAAACCAAGTATATAATAACTGGTGAACCAAAAGTAAAAAAAGAGGCGTATATAAAGTACATACGTATGCTTGAGGCCGAGAAATTAAGCTTTTCGCCTATTCTGGAACAAACTCCGTAAAGATTACTTTCGAGTATGTATTTAAATTTATTCATTGATAGTAAATTTATTTCAATTAGGCTATTGGCTCAAATTTCAAAATATTTTTTGAATTCGCCTAATAATACCGGAAAAAAATTAATGGATTAAATTCTTGAAATAACAGTATTTTGTGGTTCTCCACCTAATTTATAAGGATAATCAGTATTATAATGTAAACCTCTAGACTCCTTCCGTTTTTGGGCTGACTTGATAACCATTTGAGCACAAAGAATTAAATTTCGAAGTTCGCATAGTTTAACTGACAATTTGGTTTTTCTATAAAACTCTTCGGTTTCTTCTTTTAGCATATTTAGCCTTGTCAAAGCTCTTTCTAGTCTAAAATCAGTACGAACTATACCCACATAATCTGTCATCATGCGTTGTAATTCTCTAGTATTGTGCGTTACAAGTATCTCTTCATCTGACTGAACAGCCCCAAATTCATTCCAATCTGGCACTTTTTCATTAAAACTAGCATACTCTATGTCCTTAAGTGCAACTTGTGAAATTCTATGACCAAAAACCGCAGCTTCTAACAATGAATTAGAAGCTAACCTATTGGCACCATGAAGTCCTGTGGACGAACATTCACCGCAAGCAAAAAGATTCTGAATATTGGTTCTTCCGTTTTCATCGACTAAAATACCGCCGCAGAGATAATGTGCAGCAGGCGTAACAGGAATTTGGTTTTTTGTAATATCTAATCCAATACTAAGGCATTTTTCATAGATATTGGGAAAATGTTCTAAAATCAATTCCTTTGGTTTGTGCGTAATATCAAGGTACACAAACTCTTCTCCAGTCTTTTTCATTTCAGCATCTATAGATCTGGCTACAATATCGCGAGGAGCTAAAGAACCTCTCTCATCATAATCATACATAAACTCTTTGCCATTCTTGTTTCTTAAAACCCCACCTTCTCCTCTTACGGCTTCTGTAATCAAAAAACTAGGAAATGAACCAGGATTATATAGTGAAGTAGGATGAAACTGAATCATTTCCATGTCTCTAACTTTACCTCCTGCCCTGTAAACCATAGCGATACCGTCACCAGTTGCAATTACTGGATTTGTAGTTGCAGCGTAAATGTGACCAGCACCACCAGTAGCCATAAGGGTATTTTTGGCCAAAATTGTCTCTACTTCACCAGTACCAACATTTAAGGCATACACACCATAACATTCAATATTTGCATCTGTACTTTCTCCTAACTGGTGCTGCGTAATGATTTCTACAGCAAAATAATGGGTGAGTATTTCAATATTTGGATTTGCCTGAACTTGTTCTAAAAGTGCCCGCTCTATTTCCCACCCAGTTATATCTTTATAATGTAAAATTCTTTTTTCAGAGTGCCCTCCCTCTCGAGTTAAATTATATTCCCCAGATTCTTCTTTATCAAAATTGGCTCCATATTCTATCAATTCATTTATTCTAGCTGGGCCTTCGGTTACAACAATCTCAACAATTTTTTTATCGCAAAGTCCATCACCTGCTATTAATGTATCAGAAATATGCTTTTCGAAAGAATCCGTATTTGGATTAAAAACAGTAGCAATACCTCCTTGAGCATACTTCGTATTGGTTTCGTCAGCATTTACTTTTGTAAGGATCAATACCTTTCCTTTTTTTGAGGCTTTTAACGCGAAACTTAAACCAGCAATACCCGACCCAATTACTAAAAAATCTGTTTTTCTCATTTCAAAAAATTAAATATCTTAAAGCTTAAATCAAGCCTTCTTTTAAAAGATCATGCAAATGTACGAAACCTAAAACTTTTTTACCTTCTATTACAATCAATTGCGTAATATTCATTTCCTGCATTTGAACTAAAGCATTCACAGCATAGGCATCCTTCTCGATAGTTTTGGGATTTGTTCCCATTATATCTTTAGCAGCTAGTCCCGAAAAATCCGAAGATTGTCTTAGCATCCGTCTCAAATCCCCATCTGTAACTACACCCACCAAATCATTCTCAGCATTAACTACTGCAGTGGCTCCAAGTCTCTTACTTGTCATTTCTAATATTACAGACTGAATATCAGCTCCTTCATTAACAACAGGTTTGGTATTGTTTGGATAAATATCAGAGACTTTTAAATACAGTTTTTTCCCTAAAGAACCTCCAGGATGATATCTTGCAAAGTCTTTTTTAGAAAACTCTCTTGCTTCTAGTAAGCATACCGCCAAAGCATCGCCTAGAGCCAAAGCTACCGTTGTAGAAGTTGTTGGAGCCAAATTTAGAGGACATGCCTCTTCATCCACATGAGCATTAATCGTGTAATGAGCATTTTTTGCTAAAAAAGAATCTATATCTGAAACCATGGCCACTATAGGATTGCCTAATCTTTTCAATAAAGGCATCAAAACTTTGATTTCTGGAGTATTACCACTTTTAGACAAAAAAATAATCACATCATCTTCATCAATTATACCTAGATCTCCATGCATAGCATCTGTAGCATGCATAAAAACAGATTTTTGACCGGTGGAATTTAAAGTAGCGGCAATTTTTTGGGCAATTATTGCACTTTTCCCAATTCCTGAAAGCACAACTTTCCCCTTAGATGCCAATATTTTATAAATTATTTCTTCAAAACTCTTATCTATTGTATTAATCAAAGATTTAATTGCTTTTGATTCATCAGATAAAACTTTTTTGGCTATTTCAATAATATTTTTTTCTATTTTCGTCTCCACTTTCAAAAAATCGATATTTATTCACAAATGTAAGGGTAGAAATTCGTATTTTTTTAGTGAAACATTATTTTTGAGTTTAACAAAATCACAAAACATTTTTTGTATATTGGCATTAAGAATTTAATTCACCACGCCTAGTTCTAGGTGTGCTTTAATTTTTAAGCTTTATTGAATTAGCTATGATTGATGTATCAATTGAAAACGACTTAAAGAAAAACCTTAAAGAAATTTTTGGTTTTGACAACTTTAGAGGGGAGCAAGAAAAAATTATAAAAAGTATCACTTCGGGAAAGAATACTTTTGTAATTATGCCAACTGGAGCTGGTAAATCTCTTTGTTATCAGCTTCCTGCAACTGTGCTAGATGGCACAGCGATAGTAATTTCGCCATTGATTGCTTTAATGAAAAACCAAGTAGACCAAATGGTCGCTTTTGGAATCAATGCCCAGTTTCTTAACAGTACTTTGAACAAGTCTGAGATGAACAGGGTAAAAAACGACGTGGTTAACGGCGTGTGTAAACTACTTTATATTGCTCCTGAATCTTTGACTAAGGTTGACAACTTAGAATTTCTAAAAAAGGCAAAAATATCTTTTGTTGCGGTAGACGAGGCTCACTGTATATCAGAGTGGGGACATGACTTCCGTCCAGAATATCGAAAAATAAAGGAAATTATCGAAAACATTGACGATAATTTACCCATTATTGCCTTGACAGCAACTGCAACTCCAAAGGTTCAGTTGGACATTAAGAAAAGTCTTGACTTAGAGGATAATTTAACGTTCAAGACATCATTTAATAGAGCCAACTTATACTATGAAGTAAGACCAAAACAAAATGCTAAAAAGCAATTAATCAAATTTCTTGCCCAACATAGAGGTAAATCAGGTATAGTCTATTGTCTTAGTAGAAAAAAAGTAGAGGAAATAGCAGAATTGCTTATAGTCAACGGTTTTAAAGCTTTGCCTTACCACGCAGGTTTGGATTCGGATGTTAGAATTAAAAACCAAGACGCGTTTTTGAAAGAAGATTGCGATATCGTGGTTGCTACAATAGCTTTCGGAATGGGTATTGACAAGCCAGATGTTAGGTTTGTTGTACACTACGATGCACCCAAATCTTTGGAAGGATATTACCAAGAAACAGGAAGAGGTGGCAGAGATGGCCTAGATGGCTCATGCTTAATGTTTTATGCACTCGATGACATAACCAAACTTGAGAAATTCAATAAAGATAAAAATGTAACCGAAAGAGATAATGCCAAGGCACTATTGATGGAGATGGTAGCTTATTCGTCTTTAGGTGTTTGTAGAAGACGCCAATTGTTGAGCTACTTTGGAGAGCAAATGGAAAAAAATTGTGGTTTCTGTGATAACTGCAATAAACCTACTAAAACATTCAAAGGTGAGGAAGAGGTCATATTAGCTTTAAATACCATAGTTAAAACAGAACAAAGGTTCTCTGCAAATCACATTGCAGATATTTTAACTGCCAATACGAAAGATAACCCAGCTATATCAAGCCACGATCATAACAAACTTGAGATGTTCGGGAAAGGCTTAAATTATTTTGGACTCTCGGAAAAATTTGAAGAAGAAGAGGAAGAGGATGAAGATGCTATAATTGTAAATAAAAAACCTAAAGCTGATATCAATGCAGATGGAAAAATTTCTGCTGCTGATAAATGGGTATCCATCATCAGACAATTGATGGTTTTTGGATATTTGGAAAAAGACATTGATAATTATGGCGTGGTTAAACTTTCTGAAAAAGGAAGAAACTATCTAAAAGACCCTTATACTATAACTTTCTCCGAAGATCATGACCTAAATGAAACAGAAGGAAGTGGAGAAGATGAACTTCAGCAAACTGCTGGACCTTCTGGTGGCAGTGGGGCGTCTGACCAAGCTCTCTTAGAGCTATTGAAGTCTTTAAGGAAGAAAATAGCAAAAGAAAAAAATGTACCGCCATATGTTGTTTTCCAAGACCCTTCGCTAGAAGAAATGGCAACGACGTACCCTTCAAATATTCAGGAGCTTTCGCAGGTGAATGGTGTGGGAATGGGGAAAGTGCAGAAATTTGGAATGCCTTTCCTTGACCTTATCATTAAATATGTCAAAGACAATGACATTGAGACTTCGTCTGATTTGATGGTAAAAACTACTGTAAACAAATCAAAAACTAAGATTTTTATCATTCAACAAATTGATAGAAAAATAGATTTAGAAGAAGTAGCCGAAGCAAAAGAAATGAGCCCAGAGGAGCTTATTACAGAAATAGAAAGCATTTGTTTTTCAGGCACAAAGCTAAACATGGACTATTATATAAATCAAATAATAGACAAAGAAAAACAAAAAGATATTTATGAATATTTTATGACTTCGTCATCTGACGACATAAAGGCCGCTTTAAAAGAATTTGATGATTATGACGATGAGGTAACAGAAGAGGAACTTCGACTGATGAGGATCAAGTTTATCTCAGAAATGGCCAATTAAAAAAAGAGCTTCCGATTTGGAAGCTCTTTTTTTTAGTTAAATCTTCTTTTTAATAAGTCAAAAAATTCTTCAGCCTCAGGACTATTCAAATCCCATTTATATTTTGGCATATATTTTTTTAGCATTTGCTCTTTTGCCTCAGAAAAGCTATTGCATACTTCAAGCTCTTGTAAAGCATGATCAAAAACTAAAGCATCAGAGCCAAATAGATTATTAATAAAAAGGAATTTTTGATTAAGAGAAATATTCCCTTTAATAGTATCAATTTTTCTTTTTTGATGAAAATCAGACAAAGAGCTACTTTCATTGCTCAATTGCATAGATTCATGCAATGTAACATTGGTTTCTTTCTCAATAGTATTTGTAAGATGATTTTCAAGAATTATAGTCTCTTTCTTTTCTTGTATTTGTGTTAATCTTATTTCAGTAATTGGCTCATCTTTTTCATGAATTACAATTTCTGGTTCAGAAAATATAGGCTCCACTATTTTTGGAGGAGTGGGAGTTTTGGTGTTTTTGTACTCTTCTATGCTATCAAAGAATGATTGATAAGGGTCTGCCTTAACTTCCTTGACTTCTACAATTCCAGCAATTTTTACCAAATCAGAAATCTCAGCAGAATGATCTTCTACTTTATTGTCTTGAAAAAATTCATTGACAAACTCTATGGCTTCATTCGCATAAACAAAACTCACACCATTCAATTTATTCAACAATTCTCTTAAAACCCAATTATAATCTTTAAAAAACTTCCCATTACTTTTCAGCCAATCTTGCGTAAGTTTAAATTCAGGAAGATTACGCATTTCTTCACTAAAGTAAGCCTTAGGATCTGTATATAAATGAAAAGTATTATTAGCTGCCTTTTCCAGAATATTTTTAAAATTCTCTTTATCAACAGAAATATACCTTGAAAGAATATTCATAAAATCATCCAAAGCTTTTTTAACATCAACTTCATCATAATTAAAAAAAGGACTCTTCAATTTAGTTATCTCTTGACGCCATTTTTCAAAAAGCTCTTTAAGTACAAAAAGGTTCAATTGCTTTACTTCTGTCAAATCTATAATTTCTGAACCAGTGATTCTATCGTTAGTTTTAAAGAACTCTTCACTCACTATATTTGCAAATACTTGCGAATAATTTTTTATTTCTGCCTCATTCCATTTGTTGGTCATCGGATAATTCTGTTTTTTTGTATTCTATTAGAAATGGTACTGCAAGTTTATTACAAATCTTTTGCCATTTATTCTATTAACGCAAATTTTATTAAAATATGTTTATTGAGCCAAAAAGAGGAAGAGCAAAAGATGCTAAAAGTGGATGGTTGGAAGTTATAACAGGCTCAATGTTTTCTGGAAAAACCGAAGAACTCATAAGAAGATTAAAACGTGCACAAATAGCAAAACTTAACGTTGAAATTTTCAAGCCCAGTATAGATATTCGTTATGATCAAAATGATATTGTATCTCACAATCAAACAAGTATAAGATCGACACCTGTAAATACCGCAGAGGAAATATTGCTCTTAAGCGGAGATTGTGATGTTGTTGGAATTGACGAAGCACAGTTCTTGGATCAAGCGGTTGTAGACGTTTGCAATAAATTAGCCTTTAATGGCAAGCGAGTGATTGTAGCAGGGCTAGACATGGACTCAAGAGGCCTTCCATTTGGCCCAATGCCTCAGCTGTTATCTATTGCAGAATATGTTACTAAAGTACATGCTATATGCGTTAAATGTGGAGATATTGCTCATTTCTCTTACAGGAAAGTTGCGACTGAAAACTTAGTAATGCTGGGAGAGCACGACATCTACGAAGCTAGATGTCGTACTTGTTTTCTAGAAAATTAACTAGGACGTTTATAATTTCTATTCCTCATTGAAATATTACCAGGTAAAACTAAATTATATGATTCTACCTGTATTGATTTTAATTGTTGCTTGTAATTACGACTAACTTTAATTTTCATATTTTTAAATGTCAACCTCTTTTTCTCATCTACTACTTTAAGAGATTTATAATTTCTTGGATCTGTAAGAGGGTTTTCAATTTGCCCGTAAGTGTTTACAGAAAAAAACATTAAAAATGTTAAAACTATTAATATTGTCATTGTTGTAAATTTTAATATTGATTATTTAAATCTTTTTCAAAAGTCTCCTTATCTTCATTGTATTTATAGCCAAACAAAGCCCTATAGGTTGGAAGCATATATAAAAACTCCTCTAGCTTTCTTTGAGCAGGCGTATAAAAACCATAATTTTCTACTGCAAGATTTCTAAACATTGAAATTAGATACTGAAGGGTATCAGAATTTGAAGCAAAATCAACAAACTTATAATGCAAAAACTTATTTTTTGGCTCATCCGGATTATACATAATTAAATCCAAATCCATACCTAATTGACTAATTTTCGAAAATGCCTTATTTACTGGATTTGGCAAAAGATTATTATCCACTAAAAAATCAACAATTTCTACTGCCTCATTATTAATATACAAATTACCCCCTATGTGTTTCATCTCTATTGTTTTTTTGTTGTAAAGTTTCTTTAACTGTTAGCAAAACAATAGAAGTTTTTTTATTCTTCCAAATTCTACAAAAACGCTCTTCTAGTGGAGTTTTCGGCTGATTCGACATAAAAAAAGAATATTTTCTAATATCTAAATGTCAAAAAAAGAGATAGCAAATAGAAAAAATAGAAAAAAAGCAAAAACTAGTCAAAGTATAAATCGAAATTAGAAAAAAAACTATTTTCATTTTTTAGATTTTTTTTATGATTTTTCTAATTTTTAACAAAATATTAACAGAATTAAGCACTTAGGAGAAGGTTGAAAAAAAAATTAAGATAGAAATCCATTTCTAAAATTGGAATCAGAAACCTATTTTCAAATTCCTTTGAATGATAAATCAATAATAATGCAGAAAATATAAGTGTAAAATGTATGTAGAAAAGTGAAAGCCCTTAAAACAGAAAAAACCTCCGAAATAACGGAGGCCTTTCTCAACTTTATAGCCATGAAAACTAATTCTTCTTTTATGCCAATGCGAGCTTTAACTCATTAAGTTTCTTCTTCACTGATGTGTCTATTTGAGTATCTCCTACTCTCAACACATACCCTCCAATTAAACTCTCATCGACGCTTTCTTCCAACTTTATTTCTTTATGGATAGCATCAGCCACAATTTTACTAAATTGAGATCTCTGTGTATCTGTTAAAGCAACAGCTGATGAAACCTCCACTATTTGAACACCAGTTTGTAAATTAAACAATTTCTGAAACTCTTTCGCTATCGGATAAATCAACTTTTCGCGATTCTTTTTAGTTAAGACTTTAAAAATTGAGAAAGTCACATTATTAACTTTATTTTCAAATATTTTTTTCAAAATACTCAATTTTTTATCGTGCCTAACAATCGGATTGGCCATAACAGCCACAAAATTATCATTCTCTTGACATACCATTTCAAAAAAAGACATGTCTTGATTTACTTCTTTAACAACACCTTGCTCATTTGCCAAGTCAATCAAGGCTTTAGCATAACGATAGGCAACTATAGATTCTGACATATTTGTACAAAAATATTTTCAATCAAAATAATTTGATTGCGTAATTAATTCAATTTTGCGTCTGATACCAATTCACTTACAAACGATTCCTGAGCTTTTTTGTCTGACAATTCTTTACGAATCACCTTCTCTGCAATTTCGATAGACAATGCCGAAACTTCGTTTTTGATTTGGCTCATCATTTTAACTCGCTCTTGTGTCATAGCTTCTCTTGCATCTTCCATTATTTTGTTACCTTGCTCCACTGCTCTGTCTTTGGCTTCAGCTATCATTTTGTCAGAAACTTCTTTAGCTTCTTTAATTATGATATCTCTTTCCTTTTTTGCCTCCATCACCAACTTATCGTTGTCAGATTTCAACTTGGCCATCTCGGCTCTAGTTTCTTCAGCCATTCTTAATGCACCTTCTATTTCTCCTTCTCTTTCCTTCAATGCAGAAAGAATACCTTTCCAAGCAAATTTCCAAAGAATAAAGACCAAGGCACTGAAAACAACCAATTGCCAAAAAATAAGACCTGGGCTAGGATTCAACAATGAATTACCTTCTAATAAAATCATTTTCTATTAAATTATGAAAATTAAAAATTAAAAACTTAAAAATTTCCCAACATTAACACCTAATGTGAATAATGCTGGGAATTTAAGATTCCTTAAATGGATTAAGCCATTTTGAAAGAAATCAAAAGACAAATTACAGCAGCAAAAAGAGCCACGGCCTCAATCAAGGCAGCGATGATGATCATCATTGACTGGATCTTTCCAGCTGCTTCTGGTTGACGTGCAACACCTTCCATAGCACTTCCACCGATTCTACCGATACCAAGACCAGCTCCGATGGCAGCTAAACCAGCTCCAATACCTGCACCCATTACCGCAAGACCTTTACCGTCTGCTACTGCTTGTAAAATAATGTTCAATAAAGACATAATTTTATTTTTTTATTTCCCCTCCCCCCAGGAGATTTGTTATTGATAGCCTCTTTGTAGGGGACAAAGAGGAATATTTTCAATCAATGATGATCTGCGTGGTGCTCTTCGATAGCACTCCCAATATACATTGAAGTTAATAACATAAAAATGAACGCTTGTAAAAATGCGACCAAAAGCTCAATTGCACTCATAAACAAAGCAAAAATCCCGATGGCAGGTGCCACATACCAACTTTTGAATATAAATATCAAACCAAACAAACTCAACATAATGATGTGACCTGCAGTGATATTTGCAAAAAGTCGAATCATAAGAGAAAGTGGTTTCATTAAAACTCCAACTATCTCAACTGGAATCATAATAGCCCACATCCATTTTGGAGTATCAGGTAAAAGAATATGTTTCCAATAATATTTGTTTGCACTTAGATTGGTTATCAAAAAAGTGATAACCGCTAAAACCAAAGTGATAGCAATGTTACCTGTAAGGTTTGCACCACCTGGAAGTAAACCTAGAAGGTTATTAATAAAAATAAAGAAAAACAAAGTCAATAAATATGGAAAATACTTACCATAATTTTTACCAATTGAAGGTTTTACCACTTCGTCTCTAAGGTATACAATCAAAGGTTCCATAAAAGATTGAATGCCTTTAGGTGCTTTTCCTTTATTATTTACATATCCTTTGGAAACAGAAATAAAGATGACAATTAATAATATAGCAGCCAACATTAGCGTAGCCACATTTTTGGTTATAGAAAAATCCATTGGATGAATACTTTCATCAACTTTTCCTTCTGCATCAACTCTTAGGATATGCTCATGTTCATTTTTGTAACCATTGTATACCTGCTCATGATCAAGTCTGCTTGAAGAAAAAATTTCTATCCCTCTATCTGCAGTATATAAAATTACTGGCAAAGGCAATTTAACGCCATGTGAAAACTCCCATCCATGTTCGTCTGCTATGTGGTGCATTATCATACCACCAATATCAAAAGACTCTTCCTGATGAGTAATTTCACCTAAGGCTGGATGTGCCTCATTTTCTGTAGAAATGTGCTCAGCTTCATGTTGCGAAAACGCTGTAGAAACACTTAAAAATGCGAATAAAACTAAGGTAAAAATGTATTTAAACATAAGTAGAACTTTAAAAATCTATGTTTTAATGAATGTCGGTCTCAAAAACGTCGCAATTTACGAAGTAAAATTGAAATTTCAAAAATTGTGAAAAATAAATAAAATGCAAAAACATTCAAGACAAATAGATTTTGATTCTCTTTAAATCTGTACAAGCCAAATCCTATAAAAATCAACATCAACAAAAACCTTAAAACCACCGAAGAAAGGTAAAATTGAACAAAATTTTCTCTTTTATTGCCCATTGCTTGCTCTACCAAGATTTTTACTAGAAAATCTAATGCAACAAAAAATGCAAAAATTACCCAGATTTTTGAATGCAACAAATAATTAAATGCAGAAAGTTTAACTAAAAATAATACAATAAATAGTATGAGACTTAATAAGTACTTTTTTAGATTCATTTCCTAAAACTATTAAGAGAATATTAGGTAATAATTTTATATTTTCAATATGAATTTCAAAATTAATACATGAAAAACTCATTACCTTATTTTTATAAATTTAATTTTTCCAAGAATCAAAGAAGACTTTACAGAGTCAAATAAAATTTCTGTTGGATTTAACAAAGAAGGCAGGACTATTTAAAAAAAAAAATAATTCTATCATGCATTTTTTTTCTACATTTGTAACCCCAAAAATAAAAGTTTAATAAAATCAATAAATTAATAAAAGTTGGAAATCAAAGTTCAAAATGATGTAACACAAGTTTGGCGAGATTGCCTGTCGGTAATCCGCGAAAATGTAACTGAGCAAAGTTTTAAAACTTGGTTTGAGCCGATTATTCCTTATAAACTTATTAATAAACGCTTAATTATTCAGGTTCCCAGTCAATTTTTTTACGAATGGTTAGAAGACAATTACGTAAAAATTTTAAGAAAAGCATTAGACTATGCTATTGGAAAAGATGGACAACTTGAATACACCATAATAATTGATAGAGGGGCACCGAAACCTACACCTACTCCAAGTGTAAATTCGAATAATAATACAAATGGCTATCAAGCAAATGGATATCAGGCCAATGGTTACCAAAAATATCCTCAAAGATCTACAGAGGTTGTTGAACCCAAAAACCCTTTTGATTTAAAAGCTTTCAATGAAAAGCAGATAGATTCTTTTCTTAACAAAAATTACGGTTTCGATAATTTTGTTGAAGGTGATTGCAATAGATTAGCTAGAGCTGCAAGCTTTGCTGTTGCACAAAAACCAAGTACTACTTCATTTAACCCTTTGATGATATATGGAGGTGTTGGCTTGGGAAAAACACATTTAGTTCAAGCTATTGGCAACTATATTGAAAAGCAATCCAATAATAATAAAATAGTCTTGTATGTTTCTTCAGAAAAATTCACAAGTCAATTTATAAATGCCATTAGAGAAAACAGTCTTCAAGATTTTATGGCTTTTTATATGCGTGTTGATGTTTTGATTCTTGATGACGTTCAGTTTTTGTCAGGAAAAGAAAAAACACAGGAGACTTTCTTTCATATTTTCAATCATTTACATCAAACTGGGAAACAAATAGTTATGACATCTGACCGCCCGCCTAGGGAACTGTCAGGAATGGAAGACAGACTTTTGTCAAGATTTAAGTGGGGTTTAACAGCAGACATTCAAGCTCCAGATTTAGAAACTAGGATAGCTATAATTCAGAATAAGGTTGAGGAAGAAAAGGCTGTAATGGACGAGCAAGTTATAGAATATCTTGCTCATTGTATTGATTCAAATGTTAGGGAATTAGAAGGCGTTGTAATTTCCTTAATTGCTGACTCTGCCTTGACAAGAAGAAAAATCGACTTAAATATGGCCAAGTTTAGGGTCAAAAGTATAGTTGAAGAAAACCAAAAGGTGATTTCGATTGATAAAATCATCGACACTGTAACGGATTATTTCAAAATAAAAGTAGTAGATATAAAGGGCAAAACAAGACTCAGAGAAGTGGTTTTGCCTCGTCAAATTGCAATGTATTTGGCAAAAGAATATACGGCATTATCTTTAAAAGCTATTGGGTATCATTTTGGTGGTAGAGATCATAGTACTGTAATACATGCTATACAAACTGTAAATGACTTGATCGATTTTGATAGAGATGTGGCGGGACATGTAAAAGAACTACAAGATAAATTTAAGCGATAGACTTTAGAATTCTATCTAAATCCAAAACCTGAGGAATAAGCATAGCTTCTTCATTGTTTGAAATAATAAAATCCGCTATTTCTTTAAACTCTGTCTCTGATTTTTGATTTTTAATAATATTTTGAACTTGCTCAAAAGTTCTGTTTTTATCTCTTTCCAAAATTCTTTGAATTCGTAACTCTGTTGGACTTTCAACATAAATAATTTTGTCTAAACCTGAATTTTTATTCATGATTGCTGCCTCTTTAATGATATAAGGGCTTGTTTTTTGCTCGCACCATTCTTTAAAATCTTCTGAAACACTTGGGTGAACTATAGCATTTAATAGATTTAGTTTTTCTTGATTTCCAAAAACTTGTTGAGCTACATAGACTTTATTGTATTTCCCATTTTCAAAATACGATTCTTTTCCCAATAGGTCAATTATCTTATTTTTTACTTTTAAATTGTTCTCAATCAGCCACTTTGCTCTTTGGTCACTTTCATAAACAGGAACGCCAAGCAAACCAAATAATTTTGCAACAACACTCTTTCCTGAGCCAATTCCACCTGTGAGGCCTATTTTGAGCATATTTCTGGGTATGTTTTTTGGTTCTTTACAAAATACTTCCAAACAACAGAACCCTTGCTTAATTTTTTAAAACCTACAAAAGATCCTTTCCTTTGTTTTATTAAATAAGGAATCATTCCATAAAAAGCAAAATGTGCTTTTGCAACTGCCCAAAAATCTTTGGAATTACCGTCTTTCAAAAATTTAAATGCGGAAACTCCATCAAGTATTAAACGAAAGAAAATGATTGGTAACAAAAATAGAAATGGTAAGTTTTTAAAAAGCATCGCCAAGTTATTCCTAAAATTGAGAAATGTTTTGAAAGGATTGGATTTGTTTAAAGTGCCACCTCCAACATGGTAAACCACGGATTGCGGCTCATATACTATTTGAAATCCATGATTTTGAATACGCCAACAAAGGTCTATTTCCTCCATGTGAGCAAAAAACTTATCATCAAAACCACCTAATTCTTTAAAAATTTTATTTTTTATAAAAAAGCAAGCACCCGAAGCCCAAAAAATTTCTGTGGATGTTTGATACTGCCCATGATCTTCTTCCAAAGTATCAAAAACACGCCCACGACAAAAAGAATAGCCTAATGTATCTAAAAAACCTCCAGCAGCTCCAGCATATTCAAAATAATTCTTTCTTTTAAAATCCAAAATTTTGGGTTGAATAGCAGCAATATTTTCAGTTTTATCACTTCTTTCTATCAAATATTTGAGCCAATTTGGACTAAGCTCAACATCCGAATTTAATAGAACTAAATTCTCATGCGAAACTTGTTTTAAACCTTCATTATATCCACCTGCAAAACCTAAGTTTTTTGCGTTTTGAATAATACCAATTAACGGAAATTGTTCTTTTATATAGGTTACAGAGTTATCACTTGAATAATTATCAATAACGAAAATGTCAGCTTCTGGGCTGTTTTCTACAACATTTCCGAGAAATTGATTCAGAAAATCAATTCCATTAAAATTCAAAATAACAACTGCGGTGCTTTTCAAACTTTACTTATTGAATAAATTTCCTAAATCAAACCCTGGGATTTTAGGCATCATGCCTTCGGTAACTTTACCCATTTCAGCCTTTACTTTTTCATCAATTTCAGCCAATGCCTTATTTGTAGCTGCTACTATCAGATCTTGAACCATCTTTGCATCTTGCGGATTTAATAATTCTGGCTCTATTTCAACTGTAAGTAATTCCTTCTTTCCATTAACCACAACTTTCACCATTCCCCCACCTGACTCGGCTTCTGTGATTATTTCTCCAAGTTTTTCTTGGGTTTCGAGCATTTTTGCTTGCATTTCTTTCACCTTGCCCATCATTCCCATCATATCCATCATTGACATAATTGTATTCTTTTTTTTACAAAAATAAGATATTAGCAAAATAAATTCGCTAAATTCTTTAATTTTAAACTCTATTTAAAAATACATCAATAAATCTAATAATGAAATACCTTGTTTTATTCCTTTTTGTAAGCCTACAGATTTGTGCCCAAGATTTCAAAACTAAAAGTGTCAAAAAACATATCAGCTACTTAGCCTCTGACAAATTGGAAGGAAGAGGAACTGGCACAATTGGCGAAATGAAGGCAGGAGACTATATTATTAAACAATTCTCCAAAATTGGCTTAAAACCAATGGGCGAAAATGGAGCTTACCGACAGTTATTTGCAGCAAAAAAAGGTGTTCCACCAAATATTTCACAAGTAAATGCCAATAATATTTTGGGTATGATAGACAACGGGAAACCAATGTCAATAATTATTGGTGCCCACTATGACCACTTAGGATTGGGAGACCAAGGTAGTTCATTACAAGCGAATTCGGTAGGTGTTATTCATAATGGTGCTGACGATAATGCTTCTGGAGTAGCTGGAATGTTAGAATTGGCCAAGTATTTCAAAAACAATAAGGTAACAGAAAATTACAATTTAATTTTCTTGGCTTTTTCTGGTGAAGAACTTGGGTTAATGGGGTCCAAATATCTTTTAGACAACTCGACATTTGACTTAAAAAACATTAACTGCATGGTAAATTTAGACATGATTGGCAGATATAGAGAAGACAAAGGTGTGAGTATTGGAGGGATTGGTACAAGTAAGTTTTGGGAAAATAATGCGGCTCAATTGGCTGATAATATGAAAATAAAATACAGTCTAGATTCGTCTGGAATTGGACCGTCGGACCATACCTCTTTTTATTTAAAAGACATCCCTGTATTGTTTTTGTTTACAGGAGCTCACCAAGAATATCACAAACCAACTGATGATGCAAATTTGATAAATTATGAAGGGGAAGTTTTGATGTTAGAATATGTAAAAAACATGATTGGGCTTCTAAATGAAAAAGAAAAAATAGACTTTAAAAAGACCACAAACCCACATTCTGCGGCTGCCAAAAGTAGTTTTAAAGTAACCATGGGCGTTATTCCTGATTATTCGTTTGATGGCAAAGGCTTGAGATTAGACGGCGTTTCGGAAGGCAGGCCAGGCGAAAAAGCTGGATTAAAAACAGGAGATATTATCACTAAAATAGGAGAATACGAAATTAAAGACGTTTACGCATATATGACTGCTTTAGGAAAATTTGAAAAAGGCCTAACTGTTCCTGTAGAAATACTTAGAAAAGGAGAAACATTAACACTTAGTCTAACATTTTAATGAAGCAAAGTAAAAAGACTTTAGTACTTGGTGCTAGTACAAAACCAGGTAGATATGCACTCATGGCCGCAGAGAGGCTACAAGAGAAAGGCTTCCCTATTGAATTGTTAGGCAAGAAAGAAGGCAATGTAAATGGAGTAGCTATTAAAACAGAATTATCAGAAATTGGCGAAGATATTGATACTGTAACAGTTTACCTAAGCGAGCAAAATCAAAAGGAATACGAAGGTTTTTTATTAAAATTAAAGCCCAAACGTGTCATTTTCAACCCAGGTGCTGAAAATATTGAATTAGAAGGCAAACTGGAAGCAGAAGGTGTCGAAGTTCTGGAAGCTTGTACTTTGGTAATGTTAGGCACTGGTCAGTACTAACATTAAAGCCTATTTTATCTTAACGTCTCCGTAGTTTGAAATTATAATAATTTTTGATTCTGAGTTTTTGTTAGAACCAATGGTTCCCTGATAAGCATTAGACGTTCTAGTTTTAAATCCAGGCTTTTGATTATCGGTTTCAGAGTTTTTAATAAAATGAATAACTAAAGAAGGGTCTACCCAGAAATTTCCATGGTTGGTTTTTATATCAAAAATACCATTGAATTTTTCGCTAATTGGAAGACTAATGTTTGAGTAGTTAGAAAATATTTCAAGATTCTTTACTTTTTCATCTATATTGTTAATTTTCAAATCGTTACTGAAATTCACTTTAAGCTTTACTGCTTCTTTTATATTTTCGAAAACTCCTCCAGAATAATTCAAAATACCGTCAATATCTTCTAGATATTTAGCTTTGAAGCTACCATTATTATTTTTCAAATTCACATTTCTTACTTCGCCCATACTAACAGCAGTGAAGTTTGAGTTTATTTCTCCTCCCAGAAGAGATTTAATATTGGCTTTACCATAGTTTAAATTGATATTCGAAAGTTTGTTGGAAATTTTATCTGCCTTTAAAGTACAGTAATTTAAGTTTAGAGAAAGTGGAGCAGTAAACTCTGGCAATGTAACTTCACCAAAACTATTTGTAAGACAAAGCTCTAGATTATTGGGCATAAAAACCAAATAATCAATCTTAAAATTTGTGTTTTTATCTGTATTTAACTTCTTTAAATTAAAATCAGTTTTTTGGATCTCGGTTTTTATAGAAACTATACTGTTCTTTCTATTTCCATTTATTTTTACAGACGAAATAAAATCATTCAGAAGCACATTATTTGGAGCATTCGCTATTACGTGAACAGTTGTTTGGATTTTATTTTGATTCCAAAACATAACTTTAACTTCGCCAAACTGATTAGTGATTTCCAATTTACTTACCCCAGAAGTACTATATTCAAAATTATAATCTTTCCTTTTTTCAATAAGCTTAATATCTCTAGCAAAACCAGATAAATTTGAGATGAATATTAAATTTAAAATCAATGCTATTTTATAAAACTTCATATTTCTTGACATTTTGAGCTATTTCGGTTTGCTTGTTTAATAAATCTATTTGCCATTCAAGATTCTGTTTCATGGCCTCAATCAATTGCTCGTGGTTTGGATTTTTAGTTAATTGAGACTTTAAGAATTCGAAGTTTTTTTGTAAATCTTCTAAATCTCCAACGAAAGCTTTTTGAAGCTCTGGGTTTGATATTATAAGACTATTCAAAGTCTCTCTTTTTTCCAAAACTGTTTCCGTGTAAGTAACCAAAGCTGGTTGGGTACTTAGCATTTTGTCTTGTTGAGCTAGAGAACTGTCGTTTCTATAGTATTTACCAAACCAAAAGCCTATGGAAAGACATATAATTATTCCCGCCGCAAATCTTATTATTTTAGAATTCAGCCAAATGCTTTTTTTAGCTACATTAGGCAATTTTGCATCTATTTTCTTCCATAAATCATCAGGAAAATCTTCTTCAAATTCCTCTCTATGGCTGTTTATAAATTCTTTTAGTGCCATTGTTTTTCCTTTAAAATTTCAATTAATTTTGCTTTACCTCTTAAATATTGACTTCTTGATGTCACTTCATTTATGCCTAATATTTGTCCAATTTCTTGGTGATCATACCCTTCAAATAAATAAAGACTAAGCACCAATCTAAAACCATTGGGTAAAATATTCAATGCGTCTTTTATTTTTGATACCGAATCATTTGTTTCTTCAAAATCTGGTTCTTCTATGTCTTCAATATCGCCTCCGTTCACATTATCGATTTCTTCAAAAAACATTTTTTGTGCTCGTAATTTAGCTATAGCCTTATTTACAACGATGGATTTCAGCCAAGCACCAAATGTAGATTCTCCTCGAAACATGTCTATTTTTAGAAAGCCATCTAAAAACGATTCTTGAATCACATCTTCAGCCTCTTCTCTTAAGCTTACAATCCTCAATGCTGTGTTAAACATCGCTTTAACATACATATTATAGAGTTCATATTGGGCCTTATTATTGCCCAACCTACACAGTTCTACTAACTGAGATGTTCTATCTTTGGTTAAATATTGATTCAAACTAGGATGGTTTTCAAACTAAAGATTGCAAATATTTCCAAATGTTGCATTTGGTCTGAGAATTTATTTTCCACAAAAAAAGGCATGAGTCGAAACCCACGCCTAATCTTTAACCAATTTAAACTATTTTTAATTTTTACCGCTACTTCCTACACCTGCTGCGTCATTCTTTTTAGCTTCTTGCATAGGATTTGGTCCTTGTGGCCCAAAACTTCTTTGCTTAAACAATTGGAACTTCGTAGGAGCTTCTGGCTCTTTTGGAAAAGCATTGTTTGAAGTGTCAATATCTGCTAATTCAAAATAAGGATCCAATTTGAATTTCTTCACTTTTTTTGCAGTTGGAATAGTTTTGGTTATTTCAACATCGTTCATTCTCCAAATTTCCGCAGGATATCTAAAGTCCTCAGTTGTTCCATCTTCGTAAACTGCCTGAACGATTACCGGCATTACTAAACCACCTTTATTCTTAATTTTTAAAACATAATAGTTCATACCTGACTCCAAAAGTTTTTGATCTTCAGGTGACAAAGAAGACTTATAAGCCTCAAATTTCTTTTGATCAGCTTCCGTAACTGCATAGCGGTCATACGAATTGTAGAAATCTTTCATTGAAGGGTCTGCTTCTACAACAGAAGTCTCGATATCTATTTTATCTCTCATTTTACTGATTGTTTTCCCTTTGGCTTCTGCTTCTTTTTTTGCTTCAGCCTTAACAATTTCAGGATTTTGAGTATCCAAAGAATACCATTCTACTTCGGCAAGATCTTGGTCTACAGGCTCAACAGTATAGAACCAACCTTTCCAGAACCAATCCAAATCTACACCAGAGGCATCTTCCATAGTACGGAAAAAATCTGCAGGCATTGGACTCTTGAAGGCCCATCTTCTAGCATATTCTTTAAAGGCAGCATCAAACAATTCTCTGCCCATTATAGTCTCTCTGAGCATATTTAATCCCGTAGCAGGTTTTGCGTACGCATTAGGACCGAAAGCCATAATATTGTCTGAAGAAGTCATGATAGGCACTTGTTGCGTTTTATCTGTCTTCATATAACCAACAATGTCCTGCGGCTCTCCCCTACGTGCTGGATAATCTTTATCCCATTCTTTTTCAGCTAAATATTGACAGAAAGTATTCAAGCCTTCATCCATCCAAGTCCATTGTCTTTCGTCGGTATTTACTATCATCGGGAAGAAATTGTGCCCCACTTCATGAATAATCACGCCAATCATACCATATTTTGTTCCTTCTGAATAAGTTCCGTCTTCTTCGGGCCTTCCACCATTAAAACTTATCATTGGATATTCCATCCCACCTCCACGCGTAGCATGACACGAGATTGCCACAGGATAAGGGTATTCAATGGTATGATTTCCATAAGAGCGAAGTGTATGCTCAACTACACGAGTTGAATATTTTTCCCATAATGGATTACCTTCCTTTGAATAAAAAGACATACTCCAAATCTTCTTGCCGTTATTGTAAACGTCAGTTTGCATAGCATCCCATATAAATCTTCTTGACGATGCAAAGGCAAAATCTCTGACTTTTTTAGCAGTATAAACCCAAGTTTGTTTTTTCGTGCTTTTTACTTTAATTCTTTCTTCAGCTTCAGCCTGATTGGCTATTATAATCGGAGTTTTTGAATCGGAAGCATCCTTCATTCTTTGTTGTTGCGTTTTCGAAAGTACTTTCGAGTAGTTTTGACACTCACCTGTAGCTCCAACAATATGATCATCAGGTACAGTAATCTCCACTTTATAGTCTCCGAAAGGCAAAGTAAACTCTCCTTGACCTAAAAACTGCTTGTTTTGCCATCCACTTACATCATCATACACACACATGCGAGGAAACCAGTGTGCAATGAAATAATTATAGTTGCCATCTTTTTCAAAAAACTCATAGCCTGAACGACCATAATATGCTGTGATATTATATTCCCATTCAATCTTTAATGAAACTGCGATTGCAGGTTTTAAAGAAGTTGGCAAATCAACTCGCATCATGGTACCGTTGATAGTATAAGGAATGTTGGCACCTTTCAAATCTTTCACAGATTTGATTTTGTATCCAAACTCTTTATCTGCTTTTACTGCACCGAAAACAGCTCCAGGAGCATTCATATTTGTCAATTGCGTTCCAGACATTTGAGGATTTACTCCACCAGTTTTGGAAAGTGCATTAATTGAGTTTTTCTCAAACAAATTTTGGTCCAATTGAAGCCATAAATACCTTAGATCGTCTGTCGAAAAATTGGTATAAGTAATTACTTCAGAACCAATTATTCGTTGATTTTCATCATCAAGCTCAGCTTTAATATCATAATCTGCTTTGTTTTGAAAATAATCTTTCCCAGGAGCACCAGAGGCAGTTCGGAAAGTATTTGGGGTAGGAAGTGCCGAACCCAATTGTTCAAACCTAGTGTTGGCGTTATAATTACTCGGAGCGGGTCTTTGAGCAATTACAGCCACAGCAGATGTAAACAAAAAAGAAATAGCCAATGCAATTTTCTTCATAATTTGGTTTATTGATTAAGTAAATTATACAATGCGAAAATATATTTTTTAAATTAATTTAACAATGACTCCTTGATTTAAATTGGTTTTTAATAGATAAAAAAACTTTTTTATTAGAAAAATCAAGAATTAGATTTAAGTAATGTCATTTTTTAAGAAGATTTTCGGCATGCTCGCACTTTTTACTTTAGATTTGAGTTTTGAAATAAACAGAATTATATGGCTGGAATATTAGATTTAATTGGAAACACACCTTTAGCGGAACTAAGCGTTTTGAGTCCGAATCCAAATGTTAGGATTTTTGCAAAACTTGAAGGAAATAATCCAGGAGGAAGCGTAAAAGATAGGGCGGCTCTGAATATGATAAAAAGTGCCATCGAAAGGGGAGAAATTAAAAATGGCACAATACTCATAGAAGCAACAAGTGGAAACACTGGCATAGCATTAGCTATGATAGCTAGCCTATATCAAATAGAAATAGAGCTTGTAATGCCTACCAATTCTACCAAAGAGCGTGTAGATACTATGGAGGCCTATGGTGCCAAAGTTATATTATTAGAAAGTATCGAAGCTTGTAGAGATTATGCAGAAGAGAAATCAAAAACTGATGAATATTTGATGCTCAACCAATTTGCGAATCCTGACAATTTCCTGGCACATTATAAAACAACGGGTCCCGAAATCTGGAGAGACACTGATCAAAAAATAACGCACTTTGTAGCATCTATGGGCACCACAGGCACTATTATGGGCACATCTATGTATCTGAAAGAACAAAATCCTGATGTACAAATCATTGGCTGCCAACCTACTGAAGGCTCATCGATTCCGGGAATTAGACGTTGGCCAAAAGAATACCTTCCAGCTATTTTTGACGCAAGTAGAGTGGATAGAATTTTCGACATTTCTCAAGAAGAATCAACTCTGATGGCGAGAGAATTAGCAAAAAAAGAAGCGATATTTGCAGGAATGAGCTCTGGTGGTCAAGCTGCAGCAGCTATTAAATTAGCTAAAGAACTGGAATCTGGCGTGATAGTTTTTATCTGCTGTGACCGAGGCGACAGGTATTTAAGTAGCGATTTGTTTGGGTGATTTGTTGTTGGTGGATTTGTTATTGCTGGATTTGTTATTGGTGGATTTGTTAGTCGTAGATTTGTTATTCGTGGATTTGTTATTGGTGAATTTGAGTTTAATGTTACTATTTATTTGAAAAACGAATTTTGAAGATATTTAAAAAAAATGCCTAATTGTATTTAACACCCTTGGACTAAAACAAAAAAGCAAGTTTAAAAACTTGCTTTTAATATTACATTATTTAAATATTTTCACCACTTAGCAGGATTCCTTCTCCACATTTTTAATGATTCTAAATCTGTGGCTTTTACATATTCTTGTTTTAGAGCCTCGTCTATTAGGTAGTTGTAATTGCTAAGTGTGACTAATTTCAAGTTTTTTTCAGCAAAATTGTCATCCGCAATTTTAAAACCATAAGTAAAAATGGCAATCATGCCTACAACCTCAATTCCTTGCTCCATTAATGCCTCAGCGGCTTTTATTGAACTCCCGCCTGTAGAAATTAAATCTTCAAGAACTACTACTTTTTGCCCTTGTTCTATCTTCCCTTCTATTTGATTTCCCATTCCATGCTCTTTCGGCTTTGGTCTCACGTAGGCAAAAGGAAGATTTAAATAATCAGCAACCAAGGCACCTTGAGCTATCCCAGCTGTAGCTACCCCAGCTATTAAATCTACATCTGGGAAATTCTTTTTTATCGCTTTAGCCAAAGCTTTTTTGATAAAAGTTCTCGCCTCAGTGTCTGAAAGTGTGATTCTGTTGTCACAATAAATTGGACTATTCCACCCTGAACTCCACTTGAATGGCTTCTCAGGACTCAATTTTACGGCTTTAGTTTTAAGGAGATAAGTGGCAATTTTACGAGCAGTATTCATGCTTATTCAGAGTCTTCAGTTTTTTTAGTAACTAACATTTTATCGATACGGTTCTTGTCCATGTCTACGATTTCAAAATCAAAATCACCCCATTCAAAGGTATCACCTGTTTCAGGTATTTCTTTTAGTATATGGAGAGCAAAACCGCCCATGGTATCAAATCCGTTGTATTCTTTTCTTGTAGGCAAGTCTATTTCAAACTCATTTAAGAAATCATCGAAAGGTAAAGAAGCGTCTATCAAGAAACTTCCATCTTCACGCTCAGTAATCTCAAACTCAAACTCATTGGTTTCTGAAATATCTCCCACCAAAGCATCTAAAATATCATTCATGGTTACAATTCCAACCACATTTCCGTATTCGTCTACAATAACTCCAAAATGTATTCTTTCCTCTTGGAATTTCTCTAAAACTTGATAGGCATGGTTATTTTCAGGTATATAAAGAGGTGTACGAAGATTATTTTCAAGGTCTTTCAGTTCATCATCTAAATTTTTACCCAAAAGATCTTTGATATACAAAAGTCCTTTTATCTCATTTATGCCATCTATACAAACAGGATATACTGAATGTTTTTTAGAAATAATTTTCTCTTTATTTTCAGTAAAATCATCATCCAAATCAAGAAAAGTCACCTCATTTATATTTGTCATCAAGGAAGTAATTCTCCTGTCTCCAAGATGAAAAACATTTTGAACTATTTCATGCTCAATCTCTTCTATAGTACCTCCACTGGCTCCTTCTTGCATCAATGTCCTGATTTCTTCTTCAGTTACCGAGTTATCATTTTCTTTTAAACCTATAACCTTGAAAATCAAATCTGAAGTTTTACTCAATAACCAAATAAAAGGTGAGGTGATATAAGAAACTATGCTCATTGGCTTTACAGCATACATAGCAATTTCCTCTGCTTTGGCCATTCCTATTCGTTTCGGCACCAATTCGCCTAAAATCAAGGTGAAGAAAGTAAGTAATACTGTAATAAAAAACACTGCTATGCTTTCTGCATAAGGTTTAACACTTTCAAATTGCTCAATGAAAGGAATTAAGTACCCTTTAAAGGTATCTCCAGAGTAAATACCTGTAAGAATACTTATCAGTGTAATACCAATTTGAACTGTAGAAAGAAACTTTCCAGGTGAGTTGGCCAAAACCAAAGCAGCTGTGGCACGTGAGTCACCGTTTTTTGAGGCAATTTCTAATTTTGTTTTTCGAGATGAAACTAGGGCTATTTCAGCCATAGAAAACAAACCATTAAGAATTATTAGAAAAAGTATTATTAAGATTTCCATTAAAAATTAAGACCGCCTGTTGGGCAATCTATTCTGATTTAACTGCAAAGTAACAAAATTTTTAAAATAGAAAATGACATCACATTAAAAATAATAATTTTAGGCATTAAAAAGGATAATTAGCTTACTTTTGCATTTTTAAAACACCTATGCTAATATTCGTCAATAACAAGGCTATCACTATCACTGATAGTACTCATTTTATCAAAGACCATTCCAAGAATTTTGATTTTATATATGATCAAGCATCAGATATTATCGAATATCGAGATTTAAAAGGAAACATTCTCATAAAAAATGGGGATTTTGAAAATATTATGAGTTTTATAAAACTTGCTCAAAGCAATAAACAGGAACTTCTCGGGCATTTGACTTTTGAAGTAAAAAACCAAAAACTTTTTAAAGCAAAAATAAAAAGCAAATTGCCTGTGATAAAGGCAGCTGGAGGTGTGGTAGAAAACAAAGTCGGCAAAATTTTGATGATGAAACGCTTGGGTTTTTGGGATTTACCCAAAGGCAAGGCAGATCCTAACGAAAAATCAAAGGTTACTGCTGAAAGAGAGGTTTTGGAAGAATGTGGTGTAGTTGTTAAAGTAAATGATAAAATCTGTACTACATGGCATACCTATATGCTTAAGGGAAAGCTGGTTATAAAACAAACCAAATGGTTTGCAATGTCGCTTGTATCTGATAAAAAAATGAAACCCCAAGCTGAAGAAGGAATAGAAGAATTATGTTGGATGGAGGGGAAGGAAATAGAAGAAGCTTTACTGAATTCTTATACTTCAATTGCATTCGTATTGAAGAAAACACAACATTTGGAGGAGGTTTAAGTTACAAAATGATTTTTTTTAGTCTTAATAAAAATTAAAGAAAAATTATTACGTTTGACTCTTGAAAATTTACAATTAAACCAAATAAATTTCATGAAAAAGTTCCTTAGTGTTCTTGTTTTATTATTTATCTCTGTGCAGATATTAAACGCACAATCGGCATCAACTTCGGCTAAGCCGAAAACAGCTAAAACTGCTAAAGAAAAAACTGAAAAGAAAGAACCGAAAGAAAAAAAAGAACCCAAAACAGAAGCAAAAACTAAAACCACAAAAGAGAAAACAGAGTCAAAAACTGCTAAAGAAAAAACTGAACCTAAAACAAAAACTGCAAAAGAAAAAACTGAAGCTAAAACTGCTAAAGAAAAAACTGAAGCTAAAACAGCTAAAGAAAAAACTGAAGCTAAAACTGCCAAAGAAAAAACTGAAGCCAAAACTGCTAAAGAAAAAGTAGATAAAACTACGAATGCAAAAGGTAAGGCAGATAAAACAAAAACTGAAGATGCCAAACTCAAAGAAAGCGATAAAAAAACTAAAACTAGTACTTCAGAGTCTAAAAGTACATTAACAAAACCAAATACGACAACAAAAACTAGCACAACAACAACTCCAAGTACCACTACCAAAAAGACTACTCAAGCAGATAAATCAACTCAAAAGCAAGTTGCTGGGGAAGATAAATCGATTGGAAAAGATGCTAAAGGTCGTACGATATATCAAGGACCAAGAGGAGGTAAATATTATATAAATGCTAACGGAAATAAGCAATATATCCAAGATTAATAAAATTTTTTAAAAATTTAGATAGCTCGCTGGAAACAGTGGGCTATTTTTTTTTATTTTTGTAAACAAAACCTTAAATAATGAAAATACGCGTATTGGTAGTTGGATGTGGAAATATGGGTAGCTCGCATGCCTTGGCTTATCAGAATATTGAAGAATTTGAAATTTGTGGAATTGTATCTCAAGGCAAAAGTAAAGAAAGGTTAAACCAAAAACTTGGTGGCAACTACCCACTTTTCGACGATTATTTCGAAGCTTTGGCTGCCACTAAACCTGATGCCGTAAGTATAAATACCTATCCTGATACACACGAAGCCTTTGCTTTGGCTGCATTAGAAGCAGGTGCTCACGTTTTCATTGAGAAACCATTGGCAGATACCGTTTTAGGTGCTGAAAAAGTAGCAGCAGCAGCAAAAAAACACAATAAAAAACTTGTCATTGGATATATATTAAGAGTTCATCCATCTTGGGAAAAATTTGTTGAAGTAGCTCAAACCATGGGCAAACCTTTGGTTATGCGAATGAACCTCAATCAGCAAAGTCATGGTATCATGTGGGATGTGCATAGAAACCTTATGAAAAGCCTAAGTCCGATAGTAGATTGTGGTGTTCATTATATTGACGTAATGTGCCAAATGACGCGTTCGAAACCTGTTTGGGTGAGTGCGATTGGTGCACGTATGACGGAAGATATTCCTGAAGGAAATTATAACTATGGCCAATTACAAATACGTTTTGAAGACGGTTCAGTAGGTTGGTATGAAGCAGGTTGGGGTCCGATGATGTCAGAAACCGCCTTCTTTGTAAAAGATGTGATTGGGCCAAAAGGCTGCGTTTCGATAGTTGCGAAAGATGCAGGAAAAGCTGGTCAGTCGGACAATGTAGACGCACATACCAAAACAGAATCACTGAAAGTACACCACGCGGACATAGATGCAGCAAATAATTTCACAAAACCTGACGAATGGATTGATCTTACGGACGAACCAGACCATAATGAGCTTTGTAAAAGAGAACAGTTGTTTTTCTTGAATGCCATTAAAAACGACGTAGACCTTACCGACCATGTTGAAGATGCCGTAAATAGTTTGAGGATAGCTTTCGCTTGTGATGAATCTGTAAGAACGGGTGAAGTTGTGAGGCTTGGTTGATTTGTTGATTTGTTATTGGTGGATTTGTTATTGGTGGATTTGTTATTGGTTTATTTGTTATTGGTTGATATGTTATTGGTTGATTTGTTATTGGTTGATTTGTTATTGGTTGATTTGTAATTTGTCGATGCTTTAATGGTTATATCCTATTGTGAATGTGATTTTCTAACTTATTTTGCATTTTGTATTTAGAATAAAAAATACAAATCGAATCTTTGTGGAATTTTCAAAAACTCCACTTAATTCTAAAATAAGCACCATTGCTAAGATTTTTCAACTTGTCTTGTTGTTGTAGAAAAAAAGATTGACCAATAAGATATAAATCCACGTTTTCTTTGAGACTATAGCTTATTGAAGGACTTATAAAAGCCAAGTTTATACCATAACCATAAATACCTGCCAAACTGATATTTAGCAAAGGTGAAACTGGATATGACCCTACTAACATACTTGTATTTTTACTTGGAAAAAGACTTTTTGCGGTTAATGTACCAAAGGCATTTAAACCAATTCCTGAATCACCCAAATCCAATTTTTGATTGATTCCTAAACTACTGTACAACCATGCTCCGCTTAAATATAAGGAGTTTTTAAAAGAGTAATCGAGGCTACTTGTGCCTACAAAAGCTTTTTTTGAAAATTGATCGTTAATTGGGTAAAAATAACTCAACTCACCTTTGAAGCCAGCTCCGCCAATATTCCCCGCCCAACCAGTTCCTAGAGCCAAATCTTTGAAATACTTACCAGCCAAAATTTGAAAATCATAGCCAGACTTATTGAATTTATACATTGCCGCAGTCACGTTTTGGTGAGCTGAATTTACATTTGCAGCCACATCTAAACTTGACATACCATCTTTAAAATACATCCTTGCTCGAATAGCGTCTGAGCCAGGTCTCTCTTCGTAATCAAAATCAAAATAATTGTAGGTATTAAACCAGTCATTTGGGTTCCATGCCATGGTTATTCCCCAATTTATCCTTTGTCTACCAATTCTTAATTCTTTCTTTTTACCTAAAAAATCTAAATACAGACGATCTATAGTAGTATTAAAAACCATTCCTGGCTTATTTAAAACTGACCAATTCATATCTAAAAATCCATTATCCTTTTCTATTACATCTCCATAATTGGGAGTACTATTCACCTGATTACCAAACATTAAACGATTTCTCATTTCTAAAACTGCCACAACTTTATCTGAAGCTTGGAATTTAAAGTTTAAACGATTATGAACAAGATTATCCAAAAATACTTGGTTGAGGTTTTGAAAAGAGATAGTTTCCATATTTTTCAAATATCCACCCACATGAAATTTCTTTTCGGTAACAGCTTCAGTACTGTCAGCATTCTGGGCATTTGATAAATAAGGAAAAACCCCAAAAATCCAAAAACTTATTAATGTTAAGCTTTTGAATTTAATTCTAATTTCATTTTTCAAAAACATGCTTTTCATCGCTTTTGATTTTGCCATCTTCGAGCTTAATAACCCTGCGAGCGTGGTCTATAACACGTTGGTCGTGGGTTGAGAAAAGAAAGGTTATGCCTTCTTCTTTGTTCATTTCAAGCATTAAATCAAGCAAATTCTCAGTTGATTTTGAATCAAGATTTGCTGTTGGCTCATCTGCTAATATAAACTTAGGTTTTGGAGCTAAGGCCCTTGCAACTGCAACACGCTGTTGTTGGCCGCCAGAGAGTTCAGAAGGGCGGTTTTTATGTCTTTCTGCCAAACCAACTTTTTCTAGAAGCTCTTTTACTCTTTTTTTTCTTTCGTCGTAGGGCCTTTTTTGAAGTAACATCGTAAATTCTACATTTTCCTCAGCCGTCAGCACTGGAATGAGATTATAAGCTTGAAAAACAAATCCAATATTATTTAACCGAAAATCTATCAATTGATTGGCAGAAAGTGAAGACATTTCTTCTTGATCTATTTTTATACTTCCCATACTTGGTTTATCCAAGCCGCCTATCATATTCAAAAGTGTAGTTTTACCAGAACCCGATGGACCTACTATAGCCGTAAACTCCCCTTTTTCTATAGTTAGATTTACGCCATTCACAGCATTTATTTGCTGATCTCCATCTGCGTATATTTTATATAAATCTTTTGCTTCGATTACATTCATGATATAAGTATGTTTCTAATTATCAATTATTTATATTTTTCTAATTGCTTTTGCTGGATCCAATTTTATGGCTTTATAAACGGGGAAAATTGCAGAAAAAACACTAATAACCAGCACCATTATTCCGATTTTCCAGTATTGATCTGACTGAGCCACTGGATATACAGTACTGCTAAAACCCATGGCTTCAAGACCTGTTTCCATACTTTTCAATTCTATACCTGTTTTATGTGTGATAAAAATGGTCAACCAAGCCAAAAACATCCCCAATGGAGCACCTATGGCAGACAGCATCAATGTTTCCAGCATAATCATTGTAAACAATTTGGTTTTGTTAAGTCCAATGGCCATTAACATGCCTATCTCTCTAACGCGGTCCATTATGGCCATTAGCATGGTATTTATTATTCCGAACGCTAAGGCTATCATAATTATAAAAATGAGAATTTGCATAGTTTGGTCAAACGAATCTATGGCATATTCCATTAATGGGTCCATTTCTCGCCAATTTTGCACCGACACTTTTGGACTTATCGCTTTTAGCTTTTCTTGAACTTCTGCCAAATCTTTATCTGAATTTAACAAAACTGCAATCTCTTGGATTTCGCCTTGGGTTTTCAATAATGTATCCAAATCACTTTTTCTTACAAAAGCATTGGCTTCGTCATATTGTAAATTGCCTGAGCGAAAAATCCCCGCAATCCTAAAAGAGGCAGAAACTATTTCGCCGTTTTTATCTTGGAAAGTCAAAACCAATTTCTTTCGCAAGCCTAGTTTTAGTTTTTCGGCAGTTTTTTGGCTGATAAGAATTGGCGTTTTAGCAGAAATATCAAGATATTCTCCAGATTTAAGTTTTTCATTTAACCTTGTCGTTAGTTTTTCTTGCTCAGGATCTACTCCTGAAAGTTTTATTCCCAAACTGCTTCTCGAGGAAGCCATCATAGCATTTACCACTAAACGTTCAGAAAACGAATTTACGTTTTTGTCATGTTTTAGAACATCCAAGTATTTGTTTTTATCGGGCAAAATATGCTTGGCGAGTATTTCTTCGTTAAATTTCTCATTGTGCATTTGTAAATGTGAAAGCTCCCCAGTTATGAGTTTTTGTATCCGAGTTTCGTACATTCCCCATGAAAAACCCGTAATAAAAACCCCAGCCCATAAGCCTAAAATAATTGCAATTATTATTATTAAACTTCGAGACCGATTTCGCCAAATATTTCGCCAAGCAATTTTAAGTAACATAATGTTTTAGTTTTTTTGTTCGCTTTAACTCTTCATGCCTTCCAGAGGGTCAATTCTAAGTATTTTGATAATTGGATAAATCGAAAGAATCATAGATAAAATAACCACCAATTCGGTTTGAGACCAAATGATACCCCAATCCATATTTGCAGTTATAACTGGCTCAAAACCAACTTTTTCATAAGCCGAGCTTATTGAACCTTCAAGTTTTATTGGTGAGTTTTGTAACCAGGAAGTAATAGGCAAACTAGCTAATCCGCCCAAAATACCGCCTAAAAGTGACATGATAACACACTCCAAAGCAAGTGTAAATGCAATCAACCTGTTTTTCATACCTATGGCAATCAACATACTAAACTCATGCATTCTTTCGCTTATCATCATCAAAAGAGTTCCATAAATTACAAAACCAATTATCATATATAAAACACCTAAAATAATTCCTCCGCTTGACTTATCTCCTTCTATTTGATTTAACAAATCGGGCATCAGCTCTTCCCAATTTTTAACTCTTAGCTGCGTGGTATCAGAAATAGCAACTAGTCTTTCCTGAACAGCCTTCATTTCTTTTCGAGAAAAGATATTTACCCCAACTGAAGTCACTTGGTTTCCTGTTCCGAAGAGTTCCTGAGCGATATCCAAAGGCATATACATCATATTGTCATTAAGCTGCGGGGCCCCAAATTCTAAAATTCCTACAACTGGAAACTTACCGTTTGCACTAATTCCATGATAGCCAGAGCCGATAAAAACCACCGTGTCGCCAATGTCGACTTTCAGATAATTAGCGAGACCTTTACCTACCATTACTTCTGATTTGTCATCAAAGTATTTCCCCTTTATTACCTTTTTATTTAAGCCAGTAAGTTCGGTTTCAAGTTTTGGATTTGTGCCTGTTACCATCACACCTTTCGATACATCTCCGTTGGCAGCCAAAACAAAGGACTCGAGCCTTGGCGTAAAAGATTTTACACCTTTTGTCTTTGCAATTTTTTGGGATAAATCTGGCAAAAACTCAAAAGAATTATCCAAAGTGCGTTCATCGGCATAGTCTTTCTGTTGAATTTGCAGATATCCAGTATTGAAAGTAACCACATTGTCTATTTGTCTATCGTACATACCATCCTGAACAGACTTCATCAAAACTGCCAATAATACTGCAAAGAGCGTAGCGGCTATCATAATAGAAGTTCGGGTTTTGTTTCGCCACAAATTCCGCCAAGCAAGTGTTAAAATTAATTTAATATTATCCATCCGATGTTTCGGTTTATTTGACTTTACGCATATTTTGAACAGTAAAAAAACTTGCCGGATTGTTGGCATTGAAGTTTGCACTATTCAATATCATTACGGTTTTATTTCCGGGATGTTCTGCAGGAATCACTTCAGTTTTTGAGGCTAAATTCCTTCCACCTATATTTTTGATTTCGCTTGCTACCATGGTGTTTACCAAGTAATTATCCTCATCGTAAAATTCCGACTTCATGTAAACAAAATCCTTTTGGTCAACCCACGTCATTACTTTTCCCCACACTACTGCCGAACCCGCCTTTGGCAACATTTCGATCTTCCAACAAGCTCGACCGCCCATATTTTCGGCACCTAATATTTTGCAATTAAAATCATCCTTATTGGAAGTTTCCTTCACCAAGTCATCGTTTGTAAGGTCAGAGCCCATCCACGATTGCGTAAGCATAGAAGGTGGCATTTTAATGGTTCGCTCTATACTTGGCACCCAATTCCAAAGTTCACGGTTTCGTTTTAAAAAGACCGTTCCTTTGTCTTTAGCAGGCGACAAAACCACAGACATGCTGTATTCTGTACCCAAAGACCAAGATTTCATCTTCATTTCTCTGGTCCAAGACGGTCTAATAATCTGAATTGTAATTTCGGTAGCACTCGAATTACCTCTGGATTTCTCATCTGCTTTGGCTATAATCTCAGAGCCACTTTGAGCTTGAGATTGAAAAACAAAAAACATCAAAATCAAAACTAAACTTCTCATTTTTAATTATTTATAAATTCCCTAAATTGTATCTTTTCTTCAGAGCATTGGCTACTCGCATCAGATGCACTTCGTCTTCTGTAGTTAAATATTGCACAGCCAAACCATCCATTACAGCTCCCATTATATAAATTTCGTTTTCAGCATCGGGTATACCTGCATCATTCATTTTTGTTAAAAACAAAGGCATTAATTGGTTTATTTTTTCAGATGCAATTTTCTTGATAATAGGGTGACTTTCTTTTTGTAAACCTAAGGAGGTCAATAAAACATTAAACTCTTTTTCAGTTTTTAAAAATTCAACCGTGAAATCAATCATTTTCAACAGCATTTTGCGTGCATCCGCTTCCTCTAAAAACTCCAAATAGAAGCCCTGCATGCTTTCTACGGTTTCCAAAATCACTTTTTCCAAAAGATCATCTTTACTTTCGAAATAGTTGTACATCAAACCTTTAGAAATACCAGCCTCTTTGGCAATTTGACTAATACTTGTATTTGCAAAACCATTTGAACCGAAAAGCATCAAGGCTGTGTCTATAATTTTCTTACGACTGACTGCCCTCTTTTTCTCAAATTCAACACTACTTATTGGGCTCATATAATTTTATGACTGAACGTTTGGTCAAAAATATAAATTATAATTTCCTAAAACAAATACTTTTAGCTTAAATATTCAAAAACTCATAAAAACCTAATTAGCAACACTTAAGTAGTTTTAGTTTTCTTAAAAATTCAAAAGGGGAAATAAAATAGATTTTGTTTTTAAATTTGTTCAAACTTCAACAAAGAAACTATGAAAAATAAAGATACTGAAAGTCCATTTTTTAAAACTGAAATTCAGGTGCAATGGGGAGAAATGGATGCTGCTCAACACGTAAACAATGTAAACTATTTAAGATGGGCAGAAACTGCTAGAATTGGCTTTTTCGAAAAACTGAATGTTTTGGATTTGGACTTTAAAATACTAGGAATAATTCTCGCATGGCAAGATTGTAAATATATATTTCCAATAAAATTTCCTGATACTGCTATATTAACCTACGATATTACGTCTGTTTTTAATGACAGAATTCATGGCGAATGCAAAATATATAGTAAAACCAATAATAAAATTGCGGCGATTTCAAAAAGCACGGTAATGGCATATGATTATAACAAATTGGCAAAAGCTGAAATTCCCACTGAATGGAAAGAGCAAATAATTTCTGTTTATGGCAAACAAATTATTGACTTAGGTTAAAAAAAGATTAAAAAGGAATAGTGATTGAATCCTAAATGCACTTAAAAAAATCCAAAACAACCTAAAACAATCACAATAAAGTAAAAATTTAAAGGTTTCTTAGTTTATTATTCTTACTTTGTTTGCTCGAAAAACCTAACCTTTGAGTATGAGAAGAAAGTCAGTGAATTTTAATGTCCACAGTCAACCTGAGTTTTATAGAGAAGTAGTAAAAAGAGTCAATTCTCACTTCAAAAATAGCAGCCAATCAAAACATGGCAACACCTCTATGGTAGTAAAAACTATCTTTATGTGTGCATTATATTTTATTCCTTTTGGATTTATCATTTCAGGATTGGTAACCTCTCTAGCCGGGCAAATGGCTCTTTGGGCAATTATGGGTTTGGGAATGTCTGGAATAGGGCTTTCTGTAATGCATGACGCCAATCACGGATCTTATTCTAAAAACAACAAAATAAATCATGCAGTTGGTTTAATAATTAATTTCATTGGTGGTTACCATGTAAATTGGAAAATCCAGCACAATGTTTTGCATCATACTTACACCAACATTCAAGGTTTGGATGACGACATTTCGAAAAACAATACAATAAGATTGTCACCGCACCAAAAGCAGTTGGCGTTTCATAAATACCAGATTTTTTATGCACCGTTTCTATATAGTATATTATCGCTATATTGGTTTTTAGGCAAAGACATAGAGCAGATTGTAAAATACGGAAAAGAAAAATTAGTTGAAGACCAAGGGATTTCTATCCGCCAAGCGGCACTTGAGATTTTCATAGCCAAAACCTCTTATATTCTTTTATTTATTGCAGTTCCTATCTACTTCTCTCCTATTTTATGGTGGCAAACTATGCTAGGTTTTTTGTTAATGCATGCCATTTGTGGGCAGATATTGGCTCTAATATTCCAATGTGCACATGTAATAGAAGAAACTGATTTCTTTGAACCAAGCGAATCTGGAAGTATGGAAAATAGCTTTGCTATTCACCAAATGCGGACAACCTCAAATTTTGCCAACGATAGTACTTTCTTCTCATGGTTTATTGGCGGCCTTAACTACCAAATAGAACATCATTTGTTTCCGAATATTTGTCATGTTCATTACAAAGACATTTCAAAAATCGTAAAATCTACGGCACAGGAATTTAATGTACCCTACAATCAACATCGCACTTTTTTAGATGCACTTAGTAGCCATTTTAGGCAATTAAACAGACTAGGTGTAGGAGCGGTTTGATTTTATAAAATTTCATTTTTGAAAAATTCTGAATAGGAAATATATCAAAACCATAGAATTGGTTATATTTAGTGCAATTTCAGCCCTATAACCAATATGAATACGCCTAAACACTATATACTGTTGATAAATCCTTTTTCTGGAAATGGAAAAAGCGAGGAAGCAGCAGAATTCATTAAAAAGAATTTACCTGACTGTACCTTTTCGGCTATAAAAAGCAAATACCCGAGTCATTTTTCAGAAATCCTCCAAGATTTCTCATTTGAAAGTGTGGACACCATAATCGTTATAGGCGGCGATGGAACTTTGCATGATGTAATCAATGGCCTAGCAAATAGAAATGATATTCCGCCCATATTTTTGTTTCCCTGTGGCACTGGAAATGCCTTTAATCATGACTTAGAATGTTTGGATTGGGAAACAGCACTGGAAAAACTAAAAAAAGGGAAAGTTCAAAAGATTGATATTTATAAAATCACCGAAAAGAACTCTAAAAAAATCACATTCGGTTTTAATGTAGCGGGCTGGGGATTGGTTTCTAGAATCAATCTATTAGCAGAAAAACTCAGGTTTTTAGGCGGCATAAGATATTCTGTGGCTTCTTTTATCTATATTTTTATAAACCCGACATTTAAGGCAAAAATCAAGATTGAAGACAAAGAAATTTTAGATGAAAATTTCAGTTTCGTTTTGGTTTGTAACAATATGTACACAGGTACTGGAATGAAAATGGCCCCTTTGGCGGATTTTTCAGATGGACTCTTAGATGTTTTGATTATCAGAAAACATTCATTCCTTAAGCTTTTGATGTTATTCCCGAAGATTTTCTCAGGAAAACACCTCGACTCACCTATGGTAGATTATCGAAAAATCAGAAAAATCAGCATTGACACTGAGCCACTTTGTTTGGTTGTAGATGGTGAAATCAAAGCAGAAACACCTTTAGAATTTGAAATTTTGGATAAAAGAATCGATCTAATTGTTTAAAATCTATTCTTTTATGAATTCGCTAGCTTTTTAACCATCGCAAAAGCCACCTCAACTGCATCATGCACGGGTTTGGAGTTTACGTTTTCTAAAACATCGGTTTCTCTGTGGATGTTTGGCATTCTACCGTTTTGGTCCAATGCACCTAAAGTAACCGATTGAACTCCAGCTCTTTGAAACCAAACCGAATCAAAATCCGCTGTGTGCCAAGCTCCGAGTTTCACATGGCCAAGTGCCTCATCTTTTGAGATAACTTCTTTGGCTATTTGAATCAATTCATTGTCATAAACTATGTTTCCCCAACTTCCTGTCTCGGTGATAATTTTCAAATTGCCTGCACCTAAAGTGTCAAAATTGATGAGCATGGTATCTGCATTCCATGTTCCAATTCTATTATCATAATAAGCCTTTGCACCAATCATTCCAACCTCTTCGGCACCTGTAAGAACCAGTTCTATTTCTAAATTCGGTAAATTTTCTTTCCAAAGTTTTTGTGCAGTAGCAATTGCCGCTCCAACGCCCGTTGCATTGTCAGATGCACCGTTTGAGTAGCCAAACTTGTAAAAATCCCAAGAAGCAACCACTAATTGCCCAAGGAAATAAACGACCAATGCCCGACTTAACCAAACCAATATTGTTGAAGGAAATATCCAATAAACCAAAGAAACACAAAAAGCCAAAACGATTAATAAAATATTGATTTTCAGCGAACTACGAAAATTACCAACCATGCTAGGAGTGTACAATATAGAAATCGGTGCGGTATCCCAATGTGCCATTAAGATTACTTTCTTTTTAGATTGCTTATTTCCTTTAATAATCAGATTGTGAGACTCAACCAAAGGTGGAAACTTGGTAACCGGTGAAGCGTACCAATTGAAATACAAAATAGCAGAAACACCGAAAAATGAAATTATCAATAAGCCAAAGATATCAAACCTTGGCGTGAGAAGCAATCCAAATACTAAACCCAAAATCAACCAATGAACGATGAAAAGATAGTTTTTGGGTGTTTTGAATTTTTCCAAAACAATTTCATTTTCTGGAAAAAGGCTAGATAAGTAATCTAAAACGGGTTTTTCGTTTGGCCCAGCACAAGCTCGGTCTTTAAAACTCGCCAATTTATCAACTATGATTTCAGGGTTCATGCCATTATTAGATTTATACAAAAATATAATAATCTATGAATAAAATAGGTTCTTTCTGAGAATTTTAGATTTGGAAGAATGATCTAAAAAAAAACTAAAAAGTAAATTCAAGAAATAATTTTATCTCAAATATTAAGCATTCCGCTTACTATAATTCAAAACCGCTAAGCCATTAAATCCAATGGCGAAAGCTATCAAAACATATAAATCTTTTTTCAAATCCATGAAAGTACTGCCCTTGATGTAAATGGCCCTGACTATTTTTATCAAATAGGCTGGCGGATTGAAATAAGTCAAAATCTGAGACCAGCGTGGCATACTTTCAATCGGTGTATACAAACCTCCCAAAAGAATAAAAACCATCATAGCAAAAAATGCAAATAGAGTGGCTTGCTGTTGGGTATCTGAAAACGTGCTAATTAAAAGCCCAATTCCCAAAACACCTAACAAATAAATAGCCGAAAATGCGTAAATGGTTAAAAATGAACCTTGTGGCAAAATTCTAAAAACTACAAATGAAACTACCATACCGATAGTAATGGAAACCATACCTAAAACCCAAAATGGAATCAATTTACCGATGATAAATTCGTGTTTTTTTAATGGAGATACATTCAGTTGTTCTATCGTTCCAATCTCCTTTTCTGAAACAATGTTTAGGGCTGTCATAAAAGCACCTACCATGGTAACCAAAATAACCAAAATGCCCGGTACCATAAAAAGTGGATAAACGCTGTGTGGATTGTACCAATTGGCCGAACTGATTTCAATCTGTGGAATTTCGCTATTCCGAGGC
This sequence comes from Lacihabitans sp. LS3-19, assembly GCF_024343575.1. Classification (GTDB taxonomy): domain Bacteria; phylum Bacteroidota; class Bacteroidia; order Cytophagales; family Spirosomataceae; genus Leadbetterella. The sequence goes on along the minus strand of NZ_RJUA01000130.1, from coordinate 83,869 downwards.
ATCAATATCCACTCTTCTCTAATTTCTCTATTAAAATCCGCAATCACTTGCGAAAGATAAGCACTTCCCAAACCTCCTCTAATGCCGTTTACAGCGTCTGCAGTTAAGTGAAGTTTGGCAGAATTTTCTTTAATTATCTCTTTTTCAAAATGTGCTGGAATGGTCAAAACCAAATCCGTTTTTCCTTTACCTACCAAATCCAAAGATTTTTTGTAGCTGTCCGTATACTCAGAAAGATTAAAATAAGACGAAGCACTAATTTTCTGAATTAATCTGCGAGAATAGGTAGAATGGTCTTGATCTACAATGCTGACATTGATATTTTTCACCTCATAGTCTGCAGCCAAAGGCAACAATATTAGCTGCAAAATGGGCATCGCTATTATCATTCTAAGAATTGTGGGATTTCGAAAAATCTGCTTAAATTCTTTTTGCAATAAAAAATATAGGTTATTCATTTCAATATTTTAATTTTCGATAATTAGAAAACTGCCCTTCGACTAAAATGCATTTAAAAAAAACATAACATATTTCGCTACTCAAAAGTCATTTAAAGCACTTTCACACATAAAACTCTTAAAAACTTTGTGTCGGCTGCCGCCTAGGAACTAGCCGTCCGCCCTTATTTTTTTTCAAAAAAACCGAATCGGAGTGGCGTACCACCAAAAAAAACAGCACGGCTGCGGCCGACCGTCCACAAACTCACGCACTCAAAATTCTCTTAGTCATTTGTATTAAAAAGAAGCATTTTTCCAAGAGAATTTTGATTGCGTTCAGACAGTGCTGGCTGATATAAAGAACCATTTTTATTTAATTTTTCTCGAACATCATCAATTCCAAAATCTGCTAATCTCACTCTAATTTTATTTTGAATTTCTTTAAGGCTATGGTTAAGAAAAACACAGTCATTCCAAGCAAAATCAAGGTTTGTTTGATAATATACGAAAACCCTAAGCCTTTTACCATCACTATTTTTACGATATTATAATACCATTTGGTAGGCACTATATTGCTCATAACTTGTAGCGGTAAAGGCATATTTTCTATCGGAAACATAAATCCGCTGAAAATCAAGGCGGGCATTAAAAGCCCAACCAAAGAAATAAACATCGCCACTTGCTGGGAATCGACATTTACAGAAATCAGTAATCCTAAAGATAACGTCGTAATGATAAACAGTAAACTTTCAGCCAAAAGCAACACTATACTACCTTGTATTGGCATATCCAATATGTAAACGGCCATTAGCAAAATCAAAATAATATCAATAAAACAGAGCACCATATATGGAACGGCCTTGCTTATCAAAACCATAATGGGCTTCATCGGTGACACCAAGAGAATTTCCATAGTGCCCATTTCTTTTTCTTTCACGATCGATACCGAAGTCATCATGGCTCCCAAAAGCATCATGATGAGCGTCATCACACCTGGCACAAAATTAAAAGAACTTTTAAGCTGTGGATTGTACAACATCCTGGTTTCCAAATCTATCGTATAGGGCAATTTTTTATTATTACTCAAATCACTCTGAAAATCTCTGATTATGGCTGATGCATAATTTATCGTGATATTTGCCGTATTTGGATCAGAAGCATCTGCCACTAATCTCATCTGCGATTTATTCTCATGCCTAAGGTCATTTTGGAAATTCGGTGGAAAAATAATCACCAATCTCACCTCCCCTTTCTGAAACTCCCCTTTTATTTCATTTTCAGAACTTAAGGTTTTCTTTACTGTAAAATACTCACTTTCGTCTATTCTCGTAATGAGTTTTTGGGTAGCCTCGTCTTTCGCAAAATCCAAAATCGCCACATTAGAATTTTTCACCTCACTCGTCAGAGCAAATCCAAACAAAAGCATCATTACAATTGGCAAACCAATCAAAATAATCAAGCTTCGTTTGTCGCGTATCACATGCCAAAATTCTTTCCGTACAAATGCAAAAAATATTTTCATTTATTCTGATCTTTTTGCTCCGCGAGCCAATTGAAGAAAAACCCCGTCCATATTCTCAACACCAAACTGTTTTTTCAAAGCGTCCGGCGTATCCAGTGCAGCTATAGCACCATCCACCATGATGGATACTCGACCGCAATATTCGGCCTCGTCCATGTAGTGTGTTGTCACAAAAATCGTGATGCCACGACTCGCTGCCTCAAATATCATATCCCAAAACTGCCTCCTCGTGATAGGATCAACTCCTCCGGTTGGTTCGTCCAAAAAAACGATTTTGGGTTCGTGAAGAATAGCCACTGAAAAAGCAATCTTTTGTTTCCAACCCAAAGGCAAAGAGCCCACCAACTTGTCGGCTTCATCGTTTAATCCTAAGCGATTTATCAATGCATCTATTTTTCCTTTTAACTCTTTCCGAGGTATGCCGTAAATTCCACCAAAAAATCTAATGTTTTCTCTTACAGTCAGGTCTTCATAAAGCGAGAATTTCTGACTCATATAGCCTATATGCTTCTTTATCTCTTCGTTTTGTTTGTAAACATCAAATCCAGCCACAGTGGCCTTACCTGATGTGGGACTAAGCAAACCGCAGAGTATTTTCATAGCGGTGGTTTTTCCAGCTCCGTTTGCTCCCAAAAAACCAAAAATCTCGCCTGGTTTTACGTCAAAAGTGATGGCATCTACTGCCACAAAGTCGCCGAATTTCCTAGTTAGGTTTTTGGTATGTATTACGCTATTGACCATAATTTTTATTTTTCAGACTCCAACATCAATTTTATAAAAGTATCCTCAATGTTGGGCTCTATCTTTTTGATTTCTAAGTCCGAATAGTTTTTCGAACTCAAGAAATCTTTCATTGCATCAAATCCCTTATCATTGGATTTCAGAACTACGTGGTTCTCACTTCCAAATGCAAAACATGTTTCTGTATCAGCGTAATCCCGCAATTCCAGCATCAATTTGTACCTTTCATCTGCCTTTACCGAATACAGCGGTCGCTTATTATTCTCGATAATCTTTTCTAAAGTATCTATTTCTAATATTTTGCCTTTTTGTATTAAAGCAATCCTATCGCAGCGACTCGCCTCGTCCATATAGGGCGTAGAAACCAAAATCGTTATGCCTCTCGCTTTTAGCCTGTCCAACATATCCCAGAATTCTGTCCTAGAAACTGGATCGACACCTGTGGTGGGTTCGTCGAGAAACAAGACCTTGGGTTCGTGAATCAAAGCACAGCATAGTGCCAGCTTTTGTTTCATTCCGCCCGAAAGTTTGCCTGCTAAGCGTTTTTTAAATGGCTCTATCTGAACATAAATCTCCTCTATCAAATGAAAGTTTTCCTCAACCGTGGTATTAAAAACTGTCGCAAAAAAATTGAGATTTTCTTCAATACTCAGATCTTGATACAGTGAAAACTTACCCGGCATATAGCCAACGATTTTTCGAATATCCCAAAGGTCCTTCTGTACATCAAATCCTGCTACCGATGCTTTTCCGCTGTCGGCATTGAGCAAGGTGGTAAGAATCCTAAAAAGGGTAGTTTTACCAGCTCCATCGGGTCCAATTAGCCCAAAAAGCTCTCCTGCCTTCACTTCAAAACTTATATTGTCTAAAGCAAGCACAGTACCTTTTTCGTAGGTTTTGGTAATATTTTCTATTAAAATACTTGCCATATTATTGGAGTTTTATCTCTCCGTACATTCCGATTTTTAAGAAGCCATCGTTTTTCACCCTGATTTTTGTGGCGTAAACCAGGTTGGCCCTTTCGTCTTTGGTTTGGATGGTTTTCGGCGTAAATTCAGCCTTCGTTGCTATCCACTCCACTACGCCTTCCAGCTCTTTGTATTCGTCTTTGCCTTTGTCTACAAACACTTTTACTTTTTGGTTGGTCTTAAACTTGGCCAACTGATCGCCAGAAATATAGGCTCTCAAAACCATATTTTGCATATCACCCAATTTGTACAAAGGTTTGCCCATGCCCGTTATTTCGTTGGTTTCGGCATATTTTACCAAAACCACACCCGCCGTTGGGTTTATTATGCTGCATCTTTTTATCTGATCTTCTATTTGAGCTATGCGTTCCATCAAAGGTTTTTTCTCACCCAAAATCCCCCTGTTTTGTATGCCCACTTGCTCTTCTTGCGAACGAATCTGCTGTTTCAAAACCCCAGTTTGAGACTCCATGGCTAATATTTGCTTTTTCAATATTTCTACTTGGCCGTTTACATCATCCAATTGTTTCGTAGGAATCGCTTCCGCTTTCACCAAATTCTGCAATCTTACTTTTTCTCTTTCTATTACTTTCAATTGCTCTTTTTGGGTAGCTATTTGGGCATATTGGGTATTGAGTTGTTCTTTCAAAATCTGCGTTTGAGGACCCGCATTGTTTTGTTTCATGCCCACGGCCTCCACACTTGCCTCTACCTGAGCTTTTTGTAAGCCAAGGTTTTCACAATCCACACTTCCTACCAATTGGTTGGCCGTCAACACTGCCCCTTCTTCTATTTCCAGCGATAGGATTTTACCGGTAGATTCAGAAGAAACTATGGTCTCGGTGGTTTCGAACACACCCGTTGCGTCAAAATCGTCTTTGCCTGATTTACAAGACATTACCACAAGACCTAGCAGTATTCCGTAAAAGATTTTAAAATTATTATTCATCATTTTTTTAATTAATGTTTATTTCAAATTTCCAGTTATCAATTTTAAATTATGTTTGGCTTGTAAAAGCTGAATGTTATGCAAAATGCTATTTTGGCGGCTTATATTTTCGTTATCCACTTCGGTCAGATAGTCGTTGGCTGTTATCACACCGTTGTCTAGTTGAGCTTCCGCCGTTACTTTTATTTGCTCTCTGATAGTCAAAAGTCTTTTATCGCTTTCTATCAAATTTTCCAACCTCGCTATTTCTTGGTTTTGGTTGCTCACTTTTATTTTTGTTCCCAACAGAAACGTTTCTCTTTGGGCATCAATCCTTTGCTGACTTACTTTATATTGCTGGATTTCATTGCTTTGTGAACCAGAATACAAAAAACTCAAAGGAATTTTCATCGTTACGCCACCAATAAAATACGTTTGAAATTGGTTGGCCAAAAAGTTCAAACCCGGCTTTCCATATCCGCCAGTTGCAAAGGCAGCAATCTTAGGTAAATTTTTAGATTTAGCCATTTGTTGATTTATTCCCAACATATCTTTTTGATAATCAAACAATTGAAGCTCGGGTCTGTTTACATCTGAAGTATTTACCAAACCTTCAAAGCCAGCTTCCAATTGGGTGTTTTCCGAAATCGTCTGGCCAATTAAAAGCCCCAAAGCATCCAAAGCGGCTTTTTTGCGTTTTTGAGCTTCATTAATATTTTGATCTATCTCTATGGTTTTGGCTTCTATTGCCAATTGATTCGATTTTATAGCCACACCGTTGGCCACCGAGACTTTGACTTTGTCCAATTTGTTCAGCAATTCTTTCTGCAAAATCTGAGCATTGGCTATTTGTTTTTCGGCAAACAATATCCCAAAATACAAGGCACTCACCTGCTCTTTTACCTGAAAAAGCTCCGTCACCACTTTTTGTTCTTCTACTTTGGCATTGAGTTTGGCTACCGAAACTTGTTTGTTGGTCACCCCGCCGTCCCAGATATTCTGCACCACATCTAGCGTGGCTTTGTATTGGTCTTTTGGCGGCGGCTGAATGTTTACATTCGGCAAACTGATGCCAATGCTCGTAACCTCCGATTGCCAAGTGGCTTGCCCACCGATGCTGGTTTGTGGCAGAAAATTGGAATTCAAGATTTTGACCTGTAAATCCGCCGTTTGTTGTATCAATGGTAGATTAGTGGCCTGAGGTGCATTTTTTTCCGACAATTCGAGACATTCATCCAATGAAAGCGTCTGCTGAGCTTCACAGAAATAGGCCGAAAGTAGGAAAACTATCACATAAATTATTTTTTGCATATTAATAAAAAATTTAAGTTCTAAGGTGTTAAAATAAGTTTAGCGTAGGTTTGCAGCTCCACCACTCTTTGGTTCATCAGTTCCGTAAAATCCCCATCGCTCATTTGAGTTATACCTACTAAGGCAGGTTTGGCCAGAAACGGAAAAACGCTCATACCCATCAGACTAAGTGCAAACTGAAATGGGTTCACCTGCCTGATTTTGCCTTGTGCTTGGTCTTGGAAAAAGCTCTCAAGAAAGAATTCTTTGAAAAAATCTATGGGGAGTTTTTGGATAAAATGTTGGTTGTCTTTTTTGTTGACGGTAGAAATAACAAAAAATGGTAAAAACGGATATTTATTGAGAATTTGGTAGTATTGCTCTATAAAAAAACACACTTTATCAATAAAACTCAGATGCTGCTTCATTTGCTCACCAATGGCCGGAAACAATACTTTCACTTTTTCAACAAAAATTTTCTCAAAGAGCATATCCTTCGACCTGAAATAATAATGCAGCATGGCCTTATTAATTTCGGCTTTGTCGGCAATGGCCTGCATACGAGCACCATCAAAGCCCTGCTCCATAAAAATTTGCTCTGCAGCTGTAATTATTTTTTCTTCTGTTGTCACTATCCAAATAGTTTAACTAAATGATTTAACCAAATGGTTAATTTTTCAACAAATGTAATTGTTCAAAATTATTATGCAAATATTTTTTGTGTTTTTTTTTAGAATTTGGGGAAGGGGAAAGCTGAAATCTGAGGATTTTAGTCTTTAATTTGCTGAATTTTAGGTATATATTATCAAAACTGTTGCTTACCCGAAAGGCAATGAAAGAATTGTTCGACAGGTCTAAACCTACTGTAAGCGAACAAAATGATAATGTTTTTAAAGAAGGAGAACTTAATGTATTTCAAATTGTTCGGAAAATCCAAACTACTTTCTATTCTGCTCCCCCCTCAATTCGTCCGCTCATGCAGAACTTTTGAAGAAAAATACGCTGGTAGGATTTTATGCTTTTTCAAAATACTTTCTATCGGGGCAAATGAAGTTGAATTGTCTGCCAAGTTTGTAAAATAAACTACCAATGTTTGAGAGGCTGGAACTTCGAGCACCATATTGGTAAAACCACATGTAGAACCAGAATGGAATAAAACTTCGGGCTTGCCTTTGGAAACAAACCAGCCAAATGAATAGTAGTTTTCTTTTAATATTTTGGCATTTGAAAGCTTAAACATCTTTTCAAAATCTAAGCCTAAAACAGTTTTTCGCTCTCGAAACCACTTTTCGTAATCATCCAATGAAGTATAAACCCCACCATCGCCTTTAGTGGCACTCGTCAGACTTTGGTCTGAGAAAAATAGCTGCTTGTTTTCATTCAAAGCATAGCCATAAGCACGATTCGGAATATCCTTATCAGTTTCGTAGACTACCGTTTTTGACATGCCAAGCGGTTTGAATATTTCATTGTATAGAAAATCATCGTATTTTTCACCCGAAACTTTTTCAATAATCAATGCCAAAAGGCAAAATGCGGTATTGCTATATCTGAACTCAGTACCAGGAGCAAAATAGGTTCTATTGACATTTTGCACCATTTCTAAAACTGCTTTGTCGGATAGCTGTATTTTCAAATCCGAAGGCATAATCTCTTCATAATCAATAATCCCAGATGAATGTGTTAGCAAATGATGAACAGTAATATTTTTACCAACTGAACAAAAATCAGGAAAAAATTCTGTGAGATTTTGGTTTAAATTCAGATTTCCTTTTTTCTGAAGTAAATAAATAGCCGCCGCTGTAAATTGCTTGGTAACAGACGCCATCCTGAAATTTGAATTGGTTTCTACCAAAACGCCATTTTGCCTATCTGCCCAACCAGATACATTTTTATACAAAACTTTTCCATCCTTTATCACCAAAAGCCCTTTTCCGATATTCTCTGGATTATTTAAAAATTCGGTCTCAATATCATTTTTGAATGATTGAGAAATACATGTAAAACTCATAAAAATTAAGAAAAAACTTAATTGAAATCTTTTCATTATGAACTGATTAAATAGAAAATATGGCTAATAATAATCTAAGATAATAGCTAATAATATTTACTGAAGTTTCTGCGTAAAATAAAGTACTGAAAATCATTTTTTTTAAATATTGTCCAAATTCCAAAGCACTGAATATCAGAATTTTACCAAATTCTAAATAATTACTAATTGGTCCTTATATTTTTTTTGCAGTCCGTTGTAAAATTTCGCTTCCTTTGGATTTCTTTTAGCCAAAAACGTTGTTGCGAAATTTTTCAGAGGATCATTGCAAAAAAAGTGTTTTTTTTGATTCTTTTTTTTCGAAAAAAAAGAATGCCCGCCTGGCAAGGCACACAAAGTTTATATATAATAATGCTTTTAACTCCGAAACTTTAGTTATTTACCAAAAAAACGGTTTGTAATCGAAATTTATCTTATATTTTCATAAAAAATATTGAATAAAACACTCCATTTCTTAAGTAATTCTACCTGATTTTCAATGGATTACTTTAAAATACAGAAAATAACCACTATTTTCATATTAAAAAAAACATACCATGAATGCTAAAGATTTTACAGAAAATACAGAAGTTAAGGATTTAATCAAAAAAATAACGGACAAAAAACCACTAGTTTCCGACACATTAGATGCCAAAGGCAACCAATATGTGGATATTGTAATGGAAGGTGGCGGTGTGCTTGGAATCGCCTTGGTCGGTTATACCTACGCATTAGAAAAAGCCAAAATAAAATTTTGTAGCCTTGCAGGCACTTCTGCAGGTGCCATAAATTCAATGATGTTGGCCTCAATGCAGCCCAAAACGCATGATACTATTTCAGAAGAGCTAATAGATATTATAGCCAGCAAAGACTTTTTTGATTTTGTGGATGGAGACAGTTTTGTGCGAAAACTAATAAAAGATGTCCTTGGGGACAAACCCCTTATTTGGGTCGGTATCAAGCATATTTTTCATCTTGGTAAACTCTTCAGACTCATTAGAGATGAATTAGGCTTAAATGACGGCAATAATTTCGAAGAATGGATTCAAGACATTCTGCATAACAAAGCCAACGTCAAAACCACCAAAGACTTACAAAACCACAGAGATGCTTTGGCAAAAGGTTTGATACTAAGAGAAAACATTGAAGGAAATAAAGTTTTTTCATCCAAAATCGCCATCATTACCTCAGATATAACTACCCAAACCAAGGTCGAATTTCCATTGCACAACAATCTCTACTTTAGCAATCCAGAGGAAACTTCACCTTCCAAATACGTAAGAGCAACCATGTCTATTCCACTTTTCTTTAAACCCATGACCGTGGAAAACATCCCCAAAAACCAAGAAAAAGTCTGGGATGATGCAGTGGGATATACTGGCGAAATACCCGATAAAGTGAGATTTGTAGACGGTGGAACACTTTCTAATTTCCCCATAAATGTATTCCATCTGAGTGCTGGAGTACCAAGAAAACCCACCTTTGGCGTAAGATTAGGCAAAGACAGACAAAAGTTTAATAGTTTCAAAACCTTTCTGAAATTCTTTTACGCCATATTCAATACCATGCGATATCTGCATGAATATGATTTCTTATTGAAAAACAAAGATTACAAAAACCTCATCGGCAGGATAGATACGGACGGCCACAACTGGTTAAACTTTGACATAAGTGACGAAGAAAAACTGGACCTTTTTATCCGAGGTGTAAAAGCAGCTCAAGAGTTTTTGGATACTTTTGATTGGATAGCTTATAAAAAACTGAGAGCTACATTGAATTAAAGAAAAAGAGGACAAACTACCTTTAAAGTTTGTCCTCTTAAATATCAAATTTAAAAATTTTACTCCTCCACTGCCGCAAATATCATTTGACGGAATAGTGCTGAAGTTCGGTCCTCCCCTATTTTTTGTGTTTGTTTCATCAATACGCCAATAATTTTTTCATTAGGATCCGCAAAATAGGCCGTATTGAAATATCCACCCCAATCAAAAGTATTTTCAGAACCACTTCCGGCTTTGGCAACACCTTTTTGTTTTACCAAACCAAAAGCCAAACCATAACCTGTAGGACTTTTTTCTCCTCCCCAAATGTCACCCAACTGGTCAGACAAAATAGAATTGATCGTAGTTTTGCTCAAAAATCTTTTGCCATTATACTCTCCCCCATTTACATACATTTGCAAAAACGTCGCATAATCTTTTGCTGTTGATGAAAGTCCAGCACCACCGCTGTAAAAAGTCTTCGCTCCTTTTTTGGGATAATCTACATCATAAAAAGTATCCGTAAAATGCACCCATTTATCATTTGTTTTGGTTTGAACCGCTACCAATCTGCTGGCTTTAGCATCCGGCAAATAAAAATAAGTATCGGTCATTCCCATCGGTTCAAAAAGATTTTTCTGCAGATAATCACTAAAAGTCATACCAGAAACGATCTCAATAAAATAGCCTAAAACATCCAATCCTTCAGAGTAAATGAACTTTTCACCAGGATTAGCATGCAAGGGCAGTTTCGCCAATTTCTTAATATTATCGCCGATTTTTACGGGTTCTGTCGTAAACAAATCCACTATTCCGGCTTTTTTATAAATAGCCTTCATTTTTTCGTCACCATCTATCACGCCATAGCCCAATCCAGAGGTATGCGTCAACAAATGCCTTATCGTAATTTCTTTGTCCGCAGGCTTTGTGCTATACGATGAATCTGCCAATCTGAATTTATCCAAAACCACAGGATTCTTAAATTCAGGAATATACCTTGAAATTGGATCATCCAGCATAAACTTTCCCTGCTCCCAAAGCATCATCACCGCAGTGGATGTTATCGCTTTTGACATGGAAGCTATTCTGAAAATATGGTCATTTTTCATCGTCACTTTGTTGGGCACATCAGCATATCCAAAGGCATTTTGATAAATAATCTTCCCGTTTCGGATTATAATGGCGGTGGCACCAGGAATATTTTCATTCTTGATAGCTTCGTTTAACATATCTTCTATGCGTTTGATTCTGTCAGAAGACATACCGACAGATTCTGGACTGGCCACATTTAAAGTAGCTGAAGTTCTTAAGGCTTTTGTTTGGGCAAAGGTTTGAAAACCAATAAATAAAAGGAGAATCAGTTTTTTCATATTTTATGTTTTAAGGAGAATATAATTTTTCAAGAAGCTATGTTAAAGTAATTCGCTTCTAAATTTTCTTTAAAACTATATAAATTCAGGTTTATTCTAAAGTAAATTTTAAAAACTATTAAACATAAGTTAATTTTGCAAAAAAAACGAAATGCAGAAAGTCCTTTTTATAGACCGCGACGGAACCCTAATTATTGAACCACCGACCGACTTCCAAGTTGATTCTTTAGAAAAACTTGAGTTTCTTCCAAAAGTACTTTCGAACATGCGAAAAATAGCCGAAGAGACTGATTTTGAGTTGGCTATGGTGACCAACCAAGACGGCTTAGGCACAGATTCTTTCCCGGAAAACACCTTTTGGCCAACGCATCAAAAAATGATGAAGACGCTCGAAAATGAAAATATACATTTCGACGAGGTTTTTATAGATAGGACTTTTGAACACGAAAACGCCCCAACCAGAAAACCTAGAACGGGTCTTTTAGGCAAATACCAATCTGAAAACTACGACTTAAAGAACTCCTTTGTGTTAGGCGATAGAATTACCGATATACAATTGGCCATAAATTTGGGAGCCAAAGGGATATTTATTGGGGAACAATTGCCAGCAGATGCATTACAAGAAATAATAGCAGCAACCGCCTTGGTAAGCAATAACTGGGACGAAATATATGAATTTCTGAAACTGCCCGAAAGAGTAGCCGAAGTAAAACGTACCACCAAAGAAACGGATATTTATGTAAGGTTGAATCTAGATGGAAAGGGAAATTCTAAAATTGAAACGGGTCTTGGATTTTTCGACCACATGTTAGATCAATTAGCCAAACACTCTGGTGCGGATTTGACCATAACTGTCAAAGGAGATTTGCATATCGACGAACATCACACCATAGAAGACACCGCCCTTGCATTGGGTGAAGCCTATCTAATGGCTTTGGGAGATAAACGAGGCATAAACCGCTATGGGTTTCTTTTGCCGATGGACGAGTGTCTTTCGCAGGTAGCTATTGACTTTTCGGGTAGACCTTGGTTGGTTTGGGATGCAAGTTTTAAGCGTGAAAAGATTGGCGAAATGCCTACCGAAATGTTCATGCATTTTTTCAAAAGTTTCTCAGATACTTCCAAATGTAACCTAAACATCAAATGCGAAGGCGACAACGAGCACCACAAAATCGAGTCGATTTATAAAGCTTGGGCAAAAGCGATAAAAATGGCTGTAAAAAGAAATATCAATGATTTGGATGCTTTGCCTAGTACTAAGGGGACTTTGTGAGATTTTAAAACCTTTATTTAATACTAATTAGTATCTGAATATTCTCTTTTTGATTAAAAAAATCTTAATTTGCAAAATATTTTAAGTGCATTTCAGTTATTTACCGAAAAATACAATTATACCCAAACAAAATATGCTTTTAGACCTCATTCTTCAAGTACCAGCGGCAACAGACTCCACCGCCGCAGCTAGTGTTCAAAGTATCAATTATCTCTCATTATTATTAAAAGGCGGTTTCGTGATTTACCCAATCATGGCACTACTTTTGGTTACGCTTTTTATGGCGGCAGAGAGATATTTGTTTATCAAAGAAAACTCAAAAATTGACTCAAATTTCTTGAGATCCTTGAAAGACAACATTTTAAGAGGTGATATTCGTACTGCGGCTTCACTTTGCAAAGGTACCAACAAACCTATTTCTAGAATTCTTGAGAAAGGAATTGCCAGAGTAGGGAAACCCGTAAAAGACATAGAAAGTGCTATGGAGATACAGTCCAACCTTGAGATATCCAAAATGGAAAAAAACATGGGTTATCTTGGTTTGATAGCCGGTGTGGCTCCAACATTAGGTTTTGTAGGTACTATTTCTGGTATCATTCGTATATTTTACGAAATCTCTGTAACGGGAAATTTCTCGATAGAAACTATTTCAAATGGTCTTTATGAAAAAATGATTTCAAGTTTCTCTGGTCTTGTTGTTGGTTTGTTAGCTTATTCATTCTATCACGGCATCAACATGATGATTGACAAATTCAGTATCAATCTTCAGGCAACGGTTATGGACTTTTTCGACACATTAAACGAGCCAATTCGCTAATGAAATTTAAAAGACAAAGAAGGTTCGAAGCTGAAGTACAGACGTCATCGTTAAACGATATCATGTTTTTCTTGTTATTGTTTTTCTTGATAGTTTCTACATTGGGCAGCCCTAACGTCATAAAATTGTTGCTTCCAAAGTCGGACAAATCGACGCATGATGTAAGCAAACAACCATTAACACTTTCGATAACGCAAGACAAGCTATATTTTCTAGATAAAAAACCTGTTCCGTTCCCCTCTCTTGAATCTGCACTTGTAGAGGCAACAGCAGGTATGGAAGAGCCAACGGTAATCCTAAGAGCTGAACAATCACTTACAATACAGGATTTGGTGGACGTGATGGCCATTGGTGCCAGAATAAAAATCAGAATGGTATTGGCAACAGAACTGACAAAATAATGAAAAAAATAGCCTTCTTTCCTGGTTCGTTTGATCCTTTTACTAAAGGGCATGCAGATATCGTAGAAAGAGGGCTAAAGCTTTTCGATCAGATAATTATTGGCATAGGAACAAATACCAATAAGAAAAGATATTTTGAAATTGATAGAATAGATCTTGAAATAAAAGGTACTTTTAAAGACGACCCAAGAGTTACTGTAGTTCATTATGATGACCTTACAGCTTCCGTAGCCCTTAAATATGGAGCTCAGTTTATTCTTAGAGGATTAAGAAACACCACAGACTTTGAATACGAAAATACCATATCTCAGGTAAATAGGCAGTTGGCGAAAGAACTTGAAACAGTATTTTTAATCACTGCCCCAGAGTTAGCCCCAATTAGCTCAACAATAGTTAGAGAATTACATAAGTTTGGTGCAGACATTTCTCCTTATATTCCTTATAAAATAGACTAAGGATTAGTTTTTTATAAAAATCTTAGCTTCACTTTCGGCTATTTTTAAGACGTACCTTCCAAAAGAAAGCTGCGAAATATCGACTTTCAATGTACTTTCTCCCCTTGATTCTATTCTGTTCTTTTCTGAGCCATTGATATCAAAAATTCTAACATTGATATTTTTATCGTGATAGATTTCTGGAATGTATATATTTAAGAAGTCAGAAGAAGGATTAGGGTAAATTATCAACTCTTGATTAATCGATTGTGGCTCGATTGCCGTTACAACATTTCCATCATAAAAATTCACGGCCCAACCAATCTGATTTAAAATCGCCAATATTACTTCACCAGGAAAATGATTAATTTCAGCAGCTCCAACTTGCGGAGACATTAAAGAATTCTCCGTTCCCTTTGGGTATTTTGACTCATCAAGATGAGACATAGTACCTCCACTTCTATAGGTAGACGGAGCATACAATTTTGGCAAATCACCTGAATAATACCCATCCGAAATTTTGAAAAATACATTTGAGCTTGTAATGGCCTCTTTCAAAGCTGTTGAAGGATTACCAATCTTTCCCGTATTTGTCAATACTATTCCGTCTTCTCTTTGTGAGAATACATCATAAATTAATGGCAGTCCTTCAATACCCCATTGTGCCTGCGTAGTATTAGAATCACCTAATTTCATCGAAGTTGTAAAGCCCAAGCCGTGGGCTATTTCGTGCAAAATAACCGTCATTAGGTCGTATTTAAACGCCTCCTTAGATCCGTCGGTTTTGTAAGACCAACTGATATTTTTATTTACATTAATAGAAATATCGGCATCTGTCCCATTTAAATTTTGTCCCGCCAGAGTCTCCGCCAAAGCAGAAGGAAACCATACATCCTTGAAAGGTGCTCCAGAAAAATTTTTATATACTTTTTTAGATCCTGAAGTGGCTAGAGTATTGGTTGAAATCGTAGTCCAAGTAGCGGTAATCTTAATAGGAACTCTACTTATCAATACCTTGGCCCAAACATCAATAGCCGCCTGAAAAGCAGCTTTGGCATCGCTTGGAAATCCTGAGTATGTCACATCAATTACAGAAGAATTGGCCTGGGCCTTTAGTTTGCTAAAATCTGGACCTAAAAATTGAGTATTTACATTCAATTCAGATGCTTCACATGCAATTTCAAAACCATCAGTTGACTCTTGAGCAGAGGCAAAAGTGTAAAAAAATAATAAAACTATAGTTATTCCTTTCATCAATATTATGGCAAAATGTATTAATTAAACCGCAAAAGTCGAACCAATTAATAATAATACGTAAAAATATAATCGTTTGTTATATTTTTTTAACCCCAAATATTGGTTCCTTCTGTACAGTTTTTACAAATATCAATGTTTTTTCGAGAACCAATTAGCTGTTTTCTGAATTTCAAGTATTTATCAGATGCCCATACATCTTTAAAGCTCTGCTTAGAAACGTCTCCCATACGGTATTGAGCGTCTTTATCAAAACAGCATGGCACAACCAAACCATCCCAGGTTATCACAGCCGAGTGCCACATTTTCCAGCAATGATTCAGTAATTTATTTTTGATTTCATAAGTGCCATTTTTAAGCTTCTGGTATCTTGAATATTTCTGATTTTCAGGAATCAATTCAGAGCCTTCTTGATAATCATAAATTTGGGCAGTTTTAAACCTTATTGCATCTACACCTAATTCCTTGCTTAGCTTTTTAGCTTCTTCTATCTGGTGCTCGTTGGGTTTAACTACCAAAAACTGAAAGATAATATACGGAGTTTTTGAATTTAAAGTTTTCTTAGCTGATATCAAATTTTTTGTACCCTCTATCACTTTTTCAATTTGCCCACCCACTCTGTATTGCTCGTAAGTATCCTGGGTAGTACCATCCAAGGATATTATCATTCGATCTATTCCGGATTTTACAGTTGCCAAGGCGTTTTCTGGCGTTAAATAGTGAGCGTTTGTAGAAGTTGATGTATATATTTTCTTTTTTGTGGCAAAAGACACCATTTGCAAAAAATCTTTGTGCAAATATGGCTCACCTTGGAAATAAAAAGTGAGATACAATAGCGTGTCACTGAGGTCAGAGATTGTTCGTTCAAAAATTTCCTTATTTAACATGCCCGTTGGTCTGGTAAACGACCTCAATCCACTTGGACACTCAGGACAGCGAAGATTACAAGAGGTAGTGGGTTCAAAAGCTAGTGCTACTGGCAAAAAACCATTTATAGGTGTTTTGGTTATTTTAGAAAAGATATATCCAAAGACTAATCCAAGTGAATTATAGACTCTTTTAAGTGTTAATTTCGATAAAAAATTAAAATAATCTATCCACATTTATTTTTTAAATTGCTCGTAATAGTTAATCAATCGCTCATCCTTTTCCTTTTCTATTACCTCCTTTAAAGCCGTTTCAGCTTCAGGCAAATCATCACGCAGCATTTCTAATATTTGGGCAGCACTCACTCTCACAAACCATTCGTTTTCTATAATAGCCAAGTTTCTAAGCATTGGAACAGCTTTTATTTGAGTTTCCTTCTCAGATTTGGCAAGGTAAGAACCAAATATGGCAACATATTGATAAACTTCTACGCCTTCCATTTTCATTAATCTGTCAACATACCAGTCATATAATTCTGGACTAGGGTTTTCTGAATAATAGTTTGCTACAGCTGCAAATATGGTATTGTCATAAGAGCTTTTAAATCGCTCTGCTATTTCTTCACTATCAGCTACTTTATTGGTAAACAAAGCCTCAAGTCCAGCTGCCTTAACAGTATTTGAAGAGTCAGAAAGTGCTGCTCTAAATAATACATCGTTCTGAGGATTTAAAAAATTCTTAACAGCCAAAATCCCATCTGCCTTAACAATTGACTTGGGATCATATTTTATCAAATGCTGCAAAGCCTTTTCTACTTTCAAAAAATCATCACCATCATAATCAAACAATTTCTGAACAGCTATCTGACGAATTCTCCAAAAACTGTCCTTTAATGCGTCCAAAACCACATTTCTAACTTTTTCGTTTTGCAATGGATTCCTCCCAATTACATCTTCAGGAGTAAAAGTTAAGGTTTCTAAAGCGAAAATTCTCCCATAAATTGATTTAGAATTATAGAATTGAAAAATAAGCTCTTCTTCGGTTTTTATGTGGTCAATATTTCCAAGAAAATACCCATCTGGATTAACCAAAACGTTTTTTATATCGCCTTCTATATCAAAAGAAAAGGTATTTGAGGGACTATTTATCTCCAAGACTTCATTGACAATTTTATTGCCTTCAAATATCTGAACTGGCAATTTCAAATTATATACCCAAAGATTGGTAGAGTCTATCATCTGATTAACAGTAATTTGCAGTTTTTTATCGTCTACATTTTGGATGATTTGCAAACGAGGATGACCAGGAACAAAAAACCATTGGTCAAAGAAAGATTTCAAATCACGTCCAGTTATTTTTTCAAACGAAATTCGAAGATCTTCAATTTCAGCAGTTTTAAATGCATGACTTTTAAGGTAATCATTCAATGCCAAAAAAAATGCCTCATCACCAACTTCCATTCTCAATTGATGCAAAACTCTTCCACCCTTTTGATACGAGTGGGCATCAAACATATCTTCTCTGTTGGCATAATTGAACCTAATCAAAGGAACTTGTTTTTGAGAAGCTTCATACAAATATTCTTGTAAAGCATTCAAATACACATTATCACCTTCATCTTTTCCGTATTTATGTGTCGCCCACAAAAACTCAGAATAATTGGCAAAAGATTCATTTAGAGGCAGCTGAGACCATGACTCACAAGTTACCAAATCGCCAAACCAATGATGAAACAATTCATGTGCAATAACGCCATCATCATTTCCATCGATTAGCTGATTATTGTTTTTTAGAACAGTTTTGGAATGCACCGTAGCTGTGGTATTTTCCATAGCACCTGAAACATATTTCCTTACAGGTATTTGAGCATATTTATCCCATTGATATTTGACGCCTAGAATATCTTCGTAAAACTTTATCATTTCTGGTGTTCTACCAAAAATCCCGTAGGCATATTTTTCATATTCTGGCTCAACGAAATAACTCACTTCAAAACGCTTAAAAGTAGAATCTACTACTTTCTTAAAATTTCCAGCCGCTATCATTGTTAAATAAACCGCGTGTGGCTCTTTCTGTTGCCAGTGATCTATTTTGGTGCCATTATTCAAAGTTTTGGTATCTACCAAGAGTCCGTTTGATAGTGTTGTAAAATCACTCTCAATGTTTAAATAAATATCCTGCGTATGTTTTTGATTTGGACTGTCTATAGTTGGAAACCAGCAGCTATTTGCTTGTGTTTCGCCTTGTGTCCAAAATTGTTGCGGTAAGCCACTCTTTTCGTTTTTAGGATTAATAAAATACAATCCTTTATCGCTCAAAATAGCATCCGAACCTGAAGCTTTTATTTTTTCGGGTTGAGCTGTGTATTCAATACTTATTTTCAAAGTGTCTTTTCTTGAATACTTCTTATTTAAACTTATCGTAATCAACTCATTATCATAAACATATTCAGAATTTGTAGCATTTACTTTTATAGACTGAATAATAAAACCCTTGGCATTCAAAACTAATTTATCCTGTTCATAAAAATGAGGCTTTAATGTCAGAACTGCCTTACCATTCAACGTTTGGTCATTCCAGGATGGCTTCAGGTTTAGTTCCGTATGAATCAAATCAAAAACCAAATCATTGGATTTTTGGATTTGTGCATACGCAAAAGAAAAGCAAAAAACAAAAACCCCTAATAGGCCTTTTTTCATTTTAGTTTTTGGTTAAGTCTTTAAAAAAAATCTTCCTTTTTAAGGAAAGTTCAAACTGTGGCATTTCATACTCATCCAAAGAATTTGAAAATGTATATTCATTTTTCAATATGAAATCATCAATACTAGCAAAACCACCTTTCAATGTCATCTGTAAAGTCTGAGTTGAGGGATTATACCGCCAAGTGCATACATCTACATCCAAGTCCAAGAAATCAACGCCTAAACATGCATCAATATCTTCGTCCGATTGATAATCATATTCTAGTCTACCATTTGACTGAAAATCCCAAATCATAGTATTTAGGCTTATTTTAGCTTTATCGTACGCTACAAACTTTAGCGTTTTGGCTGTATCTACTTTTTCAGTTACAAGAATCCATTTTTTATTCAAAACAAAACTTTTAAAATCTTGTCCTTGAGAAACTACAGATACAAAAAGCAAAAAAACGAAAACTTGAAATCTATAAAACATGATTTATATTTTTTGATTTAACATAAATTTCAGGGCTTTGGTTGCAGGAACCAAAGACGCCAATAAAGTGATCAGGAATATTCCTACGACTGAATAGAGAATATCAGAAATCAACAATTTAACTGGATAGGCATCAACAGTAGCATATTGCATCCCAAGCGAAACTATGCCGTACTTCATCTGAATCAAACAAACGCCAAGGCCCAAAACAAGACCGACAGAAATCCCGACCAATGAAATAACGAAACCTTCTGCCAAGAAAATATTTCTTATTAAGCTTTTCGAAGCACCAATAGAAGAAAGTGTTTCAATATCATCTTTTTTATCAATAACCAGCATACTTAATGCATAGAAAATATTAAAAGAAGCAATGCCAATAATAAAAAACAAAGCGATGAAAATGAAAAACTTCTCAATTTTGATGGCTTTTAACAGCGATTCATTTTGTTCATCACGGTCTTTTATTTGCATATCTTTTCCCAAAAACTTCTTTAATTCAGACTTTACCAAATCTACATTTGCATTCTTTTTTAAGGTAATTTCTAAGCTTGTCCGTTTGCCTGGACTCTCAATTAGTTCCTCCACTGTTTCTAAAGGCAAATACACATAGTTGTCGTATTGCTGCTCCAAATTAAAAACACCAGAAACCTCCACAGTAGTCTGGTTAATATTGTCTTCTGGATTCAACACATTTATTTTTTGATTTTTTGGATAAAGAATAACCAAAGGCCTTAGGTAATCTTCGACACTCAAATCTAAAATAGAATAAACACCTCCACCGATATAGGCCATCGGTCTACCACCATTTTTCAGGACCATACTGCCTTCAATCAAAGATTTTTTCATTTCGGTATTCTTTGTAAAAGTGCTATCAACACCTTTAAGAACAACTATCATCTGGGCATCTTTGCTTCTGGCTAAGGCTTTGTCTTTATAAACTTCCGTTACGAAATCAACACCTGGAGTGGTTTTGATTTTTTGGATTAAATCTGAGTTCGGATAGAAACCTTTTTTCACCGTAGAGGTTATTTTCAAGTCGGGATCGAAAGCCTTGAAAATTTGCCTATTGAGGTCTTCAAGTCCATTGAAAACTGAAAGAATTATAATGAGTGACATCAGGCCTAAGGCTATGCCCAACATAGAAATGATAGAAATAAAGTTGATAAAACTTCTCTTTTTTTTTGAAAGAAAATACTTCTTGGCAACAAAAAAAGGCAAATTCATAGTAAACTATTCCGGGGTTTCGTCTTCGGCAGGTGGAATATGGATATTGGCAAAAAGCTCCTCTATTTTTTGAGCATATTCGGCTGTATCATCAATATAAAAACTAAAATTGGGTATTATACGTAATTGATTTTTAGCCTTTTGACCAAATATCCCGCGTATTTTCTTCGTATTTTCCTTTACATTTTGTAAAATTTCTTCTCTGTTGTCTATTTTCAAAAAACTTAAATACACGCGAGCTACACTCAAATCGGGTGAAAGTTTAACATCAGTTATTGTTACAAAATTTCCAGCAAAAAGAGATTTAAAATCTTTTTGAAAAATCTCGCCCAAGTCCTTCTGAATTAGTCTCCCTACTTGTTTTTGTCTTTTACTTTCCATCTAATAAAAATTGTATTGCATTTATTTTTCCCTTAAAGTTAAATTGAAAACTGAACAAATATGTCGAGCCTTTAAAAGGGATTGCAATTATTTTACAAATATCAGTCTATTTTTTGGTTTATCCGTAAACGAAATGATATTTTTGCACCTTATAACCTAAAAACAAAAGGCTTTGCTAACGTTTTTCCGAATTAACTCCATTTTCCAAGTCATCACCCTTTTAGCTTTGCTTTTAGGTATTCGGTTGATTTTTATTAGTACTTCCTTGCCTTTGTTAACCTATGAACTAGAGTGGATGTTGATTGGGGAAAAATTGAATGAGGGCTTAAATCTCTACAGTGAAGTATTAACACAAGTTGGACCACTTTCTAGTTATTTCTATCAACTGATTGACCTTTGGGCTGGGAAAAACCAGTTTGTTTATGAATCCATAGCTGCACTATTAATATTCTTTCAAACTTTATATTTTGTTTTCTTGGTTAATCGAAGAAACCTCTTTAATGAAAAAAACTACATAGCGGGTTTAGTATATTTGATTGTTATCAATGCATCATTTGGATTTATGAAGTTGTCTCCAGCTTTAATGGCAAATACTTTCTTCCTGTTAGCATTAAACGCTACGCTTAGACAAATTGAAAAACGAGATGGTGTTGGAGATGATGTATTTGAAGCGGGACTTTTTCTAGGTATAGCTACCCTTTTCCATTTACCTAGTTTCATTTTTATTTTTTGGGCTTTGCTGGTTTTATTTCTTTATACCAGCATCAATATTAGGCAAACCTTTATGGTCATTTTAGCTTTTTTTATGCCCATATTTTTCATGTATTTGTTTTTTTATTTTAAAGACCAAAATTCTTATTTTACCAATATCTGGCTTTTTAACTTAATAGAAACCTTTGATTTTTCTATTTTAAGTATTAAAGATATATTACTTGCTTTGACTTTACCTTTGGCTTTAGGTCTTTTAGGCATAGTTAGAGTTTTGAGAGGACACAGATACAATAGTTTCCAAAACCGTTCTCATCAGCTAATTATTATCAGTTCCTTTTTTGCTCTTCCTGCCTTTCTGATTTCAGGCTTATATATTCCTTCAAACATCATTTTCATTATTGCACCTTTGGCTTTTTTCTGTGCGGGTTTTTTCATACATGGGAAAAAAATGTTGATACCAGAATCCTTATTTCTAATATTTTTCATTTTAGTCTTAATGATTTCAGTAACTGGTGCCAAACCCATTCTTGGTATTTATTCAAACGGATTAGCCAACTATAAAGTAGTGGAGTCTCAGGTAGCAGACAAATATCAAGGTAAGAGAATCTTTGTAACTGGACCCCATATTGATGCTTATCATAACAGTAGCATGGCCACGGGTTATATAAGTTGGAGCTTAGCAAAATATGATTTCGAAAATCCAAATAACTACATGAGCCTTTCAAATATTTATAACAACTTCAAAAAAGATATGCCTGAAGTTATTTTTGACAAGGAAAATGTAATGGAGAAAGTATTTAAAAACATACCAGAGCTTGCTGCAAAATACGCCAAACCAGAAAAAGGGATATACGTAAAAAAATAATTATTGTTTGGTCCAAATCTCTTTAATTGGATCGCCTTTGGAGCTTTTTCCTGAATGTATCCATTCTTTATCTTTAACCTCAGCCTCAAAACTAAGGACTGCCCCTACTCTATTGCTATCTCTTGAGAAAAATTCAATATTTTCAGTGTAAACTTTACCCTCTAAAGTGTATTTCCCACCTCCAGTTCCAAAAAATTCTCTTGTTTGGGTATTTATGGCAAACCACTGAAAGTATCCTCCAGACATGATTTTGTAAGTTTTCCTTGGCCCAGGATTCATAGGATTCATTTCTCCATTTTCATTTGCCCGTGCAGTAATCCTCCACAATCCAGACAAAGCATTATCATTTTGAGCACCAACTTTAGCATACTTTTCACCTGCGAACTCCAAATTCTTTTTCTTCAAGTTGATATTATAAGACTGCGAGGAATTTACAATAGAAGGATTGTTAGAATGAAAATCTACCTCTATAAAAACTTCATTCGTTACACCAACTTCATATTTCCCGCCCCAAGACTCGATAAATTTTTTTCCTTCCAATTCATATGCATTGACAGTTAGATAATTTTCTGTAGCAATAATGGTAGTAGTTCGCCCATTTTCAGTTCTTTGCCATACACCTTTTAGGTTTTGAGCTAGAGAATTTAGGGTTAAAAAGCTTAGAAATAGTGCTAAAAACTTCATTTTTGTATAAAAATATTTGTTGAAAAAGTGAATATTAAACGAAAAAAAAGAGAAAACTATACTACAAAAATGCAAATTATTCCTGATTAGTGGCAGGCAATCTGAAACATTAGTAATATTTTTGAGCGACGAAAAAATACTCCTATGACAAAAATAAAGATTTCACTCCCTATTGACGGTGCCATAAGGCCAGAAATAGAAAATATTTATCCGGTAATAAATGCAGGAAAATACGCAACTAAATCTATAGAAAATCAAAAAATATATGCTTCGGCCGACATTTTAATCGATGGTCATGATATTGTCTCCGGCAGATTATTGTATAAACATCAATCAGAAAAAACTTGGAATGAATGTATAATGCATGAGCAAGGCAATGATAGATTTGGTGCGGAATTTATTACAGAAAAAGTCGGATTTTATTCTTTTAAAATAGAAGCTTGGGTAGACCATTTTGCTACTTGGCAACACGAAGTCGACGAAAAAATAAAAGCTGGACTTAAGTTAGAAGTAGAACTTTTGGTAGGTTTAGAGTTTTTAAAAATAATCCAAAAAGTAGCGAAAGGTACTGATAAAGAAGCTATTAAAAAAGCAATACATTCTTTCGAAAATCCTGAACTTTACCATGAGGCAATTTGGATTTGTAGAAGTGAGCAGATTCATCAATGGATAGAATCATATCCAATAAAATTAAACGTAAGAACATCGGAAGAAAGGAAAATCTTTACGGATAGAAAAAAAGCAGAATTCTCTGCTTGGTACTCTTTTTTCCCGAGATCTGCCACAAAAACCATTGGCCAGCACGGAACATTTAAAGATGTAGAAGCTTTGCTGCCAAGAGTTCAAGAATTAGGCTTTGACGTAGTGTACTTGCCTCCAGTTCATCCGATTGGCACTACATTCAGAAAAGGTAAAAACAACTCGACAGAATGCTTGCCAACTGAACCTGGCGTTCCTTATGGCATCGGTTCTGCAGAAGGTGGGCATACTGCCATACATTCAGAATTGGGCACCTTGGAAGACTTTAAGCACCTCATAAATAAATGCAAAGACTTTGACATGGAAATTGCCATGGATTTGGCCATTCAATGTTCTCCAGATCATCCTTGGGTAACAGAGCACCCCAATTGGTTTAAGATTTTACCAGACGGAACAATCAAATATGCTGAAAATCCTCCAAAAAAATACCAAGATATTTATCCAATAAATTTTGAGAGTGAAGACTGGCAAAATCTCTGGATTGAGCTTAAAAATGTGATTTTTACTTGGGCTGAATGGGGCGTTAAAATAATTCGCGTAGATAATCCACATACCAAGGCTTTCGGATTTTGGGAATGGGTGATAGCCGAAACCAGAGAAAAATATCCCGAAATGATTTTTCTATCGGAGGCATTTACAAAACCTAAAGTAATGCAGCAATTGGCAAAGGTAGGTTTTACACAATCATACACTTATTACACTTGGAGAAATTCAAAAGCCGAGATAGTTGAATACATGACAGAACTGACAAAAACTGACATGAAGGACTACTTCAGACCTAATTTCTGGCCAAACACACACGATATCAACCCCTATGCTTTGCAGTCTGGTCATGAACCTATGTTTTTGGTTAAGTTTTTTATGGCAGCAACTTTGTCAAGTAATTACGGCGTTTTTGGGCCTTCTTACGAGTATCTTTATCATGTGGCTAATCCGCCAAAAGAAGAATATAAAGATTCTGAAAAATACGAGATTAAGTATTGGGATTGGGATAAACGAAACAAGATAACCCAAATATATACCGAAATAAATAAGATTAGGAAACAAAACTCTGCTTTGCAACATACCAACAATATTGAGTTTTGTGAAATAAACAATGACAACATGCTGTCCTATATCAAAACCCATGAAAATGGCAATAGGCTACTTTTTATTGTGAATTTAGAAGCTTACAATACCCAGGCTGGAATAGTTAGACTACCTTTGAATCTTATCATTAAACATGCTGAAGAGTCGTTTACAGTGCATGATTTGATAACTGGAGCCAAATACATTTGGAAAGGCGAAGCAAACTTTGTCTCTTTGGACCCCAATATTTTACCTTTCCATTTATTTAGAATTGAAGACATTCATTATTGAAATATGTTTAAGAAAATCCTTTTAATTTCCATTGTATCGCTCTCATGCACAGAGCAAAAAGATTTTACAGAGAAAAAATACTTTGACTTAAAAGGTTTTTCTGAAAACTTAATCGCCGACTTACAAAAAGTAAAACCAGAAGTAAAAAAAACTTGGCAGCTAGATGCTAAAGCTGAAACTAAAAGCAACAAAGATATAGATTGGCAAAAAGAGCTTGCACTTTTCGTAGATGCTGATCTAAACAAAAAAGCTTATCTAAATAGTTATGAAACAAGAAATTCTGGCTTGGAAACTTTATTTTCTTTGAAAAATGGAGAAGAGTTGCCCGTTAAATTATTAAGTATCCAGAAAGATTCTGCTGGTAAAGTTGAAAAAATTAGCATAGAAAGAAGCACTAGCAATTATCTATTTAAAACAAACTCCAAATTTGAAATGAAATTGGAAAAGGAAAAACTCACAAATTATAAAATTCAGACAATTCAAGAGTTATTTCTAACCAAACCTGATACCAGCATTATAATTGGGCAAATCATAAAAAGTCTTTAAGGTACTTTACAGAAATATCCCAAAGTTTGTTTTGAGCATCTATATCTTGGCTTTCAAGCGAAGAATAAGCTATTTGTGATCTTTTATAATAAGCACCATTAGATAGTTTTGAAATATCCTGCGTGGCTAAATAAACGGAGGTTTCAGCACCTTTTTCAGGAGTTATTAAAAAAGGCATTTTGTTGAAATATTTCAAAATCCCGCCGTTATTCGCACCAAAACTAGATTTTACAACACCAGGATGTACAGCAAAAGCATTTAAACCTTTCGAAGAATATTTGTTAGCGAGTGCTTTTGTAAAAAGAATATTCATCAATTTCGTGGCTCCATATTGCTTCCAAGTCCCAAACTTCTTTTCAGCATTTAGGTTTCCCATATCTAACTTTCCTATTCTATGAGCTTCAGAAGACAGATTTATAACTCTAGGCTCTTTTGATTTTAAAAGATTGTCTAAAAGGATATTGGTTAATAAAAAATGAGCTAAATGATTAACTTGAAAACCCATCTCAAATCCATCTTCTGTTTTTTCTAATTCAGAGAAAACTCCTCCGGCATTATTTATCAAAATATCAATTACTGGAAACTTTGCCTTAATAGCCTCTGCAGCAGACTTTATCGATTTTAAAGAAACCAAATCACCTTCAAAAACCTCAATGATACCATTTGGATAATTTTTCAGAACTTCAGCTTTTAGTGTTTCCGCTTTTTCACGGTTCCTTATTAATAAAATTACCGTTGTTCCGAAAGTAATCAATTTTTCTAAAGTAGATTTTCCAATTCCCGATGTGCCACCCGTAAGTACTGCTATTTTGTTTTTCATAAATTTGCCCTTGTTTCAATCAGAACAAAATATCTATACAAATGATTTTAGAAAACTTAAAAATCGTCAATTAAGCCAAATATCCTTTTGTTGGTCTTCCATTTTCCTCGCGTAAAATCCGGAATCTCTACAGGCGAACTTCCTCTGGCTATCGACAGTTCAGACAGTGGACTGATGGCACTCCAAGCTGCAGCATCATAAACATCAATTGGCGGTGCCACTTTGTTTTTCACAGACTCAATAAAAGCTCTTAATACAAAAAAGTCTATTCCTCCATGCCCAGCTTTTTCAGCTGATTCAGCGTGTTTTTTCCAAACAGGATGATCAAACTCTTCTTGATAAGGCTTAAATGGCTCCCAAACGTGTGCCTTCGGGCTTTTGTTTTGCAGGTAAATTGACTTATTATCATCCATCCAAATACCTTCGGTGCCTTGAGCTCTAAACCCTAGCGAATAAGGCCTTGGTGAGTTTGTATCATGAATTATCACAATATTTTCTCCATTTTCACATTGAATCGTAGTAGTTACTATATCGCCCAACTTAAAATTCACTTTGGCGTTCGGGTGATTTTCTCCACCTTTATCCACGATATGCTTATGAAGTCCTCTTGCTTTTGTTGCGGTTGCGGTTAAGTAATTAAACTTATTGCCTCTATTGATATCCATCCAATGTGCTACTGGACCAAGTCCGTGCGTTGGGTAAATATCTCCATTTCTATCAACAGAATGTTGCGTACGCCATTTCGCTTCCGAAATCGCTTTCTCTCCAAACTCTACTCCTCCGCCGTAAAAATCCTTTCCATTGTTAAATTTTACCTCCCTAAGGTCATGTTGGTAGCCACAATGTGCATAAAGCATCTCACCAAACATTCCTTTTCTAATCATGTTTAAAACAGACATCACATCTCGTCTATAACACACATTTTCCAATATCATGCAGTGCGAACCCGTTCTCTCATACGTATCGACCAAGTCCCAAGATTCCTGAAGTGTAACTGTAGCCGAAACCTCCACAGCGGTATATTTACCTGCTTTCATTGATTCCACACTCATAGGTACGTGCCATTCCCATGGAGTCGCTATTACCACACCATCAATATCGTCACGTTTTAGCATATTCAAAAAATCATGATCGTCTTTACCATATACCGCAGGATCTTTTCTGTTTGCTTTTTGTGTGATGGCCAAAGAACGTTTTATCGCATCAGGATCTATATCGCATATTGCAGTTACTTCCACATCGTCTCTGTACAAAGCCTGGCTTAAATGGTTTCTTCCACGAAGACCTACACCTATAAAAGCCAATTTTACCTTCTTATCTTTAATGGTTTTTGAATGTGTTACAAATGGTATTGAAGATGTAGCAAGTGTAGTAGCCAGGAAATTTCTGCGATCCATATATTTTTTAAAATTTTTTACTAATGTAATATTTTTTTTTAATTTGAACAATATAAAGGATTCAATCGTTAGTAAAATATCAAAACCTCCATGTATTTTTTGATTGTGTAGTACACATACTTTGTACAGGACTAAAAAAACAAAAATTTGAAGAAAGTTTCGGTTATTAGAAAAGAACATTTTAATGCAGCTCACAGATTGTTTAACCCAGAATGGACTGATGAACAAAATCAGGAAATTTTTGGTAAGTGCAACAATCCTAACTATCATGGTCATAACTATGATTTGCATGTAAAATTAAGCGGTGAAATAGACCCAAAAACTGGTTATGTATTTGATTTGAAAGTTTTGAGTGATCTCATAAAAGCAGAGATTCTTGACCTTTTTGATCATAAAAACCTTAACCTTGATGTGCCCCAATTTAAAAATTTAAACCCTACAGCAGAAAATATAGTTGTAGTTATTTACGATATCCTTCGTCAAAAGATAGATACCAAATTTGATTTGAAAATAAAATTATTTGAAACAGAAAGAAACTATGTTGAATACCCAGATTAATACAATGACCGACCATGAGATGGGCGATGATCATGTTATGACAAACATTGCTACGCCGCTAAGAGAGGATGCGTTTTTTCTTTCTGATCAAGAAAAAATTGAAATAATAGCGGAGCATTTTAATAAAATAATGCACACCTTAGGCTTAGACCTTAACGATGAAAGTTTAAAAGGAACACCTAATAGAGTAGCTAAAATGTATGTAAAAGAATTGTTTTCAGGTTTAAATCCTGATAACGAACCTTCAATTACACTTTTTGACAATTCTTACAAATACGGTGAAATATTGGTAGAAAGAGACATTAGTTTCTATTCTAATTGTGAGCACCATTTTGTGCCAATAGTTGGCAAAGTTCACATTGGTTATATTTCGTCTGGAAATGTAATAGGCTTGTCTAAACTTCATAGAATTGTTAATTTCTATGCAAGAAGACCCCAGGTGCAGGAGAGAATGACGATGCAAATCGGAAATGCTTTGAAAAAAGCCTTAAGTACTGATGATATAGCCGTGGTAGTTGATGCAGATCATTTTTGTGTTTCTTCAAGAGGAATTGCCGACCAAAGCAGTTCTACCGTCACTTCATTTTTTATGGGTGCTTTTGATGACTTAGCAAAAAGAGAGGAATTCCTTTCGATGGTTAGATTAAAGAACTAATATATAGAATTTTACATTTTTATATTTAAAGAAAAAGCACTTCCAAACGGAGGTGCTTTTGTCCTTAAACCCATACATCTTAAAAATAAATCCTATATAAATTCTCTAAAAATTATAATCTACAATTATATAACTATTCTATATACGAAAAGTTTTGAAAAAAGGTTGTAAAAAAAAAGTCTGAGATTTCTCCCAGACTTTCAAACTATAAACCGAAATTCCGAATTATTTTACTTCTTCAAAATTCACATCAGTAACACCTTCGTCTGCACCTTCCGACGCTGGAGCACCAGCAGTTGCGTCAGGACCAGCTTCACCACCAGCAGCTTGTTGAGCATTATATATCTCCTGACTAGCGGCTTGCCATGCAGCATTTATTTTTTCCATGGTAGCATCTATCGCAGCCAAATCTTTGGTACCATGTGCAGCTCTTAGTTCTGCCAAAGCACCTTCGATAGCCGTTTTATTGCCTTCTGAAAGCTTATCTCCAAACTCTTTCAATTGTTTCTCCGTTTGGAAAATCATCGAGTCAGCAGCATTTACTTTCTCTACTGTTTCTTTTTCTTTTTTATCTGCTTCTTCGTTAGCTTTAGCTTCGTCTCTCATTCTCTGAATATCAGCATCTGAAAGTCCGCTTGAAGCCTCAATTCTAATTTTTTGCTCTTTTCCAGTTCCTTTGTCTTTCGCAGTTACGTGCAAAATACCGTTAGCATCTACGTCAAAAGCCACTTCGATTTGAGGCACACCTCTCATTGCTGGTGGAATACCATCTAAGTGGAATCTACCTAATGTACGGTTTTGATTGGCCATTGGTCTTTCACCTTGCAATACGTGCAACTCAACCGAAGGCTGATTATCAGCAGCTGTAGAGAAAACCTCCACTTTATTGGTAGGAATCGTTGTATTCGAATCAATCATTTTAGTGAATACACCACCCATAGTTTCGATTCCTAATGAAAGAGGAATAACGTCAAGCAATAAGATGTCTTTTACTTCACCAGTAAGTACGCCGCCTTGGATAGCCGCTCCGATAGCCACAGCTTCGTCAGGGTTTACTCCTTTAGATGGTTTTTTACCGAAGAAAGCCTCAACTTCCTCCTGAACTTTAGGTATACGAGTAGATCCACCCACCAAAATCACTTCTGAAATTTGGCTATTAGATATACCTGCATTTTTGATTGCTCTCTTACAAGGCTCCATCATTCTTTTGAAAAGAGAATCAGCCAATTGCTCAAACTTCGCTCTTGTCAATGATCTTACTAAGTGCTTAGGCACACCGTCGACAGGGAAGATATACGGCAAGTTGATTTCTGCTTGAGTAGAACTTGAAAGCTCAACTTTAGCTCTTTCAGCCGCTTCTTTTAATCTTTGAAGTGCCATGGCGTCGTGCATCAAGTCAACACCTTCGTCAGCTTTGAATTCCGCAGCTAACCACTCAATGATTACTTGGTCAAAGTCATCTCCACCTAAGTGTGTATCACCATCTGTTGATTTTACTTCGAAAACGCCATCTCCAAGATCCAAGATAGAAACGTCAAAAGTACCACCACCTAAGTCAAACACTACAACGGTCATGTCTTTGCCTTGTTTGTCAAGACCATAAGCCAAAGCCGCAGCTGTAGGCTCGTTGATGATTCTTTTCACATCCAATCCAGCAATTATTCCAGCCTCTTTTGTGGCTTGACGTTCAGCATCGTTAAAATAAGCTGGAACCGTAATAACAGCTTCTGTAACTGTTTGTCCTAAATAATCTTCAGCTGTTGATTTCATTTTTTGAAGAATGAAAGCTGAAATCTCTTGCGGTGTGTATTGACGATCTCCTATTTTTACTCTAGGCGTATCATTCGCACCTTTTTCTACGTCGTAGGCAATAGTTTTAAGCTCACTACCTACATCTGTATATTTTTTACCCATAAAACGCTTCACCGAAGCGATAGTGTTTTTAGGATTGGTAATTGCTTGTCTTTTTGCTGGAGCTCCTACCTTCTTTTCGCCGTTATCCAAAAAGGCTACAATAGAAGGGGTGGTTCTAGCTCCCTCACTATTGGCTATTACTACCGGTTCATTTCCCTCCATTACGGCAACACAAGAGTTGGTAGTTCCTAAATCTATTCCAATAATTTTTCCCATGATATACTGTCAGTGTATTTAATTAAAAATATGTACACAATGGAAATAACAATGAATATGCCAAGCAATTTTTTGGCCTTTTTTAGTGACAAATTGTCACGAAGCTCATGTCAATTAGGACAATTTTGAATTTTAGCAGAAAATATTACGCCAGAATCGACTTTAAATCCTGGACTTAAAATAATCGAATTGGCAGCATTGTATTGGATATTATTGCTCGGCACAATGGTATTTGTAGCATTTATGGTGCTGCTACTATTAAATTTCAAGGGATTAATGTTACTCGTCAAATTATCTACTGTTGGAGCCAAAACTAATCCATTGGTACAATTGGGAAGAACTTTTACTGTTACGTTATTGGAAAAAACATAACATTGGTCTTTTTTACAACTAGCATAATAAACACCAGTGGCTGTTGGACTGTACTGTATTACTTGACTAGTTGAATTTGTAAAACTCCATACCAAAGAAGAAGTACCATCACAAGCAGGAGAAGATGTAAAAGTTACGATTGAGTCTAAGTTTATTATACTTTTGTTTACGGTAACAGTTGGTGTGATTGTTGGCGGAGCAGTCGTTCCTAAAACAAAGTTTTTACTTTCAAAACATGAAGGATTACCTGTACCATAAGAATAATTAAGATTAAAATTATCAACAATGTCGGAATAAAACTCTCCAGTGTTTGCCCCAATTGTGGCAACTGGCCCTGGCAATAAAGAAAATACGCCTCCTAATGGACGTACCAAAGAGGGTAAATAGGACCTTGATACACAAAAAGGGTAATCGAATACCTCCACTCCTCCTAAATATTCAATTGCGAAAATTACTGTACTTGAATCTAAAGTTGTTAACGTAGAAACATTATTAACAACATCAAAAGCTTTAACTCCAAAAGTTATATTATCTCCTGGGTTATTCCCCGAAAGTGTATAAGTGTTTTGAGTGCCTGGAATAGTGTCGACTACTATTCCGTTTTTATAAATATAATATCCCACCACTGCCTGATTGTCAGTTGCATGAGTCCATGAATAGGAAATACACTTTGTCAAGATGCTTGTAGTTACTAAATTGGTCGGAGGTGTTGGATCTTCTGTATCTCCCAAAGAACACAGAATTCGAGCATCAGCCCAAACGGCTCTATTACAAGTTGCATTTGCACCTACTTGCTCTACCACAAGTTTTATCGAGCTGTAAGTAAAAATATTTACATTGACCTCTTGCAATGCAGTATTTCGGTATATCGTTGGACTAGTATACAACAAAGTTTGGTCTCCATAAACTTTGAAAATCACGCCTCCAGTATTGTTACAAGTTGTAGAAACATCATCGCCAATGCCGATAAATGACCTAAACTTATAATACTGACCAGAAGGAATATTATAAACTATTTCAGAATTGGGAGCTACGCCCAATCCTT
The DNA here is from genome assembly GCF_024343575.1 of Lacihabitans sp. LS3-19. GTDB lineage: Bacteria > Bacteroidota > Bacteroidia > Cytophagales > Spirosomataceae > Leadbetterella. The sequence continues at coordinate 51,098 of NZ_RJUA01000130.1, read as the reverse complement.
TTGGATAACTCACAGTCTTTAGAACTATACCAACTCCGTCGCCGTCTCCACTCCCACCGTTGGTTTTGTTAACTTCTATTGGCCCTAAACCATTGGTTGCGGATGAAAATTTCAAATCCGTTAAATATGCATTGGCCGAACATGAAGTACCATTGTAAGTTAATCCTAGTAATTGATCAACATTTACTGCAGAACTTATTTGAAAATTACCAAGTGAATTGGTAACCCAGCACCTATATGTTCCCGTAGATTTCGTTATTGAACTTGAAGTTCCTTCAGAGGCATTTTCATAATTATTATTACCTGACAAGTCAGTCCTAATCCACTTATAATTGCTATATCCGCCAGGCACACTTAACGATATTTGGGCTGAATTAACTAATGTAGTTGATATAATAGGTGGAGAATTAGCAATAATAGGGGTCGATGATGAAAAAAATGATGCATTTAAATGATTGGACCAAGCATTTGCTAATGCTGTCATACCAGCCACACCCCAAAAGTGAACATCTGCCACATCTCTTATACCAGGAATAGTTACATTATTAATTGCATCAGTTTCTGGTCCAGCAAAAATTTGATTGCTAGGATTAATAACATTATTTTGACCAGCAATAACAGCTGAACTTGTTGAATTATTTAAAAAATAGGAAACTCTTGAAATCACCCAAGGCAATCCACTAGCAAATTGTGCCCTTGAATTTGTGATAATATAATTTAAATTATTTTGATAATCTATAGTTGTTGTGCCTAATTGAGTATCTGATTCTCCTTGATGCCAAAGCACTGATCTCGCACCAAACATTGAGTTATAATAATTTAATCCTTTCTTAAATGCAAAATAGGGATTAATACTTGCATATGTGCTAGAATTCCCACTAACAAAATTTGGATTATCTGTATTTTCTTCTCCTAAGGAACAAAACGGCTGATTTGTAAGTGCATGAATAGTTACTGCACCATCCGCAGTTTGCTTCCAATTGTAAACACTTGCCCCAGAAGCACCTGCATTAAAAAACGCCACTGGATAACCTGTTGTTGCTACAATATTATCACCAAGTTTACCATAACACCAAGCATCTCTTCCGTTGATACTTGGTTTTGTAGCACCCAATAATTGAGAAATATTGGGAAAAGGCAATTCTCCTGAGCTGCAATATTTACCATTGTCGTGAGTAACAACTTTAGGTGAAGTAGCCCCAACATAATGTAAATCTATATACCCTTGGGCATTAGACTGCCCAGCAATCATAAATACGTCACCTATTCCAACATGACTAACAGTTGTTGTGGATAACACACTTCCACTTTTCATTACCCTTAAATTCAAAACATACCAACCTGCTGGCACATTATTTAATTGACCTTGAAAAACGCCTCTTGAAGGATTTGAGGTTATTATAGTCCAATCAAAACCTGGAACTACAATACTAGTATTTGCATTAATTAGTTGAGCCTGAACTGAAGTTGCAACAGCCTGATTATAAGTTCCGCTAATAAAAAGATTGGCTTGACTTGAGCTATTCCTTTGATAAACGGCATTGTTTAGCGGATGCGACACAATGATTTGTGCCGAAAGTCTAAAACTTAGAAACAATGTTAAAATTAAAAATTGAGTAATTTTCATGTATCTATTAAAAATCCGTTTGCAAAAATATAAAAAAAAAGCGTAGAATAATATCTACGCTTTCTAATATGGTCTTTCAAAATTACTTCTTTCCAAACAATCCACCCAAAATACTTCCCATTATACCACCTCCGCCTGAGCTTTGGTTTTGGTTAGAAGATCCTGTAGCGATGTTGATAAGATCGTTCATATCTAATTTACCATCGGCCATTGCACCCATGCCTTGGCTAAGGATATTTGAGAAATCTATTCCTTGGGTTTTACCACCTGACAATACACCCATGATGCTTCCCATGTCAATCGAGCTATCATTTGGGTCATTGGTTTTGTTTATCAATCCACCAAGAACTTGAGGAAGCATATTACCTACAACTCCTGAAGCAGCTGAGCTCGACAAACCAAATTTTGACATGATATTTCCCATTACATTTTGAGCTATTGAAGCTACAATAGGATTGCTCAAAAGGCTACTTCCTCCAGCTTGGCTATTGCCACCACCTAAAAGTCCTAATAAACTTCCAACACCACCTTGTGAATTTGCATGGTTGGTCAATCCACCTAAAAGGCCTTGCATAACCTCTCCCATTACACCTTCGTTGTGCTCATTAGGCACCTCATTATTTTGAACAACAGCTGATTGTCCAGCTTGTTGAATAAGTCCTTGCAATACTTCTAACATTTTTTTTATTGTTTATTTTAAAATTAAAATTATGAACTATCCCTTATAATTCCTCATTTTGACAATAATTTTATCAAAAGGTAACAAAAAAAGACGCCTATTGACGTCTTTTTTTTGTTAATAAAATGCTAATTTTATTATTTTACTTTCTCAACGATTGCTTTGAAAGCATCTGGATGATTCAAAGCTAAATCAGCTAACACTTTACGATTAAGTTCGATGCCTGCTTTTTGTAGTTTATTAATAAACACTGAGTAAGATAAACCGAATGGTCTAACACCCGCGTTGATTCTTACGATCCATAAGCTACGGAAACTTCTTTTCTTTTGTTTACGACCAATATAGGCGTAAACTAAACCTTTTTCAACGGCGTTTTTAGCAACCGTCCAAACGTTTTTTCTTCTGCCGTAATAGCCTTTGGCTAATTTCAGCACTTTTTTGCGTCTCGCTCTCGAGGCAACATGATTGACACTACGTGGCATAATTTTTTAGTTTTTTGACTTCAGGCGTTCCTTTTCGAGGAAACTTTAAGGCCTTTGATCGGGTGAAACAATTGAACCAATTTGTTAGACAATTAAGCCAACAATGATTTGATACGACCTTCGTCAGAAGGGCTTACGAGCGTTGACGATGCAAGAACTCTCTTACGTTTCGTCGATTTTTTGGTTAAAATGTGACTGTGGAAAGCATGCTTACGCTTGATTTTTCCAGTTCCAGTCAATTTGAACCTTTTTTTCGCTCCTGAATTTGTTTTTTGCTTAGGCATTGTACAAAACAGATTAAGTGTTTGAAAAAGTAAATTTGGGTCGCAAAAGTACGAAAAATATTCATGAAATCAAATATTGAGATGGAAAATATGAATAAAATTTCGAGAAAATTATGACCAGTAAGTTGATTGTAAAGTAATGATTTCCTTTTTCCGGCCAGGGATAGTAGTGGAAAGCCCGCAGCTGGCGTAGCCGCGAGGACTTGTAACGGATAGCCCGGTGCTTTAGCAGGCCGCCAGAACATTCCCTCAAGTTGCAAGTCTTGATTTTCAAAATTCAATATCCCGATTCTTTCCTTCATTTACAAAAACCTGAAGACTAGTCTTCTATAATTCCAAATATTTTTTATTTTGGATTACGGGTTTTGAAAAAATAGATATTGGCTATATTTGCATAATACTACTTATAAAAAGAATAGATGAAGTTTTCTCACTTACATAATCATACCCAATACTCTTTACTTGACGGTGCGTCGAACATCAAAAAGCTTTTTGCGAAGGCCGAAGCGGATGGTATGCCGGCCATGGCTATTACTGACCACGGCAATATGTTTGGTGTGTTTGATTTTGTGGCTGCTGCTGACAAATTTAATGTAAAGCCTATAGTTGGATGTGAGTTTTATGTGGTGGAAGACCATACCAGGAAGCAGTTTACGAAAGACCAAAAGGACGTTAGATACCATCAGCTTTTGCTTGCTAAAAATGCTCAAGGCTACAAAAATCTTACGAAATTGTGCTCGTTGGGCTTTATGGAGGGGCTATATAGTAAGTACCCACGTGTGACAAAAGCCTTGATTGAGAAATACAAAGAGGGCTTGATAGCCACCACTTGTTGCATAGGTGCATCTGTGCCGAAAGTGATACTAAAAAATGGAGAAGAAGCTGGCGAACAGGAGTTTAGATGGTGGTTGGATAGATTTGGAGAGGATTATTATATTGAAATACAACGCCATGAAATACCCGAGCAGAATTTAGTAAACGAGGTATTGCTAAAATGGGCCAAGGAATACAATGTAAAAGTGATTGCATCCAATGATAGTCACTATGTGGATCAGACGGATTGGGTGGCTCACGATATTTTGCTGTGTGTAAATACCAACGAAAAATTGGCGACACCATCAGCCAAAGACTTTGCTGATGATGAGACGATGTCGAAAAAAGATACAAGGTTTGCGTTTTTTAACGACCAATTTTATTTTAAAAACACAGCCGAAATGACCAGCTTGTTTGCGGACATTCCGCAGGCGATTGACAATACAAATGAGATAGTTGGAAAAATAGACAAACTGAACCTGAAACAGGATATCATGCTGCCGAATTTCCCGATTCCTGATGAATTTAAGATACATGCAGATGACAAACTGAATCAGTGGGAATATCTGCGTCATTTGACGTTTGAAGGTGCAAGAAAAAGGTATGGGGAGATAATAACCACTACACAAGAAAGACTTGACTTTGAATTGTTTACTATAAAAACCATGGGTTTTGCTGGGTATTTCTTGATTGTGATGGACTTTATACAGGCTGGGCGTGATTTGGGCGTAATGATTGGCCCTGGAAGAGGATCAGCAGCTGGTTCTGTGGTAGCTTACTGTATAGGAATTACGAATATTGACCCCATAAAATATAATCTACTATTTGAGCGATTCTTGAATCCTGACCGTAAGTCGATGCCCGATATTGATACGGATTTTGACGATGAAGGTCGCCAGAAAGTGATAGATTATGTAGTTGAAAAATATGGCAAAAACCAAGTTGCACAGATCATAACTTATGGTACGATGGCCACGAAGTCGTCTATAAAAGATGTAGCCAGAGTGATGGATTTGCCACTGGCAGATGCTAACTATATAGCAAAGTTAATTCCTGACAAGCCCTCGTATGGCATTGATTTCAAGAAACTTATACACATGCCTATGATGGGGCCTAAGTCGCTGAACGAACTTGGTCTGAGTCCTGACGAGCAGGAGAATGTGAAAAAAGTACGTGACATGTACAATGGCAACGACTTAACATCGAAAGTACTTAAACAAGCCGAAAAGCTGGAAGGAACTGTACGAAACACAGGAATCCATGCAGCGGGAATTATCATTGCCCCGTCTGATTTGTCTGACATTGTCCCTGTGTGTACTTCGAAAGACTCGGACTTGCTGATAACGCAATATGAAGGTAAGGTTATTGAAGACGCTGGCGTTATAAAAATGGACTTCCTGGGTCTTAGGAACCTTTCGATTATTAAGGAGGCTCTTAGGATGATAAAGGAGAATTATGGACACACAATAGACATAGACTACATACCGCTAGACGACGAAAAAACATATGAGTTGTTTCAGAGAGGTGAAACGACGGCGATATTTCAGTTTGAGTCTGACGGTATGAAAAAATACATGAAGGAACTCAAACCCGATAGATTTGATGACCTGATAGCTATGAACGCCCTCTATAGACCTGGTCCGATAGCGTATATTCCGAACTTTATTGCCCGTAAACACGGCACAGAGGAAATAAAATATGACTTACCAGAAGTAGAAGAATATTTAGGTGAAACCTATGGTATAACCGTGTACCAAGAACAGGTGATGCTTCTGTCGCAAAAACTCGGAAACTTTACCAAGGGAGATGCTGACGTATTGCGTAAAGCAATGGGTAAAAAGCAGATAGAGGTATTGAACAAAATGAAGGTGAAGTTTATGGAAGGTGGCGAAGCCAACGGCCATGATGCCAAAATTTTGGAGAAAATATGGACGGACTGGGAGGCTTTTGCTCAGTATGCGTTTAACAAATCGCACTCAACCTGCTATGCCTTTGTGGCTTATCAAACGGCTTATCTGAAGGCTCACTATACCTCTGAGTATATGGCTGGGGTATTGACCTCGCAGTTGGGCAACATCGACAAGATTACGTTTTTCATGGAAGAATGTAAAACATTGGGCTTGAATGTTTTGGGGCCTGACATCAATGAATCAAACAAGAGGTTTAGTGTAAATAAGAGAAAAGAGATACGGTTTGGCTTGGGTGGCATAAAAGGAACTGGCGATGCAGCGGTTGACGCGATAATAGAAGAAAGAGAGAAAAATGGGCCTTTTGCGGATATTTTTGATTTTATAACGAGAGTAAACCTAAGAACGGTAAACAAAAAAACTTTAGAATCGCTGACTTATGCGGGTGCATTTGACTGTTTTGATGATATACACAGAGCGGTTTATTTCCATGAAATTGAGGGAACGACTTTTATAGAAAAACTAATAAGATACGCCAACAAAATAGCAGAAGATAAGGCTTCGGCTCAAAACTCGCTTTTTGGTGGAATGGGTGATACAAACGGTTTTGAAATCCAAAAACCTAAAAGTGAGAATATAGAAGAATGGGGAGATATAGAAAAACTTAAATACGAAAAAGACGTAGTAGGATTTTATATTTCGGGGCATCCATTAGACCAGTTTTCTATAGAAATGTCGCTGTGTAAGCCGCTAGATCAACTTTTCGAACCTGATAATGTAGGCAGGGAGTTTATAGTTGGCGGTGTAATATCCTCTGTACAGCAGAAACAATCCAAAAATGGTAATCCATTCGGAATATTTAAGATTGAGGATTATACTTCTTCTTTAGAAATCATGCTTTTTGGAAAGGATTATGTGGAATTCTCAAACTATTTGGGTTTAGGATTCTTTGTAAGTATTAGAGGAAAAATCCAAACCAAATGGAATCGGGAGGGCGAATTGGAGTTCAAGCCAGTTCAGGTTGAACTGTTAAATGACATGAAAGCCAAGCGATTCAAAGAAGTAAATGTAAAAGTGGATTTAAAGGAAATAAATACCAAAAGCATCAATAGTTTGCTGGACATAGTCTCGTCAAATCCTGGAAAGTTTAATTTCAAACTAAATGTATATGACACCGAAGAAAGATACGACGTGGCGATGTTCTCCAGAACTATGAAAATAGACCTCAACAAAGAAATCCAGAAAGAACTTATTGAGGTAGTAGGCGAAGAAAACGTAAGTTTTGGTTAAGGTTTTTTAGAAATATTAAAACCGAAACCAACACCTTCAGGACGTTTATGCTTCCATCTTTTGTGTGTCCAAAGCCAATATTTGGGTGCTACAATTATGTCTTTTTCTAACATTTGAGCATGTTGGGTCATTATTTCTCCTTCGGGTTCACTTTTAGGATTATCTGATATCAATTCCAATCTCATATCATAGTGACCTTTTTGAGGAACAGTAACATGAGCAAACGCTACAGGATAATTAAACTGCTGAGCGATTTTTTCTGTACCTATAAAAAAAGTAGTGTCTTGATTTAAAAACCTTACCCAAAAAGATTTGTTAGGCTGAGCAGATTGATCGTTGGCCAGTGTAAGTGCAAACGGCTGTCCGTAGTCTTTTTTGATGTTAGCAAAAGTATCGAAGGTTGGAAAAAAAACAGCACCGAAGGCAGTCCTAGACTTATAGAACAATTGATTAAAAAACGGATTACTCATTTTATGATAAGGCACCAAGACTTTGTGTTTAAAATGAAAAGGCATGGCTTTGGCGATCATTTCGTAATTCCCAATGTGACCAAGTGTGATGATTACGTTTTGGTTCTTTTCGAAATAGGGCTCTAATATTTCAAGATTCTGAAAACTTATTCTTTTCAAAAGAGCTTTTTCGGAAATTGTAAAACTTTTGATGGTCTCTACAAAAAGGTCTCCTAGATAATGAAAAAAATCTTTCTCGATTTGTAGTTTTTCTGCTTGAGACTTTTCTGGGAATGAATTTGCGATATTGTTTCTAACTACAGCTTTCCGATAGCCAACCAACTGATAAAGAACTGGATAAATCAAAAACCTAGAAAAGAAATATAATACAGAAATAGGTAAAATAGAGAAGAAATACAAAAAAGGAAGTACCAAGTAATACGCAACCGCCTGCATGAATTAGTTTTTAGATTGTAAAAAATTATAGTAATCTTCTTTGGTGTCTAGGTCAATTTGCCCCAAATCAAATGGCACAGAAAAAATCTCATCTGGATATTTTGCAAAGAATTGTTTCGCTCCATCTTCGGGCTTCATATCTAAAATATCCTCAAACCTTTCTTTTTTTAGCAAAACAGGAACTCCTTTTACACCATTGTATTCTGAGCAAATGATGCTTTTCTCAGGATGGTTTTTGGCTGCCTGAATAAGTTTAGTTATAAGTTCCGAAGTAACATAAGGCATATCTGAAGTCATAAAAATTAGGCCGTCAAATCCTTTTGTAATCAAATACGAGCCTACTAATCCCATTTTTATTGAAGTACCAATCCCTTTGGCCCATTCGGTGTTGTCTATGATGCCAATTGGTATGTTTTCAAGTAATGGAACAATCTTGGATTTGTTAGCACCAACCACAACAGTTATGGGATGAGCCTCAGTATCAATCACTTCATCTATCAAATATTTAAGCATCGGCACGCCGAAAATCGGCAGAATCTGTTTAGGTGCTCCCATTCTTTTTGACTCTCCAGCAGCTAAAATTACCACTCCAATGTTCATTTTTCAGATTTTTTATGCAAATTTGCAATAATTTTACGTGCAAATGAAAGTTTTGGCATGATGTTTTCGTTTCCAAAGCTGACAATAAATTTTAATCCGATGAAAATAAGAAATGCTTTCTTAATCCTTAAGACAGTTCTACTCACATTAGTTTTGGTAAGCTGCGGTAGTGGCGGTGTAAATCCAAAAGGTACCAATTTCGAGATTTATTTAGACTTCTGGAATACTTCGGGCAGAAGCCCAGAGGTGAGATTTGATGAGCTAAAAACATCAAGAGAAATTAAAATTGACTTCTCAAAAACTTTCGGCGGAGAAGTAGATGGCCCAGCAGGCACAAAGGTTATTATTGATAATTTTAGAATTATAGATGAATATTCTAACAATTACAATATCGAACAAATAAACGCCTATGAGTTTAAAAAAGAAACCAATGACTGGAAAAAAGACGTGGAATTTACCATGTCATTCAGTCAGTCTGAAGATATCAGTGTGGTTTTGGTTTTAGACAGAAGTGAGTCATTAGGCACTGATTTTGAAACAATTAAAACATACGCCAACGATTTTATTGAAAAAATATTCACAGACAGAAAAGTTGTAAAAATGGGAATTGTGGATTTCTCGGATACCGTAAATGAGTTTCCATTAACAACCGACAAGGAAGCACTTAAAAATTATGTGAAGGGCCTAAAACAAGGAAAATTTACAGCTTTATACGAAGCCATGGATTCTGGAATAGATATGTTACAAAGCTCTAAGTCGCAATCCAGAGTTTTATTTACTTTTACAGATGGCTCTGATAACATGGCACCGCCTTCGGTTAATCCTGATTACCTATTAGGCAAAATAAAGTCTGATAAAAATTCTTATAAAATTACGAGTTTCTGTATCGGACTAAATGGAACAGGTGGCGTTGACAAAACGGTATTGACAAAATTGGCGAGTGGAGGCTCAGCAAGTTTCCCTACTACTGTTAAAGAACTTAAAGATGTATTTACGAAGTTTGGAAAAGTAATTTCGAATGTTTACAATTTGGAATACATTAGAAATCAACAGATTATTTCGAAATCAGATCCTAGAAAACTGAAATTTGAGATAATAACTTCAAATTAATTTTTGATTGAAAATATTTGAAGCCACGAGCAATCGTGGCTTTTTTTATTTCTTTTTTATTTTGCTTCCTTTCATCATTTTTGGACGTTTCTGAGTTTCTATACCAATATCCAATAAGTCTCTGATAACAACTGAAGATGCAACTCCTCCAAACGCAGCTGGTAAATAGGATATAGTGCCATAAGCGGATTGCTTAAAATTAGAGCCATCCGTCATTATCAATGATGCTTTGTCGTATTCTTCTAAAGAAAAAACAGCTTTTATACCCTTGCCTACATCCATTTTCTTCAGCCTTTTCCTAACATAAAATGCTAACTTACAAGTAAATGTATCAAACAAATCTGCTACTCTAATTTGCGTAGGGTCCATTTTTCCACCAGCACCCATTGAGCTCACCACTTTTTTGCCACTTTTATATGCAGCCTGCAAAAGCGTTAGTTTTGGTGTAATACTATCAATACAATCCATCACATAATCGTAGTCATTTCTAAGAAGTTCTTCACACCGCTCAGGTGAAAGAAACTCGTTCAAAACCGTGAGTTTAAGCTCAGGATTTATAGCTAAAAGCCGATCTTTCATCCACTCAGCCTTGCTTTCTCCATGTGTGGTAAAGAGAGCAGGCAACTGCCTATTTCGGTTAGAAGGATCTACTACATCGCCATCTACTATGGTCATCTCCCCTACTCCAGCTCTACAAATAAACTCTGCAGCGAATGAACCAACTCCGCCTAAACCAACCACCAAAACATGCGATTTCTGAAGTTTGTCAATATTTTCTTTTCCCATCAAAAGCTCACTACGCGAGAGCCAAGCCAAATCGCTCATAAATATAATTCTAGGTAATTTTGATAAATTTTCTCTTCTAAGTCTGTTATTGAAATATTTAAAACTTTTGACGCCACCTCATAAACCTGACTTATATCCAAGTCTTGATCGTCATCAGTTTCAAAAAAAACTTGCTCAATTGGGCATAATTTCAAAGCTTCTTTCACCAAATCAGAATCTAAAAGAGCCTTTCCAAAAGAAAGAATAAAGCCTTTTTTTATCAACTCAGTAGCAACTTCTGGCTTTTTATTGAACCCATGAACTATCATAGATACTTTGGGCTTAATGATTTTTTTTATTCCAATAAGCTCATTAAAACTTCTGACACAATGAATAATAATAGGCTTCCTTACTCGCTCTGCTAATCTGATTTGTTTCAGAAAAACATCCTCTTGAAGTTTTAAATCTGGACCTTTTAACTTGTCCAATCCTATTTCTCCAATAGCCTTCACACGAGAATCTGAAATAATAGCCTCTAAAAAATCTAATTGTTCGGTATTCTCGCTCACACTCCAAGGATGAATTCCTACAGAAACAGAAGTGTTGTTACCAAAAAAACTCTCCAAATCAAAATTTAGCACTTCCTCAGTAATATCTAAATTGAAAAATTTTTTTATATTGGGCTCAGATGCGATTTGGTGGCTATGAATGTCAACCAGCATTTTTAATATTTTTGACAAAATTACTAAATATGGGGAATCTTCGGATAGAATGTAAGGCCTTTAATGAATTAAAACTTGAAGAACTTTATGAACTTATAGCTTTAAGGTTGGAAGTTTTTGTGGTTGAGCAAAACTGCCCTTTTCAGGATCTGGACTTTAAAGACCAAAAGGCTATGCATTTTTTAGGGTATAACGAGGAAAACAAATTAATGGCTTATACAAGGCTTTTCGATGAAAACGTTTATTATCCAAACCACCTAAGCATTGGCCGCGTAGTAGCTTCTCAAGATGGCAGAGGAAAAGGTTACGGAAGAGAAATTTTCGGAAAGTCGATTGATAAAATCCAAGAATTGTATGGAAACAAGCCCATAAAAATAGGTGCACAGGCATATTTAGAGCACTTTTATGAATCTTTTAGTTTCAAAAGTATAAACGAAGATTATATAGAAGACGGTATTCCTCATAAGTTAATGGTGAAGATTTAAAATTTGGTTTAAAATTTTAAAATGCATATTTTTGAAAACATTTAATTGATTTTAAGATGGTAATGCCTTTAAATATTCCAAGTATAGGTAAGTTCTCAGATGAAGAACTCATATCGCTGTGTTTAGCAAACCCTGATTTAAATATTGAAAGAGATGAAAAAGGTCAAATTTTAATAAATATGTCGCCAACTTATGCACTTACTAGTTCGTTTAATAGCCTAATTTTAATTGAATTGGGACTATGGAATAGAAAGAAAAAAACGGGAACAATTTTCGAGTCTAATTCTGCATTTTTCCTGCCAGATTCTTCAATGAAAGGACCAGACGTAGCTTGGATATCGAAAGGAAGATGGCAAAATTTAAGTTTAAAGGAAAAAAAGTCTATTCCAAAACTCGTCCCTGACTTTATTATTGAACTTCAGTCAGAAACTGACAATCAAGCCGAATTAAAACAAAAAATGGAAAAGTGGATGGAAAACGGTGTTAAATTGGCTTGGCTTGTAAGTCCACAATCTCAAGAAACTATGGTATATTTTGAAAACACTATTGAAAGTGTGCCTTTTAAAAACAAATTAGATGGAAAAAATGTACTTGTAGACTTGGAAATAATTATGAGTGAAATATTGGAAGAGTAAAAAATTACCTAACCCTCAAAACTTTCTTCAAATCCACATCGCCATCTTTAGTTTTAACTTTCATAAACAAATACTGATTGACATTAGGAATTTCGTCAAATGATATCGTATTTTCACCAACAATTAGTTTTACTTTTTTGTACAAAACAGCCTTTCCTAAAGCATCCGAGAAAGAAATTTCCACATCTTGTATATTTTGGCTTATAATGTTTACCTGAAGTTTATCTACAAAAGGATTCGGAAAGGCAGTTACTTTTATTTGTTCTTCAGGTAGCTCATTTGCTGTCAATACAAACTCCGTCGGCATATTGGCATCTAGCCATTGTAGCCTTAATCTAAGCCATAAAGTCAATTCGTTGATTTCTCCTTCCCATGTATTTGGCACAGGTTGTGGGCCAGGCCAAACATAAACACCTAAAATAGGCCATCTTACAAAATTCCTTTTATAAGCGTCTTTTAATTCAACTTGATATTCATTTATTTCTTTCAAAATCCTGTCATAGTCAAAGACTCCACCAGTCTCTCTTTCTTTAAAATAAAAAGTTTTCAATTCTGCAACGAAAGCTGGGTCAGAAACCATTTTGGACCAAAATCCAGGTACTTGCCAATAATCTGTGGAGCAAATATCATTGAATTTATAAGCCCAAAGATCAAACCTGTTTCCTTGACAATAATCCGCATTCCCGTAACTAATATCATAGTCCCAAGGAGGGCTTGCTACCAATTTTCCGCCTTTTGAGTCCTTGTCTTTGTAGAAATAGGAACTTATTCGGTATCCATCAATATTTCGGGAAACTTCATTGATTATAAACATTTTAGCAAAAGATGGCAAATCAACATATTGTTTATATCCAATTAAATCGTCTTTATAATCTTTGCCATAAACCGCAGTCTCAAACTTTTTAACATAGTTTCTGATATACTCTTTTTGGGTAGTATTTATGGTTTTAGGCAAATGATAAAAATATTGAACTTTTGAACCATAAACATTGGTAAAGTCAGAAAAGAAACTTCCATAATTAGTCCCCGTGGCTTTGTCTATTTTTATGATATAACCTCCAGTTAATTCATCCCCTGCTATATCCTCCTGCTTTAAATTGGCTATATTTACTCTGTTTTTATCCACTTTTATTTTCTCCATCAATACATAAACACCATCGTATTGGCCATTTACTATGACCTCCACATATTTTGTCCGGCTTCCATTCATACCAATTTGCCTAGCCAAACTCATAGATAACACATTGTGCATCAAGCTCTTTTCATTGTATGAGGCGAACAGAATCCAGTCCGAATCTTGGGGAAGACCACATAAAGCCAGTGGATTATTCTCGCCTTTTGAATTCCGAAGTTCTATAGAATAAGGTTTTTTGGGGAAAGATTGAGAACTAGAGCCTCTGTACTCTATTCCGACGAAGCTATTGTAATGAAAATTTTTGTCAGACAAATTATTAATTTTCCCTTCTCCATTATAAATCACTTGCATCTCAGCCAATATTTTAGGCTCATCTACTATTGTTTGCCCTTTTGTATTTATAACAAAAATCGGCAAATTACTTGAAGACAACTGCCCATAAACACTTGTTAATGAGAATAATACGACGAAATAAGCAGTAATCTTCCTCATTAAGCTTCTCTTCGTTTTTTATACATTTTAGCAAAAACAAAAAGTACTATACCAAAAGCCATAACTCCACCAAAAAGCTTTAAGAAATCTAAAAAATCTCGGACTACTGCCAAGAGCACTATTGCGACCAAAAACAAAGTAGGAAGCTCATTTAAAAGCCTGTAATTAAACGAATTACGACTATCTTCAACCTTTTCTTGTTTGACAATGATAGCTCTGCAATAAAAATGATATATTACCAAAAGAACGAGTAAAACTAACTTGATTTTTATCCAAGTTTGATCCAAAATGGCAGGATTTACAAAAAGCATTAACAAGCCAAATATCCAAGTGATTACCATTGCAGGTGTGGAAATGATCTTATAGACTCTCCATTGCATCAGCGTAAATTGTTTCCGCCAATCTGCTTGTAATGCGAGAGGTTTTTGGTCTGTTTCAGCATGATAAACAAACATCCTAACCAAGTAAAATAGGCCAGCAAACCATGTTACAAATCCAATAATATGAAATGCTTTGAAAAACGAATAATAGGTCATCATAAATACTTATAAAAAATCCAAAAATAATAACAAAAGTCTAACGTTTCTCAAAAAGTACCTTAATATATAGTTTGGATTAATTTTTGTTAAAAATAATTAATTGCTATTTTAAAAAATGACCATAAAAACCATTATAATCTTTCTTTTTTGCAGTATATCTATTATTGCCCAAGACAAAAAAACTTTAATGTATTTTGAAAAAGGCAAAAAAGATTTTTTAGAAAGAAAATACGATTCTGCTTTAAATAACTTTGAAAAATATTTTGAAAAAGACTCTTCAAAACTTGAGGCATATTTCAGAGTTGGGCAAATATATGAGTCCCTCCGAAATGTAAAAATGGCCTCAGAATATTATACAAAAGTAATTGAAAAGGATACTGTTGGCGTAACTTATGTGCAAGCGTACACTTATTTGGGTACCAGAGCATTAGAAAATCATCATTTTGAAGAAGCTAAAAAATACTTAAACGTCTCTTTGGCTAATACCAACAAAAATTCTATTGTTTTCAAACAAATTCAAAAACAACTAAAGACTTGCGAATTTGGCATTCAGGCGATAGCACATCCTTTAAATATTAAGCCTGAGCCACTGGTGGATGTTCTTAATTTTAAATCAAAGCAATATTTTCCAGTATTGACGGCAGACAATAGTACCATTATTTTCACTGCAAGAAATGACCTCGAAGATGAAAATATCTATATTTCTGAAAATAAAAATGACACCTGGTCGACACCTGCGAGTATCTCTAAAGACATTAATACACCCTTTAATGAAGGTACTTGTAGTATTTCGGCAGACGGACATATCATGGTTTTTACTTCCTGCGAAGGTAGAGATTCATTCGGTAGTTGTGACTTATTTATTACTAAAAAAGAAGGCGATAAATGGTCTAAACCCGAAAATTTGGGAGCAAACATTAACTCTAAGTTTTGGGATTCACAACCTAGCCTTTCTTCTGATGGCTCAAAGTTGTTTTTCTCATCGGAAAGACCTTTGGGGATAGGACGTAAAGATATATGGATGAGCGAATTAGACGAAAGTGGAAACTGGAAAAAGGCAACCAATCTCGGCCCTAATATCAATACCAGCTATGATGAAGTTTCGCCATTTATACATGCAAACGGCTATTCACTTTTTTTCTCATCGAATGGAAAAGAAGGAATGGGCAAGTTTGACATTTATCTGACAACCGTAAAAAACGGAATTACTGCCGAAGCTATAAATCTTGGATATCCGATAAACACTTCTGATGACGAACTCTCTCTTTTTATTTCTGCGGATGGTAAAACCGCCTTTTATTCAGTTGATAAAAATAACAAAGTAGACCTTTATCAGTTTTCTATTCCCGTAGAATTATCGGACAAAATAGACCGTACCCATTATTTAAAAGGGTTCGTTTTAGACCAAAAAACACAAAAACCACTCTATTCAACTATTGAACTAGTAGACACAAAGACAGGGAATAAAATTTCGAAATTCCTTTCAGACCCAATTACGGGAGACTATATGGCGATTCTTCCAGGAGATGGAGAGTATGTTTTATATATCGAAACTCCGAATTATTTTTTCAAAAGTATAAAATTTGATTTTACTAAAAAGACTGAAGAAAATAGATTGGACATTTTACTCACAAAAATAGAAAAACAGACGAAAGAAGTCCTCCAAAATATATTTTTTGATAGCGGTTCGGCGGTTTTAAGAGAAGAATCAAATATTGAATTAAAAAAATTAAAAGATCTTTTGGATAAAAACAAAACGCTAAAAGTTGAAATATCCGGCCACACGGATGACGTTGGGAACGACCAAACCAATCTTGAACTTTCGAAAAAAAGGGCCTTTTCTGTGGTAGAATATCTAATAAAATCTGGCATAAATGCTGAAAGAATAATACCAATAGGCTATGGAGAAACCCAACCCAAAGTCAAAAATGACACAGATGAAAATCGACAATTGAACAGAAGAATTGAAATTAAGTTTTTGTAAATCATTAAATATATATAATTTTGATAAAATAGTATTTTATGACAGTGACTGAAAAAAATATCATTTCTACTTTCAAAACATTCTTAAGATCCTATAGCTTAAGCTCTAGAGAGACAATTTATAAGAAAGTTGGAAAGTCTAAAAAAACAAATTCCAAGATAAAGGAAGAAGATTTCTTTAAGACTTTTGGTAGCTTTTCAGATAATAAATCTGCAGAAGAAATAATAAGTAATTTAAAAAATCAACGAAACTTCAAAACTAAAGAAATTACTTTTTAATGGGCTATTTGTTAGATACTAACATCTGCATTTATTATTTAAGAGGCTAATTCCAATTAGATTTAAAGTTTAAGGAAATTGGAATTGAAAACCTTTTTATCTCAGAAATTACCGCTTTTGAACTTAAATATGGTGCAGAACTAAGCGATTCAAGCAAAAAATCACATGAACTTTTAAACAACTTCTTAGATGGTTTAGCAATTCTACAAATATTTAATACCTTAGATTTATATGGAAAAGAAAAAGTCAGACTTAGAAAAATCGGAAAACCTGTTCATGATGAATTTGACTTTTTAATTGGACTTTCTGCAATAAAAAATGAATTAACTCTAGTAACCGAGAATATTAAAGATTTTGTTAATTTGGAAAACCTCAAAATTGAGAACTGGATAAACCGTTAGTTATTTTTTATTTAAATATTTTGAGAAAAAAATCTCTGCTCACATTTAAACGCAAATTCCAGAACTTATTTTAGAATGTAACATTTATCATGGAATTAAGCCATGAATTCTCGAACTTTGCACTCAGATTTTGCATTATATAGAAAAGAAAAATTTAGATGACACAAGAAAAAGTACAAGTTTTGATATTGGGCTCAGGCCCAGCAGGATATACGGCGGCAATTTATGCAGGAAGAGCGGGACTTAAACCCGTAATGTACCAAGGCATGCAACCTGGTGGACAATTAACAATTACCAACGACGTAGAAAACTTCCCTGGGTACCCTGACGGAATCCAAGGCCCGCAAATGATGGAAGATTTGAGAATTCAAGCTGAGAGGTTTGGATTAGATAATCGCTACGGAATGGCTACAAGTGTGGATTTCTCCACTCCATTGGCACATAAAGTTATAATAGATGAAATGTTGGAAATCACTGCAGAGGCTGTGATTATTGCCACTGGAGCATCAGCAAAATGGCTTGGGATAGAATCTGAGCAAAGACTAAATGGCATGGGAGTTTCGGCTTGTGCTGTTTGCGACGGATTCTTTTATAGAGGCAAAAACGTGGCAATAGTGGGTGCTGGAGACACTGCTTGTGAAGAAGCTCACTATCTTTCAAAGCTTTGTAAAAAAGTAACGATGCTTGTTCGTAGAGACGAATTCAGAGCTTCGCAAATTATGCAAAACAGAGTAAAAAACACCCCAAATATCGAAATCTTATTTAATACAGATACAGACGAAGTTTTGGGAACTGATGGAGTAACTGGTGTTAGAGTTAAAAACAATAAAACTGGAGAAACCTCAGAAATCGAAATCGATGGTTTCTTTGTGGCTATTGGTCACCAACCAAACACTGGCATTTTCAATGATTTTCTAAATCTTGACGATGCTGGATATATCATAATTGAAAAAGGAACTACAAAAACTAATATCGAAGGCGTGTTTGCTTGTGGCGATGCCCAGGACAAAATCTATCGTCAGGCAGTAACCGCTGCTGGTACAGGTTGCATGGCAGCACTCGATGCAGAAAGGTATTTAGGAGAACAAGGAGATCATTAAAAAATAAAGGCCTTCAATCAAATGGAGGCCTTTTCTATTACTTTTTCGATTGTTTCTATAAAGTTTCTTTCTGAAGTAATCTTGAGTTTAATATTCAAATCTTCTTTCTTTTTTAGCATCAAATTCACTTTTTCGCCATTTAGACTTTTACCGTTTATTTCCCATTGATAAGTCGATTTTTGGTCGGAAAATCCTACAAATTCATATTTAAAAGGCGTTTTATTGGTCAAAATCTTATAATCAAATCCTCCATTTGGTGGAAAAAAACCTTCTGAATTGTACTGAACTTTTTCTAAAGTATTCGATTTCAACAGCAACAATTCCCCTTCTGAAGATATTGCCAAAGATTTTAAGGAATCTATGTTTAAAACAAAGGGTTCAGTACTAATAACTTCTTCATCAGCATTAAGAGAAGACACCTGAATCTTTCCATCTTCTTTTAAAGCAATCCGTTTTTTGAAATAATAGTTAGGTAAACCAAAAAGAACAGAGTCTTGCAAATAAATAAATGAATTGGCTGTAGGAAGTGATGATTCTGAAACAAAATCATCTAAAACAGCTTCCGAAGGACTAATTAATTTTAACCTCTTTACTTTTGTGCTTTCTTTTTCAAAATATAGGTATAAATAACCATTCACTGAAAACTCAGGATCCATCGTAATATCTAAAGCACCTGAAATTTCTTCAAAATTCCCTAAATTATTTAAGGTTTTTGATTTTGTATGATAATTATACAAATTGCCATTTTGCGTAAGAATGATGCAAAATTCATTTGAAATATATTCTAATATTTGGGCATCTATAAATCCACTAGTGAGCGGAATCTTTCTAAACTTTTGAAGTTCTGGCAGACTAAGCTTCAAACTATTGCTTGTTTTTGAGGGAGATAAAACTGCCAAAACACCTCCCACAAATGATTTAACAAAGTTCTCATCGCCAAGACTAATTTTATCAAGCAAAATTGGTGAGTAAAAAACTTTATTTTCAAACTCCGATGTTCCAAACCAGGCCTGAGGCATTCCACCCATATCCATGACAACCGGCTGCAGGTATTTCGGTGCTTTTATAGATGAAATTTTAGAAACCTGCATTTTCCAAAGCGGTGCCACCGTAACTCCACCAAGGTTTTGAAGATTAATGAAATTCATTTCCGAAGCACTATTTATAATTGAATTAGCCTTGCCAAACATTTGACCAAACCATATACCTTTAGAGGTAACATCCTGAATATCAAAACTCCCAATAGCACCTCCATGATTTTTGAAAAATAAAACCAAAGCTGCATTTTGTTTAAAACTTAGGTTTTTTTCAGAAAAATCAACGAAAAAGACAGCCTCACAATCGGCCAAAGAATCTAGGTTATCAGAGATTAAAAACTCAACATTGTATTCTTTTGCTTTTTGATTTAGGAGTAAAATATCAGCATTTTTTGGTTTATTGCTTAATACAAAAACTTTGTGTTGGCTAAAAGCAATGGAATAAAAAAATACCAAAAACAAAATAAAAACTATCCGCATATTCACTCTTTTACAAACTATCTATTATAAATCTTAACTTTTCATTTTCATCCAGATTATCTGGAATCCAATTAATTTCAAATCCTTTTCTTTCCATACTTCTAAAAAAAGTCATTTGCCTTTTGGCATATCTATGAATTTCCGTTTCCAATTTCCCAAACATTTCTTCGAAACTCATTTCATTTTTTAGAAACAAACCAATATATCTATATTCCAAACCATAATAATCAAGCATTTCGAAAGTTAAACCACTCTCCAACAACCCCCTAACCTCCTCTAATAATCCTTCATTTTCAAATCTGAATTTCAATCTCTTACTAATCCTGTCTCTTCTAATATTTAGTTCAGGATTAAAACCAAAGATTTTATAATTGATATTATTTCCAGTTTGTGGTTCGAAATCCGCATTTTCATTTAAAAACTTCTCTATTTCCAGACCTCTTATCAAACGTTTTTTAGTAGAAATATCGTATTTAATGTCCTCGGATTTTAGCATTAAAGACAAGTCATCTTTGCCCATTGTCTCAAAATCCTTTCTGAATTTTTCATCAACAGGAACCTGAATCTGCCACATTTCAGAGAGAGCCGACTGGATATAAAGTCCCGTTCCTCCACACAAAATCGGAAATTTACCTCGCTGCTGAATATCTAAAAAACAACGTAGAAAATCTTTCTGAAAAAAGGCAACATTGTATTTTTCGCCAGCCTCGCAAATATCTATCAAGTGATGAGCTATTTTTTTACCTTCAAATTGATATTCACTCAGGTCTTTTCCAGTACCAATATCCATTCCCTTATATACTTGACGACTGTCTGCACTTATAATTTCTCCATCTAAAATAGCTGCTAGATTAACTGCTAAACGTGTTTTACCAGATGCTGTTGGCCCCAATATTACAATTAATTCTGTCTCGTTTTTAACTAAACTCACGCAATATATATTTAAAACTTCCGCTATTCTTTACAGTGGCTTCATCCACATTTTCTGTTAAAGCACGCCTTTGAGTTCCATCCAAAATATAGAAATTTGGGGGCATCGTGGCTTCTAAAACAAAACCTAATTTCCCAAAACTGGCTCCATTTGACCAATCTGCATCTATATATGTCATGATATTGCCTGGTTTTTTATCATCAACAAAAAACTTCAACAACTTTGAAAAACCGCCCACCACGTTTAATCCATTTAAACTCGCAAACCTAATTAACTCAAAGGATTGCTCGGTCTTATCACCAAAATAAAATTTCTTGCCTCCAGAAAATGTCATAACTGCCACCAAAATCTCTTCTGAGTCTTTTAAAAAAGCTTCAGGCAAAAGTCTAAAGTAATTCTTAGGCAAAAACAATCCATATTTGATTTTTCCACCTGCATATTGCTGAAGATGATTTTCATTTAAAAATGCCTCGGCATGACGTTTATCTATTCGTCGAACTTTACAAACTCTGGCTGGAAGCTTTTGATTTTCACTCAAAAGTGACTGTAATCGACTCATAACAACTTCTGGAAAATTTTCCCACTGATCTTTCCAAACATTTATCTGAAGTTTGTTTTCACTCGACTCAATTATTTCAGAAATACCTTCAAAATATTGAACAATAAACTGTTCTAATTCGACAATATTTCTTTTTTTCAAATCAAATCCAAGGCCTTTTTTCTCTAAAAACTCACAAAAAAACGAAATAAAATCTTTAGAAAACATCAATTATTTGGGCTTAGAATTCGATTTAAACCTAAAAATAAAATTTTATTTCCGAAATCAGCGTTATTAATATGAAAATTGGCAGTAAAATTGATTTTAAAGATAAATGATATAAAAAATTACGAATTGTTTCTTTTTAAGTGTTCAAATGAATGCTTTTTAAAATATAAAATTAAATTCCCAAAATGAAATCATTGTTCTCAGTTTTTATAATTTCGGTTTTATTTTCTACAAATGCCTCTTCACAGTCAAAACAATATCTAAAAGAAGAAGCAGATGAGTATTTTAAAGCAGGAAGATATTGGGATTCTTTTTTCCTTTATCGTGATATTGCTAAAATCCCTGAATTCCAAGGTGATTTATCTGTAGAAAACCAGATAAAAAACAGCTCCAAAGCTATGTATCTTTGGAAAAAAACCGAAGATTACCGTGCCATTAGAAAATATGACATTGCAAAGAAAAACCTAAGTGATTTATTGGCTATCAATCCTTATGATCCAAATAAAGACTTACTGCCTAGACTTACACTTGAACAAGCCAATGAATTGAGACGCTACGCTTTGTCACAAAAATCTTCGCAGGCTGTTTCGGATATGCTAGCGAGGGCGGTTAAACTCTACCAATTGGCTTTAGATGAAGGCATAAAAGACGAAATGGTCTTTTCATTGATGAAACAATGTGAGAATGTTTTGGAGAAAAATCAATATTCTGAAATCAAACAGCCAACTTCGTATGGCATCAATTTCGAAAAAGAAAAAGATGCACAAAGAACACGGACAGTTGAAATAATCAAAAACTTATAAATTTTATGGATTGAAAATTTTCTGTTATCTTCAACGGAAATATTCAACCCTTTATGACATTTATATACCTCATTCTTGCAGTTATTTTGATAATTGTAGGTATCACCAAGTTTAAAATACACCCCTTTCTATGCCTTTTTGCAGTTGCCGTAATATATGGATTAGCTGTGGGCATGCCCATTCAAAAAATTCAAGAATCCATAAATGATGGTTTTGGCAAAACCCTTGGCAATATAGGATTGGTTATAATTTTCGGAGTTATCATAGGCACTTTTCTTGAAAACACCGGAGCTGCATTAAGAATTACTCATGCTATACTAAACCTCATTGGACCAAAAAGAGTTAGCTGGGCAATGGCCTTGATGGGGTATATTATAGGCATACCAGTTTTTGCGGATTCAGGCTTTGTAATATTGAGTACTTTAAACAAAACACTCACCAAAAAAGCAAATCTATCAATTGTTGGCACTGGAGTAGCTCTTTCTATGGGTTTAATGGCGACCCATACCATGGTGCCACCAACGCCAGGACCAATTGCTGCGGCGGGTATAATTAATGCACAATTAGGCCTTGTTATTTTATTGGGATTAATAGTAAGTATAACTTCACTTGTACCTGTTATTTTTTATACCCAATATATTGGAAGAAAATACTTTATAAGCCCTGAAACCAATATTGAGGAAAACGAGAATACTAATTCTCACTCACCTACTCTTTTCAAATCGGTCTTGCCTATCATTATTCCTTTATTGTTAATTGTCTTAAAATCTTTTAATGATTATAAACATTTCCTCGGTGATGGATTTATTTCAGAAAGTGTAAATTTCATTGGTAGTCCTACGATTGCCTTAGCTATTGGGATTCTTTTGGCTTTTTTATTGCCTAAAAAACTCGAGGAAAAGATGCTTTCAAGTAAAGGCTGGATAGGCAAGTCAATTATAGATTCTGCTGAGATATTAATGATTACTGGAGCCGGTGGTATATTTGGTAAAGTATTACAAAACAGTGGATTAGGAGATATGATTGGTCAAAACTTTAGTGAATTAAATTTAGGTCTTTTACTTCCTTTTTTATTAGCAGCAACCATAAAAACTGCACAAGGATCATCTACAATTGCAATAATTACGACAGCCTCCATTATCTCTCCCATGTTAGACAAACTAGGCCTAGACACCGAAATATCTAAGGCTTTGGTAGTTTTGGTGATAGGTGCTGGGTCGGCGGTTATTTCACATGTAAACGATAGCTTCTTTTGGGTAGTTACGCAATTATCAGGAATGAATGTACCAACAGGCTACCGCTCACATAGTTTGGGCTCAGCTCTTTTGGGTATTTCAGCTTTGCTGATATGCTATTTAATAAAATTCTTCGTTTAAAGCCAGCCGAGAAGTTTTTCTAAATAATGAAATTCAATGCCAAATTGAGCTTTCAAAGCATTTATTTCATCGATTTTCTGTGTTTTCTTTTCTTCTGATATACCTTTAAACACAGCAGTAATCATGAGATTTTTGGGTGTATGTTCGGAATTGATAAATTCAAAGACTTTGGTTTGATAGCCACAAGCTTCTAAAATAAGAGACCGAATTAAATCTGTCAAGTTTTCTGAAAGACGTTCTTCTAGTATCCCGAATTTTGTAAGCAGACTCAATTCTCCTTGGGGTTTTATCTGTTTCCTAATCTGTTTGTGACAGCAGGGAGCTACCATTATTAATTGCGAATGGGAATTTATTCCTTTAAAAATCGCTTCATCAGTGGCGGTATCACATGCGTGCAAGGCTATTAAAACATTTGTATCGTCTATGTTGGATTTTTCTATGGTTCCTTGTCTGAAAGACAAACCACTAAACTCAGCTTTTTGAGCCAATTGATTACATAAATCAACCATATCTTGGCGATATTCTATACCGCTTACTTTGGCCTTTTTCCCTAAAGTTCGGGTAATATAATCATACATAGCAAAAGTCAAATAACCTTTCCCTGAACCCATATCTGCAATTACAAAATCATCCTTAAGGTTGGACGACTGAATAGCCTGAGAAAAAAACTCTAGGTATTTATTTATCTGAATAAACTTATCTTGTTTATCTGTCTTTAGTTTTCCTTCTGCTGAATATACGCCCAACAACCTCAGAAATGGCGTATCCTCTACCATTCGATTTTTAGCTTTGTTGTGGCTAAGTTCTATTTTTCGAGGGGCTTCTATCTCTTTTGTGACCAATTTCGACTTGCCTTTTTTATCAAATATCAAATGATAAGATGCGTGCGTTAAAAACAAATCAGCTTGAAGAAATTGTTTTCCTAACAAATTATTAAACAATTCCTTAGCCTCCTCTAAGGTGTAATTTTTAGTAATATCTTTTGTTGGATATCTAAAATTGAATGAAAGTTTTACGCCTTCTTTTGTAGCAAATAGCTTTATATATATTGCTTTAATTTCATTATCAATAATATTTTCAGAATTTTCTTTATTTTTAAAAGAAATTGTAATTTTCGAAATTATATTATTTTCAAAACTTTCTGAAAATACAGTAATAAATTGAATTAGCTTATTTTCCAATGGGAATTGTTTTATTCTTTTAGCAAAAATAGGGTAAAAAAACTCAAACTTAGAACCTGCCTTTGTTTTTAGGTTACAAAAATAGAATTTCAGAAATTACTTTCTTAGTCGCAGATAACCGCCAAGTATAGATACGGGAGCAAAAATGAGTATTGCAAGGATTTGTGTCCAATGGCTTCCCTCTGATTTTGACATCGAAAAAGCAGCAAAACCTGCAATAATTGCCGCCAAAAAATAATTCATATCTAGACTTTTTGATTTACTTATCAGATTAACAACAAATCCTGCCAAAACCGAATATAAAATACCACAAATGGCGGCAAGAATCATAAAATAAAGTGAGGCCTCAGCGTGAGGTTTTTGTCCGGCAAATCTAAATAATGCAACGGAGAAAATAACAAAAACTGCATATCCAGCGATTACACTTAATGGTTTCTTTATCATTTCATTTATACCTAATTAATATAAAAATTCCGATCCACGGAGATTTTATTGCCCTTAATTTTTTTCCAATCTGTGGTTGGATAAATAAACTGTTCTTTATCATCGATTGTTACTTTGACAGGCATATTAAAGCCTGCAACAACGTTTTCCCATCTAAAACTAATAAGTCCTTTAGACACTTTCTTCGCCAATTTAGGTATTTTAGTACCTCTTAAATATTGATCAAATACTTTCGAAAAATCAATCCCAGCTTGCTCTGAAATATAATTTTCAATCTGAGCAGTAGTAACTGTTTGATGATAAAAATTAGAATTCAACCCTCGCAATATTTGTCTAAATTTCTCATCATCGTTTATAACTTGTCTAATCGTATGTATCATATTGCCACCTTTATAATACATATCACCAGAGCCACGCTCATTTACATCATATATTCCAATAATTGGAGCATCATTCTGAATGTTTGATCTAGTACCTATAACATAATCTCTTCCAGCCTCTTTTCCCCAATAAAACTCAGTAAATAAGGTCTCGGAGTAATTTGTAAAACTCTCATGAATCCACATGTCGGCGATATCTTTGTAGGTGATATTGTTGGCAAACCACTCATGTCCACTTTCATGAACAATTATAAAATCCCATTTACTACCCCAGCCTGTGCCAGACAGATCCCTTCCGAGATATCCATTTTTGAATTTATTACCATAAGTTATACTACTTTGATGCTCCATACCCAAATAAGGCACTTCCACTAACTTGTAACCATCTTCATAGAACGGATACGGTCCGAACCAATATTCAAATGCCTTGAGCATACGAGGAACTTCCAGGAATTGCTTTTTTGCTTTATCAAGGTTTTGCGGCAAAACATAATAATCTACCGAAAGTGGCCCTTTTTCCCCATCAAAAGTTTCTCCCCAGTTTACATAATTCCCAATGTTTACATTTACACCATAATTATTAATCGGGTTTTTAATAACCCAATCAGTAGTTCTCAATCCATCTGAACTTATACACATTTTCTCCATTCTTCCATTAGAAATATCTCGAAGACTATCAGGTACTGTTACCGAAATCCTCATGCTATCCACTTCATCATACATGTGGTCTTTGCATGGCCACCAAACACTTGACCCTAAGCCTTGGCAAGAAGTGGCTATAAAATCCTTTCCATTTTTATCTTTTGTCCAAGAAAAACCACCATCCCATGGTGCACGTTTTGCCACTAATGGTTTTCCAGAAAAATATACTTTTATTTCTTCAATATCACCAGCAATCTGGGCCTTTTTCAGTCTAATAAAATATGCATTTTGGCCTTTTTTAGTAAAACTTAAATTTTCACCATCTTGCTCAATTCGAGAAATAAACATAGGTGATTGGAGATCAATTTGAAGTGTTTGGCTTGGTGTCAAAACTTTGTATTTCACAATATTAAAACCTGAAATAAACTTATTTTTTGGCTCAACTTTTACATTCAAAGCATAATATTGTAAGTCCCACCATGCCCTTTCTGGTGTTATGCTGCCTCGAAGGGTATCATCCAAAGTGAATTTCTTTTGGGAGAAACCCAAAGAATAAATAAGGACAAAAAAGAGAAAGAGTATTTTTTTCATTGAATTAAAATAAAAAAGCTTAAACCATGCATCCCTAAAATTAGAGGAATAGTTTAAGCTTTAAAAATAAATTTAAATATTTCACCAAGTCTTCTTTTTGTAGCCTGAAACTGCAAAATAGATAAGATACAAATACAAAGGCACCATCACCCAATAGGCCGATTGTGTACTGTACATATCAGAAAACTTACCATAAAGCAAGGGTAGCAATGCCCCTCCTGCAATCATCATAATCAATAAGGCTGAGGCAAATTTGGTAAATTTACCTAATCCATCTAAAGCCAAAGGCCAAATAGCTGGCCACATAATGGCATTAGCCAAACCCAACAAAGCAATACAAAAAACTGAAGTAAAGCCTGAAGTAAAAATTGCTAATATCGTAACAATCAAACCAAAAATAGAAGAATATTTAAGCCAAACATGCTGCGATACATATTTTGGAATAAGAAAAATACCCATAATATAGCCTAACATCATAAACCATAAAGTATAAGTTCCAAAGTCTTTGGCCTCCTCTGCCGGAAAACCTAAAGATATGCCATAGTTAATAATTGTATCTCCTGAAATTACCTCCAAACCAACATAGACAAATAAAGCTATTAGTCCCAGAATCAAATTTGGGAATTCAAAAACACTATTTTTGGCTGAATTACTTTCGCTAGTTCCTTCTTGTTCTTCAGATACCTCTGGTAAGCCTTTAGAAAACAAAATAACAACTGCCAAAACCACCAAAACAACTGTTAGAATCAAATATGGCATGATCACCTTATCTAACTGCTCAGCAGTAGTCATTGCTCCAGCAACTGTTGAACTACCTACTAACAGTAAACCGCCAATAACTTTTTGAGAAATAATCCCCGCGGTTTTGTTTGCTATCCCCATCAAACTGATTCTTTGAGCTGCACTTTCACGAGGTCCAAGTATTGTTAAATAAGGATTAGAAGCTGTTTGTAACAAAGTAAGACCTATACCGATAGTAAACAATCCACCTAAAAACAATGGATAGGATTCCATTTTGGCAGCTGGCACAAAAATCAAAGTTCCGATAGCCATTATAAATAAACCTAGAGACATTCCTTTTTTAAAACCGACTATTTTGAGCACTGCAGACGAAGGAATAGCCATGACCGTATAGCTAATAAAAAAGGCGAAAGTTACCAAGTAAGAGCTAGAGTTATCTAAACCGAAGGCGTTTTTAAAAAAGGCTATGAGCGTGCCATTGACCCAAGTGACAAATCCAAACACGAAAAACAAAAGACCAATAATAATCAATGGTCCGATATAAGATTTATTTTCTTTCATAAAATTAGGGTTTTTAAATTTTTTTAAAAATAGGAGAATAATTTTAAATTAAGAAATATATAAACCCAAACAACAAAAAAAGACCTACACTTTTTTCAAATGCAGGTCTTTATGGTTGTTCATTTAAGAATTTAAACTTTAAAAAGCCTGAATTCCAAAGCAACTCTGGTTAAATCTTCTTCTTCATTTACCGCAAGGCCATGAATAAGGTGTGAGGAGAAAAACAAAACCTGTCCATCTTTTACCTCAGCTCTTTCGAGCGTTTTGCTACCTCCCCACTCTTTTATCATTCTTACTCTATATTTATTACCTTCTACCACTCCTCCATCAAAAGTCCTCAATATCTCACTTTCTTTTAGTTTATGACTACAAGGCACCATCGGCAAGGAAGAATTTTCTGTTACACCTGCAATTGGTATCCATAAGTTTACAAATGGCGGTATGTAATTGTTTTTATCAACTTCCTCATAAATATCTTTGTGAGGTGGGTTAAAATCATTTGATTTTGGTCTGTTAATTCTTACAATTATATGAAGTTTTTCGCCCAATTTTGGATCAACATCTGTAAGCTCAAAACCTAATATCTTTTCGAATTTAGGTTTCATTTCTTCTATCGGAAAATTAAAATCAGCAGAAAACAAGTCACGGGTTTTTCTAACAATTTTAAAATGATCTTCTGAAGACTTAACAAAATGATGGTAGGTTTCTAAAGTAAAACCTTCGGGAGAAATATTCAATTCTTCCTCTACTATCTTTTTAACAGAAGCAGTAAGGCCTTCTTTTAAAAATGAAAACTCATCATTTGTTAGGAAATCAATAGAGGCGTATCCTTTGTTGTACCAAGGTTGATGAAAAACTATATCTGTATCTTCATTTGATAAAACATTTTCGATTCCAGAGCTAAATTCTGGACAACCATCAATAGAAACATTGTAGGTTTTATTACTAATGGCAAATTCTGTAGTGGGCATAAAAAGTTTATAAAGGTCTTATACAAAAATATTTTATTTTTTATTTTTGAAAAAATTATTCAGCCAATTTCTTGGAATAATAACATAAAAAATAAAAAAAATAAAACGTGAAAAGTCTATTTTTTAAATTAAGATTATCTCTTTAATTGCCCATTCTAGGTTTTGAACTAGAAAATAAAACAAATGACCATTAATATTAGAATTGAAATAACAAACCAATATCTCAAAAAAAAACTTTTTTTTACAAAAAAAATAGAAATCGAAATTTACCAATCAATGATTTCTAAAAAGCAAAATTCAAACTATTCATTTCATTTTTTAAACTTTTAAAATCAAATCCTCGTTTTAAATTCAAAACAATAAAACAAACTATGACCCGATTATTATTTATTCCATTAATAGGTATAAATTTATTAGCTTCCGACTGCACTGGTAAGACCTTAGATAGTCCAAATATCATTAATTCTACAGACAGTACAATTGCTCCAGTTGAGACCAAAGACCCAAATGCAGATTTTAAACCAGCTTTTGTAGGTCAAACTCGTGTAAGTGGAGTAAAAACTTCCGCTAAATATGAAGTAAAGATTTTAAATGAAGAACTAAGCTCTCCTTGGGGATTAACATCTTTGCCAGATGGCCGATTCTTAATTACAGAAAAAGCAGGAAATCTTAGGATTGTGAAACAAAATGGAGAAATGAGTGCAAAAATTACTGGTTTACCCGCTGTTGATGAAAACGGGCAAGGTGGACTTTTAGGAATTACGCTAGATCCAGACTTTGAGTCAAATCGTATGGTTTATTGGGCATTTTCTGAAAAAGTAAGTGGCGGCAACCATACTTCGGTAGCGAAAGGCCGATTAAGCAATGATGAAAGCAAAATAGAAAATGCCTCAGTAATCTACAGAGCCACGCCTGCTCACAAAGGAAACCTTCACTTTGGTGGAAGAGTATTATTTGACAAAAATGGCTATTTATACCTGAGCACTGGCGAACGCTCTGATAAAGTAACCCGCCCACAAGCTCAACAAGTAAACTCAAGTCTTGGTAAAATCATCAGAATCACAAAAGATGGCCAACCAGCTCCTGGAAACGCATTGGCAAGTATGGCCGGTGCTAGACCTGAGCTTTTCTCTTATGGACACAGAAATGTACAAGGCTTAAGTCTAAACCCAGTAGACGGAGAGCTATGGTCCAATGAGTTTGGACCAAGAGGCGGGGACGAGATAAATCATGTTGTATCTGGCAAAAACTATGGCTGGCCAACTATAACTTATGGAATAGAATATGCTGGAGCAAAAATAGGCGATGCAATCCAACAAAAAGAAGGAATGGAGCAACCTATATATTATTGGGATCCTTCTGTTTCCCCTTCTGGAATGACATTTTATAGTGGAAATGTAATTCCTGAATGGCAAAACAATCTTTTTGTAGGTTGCCTTAGCGGTATGCATATCGCTAGGTTGGTAATAAAGGACAATAAGGTAATTGGAGAAGAAAGACTCTTAACTGAAGAACTTCAAAGATTTAGAGATGTACATCAAGGCAAAGACGGTGCTTTGTATGCCGTAACTGATCAGGGCAGGTTGTACAGGATTGGGAATTAATATAGTTGATTAATACACGTCAATATCGTAAAATTAAAAACAAAAAGACCAACTAAGTGCTGGTCTTTTTGTTTTATAATAAATATTTAATCCCAAAGAAGGTGTTTTTCAATTTTAGAGAAAATTAAATTTATGCGAGTTAAATTTTAACTACTTCGGCATTTTCAAGTTTTGAGCTTACAATTAATTCTCTTGCATATTTAACATGTCCAGCTGGGGCCATCACATAGAGCTTACTTTTCTTTATTTTCGCTAACTCATCCAATAATATTAGATTAGTATAGTTGTCTTCTGCAGTTTCGGTTTTTAATGCTAAATGAAAATAATATTTTGTTTCTTTATTTATGCCTGTAACATCAGGAGAAAACTTCTCATTATCACTTTTCCTTTGAAAAGCAAAAGGATTTTCATATCCATCTATCTTTGCCTTAATATTATTAAATCCAGCCTCTTTTGCCCATTCCACAGTTTTTTCAACATACTTTAATCTAATCATAAACATATTTTATTGGTGATGCCTCAAAGATAATAAAAAATATTGAAAAATCAAAACAAAAGACACGAAAACCAAATATTATTCTGTTTAAAGAATAAAAACTTAACTAATATTCCAAAATCAAATATTAAATTTACCTGACAAAATTAACTAATTTATTTTTTCCAATTTTCAATAAATCACTTTTTATGAAGATACAAAGCCGATGCTGCAGCAAGGCTTGTATTCATAACAGGGCTCATGTCTCCACTTGACATAATATTGGTGTAAGATAAAACTCTACCTCCACCGTTTCCAGCTTCAGCAATATAAACGGTTTTTGTTTCGCCATCGTAAGCTACATCAACTGGGTTTCCCATCAAACTCATGGCTCCAGCTACTCTTATTTGGTTTGACATTGTCAATGTTCCATTGTTGCTAACACCATTAAATTTACTTTTAAAACCGGTTATTACCTGAAAACCACCATCCGTTTGGGTGTTAGTTGCATCGCCAATATCCGTAAGCACCATGGTATCAGTAGATTCGTCATAATCTAAGCCGTGAGTTCTGACAATTCCTTCTATAACGACTCTTTTGCTCGCACTTAAAGATGCATTAGACATGTTATTTAGAAAATTCGAGAACACTGCCAATTCATTATCGGCATCAACTACTGCATACAAATCGTTTCCGATAAATGTGATTCCCCATAGTTTAAAATCTGTAGTAATCACATTTCTCAATTTAAACGAATCTCCAGTTTTTTGATAGACAAACAATCTACCGTCTAATGTTGCGGCATTTTTATCTACATCTGCATTGTCAACAACTACAAAATAATCGCCATTTACTGCCATTTCTCTTGGGCTTTCCATGTCATTTGAACTTTTAAGAGACACGTCCAAATTCAAAATTCCGCCTAAGCTTATATTTGCTCCTAATTTGAAACCCTCAATATTTTTATCTGTTCTTGAAACCTGAAAAACCGTATTCGAGTTTGCGTCAAAATAAACGCCATCAGCAGCAGAAGCACTTGATGTAAAAGTAGTAGCTGAACTGCCAGAGTTTTTCAAATCATAAGCCGAAATGTCCCCATTTGAGTTATTGGATGCATATAAAACCGCCGTTGTTGAAGTTTGCATACCGGGTGTCATGTCTGTATCATCCATTTTTTCGCATGATGCTAAAACGACCAAACCAGTAAAAAGTGCAAGAATTTTAAAATGCTTTTTCATAGAAGTAATTTTTAGTTTTAATAATTTTAACTTTTCCACATTTACGACTACTAACCAAAATTGGATTAAAAAAATAAACGTTTTTTTTATTTAAATTTCATTAGACTAAATTTTGGAAATGGAAACATCAGAATTGGATAAAACAAAATGCAAAGTAGAATTAAGAAAAAAATGAATTCATTATTCTATACATTAATAAAGAATTTCGTCGTAAAACAAACCGCTTTTTGAGTGAGCAAAAAAAAGAGCTAATTCAAATAATCATGAAAAAGCTCTTTCAAAACAAACAAAACTTGTATAAGTCTAATTTTTACTAAAGACTGAAATTTTACTTTTTGAGCCGTCTTCAAAAACAGCTTCAATGCCAACTATTCCGAATTTGTGATTTACATAATATATGATTTTTTGTAAGCCTGGCAAACCCGTTCCCCTTTCTTCTATCGCATAAACTTTAATATCAAAAAAACCATAAGCATAGTCATCTGTTTCAGATTTTGACACAACATCCCTTACAACAGTTTTCCCATTTATCTCACCTTCGTATTTGTCACCTACTTTAGCGTCAAATTTTATCAAAGTAAAATACTCCCCATTGTAAACAGATTGAATTCCCTCTGTTGTGACTCTACCTGCTATATCCAATTCAGCCACATTGCCATTTACATTTTTTAAATATGGAAAAGTATCTTTCCATTTAAGCAATTTTTCGTCTGTGACAGAAATTTTAACTGTGGTTGTAGATATTCCCTCACCTACTGAACTAACTTTTGCCTCAGAAACACTTAGACCACCAACACCTGTATAAACACTAAAGGTATTTCCCAGCTCTGATAAAGCTAGTGGGTCACCAGCAATTGGTTTTTCGGGAGTTACTTTGGAAGTATCACATGAAAACAAGGATACCAAAGTCAGTATTGCAATTAGATTTTTAGCTTTCATATTGTCATTGTTTTATACCTTTAACTTACATTGAATATTTTAATAAAACTATGACTATAAGCATATTGTATGCAAAATTACACTTGTATATTTTTCTCAAAAATCCTAAACCTTTTATTCACTTCTCCACCAAATTTGGTCATTTTAGCTTGCGTTTTGACATTACTTTCTAACACCAGATGACCTTTCACTGTTATTATTCCAGCTTTATGAATTTCATTAAAAATCTCTAAGCTTAGCCAAAAATCCAAACCTATATTTCTATATTCTTTTTTAATTCCTCCTAGCATCAGAATCAAATCCTTGGTTTTTCGTTGACTTTGAAAAATCTTCCAAAAACCTAAAGGAAACAATCGTCCATTGCACTCTTGAATACCCTTTGCGATATCTGGCATGCCAATTACGAATGCTATCAATTCTTTTTTTTCGTTTAAAATCCCTTTCATATACTTGGGAACCAATAAAAATAAAAACCTTTTGACCAATAGATTAATATCCTTTTTTGACATCGGATTATGGGCATAAATTTCACTAAAAAGTTCATTTATTAAATTCATGGCCGGTTTGAGATATTTCCAAACGCCATACCTGGTTTTTATATTTAATATCTTTAGATTCTTATGTTGCTCTCGATATAAACAATATTTTTGAAAATACTCATCAGGATATTCCTCTGGAACAGGAATTTTGTAAGATAAAAGGTCGGTCTTTTTTTTAAACCCATATTTTTCAAGAAAACCGACCATGAAAGGCCAATTGTTATTAGTTAAAATTAGGGGAGGATTATCAAAACCTTCGATTTCTAAACCTTGTGGCTCTTTGTCAGAAAATCCTAATGGACCCACTATGCTGGTACAACCTTTTTGACGACCCCAATTTTCAACAAATTTTAATAGCTCATATACAACCTCATAATCTTCAAAAGTTTCCAAATAATTAAATCTTACATCTCTAAGATTGTGTTTTAGATTGTATTCAGTTGGCACAATTCCCATAATTCTACCAACAGGCTTATTGTTTTTTAAAGCCAAAACCAAAACTGTATCTGATTTAGAAAACTGGTTATTTTTATTTTTATCAAAAAAGACCTCATCATCTGATAGTATGGGAGGTAGCCATCCGGAATGGTTCTTATGAATTTCAAAAGGCAAATTCACAAATTGCTTAAAATGTTTTTTTGAAGACAATTCCAAAATTTCCATAAGGATTCTAATTTTAAGAAAAATTAGAAAGTAATCCCAAAATAAACAATGAGATTAAACACAGAAAAAGTCATTATTTTATGATTAAAAATGGAATTTGAATAAAAAAGAATTTAAAATAACACCAAGAGCAATGCATAAAAAACCAAGCTCAATTACACCCACCAGTTTTAGCCTCAAACACTACCCCAGTATCTGCTTTAAAACCTTTATTTAATTCAATCGCTTTAGCTTCATAAATTACGTTTGCTGCATTCGAAATCACATTCCTAGCATCTATAAGGCCAGAAGTTGCAGAGGCTTGCTTATTAACAACACCTCCATTAATATTGTCGGCAGTGCTAACTAAAGCTATACTTGAAGGACATGGCCCGCTCAGATTAATGATGTAATCCTCTGACTCTCCATAAGTGATTGTCCCGCAAGGGGTATTTTCCCAATTATAATAATAAACATTAACTCTTAATCTTGTTTTGGAAATTGGAGTAGCGGAAATTGGAATAGCGAAGGTGCTATTAATAGGATTATTGGTGGAGGTAGTAGTGTTGAACAATCTTTCTGAAGTTTCAAAAATCCCATTTTTGTTTAAATCAATCCATATAGATGCATGTATGTTGTTTCCTCCTATCCATAAAGGATTTAAGGTAAAATTATAAGTGGTTCCAAAATTTAAAGTCCTAATTGGATCAAACTTCAAAGTTATCCCACCAACTCCTAAACAATTTGAGTTTGGATTCCAATTAGTTCCATTCACAATAAAGTCATCAATCCCTAAATAAAAATTGCTACAAGTAGTAGAAATTACAGGGGTACAATAGCTAATTGGCGGATTAGAATTTGTTTGAAAAATGGAGCTTGCATAAGGGCTACATGTAGATTTTACCTCCCAATCGTAATTGGCATTGGCAGATAGGCCAGTAATTTCTATAAATGTATTATTTGTGGTACTTGCTGTTATCCATGTATTTGACGAAGAAAACTTATAGCGTACTGTAAAAATGCCTCCTATATGATTCCAAGCCAAAAATGCGTTAGAACTAGATGTTTCAATAACAGTTAAATTTGTAGGTGCTAAAGCACTACCAAAGCACTCTTGGGTTCTTTGCCTTATTAGATTTCCTGGTAAAATCCCAAATCCATTAACAAAATTTATTCCATATCCCGTGGTATGACAATAACTCATAATTGTGCCTCCATTGGTGGGTGCAGGGCCCGGACTGCACGGACCACTTTCAACTGCAACACAATTATCTATAGGTCCACCCGGCCATGAACAGCTCTGCGTGTGGGGGGAGCCAAAATTATGTCCAATTTCGTGTGAAACCACCATAACATTCCACGAATAAGTTGGCACATTGTATACGCTTCCGTTAATACTTCCACTTACCCCTTTGCCTTTATTACATAAAACATCCAAACCAGCACGACCGCCCCCAACTGACCTAGCAGACAAAAGATGAGCAATATCTCCATTAAAAGTATTGCCTACTTGTGTTCCAAAAGCGTTTAACATCGTACTTGTATTAGTAGTACTTGCATACGGATCAGTAGTGTTCCAAATTTTCAGTTCGGATATCTGAATTGCCAAATTCTCATTTGAATATAATACCGCCACTTGAGCAAATAATGCATTTACAAAATTAGTAGTAGTCGTCATGTTGTATCCTCTTGATTTAAATAAAGCACTATCAGCCTCAACATATACCTCCACCGCTCTACAAGCAACATTTGTATTGATTGTTTGATTGCTTATTTGACTATTTAAATCATGCACCATCAATTCGGTATTCAAACTACATTCAAAATCGGAACCCTGCACCAAGTCTCGATCATTATAAAAAATATAATCGCTAGTATTCTTCAATTTACCCAAAACGAAATTTCCTTTATCCGTTGAAACAATTCCACTCAATTCACCGTCTTGAATAATAATAGAAACGACAGACCTAGCGTCTCCTTTTACGATTCCTTGGTAAAATAAACCTTTAACAAAAGCGATTTCATCATTCCTAGCATCAACAACCTTATAAGTAGGTGAAAAAATATCAATTGGTATTAGCTCTAAATTTATCTTCGATTTGTTTGTAAATGGTATAGAAATCTGCAAAAAAGCAGGCTTATCTTGATTAATCAAATCAATGGTTGATGAATTTAAATTTAACAAAGTGACACTAGCCGTATTTTTGAATTCAGACATATCCAATACTTGGCTATTGGAATTGATGCTAAAGACATCATTGTAAGTTTTTATGGAATTAAGAGTTCTACTTTCGTTGACTTTTTGATAAACGCCTTGTTGAGAATAACCCAAAATACTGCTCAAGAATAATATTATTATATAAATTTTAAATTTCATGGTTAGAGGTTTAAGCTAGATATAAATTTTTCAAAACTATATTTAACTATTAAAAAAATAAAACTTTTTTCAAATTTTAATTTTCTATCCTTAGAAATATTTTTAAAAGGGGTGAAAATAAATTAATTACAATTTCCAAAATCCTTCAAAGTCCAAAATCTCAATTAAAAACAATGAAAAATGTCTTTATCATCGAATAATTAGCCTAATTCGTCCAATAAGCGTTTCTGTAATAGAATAATTCCGTAATTTGCCCTAAAAATTAGTACATCATAACCAAGATTGACCTTCAATTATGAAAAACCGTTTTCTAACCAAAATTTTGGTAGCAGTTTTATTGCTATCTATCAGTTCGTCATTATTTGCACAGAAAAAATGGGGTGGTATGACCCTCTACACTGTAAGAAATGAAATGGGCAAAGACCCAAAAGCTACTTTAAAAGCAGTAGCAGATTTAGGATACAAATACATAGAGGCAGTAGACTACAAAGATGGCAAATTTTATGGTATGACACCTGCGGAGTTTAAATCTTATGCAAAAAGCCTTGGCTTAAAACCTATCAGTATACACATGGGAGCTATGACTACTTCAAATGCGGATAAATTGATAGCTGACGTAAAAGCGGCGGGATTTAAATATTTTGTGGCTCCGGTACCTCCAATGGGTATGTTTAAGTTTGACCCAAAAACAAGGTCTCTGGCAATGACTGACGATGTAGAACACTTAACAGCAGTTTTAGATACTATTTCCCGCAAAGCTGATGCCGCTGGCCTAAAATTTTTGTACCATAATCATGCTTTTGAGTTTGAAAAAAATAGCAAAGGCATAGTACCAATGGAATATATGTTGGAGCACTTGGACCCTAAATATGTAAACTTCCAAATGGACCTTTATTGGGTAACAAAAGCAGGAAAAGACCCAGTAGAATTGTTCCAAAAATACCCAGGTCGCTTTAAAATCTGGCATGTGAAAGACATGGACAAGGAAGGTAGATTTGCTCCTGTGGGCAAAGGAACGATAGATTTCGGTAAGATTCTGGCAAATAAAAAACTATCAGGTATGAAATACTATATCGTTGAGCAAGACCAAGTTTTTGACGGCATGGAACCTATGGAGGCTATCCGATTAAGCAAAGAAGGTTTGATTAAGTTTGGATTTAAATAAGAAATCCAATTTTATAATTTTGATAAACAGAGTTCAGCAATGAGCTCTGTTTTTTTGTTTAAGTCAATGTGACATTTGTCATTCTTTCTTAAATAATGAAAGCTTAGTTTTAAGCAATAAAATAAAAAGAAGATGACAAATGCGATGGTTCCTATGGTAAACTACACCAATGGTATTTTTATGTTGGCAGTTTTTGGTTTGGTATGTATTGGTTTAGTGGTTGCTGTTTTGATTTTTATGTTTGGAGGGAAGAAGAAAGTGGAGTAGTCTTGTTTTTATTAAAACCACATAGTTAACTTAGATTCTGTTTGAGCTTATTTTTGCATCTTTACAGAGGCTTTTTTTTATTTATCTATGTGGTGTTTCCTATTGTGTCCTATGTGTTGTGGGAGATATGGTGAGCACATTTGGAAAAATTAATAACCACATAGCACATATAGATTTTGATTGAACTTATTTTCACATATTTAACATAGGTTTTTCCCTATGTATAATTTTGGGACTTCCTATTGATTATTATGCGGTTAACTGGCTTTTGTTTACTTTTTTAATAAAAATTTTATGGATTCCAAATTTCTAGATTTAGATATTCTCCACCATTGCATATCAGTTAAGAACCGATATTTACTAATTCAAAAGAAATTTACATAATATTAGTAAATTCTTCATAAACCATATTATCCACAAATTATTTTGAAATTGGATTTGTTTAAAATAAAAACTAAATTTGGTTTAAATTTATAAGATAATGACCTTACAATTTATTAAAGATAGCAAAGGAAACAATACTGGGGTTTTTATTCCAATTGAAGAATGGAATGCTCTCAGTAAAGAAAATGAGGTCTTAAAAAATATATCTTTTACAGAAAATGATGACATTTCAAATTCTTTTGAACTAAGCGAAAAACAAATTTCACTTTTAGATGAAGCTAGTTTGGCTCCAAAAGAAAGATTTTTAACGCTTACACAACTTAAAGAAAAACTAGAAATTAAATATGGATTATCACTTTGAAATAGAAATATTCGAAGAAGCCCTAAATGATATTGACGAAGCCTACTACTATTATTCATATGAAAAACTTAGCCCTTCTGTTGCAGAATAGTTTGTAAAAGACGTTTATTTAAAAATTGAATCATTTAAAACCTTCCCTTTTTACCAAGTAAAAATCAAAAATTAAATTTCTTTTCCAATGAAAAATTTTCCGTATATAATTTTTCTAGAAGTTAACGAGGAAAAGAATTTAGTAAAGATATTGAGAATATTCAATACTTATCAAAATCCAAAAAAACACCCTAACTAACTTTCAAAAAAAACACCCCCAACTCAAAGAGCTGAGGGTGTAAACTATAACCCACTATTATCCCTATAAAAAAATATTCTACACTAATAAAAGCTAAATTCGTACCCAACAGACTCACAACTCATAACTCACAACTCGGAACTAAAAAGAGTTACGCAATACTAATTTCAGGCAAATTCTCAAATTTATAATGGCCTTCGGTGTCAACGTCGAGCACTATGATGGCTTCTTTGTTGATAGTGCCCGCTAGTATCATTTTTGAGAGTTCGTTCATGATGTTTCTTTGGATTACTCTTTTGAGTGGTCTTGCTCCAAAAACTGGATCATAACCCTCCTCACCGAGTTTGTCGAGAGCAGCTTCAGTGGCTTCTATCAATATGCCTTGCTCTTGTAGCCTAGCTTTGATGACATTAAACTGAATGGCCACTATCTTTCTTATCTCATTTCTGCCTAATGGATCAAAAAGTACTATCTCGTCTATACGGTTCAAAAACTCGGGTCTAACACTTGCTTTGAGCAATTCCATCACTTGGTCTTTGGCCTCTTCTTTGAAGTATTTCTCCCAAGCATCAGGTGCACCTTTTAATGCCTCCATATATTTCTCCTGTATAAAATGCGAGCCAATATTGGAGGTCATAATGATGATGGTATTCTTAAAATTGGCCACCCTGCCTTTGTTGTCGGTCAATCGACCATCGTCCAACACCTGCAACAATACATTCCACACATCAGGATGGGCTTTTTCTATCTCATCGAGCAATATCACACTGTACGGTTTGCGTCTCACGGCCTCTGTTAATTGTCCACCTTCGTCATAACCCACATATCCTGGAGGAGCTCCTACCAATCTGCTCACGGTGTGTTTCTCTTGGTACTCACTCATGTCTATTCTTACCATGGCATTGTCGTCGTTGAAGAGGTAATTGGCCAGCGTTTTCGCCAACTCAGTTTTACCTACCCCAGTGCTTCCCAAAAATAAGAAACTACCAATCGGTTTTTTAGGGTCTTGCATTCCAGCTCGCGAGCGTCTTACGGCATCAGAAACCAATTCTATGGCCTCTTTTTGGCCAGCCACACGTTTTTCGAGTTCATCCTCAAGGTGCAGCAACTTCTCACGGTCGCTTTGCAGCATTTTAAATACCGGTATCCCAGTCCATTTGGCTACTACCATCGCAATGTCTTCAGCAGTAACCTCCTCGTTTATGAGGTTGTCTTTGTCTTCTTCTCTGGTAGAAAGTTCCACCAAACGATTCTCGGCTTCAGGCAATTCACCATATCTAATCTGTGCCACTTTGCCATAGTCGCCTGAGCGTTCAGCAAGGTCAGCATCAAATTTTAGCTGTTCTATTTTTTCTTTGAGCGTTCTTACCTCATTTACTTTACCTTTTTCGGTGTCCCATTTCGCTTTGAGATCATTAAAAGTTTCGTTGAGGTCAGCTATTTCTTTACTCAGATTATTCTCTTTTTCTTTGTCGTTTTCACGCCTAATGGCCTCACGCTCAATTTCTAGCTGCATAATACGCCTACGAAGCTCGTCCATATTCTCTGGCATAGAGTCCATTTCCAAACGCAATTTAGACGCCGCTTCGTCCATCAAATCAATGGCTTTGTCTGGCAAATAACGATCTGAAATATATCTACTCGAAAGCTCCACCGCAGCTATTACGGCATCGTCTTGAATCCTAACCCCATGATGCACTTCATATTTCTCTTTGATTCCTCTCAAAATCGAGATTGCGTCGGCTTCATCGGGTTCGTCAACTACAACTGACTGAAAACGTCTTTCGAGAGCTTTGTCTTTCTCTATGTATTTTTGGTATTCTTTGAGCGTAGTGGCACCTATGGCATGCAATTCACCACGAGCCAAAGCTGGCTTAAGCAAATTAGCGGCATCCATGGCACTCTCTCCCCCACTTCCAGCACCTATTAATGTATGTATCTCATCTATGAAAAGGATGATTTCCCCTTCAGAGTCAGTAACTTCTTTGATTACGGCTTTCAGACGCTCCTCAAACTCGCCTTTGTATTTGGCACCTGCCACAAGCAAGCCCATATCTAGTGAAATCACTATTTTAGATTTCAAGTTTTCAGGCACGTCACCTTGCACAATACGCTGTGCGAGACCTTCAACTATGGCAGTTTTACCAACGCCAGGTTCACCAATCAACATCGGGTTGTTTTTGGTACGCCTCGACAAAATCTGTAAAACCCGTCTAATCTCCTCATCTCGACCTATCACTGGGTCAATTTTGCCTTGCTCTGCCAAATCATTCAGATTTTTGCTGTATCGAGAAAGGGCTTGGTACTTGTTTTCTGCGTTTTGATCTTTCACTGGATTATTTTTTCCTCTAAGTTCTATAATAGCTTTTTTTATGTCCGCTTCTTTTATTCCTTCTGCCTTTAGTAAATTCGCCGCTTGGTCGTTTCCACCCAAAATCCCCAAAAACAAAAGTTCTACACTTACAAACTCATCGCCGAATTCTTTCAAATAGCTCTGAGCCTTGGTCATGGCTTTGTTGAGGTCATTTCCCAAAAACGGCTGATTTCCACCCGAAACTTTTGGATATGCCTCCACTATAGGATCAAGTTTTTTTAGAAAACCTTCTGGACTAATTCCATATTTTTTCAACAAAAACGAAGACGTATTGGGTTCTTCTTCCAAAATAGCCTTTAGCAAATGCCCAGACTCAATGGATTGTTGCGAGTATCCTTGGGCTATTTGTGCGGCCTGCTGGATGAGCTCTTGTGCTTTGATTGTATATTGATCGAAATTCATGCTTTTAAGGTTTTAGCTTAGAGCGGTTTGCTTTTAGCTTTTCATAAATTGTTACATATACTACACATCAATTTTGGTGCGAGAGTGTTTTTTCGGAAAATTTGGCTTGAAAATAGTTTTTTCTTGAAATTTTAGATGCCATTTTGACCGATACAATAGATTTCTAATGCCAAAAAGTGCACAGACATTAGAATTAAAAGCAGATGTAATATTAAGAATTTGAAGATTTAAAAGAAATTTAGAGAATTAGATTTCTCTAAATTTCATAAATTACTTGATGTTCAAAAACAGAAATTAAGTAACAATCAATAAATTAAAAGATTTTGGATAAATCTAAAAACTTCAAACCATACAATATTAAAATAAAAAAAAGTTTTAATTCACCCAACCAACAGGTCTAATTTTGGTACGATTATAACTTTCTTCACATGCATAACAATTGCCGGTTTTAGTCCAACCAACGCTGTATTCGTCTTTTAAGATGGGTTTAGGTGAAACTCTATTTCTATCGATATAAACCTGATGCTCATACACATCTGTTACATAAAAATATCCCAATACCTCTTCGGCTTCATCATTGACGTTTTTCATGTTGCCTTTGATAGACTTTGGCGTAGCATCAAATAAACCTCCTGAGTTTTTGGATTGTTGCTTTATGGCATACCAAAACTTATAGGCGTCTTCGGTCAAAGAATATTGATTGATTACCAAATAATAAGGCGTAATATTATCAAAAGGAATTGTTGTTACGTATTTCCGAGAAATTTTATTTCCATTTATCAACTGGTCATTGGCAAGCTCATAGGCATCATCTGCTCTTACTTTCTCATAACAAACCTCGCAGCAGTTGTCAACAAAAGCCTGAGTCACAGAGCCTCCAGAGCCATAAATATACCATTCTCTACAATAGTTGATTTGTTTCACATTATAAGAATCCCATTTGTAAAAATTCTTTTGATTTGGATCATCTTGGGTATCAATATATATCTGATATTCACCTTTTATGTCAGTTGGAGGCGGCAATTCTCTGAATTCTGAATATACTTGGTCAATTTTGGAAACAGGCACAGCATGCTCTATGGTTGACTGGTATTTCCTTCCGTCCAAAACCTCCACATTAAGCTGGTATGTCCTACCAAGTTCCGCCTTGAATTTTTCAACAGAGCGGTAGTTATAACCAGAGACTGTTTTTATTTGATTGTTATTTTCAATTTCATCAAAAAACTCATAAACTTTACCTTGGTCATCTATAATGTTTACTTTGGCCCTACTTACAAGGTTTTTAAAATTGGTTTCATCTGAATTGTATGCAGCGTCATAAGTCAAATACACATATTGAAAGTCCAATTTTGTGGTAATTTGGGCTTCAATAACTAAACGTTTTACGTCACTCGTAAGACCTGGGTCAAATATATCAACGCAAGCCAATAGCGTTGCTAAAAACACGAATGATAGATTTCTTAATATATTTTTCATCAAAATTTAAAGTTATAAGCTACAGATGGAATAATTGAACCCAACACCGAAAGCTTATAAATATTAACTTTCGAATAAAATTGATTGTAGGGGTTTTTAGCTCTAAAAAACACCGAATAGGCATTTTTACGACCCATCACGTTGTATAATGAAACATTCCATGATCCTCTGTAACCCGAAGTTCGGTAAGGATGAGACTCAACATTCATAGCCAAATCAAGCCTTAGGTAATTCGGTATCTGCGACTGATTTCTGCTATTATAATAGGGTAAAACAGCACCACTGTAATAGAATTTTGAGGCAGGGTATGTAATAGCTCTACCCGAGCTAAAGTTAAGATTACTAGAGAAAGAGACCTTCTTACTAACCTGATAAGAACCAATGGCGTTGAAGCTATGCGGTCTATTAAATATTGGCGGAAAATATTCTCCATTATTTATAGTTTCTTCCTCAGTAGGTCCTTTTACTTTTATACGTGTTTGAGAGTAGGTATAACTTAACCAGCCTGTTAATACTCCAAGGTTTTTCTTTACATAAAACTCCGCTCCATACGCATAGCCGTTGCCTTGAAGTATAGCGGTTTCGGGAAAAGGATTAAGCAACAATGTTTCACCATCTTTATAATCAACAACATTGTAGAGTTTTTTATAAAATAACTCCAAAGAACTTTCTAGAGACTTTTCTTTGAAATTCTTAAAATACCCCATCGAAAACTGATCTGACATTTGAGGTTTAATATAAGTATCGCTAAGCTTCCATCTGTCGGTTGGTAATGCCGCAGTAGTACCAGAAAGCAACTGA
Source organism: Lacihabitans sp. LS3-19 (assembly GCF_024343575.1). Classification (GTDB taxonomy): domain Bacteria; phylum Bacteroidota; class Bacteroidia; order Cytophagales; family Spirosomataceae; genus Leadbetterella. The sequence goes on along the minus strand of NZ_RJUA01000130.1, from coordinate 6,628 downwards.
ATAAACTGACGCATACGATTGGCACTCAGTTTGAAACTTGAAGAAGTATTGAAATTATAATTCAATGAAAATCTAGGTTCAAAGCTACCATAGCTGGCAACTACTTCACCTTTGTTGTAATTTACAGAATCGACTAAATTGATAATATTCCTAGGTTTACTATCTTCATAAGTATAGACTGTAGCTGCTCCGAGAGCCTGATAAGAAACGTACCGAACCCCAACGCCAAGATTAAACTTTTTCGATATCTCTATTTTGTCATTAATAAAAATGGCACTTTCTATCCCGCTTTCTTTGTTCAGAGCCAATCTATTTTTGTTTGAAGTCTCTAAAGTTGGCTCCATCAATCCCGGCTGAATATCATATCTATTTACTTGAAACCCAAACTCAAGCTCGTGTTTTTCGTTAGGATTATAAACGGCTATTCCTTTAATACTTTTATAATTGATATTATAGTTAAGATTAAATGCGGTACTTGAGTCTGAATTTATAATGTCGGCATTGTATTTTGAATACACACCTATAAGTTTTGCAGAAAACTTCGAACCAAAATAATGCGACCAAGAACCAGTAGCATTAGTGGTTTGCCAATCATATAAGGCATCCCCATTTTCGTCTATTGCAGACACAGAATCTTTGGCTAATCTAAACTGATCTCTGCCTTGAAATGCAGAAAGTGAAATTCTATCCTTATTGCTTAGTTTATATTCCAGTTTCCCTGTCAGATCATAAAAATTCGCTTTACTTCCTGCCAATTTCTTGATTTTTACCACTTTCAACATTTGGTCTATATAAGAGACTCTACCAGCAACATATATACTCAACTTGTCTTTGACAATAGGTGTCTCTATCAACAATCTACTACTAATAGTGCCCACACCTCCACTAACAGAAAACTTTGTGGCGTTGGCATCCTTAAGATTAACATTTAAAACAGAAGATATCCTTCCGCCATATTGAGCAGGAATTCCGCCTCTGTAAAAATTAAAATCTCTAAAAGCATCAGGATTAAAGACCGAGAAAAAACCCATTAGGTGGCTAGAATTAAATATGGGTGCCTCGTCCAATAATATCAAATTTTGGTCAATATTCCCCCCTCTTACATTAAAACCAGAAGCCCCCTCTCCCACGCTAGTTACGCCTGGCAATGTATAGAGACTTTTAATAATGTCTATTTCGCCCAAAAGCGAGGGGAGTTTCTTTAACGTCCTAATATTTAGATTGGTTACACCAGTACCCAAGCGTTTTACATTTTGCTCCGAGCTATTGGCACTAATTCTTACTTCTTCAAGCTCATTTACTTTCTCGTCAAGGACAAAATCCAAAACCATATCAGCTTTAATATTTACCTTTTGATATTTCTTAAAATAAGTCTGATGAGATATTTCCATTAAATAGCTACCCATGGGCACCAACATTTGGTATTTCCCTGAAGAGTCAGTAAGTGTCCCTATACCGTTTTCAGTCAAAATTAGACTCACATTAGCAATGGGCTGATTGGTGTTTTTTTGAACAATCGTTCCTCTAATAGTGGCTTTTTTTTGGGCAATGGAAACGAAAGGCATCAAACCAATCACAACCAAACAAAGAATCCATTTCATTTAATTTCCAATATTTTAATCGTTGATAAAGTTATTTTTTGATTTTAAAGCCTCTCGTAATTTATTCATAAATTCCTTTTTTGGAATCTCAATAGCCCCGAATCGTTTTACGTTGTCATTTATAAATTGTGTGTCTAACAATTTGAACTTTTTCTTTTTCAAATGCTCCATTAAATAATGAAAAGCAACTTTGGAAGCATTAGGAACTGTATTGAACATCGACTCTCCAAAAAATACGGAACCTAGTGAAACACCATATAACCCTCCTACTAATGCATTTTCCTGATATACTTCCACCGAATGAGCAAAACCTATCTTATGCAAATTAACATAGGATTCAATAATTTCCTCCGAAATCCAAGTTTCGTCGCCTTCAAATCTTGGAAAAGCACAATGTCTTATTACTTTCTCAAAATTTTCATTAAATCTCAACTCAAAAACTTTTTGATTTATTAATGGCTTTAGTGATTTTGAAGGTTTATAAGTCTCGATAGGAATAATTGCTCGAGGGTCTGGTGAATACCAATAAACCTCATCAGAAGTACTTTCGGCCATCGGAAAAATGCCATTGCTGTATCCGTACAATAAGTCTTCAACTGATATCAAAGACATACTTTAGTCGATTAACCAAATAGAATCTTTTTCGTGGCCTTGGTCAGTCCACTCTACCAATACGCGTTGCGAGTCCAAAGTGTTGACTTTTTTTCCTGCGAAATTTGCCTGAATAGGTAAATCACGATTATATTTTCTATCTATTAGGCACAACAGTTCTACTTTTTCGGGTCTTCCAAATGCCTGCATGGCGTCTATTGCAGCCCGCACCATTCTTCCAGTAGCTAAAACATCATCCACAAGTATTACATTTTTATCTTCAATGATGAAGTTAATCTCTGTAGAATTGGGCTTTAAAATATTACCATTGCGTTTGAAGTCGTCACGATAAAATGTAGCGTCCAAATAACCTAGAGGAATATCGACACCAAAGTCTTCTTTTAGGAAATGTTTAATTCTGTCCGCTAAAAATATTCCACGAGGTTGAAGTCCAATCAATACCGTGTTTTCCATGGGATCATGGTTTTCGATTATTTCCTGACAAAGACGTTTAATTGTAATATCCAACAGAGGCTGATCAAGAATGAGCCGTTTTTTTTGCATTCCAAAAATTAATTATCAACAAAAATATTAGTTATTTTGTAAAAAACACATATTTCAAAAATAATATAATGAAGTACTTGATAGTGGGATTGGGAAATATTGGACCTGAGTATGCATTTACAAGACACAATGCCGGCTTTATGGTTTTGGATAGATTGGCAGCTAAAGAAGGTTTAAATTTCAAATTGGATAGATTGGCAAGTGTGACAGAATATAAATATAAAGGAAGAGCCATAACATTGATAAAACCCACCACTTATATGAATCTTAGTGGAAAAGCACTGCAATATTGGATGAACCAATTGAAAGTGCCTATAGAAAATGTGATGATATTAGTAGATGACCTTGCTTTGCCATTAGGAAAACTCAGAATAAAACCCAAAGGCTCGAGTGCGGGCCATAACGGTTTAAAAAACATAGAGCTCGTGCTGGGAAATGACATCTACCCGAGACTAAAGATAGGAATTGGCTCTGATTTTTCGAAAGGCAGACAAATTGACTATGTATTGGGAAAGTTCTCAGAAGACGAAATGATAGAATTATTACCCAAATTAGATAAGGCAATAGAGATGATTTTAAGCTTTTGTACAGCAGGAATAGGCACCACCATGAATTTTTTAAACGAATGATTGTACTTTTCTAAGAATTTTCAATTTTACTAAAAATAAATATTTTATTGATGTTAATTTAATTTAAACAAAATAAAATTTTATTATATCTGCTATATATGCCTATTTTAACTCCATAATTCTGTAAAATTCCTATTTTTCAAAATATTATTTCGTATCATAACCCAAACAAAATTTGGTTAATAATTTTAAACCAATCAATTTTGCAGAGTAATTCACGAAAGAAAAATAGACAAAAAGATGAAAAAGCAATTTAGAGCAATTATTTTAGTATTAGCATTAGGAACATTTTCAGCAAACGCACAAGCTGGTATCAACACCAAAGTTTCGGGTGACAAATTGACAGCATCAAGTGCAAACGAGTTCTCAACATTTGTAAACACAAAAGCGAGAAAAGTATCAAGAAAGAACGACGTAGATTTGAAAAAATATTTAGAGGTTGTTAATTTATACCACAATTCTCCAGTAGCGTTTTTTAATCTTGATGAAGCCAACAAGGCAGAATTCAACAACGCTTCGGCATTATTAAGTGAAAAACTTAACGGAATGCGTAAAAAAGAAGCAAAAAACTGGGCAAAAAGCATTCAATTGAATAAATCAGTGTTCCAGTTTATTTGGTCTAACAGAAATACACCAACAAATGTTATTGAAATCACCCCTGCTCAAGCATTGGTAGATGCAGTAACAAGTTTGTAAAAAATATTTTCATAGTTTAATAGGTTAGGGTTGAATAGATATACTTAGGCAGGCTTCTTTGGAGCCTGCCTTAAGTTTTTTTTAGAGGTATACTTACAAAAAATATTTCCATAGATTGATAGATAGGCGGGGGCGACCTTTCGCTTGAATAGAATATACTTAGCCGAGATATCGGACCACAGGCTTCTTTGAAGCCTGCCTTAAGTTTTTTTATAGGGTAAAATACCTCATATCAGTAAATCTCCCCTCCTACTTTTAGTCCACTAGGCACTTTTTCAGGAATAGATTTATCATAAGATTCATCGTTTAGCGTACCTAGAAATTCAACAAT
>NZ_RJUA01000130.1:0-2196 GCF_024343575.1 Lacihabitans sp. LS3-19 | reverse complement strand
CGGGGGCGACCTTTCGCTTGAATAGAATATACTTAGCCGAGATATCGGACCACAGGCTTCTTTGAAGCCTACCTTAAGTTTTTTATAGAGGTATACTTACAAAAAATATTTTCATAGCTTAATAGGTAGGCGGGGGCGACCTTTCGCTTGAATAGAATATACTTAGCCGAGATGTCGGACCACAAGCTTCTTTGAAGCCTGCCTTAAGTTTTTTATAGAGGTATACTTATAAAAAATATTTTCATAGCTTGATAGGTAGGCGGGGGCGACCTTTCGCTTGAATAGAATATACTTAGCCGAGATGTCGGACCACAGGCTTCTTTGAAGCCTGCCTTAAGTTTTTTTATAGGGTAAAATACCTCATATCAGTAAATCTCCCCTCCTACTTTTAGTCCACTAGGCACTTTTTCAGGAATAGATTTATCATAAGATTCATCGTTTAGCGTACCTAGAAATTCAACAATTGCAGAAATATCTTTGAAGTTGACTTTAAGTTTCTTCACCAAAGGGTCAATTTGTTCAGGATTAATTTTTGATTCTGCAATAGTACCTCCAGCTAAATCTTCATAAAACTCCAAAACATTGGTCAATGTTTTCAATTTCCCACTATGCATATAGGGAGCTGTAAGCCTTAAATTCCGTAAACTTGGTGTTCTAAAGCCATTTGTTTTATTAATACCATCATCGAAAAAAGTGAGTTTTTCGTTTGCTTTTGGAGCTAATACATGTTGTTTAAAATCAGAGAACATTGGCCCATTGTGGCAATTTATACACCCAGCTTTTCTAAAAGCTTTCATGCCTTCTATCTCATTATATGACAAGGCGGTAGCATCACCACGCATATATTTATCAAATCTAGAATTGTTAGCCACAATTGTCCTTTCATAGGTGGCAATAGCCTTTGAAAGGTTATCAATATTTACAGCATTTTTACCAAAAGCTTTTTCAAAAAGCATATTATACTCTTTAATCAACTTGATTCTTTTTACAACTAAATCTAAAATTTCATGTTCTTCAATAGATTTTCCACGCATTTCTTCCATAGTTTTAATAGGCTCAAGTGCTTGCTTTTCAAGACTTTCAGCTCTTAAGTCCCAAAACATTGGAGCACTATTTGGATTTACTTCACTTTCAGAGTTGAAGCCATTAAAAGCCACATTTACAATGGCTTGAGAATTTCGTTTTACAAAAGGGATTTCGTTCGGGCTATTAAATTGTCGCTTACTTCCAAAACCATGGCCATTTACACCAATACTTATTTCCAAATTTTCCGCAAATCCAAACTCAGGATGATGGCAAGTGGCACATGCAACGTCCTTATTTCCAGAAAGTATTGGGTCAAAAAAGAGTAGTTTACCTAGGTCAGCATTTTCTTTTGAATGAGGATTATTTTCTGGAAAAGGAATATCTAATGGAAGTGCAGAAACTACGAGAGAATCATCTTCTTCAATTACTTCTTTTTCCTTCTTGTTTTGGCAGGAAATAAATCCAAAAAACAATACCATTAATAATATTCTGAGCATACCATGAGGTCTTTTGAAATAAAACTATGTAAAATATAAACCTTAAAATATGTAATACATCAGTTTTTGCCTGAATTTTTAAAAAAAATATTTCTAATTTTTAAAGAAACATGGCATGCTTTTTTCTCAGATTTCAAAAACAATCCATAATAAATGAAATATCTAATTCTTCTCCTATTCTTAAGTTTTCAATCTTTTGCTCAGATTAATTTTAACCCTTATTTTAAAAAACTCAATTTAGTTACTTCAAAAATAAATGTAATTAAAGTCATTGATGCTAGGATTGATAAGGATTTTACTTTTATTAGTCAAGATTCTGTTCAAAAACTCGAAACCAATGGGCCTTTAAATTTACTTATTCAAGATTTTATAAATTCAAGTTTACCAATAAATAACAAGAAAAATCAAATTGTAATTAAAATAAATGATTATCAATTTGGGTCGAGAATGGAAGAAAAGAAGACAGTTGTTTGGTTTTATACTGATATGGAGTTTTTCAAAAAAACAGATAATGGATATCTTAAAATTGGAGATATAAATGATTGCAAAGAAGCTAAAAATATTGACAATTTAGAAATAGCAATAAATCGTCTGCACTGGAAGCTCTGGAACAATATGTTAGATGATATTGAAGTAAATCTTAAACATATTAACAAAAATGCATTAATTGAAG
>NZ_RJUA01000129.1 GCF_024343575.1 Lacihabitans sp. LS3-19 | reverse complement strand
AAATAAAATTTGGAAAAGGGGAAAAAGAAGTGCTACCTTTGCACTCCCAAACGGCGAGAGAGAAGAAATAGGAGAGTTAGTTGGGATAAAGTACATTAAAAATAAATAAATTTTTTTCGATAAAAATTTGGGAAATAAAAAAAGGTTGTTACCTTTGCACCCCGATTAAACGAGAAGGATTAAGAGTTTAGAAGGGAAAGCTTGAAAAGGCAACGAGCTCACTACGGTGGGATAAAGTTCATTAACTTATTGGAGATAGAGACGAAACACGAAGTTGGGAGATCTTTCTGTTAGTAGATATTACTATGGAGAGTTTGATCCTGGCTCAGGATGAACGCTAGCGGCAGGCTTAATACATGCAAGTCGAGGGGGCAGCAATGTCACCGGCGAACGGGTGCGTAACGCGTATGCAACCTACCTACATCAGGGGGATAGCCCTAGGAAACTGGGATTAACACCGCATAATAGAGACTCTGGCATCAGAGACTTTTGAAATATTTATAGGATGTAGATGGGCATGCGTAGGATTAGCTAGTTGGTAAGGTAACGGCTTACCAAGGCTACGATCCTTAGGGGCTCTGAGAGGAGTATCCCCCACACTGGCACTGAGATACGGGCCAGACTCCTACGGGAGGCAGCAGTAGGGAATATTGGGCAATGGAGGCAACTCTGACCCAGCCATGCCGCGTGCAGGAAGACGGTCCTCTGGATTGTAAACTGCTTTTGAATGGGAAGAATGTGCTCCTTGCGAGGGGTAATGACGGTACCATTAGAATAAGCCACGGCTAACTACGTGCCAGCAGCCGCGGTAATACGTAGGTGGCGAGCGTTATCCGGATTTATTGGGTTTAAAGGGTGCGTAGGCGGCTTAATAAGTCGGTGGTTAAAAGTAGCAGCTTAACTGTTTTACATGCCATCGATACTGTTGAGCTTGAGATATTTGGAGGCAGCTAGAATTTCCGGTGTAGCGGTGAAATGCATAGATACCGGAAGGAATACCAATTGCGAAGGCAGGTTGCTACGAATAAACTGACGCTGATGCACGAAAGCGTGGGGATCAAACAGGATTAGATACCCTGGTAGTCCACGCCGTAAACGATGATTACTAGTTGTTGGGTGAATAGCTCAGTGACCAAGGGAAACCGATAAGTAATCCACCTGGGGAGTACGCCGGCAACGGTGAAACTCAAAGGAATTGACGGGGGTCCGCACAAGCGGTGGAGCATGTGGTTTAATTCGATGATACGCGAGGAACCTTACCTAGGCTAGAATGTGAGCGAAGTAATCAGAGATGGTTACGTCAGCAATGACGCGAAACAAGGTGCTGCATGGCCGTCGTCAGTTCGTGCCGTGAGGTGTTGGGTTAAGTCCCGCAACGAACGCAACCCCTATTGTCTGTTGCCATCAGGTTATGCTGGGGACTCAGGCAAGACTGCCTACGCAAGTAGAGAGGAAGGAGGGGACGACGTCAGGTCATCATGGCCCTTACGCCTAGGGCGACACACGTGCTACAATGGTAGGTACAGAGTGCAGCAAGCTGGCAACAGCAAGCGAATCACAAAAAGCCTATCACAGTTCGGATTGGGGTCTGCAACTCGACCCTATGAAGCTGGAATCGCTAGTAATCGCATATCAGCCATGATGCGGTGAATACGTTCCCGGACCTTGTACACACCGCCCGTCAAGCCATGGGAGTTGGGTAGACCTGAAGCGGAAGGTAAAAGACTTCGTTAGGGTAGAACTAGCGACTGGGGCTAAGTCGTAACAAGGTAGCCGTACCGGAAGGTGTGGCTGGAACACCTCCTTTTTAGAGATAATTTGTCGCAAGACAGATGAAATAAACAATAAAGGAAGGTCTTTGATACAAAACAAAAAAGTGTTAGTCTTTATCTCCGAA
>NZ_RJUA01000128.1 GCF_024343575.1 Lacihabitans sp. LS3-19 | reverse complement strand
TATCAAAAGAAAATGAAGGGACAAACTCACAAATAAATATTCCAATTTAGGCTATGAAAAAACTACTGATATTTAGTTTATTGACTATCTATCATTTAGACGTTTATGCCCAAAATGAGGTTTTTCGCATTGATAGCATATCGCAGCAAAGAATTTTGCTTGATAAAGGTGGGGAAAAAAAATCTGAAGTAGTCAATCCTGATTCTAACTTTAGGAAAAGAAATGATCAATTTTCCAAATCAACACAAGATTCAAATGTTGGTCAAGGAGCCTTAATGTTGACTATTTTAAATATAGGTTTTTTTCTAGTATTATCAATAATACATTTTTGTTTATTTTTAGTTTATAAAAAACAAAAAGCTAATTTTTTCTTTTTTATTGCTGCAATCTCAGCAGTTATTTCAAGTAGCTTTTATTCATTTTCCTTGTTTAATATTGATCCTAATATTACTAATGCAGACCAGAATACTCTTCCAACAATTTTCACAACAATTTCTTCGACATTTCTTTTTATTGCAATTCATAGCCTAAACAATATAAGGAAAAATATTTTTTTTTGGTTAATATTGGGTTTCGCTGTAATTGTAATATTTTTTCAGATAATTAATGCTGATTTAGGTGGAATTCTTGGTTTTTTTCTACTTGTTTTTTCTAGGTTTCTTGTACTAAGGTTGTCGATTACCACCTATCTAAGTGGTAATAAATCTTTCGTAATTGTGATTGCAGGCTTAATAGTATTTTGGGTTCTTTCTGCCGTTTTAATATTGTTTGGCACAAGCTACTTTTTGAATATGAAAATAAATTCATCCTTTAGCATAAAGGATTTAGTTTTTCTGGCTTGTAATTGGTCAATACCCATATCTATGTTAATTTATATATCTCGTGAATTTGGTAATAATAGCATCAATTTAGAAAGAAAGTTAATTGAAGTCCAACAACTCTCTCTCGAAAAACAGGAAACTCTCCAAAAACAAAACGCCGAACTACAAGCCGCTCTTCTGAAAGGACAAACCATCGAACGCCAACGAGTTGCTGCCGATTTGCACGATAATCTCGGCTCAACACTTTCGGCTCTTTGGCTGAATGTCGATATGATTGACAAATCAAAGATGAATACCGAAGAAAAGGAAATTCATCAAAACCTCAGAGAAAACCTCGAAAAAGCCTATAATGATGTGCGTTTGTTGTCGCATAATCTCTTGCCCGAAGAATTTGAGAAACAAGGGCTTGTACCAACTCTTCAAGGTTTTGTACGAAAAATAAGCAAAAATTCAAAAATTCGTTTCGATTTACAAATTGATGAAGGTTTTGGCCGAGTTGATAATAAAATTGAGTTTGAACTTTACAGCATCTGCCTCGAATTGGTCAATAATATCATCAAACATTCAAAAGCCACCGAAGCAAAAATTACACTTTCTCGCACTGAAAGGCAGATTTCACTAACAGTTTCTGACAATGGAATTGGTACTTTTGACAATGAAAGCGATGGCAAAGGAATGAAAAATGTGAAGGCCAGAGTAGAGTCGTTTAATGGTATTTGGGAATTCAAAAATATGGAGAATGTAGGATTTATGAATACGATTAAAGTCTCTGTTTAATCCACAAGGCCATGTTTCAGAGCAAATTTTACCATTCCTATGGCACTTTTTACGCCCAATTTCCGCATTAAGGCACTCCGGTGGCTTTCCACAGTAGGCAAGCTTATAAACAAAATATCCGCAATCTCGCTTGATTTCTTCTCCAATGTTATTAATTTCAATACCTCTATTTCTCTTTGCGTAAGATGTTCAATGGTATCTGGTAAAGCCAAGTTTAGGTCCTCACCAGAGTTGGCAGCCAATTCGTCAATCACATCCTCGCTGAAATATTTTTTTCCGGCCATTACCAAATGTATAGCCTTCTCCAATTCATCCTTACCACTTTTTTTCAGAATATATCCACTGACCCCTGCTTTTATGGCTTCCCTAATATGGAGTACATCCTCAGCCATTGTGAGCAAAATTACTTTTACTGCCAGGCCCGCACCTTTTATTTTCAAAGTCAAATCAATCCCACTAAAATGTGGCATGTGGAGGTCAGACAAAACAACGTCTACTTCATTATTTATCAAATATTCCATCACCATCCTACTATCGTTCAATACTTCCAAAACTTCTATTTGATCAATAGAACGCAGCAAAAGCTTTAAACTATCAAGTAAAACTTGGTGGTCATCTACAACTAATATTTTTATGTTTTGCTGTGTCATTTTTTTAATACTTTTCAGGAAGATACTTCAGATATTTGGCATTCAAAAATCCCACTATGATGAGAGTAAAAAACATCATTTGTAATGCATTTCGGACTAAGTAAAGTTTATAAAAACCAACTAAATCACTCTCATGAAGTTTAGTAAAAATAAACTCAAGAAAAAGTTCAGTAATAGCTGTGATAAAGAGTGCAAACGCTATCCAGAAATAGGTATTTTTATACAAACTTATATTTGAAATATCAGCTTTATAAATTTTGAATAGCAAAAGTCCGCTTCCTGAGATTATAAAAATATTTTTTACTGTGGATGAAAGCGAATCATAGCTCTGGTAACTTTTGAAGTAGAAAATCATGATTAATTCGAAAAGTACTAAACCAAATATTAAGTAAGTATAAAAATTAGAGATTTTTTTATTTTGAAACACGTTTGAAAAGAACAAACCTAAAAAAACGAATTTTAATAAATAGTTTAGTGGAGAAATAAAATCAAATGTTTTAATACCAAAGGAGGTTAAAAAAACATTTACTTGATCGAAATATTTAAACTCTCTTACAAGAATAAATTTCAATAGAATAAGCTCAAATATTGATAGAAAAAAAAGATACTTAGTTAACTGATATATATAATTTACAGGTTTAGTAATCCTTTTTCTAATAAAAATACCCGACAGAAATAAAAGGAAATTTAGAAATAAAACTAAATTTCCTGTTTTTATTAAAACTAACTCTAACTCTAATAATTCATTTTTCATTGGCCTCCTGGAGGGAATCTTACTGGGTTATTTGATTCGCTTTCGTAGGGGTGAAGAAATAGAACAAAGTGGTCATTTTCATAACCCAAACGAATTTTAAAATAAACATGAGGCTCAAACAATTTCAGTTTATAGGTACGATTCCTAAAATTGAGAGCAAGTTTTTTATAATCTTCATAGTTTTGAGCATCGTTTTGTATATTTAAATAAGTAAGTAATTCTTCAATTGTTTCATGTCTATTTATATTAAATTCATTAAGTTTTCCGACTTTCTCAAGTTCTAACTTCTTAGCATTTACAAAACCAATAAATTTTTTTGTAACACCTTCTTTAGTTTTAGTATCTCTTTTAATAACACGTCTATAATGTGTTTGAAATGCATCATCTATATCGCCTATTTGTATTAATTTTTCTGGGTCTATTGCAAACGTTTGAATTATTTTATAATCATTACCTATTTTATCTGATATTTTATTAAAATATTCAGCTTTTTGATTAAGAAATATATCATTATTATTAATCACAAAAGTACCTATTCTGAAAGCCATTTTATTTTTATCAAATATCAAGAATATTATTAAAATCGCTTTAGGATCCTTTAGGATATTGCTTTTCAAAACATCTAATTTAAATTCAGGATCATTTTGATAATCCTCTGACTCATTATCGAAAAATGTAATTTTTTCAATGTCGTTTAATTCTCCAATAAAATCATCTGTGTAATTGAAAATTTTGTTTTGGTATAATTTATGATGAATTCCGAATTTTTTCATAATCTCATAATCACCAAACAATTTATCAATTGGTTCAAAAAATCTTTGTATCATTTTAGCATCGATATTATTATCTCGATCTTTATATCCCAAAGCTTCGCCAGCACTGAAAAATATAATAGGATTAAATTTTAAATTTTTTGTATCATCAAGATTAATGAAATTGCCCATAATTTTATATTTTAAGGTTTAAAAAATCAATAAATAACTAACCTACACCAACCTCCCCTCAATAGCCTTTGCAACAGCCTCAGGGGCTGAGTTTACATGTAATTTTTCGTAAATGTTTTTAACGTGCCAATGCACGGTATGATAGCTCAAAAATACTGCTTCGGCTATCATTTTATAGCTTTTGCCTTTTACCATCAGGCCTAATATCTCTTTTTCGCGTTCGGTCAGTTCCACATATGTGCTTTGGCTGGCCACAAACTGGTTTTGAAACATCTTCATGGCTTTCAATGCAATAGTCGGGCTCATGTGGCCGCCACCATCATATACGTCCATTATGCCTTGTAACATTAGCTCTGGGTCGGGGCTTTTAAGTACATAGCCGTTGGCTCCTGCACATATGGCTGAAAATATCTTGTGATCATCTTCAAAAATCGTCTGTATCAAAACCTTGACCTCTGGGTAGCTGCTTTTTATCTTTTTTAGGGCTTCTATGCCACTTATCCCAGGCATCTGAATATCCATCAGCACTACGTCGGGCTTGTGTTTTCTTATTTTTGATAGCACTTCATTGGCATCACCAAAAGCTCCAGCAAACAAAATTCCTTCTACACCAGTAAAGAAATTGGTCAGGCTATTTCTATAGCTGGTATTGTCTTCAAACAATATCACGGTTACCAATTTCATTGCTTCTTCCACCATTTCGTTTTTTTATGCAAATATCCTACATTTTGATATCACTGAAACCCACCAATATTGGTGGACTTACAGTTCGGGTATCATAAGGTTTATTTCTGTTCCTTGCCCTTTTTCTGTTTTCAATTCAAAATCCATAAAGCCTTCTTTGGCTCTTTTTTCAAAGTTTTTTAGGCCGTTTCCTTCTGATAGTGCTGTTTTATCAAAGCCTTTTCCATTGTCTTTCAAACCTATTTTTATCCCTTCCTTTAGCTTTTCTATATGCATTTCGGCCATCGTTGCATCAGAATGTTTTGCTATATTATTCAGAGCCTCTCTGATTATCAAATAGGCGTTTCTACGTTGTTCCATTAATAATTTTGGGCTTTTAGAATTTGCCAATTCATTCTTAAAAACCAATTCTATTCCTTTGATATTGAGAATCAGATAGGCAAAAGCCCGAAGTTTTTCTATAAGCTTTTCAAATGAATCATTATCTGGGTTGATGGTCCAGACAGTATCCCTTATGGTATGTATCGTTTCTTCGGAATCTGTTTTGATTTGTGCCAGTATACTTTGTATTTCCGGGTTTGTGGAGCCAATTTTTCGATTTACTAAATTGGAAGACATGGCAATACTGCTCAGCGTGGCACCCACTTCATCGTGCAAGTCTGATGCTATGCGATTTCGTAAAACCTGCACTTTCATTTTTTGACGAAACGAGTTTATCAAATAAAAATAAAAGCCAGCTCCTATCAGCAACATAGCGTATACTGCCAAAGAAGGCCAAAACCACCATTCTTCGGTAAGTTCTCTTTCTATTTCTATTTGGGTAGAAATATTCTCAATGATTTTGCCACTATTGTATTTCTTAACATTTAGCGTATAGTTTCCTCCTTCCAGATCTGTATATCTTATTTCTGGATATTCTGTGGTTAAGGCTTTGGAATCATATCCTACCAATTGATATTGAATTGAATCATATATTGGAGAGGGATCTACAAAAAACCTAATATCATTTTCGAGGGCATTGAAATATATGACCGAATCTGGTTTTGGGAAAAACGCACGCTCATTGGTAATGATTTTTACCAGTGGTTGATTGATAAATAAAATATGAAACAGGATAAGTTTCATACTATTAATGGATTAGGGTTTTAAATAGGGTATTGCAATTTAATGAGAATTTGGATTTATCCAAACATGTAAGTCACAATTTTTATTATTTGGTCCCCGCAAAAAAATACCGAAAGCCTCACAGCCTCCGGTATTTCTAAATGTATATGTTTTATAATCCTAGTGATTCAATATGCCTTGTGCAAACCAGTTGGCTATGGCTTGGCGGTTGTCTGCCAATAGCAATCGTTTGCGATCATACTCGTTGGTGATGTTACCAAGTTCTATAAAGACTATAGGAGGAACTGACTCACGTATCATCCACAAGTCTCTTGCTTTTACTTCTCCTGTATATCCTCTGCCTCTTTGTTTAGCTTCGTATTTGTGTTTTACAGTTTCATACATGCTGTTGGCGAGAGCTTTACTTTCAGGTTTTGAGTCGTTATAATAGAAGAAAATATCTACTTTGTTTCCAGTATATCTCGAGTCTACGTGAGTTTCTATCACTCGCTGAACTTCGTATCCTTTTGCTGAATTTTCTTTGTAAAGTTCATTTATTATTTTTGTTCTTTGACGAAGACGCTGGGATTGGTTCACAGGTATTTTATCTCCACCCCAAACTACTTCATCTTTGTCTGCTTGTAGATATTCTTCGTCCCTAATTCCATCATTTTCGTCTCTTACTATCATATATACTTTTGCATTATGCATCAAAAGATTTTTGGCTAATCTTAAACTAACATCATAAGCATATTCGTCTTCTGCTACCAATTTTCCATCAACCATAGTATTTGCACCAGGGTCTGGTCCACCGTGTCCGCTAACAATGTAGTAAACATGGCCTTGGAGTTCATTATCTAAAAGAGGTGTAGAGGCGTGGTTTTCACCGAAAATAGCATAGTTGATTTCTTTTACATTTGGATTAGAGTCTGGCCTTTTTTTGTCAAATGAACTAAGCGAAATTGATACAACGGCTAATACTAAGTAGAATACAGAATTTTTCATACAAGAGATTTTTATAGAAAAGCTAAAACTTATTTTTAGGATACATTTAGCTAATCTTTCAAATACTATGCCATATTTTTTTAGAGATTATAAAGAATGGGTTATTCTAGATTTGAAAATTTTCAAGAGCTTGTAAGTTAGTGACTTATTAACTTATTGTATTTGGGAAATATTTTTCAATAAGCAGTTTTTTTAGTATTTTTTTTTACTTTTAACTAAAGTGATTTGGATTTGAAATACCAATTTAAAGTAATAGTTTTCTATTAAAGTTTAGAGATTGCTGGTTTGATAATTGTTTTTGAATTCGTTTTATTCAATTTTATTTAAATTCTAAAATAAGAAAGGTTCCTGATTTATTTTGAATATATTTAAGCTTTAATAAACTAATTGAAAATGCGAAAACTACTCCTTTTTGTTCTGATTTCCCAAATTTCTATTGCTCAAAATATTCAATATGATGAATTAGCCGATAAATTCGGCAAACAACATTTGTCCACTTTACTTGAGTATATTTCTATTCCTTGTGATGCCAATTTCAAAGAAGATATTATGCGAAACTATGCATGGGTTGAAGGGCAATTTGCGAAAAGAGGTTTTGAAACTAAAAAATTGGAAACTAGTACGCTTCCCGTTCTTTTACTGGAAAAAAAGTCTAAAAAACCAAATAGTAAAACCATTTTATTTTATTATCATTCTGATGGACAGCCTGTTGTGCCAAAGGATTGGAGTCAGGCAGATCCTTTCGTGCCAGTTTTGAAAAAGAAAAACTTACAAACAGATATCTGGGAGGAAATTCCGATGGAAAGTTTAAAGAAAGAAATTGACCCAGAATGGAGAATATTTGCAAGAGCATCTGCTGACGACAAAGGTCCAGGTGTCATGCTTATGGCCGCTTTGGATGCTTTGGCTTCTCAAAATATCGAAACCAGTTATAATCTGAAAATCCTTGTGGATTTTGAGGAAGAAAAAGGTTCGGTAAGCTTACCTAGCATAATAGACAAATACAAAACAGATTTGACTTCTGACTTACTCTTGATTTTTGACGGACCAGCTCATGCATCAAATTTACCAACTTTGACTTTCGGAGCGAGAGGAATCGCTACTGTTACATTGACTACTTACGGTGCCTATACACCCCAGCATAGTGGTCATTATGGAAACTATTTACCTAATCCGGCTTTGAAAATGGCACAATTGCTGGCTTCAATGAAGTCTGAAACTGGGAAAGTTTTGATTCCTGGGTTTTATGATGGCGTAGTTTTAGATAAAAAGACCAAGGATAAATTGAAAGAAGTGCCTGATGATTTGCTGGCTTTAAATAAAAAATTGGGTTTTAAAAAACCAGACAATGTGGGTGATACTTATCAAGAATCTTTGATTTATCCTTCGCTTAATATTAGAGGACTAAAATCGGGAGAAGTGGGAGCTTTGGCAGCGACTATTATTCCGGACAAAGCCGTGGCAGAGATAGATATTAGAACTGTAGAGGCCACCGATCCTGCAAAATTGGTCAAAAATGTCAAAGATTTTATAGTTTCAAAAGGTTATACCATCTTAGAAAATGACCCAACGCCTGAGGAAAGAGAGAAATATGAGAAGATAATAAAACTAAGTTCGAGGCCTGCTTATGGGGCTTTTAATACAGATATGAATGGCGAAATTGGCCTTTGGCTAGAAAAAGCTCTTTCTAAAACTACTACAAAAAAGATAATAAAATTGCCTGGAATGGGTGGTTCGGTACCTATTTCCCCTTTTGTTACTAAACTTGGCGTGAAAGCTGTGATAGTGCCAACGGTAAACGCTGACAACAACCAGCACAGTGCCAATGAAAATCTTAGATTAGGGAATTATTTTGATGGCATAAAAACTATGATGGGGCTTTTGAGTAGTGAATTTTGAAATTTCTTAAAGAAAACCCTCAAATATTTAGCTAATTTTACGCTCAGAATTTAAAAATTAATGAACAGAATAACGTCTTTGTTTCAAAAGAAAAACGAAAAAGTTTTAAATGTATATTTTACTGCAGGTTTTCCAAAATTAAAAGATACCGTAAGTGTTTTGGAGGCTTTGCAAGATGGTGGAGTGGATATTGTGGAGATAGGAATGCCATATTCTGACCCAGTGGCCGATGGCGAAACTATTCAGGATTCTAACCAAAAAGCACTTGAAAATGGAATGTCTGTTTCCGAACTTTTCGAGCAATTAAAGGATATCCGAGCAAATGGAATTACCGTGCCGATAGTACTCATGGGTTATCTAAATCCTGTTTATCAATATGGAATCGAGGCTTTTTGTGAAAAATGTCAAGAAATAGGTATAGATGGCTTGATTTTGCCAGATTTGCCAGTGGATGAGTATTTTAGAGAGTATAAGTCTACTTTTGAAAAATACGGGATTTTGAATATTTTCTTGATTACGCCTCAAACATCTGAAGAAAGAATACGATTTATAGACGAAGTTTCAGATGGATTCATTTACATGGTTTCTTCTGCAAGTGTAACGGGGGCGGTTTCGGGAATAAATACTGGAATGGAAGCATATTTTAATCGAGTGAATGCCATGGATTTGAAAAATCCTAGATTGATAGGGTTTGGTATAAAAGACAAAGAAACCTTTGAAACCGCCTCGAAATATGCCTCAGGTGCAATTATCGGAAGTCAGTTTGTGAGAATTTTAGATAATGCCAAAGATATTAAATCGGAAGTTATAGCGTTTGTAAAAAGTCTTAAGTGATTGATTGTTTTAAATTTTGTTGAACCACTTTAGTTTTCTGTTTTTTTTCAGAAGTAAACCTATTCTTAAAAATATTTTGTCATGAAAATACTATTGGTAGAGGATGAAGTAAAAACACTTCAGCTTATCAAACAAGGACTTGAACAGCATCATTTAGAGGTTGATGTGGCCTATGATGGTTTAATGGGACTAACTTTGGCAACAAGAAATCATTATGCGTTAATTATCACTGATATCATTTTGCCAGAAATCAACGGTTTGAATCTTTGTAAGCAATTAAGAGAAAAGAATATTTTTACCCCAATTTTACTCCTAACCGCACTTGGGACAACACAGGACATCATAAATGGACTTGATGCTGGTGCTGATGATTATCTCTCAAAACCTTTCGAGTTTAATGAACTCATGGCCAGGATTAGGGCTCTAACTCGAAGGAGTGGACAGGCTATTTCTTCTGCCAATATTCTTAAATTAGCCGACATTGAACTAAATTTAGATACCAAAGGAGTTAAAAGAGCTGGTCAGGAAATTACACTTACAGCCAAGGAATTTAACCTTTTGGAGTTTTTTATGCGTAATCAAGGGAGAGTTATTTCCAAAGTAGAGCTAGCCGAGAAAATCTGGGATATAACTTTTGACACTGGGACAAACGTTATAGAGGTTTATGTGAATTTTCTCAGAAAAAAAATAGATAAAGATTTTGACAAAAAACTGATTCATACGCAAATAGGTATGGGCTACGTTATGAAAGAGTAGCGTTTTGGCTTTATCTCAAGAGTGAAAATTTAATGAAATTTGACTTAAAACTAAATATCCGTGGACAACTAACCTTGCAAGTTTTGCTTTTGGTGGGTTTCCTGTTTATGTTTTTTTCAGTCAGTATTTATTTTTTCAGCAAACTATATCTCGAAAAACGCTTTTACAAAAAACTACAAGACAGAGCAGTTACCACTTCATCTCTTTTTTTTGATTTTCAAGCCAATAATATTGACATTCGGAAAATCGTAGAAACTACGGAGAAAGAGTATCTTAACGAGGAAATAATTTCTATAATTGACATAAAACGCAATTTGTTTGTGTTCTCCACAAATGTCAAAAAAGAAGAATTTCATCGCTTGATGTTGCTGACTATAGACAATACAACTTCTGTTGGTACATCAAAGTTAGGTACCTACAAAATGGCGTATCTGAAGATTAAAGATAACTCGGGCGATTATTGGGTAGTGGTGACGGCAGTGGACAAGATAGGAGAGGAGGCACTCGCCGACTTAAAAAATATCCTAATAATAATGTCTTTGGTGGCTTTGTTGTTTATCGGATTTTTAGGATGGTATTTAGCCAACAAGGCATTAGCCCCAATTTCGGATATCATAAATCAATTAGAACAAATATTTCCAAAAAATATTTCCAAAAGGATCATACACACCAATTTCGATGATGAAATAGGCCAAATGGCTGAGACTATAAATAAGCTTTTGCAAAGGGCTGAAAATGCTGTTTTTACCCAAAAGATGTTTGTGGCCAATATTTCCCATGAACTTAAAAATCCGCTAACGAAGATATTTACACAAATAGAACTCTTGGAGATGAAGTATAAAAACTTTCCAGAGTTTCATGCTCAAATAGTTTCCCTTAGAGAAGATACGCTTAAGCTAAATAATCTAACATCTTCCTTGCTCCAGCTGGCCAATATTTTTTCAGACGAAAACGCTCATCCACTATCTGAAATCAGAATAGATGAGGTTGTTATTGATGCTGTTTCAGAATTTAAAAAATGGAATCCCGAGAAAACTATTCATATTAAACTTGAGAATTTTCCAGAAGATGAAAACGCATTGGTAATTTTTGGTAATGTCGATGCCTTAAAAGTGGTCTTTAAAAACTTGATGGACAATGCCTGTAAATTTTCATCAAATCTAGAGGCATTTTTAGAAATAGCATTTACTCCAAAACAAATAGCAGTTTCTATCAGAAATGAGGGTAAACCCATTCCTTTGGACGAAATATCTCAAATATTTCAGCCATTTTACCGCTCTGATTCAACAGCCAAAGGCAAGTCTGGCCATGGTGTTGGTTTAGCTATTGTAAAACAAATCATTGAGATACACAAAGGCAGGATATCCGTAAAACCTTACCAAACTGGTAATGTTTTTGAGGTCTTGTTTTCTACACTTCATTCTACTAATTGAAATTTTAAGGTAAATTTAATGTGAGTTTAATTCTGATTTAATTGAGGAGATTTAAGTTTGTGCCATAATCAAACATTAGTTAATCAAAAATGGAACAACACTCACCGAGTAATCAAAATACATTAAAAATAGGATTGGTAGTTTTATTAGGAGCTTTGGGTTTATTAGGATACTTATATTATGGAGCTCAAAACGAAAACGCCGATCTACAGAAAATGCTGACAGGTAAAGTCGACGAGTTATCTACCACAAAGGTTAAGTTGGATTCAATTTCGCAGGCATTAGATGCTAAAATAGCAGAAGTGACAGCTTTGGGTGGAAGTGTAGATGAGCTTGAGAAAATAAAGGCTCAATTAGAGCAAGACAAAAAGAAATTAAGAGCGGATTCGAATTTTTCAGCAAAAAAATACGAAGGAAAAATAGCTGAATATGAAGCTTTTCTTACGCAGAAAGATGAGGAAATCATGAAGCTGAAAGAAGAGAATGGTCTACTGAACTCGCAAAATTTGGCACTTCTATCTGAGAAAGAAGAGGTAATAAGTCAAAACAAAAGCCTAAGCAATACCAAAGATTCTTTGTACACAAAAGTGAATGAGGTAAGTACTCAAAACGAGGATTTACGTAAGAAAGTAAATGTTGGGTCGGCACTAAAAGCAGTAAATGTTCAAGTGGTAGGTTTGACTTCAAGAGGTAAAGAAAAAGAAGGCGAATTGAAGAATCGTAAAGTAGATCAGTTGAAGGTTTCTTATATTCTTCCTACCAATCCTTTGACAGAGCGTAATAACAAAGATGTTTATTTAAGAGTGCTTGATCCTAACGGAGCAGTACTAAATGATATGGCTAGAGGTGGCGTATTAAACTTTGCAAATCAAGAAATTGGGTATAGTTTAAAACAAAATATACCATACACAAACGATGACCAAAAGGTCGATATGTTTTACAAAAAAGAGGCTGCTTTTAAATCTGGGAAATATGCCATAGAGCTATTTTCTGAAGGTTTCAAGATAGGTACTGGAAGCTTCCTTGTAAAATAATTTTCAATTAGTATATTCATAATGGTTTATAGGGTTCTATCGGATTCCTGCGTCGATTTTCGATGCAGGAATTTTCATTTTAAGATTTTCCTGTTTAGTTATTTTAAGAAAAATATTTTTTAAATTCCTTACCTTTGTACTATTAGAAAAATAGAAATGCAATGAAAAAAATATTATTAAGCGATAGCGGTCCAAAAGTAAGTGAAGCCATATATGGGTTTTGGCGTTGGGAAGATTTTGGGAAGGATACGGCCAAGAAACTTGAAAAAGTCGTGAACCTTTGCTTTGAATTGGGCATAAACACTTTTGATCATGCAGATATTTATGGCGGAAGTACAGTTGAATCAGAGTTTGGCAAATTCATGAAAAACTCAAGTATTAAGCGTGAAGACTTAATTTTATTCAGCAAATGCGGCGTAAAAAAATCTGTTACTGGAAAAGAAATCTGCGACAATTCTCCAAAATATATTATTGAAAGTGTAAACAATTCACTTAAGAATCTTCAAACAGATTATTTAGATATTTTTTTATTGAACAATAGCGACTATTTAGCTGACCCAGAACAAACCGCTATGGCACTAGCAGAGGTCGTAAATAGTGGCAAAGTAAAACATATAGGTGTTGCGAATTTTACGGTATTTCAGCATCAACTGTTGGCTTCATACCTTACAAAGCCAATAGTCACAAACCATATAGAAATGAATCTGATGAACATTTCAGCCTTGCTTGATGGTAGATTGGATTTTATAAAACAGCAATTTAGTAAACCTTTGGCTTGGTCGCCTTTGGCTGGAGGTGATATATTAGAAGGTCAAGTTGGGAAAGCTTCTGTATTGAATGCAAAGTTGTCTCATGTTGGCAAAAAGTATGATGCTAATATCGAGCAAACTGCCGTAGCTTGGTTGATGCAGTTGGGTACTTTGCCAATTATTGGTTCGTTGTCAGAAGATAGGATAAAAAACGTGGCAAGTGCTGCTACCATCAAATTGCCTAGAGAAGACTGGTACGATATTTATAATGTTGCCGTAAATGGTTGATTATTAAATGGAAAGAAGTTTTAGACAAACTTCTTTCCATAACTTTCAGCTTTTGCTACAAATTCCTTTACTTTTTGCTCATCGTCTTTTTTGCAAATCATTAACACATCATCAAATTCAGCCACGATATAGCCTTTTAAGTCGTTTATAACCACCAATTTATGCTTTGGAGTTTTTATGATGCAATCTTCCACATCAAAAAGCATCGTTTTGGCATCAATAACATTATTTACTTCGTCTTTTTCAGAGTTTTCATACACTGATTTCCATGTTCCCAGATCTGACCAGCCAATGTCTGATAGTACAACGTACACATTCTCAGCCTTTTCCATTATTCCGTTGTCTATAGAAATAGATCGGCATCTAGGATATGCACTTTCCAATGCTTCTTTTTCTTTTTCAGTATAAAAATGCTTTTGAGCTATTCTAAACGCATCTGCCACTTCGGGTAGATACATGTCAAAAGCAGCATTTATAGCTTTTAAACTCCAAATAAAGATTCCCCCATTCCAAACATAATCGCCACTTGTTAAAAACATTTCAGCTAGTTCAAGATTTGGTTTTTCAGTAAAAGTTCTCACTTTTTTAAGTTCGGTTTGATCAGAATCATCAAACTGTATATAGCCATATCCAGTGTCAGGGCGTGTAGGCTTTATACCTAAAGTGACCAAAACATCATTTTCTTTCGAGAATTCTAAAGCAATGTTTATTCTTCTTTTAAACTCTTCTTCTTTAAGAATAATATGATCTGCTGGAGCTACTACAATATTAGCATCAGGATTGATTTTTCCAATTTTAAAACCTGCGTATGCTATGCAGGGTGCCGTATTTCTTCTGCTTGGTTCTAAAAGAATCTGGTCATTTGTTAAGAAAGGCAATTGCTCTTTAATGATTTCAAAATATTCAGGGCTTGCTACCACATAAATATTTTCTTTCGGGCATATACCATCAAATCTATCGGCAGTTTGCTGTATAAGGGTGCGACCTGTCCCAAGTATATCATGGAATTGTTTTGGGAAGCTCTGGCGACTAAAAGGCCAAAATCTTGTCCCTACTCCACCAGCCATTATAATTAAGAAATTATTTTTAGACATATTATTTTAAATAGTTATTCACTCGCAAAGCTACGTTATCTCTAATATCCATCCAAAAAAGATTGTAATCAGCAAAATGCCATATCTTGGTTTTGATTAATGCCTTTCCTAATACTTTAGGTTTTTCTATCCACAGCAGCCCATTTTCGGTTTTAGCCGAAATTATCCTATCTCTGATTTTAAATTTTGCACTTAACGTGCCTTTATGGAATTTATAATTAGACCAATCCTTGTCAGCTGTCCATGTTATTGGATTTACTAAGTTAGAATTATTTAAGCCATTTTTATAATAATCAGGAATATAATCTTTAGCAAAAGTATTCCAACTTACATAACCTCCGGTTTCGCTAGGGCTTGTACTTAATTTAATTTCTTTAAAAAGGGAATCAGCTACAGGCATTCCCACCAAATACGCTTCAACTAATTGTTTTTTTAGAGGTTTTTCGTCAAAAAAGTCTTGCAAAAGTCTTGTAGCATGCAGAGTTCCTTGACTATGTGCAGCGATAACTATTGGTCTGTTCTCATTGAAATTTTTCAAATAATATTCAAAAGCATTTTTTACATCTTCATAAGCCAAATCTAGTGCACTTTTTGCGGATGCTTTGTCATCAGTTAAAAAGACTGAATAATGTGCCTGTCTATATCTAGGGGCATATATTTTACAACTTTGATTAAATACCGAAGCTTGGTTTTTAATTGTACTCTCGTCTATTTCTTTATTTAAAATATTATCATCTACGGCTGCATTCCACAGATACTGATTATTTGGCGTTTTAGTGTAAATAGTTGGATATATAAAAAACACATCTGCTTTAGAATTCAATTGGTTATCAAATATGTTTTTATCTCCAATCGGAATTTCGTCCGCCATATCTTTTAAATCAGGCCTTGAAGACCAATTGTTTTTATCAGAAAAATCTGGTTTCGGAGGCGTTTTCTTATCATCAAATTTCTCTGATATAATAAATCTATTTTGGGCAATACTTTCATTATAAGGTAATAGCAGAGTAAAAATGAAAATACTAGATTTTAGCAAATAGTGCATTTTATAATTATTTTTTGATTTTATTGTATTGAAATAATTTTAATTGTTATTTTTGGTTTTTCATTTCATTATTAAACCAAATATTATAACCTTATTTATGAATAAAAATTTATCAAAGCTAAAAAAATTATTCCTTTTCCTAGCTATTTGCCTAGTAAACATAAGCTTTGCATCAGCACAAACAGTGATTTCGGGAATGATTTCGGATGCCAAAACAAAGGAGCCTTTGGTTGGTATCAGTGTTCAAATCAAAGGTAAAGTAATCGGTACAATCACCGATGTAAAAGGAAAATTTGAATTTTCAACTTCCACTCCTTTGCCTTTTCAGTTGGTTATATCCTCTGTTGGATATAAATCCCAAGAATATACGGTAGATTCTGAAAACGCAGCAATCAATATCAGTCTAGAAGACCAAGACATTATGGGCCAAGAGGTGGTTGTTTCTGCATCAAGAGTGGAGCAAAGTGTAATGAAGTCTCCTGTAACTGTCGAAAAACTTGATCTGAGAGCAATTAGAGAAACAGCTTCACCCAATTTCTACGATGCAATAGCGAATATGAAAGGTGTAGATATGACCACACAGGGGTTATTATTCAAATCTATAAATATGAGAGGCTTTGGAGCCACAGGTAATCCTCGTACAGTTCAAATGATTGACGGTATGGACAATTCTGCTCCAGGTTTAAATTTCCCTGTCGATAACATAGTAGGTATGCCTGAACTGGACGTTGAGTCTGTTGAGATACTACCAGGTGCTGCATCTGCCTTATATGGTCCAAATGCTATTAATGGTTTGGTTTTGATGAATTCTAAAAGTCCGTTTTTATACCAAGGTCTTAGTTCTACTATCAAGACTGGTCTAATGAGTGAAACTAGTAGATCTACTGCCACTACGCCGTTTTATGATTTATCTATGAGATATGCCAAAGCATTCAATAATAAATTTGCATTTAAGGTTAATGTGGCCTATATAGGTGCCAAAGATTGGGAAGCGAATAATTTCACAAACCTAAATGTTGGTGGTGTAGAAAATGGAACAAGAGGAGCTGGAGTTGATCCTGATTACGATGGAGTTAATATTTATGGTGACGAAGTACAAGCAAATATGCTAACAGTTGCAAATGGTTTAGTTGCTGCAAAGTTATTGCCTTCTGCAGCAACGGCTTTAGTACCAAATATCCCTGTTTCAAGAACTGGATTTATTGAACGTGATTTAGTCGATTACAATACAAAATCTTTTAAAACTAACTTAGGTTTACATTATAGAATCAACGAAAAAGTTGTATTAATTGGTCAGTTAAATTATGGATATGGAACTACCGTTTACACTGGTGCTGCTAGATATTCTTTGAGGAACTTTAATATTACCCAAGCTAAATTAGAATTAAAAGGAGATAATTTTAATATTAGGTCTTATACTACCCAAGAAAGATCAGGTAAATCATATGCATCGGGACTTTCTGCTGTGTCTATGTTAAATGAGATCAAGCCTCATGCTACTTGGTTTGGCCAATATGTTGGGGCTTTTGTTGCAGCTCGCTCAGCTGGACAATCAGAAGATGCAGCTCAATTAACAGCTAGAGGTGTTGCTGACCAAGGAATGCCTGCTCAAGGAAGTGATGCTTTATTAGCATTGGCCGATAAATACAATAAAATGAATATTGTAGATGGTGGAGGTGCATTTGCTGATAAATCTAACGTTTATCACTTAGAAGGCTATTATAATTTCAAAAATCAAGTGAAATTTATGGATTTGAGTGTTGGAGCAAATCTTAGACAGTACCAATTGAGGTCAAATGGAACTTTGTTTGCTGATTTAAAAGATGGCAGAAATGGTACTATTGGTATTCAAGAATATGGTGGTTTTATTCAAGCAGCCAAAAGTATGTTTGCTGATCACTTTAAGTTAAGTGCCTCTATGCGTTACGATAAAAACGAAAATTTTGATGGACAGTTTACACCTAGAATTTCTGGAGTGTTTTCATTTGGTGAGCATAATATTAGATTATCTTATCAGTCTGGATTTAGGATTCCAACTACGCAAAATCAATATATTGATTTGAAAACGGCCTCTGGGACTTTGATAGGCGGTTTGCCTGAGTTTGATACGAGATATAATCTTGCAAATGGTATTGCAGTTGCCAGTCTTACTTCTGCAAATATTGCTAAATATGCTGCTGACCCAACAGTACAAGCTCAAGCTAAAGGATATGCAGTGGCTGCAATAACTGCACAAGCTACTCCTGCTATCACCGCTGGTGTTACTGCTGCTATTACCCAGCAGGTTTCTGCTGGTGTTACTGCAGTTATTACCCAACAAGTAATAGATGGTGTTACAGCTTCTATAACTCAATCAGTAACCCAAGCAGTTACAGCTGGAATTACTCAATCTGTAACTGACGCTGTTACTGCAAGTGTAAACGCAGCTGTTACAGCTGGTCAATTAGCCGCTGAGGCTGCTCCTGCGGCTATCCAGGCTGGTGTAGCTGCTCAACTTCCTGCGGCATTAAATGCAAATTTACAACCTCAAGTTGCTGCTGCACTTCCTGGTGCTTTGGCTGCTAACTTACAACCCGGAGTTGATGCTACATTACCTGGTGCTTTAGCAGCAAATTTGCAACCGGGTATAGACGCAACTTTGCCTGGGGCATTGGCTGCTAACTTTCAGCCAGCTTTTGATGCTGAATTGAAGAAAGCTATCGATGCGAACTCTCCTGGGGTAATTGCTCAAGTTTTACCAGCTTATGCATTGGCAGCAATTCCTAAATACCAAGTGAAAGCTCTACAGCCAGAAAGAATTCAATCTTATGAGATAGGATACAAAGGTCTATGGGGTAAAAAACTATTCGTAGATGCTTACCATTATTGGAGTAAGTATACAAACTTTATAGGTGGTACATCTATTTTAGTGCCTACTGCAGCGGCAGGCCCAGGTCTTCCGATAGAGTCAGGTGTAGGAAGTGCCTCTACCAGATTGGCATATTCTCGTCCTTCTAATACAAGTGCGGTAATCAAAGTTAAAGGTTGGGCCGCAAATGCTAACTATTCACTAGGTAAAGGTTATAATGTAGGTGGAAACGTCGCTTACAATGAGCTTACTAATTTTGTAGTAACACCAGAACAACTATACGCAGGTTTTAATACACCAAAGTATAGATACAATATGAATTTTGGAAAAAGATTGGGTAGTGGAGATAAAATCGGATTTAATGTGAATTTCCGTCATCAAGATGAGTTTATTTGGGAATCTTCTTTTGTTTCTCCAACAACTACTTCTAACGATAATTTTACAAATACCACTGTTCCAAAAATCAATAATTTAGACGCTCAAGTAAGTTTCAAATTGCCTGCAGCTAAATCAATTGTAAAGGTAGGTGCTACCAATATTGGCTCTAAACCATATTTCCAAGCATTTGGTAGTGCGATGGTAGGAAGCACTTATTATGTGACGATATCGTATGATGAATTGTTCAATAGATAATAAACCAAAAATTATTGGAAAATGGCTTTGGCCATACTTCATAATTTTCTTTGGTTTATTAGAAAAAGACTCCCTTTGGGGGTCTTTTTTTTATAAAGTGCTTTTGGCTTTTAGAGGAAAGTTTAGCTTTTGAAAAAGTGAAAATCTAACAATATCTCTTTGGAAATAAGTATCAAACTGGCTGCGTTGTTGGTACCATCTCAGGTAGCCAATTTCTGAAGATGTGTTTTTGGTGAACTTATGCTCATAGCTGATGAAGATTCTATTTTGGTCAAAGAAATTGGTGTTTTTGCCTGAGTTTATCATTAGTTCATCTGATATTTTAAGGCTGCCATTTTTCCAAATTAAATATTGATATTGAATACGCAGTCGGTACCTCATGTTGAATTTATAGCCATCTGAAAGTTCTGTGCCGTTGTTGTTCCTTATAAATCGCTCATCTATCCTGAACCTCGTGCTGAATATCAGTTTAGGATTTATTTTTTCTGAGGCATTAATTTCTTGGAAAGGTCTAACCTCTGGAACTGTTAACTTTATATTGGCATCTGGAAATTGCGGATTTTGCCATGAGAATGTCTGACCCAAGGCTACGTCAACATTGGGTTTGATTTTGTAGTGCAAATGATTGTGTTGAATAGTATGGTGCTGGGTATTGCTAATATAAAATCTCCTGTCTTCCACTTCATTTATTAGGAAAAATTTTGAATTTTTGAAATTGGTTTGATTCGAAAATCTTAACCAAAAAAGGTTTTGATTTGTAACGTTTTTTTGAGAAAATGAAACTCTGGCGGAACCAAAAAGCAATAAATAGAAGGTAAAATATTTAAGCGTTTTCAAATCAATTTTGTATATTGAAGGGTTTTATTAAAAATCAAATAATGGTTTTTAATCAGGCTTTACTTTCCCGAAAATAAGATTTTTGACAAAGGTCTGCATTTTTTTGTGAGTCAAAAAGCAATTATTTTTTATCTTTAATTTTTGATTGGAAAAAACATAAAATAGCCCACTTATAATGATTTTCTATAGACTCACTTTTTTAGTTTTAATAAGTTTTTCATCTTTCGCCCAATCTGATTGGCAGTTTAAAGCTGATAGCCTAAGTGACTGTGGATATTTCAAAGAAGAAGTATTTTTTCGTAAAAAGATACTAGATGCAGCACCAAAAAATTCTAGTCAATTTAAAATTGCTAAAGTCCTTTTTGACATAGCAGAGATGAATGTTTTGGAAAAAATGTTGGCTTATGATAAAGCCTCCTTTAAAAACAAGGAAATTTTAAAATACTATGAGAGCTTTTCTAATACTGAAAAAAAACAAGTAGAAGTAGATATTGATAGGCTAAAGGCTAACGAATTAATTTCCGAAAAAAAGTTCGATGAGGCAATAGTACTGTTTAAGCACGCCCTTAAAAAAGTGCCTGCCAAGTCAATAAAAGCGGCCGAATTGTATCTTAATATTGGCCAAACCTATGAGTCAAGCAATAATTATTTTCAGGCTATAACGAATTTAAAAAAAGCCATTGAGGGTTTTGAGAAAAACGGTTGGGGAAATCATTATGCAACAGCCTTGGCTTACAATGATTTGGCATTTAGCTATGATTACGCCAATACAGAAAAAGAAATGATTCCGACTTTTGAAAAGGCACTTCAAATATGGTCTATCTATTATGCTGCTGATGCATCAATAGTTGCGGTTGCATACAACGATGCGATTTTTGCAGCTATCGAATATGGTGATAGAAAAAAAGCCTCTGAATATCAGAAGCGTTTTGATGCTTATATGGAGCAATATTTAAATCCGAAAAACAGAAAGAATTATAAAGATCATAATCCTTATGATGATTACCACGCTCGAGCAATGTATCATCTTTCTTCACTAAGATATTATGATATGAATTTTGATGAAGCAAAAATAATGTTCCACCTTAAATCCCAAGAGCAATTGTATGCTGTTGCTCCAAAAGAATGGGTAGAAAAAGAAAAGGGCGTTTTATTATCCTCTTATGACAGTGCCTCCTATTCTTTTTATAATAATGAGCAGTCATCCAAAGCTTTGGCTTATAATAAGATAATGGAAGATTTAGCTAATAACGATTTTTATAAAATGAAGGCCTCCGCAAATAGGGCTATGCTATATTATTACAAGTTTGACTATGGACAGTCTCTGATTCATACCCAAAAAGCCTTAGAATATTTGGAGATATTAGGTTATAAATCGAGTTATCTTACTTTGCTAATTCTAAAAGCAGAAAACTTGGCAAATATGGGGCGTATTAAAGAAGCTAAAGCCACAGTAAAAGAGGTCTATACCACTCAATTTGATAAAGAAACGGCGGTTGAAAAAATCAAAATCAAAGATTTTGGAGAAATCAGTAATGCTTCCTATATAAATATTTTTATTCATTCGGGAATGGCTTATCGAAGAATTTACGAAAAAACTGGAAAGTCAAAATCAGATTTAAAAATCTTGAAAAATTTTTACGGATTGGCTGCTGACATGTTCAAGGGCTATTACCAAAAAGGCTATTTTAATCCAGCTCTCGAGCGGCAATTAAACAATATCAAGGAAGGTTTGATGTTTTCAGCATTACAAACTCCCAATGATAAAGTTTATTTGGCCGACTGTATCAATAAAATTGAAGATATGAGCTCTCAGCATCTTTGGAAACAGTTTTTGTCGAAGTATAGCAACAATCTCAACCTATCAAAACAACTCATAAATAAAAGAAATGAGACTGTAATAGAATTGAGTTATTTGGCTCAAAAGAAAGAAAAAATCCAAAAAGAAACAGAAAGAGAAAAGTTGCTTAATGCTAGTTTGACTTCAATAGATAAAGAAATCGCGAGTAAATATCCCAATTATGATCGTTTTCAGGCCATAGATTTTAAGGTTCAAAATCTCCAAAAAAACTTAGAAACTACCAGAACCATTGTAAAATATTATGTAACCGACAGTTCAGTTTTTGCCTGTAATATTGGTCAAAATTCCCTTGATTTAAAGTATTTAGGCCAACGAAAAAAAGTAGAGAAGCTTTCAAAAACATATCATGAGCAAATAAGCAAAATTGATTTTGGATACAAGGCTATTTCTAAAGTTTTGTATGATTTTTTCTTGAAACCACTAAATTTGCCAATGCAAAATTCTGTTATTTTTATTCCAGAAAATTTCCTCAATTTTTGTCCTTTCGAAACCTTAGTTGATGGAAAAGATTTGCCTTTTGCTGTAAATCATATAGTTTCTTATTCAAATTCTTTGAAATTTTCTCAGAAACTATTTTCAGAAAAAAACACAAGCTATGATAATTTTTTGACGGGTTTTGCTCCGAAGTATCAAGATGGCATAGGCGTAACGAGGGCTTCAAATGGACAACTTATCTATACTGGAGCGGAGCTAAATAGTATTGCGGATATTTTCAGGAATTCAACGCTTTTTATTAGTGAGAATGCAACTAAAACCAATTTCTTAAAATCACTTGGTAGTAGTAATGTTCATCATTTGGCGATGCACTCTATCCTTGATGACAAAGATTATGAATATTCAAGTTTGGTTTTTCAGAACAATGAAAAAATGCATTTTTTTGAGCTTTATGCTCTAAATTTTCCTTCTGAAATGGTGGTATTGAGTGCCTGCAATACTGGCGTAGGCGAGTATCTGAATGGCGAGGGTTTGATGAGTATTTCTAGGGCCTTGAATTACGCTGGTGTGCAGTCTACTGTTAATAGCCTTTGGCAAGTTCCCGACAAAGAGACTTCTGAATTGATGTCTTATTTTTATGAATTCTTGAACGAAGGCATCGCTAAAGATCTGGCGTTGGTAAAAGCCAAAAGGAAGTTTATTAGCAAAAATCCTTTGAAAAATCACCCATATTATTGGTCAGGATTTATCATTAATGGAGACATTAAACCGCTTTCACCACAAAGCTATTGGTGGCTTTACGGCCTGGGAATTTTGTCTATTTCTGCCTTAGCTATAGGTTTTTTTTATTTCCGGAAAAAACAAACATCACAGTTCGTTTAATAACTCTTGGGCCTTTTGTTTTTGAGGGTTATCTGTTTTGGTAAGGTCTTCTAATATTGTTTTAGCTTCATTTTTTTGCCCAGTTTTTAAGTAAGCAAGAGCCAAATACCATTTGTTGTAGGTTTCGAAAGGAAAAGGTGTTTCACTAAATTTATTTGACTTTAGAATTTCAATGGCTTTTTGGTTTTCATTTAATTCCAAATAAGAAATTGCCGTGTAAAATATTGCAAATTCCTCGTCTTTTATTTGCGAAAACAAACGAATGGCTTCTTGGTAATTTTCGGCTTCGTAAGCTTTAAAGGCTTCATTTTTAATTCCCTCTGTGTTTTCGCCACGTACATTTGGAGCTACAATATTTGGATATGGCTGATGATAGGCTAAATATAAATCTTGGGTATTTTTACCATCTGTTTGGTATTTGTAAATTCCAAATGCAGCTAAAATAAGCACGACTGCTGCTGCAGCGAATCTCCAAACTTTATTGTTTTTTTGTATTTCAAAACGGACATCTGAGTTTTTGTTATCAAAGCCTTTAAGTATACTCTTCAGTTCATTTCTTTCTTTCAAATGAATACTTTGTTTTAAGCTTTTTTGAAACTCAAATTCTTCCTTAAAACTTGCGTTGCTACGCAGATTTTCTTCAAAAGCTTTTAACTCTTGTTCTGTTAAAGTATTCTCAAAATATTTTTCTATCAATTCTTCCATTTTAGCTTTTTTGTAACATCTCTTTTAATTGTTTTATGCACCTTGCCTTTTGACTTTTAAGCACGTCTTTCGATTGGTAAGAGCTTTTATTTAGGATGTCATTTAATTTAAGATTTTCATAATAAAACATCCTAAGGATTTTATAACACTGCTCACCGAGATTGTTTAAGTTTTTTTCTAATTTTATTAATAAATCTTCTGAAGCATTTATGTCTTCGTATTCATAATTATCTTCTAAATTTATAAGTTCGTCAGTTTTTGGTTTTTTTAATAAATTGAATATCATGTATTTGCCTATCGAAAACAAATACGTCTTCAATTCCGACTTTAAATCATCAATCTTGCCTTTTTGGGCATTTTCTACCATGGCCACAAAAGCATCCTGATAAACATCTAGAACATCCTCTCGCCTCATTTGATATTTTGCAGCAAACTGCACAAAGCTAGTTTTATGTGCCAAATACAATCGCTCTAAAGTTTTTGGATCCCGCTGCTTTAGTTTCTCAATTTCCGTCACTGTTGCTTATTAGTATGTTTATGCTTAGAAAGTAAACATACAAAATTTTTTATTTTATGGATGTTTACTTTTTGGATTTTTTACTACTAAACATAAAACCGATAGCTAATGAAGTGCCAATTTAAAAATGTTAGGGGGCTAAAAAGTGCCAAAGTCAGTCCTGACGAAATTATTAAAGTTGAAGCTGATGAGAATTATTCTATTTTTTATTTCAGCAATGGCAAACGCATTACACTTGCCAAAACACTCAAACAATGTGAAGATATTTTTGAGCCGTATTCATTTTATAGAACACACCGCTCATGTATCATTAATCTCATGCACTGCCGGAGTTTTACAAACAACGAAATTTTACTTAATAATAACATGAAGGCGGTTTTGTCGAGAAGAAGAAGATCCAATTTCTTGATGATTTTTAATGATTTAGCCGTAAAAACAATATTCACAAAAAATATTTAATTGTTAGTGTTTACTTTTTCGAGATTCCAATACTAAATACAAATTAATGATTTTTAAAATGAAAACTTTTCTCGCATTTACATTTTTTATTTGTGTATTTCAATTAAATGCACAAATTATTAAACCCAAAGAAACTGTCAAGCGTAAAGCAACAGATCGGACAAACAATGCCATAGATAGGAATATCGACAAAGGATTGGATAAAATAGAAGAGGGCATTGGTAACATTTTTAAAAAGAAAGAAAAAACTATGAAAGAAGAATCTGAGCGAGATAGTGATAAAGAAGAGCAGATAGAAGAAGGGAATAATGGTAAATCTACTTCTGGCTGGTCAACAGAGGAATCATCAGATACGAAAGTAAATAAGTCCACTACGTCAGAAGAACAACCTGCAGGTAAAATTAAATTTTCGGCCAATTCAAAGTTTGACTTTGTTCCAGGAGAAAAAGTAATTGGTTTTGATGATTTTTCTGAAACTTCGGTTGGCGATTTTCCTTTAGGATGGAATACTAATTCTGCCGCAGAAATAGTTACCTTTAACGACAGCCCTGAAAAATGGCTTTTTATGTCGCAAGACGGCTATTTTCAGCCTGATTTTGTGAGTGATATGCCTGACAATTTCACGCTGGAATATGACATTTTTACCCGATACGCCAGCAACAATATTCTCAATTACAATTTTAATATCTACGCCAGTGACAATCCAAGAAGCGATTTTTCAGAGGCTTATTACCAAAATGGAATTTATTTCAATTGGACAGGCGGTACCTCCAGTGCTGGCTTTATCATTTATGAAAATGGACAAGAAATAAATAAAAATGAAAACTTAACTGTCAAAAGCCTGGATTGCGTGGGAGATAATAATGAAGAGCCCAGCAAGGTACATTTCGCGATTTGGCGTCAAAAAAACAGATTGAGAGTATACGTAGACGAGCTCAAAGTCTTGGATTTGCCACAAGCGTTTAATCCGAAGTTAAAATACAATGCTTTTAAATTGGGTTCAAAATACATGAACTTTTCAAGTGCCGACAACAAAGACGAGTTCATGGTTTCCAATGTACGCTATGCCGTTGGTGCTCCCGATACCCGCTCCAAACTCATCACCGAAGGCCGTTTTTCTACTACAGGTATTTTGTTTGATGTAAACTCTGACCAAATAAAAGCCAGCTCTGAAGGCACGCTAAAAGAAATTGCCAAAGTGCTCAAAGAAAACCCTTCTGTCAAAGTCAAAATTATAGGCCATACTGATTCCGATGGAGCAGATGCCGCCAATCAGACACTATCTGAAAAACGTGCTTTAAGTGTAAAAAATGCACTTTCAAGCGATTTTGGCATAACTGCAGATCGCATGCTCACCGAGGGCAAAGGTGAAAGCCAGCCGGTGGATAAGAACGATACGCCTCAGGGAAAGGCTAATAACAGGAGAGTTGAATTTGTGAAATTGTAAAAAATCGAAATCATGAAAAAACTATTTATTATAATCCTTTTATTTCCTTTTTTGACTCTTGCACAATCTGTCACTATAGATCCTTCCTCAAGCACGAGTGGTATTTTAGAGGTAAAAAGCAATTCTAAAGGAGTAATTCCTGCACGAATGAGCAGTGCAGAACGCCGAGATATTCCAAACCCAGCTGAGGGAATGATCGTATACGACACCACCCAAAAGGCCATGTATGTATACAGTGGGAATCAATACAAAAAACTTATTGCAGAGGAAGAATCCATTGTCATAGATGGCATAAAAGATGGTCCAATTGCTTCGAATAACCAATATGTTATAATAGGTGATCCCACATTCAATTACAATACGGGCAGGTCAACTCTACTTAAGCTCAACAGTAGTAATGAGTGGGTAATAGAAGCCTATTTACAGGCTACCGATGCCGCCGCTGGTGCAAGGTTTGGCTCAGCGGTAGATATCGCTGGAAACCGAATAGCAGTTGGGGCTTCATCTGCTGGTGGTAAAGGGGCCGTATACATTTTTGAAATTCTTAATGGCACATGGGTTCAACGGTCAAAGCTGACAGCAAGCAATGGGGTGGCAGGCGATTATTTCGGATCCTCATTAGATTTAGAAAACAGTGGCGTGGCCATAGGTGCACCGGGTGTAGTTTCAGCACCATTAAATATCACAGGTCGAGTGTATTATTTCTCACGTACGACTATTCAAGGCAACTCAATCTGGTTTCAATCTATCATTGAGGCTCCTAATCCTAATATCGACAAAAATTTTGGGGCCAAAGTAGTCATGAAAGATGTTAACTTGTACATCGGTGCTCCAGAAAGCTATGCAGGAAGAGGAATTACTTATTTATTTGAACGTGTAAATGGCATTTTTACAGGAACACATTTATTCTATGACAGCGATAATAATCCAAATGGTAAAATAGGAAGAGCCTTGGCCATCAGCGATAGTTTAGTTGTAATTGGCCTTAGCAATGTCAATTATAATGAGGTAGAAGGTTATACATTTGTGTATTCTAAAAGCGGAAATACAACCATTATTCTTAACCCTGAAATACAAGGAGGATTTTTCCCTAAAGCTTTATCAGCCTATAGATCAAACATTTTAGCACTTCATGGTAAAAATATTTACCAAAATGATCTCTTTTTAGTCAGCAATGAGGAACAAAAAAACACCTATATCCGAAAAATAAACGCCAATACCTTCGGCCATTATTCGGTCACAGAGAACTTTACAATTAACAATAAATTCATCTTTTATTTTTTGTCTGACCTTATATCAAGTGAAAAACTATTTTACACCAAGTATTAATCATGAAAAATTTAGCCAAATTTACCCTAATTCTCTTTGTGTTTTCGGCCTGCCAATCAGCCAAAGACGCAGCACAAGAAGGCATAAACTCCGCACTTGAGGAAGCAATTGAAAGTCAAACTGGACAAGAAGTAGACCTTGCAAAAGTTGATAGTTACCTGGATCAAAAAGTGGAGGTAAGTTTAGAATTTGATGGAAAAGAGCAAATAGAGGATAAGCAAGCATTTAGGGGCTCTATAATTGCTCAAAAATCAGCTGAAGACTTAAATGTTTCTTTTCAAATAGTGAATGAAAGTGGCACATCTGTTATGGGTGTTATTTCCAATTTTAATACAAATTTTAGTTTGCCATTGGAAGCTAAATTTGCAGTTTCAAATGCCAAAACAGAAGGTGTTCCTAGTGCTAGTTTGGTTTTTATGAAAATCTCTGAAACAGGTATGCAAGCTACGCCAATGCCCTTTGAAGGAACCATGCGTATTCTTAAACTCAATGAAGACATTGCCGAATTCGAAATAGATGCCAAAGGCGGTTTGCCGCAAGATACCGAAAATTCAAATGCATGGAAAAGTATTAAAGGAAAAGTAAGTATAACCTCTCCTCCAATCCAGTGTTTAGGTCTCAAAAAAGAAGAAATAATTAAATAATAAAATAGATGAAAACTAAATCAAATGTAATTCTTATTGCCATTTTGGCTCTTGTTCTAAGTTCATGTGGGAAAATTGATATTTCTCCAGATGACGACAATGGCTCCTCAAACGCTGATCCTAAAATAAGTGGTAGCATGAAAGCCACCCTCGATGGCAAGGCTTGGGAGGCAAAGAAATTAAGTTTTGGAGGTGCTCTTGCACTGATTCAAATCAACGGATCCATCGATGACGACAACCTTATCTCAATCGAGCTAGATGATTCAAAATTAAAACTGAATACGAGCTATGAATTAGGTTCTGAATCTTCCAAGCAAGAGCTACAATCGCTCATAGTGAAAGTTAAAGGGAATGTTTATTTCGGAAATTCAGGCACCTTGAAAATCACTAAATACACCAAAGGTAAAACTGTCGAAGGCGAATTAAACGCTTTGCTTTGGGATGGAATAAACCCAGAAATAAAACTCGAAAACTGCAAATTTTCTATGACCTATAAATAATAAAATCTAATTTTTTAATTATGAAAAAGATCTTTTCTATCCTAATTATTATAGTGTGTGTTTCGTGCGGACCTGCTAAACTTTTAGATCCCGTTTCAAGCAATAATTGCGAAAACGCAACCGAAAGATATTTGAAAGCCATTGATACTTGGTCAACAGACATTGAAAGCAAAAGTAAGTGCGAAGCTGTTAAAAAATCCCTAAATGATGTGATAAAGTCATGTTCGCTGTACACTAATGCTCAGCGAAAAGTATATGAAGATCAGCTAAAAGATTTTAACTGTGATAATTGACATGAAAAAACTAATTGCCATATTAGTGCTGTTGCCTTTTGGGCTTATTGCTCAAAATGCAGAGATTACAAATCAAAGCATATCTACTATAAAAGTGGTGGCTGATTCTATCGTTAGAAATACTGATTCGGTCTATATTTCAAAAATAAAAAGCCCAGCTGGAAGAATTACTTCTTTAAAAACCTCGACACTTAATGCAAATGTTATTTCAGGGGTTCAATCAAATATCGCTACGGGTACTTTTACCAGTTTGTTTGTCAATGCAAGCTCACAACTACAGAATTTCTCTGGTAATATAGGATCAGTAAATGAACTTGTTATAAGTTCTTCTATAAGTGCCAATCCCGTTTTCACGGACGAAAACGGCAAGGTCACCAAAGAATCAAAGTCGCAGTTTATGTCGATTCCTGCGGTGGCTTTTACACCTGAAAATATCTCTCCATTAGAAAGTATAAGCAGTAGCTTAGTTGTGGGAGGTATCAGAAGATTCGTAAACAATGGAGAGGTTGAGGGCCAATCTCTTGCCAATGACCATCTTTTTAAATTGGTGGCACCTTTGGTTTTTCCTCTAAATAATGCCGACCAAAATATTAGCTTTGTAAATGCTCGAATGTGTACTTATGACAAAGAAAACTCCCGAGATTTAGCTGCGGTGGTATATGAGGTAAATTCAAGTGTGGGTCAGTTTCCTTTAGTGGTAAACCCAAAAATGGTATTCAGAAGTGCAAATAACAATGCTACCTATCAATGTTTCGATTTGAAAGAAGGTTTTGGTTCTGCTTTTCCAATTGATGCTGCTAATAATAGCTATTACGTGGGTGTATTTCCTGTTTTGGCAAGTATAAAATCAGACGAAATCCTTCAAGATCCTGATACTTATATAACGCCTTGGAGAGCAGAAGACAATCCTTTTTTACGCTTGGTTCATTTTATCGTCGAATATAAATTTCAATAAATTTCAATTATTTTAAAAATGAAAAATTTTCAATTTCTTCTTTTATTAAGTTCAGTCATTTTTATGATTTCCTGCTCGTCAAAGACTGAAAGTGAGTCGTCCAATTCCCTATCTGAAACGGTAGCAAGTACAAATGCCGATTGTGTTTTTTCTTATATCGACAAATACGATCAACTATTGCCATTGGAGACCATCCAAAAACATTATAAAGGAGACATGAGCTCTGCCAAAATGAAATATCAGGTAAGTAAAGATGCTATAAGTCAAAAAAGAGATACTTACGTCTACACTTGGAATAGTGATAGAACCAAGATAATGGAGTTTGGTGGAACCAAAATGAACCTACCGATCCCAAACGAGATAGGCATCAAATGGTTAGGGGATGATTTGTACAAAATCATGGATAGAGGAAATCCGGTGTCCTCGTTTAAGGCATTTTATCATACACCGACAAAAGAAGAATTGGATATGGCATTAAATAAAGCCGAAGAGAAGGTTTCTGAGGATAAAAATGTGACTGAAGAAACTAAAAACTCTGCAATGGGAATGGCAAAAGGATTGGCAGCGGGTGCAAAATATGACGATGTAGATGGCCTTGGTGATGCCGCTTCGTGGGATTTTAGAGACAATGCTCTAATCATTTTAATTGGTGACAAAACTTTTAAAGTTGTAGCTAGTGTAAGTGCTGATAGTGAGGTTAATAAAGATTTGGCAATTGAATTGGCGAAAGAGATTTTGGCAAAATGTAAATAAGTACTAACATGAAATATTTAGTAATATGTCTTTTGTTTTTGATTTCAGTAGCAGCCAAAGCACAATCTGTCACCATAGATCCGGCAAATAGTAATGGCGTATTAATGGAGGCCAAAAGTAGTAATCAAGGTGTGGTTTTGGCTCGCATGACTACAACGGAGAGAAAAGCCATAAATAACCCCAATGCTGGCACATTGGTATATGATAAGGATAAATTACGCTACTATCTTTTTGATGGACAGCTTTGGCTGGCATTAAAACTTGATTTGGAAACCGAATTGATAGCTAATGAAAGGACCATAAGTAATGCTGCAGCGAAATATTTTCGAATGAGAGTTGCGGTTTCACAAAAATGGGCGGCTGTCGGCTTACCCGAAGAAAATGTAAATGGGCTACAGAACAAGGGAGCGGTTATTATTTTCGAAAAAACATTAAATGGTTGGATTCAAAGAACTAAACTTAGCCCTGCAGATGGTCAGTCTAATGATCGTTTCGGCGGAAGCGTTGCTATTAAAGGGGATAGTTTAATAGTAGGAGCTCCTTACAGTCTTAATGGTAATAGGGTAAATGGTGCAGTTTATTTTTATAAATATATCACCAGTTTTATTCCGAATATTGGAACGATTAAATATTGGAGTCTTCAGGTAAAGTTGCAATCCAACATCAGCTCTACCGGCCACTCCGAATTTGGTCAGAATGTTGCGTTTGACAACAATCACCTGGTAGTGGGTACCAATGGTCAAGATGGTATAGTCTATGTCTACAACAATTTGAATCAAAATTGGACATTTGGTCAAACACTCCAAATTCCGCTCTCTTCGTCCTCAAGCAATACATTGGGTCGGAAAATTGCCCTATCGGGCGATTATTTAGCAATTGGAGCTCCTTATAACAACGACGAATCTGGTCAAACCACTGGTGCCGCTTTTATTTTTGTGAAAGGTGGAGGGACTTGGACCCTACAAAAAATCTTATATGGTGATTACGATGGTGACAGTTTTGGATTTGACATATGTTTAGTAAATGAAACACTATTTGTAAGTTCACCTCGATTTGATAATGATAAAGGCGGAGTTCGAATTTTCAAAAGGAGTGGGAGTAATTGGTTGTATAATAAATTAATTCGTCCTTTTGATGCCCAAATATTACCTGTTTACCAAGAGACAATAAGGTTTGGAGATTATATTTCTGCAAAGAACGATTACCTCTTTATTTCTTCACTAACTGGCACAGTTGCTGTTTTTAAAAAAGATGAATATGGTTTTTGGTCACTTTATGATAAGATTAATTGTACCAAATACCCTTTTGCCGTATCTGCCGATATGGATGTAAATTCTTCAACTTTGATAATCGGTAAATACGAAGATGCTAAAATCAAATTTGTAAATATCGAGTGATGGATTTGAAAATTAAATTCCTAAAAAAAACATATTTGAGGTTTTAAAATATTTAATCTATAAATAAATCAGAAACATTTGAACCAAATCAGGCTTAGTCAATTATAAAAGAAGTGTATATACATTCATTTGAAAAATATTTAAATATCATAAGACAATGAAAAAAATTACCACTTTAATCTTGGTACCATAGTATTTGCAACAGCTTGGTCATTTTCAAAAAGCACTGAATCTAATGAAGTAATTGCTGAAGTGGAAGATCTACCTAAGGGCGAACATCTTATTGGTCCTACTGCAAGCTCAATAATTTGGAAAGGAGAAGTTTTAGGTCTTAAGTCACACGGTTGAACTGTTAACTTGACCGATCAAAGTTTGACTGTTACTGATGGCTGTAACACCGAGGTTTAATAGGCTTTTTTTTGTCATGTCAATTGAAATTAAAATGGAATATCAATTTTAGTGTAAAATTGTTTTAAATACATTAGTAGGCATTGAGATTTCAAGAAAACTAATTAGACAAAATGCCCATAGATAATGTTAATGGTTCTGATTAATAGGATGTTAGAGACAATACTATAATAGATGACAAAGCCTTATAGTTTTTGCAGCGATAAGTGCTGATAGTGAGTTAAATAAAGATTTGGCAATTGAATTGGCGAAAGAGATTTTGGCAAAATGTAAATGATTGTTATTTGTTCTTCCTTTAAATAAAAACCTAAATTTTATTTAGTTTATAAGAATGCAATAACTTTAATTGGGTTTTGTTGAGGATTTTTAAAAACAGATATTGTATTTCAATTTTCTTTTTTCGTAATAAAATCGCAAGGAATCATACTTGAAAATTTAATCACAGGAATTCTTGAATGGACTTTTTGAGAATTTATAGGAAGGTAATTGAGACAATCGTTTTTTTGAAAAAAAATATTATAAAACGGAAAGGAGAATTTCCATAAATAGGTTTAATAAATGAGAATTAACATATTATTTGTAACTGTAGCGACATTGTTTTTGGTGCTATCATGCAACAAAAAATCTGATCCAAGCCCAGACTCGGACAATGCTGAATTTGTTTATACACCCGAGGCCATTATTCTTGAAAAAAGTGAAGTTGACCCAGTTCAAGATATTTCATCAGATGGAAAAACGTATGTTATGTCGAAAGATGTTTTTAAAAATCAGCCAAAAAATGGAGAGACATTTTTAGTTCCTGGCCTACACATGCGAAAAGTGGTTTCCGCAAAATCTGTGGGGTCTAATTATGAATTAATAACAGAGGATGCCGCCCTTACTGACATTATAAAAGATGGGACATTATCATACGAAATTACCCCAGCGTGGGGAACAGAAGAAGCCTTGCTGGTGGATGGGAAAAAAGCTAAAAAAGTATATGGTAATAAAGACAATGTTATAGAATACGTTTTTTCGGCAAAGGGGGTAGATTATAAGATAAATATTGAGCCTATACTATCTGGAGGAACTATTTCCACTTGCAAGTTTAAAATGCAAATGGTTAAAAAATCTGGGGGTGCTCCCAATGTCAGTTTGGTTGGAGAGGGTACGATGACTTTACCTAAGCAAAATACCAATATTACGATAAAAGACGGAAGTTTAGAGAGTTTTAATTCAACTAACAAGGGTATTTCTGGTACGATCAATCTAAGTATTTATGCAGCTGATGGAGAGCCAGGAGAAACCACTGAGGTTCTGCCCAATATTGCTTTGACTTTCCCTATTAGGTACCTTCCAACGCCGTATGGCCCTATTCCTAATCCGATACCAATGAGTATCGAGGTAGGTGTCAATTTCGTTACTTCTATTAGCTTTTCGGGTAATTTGAGTTCCGCTACGGCTAAAAGTACTGTTACTTTTGATGCTGACAATGGTTTCGACTTTTCGGGTGGTAATATGAACACAACTGGCACACTCAATAACGAACAAATTACGGGAGGCCAATTTGATTCTGCAGGATTAATTGGTTCGGAATTAGACGTGCAATTTGGCATTGCTTTTCCGAGAATAGCCTTAAAAGTTGCCGATCAAGAATTAGCTTATGTTCATGTAGGTTTTACTACTGGTTCAAAACTACAATGGGGGCCAATTTGCAAGTCTGGCTATACCAAGATTGTTGTGGAAGGTGGATATGGTTTGAAAGTTCTTGGATCAACTTTGTTTGGACAAAAAACTACTTTTGTAGAGCGTAAAAAAGAGGCTAAAGGAGAGGGTTGTAGTTGAGATTTTATATAATTTGCATATTTCATTTTTAGGTTTAATATTAAAAAAATGAGCTATGAAAGTATTTTATTCAAAAAAATACAAGTCTGTTTTTTTAAACTAATCCATAAGAAAAGTTTTTAACGAAATAATTTTCTTTTTTAACTAAATAATCTATTGCATTCGTTGTATAAATCCATGGAAATTGTTATTTTTAATAAAATTAAATTTTTGAGATGAAAAAAGTAGTATTGTTGGTAATCGTGTTTTTTGTGAGCAATATTTTGAATGCCCAAGAGACAAAAAAGACAGAGGAAGATCCGATTAAAAAAGTTGAAGATGCTTTTGACAAAGCATTTGATGGATTATTCAAAACTAAGAAAAAAGAGAGTTCTGAACCAAAAACTAGTTCGGAAAAGCCTAAGCCTGCCGCCAAAGAAAAAACCGAAAGTTCGGGATTTGGAGGGTTTAGTTTTGGAGGGAAACCTAAAGCTTCTTATAGTTTTGGCTCATCAATGACAATGAAACTTACTATAAAATCAGCCAAAGACAAAAAAAGCACCACCATGCGAAACAAGTATATGTTTGCTGATGATATGAGTGCGATGGCGATTAAGTTTTTAAGTTCTGACAATCCAGATATGGCTAAAGCTTCTGCCAACATGGACGCTATTGTTATGGATTTCGATCAAAAGAAGATGTTTACTTTTTTAAATAATGATGGTAAAAAAACTTTGATGGGGATTGGATTTAAGGGAGATGAATTGGAGAAATATGTGGAGAAGGAAAACTCTAAAATCAGTGTGACTAAAACTAGCCAAACAAAAACTATAGCTGGTTATAAATGCGATGGATACATTATAAAAAGTGATGATCAAAAAGAGGATATTTTGATGTGGATTAGTCAAAATAGAGTAGGAGAAATGGCTAAAATGGCTCAAAAAATGTCGCAAGGTTCTTCTCCATTTGGAGGAAAATCCACCTCAAAAAACTATATGGCTTATAATGCCCATCCTGAGTTAGTTAAAATAGCTGAGCAAGGAAGAATGGTATTGGGATATACTGTAAAATCCGATAAAGGTGACGAAACCGAAATGGAATTTGAAGAATTAAAACCAAATGACAAATCAAGTTTCGGAACAGGCGATTATAAATCAATGTTCTAAAAATATTTTTTCTATTTATTTAAAAGAGCCGAAAGGCTCTTTTTTTTGCCCCGCCCGCCCAAGTTTGTGTACTCACAAACTTCACCCAAATCCCCACATTTTTTGCGAAAACACAATTAATAATTTACCTTTAATTTCCAATAGAAAGTTCAACCCAATATTCAATTTTAAATGAAAAAAGCATTTGTTTTCCTGTGTTTAATATTTGTCGCAAAAATAGTTTCGGCACAAACCTATGCCGAAAAACTAGGCTATCCCAAAGACGCCAAAGTGCTGATATTACACATAGACGATGTAGGCATGTCGTACGATTCTAACGAGGGAGCCATCAAAGCGATGGAATCAGGCGTGGCGAATTCATTGAGTTTGATGATGCCTTGTCCGTGGATTCCAGCATTTATGAAATACCTAAAAGCTCATCCAGAGACTGATGCAGGTTTGCACTTGACGCTAACATCAGAATGGGAAAACTACCGTTGGGGGCCTCTTTCTGGCAAGCCAGCAGTGCCAGGCTTGGTGGATAAAGAAGGTGCTATGTGGCCAAGCGTGAGAGCAACCGCCACCAATGCCTCTGCTGACGAAATAGAAAAAGAAATAAGGGCACAATTGGATCGTTCACGTACTATGGGTTGGGAACCTACACACTTGGATACACACATGGGGACGGTTTTTGCAAGAAAAGA
Organism: Lacihabitans sp. LS3-19; assembly: GCF_024343575.1. Taxonomy (GTDB): domain Bacteria; phylum Bacteroidota; class Bacteroidia; order Cytophagales; family Spirosomataceae; genus Leadbetterella. The sequence goes on along the minus strand of NZ_RJUA01000128.1, from coordinate 30,852 downwards.
TTATTTGGAAAGATACCTGAAAGTGGCCATGGAGGAGAAAATACCTGTGATGTTTCCTGGAGGGCACAATTCTATGATTTTGCAAACTGAAAAAGATGCAGGTCTAACGATAGAAATGACCACGGCTGTAGGCAAACAACTATGGGCTTCAGGATTACCCGTTTTGGATGATTTGCACAATGTTTCGTATGGTTGGGGTTGTCCAGAAGGAAAACCAAATTGCACTGATGCCGAACTACAAACCTACAAAACACAAAAATACATAGAGACCATAACCAACTTAAAGCCAGGCTTAACGATGGTAATCATGCACTGCACTTGGCCAACAGAGGTTTTTAAGCACATATCAGGCTCAGGAACTGTACGCAAAGGCGACGCCATGGTGATGATGGATCCTGCTTTTAAGAAATATTTGGAAGATAACAAAATCATTTTGACTACCTGGCGTGAGGTAGGGAAGAGGAGAAAGGGATTGTAGTGAGGCTATTTTATTTTGGTTTAAATTAACTCATTGGAAGTCCATTCATTTAAAAACCGTCAATGGTCAGGTAATATTCTTATTAAAAATGAGCGATTTTGGAAAATCGCTCTACTTAATACTCTTTCTCTAAATATTGATACGGCAGTTTGCCCCTTTTCCAAATTTTTAGGTCTTTGTTGTATTGTTTGGCGTTTCTTTTTGTGAGATTGGCTTGATCTAATTTTAACAAATCAGGCTTTCCAGCATCTACCCAGGCTGTGTACCAAAAATTTGATACAGCTTGAATCGAATTTCGCATTTGCTTTTCTACCATGCCATTCAAGGCTTTATGATAGAGTTCAGAATACTCTTTTGAGAATATCGTTTGCCCAAATTTGTTTTTAATTTGCTTGCCTTCGGCGTCTAACTCATAAAGTTTTTTGGCTGGGAATTCGCTCCTGAGTTTTTTGTCTATGCTTAGCATGGTATCTGCCAAAGAATGTGTACGACGTATTATTTCCCAAATTTCGTTGTCGATGTTTTCAATATATTGTGCTTCGCCAACGGAGAAATTATAGTTTTTGCCATATCTCTCAGGTAATAATGCCTCCCAGTGGGCATGAATCCCCTTTTGGTTGGTTTGCTGGCCGTCATAATTGGCGGAGGTATGCAGCGGCATGTGTGCGTCTGCTATGTAATGACCTAAATCTGAAGCTATAAACAAAGCTTCGGTTCTACGGCCTCCTTTCATAGCGGTGACTAAACTTTTTTGGGTATCAATAATAAACCAAGGCAGATAACCCCATTTTTGTAAATCTTTGTCGGCAAAGGCATTTTTTGGTTTGGTTTTTAGGCTGTCAAAAGGTATGTCTCCAAAGTCTTCGATGTCGACAAAATGCCTTGGCCCTTCGTTTCTATCTCTCAAATGGCTATATTTTCTTAAATCTGGCACATTGGCTCCTTCGGCAACAAAATCTATGTGATTGTAAAAAAACAATGCCAATGGCTTCGGCAAAGCAAAAATGGCGGATTGGTTGATAGTATAGTGTCCCCACATGCCCCATGAACTCATAAATACCAACAGGAGAGTTGCTACAGACGCCAAGCCGAATCGCTTCATAAAATATTGATTTTGTTTTTGTTTTTTGAAAAGCTAAAATTACGAAAATATTGCTTTGGGTGTATTATGAAAGTGTATTACGTTTATGGTGGAACGATTTTCCCAATCGTTGTCATAAAAAGTTTTGATATGGTTTTTCAGCGATTTGAAAAATAGTTGTCACTGGAAAATGGGTTTTCGTTTGTGAGGACACAAACGAATGCGGTTTTTCAGCGATTTGAAAAATCGCTGCCACTGGAAAATGTATCACGATTTTCCAAATCGTGGTTAAAGAAAGTTTTGATTTGGTTTTTCAGCGATTTGAAAAATCGCTTTACGGATAAGGTACCACGATTTTCCAAATCGTGGTCAATGGAAGTTTTGATTTGGTTTTTCAGCGATTTGAAAAATCGCTTTACCGATATAGTATCACGATTTTCCAAATCGTGGTCAAAGGAGGTTTTGATTTGGTTTTTCAGCGATTTGAAAAATCGCTGCCACTGGAAAATGTAACACGATTTTTCAAATCGTGGTGAAAAAAGATATGATATGTTTTTTCAGCAATTTGAAAAATTGCTGCCACCGGAAAATGTGTATTTGTTTGTGAGGACACAAACAAGGGCGGATTGTCATAACACAAACAAAGGCGGCGGGAAATCATCCTTTTTGTCGATAATTCTTTTATATTTGCTAATAGCGAGGATGCTGCGATAGGGATAGAGCCGGTACCCCACAGGAGCTGACGATAGGAAGCTCCGAGGAGTAAAGGCGAAAGCCCGGCCACTGGGCCTGATGATAATCGGACCAGGGGAATCGCCCAATTTATTAAATTTTAAACCTTAACTAATATGAGAAAATTACTGTTTTTTGCTGGTTTGCTGGGTTCAATAGGTGTTTTTGGACAAGTTCCTTCTGCCGATGTGCAGATTAAAGAAGCGATGATGGCCTTGCCTGAAGTTGATAGGGTTAATCCGAAGGTGATGGGTTATAATGCTGATGGTGAGTTGGTTGTGTTGCAAAAAGGCGAGGGTGCTTATGTGTGTTTGTCGGACGATCCTAACAAAAAAGGCTTTAGTGTATCGTGCTATCACAAGGATTTGGAGCCGTTTATGGCCAGGGGTAGGGAGCTTCAAAAAGAGAATAAGTCTTTTAAAGAGGTTTTTGATATACGTGAAGCGGAGGCTAAAAAGGGTAAATTGAAAATGCCTAAAAATCCTGCTACCTTGCATGTCTTGAGTGGGGAAAGTCTCGAAAAAGCCAATTATCGTTATGTGGTTTATATACCTTGGGCTACTTCGGAGTCGACAGGTTTACCGCTTAAAGAAGTTGTTCCGGGAGCTCCGTGGATTATGGATCCGGGTACGCACCGTGCTCATATCATGATTTCGCCACCTCGAAAAAACTAAAAATGGAACTCAAAAAAGCTCAGGAGGTGGTGGATAATTGGATAAAGACCGTAGGTGTGAGGTATTTTAACGAACTTACCAATACGGCAATATTGATGGAAGAGGTGGGCGAAGTAGCCAGAATAATGGCTCGTAGATACGGTGAACAGTCGGAAAAGGAATCGGACAAAAGCAAAGATTTGGGAGAAGAAATGGCCGATGTGTTGTTTGTTTTGATTTGTTTGGCCAATCAAACGGGGATAGATTTGACAGAGGCTTTTGCGAAAAACCTGGAGAAAAAATCGATAAGAGATGCCGATAGACATAAGAATAATCCGAAATTGGCTTGAGTAAAATTTTGGACTTTTAATCGAGATTTTGGCTTAGTTTTGTATGTTTTTTGAAATAGTTTTGGAATATTAATTTAGAAATATGTTCTCAGTTTTATTTAAATCCTTCATTTCTTTATCAAAAAAACTTCCTTTGGTGTTGTTTTTTTGTGGAGTAGGGTTTGTTTTGGCCATGTTGGTGGCTCGGCCATTTTATGTCACATTTCTGAGTGAAGCCAATGGCTCAGTGGCTCTAGACAAACTGGTGGCGGATTTTGACTTCATGGTTTTTACGGATTTTTTGCAGCAAAGCGGAAAGGCATTTCGACCTTTTGTGGCTTTGGCTATGATTATTGGCGTGGTATATCTGTTTCTGAATACTTTTTTTGCTGGAGGAATTTTACAAGTATTTGATGAAGAGAAATTTAAGTTATCCGAATTTTTTGAAGGCTCTACCAAGTATTTTTCAAAATTCGCATTACTGTTAGTTTTCTTGTTTATTTTTCTTTTGGTTTTAGTGTCTTTGGCTGGAATGTTTTTCTTCATTTTTGCGGCAATAGCCGAAGGTGGAAACGAAAAGGATTATATATTAGCTATGCTGCCGCCTTTGGGTATTTTGGCTTATTTTGTGGGTTTTGTAATAGTTTTAGGCGATTACGCTCGTGTAATGCTGTACAAATCGGAAACTTTGAAAGTTTATGATGCTTTCTGGAAATCATTCTCTTATGTTTTTAAAAGACAAAGTACGCTTGCCCTTTTTTGGTTGATTATTATACTAGGATTGATACTTTCTGTGATGTATTTGGGAGTAGATAAGGTAATAGGTATGCATTCGGGCCTTACTATTTTTGTGATGTTTTTGGTGCAACAGGTGTTTGTATTTGTTAGGACTTTTTTGAAAATCTCTACTTTGGTAGTGGCAAAAAACTATTTTGAAAGCAAGCCTGTTGTATTAGAAAAGGTCATTGTGCCTTTGGAAGAATCGCCTCAAATTGAGAATTAAATTATGGAAGCAGAAATAATAAACAAAGTAGCCAATAGCGGCCTAATTTCTTTTGATTTGGAAGAATATTTTCATCCTGGCGAAAGGGTGGTTTACGATATCAAAGACAATCTTTTTATGGGATTGATGCTCAAAGAAAAGGAATTTAGAGCTTTTTTGAAAGAGAATGATTGGTCGGTTTATTCAGGAAAAAATGTGGCCATTATCTGTTCTGAAGATGCCATAGTACCAACTTGGGCCTATATGCTTTTGGCAATTCAACTCGAACCTTTTGCCAATATGCTGGTTTTTGGTGGATTGGAAGATTTAGAAAAAAAGCTATACGAAGTGGCTCTAAATCAGCTCGATTTGGAGCAATTTAGAGATCAAAGAATTGTTGTGAAAGGCTGTAGCAATGCCAAAATACCGACTTCGGTTTATGTAGATTTAACAATGCGATTAAAGCCAATAGCAAAAAGTTTGATGTTTGGGGAGCCTTGTAGTACTGTGCCACTTTTTAAATCAAAACCAATTGCCAGTAATATTTGATATTAAGAACATTTTCTTCACAATTCTTGGCTACGATATGAGCCATTTGGAATTTTGGGCTACTCTAACAGGTGGCTACGCCGTATGGCTTTCTGCAAAGGAAAATGTTTGGTCCTGGATCATTGGCTTGGTAAATGTGGTGCTCGCATCCATTATGTTTTATCAGATTCAGCTATATCCTGATATGTTTTTACAAGGTTTTTTCTTTGTGACCAACATTATAGGATTTTGGATGTGGAAGTTTCCAAAGGCTTTGGATGCTAATCAGAAAAATGAGCTAAGAATCACCAAATTGCCATTGAAAACTTCTTCAATATTGATTGTTGGAGGTTTAGTATGTACGTATATTTTAGGTACATTTTCTAAAAATCTACACCAAATATTTCCAACTTTATTCAGTTTGCCGAGTGCGTTTCCTTATATAGATTCCTTCACTACCGTGATGAGCATCGTGGCAACTTTTATGTTGATGAAAAAGAAAGTAGAAGCTTGGTGGATGTGGCTTGCCATCGACATCATTAGTACTTACATGTATTACGTAAAAGATGTCAAATTGTACTCTATTCTATATTTCGTTTTCTGTATTATCGCTGCTTTTGGGGCTTTGGATTGGACGCGGAAGTGGAAAAATGGGAGTTAAGTAGAATTTTAGTTTTATTAGTTTTTGATAAATTTACTTACCATTTTTAATTTATTATCTGCAAATAAAATGTAATAGGGTCCGCTTGGAATTTTGCTAAAATTGGCCTCTTTTTTATAATCGAATATATCTGTTATTTTTTCTACTGCTAAAAGACGACCATTTTCGTCATATATGAATAAATTACCTGTAAAACCATTTTCAAATTTTGCAGAAATAGTAAAGATTCCATTATTTGGATTAGGAAAAATTGTGATATTGTTGGAAATTGGTTCTTGATTATATCCTGTAATAAGGTTTATGCTGATTGGCTGAGAATAGAAAATGCATCCATTATTATTGACAGACACGCTGAATTTTCCAGGTTCATTTACTAATAATGTGTTTTTTGTTGCTCCTTCTATAATCTTTCCATCTTTTAACCAATTAATTAAGAAATTTTGTTGAGTAATTACTTTTAAGGTGTCAGGTTTGTTCAAAAAAATGTATTCACTTTGATTTTTTGATAACTCAGCAGTAGGGTATTCATATGCTAATACTTTTAATAGCGTAGGTTCTGAATTACATCCTTTGGAATCGGTCACAATTAATTGATATTCACCGCCTTCTGTCAATTGAAAAGCTCCAGTATTTGTATCAAAAATAGTTGTCTTATCTTTTTTCCAAAAATATTTGTAAGGAGAGTTTCCACTTTCCACTTTTGCAACAAGTAGCTTTGTGTCACCAATACAAAATTTATCGGGACCTTCTATTTTTGATATTGGGCTTGACAATATTTCCAAATCTAGAGAGTCTTTAGATGCGATTTTTGGAAGTGTACTTTCTATACTAACGACAAATTTTCCTGTAGGGATTTTTGTTCCTGTTTTTAATTCCCAATAATTTTCTTTTTTAATCAGTTCTATTTTTTGTTGAGAATCGGAATTTTTAAACACTGCAAAAAATTGATTGTTTGGCTCAAAATTACCTTCAATTTTTAGATTTATTTTTACGATTTCATTTTCACATAATCTATTTTTTAGGATTTCATTTACGAAAATTTTTGGAGTTAAATATATTGATTTTGATGATTCTATGCTAGAACAACCATCGATATAACAACGAGCAAAATAGGTAGTATTTGAACTTGGCGAAAGAATTAATTGGTTATCGCCAACTATTAATTTTTCTATTATGGATTCTTCTTTGTTTTTCCAGTTCCAGACTACATTGGTACATCCTTTTGCCTTAATTTTTAGGATTTCATTTGTGGGTAATTCATCAAAATTGGATTCAATACTAGGTGCTTGAATCTCAGGACAAGGATTTATTCTAATTAAAGCTGATTTTGAGGTATTCATCCAGAGTTTACCAAAAGAATCCACATTTAGTTGGCTTGAAAAATTTAAATTATCTTTTAAAACAGTCCATTTGTTGTCAGAAAATTTCAATAGATTTCCATATGGGTAATAATCAAAAGAATTTACATATAAATTTCCAAAATTATCAATGTCAAAACCATTGGTGTAATATCCCAACGGAGAATTTTGATAATTAAAAATTGCCCAATTATTCCCATCAAATTTTCCTAAATCTCCATTTGCAAAATTAATCCAAATATTTTCGGATTTGTCTGTCTTAAGTTCATTAAAGTAATTGTTTCCAGGAGGTAAACTTACTTTTTCTAGTAAGTTGTTATTTATTGTATATCGGTATAGTTCATTCTGATTATTTGTGTTATTATATAATTTAAACCAAATAACATTAGGCGAGGAGTTTATAATATTGGTATAATTGTTAAATTTCAAGATGTTAATAAGCTTTTTATTTTCAATTTTGCAAAGTTTATTGCCATCAAATATTAATTTATTAGTTGGGTCAAAATCTTGAATATAGGATATGGAGTCGCTTATATAAAATTCTGTTGAAGAAACCTGTTTTAGTGTTTTACGGTCATATATTCTTAAGGCAAATAAATCTTCAGGAAATGCTCCTTTGTATTTCTCTATTTTACCTAAAATTACTATTTTGGCTATGTTATTATCTGCGTCACTTTTAATTTTCGATGTTGCGTAAGTAACTCCAATTTCTCCATTAGTTTTTTTTCTATCAAAGACTTCTAATTCTAAATTTTCAGAATTTATTGTTTGCAATTTATTATCAGATACAAATATAGCTTTATCATAGGGTGTAATTATATGGTCAATTTTGAATCCCATATCTTTATAATGTTCTTTATGGAAAAATACCGTATTCGAGTTTTGGTTTGAATTATTTGTTTTAAACGAGTTTTCGTATTCATGGATTACTAAATTCGGATACTCTTTCCATATGCTATTTTCTGATTTTAGCGTTTCAATTTTATAATAATATCTTGTATTGGGTTTAAGGTTTTCTAAAAAAAAAGAAATTTCAACCTCATATTCTTCATGTTTATAAACTTTATCTAAAATTGGGTTTTTAAAATCGCTAAATTCAGAAACCAGAATTTTTAAGTTAAGATAGTTTAAGTTTTGATAGAAATTAAATGAAAAAGTACTTGGGGCATTGTTTAAATCATTAAATGGAAAATTCACAAAGAAATTTGGTTCTTTATTTATAATAAATCCAGTGTTTGACCATTCGCTTTTTTGGAAATTATTTAATGCCCTAACACGCCAAATTAGAGGGTCATATATGGATATTTTTAAATCTTTTAAAGAAATTTCAATGGAATTTGAACCCGTTGGAATTGAAACTGTAGATATATTCCTAAACAACGGGTTGTAATAATTTGTAATTTCTATTTCATATTCTGTTGCACCTTCAGTCTGACTAAATTCTAAATTTATCTTATTATTTAAGTCTAATTTTATATTTTGGGAGTTTGGAGATAAGATTTTAGGAATATCAATGTATATACTAGAATTACTAATTTTCATAACATTTGACCAGTTGGAATCACCAAATCTATTTTTCGAAAAAGCTTTCAAATAGTATGTGCTATTGTTTTTTAGGTTTCGAAAATATAATAATCCAATCTCAGTTGAATCTTCATATAAGATGTTTTGGAAATCTTGATTTGAAGAAATTTGATATATTATTTTTTCAGAACTTGTTTGGTTTTTTACTTCATAATAATTTGAAGTATTCTGGATTTCGGCAGGGAAAACAATAGGGTTGGGTTTTTTTGTGATAGCCTCGAAGTTTTTCTTCGAATAATTTTCTATAATTGCTTGACAAAGAGGATGAAAGGTTATTTTTCTGCCAGAACAATAACTCATAACTGTTCCAATAGTTTTTTCAAGTGCTTCAGTATAGCAACCTCCTTCTGATTGATAGCAGTAGTCTAACATTCCGCCTGGCCAACTACAGTTTTGAGTATGTGGAGAACCTAGGTTGTGACCGGTTTCATGAATGATAGTTGATAAATTAAATAGGGGAGAAACATTGAATTTACTACCAATCGACATAGCAACTCCTCCTGCACCTTCAAATGGTTTAGTTACAAGATACATAACTACATCACTTTTGTATTTTTCAAATGAAGGTTTTGACCAAGTTTCAGCGAGAATTGAAAGCAGTCGAAAAATATCTTTTGTATTAGCGTATGGATCAGTTTCTGGATCTTTCCAAATATTAACTTGTGTTAAAACCAATTTTGTATTTGTTTCCTTTTCAAATATTTTTGAAGCTTCTAGTAACTGTTGTTTTACAGTAAAAATTATTTTTGTGGTATCTTTTTTAAATTCATCATACGTGAAATAATCAATATCCACAGCTACTTTACATATTGAATATTCATTATTCTGGGAAGTTCTAGCACTCCTATTGAAATTCCACTCCTTGGCCATATTCATTGCATACTGAGTTTCCTCTGATATTTGGGTATCATTAAGCCCACAAATTACGTTTTGAGAATAAGATGACCCTGTGAAGATTGCTAGAATTGCAATTATTAGATATTTGGATTTCATTATTAGTTAAAAAAATAGTGCTCCGTAAAATTACAAATCATTTGGGATATCTGAAATTCATTTTTTTTATAATGTAGAATAACCTGTATCATCGCTGCCTTTGGAGCATTGGAATGGACGCGGAAGTGGAAAAACGAACTAGTTTAAAATTATTTTAGAGAAAAAAATTATTATTTCTCTAAATACCTCCAAAACCTCCCTTCGTCTACTACATATTTTCCAGATTCAATAAATTTTAGAGTGCCTTTCTCATCTGATTTGAGAAGATTTAAGGTAAAAAGAGTATTGTATAAATGCCTTGCAGTGCCTTCGTTTCCATCAATAGGAATTAAGTTTGGGAAATTGGCACGAATGAAGTCTTCGTAATAGGTAAAATGTGTGCAACCTAAAACCACAAATTTAAATTTTTCTAAATCAAATTTTGAAAATTCTTCCTTTAAGTATTTTAAGACCTCCGGTCCATCGAAGATTTCTTTTTCAGCATATTCCACCAATTTAGGTAAGGGTAATTTGTCTATCAAATGATTAATATCTAGGGAGTTTATGAGATTTTCAAACCTGTCTGACCTTAAGGTAACTGGAGTAGCACAAGCTAAAATTCTTTTATTTCCGGAGTTATTGTCAAAGGCAACTTTTACGGCAGGTTGTATGGCGATGATTGGGAAATCATATTTTTCTCTGAGATATTCTATTGCGACATTCGTGGCAGTATTGCAGGCTATAACTATTGCTTTACAACCTTCAGTTCTGAGAAAAACTACGGCTTTTTCTACAAATTCTTTGATTTGTTCGGTGGTTTTATAGGAATAAGGAACATTTTCGGTGTCGGCATAATAAAGGAAGCTCTCATTAGGCAAGGTGTGCATCATTTCTTTAAGTAGCGTAAGACCACCAATGCCCGAATCAAAAACGCCAATCATAATAAAGGATTTGAAATTTTATTTACTTGTAATTAGGTTTTCTTTTCTCCATTCCCGCTATAAGCATTTCATTGAAATCTTCCGATTGTAAAAATGCAGAATTCCAGGTAGCTACATAGTCAAGGCCAGCTTCTATTGATTTGTCTTGACAATAGTTTAGAACTTCTTTCGCTCCTTGAACAGCAACCGACGAATTTTCAACTATTTGCTTGGCCATATTGTTTGCTTCTTCAAAAAGTTTTTCTGGCGTTGCAAATATATCGTTTACTAATCCCATTTTTTCAGCATATTTGGCATCAAAATCTTTAGCAGTGTAGGCCAATTCTCTCGTAAATCCCTGCCCAATTATATCTGGGAGAAATTGGAGTCCACCAATATCAGGAGTGATTGCAAGTCTAGTCTCTCTTAAACTAAACTTAGCATCAGAAGAGCAAAGGCGGATATCTGCTGCAGAAATCATGTTAAGGCCGCCGCCAATGCACCAGCCATGTACGGCTGCTATTACTGGCTTGGAAGATTGATGCATTTTAAGAAAACCACTTTGCATATGTTTTACAAGACTTTTGAGTTTTAGGCGTTTTTCGGCCATCATTTGTCCACCCAATAAATCCCCAAGTTTCGGCATCATTCTTAGAATATCCAAGCCATAGGAAAAATGTTCACCACTTCCTTTTACAATAATAACTTTGATTGAGGGATTTACATTTATTTCATCCATTGCCAATGGTAGTTCATCCCAAAATTCGGGCCCCATTGCGTTCCCTTTGCCTGGCCCTAGAAGGGTTAGTGTACAGATAAAGTCTTTTGTGGAATACGCTAAAGATTTATAATCAGACATTTTTATTTTTAGTTTTGAATTCAAATGTAGCCTAAAAAAATAATACCCAAAAGGAATCTTTCGGGTATATTCTAAATATTTTATTCGCTTATTAAGCCCAACCTTTTTTCTTTTTCAAAGGTTTTTTCTTGGCTGGAATTATCTCTTCTTTTGCTTTGACATTAGGTTTTGTTGAACCTTTAAAAACCGCTTTGCGGTCATTTCTTTCACCGCCTTTGTTCGTGTCCTCTCGAACATTTCCAACACCGCCAATGTTCGTGTCACCACTAACAATTCCATCCTTCTTCATCGGACTCAACAACTTCGTTGCCAATTCTTTCTGCCCAAGTTTGGTTAAACGATTTTTTATCCAGTTTCTCATGTCGCTTTTCCACCAAAAGAAATAGTTGTTTTGCGTCAGTTTCTCTTCTTTCGTTTTGGCAGTATGAATGGGTTGGAGGGTATACGGATGTACGCCTGTATAGTAAATAACCTCCGCTACGGTCATAGGTGTAGGTGTGAAATCTTGCACCTGCTCTAATTTAAAACCTAAATCTTTGGTTTCAGCAGCCAAATTGGCCATGTCCGCTTCTTCACAGCCTGGATGTGAGCTAATGAAATAGGGGATAAGGGGCTGTTTTAGCTTATGTTTTTCCTGTATTTTGTCGTATTTGTCTTTGAATTTTCTGAAATACTTAAAACTAGGTTTACGCATTACACGCAGTGTTGCATCAGAAGTATGCTCAGGTGCAACTTTCAGTCTGCCGGAAACATGTCGAGTAACCAACTGCTCCATGTATTCGTCGTGATTGCCGTCTTGGTTGTTTTTGTTGAAGTCGTCAACTAACAAATCATACCTTATCCCAGAGCCTACAAATGCCTTTTTGATTTCAGGATGGGCATCAACTTTTTTATAGATATTGGTAAGCGGCTTATGAGAAGTGTCAAGATTAGAGCAAATAACAGGATGAATACAGCTTGGGGCTTGGCAACGGTTACATATTGCTTCGTCTTTGCCTTTCATTCGGTACATATTGGCTGATGGTCCGCCTAGGTCAGAAATGTACCCTTTAAACTCAGGATGTTGTGCTAATGCATCCACTTCTTTCATGATAGACTCCTCAGAACGTGAGGCTATGAACTTACCTTGATGAGCAGAAATGGTACAAAAACTACAACCTCCAAAACACCCTCTGTGCATGTTTATCGAAAATTTTATCATTTCGTATGCAGGGATAGTTCCTCGTTTGGCATATTTTGGATGTGGCTGACGTGTATAAGGCAAATCAAAAGAGATGTCCATTTCGGCTTCGTCCATAGTTTTGAAAGGTGGATTGATAACTAAGGTTTTTTCACCTACCTTTTGTACTATTCTATTGGCTTGCCATTTGTTAGATTCTACTTCTACGATTTTAAAGTTCGAAGCATATTTTATTTTGTCTTCTAGGCAAACTTCATGACTAGCTAATTCTACTGTTTCCCAGTTTTTATAGTCTTTTACATCCTCAAGTCCATCCTCTAGAAAAGCGACTTGATTTACGTCTTTGATTTTATTCAAAGGAATACCTTTCTTTACCAATCGTAAAATTTCTCTAAGTGGCTGCTCTCCCATGCCATATACCAGCATGTCGGCTTCGGAATCTACCAAAATAGAGGGGAGAAGTTTATCTGCCCAATAATCGTAGTGCGTAACTCTTCTTAAAGAAGCCTCAATGCCGCCAATCAATACTGGAACATCAGGGTAAATTTCTTTTAAGATTTTTGAATACACCGTTGTCGCATAGTCAGGTCTAAAGCCGGCTTCACCACCAGGTGTATAGCTATCGTTTGAGCGTTTACGTTTATTGGCTGTGTAATGGTTCACCATAGAATCCATACAACCAGCTGTTACTCCAAAGAAATATTTGGGTTTTCCCAGTTTTTTGAAATCACGAAGATCGTCTTTCCAGTTGGGTTGAGGTATGATGGCTATTTTAAAACCTTCACTTTCAATTATTCTGCCAATCACGGCTGTGCCGAAAGATGGATGGTCAACGTAGGCGTCACCAGAGATAAGGATAACGTCAAGTTCATCCCAACCTCTCATTTCCACTTCCTTTTTTGTGATTGGCAACCAATGCGTTACCGGCCTTTCTCTAACTGTAATCATAATGCAAAATTAACCCATATTTAGGGCTAATTGTTGCAAAATATCTAAAAATATGATTTTGGACAGTTTTTGAACGAATTTTTAGACTTATTTTTTTAGATTTTCATCCCATTCATGGGGTTCAGGCTTATTGAGTTTCCCCACTGAAGATGCCACAATTGTTGCAACTGTTGCGTCACTGGTAATGTTGGTTACGGTGCGAAGCATATCTAAAGGCCTGTCAATCGCAAAAATAAGTGCTAATCCTGCTTCAGGAATTCCTGCTTGACCAAGGATAATTACCAATGTAACCATCCCTGCACTAGGTACTGCGGCAGTGCCAATAGAGGCTAATGTAGCAGTCAGAATAATCATGACTTGCTGTGAAAAAGTCAAATCCATAGAAAAAGCTTGAGCAATAAATATAGCTGCGACGGCCTGATAGAGACTGGTTCCGTCCATGTTTACAGTAGCTCCAAGAGGTAATACAAAGCTCGCAACTTCTTCTTCTACGCCTACATGTTCAATTACTCTTTCCATCGTTACTGGCAATGTAGCAGCACTCGAACTTGTAGAGAAGGCCAGGATTTGGGCTGGAGCCATGGCACTAAAAAACTTTTTCACAGGGTATTTGGCAAGAACTTTTAATAAAGTTGGATAAACTCCATAAGTCATTAGTAATAAGCCAATTACTACGGTAAATGCATAAATAAGTAAAGCTTGTAAAACAGAAAAATCTGGAATTTCGACCATAAGTGCAGACATCAATGAGAATACGCCAATGGGTGCAATCAACATTATTAGGTCTATGATTTTAAGAATTACATCGTTGAAGCCTTTGAAGAAATCCGTTACAGGTTTGGCTTTTTCAGGATCAATAAGAATTAAACCAATTCCGATAAGTATTACAAAAAGAATGACTTGTAGCATTGAGCCATTGTTTGATAATGCTCCAAAAATATTATCAGGGACAATGTCTAACAATGGTTGAAGCGGACCTTTGCTTTTTTGATTTACGGCTAACTCTATTTTTTTGCTTGCATCTCCAGCGAAGTTTTCGAGTAGTGATTGTCTTGATTCTGCATTTATAAACTTCCCAGGGTTTACTATATTGGCTAATACTAATCCAGTTGATACTGCTAAAAATGTCGTAAACAAATATAAAACAACAGTTCTGCTGCCCAATTTTGAAAGTTTAGAGATGTCTTTTAAGTCTGCAAGGCCGGTGATGAGCGAAACCACTATCAATGGTACGGCAATCATTTTCAAAAGGTTTATGAAAACTGTACCAAATGGTTTTATCCAGTCAGTTACAAAATCTTTGGCGTCGATGGTTTTCATGAAATAACCGAATGCAAGGCCGAGTACAAGTCCGATGAGGATTTTCCAATGAAGAGCAAGTTTCATATATTATTAGTTTGTTAAATCGATTAGGTTTTTTAAAGATATACAAAGGAAAATAAAAAAGGATATTTTGAGCCAGTTTTTCTTGGAATATTCAAATTGAAAATAATAATTTCTATAAAAGTAAGATTGAAAAGTATTTATAAAAGATTTGCAAATCAAGGATTTAACCCGATTAAAAAACTTTCAATTGCTATGTTTACCTGTTCAGGTTCCTCAACGCTAGAAGAGTGACCAGCATTTTTTATATAAACCAACCTAGATTGAGGAATATTCTTATGTATAAACTCTGCTTTTGCAGGAATTGTAGCTTTGTCTTCATTGCCAACCATTACCAAAGTTGGACATTTAATGTTTTTCAGTTCATTTTCAACACCATTTCTTGATATAACCCCACTTACTGCCTTTACAATAGATTTTTGGTTTTTCTTAAGTTCGTTTTTCCATTCTTCTTTTTCCTCTTTGCGGTTGGTGTCATTTAAGAAAGTATCCCCAAACATGATTTTCATTACGGCATTTGCCACTGGAATTACACCAAATAGTTTTACAACGGTATTTAGAAAGGTGTATTTTGCCGTATTTGGCTCCGGTTGAGCGGATGTTTCAATTAAAATTGCTGATTTTATTAAATCAGGTCGCCTAGCGGCCAATCGCATAGCAACAAAACCACCCATCGATAAGCCTGCAAAATGTACTTTTCCAAGTTTTAAAGTTTCGATAAGTTTTGCCGCATCTTCAGAAAGTGCATCCATATCATAGCCAGATGCTGTCACTTCAGATTTTCCTTGTCCACGATGGTCATAAATAACTACCTTGTAGGCTGATTTGAAATACTCAACTTGTTTATAGAATAGTTTTCCACTCCAAAGCAGACCATGAGAAAACACGATGGTTTCGTTTCCTTCTCCATGTATTTCGTAATGAATATCGCAATTATTGATTTTTAGGGTTGGCATTTTTTCAAAAATTAATTTATTGAAGTTAAGTCAAAAAATGGCAATTTTTCTAAACTTCTATTTTTTTTTACCGAAACATAAAAAGTTTTTGGATTATTAGGTTGAGTATTTTCAAAGAGATGAATTTGAAGCTAGTTTGAGTTTGAATTATTGAAAATATTTATCATGATACCAAAAACTTTTTTTATTCCGATTCTATTTTTATTTACAAATGTTGTTGGGCAGTCTTTACTAAAGGATATTAAAACCGATAACGGTTCATCACATCCTAGAGAGTTTATTCCTTTGGCAAATGGGAATTCGTTTTTTTTGACAAAAACCAATACGAATGAAAACACTGAACTATGGTTAACTGACGGCACAAATGCGGGGACAAATCTTGTAAAAAGTCCATATACGGCACCTTTTGGGCCATATTTTCAGAATAATATTCCTTCTAATTTTATTGCTTTTAATAACATTATGCTTTTTTCAGCATATGATGCTCAATTTAGCAGTAATCAAGAGCTTTGGATTTCCAATGGTACCGCTGCCGGAACTATGATTTTGAAAGACATATATCCTGGACCTTATGGCTCTTACCCAAAGAATTTCTTTGTTTTAGGTACGAAGGTTTTGTTTGTTGCTACCAACGATACTGCTGGAGAAGAACTTTGGATTACCGACGGAACCTCAGCTGGGACTCAAATGGTGAAAAATATATACCCTGGACAAACCTCATCGAGTATTCAGGGGTTTACCATTTTCAATGGAGAAGCTTATTTTTATGCGTCTAATGATACCCAGGGTAGGGAACTTTGGAAAACAAATGGTACAGAAGCGGGCACTGTAGTTTTGACTGAAGGAATAAATTCAGGAACGGCCAGTACTATTGAATTTGGACAAGAGCTGCCAGTAGCAAACTCAAATTACCTATTTTTTCCAATAAATAGTATTGTTTACGGCCGAGAAATTGCCTATTCTGATGGTTCATTTGCTTTTCCGGTAGATTTAAACGGTGGGTATGGTGATGGAAACTCAAATCCAAAGGACTTAACCTTTTGCAACAATATTGTTTATTTTACAGCTACAAGATTTGGTAACCCAAGAAACATCGTTTACATTGATGAGTTTGGTTTGGGAAATGGCATAAGTGGAGCTACAGAAAGTGACCCAAAAGATTTAAGAGCTTTGAATAATGTTTTGATTTATACAGCAGTAGACTTCAATAATAAAAGACAAATTTACAGATTTGAAAATACAGGCTTTTTTAGTCAAAGACAGTTGTTGAAAAATATTAATCCGACGCTTGTTTCTGGAGAAGGCATATTTCCTACAAACCTAAATCAGCGTAAATTTATCGTAGCCAATAGCCAAATGTATTTTATTGCAAATGATGGTACCTCAGGTTTTGAGCTTTGGAAGACGGACGGGACTCTTTTGGGAACATCGATTGTAAAAGACCATTTTGCTGGGATTGAATCTTCTACCTTTTCCAATTTCCAATTATTTGATAATGAGCTGTATTATATATGCAATGATACTGTTAATGGTTTTCGTGGTAGAAAAACCGATGGTACATTGGCAGGAACAATAGATATAGAAGACATCAATCCATCACTTGGGCTTAGCAATATTTATCCAATTGCAAAAGTTGGAAATAAATTTTACTTCACTGGATTTAATTCTAGTACAGGTTACGAACTTTATAAAATGGAATCGGGGGTAGCATCGCTAGTGAAAGATATCAAAACTGCCGGTTTTGAAAATGGGAAAAATTTCAATTATGTAAAAGAAACTACCAACGCAATATTGTTTAATTATGACGATGGAAAACATGGCATGGAGTTATGGAAAACTGATGGAACTACATCTGGAACAACACTTTTTGCTGACCTAAATCCTTACCCAATCGATATCAAAGGGGATTTTTCAAATCTTTCCACTTTTGATTTTTATTCAGGCTCTAGTTTTATAAATACTGACTTTGTGGAGTTTGGAGGCAAAACCTATTTCTACGCGAATCGCCATTTGATGGTAACTGATGGAGTAACTACACCCACTATTTTTCATGAAAATGCCGCTTACTCAGTTGGTTCTAAATACGGTCTAAAGGAATATGCCGGCTTTTTGTATTTTAGTGTAAACGAAGAGCTATGGGTTACAAATGGCACTATAGAATTTAAATTAAAATCCATAGAGCCTTACGGATCTGGAAGTCCATTGACAGACTTTAATGTCTGCAATGGAAAGTTGTTTTTTGTTGCATTTACCCAAGCAAATGGAGAGGAGGTTTGGGTAACTGATGGTACTGGAACTGGCACACAACTTTTAAAAGAACTAATACCCGGAGTAAATGCACCAACGTATAGTTTTAAGTTTGAAATAGTTGGCAATACTTTGTTTTTTACTTATCAAGATCCAATAATAGGCTCAGAATTATGGAAAACAGATGGCACCAATGCAGGAACAGTTTTAGTAAAAGATATATCTCCGAGTTCTGGGTCTAATCCTCAATATATGACCAACTATAACAATCAATTCTTGGTTTTTTCCGCTGATGACGGCACACATGGGAATGAACTTTGGAAATCTGATGGAACGCCAACAGGAACCGTAATGGTTAAAGATATAAGGCCAGGATCAGAATCCTCTAATCCTATAAATTTAAATAAAAATAGTTTTTCTCACAATGATTTTGGCGTTTTGTTTTTTTCTTACAATGGAACTTCGAATGTATTGACAAAATCTGATTTAACAGAAATTGGGACAATCCAAAATTCTTCAATTGTTGGTGCTGAGATTTCAGGAAATGAATTTACATCTATTTTTTCAACTACTTTAGATAATAGTATTGGTTATGAGCCCTATTTTTATGACGGCAATGAGACATTTCTTGGAAAAGATGTTAATCCTGGTAATTTTTCTTCTGGTGCCAATAAGTTTTTTTACGCCAATTTGAGAAATTTAGTAATGTTTGTAGCTGATGATGGATTGGCTGGTAAGGAAATTCATGTTTTAAAAGATTGTAGATTATCTCAGACTTTTTCAGAGACTTGGGCAGGACAAAACACAGTCAATGTTAGAAATAATATTACATCCTCAGCTAAGGTGCAAGTAATAGGTTCCTTGATTTATTCTGCGGGAAAAAGTATACTTTTCAGTCCTGGTTTTGAAACCATCAGTATGCCTAGTTTTACTGCGAAAATAGATGGTTGTGATTATAATACCTCTGGGCCACCGCCTGGTTTTTAAATAAAACTGAATTAATTTGTTTTTTGAAATCATCTGGTAGTCCTAAGAAGTTTATTTTTTTGGTAGAAAACATATTTTAGTATTAAAATATTTACATGTTCAATGAAAGAATGATACTATAATTCAGATTCTTGGTCTTCAATTGATATTAATTTTATGCATCTGAAAAACCAAATTATCTTTGCAGATTAAATTTACAAGATGGCCCAAGCAAACGCTACTTTCGTTATCACTTTTGCCCTCATTTTGATGGGTTTTTTGATAAAAAAGTACAATTTTATTACCGAAAAAGAAGGGAAAGTACTTTCTAAGTTTTTGATGCACACTACTTTTCCTGCTTTGATGATTATTTCTACTGCCAAAGTTAAGCTGGAGCCAACTTTGTTTCTTTTGCCGTTTTTATGTGTGAGTATGGGCGTAGTGATGATAAGCTCAGCATTTTATATATTCAAAGGCCTAGAATCCAAATTGCGTGGTGTATTGACCATGGGCTCAGGAGGCTTGAATGTCGGACTTTTCGGCTTTCCTTTGATTGAAGGAATTTGGGGAACAGAAGCCTTGGTTTTTGCTGTCATGTTTGATATCGGCAACACGATTATGACATTTGGAGGCGTATACCCCGTAGGTGCTTATTTTGCCAAACGTGGCGATGGAAAGTTTCCAGTTTCTAAACTGCTCCTTCGGGTTTTTACATTGCCGCCTGTTACAGGAATGGTTATTGGCTTATCAATCAATATTTTTAGTATTCCTTTACCCGATATTGCCTTTGATTTTTTAGGTATTTTAGCAAAAGCCAACAAGCCCTTGGTGCTACTTTTGATGGGGATTTATTTGAGTTTTGAGCTAAATAAATCACAAATGAAACACATCTCAAAAGTTTTGATTTTAAGGTATTTGATTGGGGGTATTTGTGTTGCAGCTTTATATTTCTTCCTTCCACCTTCCTTGATGCAAAGTGTCTTGATAGTTTTGGTGATTCTACCTTTGGGCATGACTATACTTCCGTTTTCTGACGAATTTGGTTTTGATTCTAGAATAGCCGGCACGATGGTTAATATTTCTCTTTTAATCAGTTTCGTATTGATTTGGGTTCTTGTTTGGGCTTTGCATTTGGTTTAAAACGCTATTATTAATCGTAATTTTTGATTTGTAGAACTTTCTCGTCTTTTTTTTGCAAATTTGAAATTATAAATATTATTCGCGGACGAATTTTTTAAAATCCAATTTGAAATGGTCAATTTTCTCATTACTTTTTTTGTAATCAATTTTATTCGAAAAAAGCTTAAAATAGAAGTTGATAAATATAATCTAGAAACTCCTACTAGGTATTTAGTCTTTTTTATTTTACCATTTGCTTTGGTGATAGACTTGGTTCTTCCTGAAAAGTTCCAGCCAATGGTTAATTTTATTTGGTTCGGGTTAAATGCTTATATCCTATATGTACTTTGGATTATTAGAGAAAATAATCTATCATTTACCCTCTTAAAGGCTGGGTTTCCACTTTTTTTAATAGTAAGTATTAAAGGTTTTTTTGATTCAATAGCTCCATCGATTACTAAAGAATACAGTAATATATTTAATTTCTTTTCGCTAGGTGGATTGGTTTGGTTAGTCGCTTATGCAGTAAGTTTTAATAATCAAAAGAAGGCACTAAAAGCTGAGGAAGAAAAGAACAAAAAAATACTGAATGAAAATGAAGTATTGGACAATCTGGTAAAGGAAAGGACTGCAGAAATATTGGCCCAAAAAGAAGAGCTAGAAGCTACAGTGGAGGAACTAAAAGCAACGCAAAATCAATTGGTTCAGCAAGAAAAACTAGCATCTTTAGGTGAGCTAACAGCAGGTATAGCTCATGAAATCCAGAATCCTTTGAATTTTGTCAATAATTTCTCAGAACTCAATGTAGAGTTAGTATCAGAACTGGCCGAAGCTCTAAAAACAAAAAGTATCTTAACAACTGGGAGCATTGAGGAAGAACTTTTACAAGATTTAAGCCAAAATATGGAGAAGATAAATTTCCATGGTAAACGAGCCTCAAGCATTGTAAAAGGTATGCTCCAACACTCTCGCACCAGCACTGGACAGAAAGAACCTACTGATATTAACGATCTAGCCGATGAGTTTTTACGCTTGAGTTATCATGGTTTAAGAGCCAAAGACAAAACCTTCAATTCTGATTTTAAAACTGATTTTGATGCAGATTTACCCAAAATCGAGGCGGTTCCACAAGATATTGGCAGGGTTTTTCTTAATCTTATAAACAATGCTTTTTATGCATGCAATGAGCGAAGTAAAACCGCAAAAGAAAATAATGAATCCTATAAACCTTTGGTAACGGTATCAACCAAAAAATTAGGCAAAACCATTGAAATTAGCATAAAAGACAATGGTTCAGGTATATCCGAAGAAAACAAAGCAAAAATTTTCCAACCATTTTTTACCACAAAACCTACTGGAAAAGGTACTGGCTTAGGATTGAGTTTGGCTTATGATATTGTTACAAAAGGGCATGGAGGAACTTTGGCGGTAGAAAGTGAAGTAGGTGTTGGCACAACTTTTAAAATTAACTTGCCTCTTTAGAGAAACTAAATATTTTTATAGGTTTGGTTTTAACTTTTTGGCTTACTAAAAAACATATTTGTCTTCTTTAAAGGAATTTTGGTAAGTACTCAAAAACTCATTAGTCTAAATTTTTAAAAATTTCTACTTTACTACAAAAAGCTTATTTACCATTGCCATTCTTTGAATAATTTATGAATATCAAATTCTAAATATTTAGAATGTCCGAAGGCCTCTTTTTCTCAATAATAGCTTTATTTAAAGTTTTTTTTTATCAAAAATAACTTCTTCTACTGTCAATATTTAGCCTGAGACTATACGCTAAGTATTTGAAACACTAAACTAAATAGTCTCATTTATTATCAAATACCTTTGAGCCTAATTTTAGATTAAAATTAATGCAATCAATTAGTGATGGGTTTTTTATCAGTTTTTTTTGAATAAAAATGAAGCATTTACTAGAATTTTGAAAATACCCTTTGTTTAAGTTTTTAGTGTTTTTGAAATTGTAAATAAATATTCAATTTAAATAATGAAAAGACATTAAAAGTACAAGAAAGCAAAGAAGGCAAAAAGGTGAACTTTGACGTTTCGTTGGCAAAAAACTATGCTGTATCGCCCAATGG
This sequence comes from Lacihabitans sp. LS3-19, assembly GCF_024343575.1. GTDB lineage: Bacteria > Bacteroidota > Bacteroidia > Cytophagales > Spirosomataceae > Leadbetterella. The sequence continues at coordinate 8,829 of NZ_RJUA01000128.1, read as the reverse complement.
TTTGGATAACCTAGTAGGTACCTATAGCAACGATAAAAGTGAAATTGTGCTTATAAAGGAAAATGGTGCAGTGTGGCTCAAAAATGAAGTATTTGGTCAGCCATATGAATATGTTGGTAAGAATACTTTTCAGTTTCCTTGCATGCCTGAAGGATTGCATGATACTTTGACTTTCGAAATTTTGCCGAATGGTAAAATAGAGGGTCGGCATGAGTTCCTGTATGAGAACAATCAACATGGTAAAGCCACCTATTGGAAAATTAAAAAATAGAATTTTGCCCAAAAAATGAAAATGAAATATATAGTTAAGGTGTTGGCAAAGAATACTTTGCCAGCCTTTTTTATTTAGTTTTAATTTGTTCCATGCTATAGGTTTTCTTCTTTTTGGAATATTCTATAACAAGAAAATAATTCTGAACCCAATATTTTAGGGATTCTTTCAACTTTCCGAATATAGGTTTAAGCAAAATTCATTTATTTCCTACTCTCCTCTCGTAGCCCAAAATCTAATTTTAAAATTTCGATAATGAGACAATATACCAACTTTTTGAGATTATACACCAAGCCCTTCTTTTTGCCTATTTCTACTTTTGTTCAGTAATCAGTTCTTATAAAAAGATCGTGGTGCCAATTAACATTAAAAAAAGTAGATCATGAAAACTAACAAATCAAAAATGCTTAAACGTATCCTACCTGTTCTCTTATTCCTAATCGGTTTTTCTGTGAACCTTCATGCTCAAAGTAAATTGGGAATGGCCTTCGGTCAAATTTCTGGACAGATCAAAAACTCAGAGAAAAAACCAGTAGAATTCGCAACGATTTCGCTTTTGGACCAAGACTCTACTATAATTACCGGAGTACTTAGCGACACATTAGGCAAATATGCTTTCAAAGATATTGAATCGGGCAATTATATCTTGATCGTAAGGCACTTAGAATACGAAACAAAGCAAGTTGCTTTATTTAATTTAAAGTCCGGTGAGCAAAAAAATATACCTGAAATAGAGGTAAAAGTGGCTACAACGGGTTTGAAAGAATTGGTCGTTTCGGCCAAGGTTCCATTGTTTGAGGTTCAAGCTGACAAAATAGTGTTCAATGTAGAAGCCAGCCCCAGTGCCTCGGGAACCAATGGCCTCGAATTGCTTAAGCAGTCGCCAGGGGTGACGCTTGACATGGACAATAACATTTCGCTTTTAGGTCGCGGGGGCATCCAGATTTATATCAATGGAAAACGTTCACGATTGACCGGAAACGACCTTTCAATGTATTTGCAGAGTCTTACTTCTGACAATATTGCGACCATTGAGATTATCAGCAATCCTTCCTCAAAATATGACGCGGAGGGCAATGCGGGTATTATTAACATCAAAATAAAGAAAAACTTAGCCTTGGGTTTTAATGGTACCGCCAATGCCAACTCATCAAAAGGAAACTTCTACCGCAGCAGTGCGGGTGTCGCTTTGAACTACGGCGGCTCAAAAATAAATGCCTCCGCCAGACTTACTTATTCTGACTCTGATAATCAAGATGATTTGTTTGACACCAAAGACCAAAATGGAAGTTTTATTGATTCAAAATCGTATGAATTGAGAAGTCAAAAAAGCAGCAATGTCGACTTTGGTCTTGAAGCTATTTTGAGCAAAAAACATTCGCTCAATTTCTCGGGAGTCGCCATTCTCAACGATAACCTAAACCAACTGCAAAACACAACTAAAATATACCAGCAAAAGACCGATTTGCAAGAAATATTGAACGCTAAAACCCTAATGAATGGTGGAGCCAATAATTTTAATTTCAATTTGCAGCACCGCTGGGACATAAGCTCATCTGAAAATTTCTCCGCCGATGTAAGTTATGGCAATTACCAAACTGACCGACACACCGAGCAACCCAATACCTTTTATGCACTTGACGGAGAACTGGTCCTTTCTACTAAAAACACCAGTTTTGATGCCGCAACTGATATCAACTTTTACTCCATAAAGGCAGACTATGACAAATCTTGGAAAAAGCTAACACTCTCAACAGGAGCAAAATACGGGATCATAAAAACTGACAATGCTTTTGATTTTTATAATATTGAAGGTAATGTACCTCTGCTTGACGATAGCCGAAGCAATACGTTTTCATATCAAGAAAAAGTATTGGCCTTGTATGGCTTAGCCAATGTAAAGTTTAACAAAAAATACAATTTGAATGTAGGCTTACGCATGGAAAACACCAATTCCCATGGAGAGCTTTTCTCGTCAAAGGAGATTGATAAAAAAGATGTAATGCGACAGTACAACAATTTATTTCCGAACATTGGCCTTGCTTATAATGACCAAAAATCGCATGCGTGGAACCTTAGCTTAGGCAAAAGAATTACTCGACCATCTTACACCGACTTAAACCCTTTTATCACTCCTCAAAGTCAGCTTTTGGTATGGGAAGGCAATCCATTTCTTAAGCCCAACTATATCATGAACTACCAGTTTACATATACCCTTAAGCAGCGATTGACGATTACCAATGCCTACAGTGTGACCAAAGATTTTTTCGCCACGATATTCGAATCTATTGGAGAAAATAGCTACCGAGTAATACCTCAAAACATGCAGAAGGCCACTAGCTATGCGGTTTCGGTTTCCTATCCTTTCCAAGTCAATAAATATTGGAACGTGACCACATTTTTCAATGGCTCTTTCAACACTTTCAATGGAGACTTAAGTGGTACTATTATTGACCTTTCCGCAAGAAATTATTACATAAGAGTTCAAAATAGCTTAAAACTCCCAAAAGGTTTTAACATGGATTTGAGTTATTACAAATTTAGCGATTTGATATGGCGTGGCTCTATTTTGGTAGAAGGAAACCAGGGAGTCAACTTTGGTTTACGCAAAGAGTTTTTCGAGAAAAAACTGCAAATTAATATCACAGGGTCAGATATTTTTAGAACCGACAGCGATTATTTCTATAAAGGTAATTATGGAGGTTTTGTCACCGATGGCTTAAGAGTTTTTGACAATCGCAGGTTTAGTATTAGTGCCGCTTTAAAATTTGGAAACCAAAAATTGAAGGCCAAAAGAAAATCATCAAACAGCCTCAATGACGAACTCAGACGCTTACAAGACTCAAATTAAACTTCAATTATAAACCCTCAAAAAAAATGAAAACAAAACAATATCTTCAAAATTTAATACCCCTAAGAGGCATAGCGGCCTTACTCACTATGGTATTTCATGCCGAACTATTTTTAAAGTTTATTGGTGGAAGTATGCTCATAGAGCCCAGCAAATCAAGCTTGCTCAGTGGTATGTACATCATGGTCGATTTCTTCTTTGTATTGAGCGGCTTCATACTCTGCTATGTCTACGCTGATTATTTTATTGAAGTTTTCAACATGAAGAAATTCAAGACATTTTTTGTGGCACGATTTGCCCGTATTTACCCTATGCATCTATTTTCTCAATGCTGTTATTTGGGGCATTGCAGGGAGTCTTGGCTTTCCAAAATTCCCATTAATTCAAGTTAAAAATTCGGTCTATTCTTTTGTAAATACCTTGTTTCTACTTCACTCTATGAATTTTCATCATTGGTTTACCTTCACCCACGCCACACGGAGTATAAGTAGAGAATGGTGGATGTACATGTTGTTTCCTTTTATTGCCATGCTTATCTTAAAACTACCAAAGCACCTGGCAAGACTACTGTAGTGTAGAGTCAAACGGAAACTTGGATAGTTCTCTTTGGTTTTATTGCCTTTTTGCTTCATGGTTGGCTAACCGATTCTTTGAAGTGCCTATGAGAAACTGGCTTAAAAAGAAGCTAAGTCCGAAACAAAAATGAGGTATTTAATTAAGCTTTTTTACTTAGATATTTTCTTAAGAAAAAAAGTCTTCAGGATGAAATCTTATATTAGAAAATTTAAATTGACCTCTAAAGCCTTTATCGCAATGCCAAAATTGAAACTTGGCATTGCGATATTCAAAGGCTTTTTCTACATGCTGCCTTTTAAGGTTTTTTCCACGGGCAAGGCTTAAATTAATTTGTTTTATAACGCGGTCTTTTGGACCTATTGGCACCCTTTTTTTTTTTCTTTTTTTGGTAATTTCTACTAGAATGTGACAATATACAAACTTTTGGATACATAGTACCAAGCCTTATCCGTAGGGCTTAAATACCTTTGTTGAGTAATTATTTACGCAAATGGCTTTGAGTAAGCTAATTAAAAGTCTTTCATTTTAGGGATGTAGCTTAAATCGAAACCATAGACCGAGACCATTCAAAAACAGGCGTGTAGATCATTAATAAACAAGAAAATTATTTCTAGTATAAACCAAAAAAAATCATGAAAACGTTAAAAAAATCTCTGCTAAGCACTATTCTGCTTTACTTATTTATCTCCTTTACTTTCGAAACTTTAGCCCAAAACAACATTAGCGGAAGAGTAAAATCGGAAACCAATGAGCCGCTACCTGGAAGTACGGTATTGTTGATGGAAAAAGCCGATAGTAGTCTTATAAAAGCAAGTTTTACAAATGCCGATGGTTATTTTCTTTTTGATAAAGTTAAAAAAGGAGACTATTTGCTTAATATCAGTTATGTAGGGTATGAAAATCAGGTTGTTCCGGCTACAATTGGAAATACTCCCACTGAGTATTCACTCAAAGTAGCGGGTTTGGTACTGGGCCAAGTAGTAGTGGTAGGCAAAAAACCACTAATTGAGCAAAAGATAGATCGCTTGGTTATCAATGTCAAAAACAGCATCACAAGTGCAGGAGGTACCGTGCTTGATATTTTGCAAAAAAGTCCTGGTATTGTTGTTAACAAGCAGGCGGGAACACTCAGTATGAGTGGCAAAGACGGAGTACGAGTGATGATCAATGGAAAAATGAGCTATATTCCTGCTGCTGCCCTTCTCAATATGCTCCAAGGCATGAGCTCAAATAATGTAGAACGTATAGAGCTCATCACTACTCCACCGGCCAAATATGATGCAGGTGGCAATGCTGGGTATATCAATATAGTATTGAGTCAAAAACTCGACGAAGGCTTGAATGGCTCTTACGCTCTAACTGCAGCAGGGTTTAATGGCTCAGCACCTGTGGCCAATGCCGACCTAAATTACCGTAAAAACAAATTGAATTTGTATGGTGGTTATTCATTTAGCCGCTTAGCTCAAATGCAATATGTATCAAACGATAGAACAACGGTTTTTGAATCGGTAAGCACTCAAACCAAAATCAATTCTGTGCGAGACCCTTACCAATTAAACAATGGCCTAAGAGCAGGAATGGACTATCAATTAGGCAAAAAAACAGCCTTAGGTATTTTAGTCTCAACCTATAGAAATGAGTGGAGCATGAAAGCCAACAATACTTCGGTGATCTCTCAAAATGGTATTGAAATTAACCGTATCAATATCGCAAACAATGAAACAAATCTTTGGAAACATGGAATGGTCAATGCCAATATTCAACATGAATTTGCCAAAGGTGGTGAGCTGGCTTTTAATATCGATTTATTGAAATATGACAATGCTAACCCAAATACCTACCAAAACATATTTAGCCAGCAAGGTATATTTGAAAGAGAAGACAATTTGACCAGCTCAAAAAAGACAGTAATCAATATGCTTCCAATAGCCTTAGATTTTAACAAAAAACTGAATAATAAACTGTCTATTGAAAGTGGTGTGAAGACTGTCATTTCAAGATTTTCGAACGATGTTTTGGTGCAAAATCAGGTAGAGGGAGCTTGGGTTTCGGACGAAGAATTTACAGCAGATTACAGTTTAAAAGAAAATATAGCTGCTGCTTACGGTTCAGCTAATTATACTTTGAATACCAAAAATAGTTTTAAAGGCGGGCTTAGATATGAATACACCATTTCAAATCTGGGCTCTGACAAACAAGCCAATATAGTAGATCGTAAATATGGATATATTTTTCCAACTGTTTATTGGAGTCACAAAATAAACGACGATCATTCATTTAATATCAATTATAACAAACGTATCAATCGCCCCGCTTTCAATGACTTAGCTCCATTTTTAATCTTTGTTGACCCCAATACTTTTATATCAGGCAATGCCGCCTTGCAACCTGCCATAGCCAATAATCTGAGTGCTGGCTTTAATATAAAAATGGTAAATGTGAGCTTAAATTATAGCCACGAAGATTACAGTATCGGCGGATTTCAATTGAAAATTAACACCGAAACCAATAAACAATACAATACCGCTGAAAATCTGAAGTTTACCGAGTCTTTGTTTGCTACTGTATCGGTTCCAACCAAAATCGCCAAGTGGTGGAATGGCCAATTGAACTTCAATGCCTCAGCCAATCATGCCGTCGCAGATTTTATACAACCTGAAGTGTCTGTTAAAGTCATGAACTATAGTCTTTCAGGATTTCAAGGCTTTTCGGTTTCACCAAAAATCAGCATGGAGTTAAGTGGATTTTATCAGTCAAAAGGCTTGTACGGTATCTCAGTAATGAAAGCATTTGGCCAGTTGAATTATGGTGCCGTTTATAAATTCCCTAAGGCAGACGCTAACTTGAAATTTGGTGTAGATGATATCTTCTCGACCATGAAATTCAATTTCGAACAAAATTCAGAAATTTTAGGCTACGAGGCTAAAATGAATTTAAACATGCAGCGTAGAATTTTCAAATTAACATACAGCAAAAACTTTGGAAACAAACAGGTGAAAGCAAAGAGAAATAGAACGACAGCATCCGATGCAGAAAGACAAAGAGTAAAATAAATAGTGGATTATTAAGCAAAAAAAATCGGCTTCTAGAAATGGGGCCGATTTTTTGGGATTGCCAATTTTTTAGAATTTCAATAAAAATTACCATTCAATAAAAAAAATGTTTTCGATTCTCTAGGAATTTATTCTATATGAAATTATGGAAGAATAATTTGATATATTTATAAAATACCTTAAAAATCAAGCTCTTAAAAATTTCGGATTAACTATGAATATTATAGACCAAAATCAGGAAAAAAATGCTGAGGAAATAAAATTCCTTAGACATGAGCTTGGAATAGAAGCCGCTTTAGAAAAAGTGCGAGCTAGAGCTAGTTCTGGCAAAAAAGAGCTAACAGACATCAATGCCTTGGCAGATGAATACTTGCGTCTTTCGTATCATGGATTACGGGCTAAGAATAGAGATTTTAATGCTGACTTTGAATCCCACTTCGAGGCTAACCTCCCAAAAATTGAAGTCGTTCCGCAGGATATTGGTCGAGTACTTTTGAATTTGATTAATAATGCGTTTCAGGCTGTTAATGAACAATCGAAGAAGAGAATAGATGAATACAAACCAACTGTTTCCGCTAGTACTCAGCTCAATGCCGACAGCCAACTGCTGATAGCCGTAAAAGATAACGGCCCCGGAATCCCAGACGCCATCAAAGACAAAATCTTCCAACCTTTTTTCACCACCAAAGACACTGGGAAAGGCACAGGATTAGGGTTGAGTTTAGCATACGATATTGTAAAGGCTCATGGTGGAGAAATAAATTTATGGACTAAAGAAGGGGAGGGTTAAATTTTTACTATTTACCTGCCGATTAAAAAAGCAATTATGCAAACTAATAAAAATACAATTCAAAAGGAGCTCGAAAATAGAATTATACGATTAGAGCGAGAACTGGAAATAGAAGCGGCTTTGGAAAGAGTGCGAAGCAGATCTTTGGCAATGCACAAAAGTGAGGAGTTAAGCAAGGTAGTTCAAGCTCTTTACAAAGAAATATTCGGATTAGGGATAGATATTTATTACATCAATATCTCAACCGATTTTAGTATCATTGAAAATGGCATGAATATCTGGATGGCGGCAGATGGACGTGATTACCTGCAAAAATTTCACATCCCATACATAAAACATTCAAATTATTTAGAACATCCTATTATTAAAAGGTTTATCAAAGCCTTAAAAAATGAAACTGAATTTTATACAGAAAGCTATTCTCAACGACTTAAAAATGAATATTTCAATTCTCTTATCGAAAATTCGGATTTAAAAAACACTACAAAAGAAAGGCAAGATAACTTATATAATGCACCTGGATTGGTCAGGTCAGTTGTGAAATCTAAGAATTCAATATTGATTATTGATAGGCTACAACTCGAAGAATTTTCGAAGGAAGAGGAGGAAATATTTAAGCGATTCGGAAAAGTATTTGAACAGGCCTACACCCGCTTTCTTGACCTGCAAAAAGCAGAAGCACAAGCAAGAGAAGCTCAGATAGAAGCGGCACTCGAAAAAGTGCGTAGCCGTTCTTTGGCAATGCATAAGAGTGATGAGCTGCAGGAAGTAGTTAATACTGTATTCACCAATCTGAAAGTATTAAATATTCAAATAGACACTGCAAGTATTTTACTTTTGTCCGAGCAAAACGCAGATTTGAATATCTGGATTGGCATAGAATCAGACAGGGGTTATAGTACAACAAGTATTCATGTACCTGAAATTAATGACCCCGATATAGCATATTTTAGTGAGGTAATTAAAACAAGGAAGGATCTTTTTACAAAATCCTATACATATGAAGAAAAAAACAAGCTATGGAATCATCTTTTTAAACATTCAGGTTTTAAAATAATCCCTGATGAAAGAAAAAAAATGATTCTGGATGCTAAATCATATATCATTTCAATAGCATTATATAAAAATACAGGTATACAGCTTATTCGATATAGTGGCCTCCCTTTTTCAGAAAAAGAAAATGAGACACTTCAACGATTAGGGAAAGTTTTTGAGCAAGCTTATGTCCGATTCTTAGACCTCCAAAAAGCAGAAGCACAGGCCAGAGAGGCCGAGATAGAATTGGCAC
>NZ_RJUA01000127.1 GCF_024343575.1 Lacihabitans sp. LS3-19 | reverse complement strand
CCCCCAAGAGCTCATATCGACGGGGAGGTTTGGCACCTCGATGTCGGCTCGTCACATCCTGGGGCTGGAGAAGGTCCCAAGGGTTCGGCTGTTCGCCGATTAAAGTGGCACGCGAGCTGGGTTCAGAACGTCGTGAGACAGTTCGGTCCCTATCTGTGGTGGGCGTAGGAAGTTTGAGAGGCTCTGATTTTAGTACGAGAGGACCGAATTGGACTGACCGCTGGTGTATCTGTTGTCTTGCCAAGGGCACGGCAGAGTAGCTAAGTCGGGACGGGATAAACGCTGAAAGCATCTAAGTGTGAAACCCACCTCAAGATGAGACTTCCCTTGAGGAACGTTAGAGATTATGACGTAGATAGGCTACAGGTGGAAGTGCAGTAATGTATGCAGCCGAGTAGTACTAATGAACCGAGAGCTCTTAAATTTTAATTTTCAGTCTTTCTTATATCAATGTTTTGTTAAGGGATAAGTCACGAAGGCATAAGTCGAAAGTGGCAAGAATCTAAGATAGAACAGTGTCAAAAAATATTAAGACGTACGTTCATGAGAATGAAAGTACATCCTATTAAGACCTTCATGGTGTCAATAGGGCGGGTGAACACCTCTTCCCATTTCGAACAGAGCAGTTAAGCCCCGCACCGCCGATGGTACTTGGATCAAACCCGGGAGAGTAGGTAGATGCCAGTTATTTATTAGAGCCTCAAAGACTAATCTTTGGGGCTTTTTTGTTTTTGGGAGGTTTTGTAAAGCGATTTTTCAAATCGCTGTCAAAGCCAATATTGGGATCAAGCAAAAAAGGGGATCAAGTTTGTTTTAAAAGTTTCTTAAATTATTTTTTTTTTGAAATATAGTTTCGAGAAAGAATTATGTGGTGTAGCATTCAAATAGATGCCTTTATTAATTATAGTCTCAAAGAGTAAATTTTTTGGCTTATTTTTTTTAAAGGTTTTGGGATAAATATGCATTTTTGCAAACAACAATACACCCCTTTAAATGTTTTGGAGAATTCCCTTGTCTTATTAATTAGCGATTTGAAAAATCGCTCTACTTTAGAATCCTATAGCATTGCCTCCGTCTACCCTTAATGAAACTCCTGTGATGTAAGATGCAGCTTCTGAAGCTAAAAATACTGCTGCGAGGCCAATGTCTTCTGGTTTGCCGAATTTGCCCATTGGCGTTCGATTAAGTGCTTTGTCCATGCGGTCTGGGTCGGAGTTCATGGCAGTTTGCATCATTGGGGTTTCGATAAAGCCCGGAGCTATTGCGTTTACTCTCACATTGTGTTTAGACCAATCTGAGGCCAAGGCTTTGGTAAGGCCTTCTATGCCGCTTTTGGAGGCTGTGTAGGCGGGTACTCGGTCTATGCCATAATATCCTGCCATTGAAGATATCATAATAATTGAGCCCGTTTTTCTTGGAATCATTTTTTTTGCCACTTCCCGACTTAGGGCAAATGCCGCATTTAAGTTGGTTTGGATAATATTATTGAATTCGATATCCGTAACTTCTATAGCAGGCTTTTTCATATTTATGCCAGCATTGTTTACTAGGATATCAATTTCACCATATTTAGAAGTAATCGCATCTACCAATTGTGTAGTTTGGCTTAAGTCTGCCACATCATTTACTTCGTAAAATACATCTTCTCCAAACGCCTTGACGGCTTCTTGGAGCATATTTTCTCTTCTTCCTGTAATTACTACCTTAGCACCAGCATCTCTCAGACACCGCGTAATTTCATAGCCTATACCCGAACCACCACCTGTAACCAATGCAATTTTTCCCGCTAATGAAAATGGATTTGTCATATTTTTACTTCAGTCTAAAGCCCCTCTTCACTACTGTAAATTAGAGTTTGAATGTTAATTATTTTTGTTTATTTGCTAATTCTAGAGCACTTGTCGTAATGTGATATTTCAACAGCATATTAGGTACTTCCCAATCTGGCATATTATTGACTTTGTAAAATTTCAAATAACGCTCCATAACCTCGCCAAAGTGAGCTTCATGTCCAGTTCTATATTTTGCCGGAATATCTACAATAAAATCATTTCCGGTTTTTTGAAGACTGATTCCAGGATATTTTGCTTTTAATTTTTCAAATTCAGCATTTAGACTGGCTTCAGATATTTTTGAATTTTTAATGTAAAGTGTCGGCTGATAATTCTCTGCTTCGCCTTGCTTTATTTCAATATTTGCCAAGCTGCCTTTCATGATAGAATAGTGGGTATCGCCACCTTTATCTGTACTGTAGTTCCACAATACTTTTACCTTAGAATGGACATTTTTCACTTTAAAATCTATCTCTCCATTTGCATAAACATTCAAAGTTTTGGGATCTTTAAGGTCTTTTTTTAGAAAATCAGGGAAAGTTTTTGCTCCCGTAATCGTACTAAATTGGTCAAGTGTCATTTCTGTCGGCAAACGTTTTGCACTTATTAATTGTGCATCTTTAATATCTAAAGGTGTCTCTGGAAAAGCTGCCCAAAGAACTAAATCAACCAAATGTGTGGTAACATCAACAATTCCTTCCCCTTGTTGTTTGGTGTCCATAAACCATTGCGGACGTATCAATGGACTTCCTGAAACATATTTATAAAAATGATGCACGCTTTCTTTGATTACAGATGGGTCTTCAGGAGTGCCTGGGAGGATTTCTCCAAAAATACCTTTCATCATAGAAAGTTCACGTTGGAGAGCAGTCGTGATTTCAGAGCGTTCGGTCATGATATCATACAAAAGAATGTTTTTTTCTTTTGCAACTTTAAATGCCGTCTTTAGTTTTTCATATCCCTTGGCATCGATACACATAGGTTTGTCTGCAAGAACATTCATGCCAGCCTCAACGGATTTTAAAATAGACTCCGTTTTCTTTGCGTTGTTTCCTGCCATTACTACAATATCACCTTTTTTGTCTTTCAACATTTTTTGGAAATAATCTGGTCCTGAATACACGTTCTCTTTCCATTTGGTTGGTGATTCCGCCCTCGTATTATAAGAATAGATTCTTTTAAGATGTTGATCTAGGTCTTCGCCTTTTGGTGCGTAAACTTGCACAGTCGGCTTTACGCCTGCTAGCATAGATTTCTGTACCAAAGCGGCATGGAAATGCCCTGGATCTAAGGTGATTATTCGGGCAGGAGCTTTTTCGAATTTCGCAAGTTTTGTCAAATCAGGCATTTTGTTTTTTCCGATTGCGTAAGTTATTCCACCAAAAATATGTTCCATAAACATCGGGTCTTCATAGTCTTTTTCAAGATGACCACCTGCAGTATAAAATACTCTTCCATTTTCAAAATCATGATACCAGGCATTAGGGTAGTTTTGTGTATGACTTTTTGATTCAAATGTTGTAGAATCCAAAACCATCAATACATTAAGCTTGTTGGTCATTGGTCCAAAATAGTACCATTCGTCCCAGCGTTTCCACTCGTTTGGAAGGTTTTTGGTAGATGGATGGTTATGATCAATAACTTTTATCGTACCGTTCTGTTGAGGCGGATGATACTTAAAAGTAGCACCTAACATCTGATTGAACCATTTCCAGTTTCGCTCTACTCCAGATGTGGAGTGAATACCAACCAATCCTCCACCGGAACGAATGTATCGTTGTAAAGCGGCCTCTTGGTCTGTGTCAAATATGTCTTGGTTGGCACTAAGAAGTACCAAAGCACTATATTTTGCTAAATTTTGGTCGTCAAATAAGCTAGCATCTTCTGAAATGTCAGCAAGAATACCGCGTTTTTCACAATATGCTTTTAAGCAACTATCTGCATGCTCAATAGAAGCGTGTCTATAGGCCCAAGAAGCATTTTTCGAGAAAATAAGAACCTTTTTTTCGGGCCTGATAGCTTGCCCAAATGCTATTTGAAAACAAAAGAAAATAAGAAAACTAAGTTTGTACATTGTATTTAAGGTTGATAATGCAAACCTATAAAATTTTCAAAAAAGTAGGAAGGAATTTAATCCCTTTTATGGTATTATTTTGACTGTCTTTTTAAAAAAGAAGAAATATTTCATTTAATCTTCTAAAATATTACCCAAGAAAGTAAATTTTAAGAAAAGTGAAATTAAAAAAAAGACAATTGACCAATTGAGATAAATATAATAATAATCACTGACATCTTTAATGCCTTGGTCTTTAAAAATGGTTTTTTCTAAGAGATTGATTTTTGTAAAAATTTTGGTCAAGGCATTGTTGTCATTGGCTCTAAAAAACTGACCATCGGTTTTTTCTGCCATCATTTTTAGCGTTTTTTCGTCTATTTTCTCCTCACCAGAATTTTCTCCAATGGCTATGGTATAAACTCTAATACCAAAGGTTTTGGCGAGTTCAATCGCTATTTCTGGGTCTATACTTCCGGTAGTATTGTCGCCATCACTTATTAATATGGCTATTTTTGATTTTCCAGGTACGTCTCTAAGTTTGTTTATACAAGAAGATAAAGCCAAGCCTATTGCGGTTCCGGAGGTTTTTATAATACTGGTATTGAGACTTTTAAGGTATTCTTTGAGCATAGAATAATCCGTGGTTAAAGGACTCAATGTGGTAGTTTCTCCAGCAAAAGCCACCAATGCGATTCTGTCGTTCATTCTTCCCGAAATAAATTCTATGCCGATGTTTTTTGCTGCCTCCAGTCTGTTGGGTTGCAAGTCCTTGGCTAACATAGAGTCTGAAATATCAATCGCTAAAGCTATGTCAATTCCTTCTGCGTATTTTTCATTGTCTTGGTTTACCAATTGCGGTCTTGCCAAGGCTAATATTAGACAAAATATACCCAAAACATAAAAAAAAGGTACGAGGTACCTAAGCCAAACAAACATAGAAGCTTGAATGGATATGTTGTTTATGGATAATATTAAATTTTGCTTTTTTTGAGATTTAAATACCCATTTTAAAAAGAATAGCCCTGGGATTAAAAGCAAAAGCCAGAAATAATAGGCATTTGCCCATTCAAATTTTTGAAGAGCAGCTGAAGTAAACCATTTCAATGAAAACCATTTCATTTTTGATTGTTTTTATAAAAATCAACGGCTTTTCTAACGCTTCCGTTTTCTATGAGTAATTTTTTAGCAACATCGTAGACAACATTTGCTTCGTTCATTACCATTTTTATTCCTCTCTCTACTAATTTTTCATTGCTCAGTTGCATATCCACCATCCTGTTGCCTCTTACTTTTCCGAGCTTTATCATTAAAGTGGTTGAAATCATGTTTAATACCATTTTTTGAGCAGAACCAGATTTCATTCTTGTTGATCCAGTAACGTATTCGGGTCCAACCACTACTTCTATTGGCAACTGTGCTTTTGCAGCAACGGGACTGCCCGTATTGCAAACTACGCAACCTGTCAAGAGTCCGTTTTGGTTAGCAACTTCTAATCCACCTACTACATAAGGAGTTCTGCCGGAGGCTGCTATGCCAACTATTGTGTCTAATGGCGTCAAATTAAATCTTTGCAAATCTTTCCATGCCTGAAGATAATCGTCTTCGGCATTTTCAACAGCTTTTCTGATGGCTAAATCTCCTCCAGCGATAATTCCTACTATCAGTTCATCAGAAACACCGTAAGTTGGTGGGCACTCAGATGCATCTAAAATACCTAATCTACCGCTTGTGCCTGCACCAATATAAAATAATCTGCCACCATTTTTCATTCTTTCGGCAGCTGCACTTATAAGGCCTTCTATTTGCGGCAAAGCTTTTTCGATTGCAAAAGGCACAGATTTGTCTTCTTGATTTATTCCGTTTAATATTTCTAAAACAGTCTTTTTCTCAAGATTTTCATGGTTTGAGGCTGCTTCAGTAGATAATCTTTCGAGGTTCAAGATGTCGCTCATAGTTTTCTTTTTTAAAAAATTAAATAGATTTAGCTGTTTAATTCTTTAAAGTATTTATAAAATAAAGGAATAGTTTCTATGCCTTTCATGAAATTGAAAATGCCATAATGTTCGTTGGGTGAATGAAGAGCATCAGAGTCTAGTCCAAAGCCAAATAATATTGATTTCAGACCTAATTCTTGCTCAAATAAGGCCACGATGGGTATACTTCCACCTCCTCTGGTGGGCACTGGTTTTTTGCCAAAACTTTCTTCCAAAGCCATAAATGCTGCTTTGTATCCTATTGAATCTGTTGGTGTTACGTAGGGTTGACCACCGTGGTGTTTTTTTACTTTAACTTTTACAGTAGGATGAGCAATGGCTTTGAAATGCGTCATAAAAAGTTCTGAGATTTCTTCCCAGTCTTGGTCTGGAACCAAACGCATCGATATTTTAGCAAATGCTTTTGAAGGCAAAACGGTCTTAGAACCTTCACCTGTATAGCCTCCCCAAATTCCGTTCACATCTAGTGTAGGGCGTATTGCAGCCCTCTCTCTTGTAGTATATCCTTTTTCGCCAGTTACTTCGGCAATATTTAGATCCTTTTTGTATTCTTCTAGATCAAAAGGAGCAGCTTCAAGCTCATCTCTTTCTACTTGAGACAGTTCTACAACTTTGTCATAAAAACCTTTTACGGTAATTTTTCCATCTGCGTCGTGCATTGAGGCTATCATTTGCGAAAGTACATTGATAGGATTTGCAACGGCACCGCCATAAACGCCAGAATGAAGGTCGCGGTTGGCAGCTTCTACTTCCACTTCCATATAAGCCAAGCCACGAAGGCCAGTTTCTACTGAAGGGATGTCATTGCCAATGATGGAAGTATCTGAAATCAAAATGATGTCAGCTTTGAGTTTTTCTTTATTGTTTTTTACAAATGTTCCGAGGTTTTCAGAACCAACCTCTTCTTCGCCTTCAAACATGATTTTCACATTGCAAGTAAGCGTATTGTGCAAAATCATGGCTTCTACGGCCTTTACATGCATATATATTTGGCCTTTATCGTCACAAGATCCTCTTGCATAAATAGCTCCTTCGGGATGTACAGGAGTGATTTTAACAGTAGGCTCAAACGGCGGACTGTCCCAAAGTTCAATTGGGTCGGCAGGTTGCACATCATAATGACCATATACTAAAATGGTAGGCAATGATGGATCTAATATTTTTTCAGCAAATACTATCGGATGACCATCGGTTTGACAGATTTCGGCTGTGTCTAAGCCTGCGGCTAATAGTTTATCTTTTACCCATTCAGCTGCTGTAAGCATATCTGGGATATGTTTTGTGTCTGCACTTACCGAAGGTATTCTCAAGAAATCGAAAAGTTCGTCTAAATATCTTTGTTTGTTTGAAGCAATGTATTCTTTCATTCTAAAAGGCCTTAAATTTGATGTTCAAAATTAGGGTATTTTTTTGGATGAAAAAAATGGGGAGGATTGATGTTGATTTAATAAATATGTTAAAATAGATTTTTGAGAAAGGTGTTATAGAAATTATCGATATGATTTTTCAAAGAGTAGAGAGTTTTGAAAAATTTCACTAATGTATCATTTTAGAAGCGACAAATTCAATTATTAAGACTTCATCTCCCATTTGGTAAAAAACTATTGTGTATTTTTTGTTGAAGAGGATGCATTTTAATCCAGAGCTTGCTCTTTCAGGGTCACGGCATGTAGAATATTCTGTTTTGTCAAAATTTAAATTTTCAATAAAATCATAGACTTTTTCTTTAAACAAAATTGCAGTTTGTGTTAAGCCTTTAGATTCGATAAACAATGAAACTGAAGCTAGGTTTTCTATAAAGGTATCTAAGAAATTTATTTTTGTTTTGCCCATTCCAGAATCAATTCTTCACTTTTTTTTCTAGCTTCCTCAATTGAAAATAATCTGCCTTCGAACTTTTTATGCAAGTCCGATTTTTGAAGAGCTAAGTATTCTTCTTTCGGCATTAAAACATATTTTTTATCGTCAATAATTACTTCAGATACCATAACCTTCTTTTTTAATTCAAATATAAACGAATTTTTAAAAAATAAAACACCTCAATACAAGTCCGGAAACTTTACAGGATTTACCTCTGTCATTATTTGGTAGGCGGCGTCGAAGATGGTTTCTACGTTTGGTTTTGAAAAATAATCTCCATCTGTACCGTATGCAGGTCTGTGGGCTTTGGCACTTACGGCTATGGGTTTGGAGTCGAGGAAAGTGTAGGCATCATGTTCGTCCAAAACCTGCTGCATCATGTAGGCTGTTCCGCCTCCAGGCATGTCTTCATCAGCAAAAATAACGCGGTTGGTTTTCTTTACGGATTTCAAAATTATTTTGTTGATATCAAAAGGAAGAAGCGTTTGCACATCAATAACTTCAGCAGAAATGCCCACTTTTTTAAGTTCTTCGGCGGCTTCTACTACTATACGGCACATGGAGCCATACGTTACGATGGTAATATCAGAGCCTTCTTTTATGATTTCTGGAACGCCAAGTGGTTCACAAATTTCGTTTAAATTATCAGGTAATTTTTCTTTTAGTCTATATCCATTCAGGCTTTCTATAACCAAAGCAGGGTCGTCTCCTTTCAGTAATGTATTATAAAATCCAGCAGCTTTTACGAAATTTCTCGGAACTACGATATGCATCCCTCTGAGGGCGTGTATCATAACCGCCATAGGTGAGCCAGAATGCCAAATGCCTTCCAATCGATGTCCACGAGTACGAACAATCAAAGGTGCGGCTTGTTTGCCAACTGTTCTATATCGCAAAGAAGCGAGATCGTCAGTAAGCGATGGCAAAGCATAATAAATATAATCGAAGTATTGGATTTCTACAATAGGACGTAATCCACGCATTGCTGCTCCAATTCCTTGTCCAATAATTGTAGTTTCTCTTATACCTGTATCTGTTATCCTAAGTTCACCATATTTTTCTTGAAGGCCGGCAAAACCTTGATTTACATCTCCAATTTTACCTATATCTTCGCCCAAGGCAAACACAAGTGGATTTTTTGAGAAAGTATAATCAAAAAACTTATTGATTATTTCTCTGCCATCTAACATTGGGCTTTTGTCAGAGTATTGAGCTGAAACTGGCTTCACGTTCATTGGTGAAGTCTCAAACTCAGAGTATAAATGGCTGCTGTAGCGTTCTGTATTTTTATTTTCTAAAGTTTCAAGAAGTTTTCCTAAATCTTTACGGATTTTATCACTTGAATTTAGTCTTCCAAGTTTTTTAAGAGCTTTTATACCATCTTTTTTCAAAGGATGGGTATTGGTCTCTAATTGGTTTTTTAACTTTATTATTTCAGAATTTCCCTTATTAGTTTCGATAGCCTCATTGAGCAAATCTATCACAAGCTTATTTTCGGAATTTATAAATTCTTTCAAAGCATCCCATGCTTTTTTACGAGCATCTTTGGCTACTTCGTCTGCCGCTTTTTCAATTTTTAATATTTCAGCTTCATTCGCAAAATTATTTTGAAGAATCCATTTTTTGAAATGTTTGTTGCAATCAAAATCTGTTTCCCATTCTAGCCTATCTTTAGACTTATATCTTTCATGTGAGCCCGATGCAGAATGACCTTGAGGCTGAGTAACTTCGTAGACATGTACCAAAACCGGAACGTGCTGGTCTCTTGCTATCCTAGCTGCTTTTTGATAAGCTTTTATAAGTTCGGGATAATTCCAGCCTTGTACGTTTATGATTTCTATACCATTTCCGTCTGTTTTTTGGAATCCTGCCAAAGCTTCAGAAATACTCCCTTTGGTGGTTTGGTATTCTATTGGCACAGAAATACCGTAGCCATCGTCCCATACTGACATCACCAAAGGAATCTGCAATACTCCTGCGGCATTTACAGCTTCAAAAAACATACCTTGCGAGGTAGAGGCGTCACCTATTGTTGAAAAACAAACTTCATTGCCTTCATTTGAAAAGTTCTTAAATTTCTTGAGATATGGATTGTTTCTGTAAAGTTTTGAAGCATAGGCTAAACCCACACTTCGTGGCATTTGGCCGGCAGTAGACGATACATCCATGACGTCGTTATACAAGTCAGTTTGGTCCAGCCAACGTCCTTGGTCGTCTATCCAATGGTTGCCATAGTGGGCATTCATAGATCTACCTCCTGAAAAAATATCGTGATTAATGTCGGCGTGAGCATAAAGTTGTGCAAAAAACTGTTGCCAAGTTAGTCCGCCATTCGCAGCAATTAAGGTTTGATCTCTGTAGTATCCCGAACGAAAATCACCTTTTCTGAAAACTTTTGATAATGCTATCTGTGCCAGTTCCTTCCCATCACCAAAAATCCCAAATTTGGCTCTTCCCATAAAAACGTCTTTTCTTCCTAAAAGACTAACTGCTCTACTTTCACAGGCTAATTTATAATCAGACAGAACTTCTGTTTTTGAAAGAATAACCTCATTTTTTGTATAAAAACCAGTAAGCAGTTCACTCATGATTTATGGGAGTATTCGATTGAAAAAAATCAAACTGTTAACATAATTTTAAGAAAACAAGTAGGTTGTTTGATGTTATAAATGTAAAGTTAAGCGTAAAATCGATACAAAGCACTATTTCTGGAATGAAAAATGGATTGTTAATACATTGTTAAAAATTTTTAATATTTTTGGTTTGGTATTTACTTTGTATAAAGATTATTACAGAATTATTTTAAACAATTAATATTCAAGAACATGAAAAAATTATTTTTCACTTTAGTAAGCGTATTTTTATTTGCTGCAGCTACAAATGCTCAGGGTGTTTTGAAATTCAACAAAGAAACACATGATTTTGGTAAATTAGCGGAAGGTCCTTTGGCTACTTATTCGTTTGAGGTTACTAACACTGGTACAGCTCCGGTAGTTATCACCAATGCTCAGGCTTCATGTGGATGCACCACTCCAGAGTGGTCTAAAGACCCTATTATGCCAGGTGCTAAAAGTGTAATCAAAGTTGGTTATAACACTTCAGGACGTCCAGGAGCATTTACTAAAACTATTACTGTAGTAAGCAATGCTGAAAACGGGACTGTAATTTTGACAATCAAAGGTAGTGTAACTCCAAAAGCAGCAGGAGGAAAATAAACTTCGACTGTTTACATATAATTGAGCCATCCAAATATTTTGGATGGCTTTTTTTTGTATTCATTTTTTATTTTCTATTTTTAGAAAAAAAACATTGAGATGACAATACTTTGCATTTGTACCTATCTGAAAGGCCAAGAGTTTTTGAGAGCTGCCAAAAAACAAGGGAATACAGTTTTTTTATTGACACATAAAAATCTTGAGCACAAAGATTGGCCAAGAGAAAGTATAGATGAGTTTTTTTATTTAGACAAAAATGAAAACAATTTTGAAACCTATCAAAAAATAATAGAAGGGACAGCATTTTTAATGCAGTCCCGTAAAATAGATTTGGTGGTAGCCTTAGACGATTTTGATGTTGAAAAAGCCGCCTTGGTCAGAGAGCATTTTAGAATACCTGGTATGGGGCAAACCACTGCAAGGTATTTTAGAGATAAACTGGCTATGCGAATGCAGGCTTTGGACAACCAAATTTCAGTTCCTAGTTTCAGTTCTTTGTTCAATAGTGAGGAGATAACTCATTTTCTTGAAAACTCCCAAGCTCCTTGGTTAGTAAAACCGCGTTCTGAGGCGTCTGCCGCTGGTATTAAAAAAGTGCATTCGAAACAAGAAGCGTGGGACTGGATAAATGGTTTGGGAGAAAATAGGCACAATTTCCTGATAGAATGTTTTAAGCCTGGGGATGTTTTTCATGTTGATTCATTAATTATAGACGGTAAAGTGGTTTTTGAAAGGTGTAGCCAATATTTGAGTACACCGTTTGAAGTTGCACATGGAGGCGGTATTTTTAGATCAGTAATCGTAGATTTTAAATCAATAGATTCTCAGGCACTTTCTTTAGTAAATCACCAGGTTATGAAAGCTTTCGGTATGCGATTTAGTGCTGCCCATACGGAAGTAATCAAATGCCATGAAGACGGGAATTATTATTTTTTAGAAACTGCTTCAAGGGTAGGAGGGGCACATTTGGCAGAGATGGTTGAGGCTTCCTCTGGAATAAATTTATGGGCGGAATGGGCAAAAATAGAAACTGCAGTTGCTGAGAAAAAAACCTATAAATTGCCAAAGGTAGAAAAGGCTTATTCAGGTATCTTGATATCGCTTTCATCGCAACAATGGCCAGATATGAGTATGTTTGATGAAAAGGAAATTGTGTGGAAAATGAACGAAGAATATCATATTGGGCTTATAGTAAAAGCAAGCAAACGAGAGCGTGTAATAGAATTGTTGGATAAATTTGCCCAAATGATTTTTGACAACGGTCTTCATGCTTCAGCACCTTCGCCAGATAAACCAATGCATTGAAAATTGAATAAAGACCAGATATTAATAAAGGCAAAAGAGATTTTAGAGAAAAAACTCAAAGACTTAGATCAAGCTATTTTAAATGTTCAAAGTGCTGCTAATGAGGAATCTAAAAGCAGCATGGGCGATAAATACGAAACTGGCCGAGCCATGGCTCAAAACGATAGAGCTATGTTGGAGCATCAAAAAATAGAGCTTGTAAGAGATATTTTCACTTTCGAAAATACCAATTTTACACAAGAAACAGATAGCATAAAGACGGGTAGCATTGTTGAGACAAGTTTGGGTTGTTTTTTGGTTTGTATAAGTTTAGGAAAAATCATTGAGGCTGGTAAAACGATCATGCTTATATCAACTGTTTCGCCAATTGGGGCAATAATGATGGGCAAAAAAGCAAATGAAAGTATAAATATGAATGGTAGGGAAATAAAGATTTTGAAGGTTTATTGATTTAATAGAACTCTTTATTCTATTTACATAAAGCAATTTGTAAATTCTCTATTTCCTCATTCATTTCAAGAAGCTTGAGATTTTCATCATAGACAGCATCGAAAATAAATTTCTTGTTCTGTAGGGCATATTTGTAAATATGCAAGTCTGTGATAGGAGTAGGGATTTTGTCCAATTCGTCTATGTGAACCCAATATAGCGTGCCTTCGTCGCATGGTGGAGCTTCTTGAAATTCAATTTCAGATAGATATACATAACTCACCCAATTGTATTTAGTTGGAGATGTTTCGGTTAGTATTCCACAGAAATTCATGATCTTAACTTCTATTCCGGACTCCTCCTGAGTTTCTCTTTTTGCTGCTGAAAGTGGAGTTTCAAAAGGGTCAAGTTTTCCTCCAAGCGGTGTAAAAAGGTCTTTGTTTGGCTCCTTCAATCTTTTTAAAAGTAATAAATGGTTTTTGTGTTTCAAAATACAGATTACAGCTATTTTTTTTAGACCTTCCATTTACTAAAGATTTAATAATTTTTGAAACTTTTCAATAAAAAGGCCAATATGAAACCCATCAACTAAGGCATGATGAACATGGATTGATATAGGCATCATTTTTCGTTCATTTTGATCGAATATTTTTCCAAAGGATATTTTGGGACACGAGTCTTTAAATTTGAAACTTCTGGCGTGTGAAATACTCGTAAATTTTATCCATGGTAAAGAACTATAGTGGATTACGTTTTGCCCTGGGCCAGCAGGGTCTAATCCTACAGAAGTGTGGATCCTTTCGATTTCTTTTTTTGCAACTGAGCTGAAGTCATCAAAGTTTTTATAAAAATCTATATAGGCAAAACCAAATGTGCCGTCAGGCCTATTGATAGTAGGAGAGGCATTTATTTGATCATATAACCATACTTGGTCATTTTCAATTCTTAATTTTAGGGCATCAATGCTATTGATTGCTACCAAAGAGCAATGCAAGTATTTTAAAAAAAATGAAAAATTTTGAGATTTTGAATCATTATAGGCTTTGGTGCAATCTGCATCAACTGTAATCCCAAAAAAAGGTTCGTCGAATTGAGAAAAAAAGTGATAGTGATCTTTTCTTGCCCATGTATTTATGTCTAAAAGCTCTTTTTTCATAGGAGTTTAAGTATTTCTATAATGTTTGAAATTTGACCAAATCTAGGATTATCAATTTTTGTATCCACTACTTCGTGGGCCCAAGTGGTGTGATATGGCACATGAACGCCCCAGCCGCCGAGTTCTAAAACTGGAATTACGTCAGATTTCAAAGAATTTCCTATCATCATAAACTCTTCTGGTTTGCAATCCAAGTGTTTTAAAAGCTTCTCGTAATCTTTGATTTGTTTATCACTCATGATTTCGATATGATGGAAGTAATGACCTAAACCCGATTTGATAAGTTTACGCTCTTGATCCAACAAATCGCCTTTTGTAGCCACCACAAGTCTGTATTTTCCTTTTAAGTTTTTTAATACTTCGTCTATGTTTTCTAACAATTCGATGTCTTTATTTAGAAGGTCTTTCCCTAGGTTTATTGCTTTTTCAATTAAACTGAGAGGGGCTGTATGATCTGTTACTTTATAGATTGTTTCTATCATCGAAAGCATAAATGCTTTTACGCCATAACCATAGAGAGCCAAGTTTTGCATTTCTATTTTGAATAATTCCTGCGAAACGGTATGGTGTGGTAAATAATCTTCCAATAATGAGCAAAAGGCATGTTCAGTTTCTTGGAAATAGGGCTCGTTTACCCAAAGGGTATCGTCAGCGTCAAAAGCTAATACTTTTAAATCTTTCATTTGTTAATTTTAAAAAAATTAAAATTATAGAAAACTATATTAGGATTAATTTTTTTCTCAAGAAAATGCATAAATTTAGAGTAAAATAATATTCAATCATAAATAAATAGAAATGAACAGGCGTGAATTTGTATCAAATACAGCAATGACAATTGCAGGCTCGTTTTTGGCTTCCAATTCGGTTTTTGCAAAAAAGAAATCTAAAAATGCCGTTGGTGTACAATTGTATTCTGTTAGGGATGACATGAAAAATGCCCCTTTGGATACCCTAAAGAAAGTAGCTGCTATGGGCTATAAAAATGTGGAACATGCCAATTATGTCAATGGTAAATTTTATGGTTGGGAGGCAAAAGAGTTTCGAAAAATATTGGATGATTTAGGTTTAAAGATGCCTTCGGGGCACACAGTTTTTGGTAAAGGCCATTGGGACGAGGGTAAGCAAGAATTTACGGATACCTGGAAAAAATTAGTAGAGGATGCCGCTATTTGTGGGCAAAAATATGTGATAAGTCCATGGCTGGACATCGCCTATCGAAAAGACTTTGATCAGTTGAAAAGATTCATGGAGGTGTTTAATAAAAATGGCGAATTGTGCAAAGGTTCAGGAATGAAGTTTGGCTATCATAACCACGATTTTGAATTTAGTCTGAAATTGAGCAGTGTAAAGGTTTATGATATTATCATGCAAAATACTGATCCAAGTTTGGTTGCACAACAATTGGATATTGGCAATATGTACGGTGGTGGTGGAAGAGCAGCAGATCTTTTAGCACAATATCCAGGTAGATTTGAGCTGATGCACGTGAAGGATGAAATAAAGTCTGAAAAGGAGCACGGCGGATGGGAAAGTGCGATTTTAGGAGTAGGCGTTATAGGGGTAAAAGAGATTGTAGAAATGGGTAAGAAATTAGGTGGAACTACCCAATTTATTATCGAACAGGAATCTTATCAAGGTAAAGCACCGATAGATTGTATAAATGAAGACTTGAAAATAATCAAAAGTTGGGGATATTGATTTTAAAAAAGTTAAATTTTTATGGGGCTAAATAGCCCCATTTTTTTTGTGGTTTTTTGCGGAAATTTGTAAATATTCATTTTTTTTGTTTAATTTTATTTTGCTAAGTGATTAGTGGCAAGGTTTTTATTCTAAAATTTGCCGAGTGAAAGTCCCAAAAAAACCATAAAAAAATGAAGGCAAAGGCCCCAACTTTAAAAGATATTGCCAAAGAGCTAGGCATATCGATTTCTACTGTCTCGAGAGCACTCCGAGGAATGCCCGAGATTAACCTAGAAACACGCGAAGCTGTATTGAAGCTTTCAAAAAATCTAGAATATAAATTACCCTCCAACCAACAGCAAAAAGCCAATACAAAAAATCAAATTATTGCTGCCCTTGTACCTCAATTTGATTATTATTTTTCAGAAATAATCAGGGGAATGGATGATGCTGCAATAGATGCGGGATTTACTTTGGTGGTAAACAAAACCAATGAGTCTTTCGGTAGAGAGGTGTCGGCAATTCATAGACTTTTACAATCTAATGTTGATGGATTAGTGGTGGCCCGAGCTTTTGAAACTTCAAGTTTTGAACACTTTGAAGGTATTATAAAAAGAAACATTCCTTTAGTTTTTATCGATAGAGAATTTACAGAATTGAATACCCCGAATTTTGTTATTGATAACTTTGAAGGTGGAAAACTAGCAGTTAAGCATTTGGTAGAAAAAGGATATCGGAAAATTTGTTTTCTTGGAGCAAAATCTTATTCATTTTCAAAATACACCATCGAAAATGGCCTTTTGGCAGGAATGAAAGAAGCTAAAATTGACAATTTTGATAAAAAGTTAATTTTCGGTGATTATAATCAAGTACAAGCCTTTGAAAAAGCAAGTGAGATTTTGAGACTAAATGATAGGCCTGATGCTTTTTTTGCAGCGAATGACCAGGCAGCGATTGGTATTCATAAAGCCATACATGAGGCAGGATATAATGTGCCCAAAGACATTGGGATTGTGGGTTATTATGATGAACCTACTGTCTCTGCTATTTATCCTGCCCTCACAAGTGTATCTGTGCCGGCTTATGAAATGGGAAAAAGTGCTATAAATTCCATAATTTCACAATTGCATTTGAGCGGAACCTCTGAAAGTAAAACCAAGCTTTTTGCACCTGAACTTAAAGCAAGAGAATCAACCAACCAAACGAGACGATTTTTCGGAATTTAAGAATTGAGTGATATGAAAAAAGTTTTTACTTGTCTGTCTTTTATTTTGGTTTTGATTTCTTGCAAAAAAGATTCAATTGATGTTGGTATCCAATATGATATTGCACCTGAATTTACCGTTTATGTAAACAAGTTTTACGAAGAGGCTACCAGTCGAGGTATTACCATTGCTAGAGAGAATTTGATTGTAAAAGCGAATTTAAACTTAGGACAAACCGATATTTGTGGAAAATGTAAGCAAAATACCCAATATCCTTCTTTACAAAGAACTGTAGAAATAAATACGGAGAGCCTTACATGTTGGAAAAGCATGCCTGAAAACAATCGGGAGGCATTGGTTTTCCATGAGTTGGGTCATTGTCTATTGGGAAGATTACTTCACAAAGACGACCTTTTTAATGATGGAAGTCCAAAAAGCATTATGATTTCTAGTAATTCAGACTTGTACAGTCCTTGTGTATATGTTTTGGATGATAAGCCAGAACTGTGCAACAAAACTGGCCGGCGTAAATATTATATAGACGAGCTTTTTGATGAAAATACCCCCGCTCCCGATTGGTCTAAATGATCTTTATTTCTTTATTAAATAAAAATTGGTTTGTTAATAAATTATATTCGCCAAAATATTACTCCGCCGAATTTGTTTAAATAGTTTCCTTATTAAAGGCTATTTTTGCAAGAAAGTTTTCCAAATCGATGCTTTGATTTTATAATGACAGAAATTTCGCCGATAGCACAAAACGTAATAAACTTTGTAAACCAAACCCAAAAATCCATTTTTTTGACTGGAAAAGCGGGTACAGGAAAAACCACACTGCTTAATCATATTGTTAAATCTACACACAAAAGCACCATAGTTGTTGCACCAACTGGTATAGCTGCATTAAATGCCAAAGGGGTGACCATTCACAGTATGTTTCAATTGCCTTTTGCAGGTTTTATTCCGCAAGAAATAGACCCAGAGCATTTTTCGGAAAGAGTCAGGTTTGAAACTAAAAACTCTCTAACGAGGCATTTTAGGATGAATGCAACAAAGCGAAACGTCATTCAGGAATTACAACTTTTGATTATTGACGAAGTGAGTATGCTCCGCCCAGATGTGCTGGATGCCATGGAGTTTATGTTGCAAAGAGTGAGGCGGAATAGATTGAGTTTTGGTGGCGTTCAAGTGCTATTTATTGGCGATTTGATGCAATTGCCTCCCGTTATCAAAAACGAAGAATGGGCGGTTTTACAAAAATATTATAATGGAAAATTCTTTTTTCATGCCCATGCTGTGCTTAATAATCCGCCGCTTTATGTGGAGTTAGATAAGATATTCAGGCAACAAGACCCCGTTTTTATTAATATTCTAAATAATCTCAGGGAAAATAAAATAACCGCAGAAGATCAGCAAAAACTCAACGAATATCTTAGGCCTGAATTTATTCCTGAAAGAGACGAGGGATTTATTACGCTTACTACGCATAATCTTAAAGCCGACGAAATCAATAAGAGAGCTCTGGAGGAGCTAACAAGTCCTGAGTATAGGTTTAAAGCTGAAATTGGTGGAGATTTTCCTGACTGGATTTATCCTTTGGAAGAAGAGTTAGCAATAAAAAAAGGTGCTCAAGTGATGTTTGTAAAAAACGATTTGAGCTTGGAAAAGAACTATTTTAATGGAAAAATGGGCCTGGTGCATTCTATTTCCGAAAATGAAATTCTTGTAAAATTTCCTTTAGAGAATAAGACCATTGTAGTAGACAAATACGAATGGAAAAATATTAGATATACCGTAAACGAAAATACCAAAGAAATTGAGGAAGAAACTTTGGGTACGTTTGTGCATTATCCTATCAAACTTGCCTGGGCTATTACTGTCCACAAGAGCCAAGGTTTGACTTTTGACAAAGCAATTTTGGATGTTTCTCAAGTGTTTGTCCCCGGGCAACTTTATGTGGCACTTTCGCGGCTTAGATCTTTGGAAGGCATGGTTTTGGTGGAGCCCATTAGGTTGAATGGAATACAGTTGAGCTATGATGTGTTAAAATATGCAAGCAACAAGGCCGACGAAAAAGTTATAGAAGAAACACTTGATAAAGAAAAACTGGTGTATGTAAAAGACTACATAGTTAAAAGTTTTAATTGGACGGATTTTGAGCAATTGGCCCGAAATCTTGTAGTTGGATATCAAGACTTAATTGACCTAAAAAGTAAAGCTAAAGAAATAGCATGGGCTAAGGATTTTCTAAAAAAACAAATGGAACTTTCGGCTTTAGCTTTGAAATTTACGCAGCAAATTAATAATGTTTTTATTTCACAAGACATTGATTTAGAGTTTCTTAAAAAAAGGGTTGAAGCAGCCAAGTTGTATTTTATGCCTTTGTTAGAAAATCTTCATTTAGATCTTTTGCTGGAGATTCAGGTTGTAAAAAGAATAAAAAATGCAAAAGGCTATTTTACCGAACTGTCCGAATTGGATGATAGTTTCACCTCACTTGTTTTACAACTTTTTAAAGTTGAAAAGTTTGTGGACTGTGTTTGTAAAGGAGTAGAAATTACAAAACAGAATTTGCAAATACCTGAAATAGCCATCTATAAAAAACAAATGCTAGATAATGCTTCCAATAAGTATTTTGAAAATAGCAAAGAACTGATAAAAGACCGCGAAGATGTTTCTTATTACGAAGCACCAAGCAAAAAAAAGAAACCTAAATCAGATAAAAAACCTACCACTGAAGAGACATACGAACTTTGGATTCAGAATAAAACCATTGATGAGATAGCTCAGATAAGAATGCTCTCGGCCACAACTATTTCATCGCATTTTGCAAAATTGGTTGAGCAGAAAAAAGTCAAAGTGTCGGATTTGATAAGTTCTGATAGAATAATAGAGTTGGCTTCCGCTTTTGAAAGTTTTGAAACCGATGTTCCTTTGGGACAAATTAAAGAAATAGTAGGGGATACATTCAGTTGGGAAGAATTGAGGATTTTTAAAGCTGGTTTGAATGTTTCATAGTTGTTTCAAATAGTTTTGCTCGATTTTTATCTTTTTGGTATAATTTAGAGAAAAAATATGATTAAGTTTGGCTACATTTTCATTAAACCAAAACCTAAAAATGTTAAATTTATCAATTCTCTTAGAGCAAAGTGCCAAAAGAAATCCGAACCAAAAAGCCATGACTTTTATGGATTCGACTTTAACTTATGCTCAGTTAAATGGTGCCGCAAGTCAAGTAGCCAATGGACTTAAGAGCAAAGGCATAAAAAGAGGAGATAAAGTGGCTTTAAGCTGTTTTAATTTGCCTTATTTTCCTATTATATATTTTGGAATTCTTAAAGCTGGAGCATCGGTAGTTCCGCTGAGTGTATTGCTGAAAGAAGATGAAATCCAGTATCACTTAACTGATAGCGAAGCCAAAGCATATTTTTGTTTTATAGGCTCTCCAGAGCTTCCGATGGCCAAAATGGGTTATCAAGGATACCAAAATACGGCATGTTGCAAGCATTTTTTTGTTATTATGCCCACACCTGCTGAAACATCCCCTTTTCATGATACCGAGACTTTCGGCAGCTTGGTAAATGGTCAATCTCCAGTTTTTGAAACGGAGCAAACTTCGGCTGAAGATACCGCTGTGATTATTTATACTTCAGGCACTACCGGCAGGCCAAAAGGAGCCGAGCTATCACATAATAACCTTTTTACAAATGCTATTATGTGTGCAGATTTGTTTGAGTATACAACAAATGACACCGCCCTTATTGTTCTGCCTTTGTTTCATATTTTTGCAATGACCTGTATGATGAATGCCGCTGTCTACAAGTCGGTTCATTGTGTATTGTTGCCGAAATTTGACGCGGAGGCTGTTTTTGGTTTAATGGCAAAACACAAAATCACCATTTTCGGAGGTGTACCTACGATGTATTGGGGATTGTTGAATTACATGGATGAAAAATTCGATTATGTTTCGATTGCCAAAAATCTTCGACGTGCGGTTTCTGGCGGTGCAGCACTGCCAGTTCAAGTTTTAGAAGATTTCAAAAAACGTTTTGATGTCGATATTTTGGAAGGATACGGAATGTCAGAAGGCTCGCCAGTTGTAACTTTTAATCAGTTAAATGTGGGTTGCAAACCTGGGTCAATCGGTACTCCTGTTTGGGGCGTTGATGTTCGACTTGTTGATGCCGACGGCAATGATGTACCACAAGGCGAAAAGGGCGAGTTGATTTACAGAGGACCAAATGTCATGAAAGGCTATTTTAACAAGCCCGAAGCTAATGCGAGTACTTTGAAAGACGGTTGGCTGTACTCTGGCGACGTTGCTATTTGTGATGAAGACGGTTTTTATTTTATTGTAGATAGAACCAAAGACATGATAATCCGTGGAGGATTTAATGTATATCCTCGTGAAGTAGAGGAAGTTATGATTCAGAATGATGCCGTGTCTTTGGTAGCCGTTATCGGTATCCCTGATGATCAGTTTGGCGAAGAAATAAAGGCTTATGTGGTATTGAAAGAAGGAAAAACTATTACCGAGTCCGATTTGATTGATTGGACAAAAAGTAAAATTGCAGCTTATAAATATCCTCGTCATGTTGAATTTTTGGCGGCATTACCAATGAGTGCTACAGGTAAAATCTTAAAAAAAGAGCTAAGAAAAAGCTGATTTAAAAAAAAACACACTGTGGATAATAAAAAGAACTCGCTTTGGGCGAGTTTTTTTTATACCTAATGGGGTATACAAATTGACTTTTGTGTTGTTTTAGTATATTATCGGGTATAAAAAAATAAAAAAATATAAAAATATACCTTATCGTATATAAAAAAGTAATAAATTTGTAATGTTGTATCATTAAAGGTATAAAAATGAGAGAAAATAATAAGTTGAGAACATTTGTAAAACAAAAAAGAAAACTTGCCAAAATCACTCAAGTGGAGCTGGCAGAGAAAGCAGATGTAGGTTTACGATTTGTGAGGGATTTAGAGCAAGGTAAAAAATCTTTGAGGATGGATACCGTAAACAAAGTATTGGCACTCTTTGGTGCGGAATTGGCACCAATAGAAAAAGACAGGAATAATGAATAGAAAGGCAAATGTGTTTTTACACGATAAACTGGCAGGCGTATTGGCCGAAACAGACAGTGGCTATGCATTTAGCTATGATTTAAGTTATGTTTCAGAAGACGAAGCACATGATATAAGCAAAACCTTAAAGGTAAATACCAAGCCATACCAAAGCAAAGTTTTGTTTCCGTTTTTTGATGGATTGATACCCGAAGGCTGGCTGCTTGATATAGCCATAGACAATTGGAAAATAAACGGCAGAGATAGGTTTGGATTATTATTGGCTTGTTGTAAAAACAGTATAGGTGCAGTGAGTATAATAGCACAAGAAGATGAAGAATTATAGAAAAAAGAATCCTTTATATAATCAGAAAGCTCAAAACGTGGTTTTTGAGCCAGAACAGAAATATGGAAGCAACAAACCAAGATGTCTTTATTGTTATGAGCAACTGAAAGAAGGGGAGGAGCACTACCACCAAGCCTGTAGCAAACGTTTTTTTGGACAAGCCTATGTGCCGAAGTTTGAGTATGACAAAGAAGCCCTTGCAGATTTGGCTCAGCAGTTTCTAAACGCCAACATGGCTGTTACAGGTGTTCAGGCCAAAGTGAGTTTAAGTTGGCATCGCAAACAAGAGCGAAATGCCTTAAAGAAGCTCACAATAGTGGGGCTTTATGGTGACTACATACTGAAGCCCCCTTCTGATTATTACCAAAGTTTGCCTGAATTAGAAGCCTGTACCATGAAAATGGCCGATGTATGTGGTTTAAATATAGTGCCGCATACTTTGTTTCCGTTGCAAGATGGTACACTTTGCTATCTTACCAAAAGAGTAGATCGCACACGCACGGGTATGCGACACATGGAAGACATGTGCCAACTCACTGAACGCCTTACTGAAGATAAATACAAAGGAAGTCATGAACAAGTTGCCAAAGCTTTGCTTAAATATTCAAACGCACCTTTGCTTGATGTCACTAATTTTTATGAATACGTTGTATTTAGTTATTTGACAGGAAATGCTGATATGCATTTAAAGAATTTCTCTTTACTCGAAACTGATGAAAGAGGTAGATTTTTGCTAAGCCCTGCTTACGACCTTTTGAGCACAGCCTTAGTAAATAAAGCAGATACCGAAGAATTGGCATTGACTTTAAATGGCAAAAAAAGCAAACTTAAATATGAAGATTTTTTAGCGGCTTATTCCTTAAGCAATCTTTCAAAAAAACTATTGGACAAAACCCTCGAAAATTTCTATTATTGCCGATTTGAAATGCTGGAGGTGGTTTATAAAAGTTTTTTGCCAGAAGATTTAAAATCGGAATTTGAAGTCCTAATGACTGAAAAATTCAGGAAATTGGGTTTGGTATAGTTAAAACTCAATAATGAGAATGTTGAAATTATGAAATTGTTACAATTCTTCATTTTGCAAAATCGATTTTCATGAAAGTTCTAAATGATATTTTTCAAAATTCTATTTTTCCTTCTCGAAACCTGAATTTTTCTGTCGTTTTTTAGCGAGATTGTTCCTTGATTAATATTGTCTTCGTATTTCGAAACATAATCTAAATTTATCATTGTTGATTTATTAGTTCTAAAGAATCGATAATTTGCCAATCGGCTTTCAAGGATTCCTAGCGTGGTAGAAACCAGGATTTTTTTTTCCATTCGCTAAGAAAATATGCGTGTAGTTTATTTCACCCTTTAAAAATATTATATCCTTGGGTGCGAGTTTTTTCCAGCTGCCTACGTGTATGCGGTATGGGTCCATATTTTTAGATTTTTAGTTTTCAGATACAATTTTTCAGCTTATATTTTTATTCGAAGGTACGTTTTGAACAAAAATCAATCAATCACCTATAAATAGGTTTTATTAATATCCCCTTTTTAGGGGATTATTTTTATAAGGCTTATTCTTACTTTTACAGAAGAAACAGCCATTTTTATGAAAGGCCGAAATGCATTGCATTTGTTTTTGGTGTTAGTATTTGTAAATTTTCCTACTTTAAAGGCACAGGAGAGTGGAAATATCTATGTAATTGATTCATTGCTAAAGTTTGAAAATAGCTTCCATAGGGACACTTCTTTGGTAGTTCAATATAATATTAAAGCTTACGAGATAATTCAAAACGGTGGACACGTTGATTCTTCTTTGAAATATACTGATTTGGCACTGTCAATTTGTAAAAAGACAAATTGGCGAAAGGGATTTGTGATAACTTATTTTACAATTTCAGAGCTGGATAATGTAAAAGGAAGATATTTTTCTTTAATAAACAATGCCCTCAAAGTTTTAACTTATGCAGATAAAAATAGTGATTGGCAATATTATGCTTTTTGTTTACGAAGTGTAGGTGGGGCGTATTTATGGTTAGAAAAACCAAAAGAAGCTCTGGAATATTATAATTCATTTTTCTCTTTTTCAAAAAATAGAGTAAATCAGAAATTCTCAACAGTTCATAGTAAATCCCTAAAAACTCTATCAACTACAATAAACGATGCTTATACTGAAATAGGTATAGTAAATATTAAACTATTAAATGAAGGGAAAAAGGCTTTGGAGAATTTTGAAATTGCCTCAAAAAGATACGCAGCCATAAAAGATTCATTCGGCTTAGCTTATCTTGGTAGCTACAAAGCTTTGGCTTTGGAGAAGTTTCTCCGCAACAAGGAAGCAGAAACCGGCTTGGATTTTAGCATAAATTATCTTAAAAATCACAATGGGGAGTATTTGTTAGGCGATGCTTATAATAACGCTTCTCAATATTATTTAAAGTTAAAAAACTTCGATAAAGCGGAAGAATACGCATTGTTAGCTAGAAACATTGCTGAAAAAACAGGTGTCTTTTTTTCCATTCGGGATGCAAATAAAATTTTATATGAAATTAATAAAGCTGATGGAAGATATAAAGACGCTTTAGAACATCATATTTTGTATTCTGCCATCAAGGATTCCATGTCTGAAGTCAACTTTGAAGACAAAATGAAAGTAATAAGATATGAGTTTGATACTGAAAATCAAAAGCAAGAATTAGAAAAGAAAATACTTGAAAATCAAAAGAAAAACTATCTGATTTACAGTCTTTTATTCGGTATGGTTGCCGCATTGGTTATTGGTTTTATTGTGATTCGCAATATGAATTATAAGCGAAAATTAACCGAAAAAGAAATGGAGCGACTTCAGCAAGAACGTCAGCTTTTGGCAACCAACTCTGTATTAAAAGGCCAAGAAGAAGAACGAAGCAGGCTTGCTCGCGATCTTCATGATGGATTAGGAGGCTTGCTTTCAGGCATTAAACTCAACCTCAGCTCAATTCCTGGAAATGTTGTTTTGAGTAATCAAAATGCTCAAGTTTTCTCAAAAACTATCACGCAATTAGATAATGCCATTACCGAACTTAGAAGGGTTGCTCATAGTATGTTACCTGAATCTTTATTGAAATTTGGATTAAAAGACGCTATTTCTGATTATTGTGAAGGTATCAATCAGGCAGGGAAACTGAAAATTCATTTTCAAACTTTCGGCTTGGATGGATTTAATCTTGAACAATCAACTGAAATAACACTCTATAGAATCATTCAAGAATTACTTAATAATGTCATCAAACATGCTGAGGCAAGCGAGGCATTTGTACAAATAGTGAGAACAGAAGGGACCCTGACAATAACCGTAGAAGACGACGGGAAAGGTTTTGACAGCAGTAAATTACGCGAACTTAAAGGAATCGGTATAAACAATATTGAAAATAGAGTTGAATATTTGAAAGGCAAAATGGAAATTCAAACCGAATCAGGAAAAGGTACTTCTACAATAATTGAAATAAAGGTATGACAAGAATATTGATAGTTGATGATCATCCTTTAGTCATCGAAGGCGTCAAATCATTATTAGTTGATCAAGAAGACATTATTGTTGTGGGCGTAGCTACAAATGCATTTGATGCGATGGTTTTTTTAAAAGAAAACCAAGTAGATATTGCGTTTTTGGATATAAATCTCCCAGATATAAGTGGTATAGATTTATGCAAAAAAATCAAAGAAGAATTTCCAGATGTGAAAAGTATCGCCTTGAGCACATTTGCCGAAAGAAGCTATATAAGTAGAATGGTACAAAATGGAGCCATGGGATATCTGCTTAAAAGTTCCTCAAAAGATGAAATCCTTGATGCTATTTCTCAAGTTAGCCAAGGCGGTTATTATCTTAATCTAAACATAAAACTTCCAAATCAACCCGAACCCCACAAGCCCTTGCCGTTTCTAACCAGACGCGAAAAAGAAGTTTTGATTTTAATTTCTGATGGATTTACTAACCATCAAATCGCCGAAAAACTATTTGTGAGTGTGCTAACAGTCGATAGCCATCGAAAAAATCTCCTGATGAAGTTTGAAGTAAACAACACAGCTTCTTTAATCAAAATTGCAGTTCAGAATGATTTGATTTGAGTTTTTATTAATCAAAATTCGAATTTTATTCAAAATCGGTTTTTCAATTTTAAAAATTCCGTCATCTGATTGTATTCTTCAAAGAATTTTTATTTTCTCTTTTAATTTTTCTAAAAAACTAAACAAGCGTTTAATTAATATTGCAAAAAAATTAAACAAGCGTTTAATATGGATTTCAATGAAAAGCAGATTGCGATATTGAAAATTGCAGAGCAGCTTATTTCAGAAAAGGGATTTGAGGGCTCTACTGTGCGTGAAATTTCGAAAAGGGCAGATGTAAATTTGGCCATGATAAACTATTATTTTGGTTCAAAGGAAAAATTGCTTGAAGCACTTTTTATTTGGAAGTCAAGTCAATTCAGATTACAGACCGATTTAGTTTTCAAGGATTCGAAATTGACCAATTTGGATAAGATGATGAAACTTACCGAAGCTTATCTTAACAAAGTATTTGACAATTTTGGCTTTCATAAAATCATGCTTAAAGAAATCGCCTATTTGGATTCAACTGTGGCATTTGATCAAATTGAAAAAATGAAAACCAATAATTTTAATTTGATGGATAAGGTCATTATTGATGGAATCAATTCTGGAGAATTTAATGAATTTGCAAACACTGACTCCGTGATCTCTATTGTAAATGGCACAATTTCAAACTATGCTATAAACGAAAAATATTATCGGATAAGATGGAAACTAAAACCTAGTGTTTCCTTCGAAAAACAAACAAAAGACAAAATTAAGGACCAAATTTTTTACGCATTAAAAGCAGTTTTAACATATGAAGAAAAGAACAATTAATTGGCTCTTGGCGGCTTTTTTGTTGATGAGTTCAGCAACAATAGCCCAAGATGTCAAAATTTATTCATCTCTATCAGATATCGTGCAGAAAGCGATAGACGAAAGCAAAACGATGAAAGTTGAGAGGACAAAAGTCGAAATTTCTGAGAGTAATTTAAAGAGTGTTCAAAATGCAAAATTGCCTGATTTGAATGCATCTTCGCAATTTATGTTTTTGCCAATCCAGCCTAATTTCAATCTGAAATTTGGGCAACAACAAACAACTACCACCGACCCAGAAGCGGCGGCGACTGCTTCACCAAACCCCAAGTTTTTGTTTTTGGGCCAATTGAGTGCTAGTTATCCGATTTTTACTGGATACAAAATCAAAAACAACCTTATTAAGGCTCAACAAGGAATTGAGGCTATCAAAATTTCGGCTAGTATGCAAGCCGAAAGCGTAGCTTGGCAAACTATTCAGCTTTGTTTTTCTATGTTAAGAACAGACCATATGGGTGAAGTTTTAAAAGGAAATTTAGTAAGGCAAGATTCTCGAATCAAAGATTTTCAAAATTTTGTTGACAACGGAATCCTCTCTGAGAATGACTTACTTAAAGCAAAATTATTAAGGTCAAATGTAAACCTTAGTTTGGAAGAAGTGCTTTCAAATAGAGAATCAGAAACCTATAAATTCAATACTTGGCTCAATCAAGATATTGCCATAAATGTAGCTTTTGATGTTTCAAATGAAAAACTAGCTTTGATTTCAAATTTTGGTTTAGACATAGACAATCGCTCCGATTTGGCTCTTTTAAACAAACGTGTAGATATGTCTCAAACAGGAATAGCTTTGGCAAAAGCTGCTTATTATCCCAACATTGCACTTACTGGCGGCTATATAGGTTTAAATATTGACCAAGTGGCATCGGTTACTAACGCCTTCAATATTGGGATTGGTTTGAAGTACAATATTGCTTCACTTTACAAAAACAAAACGGAAGTAAAAACAGCTCAACTGCAATTAAAAGAAAGCCAATTGATGGTGACAGAAGCTCAAGAAAAAGCTAAAATTGAACTGAATAAGGCTATTAAAGCCTTTGAGCTGAATATTAAAAAAGTTGAGGTTTACAAAGAGGCTTTAAATCAAGCAAGCGAAAATTTGAGAATTGTTACCAACAAAAACCAAAATGGTTTAGCTGATACTGACCAATTACTTGAGGCAGATGTGCAGCAGCTTCAGGCAGAAATCAATTACAAATTAAGTCAAGGCGATCGCCAGATTGCTTGGTATCAAGTGCTATATCTTAATGGCACATTGTTAGATTATTTAAAAATTAAAAGGTAAAATATAGAAATGGAACCAGCAAAAAAGAAACAAATTAATACTAAATTTTTAAGTGTTTTTATAGTCGTAGTAGTACTTGGAGGTATGTTCGGGTATTATACTTGGAACAAAAGTCAAGCTCACGAAACTACAGATGATGCTCAAATTGAAGCTAAAGTCTCACCAATTATTCCTAAAATCTCTGGCTACATAAAAGAAGTTAGAGTGGTTGATAATCAGTGGGTTAAAAAAGGGGACACTTTGGTGATTTTAGATGATGCAGAATTTGCTTTAAAAGTTCGTATGGCTGAAGCCGCATACCGAGCTGGCTTAAGCCAGTTGAAAGTTGCTGGTGCTTCGGTAAAGTCAGCAGGTAGTGTTTTGCCAGTGACAGAAGCAAGCTCAATGTCGGCTCAAGCAAATATCGCAACAGCTGATGCCAACATTGAATCTGCAAAAGTAGCACTTTGGAGGGCTAAAAATGATTTTGATCGATATGCAAATCTTTATAAAGAAAAATCTGTAACAAAACAGCAATATGAGCAAGCCCAAGCAGCAAAAGAAACTGCCGAAAAGCAAGTGACTGTTTTGACAGAACAAAGAAACGCACTCCAAAAACAAGCAAAAGTAGCAGCTAGCCAAATTGGAAGCACTCGTTCACAGATTGATGTTGCTAAAAGCCAAATCGAAGTTGCGGATGCCAATATTAGTCAGTCTGCTTCAGGTGTAGAAAATGCAAAATTGTATTTAAGTTATACAGTTATTGTGGCTCCAGAGGATGGGCAGATTTCCAAAGTGAATCTTCAAACGGGTCAACTGGTGCAAGCAGGACAATCATTATTTATGTTGGTCGGAGTGCAAAACCAATGGGTAGTAGCCAATTTTAAAGAAACCCAGATGGATAAAATTAGGCCTGGGCAAATTGCTGATATAAAAGTGGATGCTTTCCCTAATCAAAAACTAATTGGCAAAATCGAGTCTATTTCACCTGCTACAGGTTCAAAATTTGCTCTTCTTCCGCCTGACAATGCCTCAGGAAATTATGTAAAAACTATCCAGAGAATACCTGTAAAAATTACATTGAGCGACGATAATAAAGAGATTTTGAAACTTATCCGTCCAGGAATGAACGTGGAGGTAGATGTAAACATCAAATAAAATATGGAGGATAATTTAGTAGAATATGGCTACCGTAGAGTGATTATCACTATTACGGCCATTCTATGTGCTTTACTTGAAATCGTTGATACTACAATTGTCAACGTGGCTCTTAACGACATGAAGGGCAGTCTAGGTGTTACACTAACAGATGTAGCTTGGGTAGTTACAGCTTATGCCATCGCAAACGTAATCGTTGTGCCTATGTCTAGTTGGTTATCTCAGCAGTTTGGCCGTCGCAACTATTTTGCAGCATCAATTATTATTTTTACTGTATCATCTTTTTTATGTGGGAATTCTTCTACAATAACAGAATTAATCCTATTTAGATTTATTCAAGGTTTAGGTGGAGGAGCACTATTGGTAACTGCCCAAACGATTATCACGGAGAGTTATCCTAAAGAAAAAAGAGGAATGGCCCAAGCTATCTATGGTATGGGCGTAATCATTGGGCCTACGCTTGGACCTCCTCTAGGTGGATATTTGGTTGATCATTTTTCTTGGCCTTATATTTTTTATATCAATATTCCAATTGGTATTGCGGCCACAATTATGACGCTGATTTTTGTAAAAAGTCCGAAATATTCAACTAAACTTTCGGTAAGACAGGTTGATTTTATTGGGATTGCATTACTTTCTGTTGCTGTTGGTTCTTTACAATTTGTTTTAGAGCACGGTCAACAAGACGATTGGTTTAATAACAACAAAATATTGATATTGAGTATTTTGGCTGTCTTTGGCTTCTTCTTTTTTATATGGAGAGAAATCGTAGCCGAGCATCCTATTGTCAATCTTCGGGTTTTAAAAGATAACAATTTGGCCATTGGTACCATTATGTCCTTTATTTTGGGTTTTGGATTGTATGGCTCTACGTTTATCATACCAATTTATTTACAATCTATTTTGGGTTGGACTGCCACGCAATCAGGTATGTTATTAATACCAAGTTCAATTACTACGGCTTTTATGATGCCTTTTATTGGTATGTTATTACAAAAAGGTGTGTCTCCTAAGTATTTGGTAGCCAGTGGGTTTTTGATATTTTTTATCTATTGTCAGTGGTCATATAGAATCCTAACAGCAGACACTGGTAGTGAGCATTTTATTTGGCCTTTGGTATTAAGAGGAATGGGCATGGGTTTATTGTTTATCCCAATTACCACACTTTCGCTGAGTGGTTTGAAGGGTAGAGAGATAGGTGATGGAGCTGCATTTACTGGTATGATGAGACAGTTGGGCGGGTCATTTGGTATTGCTATCATCACCACCATGATTTCTACTTGGAATGCAAATCACAGAAGCGACCTCGTGAGCCACATGCCAGTGTTTTCGCAAGAAGTGCAAGCTAGAATTTCTAGCATGACTCAAATGTTTATGAGCAAAGGATTTTCTGCAAATGATGCCCTAAACAAGGCCTATCAATTATTAGATTTCGGAGTATCCAAACAAGCAGCATTATTAGCATATATGGATGTCTTTTTAGTATTGGGGAATCTTTTTCTGGCTTGTATACCTTTTATATTATTGATAAAAAAAGGAGCTGGAAAAATGACAGCACCAGTGGACGCACATTAATTATTTTCAAGTTTTCGATAAAAACCGATGTTTTCAAGTTTTGAAATCATCGGTTTTTTGTTTTTTTGGAGAAAATCTTTCCTAAATTTACCGACAATTCAAATCATCAAAAATGAAATCAACAATCAGACTAATCGCTTTATTTTTAATTCCAATATTTTCAATGGCTCAAATAAATTATCCTCAAACGCAAAAAGGAACACAAACTGACAACTATCACGGCACTGAAGTAAAAGATCCATACCGATGGTTGGAAGATGATAAGTCAGCAGAAACGGGTGCTTGGGTAAAAGCCCAAAATGAGGTTACTTTCGATTATTTATCAAAAATACCTTATAAAAAACAATTGCAAGATCGTCTCGAAAAGGTTTATAATTATCCTAAATATTCGGCACCATCCAAAAAACATGAATGGTTTTATTTTTATAAAAATGATGGTTTGCAAAACCAATCCGTTTTGTATCGCCAAAAAGGTTTAGATGCTACACCCGAAATGGTTATGGATCCAAATCAACTTTCAGCAGATGGAACGACACGGCTTATGCAGTTCCGTATCTCTAAAGACGGGAAATATGCGGCTTTTGCTTTATCTAATGGTGGTTCTGATTGGCAAGATGTTTTTGTTTTGAATCTTAAATCCTTGAAACAAATGGATGATAAATTAGAATGGGTAAAGGTTTCAGGTTTAGCTTGGCAAGGAGACGGATTTTACTACAGTCGCTATCCAAAACCAGAAGGAAGTGCCTTAGCAGCTAAAAACGAAAACCATCAAGTTTGGTATCATACGATTGGTACTAGCCAAGATAAAGACCAATTGGTATATCAAGATCCAGAAAATGCCCAGAGGTTTCATACCCTTAGCACATCAGAAGACGAGAAATATGCACTATTATACCTAAGTGATAGAGGTAAAGGGTTCGACGGCAATGCCCTTTTTTATAAATCCAAAGACCAAAAAGAATTTACGCCAGTTGTAAAAGAAATTACAAATTCGGCCTATTCATTTATTGATAATGTGAATGGAAAATTTATTATTCAAACCAATGACAATGCACCAAATGAAAAACTACAATTGTTTGATCCAAAAACCAGCAAATTCTCTGATTTCATAGCTGAAAAACCTGAGCCATTGCAAGGTGCAGGCACAGCTGGAGGAAAACTTTTCTTGAATTACCTGAAAGACGTTACCTCAAGGATATATGTTTATGACTTAAAAGGCAAATTAGAAAATGAAGTAAAATTGCCTGGATTAGGTACAGCAGGTGGTTTTGGAGGTGACAAAGACGACAAATTTGTTTTCTATTCTTTTACATCTTTTACTTTTCCTCCTACTATTTATCGATACGATATCGCCACAAAGAAAAGCTCAGTATTTAGGAATCCTGAAGTAGATTTTAAGGCCGATGATTTTGAAACCAAACAGGTGTTTTATACTTCAAAAGATGGTACCAAAGTACCAATGTTCATTACTTACAAAAAAGGATTGAAGCTTGATTCTCAAAATCCAACTTTACTCTATGGTTACGGTGGTTTTAATATTAGTTTGAACCCCGCTTTCAGTCCACTTTTGATTCCGTTTCTGGAATATGGTGGGGTTTATGCTCAAGCCAATTTGCGTGGTGGCTCAGAATACGGCGAAAAATGGCATGAACAAGGCATGAAACTCAAAAAACAAAATGTATTTGATGATTTCATTGCTGCAGGTGAATATCTTATTGCCAACAAATACTGCGATTCGGAGCATTTGGCACTTCGTGGTGGCTCCAATGGAGGACTTTTGGTAGGAACGGTTATCAACCAAAGGCCAGATTTGGCAAAGGTAGCTATTCCGCAAGTGGGCGTAATGGACATGTTGCGTTTTCACAAATTCACGATAGGTTGGAACTGGATTGCAGACTATGGCTCAGCTGACAATGCCGAAGAGTTTAAAGTGCTGTATGGCTATTCGCCTTTGCACAATATCAAATCAGGCGTAAATTACCCAGCAACTTTGGTAACCACTGCCGATCACGACGACCGCGTAGTGCCAGCCCACTCGTTTAAATATGCCGCTGAACTACAAGCCAAAGCAGCAGAAAGTACCAAAAACCCATTATTGATACGTATAGACACCAACTCAGGACACGGGGCCTCCAACACCAAAAAGAACATCGAAACTATGGCAGATATTTATGGGTTTATCTTTTGGAATATGGGGGTTACAAATTTAAAAATAAACTGATCGGCTGGTATATAGAAGAAAAAAAGACTTGAAAAGCTGTAATGTTTTAGATACAGCTTTTCATTTTCTCCCCAAAAAATCTTAATTTATTTTATGTGAATAACCAATTTTCAACAAAAGCATTTTCTAGGTTAGTTATTTGTTAAAATTAAAAAAAACTCTTAAAATCATAAGTTCACTATTTGTTAAAGCCTTAATACATCAGGATTTCGTCTATGATCCCAAATCAATTTAATCACAACTTCATTTTCAGAAACGGAATAAATGATTGAATAGTGATCAAAAATTATTTCCCTATAGTTTGTAGTTTCTATTTCAAAGCCCAAAAATGGAAACCTTGAAAGTTTATTTGTTAAGGATTTTACTTTCTGTAGCAGTTTTTTGCTGTACGTTTTATTTTGGTTTCTCTCAAAGTAGAAGGTTAGAATTTCCTTAAATAATAATTCAGCATTTTTTGTCCAAATTACTTTTCTTCGAGCCATTTTTCGAGTTCGATTAATATTGTTGTGTTCTCCTTTACTTCTTTTCTTCGGTATTGTGCATCACTTTCCTTTAATATACTCAATTGATTTTCAGTTAAATTGTAAGGAATGATTCTATTTTTTAGATAATAATTTACCGTTTCCAAGGTTTCAAGGTCTTGAATCTGAGAAATTTCCGCCATTATTTCTTTTTGAGCTGATGCAATTGTCATATTTGAATCTATTTTATACAAATCTATCAAAATTCAACCAAATACAAATGCCATAAACCAAAAAATTGCATTAAGAATTACATTTTCATTTTCTTCCAAAAAATCCTAAATTTGTTACATGGAAAAACCAATTTTCAACAAACGCATTTTCTGGGATGTGGTATTCGAGAATATAGATTACGACGATAAGGCCAATTTTGTGATTGAGCGTGTGTTTGAGCGTGGTGATGTGCCCGATATCAGAAATTGCTTCAAATATTATGGTGTGGATAAAGTAACTGAAGCATTACTAAACGCCAAGTTTTTGCCAGAAACTAGAATGTATTTAGCTTCAGCCGCTATTGATAGACCTTTATTTAGATGCTACACCTTGAAACGGTCGAATCCGACACCTTTTCCGTATTGATTTAACATGGTAACCATCTTAAAAACCAATTCCCAAAACCCGGACTTCATCAGTTTAGTTAAACAATTGGATGCTTATCTAGCGGTAACTGATGGTGACGAGCATGCCTTTTATGACCAATTCAATAAAATAGTAAACATCAAACATGTATTGGTTTTTTATGAAAATGACCAGCCAATTGCGTGCGGAGCCATAAAGCAGTTTGAAGGCAATACTTGGGAAATAAAGCGAATGTTTACTGTTGTACAAGCCCGAGGAAAGGGAATTGCTTCAAAAATTTTAGCTGAATTAGAAAATTGGGCAAAAGAACTTGAAGTTGAGAAATTGATTCTAGAAACTGGTAAACGCCAAACCGAAGCCATTGCACTTTATCATAAAAATGCTTATTCAGTTATAGAAAATTATGGTCAATATGTTGATGTAAAGAATAGTGTATGTTTTGAAAAGCTTGTTTAAATCACATAATTTTTTCTTAAAATATTCACAATTCCCAAATATTCTTATATTTGTAAAAACATTATGCTTGCATACCAATGGAAACTTACGCTAAGATTTTACTGATTGCTTCTCCAATTTTCTTGATTTTGGTTTTGGCCGAAAAACTATATGGCTATCTTCGGTTTAAAGATGAATTTCGAGCTATGGATACTATTTCTAGCCTTAGTTCGGGATATACAAATACATTAAAAGACGTTTTGGGTTTAAGTATTACCATTATTTCCTACAAATGGTTTTATGAACATTTTGCTTTTTTGGAGATAAAGTCTACGGTTTGGGTATATATCATAGCTTTTGTGGCTATTGATTTTTCAGGATATTGGGTACATAGACTGTCTCATCAAATCAATTTTTTCTGGAATAAACACGCCATTCACCATAGTTCTGAGGAGTTTAATTTGGCCTGTGCCTTACGTCAAAGCATTTCTTCTTTTGTCAACATTTTCACTTTTTTTCTTATTCCTGCTGCCATTTTTGGAGTTAAGCCTGA
The DNA here is from genome assembly GCF_024343575.1 of Lacihabitans sp. LS3-19. Taxonomy (GTDB): domain Bacteria; phylum Bacteroidota; class Bacteroidia; order Cytophagales; family Spirosomataceae; genus Leadbetterella. Next base: position 429,578 of record NZ_RJUA01000127.1, on the reverse strand, counting down.
GGTTATTGCTGTAGTTGCACCTTTGCAGCTTTTTGCTCAGTTTTGGTACCATACAGTTTACATCGGCAAGCTAGGTTTTCTCGAAAAAATCATCGTTACGCCTTCGCATCACCGTGTGCATCATGCCTTAAATCCCGAATATTTAGATAAAAACCATGGCCAGATATTTATCATTTGGGATAAGCTGTTCGGTACTTTCCAGGAAGAGTTACCTAATTTGAAACCTGTTTATGGTATAACACGCCCCATGTCCACTTGGAATCCAATAAAAATAAATTTCAAGCACCTTTGGTTGTTGATACAAGACGCTTGGAGAGCTGAAAATTGGAAAGATAAACTTACGATATGGTTTAAACCCACTGGTTGGAGGCCTGAAGGTTTTGAAGAAAAATATCCCGTAGCTAAAATTTTAGATCCTTATAATTTTAACAAATACAAAACCGAATTCTCTTTAAATGCCCGTATTTGGATTTGGTTTCAATTTATTATTACGCTCGGTTTTTTGACTACTATGTTTTATTACTTCGGCAAATTTGACTTGAGCGGTTTATTGATTTATGGTCTTTTTGTAGCCTTGAATATTTACGCCTACACAGAATTGATGGACAAAAATCCTGATTTTCTACTTTTCGAAATTGCAAAAAACCTTTTCGGAATGGCCGTTGTTTTATTTACCAATTTTTGGTTGCCAATTTTCGAAATAGTACCTGTCTTGAAATTAATCTTTCTAGCATACATGATTATTTCGAGCATTGTTTCTATTTATTTTTTCAGAACCAAAGAAGTTTTAAGTTTAAATTAAACTTCAAGGTAATCCAAGTCTTTGTTATGTGTTTCTGCAATGGTAAAAGTAGAGTAAAATCCTAATGTATAGATAATTAAACCAACTATTGCGGCTGCCCAAACAACACCATTGTCGGTTTTGAATAAGCCAAACAAAGTCGTCATGCCAGCCACTGCACCTCTTACCATATTGGGTACGGTAGTGGCAGCAGTTGCTCTAAGGTTTGTGCCAAATTGCTCAGCTCCAACTGTCACAAACATGGCCCAATAACCTGTCCAGAAGCCCAGCCAAACACAAGTGACATATAGCGTAAAGGCAGATTGCATACCTCCGAAAAGATAAAACAGAACGCCGAGTAGAGACATCCCCATCATAAAACCAATGGCTTTCTTGCGTGAAGCTAACCAATGACTCAAAAAACCACTAAGAAAATCACCTGCGGAAATACCCACATAGGCCCACATAATGGCAAGTCCTGGCTCCACTTTTTCTGTAAAGCCGAATGCTTCTCCAAATTGATTGCTTAAATAAACCAATATGCCTATACAAAACCAAGTTGGTAGTCCTATTCCAATACATCTTAAGTATTTCGTAAATCTATCCCAATCCGTAAAAAACGAAAAGAAATTACCTTTTTGAATAGCTTTGTTTTGTGTGATGTTTTTATACATTCCAGACTCCAAAACACCAACTCTTAATAGTAGCAGTAGAAAGCCCATTGCACCTCCAATGAAGTATGCGATGGTCCAAGTTCCAGATAATTTTACAGTAAATGTAGCGACTACAGCTCCTAAAAGTCCAACTCCTGCAACTAGTGAGGTGCCTTTTGCTCGTAGGTGCCTTGGAAGTGCTTCTGAGACCAAAGTTATTCCAGCACCCAATTCACCTGCAAGGCCAATTCCAGCTAGAAATCTCAACCATTTATAAGTTTCGACCTTGTTTACAAAGTCCATTTGAGGAATAAATCCACAAAAAATATTGGCAAGTGAATAGGTTATAATTGACCCGAAAAGTACAGACAACCTACCTTTTTTATCGCCTAAAGTTCCCCAGAGTATTCCACCCAAAAGAAGACCAATCATTTGAATGTTTATAATTTCTGTTCCAATTGTATCCACTTCAGTTTTGTTTAGACCAAGACTTTGTAAACTTGGAATTCTGACTATTCCAAAAAGTTGTAAATCATAAATATCCACAAAATAGCCTAAAGCCGCCACGATTACGGGCATACTGAAAAGTAACTGCAAGTCAGATTTTTGTTTTTCCATGGTAGGGTTTATTCTTTTATAATAGGGTTTAAATTTTTACGCCAAATGCTAAATCACCGGCGTCGCCAAGTCCAGGTACAATATAAGATTTGGTATTTAGTTCGTCATCTATATCGCCAATCCAAAGTTTGCATTCTGGCATTCTGGCATTGATATATCTTACACCTCTTTGGCTAGCTACAACTGATACGATATGTGTTTTAGCTGGAATACCAAACCTCAACAATGCATGATAAGCCTTTTCTAAGGACTTTCCAGTGGCTAACATTGGGTCACAAATAATCAATGTTTTACCCTGCAAGCTAGGGCTACTTATATAATCCATTTCGATTTCAAAGTGTTCCTTTTTGTCATGAACGCCACGGTAAGCTCCTATAAAAGAGCTTTCAGATTTGTCAAAAAAATTGAGTAAGCCTTGGTGTAATGGCATTGCAGCACGTAAAACTGTTGCAATGATTGGGTAGTCAGTAAGTTCTTGCGTTTCTTTGACGCCTAAAGATGTATTGATTTTAGTATTTTTGAAACTTAAGGTTTTTGAAATTTCATAAGCAAAAATTTCACCTATTCTTTCCAGATTTCTCCGAAATCGCATTGCATCTTTTTGTGTTTCTTCATCCCTAAGTTCACAAAGGAAATTTTTTGCAACCGAATTTTGCTCAGCTAATACCCACATCTTATTTTTTTAGTTTAGAACAAAAATAAGAAAATACTTGAAGAAATAATTATGGAATTGAAATATTGGAAAATTTTGTGACTTGAAATGAAAGAAATGCATTTTTTCATTGTTTAAGTAAGCTGAAAAACAAAAAACCTCTGAATCTTTAAAAGAAGCAGAGGCTTAGAAATGTCAATACTTTCGTAAAAACTACACTTTGATTTCTACGTCAACACCAGCTGGAAGCTCAAGTTTCATCAAAGCATCTACAGTTTTTGGACTTGCGGAGAAGATATCAATCAATCTTTTGTAAGTACAAAGTTGGAATTGCTCTCTTGATTTTTTAGAAACGTGAGGAGAACGTAAAACTGTGAATTTTTCAACACGCGTAGGCAATGGAATTGGTCCACTTACTGTAGCTCCTGTTGATTTTACCGCTTTAACGATTTTCTCAGATGAGTTGTCAACCAACATGTGGTCGAAAGACTTTAATTTAATTCTGATTTTTTGTGACATTTGGTTCAATATTTTTTGGTGAAAAAACAGCTTGCGAAAGAACCATTTACTCCGACAAGCCAAAATTGGACTGCAAAATTAGTGTTTATTTGGTAAAAGAAAAATTTTATATGAATTTTGAAGCATAAAAATTCTGATAATGCTTTCATTTCCAAACGCCAAAATTAATTTAGGTCTAAATATCACCGAAAAACGTGCGGACGGATACCACAACATAGAATCAGTTTTTTATCCAATAGCTTGGTGCGACGCATTAGAAATGATTCCTTCAGAAAACTTTTCCTTTGCTTCTTCGGGTTTAGGAATTCCGGGAAACCAGGCCAATAATTTAATAGTGAAAGCTTTTGAACTATTAAAAAATGAAAGAAATGTAAGTTTTGAAGGGAATGTAGCCATTCATTTACACAAGGTTTTGCCAATGGGAGCGGGAATTGGTGGAGGGTCAGCTGACGGTGCTTTTGCTTTGAAAATGCTGAATGAGTTGTTCAATCTAAAACTTTCTGTTTCGCAGATGCAAGAATTCGCTTCTCGCTTAGGAAGCGATTGCCCCTTTTTTATTGAAAATACGCCTAAGTTTTGTTTTGGAAAAGGAACTGAATTTGAAAATGTCGAACTTGACTTAAAAGGCAAATATTTAGTTTTGGTAAATCCTCAAATTCATATTTCTACTGCAGAGGCTTATTCTGGGATAAAACCTCAAAAGCCAGAACTTAGTACAAAAGAAATTATAAAGAGGCCAATTTATGAATGGAAAGAGGTTTTAAAAAATGATTTTGAAGAAAAAATTATTCAGAACCATCCAAAGATTGGCCAAATTAAAGATAAATTGTATCAATTAGGAGCTCAATATGCTTCAATGACGGGTAGCGGTTCAACAGTGTTTGGGATTTTCGAGAAAGAAATTTTTGATTTAGAATCAATTTTTAAGAGATGCATAATTTGGAAAGGAGAAGCTGGATTTTGAAGTTTTAAGTTTAATTTTTCAAAATATTATTCTTTTACTTATATTAAAAATCTTTAATCCTTGAATAATCCAACCTTTTAATACTTTTTTTTGCTTTTATATCGGAATTATGAAATTTTTTTCGTTATTTCGCACCCGAAAAACTACCCTTTTTAGAGTCCTTTCTCTAAAAATATGTTTTAAAAAGACTTAAATTAACAATTATAATGAGCATGGCATCAGTTAGACCAGATGAAGTTTCGGCAATTTTGCGTGAGCAATTGGCGGGTGCAAAAACCGAAGCAGAATTAGAAGAAGTAGGTACGGTACTCCAAATAGGTGATGGAGTTGCACGTATTTATGGACTTTCAAAAGTACAACAAGGAGAACTTATCGTTTTCGAAAACGGACTAAAAGGACTTGCACTTAACCTTGAAGAAGACAACGTAGGAGCCGTATTATTAGGTGACTCGGCTGGAATCAAAGAAGGTGCAGTAGCAAAACGTACTGGAGAAATCGCCTCTGTAAAAGTAGGTGAAGGTATCATCGGACGTGTTGTTAACACCCTTGCCGAGCCAATTGATGGACACGGTCCTATTCAAGGCGAGACTTTCGAGATGCCATTGGAAAGAAAAGCACCTGGTGTTATCTATCGTCAGCCAGTTACTGAGCCTCTTCAAACAGGTATCAAGGCGATTGACGCGATGATTCCGATTGGTCGTGGTCAAAGGGAGTTGGTTATTGGTGACCGTCAAACAGGTAAAACTGCCGTTTGTATTGATACAATTATCAACCAAAAAGAATTTTTTGATAAAGGAGAGCCAGTTTATTGTATATATGTAGCTTGTGGTCAAAAGAACTCAACAGTGAAAGCTGTAGAACAAACTTTGAGACGTTACGGAGCTATGGATTACACTGTGATCGTTAACGCTGGAGCTTCTGATCCTTCACCAATGCAATTCTTTGCTCCTTTTACAGGTGCTGCTATTGGAGAGTATTTCAGAGATACTGGTCGTCCAGCTTTAGTTATATATGATGATTTGTCTAAACAAGCAGTTGCTTATCGTGAGGTATCTCTATTGCTTCGTCGTCCACCAGGTCGTGAGGCATATCCAGGAGACGTATTTTACCTTCACTCAAGATTGTTGGAGCGTGCTGCTAAAATCAACCAATCAGATAAAATTGCTCAAGCGATGAACGACCTTCCGCCTTCATTGGTAGGAAAAGTTAAAGGTGGTGGATCATTGACAGCATTGCCAATCATTGAAACTCAGGCGGGTGACGTGTCGGCATATATTCCTACAAACGTAATTTCTATTACCGACGGACAGATATTTTTGGAGTCTAACTTGTTTAACGCGGGTATCCGTCCTGCAATCAACGTGGGTATTTCGGTATCGCGAGTGGGTGGTAATGCTCAGATCAAGTCGATGAAGAAAGTTGCGGGTACATTGAAGCTTGACCAAGCCCAGTTTAGAGAGCTTGAAGCATTCTCGAAATTTGGCTCTGACTTAGATGCTGCAACCAAATTGGTAATTGAGCGTGGACGTAGAAACCAAGAGATTTTGAAACAAGGACAGTATTCGCCATCTTCGGTTGGAGATCAGGTTGCTATAATCTTTGGATCTATAAATGGTATTATGGACTTAGTACCAGTAACAAAAGTAAAAGAATACGAATCAGAGTTCTTGACGCTTTTGAGACATACAAAGCCAGAAATACTTGAAAACTTGGCCAAAGGTAAAATGGAAAAAGAAGATACAGATTATATCATATCTTTCGGAAAAGACTTGGCTAAGAAGTACGCTTAATTTTTGATAAGGGTTTTTAGTTAATCTAAAATCGCAAATCGTAAATCATAATTAGAGAAAATGGCTTCATTAAAAGAAGTAAGAAATAGAATAACCTCGGTTAACTCTACAATGCAAATTACCAAAGCCATGAAAATGGTAGCGGCTGCAAAGTTGAGAAGAGCCCAAGATCGTATTATTCAAATGCGTCCTTATGCTAAAAAGTTGAACGAACTTATAGCACAAGTTTCGCAAGGAACTGAAGTTGGAGGCTCTAGCCCATATACTCAAGTAAGAGAGGTGAATAATGTTTTGATAGTAATGGTAACATCAGATAGAGGTCTGTGTGGAGCTTTTAATTCGAACATTATCAAAACCGCTCTTACTTATATCAATGATAACTACTCTTCGCAGTTGGCAAAAGGAAATGTTTCGGTTTTGTCTTTTGGTAAAAAAGGTAGCGAGGCTTTTACAAGAAGAGGAATTAAAGTTGATAATGAGTTCACGGATATTTTCACAAGGTTAAGCTTTGACACAGCAAAAGAGGCTGCTGAAAAAGTTATGGCTGCGTATGCCGAAGGACTATATGATGAAGTAGTTGTAGTTTACAATGAGTTTAAAAACGTTGCTACTCAAATACTAAAAACGGAAAAAATTCTTCCTTTAGTAAGTGATGAAAGTAGTGACACAAAAACTGCAAATGTAGATTATATCTTTGAGCCATCTGAAGAGGAGATTATTCTTGAATTGATACCTAAAGCAATAAAATTAACAATTTTCAAAGCCATTTTAGATTCAAATGCCTCTGAGCATGGAGCTAGAATGACAGCGATGGATAAAGCCACAGAAAATGGCGGAGATCTATTAAAAGCATTGAAAATTGAATACAACCGATCGCGTCAGGCAGCTATTACCAAGGAAATCTTGGAGATTGTTGGTGGTGCAGAGGCTTTAAAAGCTTAAGGTTAAAAATAAACTTTTTGAAAAACGTCTTGATTAATTTCAAGGCGTTTTTTTTATTCCTAAAATGCTAAACAGTACCTTTGTGAAAACGAAAAATTTATGCAGATTCTAAACAGACGTCCGAGAAGAAATAGACAAACGGCCGCTATGCGAGCTTTGGTTGAAGAAAATACCTTGACATTAAATGATTTTATTTTTCCGATGTTTGTTCAAGAAGGTAGCGGAGCAAAAATTGCGATAAAATCAATGCCAGGTATTTTTAGGTTTAGTTTAGATACGCTTTTACACGAAATTGCTGAAATTCATTCATTGGGTATTAGATCGATCTGTTTATTTCCAAATTATCCCGAAGCCAAAAAAGACAAATATGGCTCTGAAAGTTTAGTAAAAGACACGCTATATTTAAAAGCATTGTCGGAAATAAAATCCAAGTTTCCAGATATAGTGCTTATGACAGATGTGGCATTGGATCCGTATAGCTCAGATGGTCATGATGGTGTGGTTGAAAATGGAAAGATTTTAAACGATGAAACTGTAGAGATTTTAACAAAAATGTCCATCGCTCAAGCAAAAGCAGGAGCTGATATTATCGGACCTTCAGACATGATGGATGGCAGAATAGGAGCGATAAGGAGAGGATTAGACAGCGAAGGTTTTACGGATGTCAGCATAATGGCTTATACAGCCAAATACGCAAGTGCATTTTATGGGCCTTTCAGAGATGCCTTAGAATCTGCTCCAAAGTTTGGCGATAAGAAAACCTACCAAATGAATCCCGCTAACGTTAAGGAGGCCATTTTAGAGGCTCAATTAGACTTTGAAGAAGGAGCCGACATTATGATGGTTAAGCCAGCATTTAGTTATTTGGATGTAATAAAAGCTTTAAAAGATAATTTTAATATTCCAATTTCAGCCTATAATGTTTCAGGGGAATATGCAATGATAAAGGCCGCCGCTCAAAACGGATGGATAGATGGTGAAAAAGCCATGATGGAAATGTTACTAAGTATGAAAAGGGCTGGAGCAGATATTATTCTGAGTTATTTCGCTAAAGAAGTGGCCGTTTTGTTGAATGAGTGAAAACCTTCTTTTTTTCAAGAAAAAACTGAAGCCCAATTTAACCAAACCCCAATCCAATTAATCGAATCAATCGTCAATCTAAAATCAAATCAATCTAAAATCGAATCAATCAACTCATCCTCCAATCGCCACTTTCTTTAATATTGCATCTATGATCTGGCGGGTATTTATTCCGTCAGCTTCAGCTTCATAGTTCAATATGATTCTGTGGTTGAATACATCGCTAACTACTGCTTTGATGTCTTCTGGTAAAACATAATCTCTTTTGTCAAAAAAAGCTAAAGCTTTTGAGGCTTTATGTATTGCAATTCCAGCTCTCGGTGAAACCCCAAATTGAATATATTTTGCCTCTTCTTTTAGCCCATATTCTTCTGGATTCCTAGTAGCAAAAACCAATTCTACAATATATCTCTCCAACATATCTGAAATCGTAATTCCGTTTATGAGTTTTTTTATTTCAAGAATGTCATTTTTCCCTAAAACAGACTTTACGGATTCTTTAAAATCTAAATCAGCGACTTTGCGTATCATTTCAAGTTCAGATTTCTTGTCAAGATAGTCGACGAAAATCTTCATCATAAATCTATCCACTTGGGCTTCTGGTAGAGGATAAGTTCCTTCTTGCTCCACAGGGTTTTGTGTGGCCATTACTAAAAATGGAGGGTCTAACTGAAAAGACTCTTCGCCAATCGTAATTTGTTTCTCGGCCATTGCCTCCAATAAAGCAGACTGAACTTTAGCTGGAGCACGGTTTACTTCGTCAGCAAGGATTAAATTTGCAAAGATTGGCCCTTTTTTTACTTCAAAATCACCCGATTTTTGATTGTAAATCATAGTCCCTATCAAGTCTGAGGGTAGCAAGTCGGGTGTAAACTGCACTCTTCTAAATCCTAAGTCTAAAACCTTGGCAAGTGTATTTACTGTTTTTGTTTTAGCTAGGCCGGGCACACCTTCTAATAGGATATGGCCATCTGTAAAAAGCCCAATTAAAAGTCTATTGATAAGATATTCTTGACCAATTACCACTTTGTGTACTTCGGTCAATACATCTTCAATTTTTTTATATAAATTATCTATTTTGTTCATCTGGGAATTCGTCTGAAACGTGAATTTAATTATAAAAATTTAAAGCATGGAGCTTTTTTCTATTTCGATTACCTATTTACACGAATCATTCTATCTTTTTCAAAAAAATCCTTAATCAATTCTACTTTGCTAAAGCCGGCATTTCGAAAAACCTCACAAGTTTCTGGGCCTAAATAGGTGTTTATTTCTACTAAAATACAGCCGTTTTGCTTTAAATGTTTCAAACCGATTTCAGCTATTTTTTTATAAAAAATCAATGGGTCATTGTCCGTAACAAAAAGTGCCAAATGTGGCTCGAAGTTCAATACATTTTGTCTAATTTCTGGTTTCTCATTTTCTTTTACATAAGGTGGATTGCTGATTATTAAATCAAATTCTGCTGTATCAAATGGATTTTCGAAATCAAGTATGCTGGCTTTTTCAAATTTTACATTTGCATTTAAGTTTGAAGTATTTTTTTGAGCTACTTTCAAAGCATTTTCAGAAATATCTATAGCGAAAACTCGTGAGTTCTCTAAAGTCAAAGCTATACTTATTGGAATACATCCGCTCCCAGTACCTAAATCTAACACTGTTTTAGGTTTTAGAGCAATCGCTAAACTCACGAGTTCTTCTGTTTCTGGTCTAGGAATTAAAACATTTTGGTCAACAAAAAAATCATGCTCAAAAAACCATGTTTTGTTTGTGATATATTGAAGAGGTTCCCAATTGTTTAGACGTTCAATATAAGTGCCCAAATCTTTCATTTCGGCCTCTTTTACAGTTTTAGAAGTAATAATATCGTTTTTCGAAATGCCCAAAAGATGATTTAATAAAAGAAATGCAATTTCCTTTGCCTCTTCTTTATCATAAACTTTTAAAGCTTCACAAATTTTTTGATATTCTGTTTTTAGGTCTAGCATAAACAAAAAAAGGAAGAGTTTTAGCTCTCCCTTTTAAATATAAAATTAGTTCTTTTACAATCTTCTAATCCAGATATTTCTGAATTGTGTTTTGTTATTGTGATCTTGAAGAGATATTACGTCCTCGCCATGAGCCGCAGGATAAAAATGCAATCCAATGTAATTTGTCAATCCAGCAATCGTGGTATTGTTTTGAACCAAAACTCCATTGTGCAAAACAGTAATTCTAGCTGGAGAATCAACTCTACCGTCTGGTTTAAATCTCACTGCAGTATAGATAACATCATAAGTATTCCATTCTAAAGGGCTACGCATAGCATTAACCAATGGAGGCACGTCTTTGTATATACTTCCAGCTTGGCCGTTGGCGTAAGTTCTGTTATTGTAAGAATCTAATATTTGAAGTTCGTATCTGTTTTGTAAGAAAAGACCACTGTTTCCTCTTCCTTGACCCGCGTTTTCTACCACATCCGGAGCACTGAATTCAATGTGAATTTGGCAATCTCCAAACTTCATTTTTGTTTGTATACCACCACTTTTAGGCACTACTTCCATGTGGTCATTGTCTACTATTTTCCAAGGTGCAGGTTTTGTAATGTCCAGTTGGCTTACCCACTGATCTAGGTTTTTACCATCAAACAATATTATTGCATCTGAAGGTGCATCTCCGAGTTTTTTAGCGGGGGTTACTACCCTCACTTCTGGATCCCAAATCTCTGTCATTTCTGGTTTCATTGGCATAGGCGAAACCGCAGGCGGTGTGCTTGGGTAAGCGTTTTGAGCAGAAGCAAAACTCCCTATGAACAATAATGACAATGCTTGAACGAATATCTGTTTTTTCATTTTCGTATGTAAGGTTATAATTATATCCAAAATTATAATAAAAATCCGTTAATTGAAATTTTAATATTTTTTCGTGGATTTTTAGTTCTTATTTTTAAAAATCAATAAATAGTTTTATTTGTTTATCTACAAACTGTCTATATGTTTCGTTGGTAAATTTACCCTCTGAAAAGTGTTGCGAAATATTACCCAATTTTATCCTTAAACCTAAAACATTGGCATTGAGATAGCTTAAAACATCGCTCAAGTGACTTAGACCTACAGCGTTTCCCAACATGCCAGAAGAAAGGCCAACCAAAGCAATTTTTTTATAGCTCAAACTGTCAGGATGCCTCAAGCCATCTATCCAAGTTTTCACCACGCCTGGGTATGAGCCATTGTACTCAGGAACTATAAAAATTATTTTGTCAAGCGTATCTAACACAGTTTGGAATTTTTGAAATTCTGGGTTTTTGCCAGCGTTTTCATATAGAGCTGTAAAAGCAAAATCTGCAGGAAGGTCTTTTAAGTTGATTTTCTCAGTTTCAAAATCTTTTTCTTCGAGTTGTTTTTGATAATATGCAGCTATTTGTTCGGAAAAAGCAAGGTTTCTATTTGTGCCAATTATGATTCCTATTTTGTTTTTTGACATTTATATTCTCAATTTTACTATTTATTAATGAACAAATTTTAGCCCAAAGGGTTCTAAAAACGTTAAAATATGTACGAAACTATACTTAAAGATATACTTTTTTTGGGAAATCCAGACAAAGCCCAATCTAAAGCTAAATATTTTAAAAATGGAAAAGGCGAATATGGTGAAGGTGATGTTTTTGTAGGTTTGACCAATCCCGAAACGCACCAAATAAGTAAACACTATAAAAACTTAGCTACTTTTGATGATTTGCAAAAGCTTATAGAAAACCAAATTCATGAAGTAAGATTTGTGGCTTTAACAATTTTGGTACTTCAAATTAAAAAGGCAAAAACTGAAAATGAAATAGAGAGATTTGTTGAATTTTATTTCAAAAATTTAAAATATGTCAACAATTGGGATTTAGTTGATTGCTCATGTATGCACATTTTAGGCCCTTATTTTTATGAAAAAACAGACAAATCTAAACTGTATAAACTCGCAAAAAGTGGTGATCTGTGGTCAGAAAGGATTTCAATAATCACAACCTTTTATTTTATAAGAAAAGGGAATTTTACAGATACCTTTAAAATCTCAGATATTTTGATTCATCACAAACATGATCTGATTCATAAAGCTACAGGATGGATGCTAAGAGAGGTTTGGCAAAAAGGCGGGAAAGAAAAGGTTGAATTCTATATCAGAGAAAATATAAAAATTATGCCTAGAACAATGCTTAGATATGCTATAGAAAAAATGGAGGAAATGGAGAGAAAATCGTTTTTGAATTTAGGAAAATAGGAGCTTTTGTTTTACTTCAAACATTTATTTTTACAGTTTTAATAATATTCAAAGGTTAATTTTTCGTATTTTTGTATCAAAATATCACTATTACACTCTTCAACGGACGAAAATACAAGAAAATCTTAATTTAATTCTAAAATTTTATTTATGAGTCAATCTTTGATCAAGCCAGGTGTTGTTACGGGAGAAGCCCTTAACCAATTGTTGCGTCATGCAAATGAGAATAACTATGCTCTTCCAGCGGTAAATGTTGTCGGAACAGATTCTATCAATGCAGTATTAGAAACTGCCAAGGCAGTTAATTCGCCTGTTATCGTTCAGTTTTCGAATGGTGGAGGAGTGTTTTATGCAGGAAAAGGTCTTTCAAACGAAGGACAAAAAGCCGCAATTTTAGGTTCAATATCTGGTGCAATGCACGTACATCAATTGGCAGAAGCTTATGGCGTGCCTGTGGTATTGCATACTGACCACTGTGCAAAAAAACTTTTGCCTTGGATTGACGGATTGTTAGATGCTGGTGAGAAACATTTTGAGGCTACTGGAGCTCCATTGTTTAGCTCTCATATGATTGATTTGTCTGAAGAGCCAATTGAAGAAAATATAGAAATCTCGAAAAAATATCTTGAAAGAATGGCCAAAATGGGCATGACACTTGAGATTGAATTAGGAGTAACTGGTGGAGAAGAAGATGGCGTTGACAACTCTGACGTTGACAGCTCTAAATTATATACACAACCTTCTGAAGTAGCTTATGCTTATGAGGAATTGGGTAGTGTTTCTCCAAACTTTACTGTTGCTGCTGCATTTGGAAATGTGCATGGTGTTTACAAGCCAGGAAATGTTTCTTTACAGCCTATCATTTTGAAAAACTCACAAGATTATATCCAAGAGAAATTTGGAACAGGTGAATTGCCAGTAAATTTCGTATTCCACGGAGGTTCTGGTTCTAGCCGTGCAGAAATCAGAGAGGCGATAGAATACGGTGCCGTAAAAATGAACATCGATACAGATATGCAATGGAGCACTTGGGAAGGTATTTTGAAATATTACAAAGCAAATGAAGAATATCTTCAGTCTCAGTTAGGTAATCCTTCAGGTGCGGATTCTCCAAACAAAAAATATTATGATCCACGCGTATGGTTGCGTAAAGGTGAAGAGTCTATGATCGCGAGATTAAAAGAAGCTTTCGAAGATTTGAACTGTATCAATCGTTGCGAAGGATTGTTCTAAAAATAGAAATCTAATAGTAATTCCCCATTTCTTCTGTTTATCAGGGAATGGGGATTTTTTTTAAATTTATTCAATGTACTTTATGAAAAACAGAAGAGACTTTTTAAAAAATGCAGCGGTATTGAGTGCTTTGCCAATCGCTTCAGTAGTAGCTAATCAAGCAAAATCCAAAGACCTTTTTATTCATCATGTATTTTTTTATTTGAAAGAAGATAAGCCAGAAAACAGAGCTAAACTCACCGAAGGCTTATTGAAACTTTCAAAAGTTCCTCAGATTAAATTATTTAATATTGGAGAAGCAGCAAATACAACTCGCTCTGTAATTGTAAGAGATTACGCTATTTCGTGGTTATGTTTTTTCGACAATATCGAAGAGGAAGAAATTTACCAAAAGCATCCTATTCATTTAAAGTTCATTGAAGATTATGCATATCTATGGGAAAAAGTGAATGTTTATGATGCTGTGGGGCCTAGGAGGTAAGTTGTTTTTTGACCTAGTGTCTTTATATATTCTTTGGTTTGACACTAGACCTATCTTATTTAATTGAATTACATTGCTCGTATTGAGTACTCTGAGAGAGCGTCGATACTGTTTCTTCCTAATACATAAAACCCAACAACCACAACGGCACACCATTCCCATAGCCATATTCGATCTCATCTAAAGCCAAAAAAGCATTGCTTACTCCTGAAATTTGTTTTGCGGTTTTGTTTCTTCCGCCTACTTCAAAGGTCCATTTGTTGTTGATCGTGAAATCGCCTTTTTCGGTATAATTTACCTTGTATCCCGCACTTTCAAGCATGTTTATAAAGAACGTTTCTCTTATAGTTCCCAATTCAGGCTGGTTTTCTGAGAAAACATGCAACAAGTTGGTATTGTGTAAAAAGATCTTTTCTGGTTTGTTCAATACCGTAATATTGGTGCTACTATGGTATAGGCCGTAAATCAATTTGGCTGCTTCCAGCATTTTTAACATTTCGTACAATTTAGGCCTCGTAGTACCAACCTGTTCTGCTAGTTTCGTAATATTTGGTTTAAATGGCACACTCTGAGCAATTATGTAAAGGAGTTTTTTCAACTGGCCAAGTGTCGAAAATTCTACAGGTATAGCATTCGGAATATCCGTATCGATTATCAGGTTCACCGTTTGCTTTAGTCTTATGTCTACCAAATTAGTTTCTATAAAAAACGGATAAGCTCCTGATTTTAAATACTCTTTAAACAGCATCAGTGGGTTTTCTATTTTCGAATTTAAGTCTTTTGAAATATCAGCATGGTTTTTTATTATTTCTTCTAAAGTGAATATTGGTAATTTTTGGCCATATTTTATGCCTAAAAATTCTCTAAACGAAAGTTCGGGTAAATAATAATTTAAAACTCTCCTGCTCAAATCAGCGTTTGATTTTTGGAGTTCTAAGATTGAAGAGCCCGTAAACAACATTTTCAAATTGGGCATCAAGTCATAAATATTCTTTATTTCTCGGCTCCAATCTGGGTATTTGTGAACTTCATCCATTAATAACAATTTTCCGCCGTTTTGAAGAAAATCTCTTGCTGTTTCTACCAATGTATGTTGTTTGAAATAAATGTCATCTAAGGTAATATAAAGTGCCTCATTGGTTTTGAAGTTTTCTTTGAGATATTGTAGAAAAATGGTGCTTTTACCTGTGCCTCTTGCTCCCATCAGCATGATGGCTCTCTCATCCCAAGGGAGTTTAGCGAATAGTGAACGTTTAAAGTCTAAATTCACCTTTTCTAATACTCTATTTTGACTTTCAAATAACTCTTGCATAATTGATTTTGCATTTTTGTATTTTCAAAAGTACAAAAAATGCTTCAAAGTGTAATGTAAAAAATACAAAAATAATTAATAAATGTATTTTATAAAATACAATAATAGCTAAAAATGTATTTTTAAAAATGCAAAATGAATGAAAATGTGAAATGAGTAAAAGGATTTTTTCGAAAAAAGGCCTTATAATAGGATCGCTACTATTTGAACTAAAGACGAAGGAATTTTTAATAATACACCCAATTCATTTGAAGTTTAAAGAAGACCACGTTTACTTATCAGAAAATGTGAATGTATAAAATGTAGTAGATTCGAGGAGATTTTTTATGAAATTGGTTATCCTGCTATTTTTAAAGAAACAAACAGGGATTTTTTTGTTAAACAGTCTCCATTTTGATTTTTATTTCTTAATGCTATATTTGCTTCCAAAATATTTTTTATGAAGAAATTTATCCTGTTATTTTCTCTATTTATTTCAACAAATTCATTCGGTCAGGTAAATATTTATGCTGAAGATTTAAATAATTTTTACCAAGCTTTTGATAGTATTCGAGTTTCAACTGATACATTAAAGCAAAGTTATTTCTTAGAAAAATATTATTTTGAAAGAGCATCTGAAGGGATGAAAAAATTCATGGAATTTGAAAAAACTGCTTTTAACGAAACCTCTAGTCAATATTTAAATTCCTATTTAAGTTACATCTCAAAAAATAGCAAACATCTTACTAAAATAAGACCATGGGCATTGTCAGCAATTGATCAAAAACCGATTATCGATAAGATGTTTTTGCGATATAAAAGCATATATCCTCAAATGACCGCCGGTGATGTGGTTTTTGTAATAGGCAAGGGGCAAGTTGGCGGGAGGCCACTTGGAAAAGATTTATTGATTGGAACAGAACTATTAGCCAATGAAAAGCCAGATTGGGCCGTTATGATGGTCTTGCATGAATTTACGCATACGCAACAATGGATCATGAGAAACGCAGAACTTATTTTTAGCCAAAAGCCAATGAGACTAACGCAGATTTTGGCAAATGCCCTTTGGGAAGGAAATGCAGACCATGTAGCTGAAGTAGTTTATGGTAAAACGGTGGAAGAAAACAATCCCAGTTCGCAATATGTTTTTGGAAAATCGCACGAAAAGGAGATATGGGAGAAGTTTAAAGAAGAAATGTTTACGCCACTGAATAGTGACCAGAAACAATGGTTTATGCAACAAGATAAAGACTTTGGAGGTGTAAAGGTTAAAGATATTGGCTACTTTATGGGGCATCAAATATGCTTGAAGTATTATAATAATGCTAAAGACAAAACCAAAGCTTTAGCCGAGATGATTAATCTTAATTTAGATTCAGATGAGTCTGCTTTTAAATTTTTGTTAGATTCGGGATACCCAAGCAAGAAAGAAAAAATTCTGCTTCAAAAACGATTTGCTGAATCAAAAAAGAAAAAATGAGACTTGGTTTCCTTTAAAAAATCATAGTCTCAACCTTTTCTCAAAACCATAAATATTGCTCTTTGGACACTTAGCACTATATTTGTAGTATTAAGGCTTTAGCTAATATATTAAATAGTAAATAATTGCAATTCAACGAACTCAATATACACGAAGATGTACTGGCCGGCATAGACGCCATGAATTACCTACAGGCATCGCCTATACAAGAGATGGCCATTCCGATGATTTTAGAAGGGAAAGATTTGATAGCGTCAGCTCAAACTGGAACCGGAAAAACGGCGGCTTATCTTATCCCTTTGCTTGATCTTATAATCAGGGCAAAAAATGAACATATTACAGCTCTAATACTTGTGCCTACACGTGAGCTTGCAAAACAAATTGACGAACAAATAGAGGGCTTTAGCTATTTTATAAGAGCGACTAGTTTGGCAATATATGGAGGTGGTAAAGGCGAAAACTGGGACCAACAAAGAAAGGCTTTGGTAGACGGAGCTGACATAATTATAGCCACGCCTGGAAGGTTATTGGCTCACATGAAATCTGGAGATGTGAAATTCGACGATTTGAAATGTTTGGTTTTAGACGAAGCTGATAAAATGTTAGACATGGGTTTTTCGGATGATATCTTGTATGTGATTAAACATTTGCCAGAAAAACGCCAAAATTTGATGTTTTCGGCTACCATGCCTCAGAAAATCAGAGATTTTGCCAACAAAATTTTGAAAAATCCGGAAGAGATAAAATTGGCAGTATCTAAACCAGCAGTGGGCATTGACCAACAGTTTTATTTGGCGTCTGATCACCAAAAGTTACCTTTACTAATTCATCTTTTGAAAGGAAAAGAAAACTTAACTATAATAATTTTCTCTTCTCAAAAATCCATGATCAATCAGATTATCAGAGCTTTGGGTAAGGCCAAAATTATAGCTAAGGGGATTTCGTCAGATAATAGCCAAGAAGAGCGAGAAGAATATTTGAGAGGTTTTAAGAACAAAAACTTCAACATTTTAGTAGCTACAGATGTACTTTCAAGAGGGATAGATATCAATAATTTGAATTTGGTAATCAACTACGACGTGCCTCGTGACGCTGAAGATTATATTCATAGAATTGGAAGAACTGCAAGAGCTGAAACTACAGGTACTTCGTTTACTTTTATAAACGAAAAAGACCAAAGAAAAATAACAAGTATAGAAAAGCTGCTAGAAAGAGAGGTTGAAAAACAAAATATAACAGAAAGTTTAGGCTTAGGTCCAGCTCCAGAATTCACCGCGTCATCCGCTAAAAAAAGCTTTAATAAGCCGTTTAATGGTAATAAAAAGAAGTTTTTTAAAAGAAAGCCATCTGCTTGATTTTTTGCGAAAAGAAACTTTTTTAAAAATCTAAGTTTTCGTAGAAATGAAATTTCTTTTTTTTCATACTTTTATGAAAAATCAAATTTTAAAATCATGGAAACTGGAAAATTCAATCGGCGAAATTTTATTGGAACTTTGGGCATTTCAGCGATTGGAGCTGGGAGCTTGGTTTTACCCAGAAATAGCTTTGCGGCTAAATTTCCGGAAGATCGAAATCTTAACCACATTGGTCCAATGGAAGGATATACACCTCAAATTGGTGCTTTGGTCTCTATGCTCGATTGGGTGAGCAATTCCGTTATTTCCTACAACAAAAAACTTACCGTAGAGCAATTAGACTACATTCATGATAAAGATTCAAACTCTATCGGTTCTCTAATGTTGCATCTGGTGGCTACCGAAGTGATCTATCAAGATTTGACATTTCATAATTTAGAAGATTTTACACCTGAAAACAAAGCCAAATGGAACATAGCCATGGATCTAGGCGAAGATGCTAGAAATCAAATAAAAGGCAATCCACTAAGCTATTATAAAGAAGCTATGGAATCTGTCAGGGAAGTAACCAAAGCTGAAATGAAAAAAAGAGACGATGCGTGGTTGTTGTCAGGTGAAACCAAAGATTGGGACTGGAACAATTACTGCAAATGGTTTCATGTTACAGAGCATTTTGCCAACCACCGCGGACAAATGACTTGGTACGCTAAAAGACTCCCTAAATAAATGGATTGTAAAAAAGATTATTTTTCGCTCAGTCCTGACGTCAGATACTTAAATTGTGCCACCATGTCGCCTTTGGCAAAAACGGTGGAAGAGGCTGGCATCAAAGGATTATTAAGGAAATCTCAACCTTATGAAATAAGCTCTGCTGATTTTTTTAGTTTGGCTGAAGTTGTAAAACGGAAGTTTGCCGAACTCATAAATTGCATAAATGCAGAAAGGATTGCCTTAATGCCTTCGGTGTCCTATGGTATAGCAACGGTTGTAAAGAACATCGCCCAAAAGTCTACAGATAAACTGAAAACCGATATAGTTTTGGTAGGAGAGGAGTTTCCAAGTGATGTTTACGGTTGGCATGAATTGGTAGAGCTAAGAGATAACACACAAATAGTAACGGTTTCTGCTCCTGTTGAGTTAAATAATCGAGGAGAGGTTTGGAATGAAAATCTTTTAGAAGCCATAACAGAAAAGACGCTCTTGGTTTGTATTTCTCCTACTCATTGGGCCGATGGTACTCTTTTTAATTTGGAAGAAATAAAAAATAAATGTACACATACGGGTGCATTGTTGATTATAGATGCTACGCAACATTTAGGTGCTTTCGAATTTGATTTACAAAAAATACAGCCTGACTTTTTGGTTTGTGCGAGTTATAAATGGCTTCTAGGGCCTTATGGCTCTACTTTGGCTTATTTTGGGCCGTATTTTGATGAAGGCCTGCCTTTGGAGCAAACTTGGATTGGTAGAAAAAACAGTGATGATTTTAAAAATTTATTGAATTATCAACCAGAATATCGCGAAGGTGCTTTTAGGTACAATATGGGCGAATATAGTAATTTTATCAATCTGCCAATGGTCGAAAAAGCCCTGGAATTATTAATAGAATGGCAGCCAAAAGAAATACAAGAATATGCTAAAAATCTAGGTCAGCCATTTATAGAAAGACTTAGTAATTCTGGGTATTGGATTGAAAATGAAAGTTTTAGATCAGCACACATGTTTGGTATTCGCTTACCAGAAAACGTGAAAATGGAAAATATTCAGAAGAGCCTTTCAGCCGAAAAAGTGCATGTGTCTTATAGAGGAAATGCAATTAGACTTTCCATAAATGTTTGGAATGAAGCACACGATTTAGATGTTTTCAGCAGTATTTTAGAGGCAAATCAATAAAAATCATAACCAATATAGCCAATGGACAAAATATATTTTTTTTTAATAGGTATCGTACTTCTTGCTTTTGTTTTCAATATTTTTATAATTACCAAAAGTAGCTATCCAGGAGGTGAAGTTGGTTCGGCCCCTATTATCCAATTGGTTTTGGCTGTGCCTTTGTTTGTTATTTCTGCATTGGTTTTTTATTTCACCAAAAACATGGAAACCAATACACGTACTTTGGTAATCCTTCTTCCAATGATTTTGCAAATCGCTTATTTTGCTTTTACAAAAGACTTGATTAGCTTTTTTAAACAAGATACTGCCGGTTTTTTGATCCGCAGTTATATATATTCTATTGCAGGAAGCACAGCCATAGGAACCTTACTTGCATGGATTTTTGGTGTATTGAAAAAGTGATTTCAGATTTAATCCAATTGAAATAAGATAATTTCTTAAAAAAAACATATGAGCAACCTTTCATTTAGCCTTATTATCTGGCAAGTAGCAGTTTTTTTGTTTTGGCTTTTGATGATATTCGCAATTATTGATATTATAAGAAGTAAATTTCAAAAAAATGATAAACTTATCTGGGTTTTAGTATCCATTTTTGTGCCTTTTGGAGGTGCTTTTTATTTTATTTGGGGAAGGAAAAGCAAAGTTTTATGAAGAATTAAAGTTGAAGAATTGCATTTTTATTTTATTGAGATTCAATTTAAAAAAAATCTTTCGTCCTTTTATAGCTAAAACAAGCCAAGGAAATTAGCATTATTTTAGGTTTTGCATTACTCTTTCTACTTTTAGTTTATGAAAGGACAAGGAGCTGTCAGAAATATTAAAAATAAATTCGAAAAAAACGAGATTGTACCTTTTTGGGAAAATGATTTTGATTTTTCAGAGGAAAAAACCAAAACTGAATTCACTAAAGTTTATGCCAAAACTATTGTAAATCAAGTTAAAAGTATCGATTTGCCTTTTGTGCAATCGCTCAATCCCTACCAAGGTTGTGAGCATGGATGTACGTATTGTTATGCACGGCCAACACACGAGTATTGGGCACTAAATGCCGGTCTAGACTTCGAGCGAAAGATTCTTTACAAGCCTGATGCTGCGATTTTACTAGAAAAACATTTCAAAAAAAAGAATTACGTACCAAACACGATTTCACTTTCAGGAAATACAGATTGCTATCAACCAGCTGAAAGAAAATTTAAGCTTACTAGGCAAATTTTAGAAGTGTGTCTTAGGTACAAACATCCAGTGAGCATTATTACAAAAAATGCACTTTTGTTAAGGGATTTGGATTTATTGATAGAGCTTCAAAAAGACAATTTGATTGCTGTGGCCTTGTCTATTACCACTCTGAATGAAGATTTGAGAAGAACACTTGAGCCTAGAACTTCATCTGCGGCCAACAAACTGAAAGCCATGAAGGTATTATCAGAACACAATATTCCGGTTTTTGGCATGATAGCACCTATTATACCTTCGCTTAATAATCACGAAGTTTTTAACCTTGCCGAACAGTTTAAACTTCATGGTGCCATTGGTTTTTCGTCAACAATAGTTAGATTAAATGATGCCGTTGAGCCAATATTTAAAGAGTGGATTTATAAATCTTTTCCCGATAGAGCTGAAAAAGTTTTAAACCAAATAAAAGAAACGCATGGAGGAAATTTGGGTAGTAAAACGCCTATTGAAAGAATGAAAGGAACAGGTAAAATTTCTGAAAATATTAACCAAACGTTGAAATTGGCAAGACAAAAATTCTTCCCTGATTTTGAGTATCCAAAACTAAATATGAAGGCATTTATTCCCTTACTCAAACCCCAATTAGAGCTTTTCGAAGAATAATTGAATTTTTACCCAATTTTTTATACTTAAAAATATCATTTTTTCAATATTTAATTTGGAAAACAGAACATTTTTAGCCTTGAAAATCAAGTAATTTCTTGATTTGTCTTCTGTTTTTTAAGTTTTGTTATCTTTGTTATGAATTTTTTATCTGGAAAAACAAAACCATGACAAAACAAAATCTCGAGACGCTATTTACGCAGGAAGTCCATAACAAATATTTGGTATTCAATACTTTGTTTTCAAGACTACCTTATGACAAAATGACCAATATTGGAACTTTGATGCCTTTTCTTCACGATAAGGCAAAGTCGGGTTTTGAGGCAGGACATACCCCCAAGGAAATTATCAATGAATTTTTCGAACGTTTTACTTACATAAAAACAGATAAAGAAAAGATTGATTTGCTTTTTCGTTTCATTACATACATTGAGCGTCAAGTGGTATTGTTTGATAGTGTGGAGGACTCGGCTTTTGAAAAACTTAATGCAACAAATACTAATGGTACAATTAGCTCTATTATTGCTTTGGCAAAACAGCATGGAAAAATAGAGGAAGTCAAAGAGAAACTTCGGAATTTTAAGGTGAAAGTGGTTTTTACTGCTCACCCAACGCAGTTTTATCCTAATTCTGTTTTGAGAATTATACAAGACCTTGAAGAATGTATAAAAGTAAATGATATAAATGCCATTGACGCATTATTGCAGCAATTAGGTAAAACACCTTTTATCAACGATGAGCAACCTACGCCTGTTCAAGAAGCTCAAAGTATAATATTTTACTTAAGACATGTTTACTATGAAGCTTTGGGGCAATTGCACGATACCATCTACAACGATATTTTAGATGAAGAAGAAGGATTTAAGCCAATAATCGAACTTGGTTTTTGGCCTGGAGGAGATAGGGACGGTAATCCATTTGTAACGGCCGATATAACCAAAAAAGTTGCTCAAGAACTTCGAACAAATATATTAAAATGTTATTATAATCATTTCAAAGACATACGAAGAAGATTTACTTTTAAAGGTGTAATTCCGCTTTTAGATAAGATAAATGGTCGTATTTATACAAATATGTTCGGTTTAAATGATGATTTAACTGCCGAAAGTTTGCTTGAGCAGCTTGCAGAAGTTAGACAAGTAATGGTGGAGAAACATAGTTCGATGTTTTTGGATGAGCTGGATAGGTTTATTCGTAGAGTGAAACTTTTTGGAATGCACTTTGCTAGTTTGGATATTCGCCAAGACAGCAGTATTCATGAGAAAGTTTTTCAAGCTGTAAACGAAAAGTTTTCGGTCTCTGAAAAGCCTTATGGTGAGTGGTCTCATGAAGAAAAAGTTGATTTTCTCTTGCACTCTGACATAAAAATTGACAATCAAGAGTTTGAAGATGCATTGGTGAGTGATACTTTTAAAACAATCAAAACCATAAAGGCGATTCAGGAAAAAAATGGGGAGAAGGCTTGTCATCGCTACATTATTTCAAACTCTACTTCTTCTTGTTCGGTTTTGGAGGTGATGGCTATGTTCAGATTCTGTGGAGTAACCACCAATCATATCGATATTTTGCCACTTTTTGAGACTATAGAAGGCTTAGATTCTGCAAGAGAAACAATGGATGAATTATATAATAATCCAAAATATAAAAGTCATCTTGAAAAGCGTGGGAATGCCCAAAGTATAATGTTGGGATTCTCTGACGGAACAAAAGACGGAGGCTATATTAAGGCCAACTGGGAGATTTATAGGGCTAAAGAAAACCTAACGGCGGTATCGAAGGAGAATGAAATAAATGTGGTGTTTTTTGATGGTAGAGGAGGGCCGCCAGCTCGTGGAGGTGGTAAATCACACCAGTTTTATGCTTCTCAAGGGCCAACTATTGCCAATAACGAGATACAGATAACCATCCAAGGTCAAACTATTTCGTCGATGTATGGTTCTAAGCCTCAAGCTATTTTCAATTTTGAGCAATTACTTTCTGCGGGTATTATCAATGACGTTTTTACTGATGATAAATCTTTGATTAATCCAAAGGAGCGAGTTTTGATCGAAGAATTGGCAGATTTGGGTGGTAAAAAATACCTAGAACTTAAGAATCACCCTCTTTTTGTTTCTTATTTAGAGAAAAAAAGCCCTCTGAAATATTACGGAAAAACTAAAATAGGTAGCCGCCCGAGCAAAAGATCGAGCTCGAGCCAATTAAAACTCTCTGACCTCAGAGCTATTCCGTTTGTTGGTTCATGGAGCCAATTGAAACAAAACGTGCCAGGTTTTTTTGGATTTGGAACAGCCCTTCAGATTAAAATAGATCAAGGCAAATTGGGCGATTTACAAGATTTGTTTGAAAACTCATTGTACTTCAAAACCTTGGTTCAGAACAGTATGATGGCACTTTCTAAAACTTATTTCCCTTTGACTTCCTACATGAAAAACGACCCTATTTATGGTGAGTTTTGGAATATATTGTTTGAAGAACAACAAAAAAGCATAAACAATATGCTGTTGATTTCAAAACAAACGCAGTTGATGGAAACTGACCAGTTGAGCATGTGGTCGGTAGATTATAGAGAAAATATTGTATTGCCTCTTTTAGCTATTCAGCAGTATGCTTTACAAGAAGTGGAAGAAACCAAAGACGAAAACTTAAAAGTGATTTTTGAGAAAATGGTAACGAGGTCGCTGTTTGGTAACATTAACGCTAGTCGAAATTCGGCATAAGAAATTATCATAAGAATATTTTAAAAGTTTAGGAGGACGAAAGTTCCCTTAAACTTTTTTTTATATCATTTTTCCATTTCTAATACCTCAAAATCGTATTCGTTCTTTTCATCTTTAGAATATGAAATTGTAGAAATGATTTTCCAGTTTTCATAAGGTTTTTCTTCAAAAAACGCATCGCCTTCCATTTCAGCATCCACTTTAGTGAGATATAATTTAGTAGCCATAGGCTGAGCCAATTGGTAGATTTTCTCCCCACCTATTACAAAAATTTCGTTTTGGTCAGAAAGATTTTTAGCAATTTCAATCCCTTTTTCTAAAGAATTCACCACTACGCAGCCTTCAATTTCGAGGTTTTCGTTTCTTGAAATTACTATATTTATCCTATTGGGTAGTGCTTTGCCAATAGAGTCGAAAGTTTTGCGACCCATTATGATAGCATGACCTGTAGTTCGTTTCTTAAATAATTTCAAATCTTCAGAAAGTCTCCAAAGTAATTGGTTGTCCTTGCCTATTACTCCATTTTTGGCCACGGCCACTATTATCGAAATATCCATGATTTTATTAAACTTTAGGCAAATATCCGACTAAATTTGTGAATAATCTTTTAAAAATATCATGAAAAACAAAGTTGGCTTTATAACAGGGGGATCGAAGGGAATAGGATTAGGAATAGCAGAGGCAATGGTAAAGGAGAATATAAAAGTTGCGATAACTGGAAGAACGGCTGAAACAGTAAATGAGGCTACAGGATATTTAAATAAAATCAAGGCTGATTCCGCAATAGGTTTTGTGTCTGATGTTAGAAAAATAACAGATTTAGAGGGAAATATTAAGGAAACTGAAGCAAAATGGGGAAGCGTAGATTATCTGATAGCCAATGCAGGTGTTGGTCATTTCGGGAATATCGAAACACTAACTGCTGACCAGTGGAATGAGACTATTGATATCAATCTTACAGGAGTATTTAATACTGTAAAGGCCGCTTTGGATCAAATCATTGCATCAAAAGGTTATATTATTACTATCGCAAGTTTGGCGGGGACTAATTTCTTTGCAAGTGGAACAGCTTACAATGCGAGTAAGTTTGGCTTAGTTGGCTTTTCTCAGGCTTTAATGCTTGATGTTAGGTCTAAAGGTGTGAAAGTAACAACCATAATGCCAGGATCAGTAACTTCGTATTTCAATGGTCATGAACCAAATGAAAAAGACGCTTGGAAAATTCAACCGGAAGATATCGGTCAGATGGTAATGGATTTGATAAAAATGCCAGCGAGAACATTACCAAGTAAAGTAGAAGTTAGGCCAACAATGCCAGGGTGAAAACTCACTTGCAATACTTATCGGACAAAGTTTTAGCTTTCTTTTGCTCTAAAAACACCAATTGCTGGTAGTCATGGCATGCGTCATCTTTGCGTCTAAGTAATATACAGCAAGCTGCATGTTGGTAATAAGCGAGGATATTCATCGGGTCAAAAGATATTGCTTTTTGGTAATAACCTTCTGCTTGTTTGTAGGCTGCTCTTTCAAAAAAGTCATTTCCATATCCAAAGTACATTTTGGAATATTGTAGTGAGTCTACTGAGGATGTAAGTTTACGGTCCTCGTAGCCAAGATTATAGTCATATTCTACTTCTACATTTACGTTTTCTCCCATATATTGTGCGGGTAGCCATTTCCCTCTTGTTTCGTTTACAGCAGCTATTAGTTTATTGTTGTATTTGTCATTTGTGGAGGCTACGATTCTCACGCCTTTTATCTCTCCAGTTTTAGTTACGACAAATCTCACCACAAAACCTCCTTTTCGATATTCAGGAAAACCGAATTTTTCAAAAATATAATCCATTACAGACATTTTACTGTCTACAAAATAGGGCTCAAGTTTTCCCCAGACTTGTTCATAAACTACTTCACCTTTTTTTGAAACATAAGATGGTGGCGTATATGTTAGGTCAAATAATTTTTTTGGAGTGAATGTTAGACTTAAAGCTTTTGTGGCATCGGTATAATCTGCTTGGTCAAGTGTCATTTCAATATCGGAAATCGCCTTGATTTTTAATGTCATTTTGTTAAATATCAAAATGCTATCTTTTAATTGATAAGGGTATTTTGTTATTTTACCATTTGAAAAAAGCTGTAAAGAATCTTGCGAAAATATATTTAAGTCGAATGTTGCATTGCTAATATCTTGGTCAAAAATTCTACTACCATCTTTGGCTTTTATCTCAACTTTTTTCCAATCATTTATAATATATTTTGAAAAATTATTTTGCGAAAACGCCTGAAAATTTACGACTAAAAAGAAAATATATTTAAACGATTTCATTTGGAGAATTTTAATTTAGTGCTAATTAAAAACCTTTTTTTGGTAAAAGTAATTCAAACATAAAAAAAATAAAAAAGCCCCCAAAGTTGAGAGCTTTCATTAACATTTTATTATTTGAGCATATTCAGATATTTTACGGCAAATCCTACCCAATCAGCTTCAGTGTCAGGGATTTTTACATCGGGTTTTATTCCGACATTTTCTAGTGGATTTGTGGGTAACCTATAGCTCATGCCTAGTGGTAATGCTAGCCTCCAAGCGTAACAAGGAAGCCCCCAATCTCGCACTTCGGTATAATCAAATGCACCTTTGGTATTGGTGCCCATTAGTATAGTTTTAGAGCTTTGTTTTGCTTCTAAAGAGACACTTTCTGCCGAGCTAGCGGTATTTTTATTCAACAGAATCACCACTTTTTTGGGATTGTTTGTGTTTGGTTTTACTTCAAAAGCTTTGTCAGGAGCATCTATCATAGTGCCCGGGTGCATTTGCATATTTCTAATTATGCTTCTCAACTTTGGGTCGAGGTTTTTAGCATATTGTGGGTAATCTTGAATTGATTTTAGTTCATGATTTAACAATATTAAGTTTTCCACAGAAGCTCTCATTTTGGAGCCTTTTCTCACTATTGGCCCATTTCCTATATATTGGAAAAGCTCATCAAATACGTTTTCGTCACCACCTGGATTGTTTCTAAGGTCGATGATTAAGTTTTTTGAGGCTTTAATCAAACTAGCATTTTGTTTAACGAGTTCGCTTACATAAAGCTCAGCGTTGGCCATCGTAAATGGTGGCAAGATGATTAAAGTATTGTTAGAATCGAGTCTTTCAACTCTGTAATCTGGTACTCTATGTATCAGGTCGTCTTGGCTTGCAAATACTTTTGGAATCGGACTTAGTTTACTAAACTTATAGATTCCTTCCATTACCAAAAGATTTTTTATTTGGTTACTAATTATGGTTTCGCTTGTGAAATCTGCATAATAATAAGTGGATTTGTATTTGTTTTCTTCTAATTGCTCCAAAACGAATTTAGTTTTTCCTGCAGTCCAAAGCTCATCTTTTTTACCCAAAAGAAAGCCATAAAACTTTCCCTCTTTGGTGGCATCTTTGATAATTCCTAATCTGTAGGCTTTGTCATCGCTTTCCCAAATACCTTCTACGGGCGTTAATTTTGCCAAGTTTTCGGTAAGATAAGCCTGAAAAATTGGTTCAGAAGTATATTTTTGAGTCGAAATACTCGCAGCTCTTTTTTCTATTACAGCTTTTGGTTCGGCGTCAATATAAGGAATCTGGGTATTGATAAATAAATGACCGTCTTTGAAAAACTCCGTCCATTCTTTCAAGATTTTGTAGCATTCTTTGGGGTCAGTAACACCAGCAGAAGCATCTTTTATTTTTTTAGAAAGTGCATCAAACTTCGGTTTGGTGGTTGGCGTCACTTTCATGCTGTAAGCGGCGTAGTTATCACGAACTTTTTGGTATATCTCGTCAAAGTTTTTTTGGCAGTTGCAATCTGTTTGTGCCTGTGTCGAGATTGAAAAAACCAGTAGAATAAAAAATGTAATTCGTATCATATTAGAAAATGGTAATTTGGCTATCAATATTAAAACCACAATTCATGCCTAAAATGACAGAAACGAATATTTTTTTTAAAAATTTTGAAAGAAATTATAATTAAAGGGTGCCAAAAGGTTTTTTTCTTGAGAAAAAATAGACTTTTTGAAGTTCTTAAAATTGAAATCAAATACTACAGTTTTTGATTAAATGGCTTTTTAGAAATGCAAATTGATGGATTTTGCGATATTAATCAACTTCTAATTCATCGCTCCCGCCAAGTTCAAGGTATTGAATAGGGGCGATGGCATTGCCGGCTATACCCTTTATGCTACCATACATGTCAATGGTGTTTCCTATTACTTTTTCTATTTGCATTTCACGCTCTTTCCATATTCTGGCCATAGCTCTTTTCTCTTTGTCTAGCTCGTTTTTAAGATTGCTAAAACCTTCTACGATAGCCTCCATTTGTTGCTTAAACTGACTGCTGGTTAGGAAATTGTAGAGAATGCTCATTTTGTCAGCTTTGTTTTCATTTACTGATTTCGCCATTTGGGTTCTTATCAAAATCTCTCGCAGTACAAACACTAAGCTTTTTATTTCTGTAAAATTACAAACCCAAACACCATCTTTCTCACCAAATCGTTCCATGTCTTTTGGCATGGTTTGGGTTACCAATACGGCTATTTCGGCACCAGTTTCTCTTTGGTCGGATTTTAGTTTTTCTATCCAGTCTCCGCCGAAGTTTTGGGTACGCTTGCTTTCAAAAATTATTTTTCCACATTTATTTCCAAACTCATTTATCACAGTCTGAATAGCATCTGCTCCTCTTTGTCCTTTTTTTATCTCCTCAATTTCGTCATAAGGAAAAGCCTGTTGAAGCATTGACTCTATCGCTAACTCCTGCACTTCGCCTTGCAGCTGCATAGAACCTTGGTCGGCCTTCCGTTTCATTTCGTTTACCAAATCCACCTGAGCTTTGAGTTTTTGCTCAAAGTCTTTTTTTACCAACTCAAACTCCTCGTCTTTACGTTTTTTAGCAGCTTCTTCTATATCTTTGGTTTTTTCAAGCATGGTTTTTTCGAGCTGAATCTTCATCAATTCTTGTTGATTTTTCAGTTCTTGCTCTTTTTTAAGGAGTTCTATTTCCTTTTCTCTACCCAGTATAATCAGTTTTTGTTTTTGCTCGTTGTCTTCTTTCAGAGCAGCAAGCATAGCTGCATTTTTTTCGTCTGAGCGTTTTTGGGCTTCTGATTGAGCTATTGCCCACATTTTTTTCTTTTCTTCCTGTTCAAAAGCCTTCTTTTCCTCAGCAAACTTCTGTTTCATAGCCTCCAATTTCAGCTCATTGGCTTTTTCTTGAGCCTCCAGACTTTTTTTGAGTTCTATTTTAAGATGTTTTTGCAGAGCTTCGCCAGCATCAAACTGATGGCCGCAGTTGGGGCAAGTAGTAAGGTTTTGTTTCATTCGTAATAATTCTTTGAAAATCCTGAATGACAAAAGTAATCAAAATAAAAAATATGGGTAATACTTGCCAAAAGAATTAGAATTTAAGCATTCATGGCAGCAAAAAAAACGAAAAAGGATACACTTGAATTTGAATTTAAATGTATCCTCTTACAAAAGTTCTATATTTTCAACTCCAAGCTTCAGCTGTTTGTTGTTGTTCACCTAATCCTTCAATTCCTAGCTTTACCACATCGCCAGCTTTCAAATACATCGGCGGTTTAAAGCCTAAACCAACACCTGCTGGAGTACCTGTGGAGATAACATCCCCAGGAAGTAGAGTCATGAAATTGCTCAAATAGCTTATAACTTGAGGAATATTAAAAATCAAGTCGTTGGTGTTTGAGTCTTGTATTTTTTTGCCATTAAGTTCAAGCCAAAGATCTAGATTATGAGGATCAGTAATCTCGTCTTTTGTCGCCATAAATGGCCCTAAAGGAGCAAAAGTGTCATTCGATTTTCCTTTAACCCATTGTCCTCCTCTTTCTAACTGAAACTCTCGTTCGGAGTAGTCATTGTGAAGGCAATATCCTGCCACATAATCCATCGCAGATTCTTCACTTATATATGATGCTTTTTTGCCAATAACCACGGCCAGCTCAACTTCCCAGTCTGTTTTTACAGAGTTACGAGGTATTATTACATTGTCGTTGGGACCACAAAGTGCCGTAGTAGCTTTAAAGAAAACTACTGGCTCTTTTGGTACGTCCATACCTGATTCTGCGGCATGTTTGGCATAGTTTAGGCCTATACAAATTATTTTTGACGGCCTTGCTACACAAGAACCCAACCTTTCACTTTTTGATATTTCTGGGGCTTTGTTAGTCTTTAGCCATTCTGATAACCTTTCAATTCCGTTTGTTGCAAAAAAAATTTCGTTAAAATCTTCACCAAAAGCACTAACGTCCAAATGTTTTCCTTCCGAATTTATGATGCCCGGTTTTTCGTTTTCAAAAGCTCCAAATCGTATTAATTTCATTTTTTAATTATTAAGTTTTACAAAACCGCCGTCTAACAAATAATCACAACCAGTAGCGAAAGCAGCTTCGTCTGAGGCTAAATAGACAGCTAAAGCAGCTACTTCTTCAGGTTTGGCCATCCTTCCGATGGGTTGGGTTTTGGCCAGATTTTCAAACATTTCTTTTTCCCTTCCTGGGTAATTTTTCTTTAAGAAACCATCCACAAAAGGCGTATGCACTCTAGCAGGAGAAATACTGTTTACTCTAATTCCATCAGAGACCAAATCTTTGGCTGCCTGGATTGTCATGGTATATACTGCTCCTTTACTCATAGAATAGGCAAATCTGTCTTGGATTCCGACTGTTGCTGCTACTGAACACATGTTAATTATAACTCCGCCGCCGTTGGTTTTCATAAATGGCACTACTGCGTGCATACAATTGTACGGTCCTTTGATATTTACGCTATAAATTCTATCCAAATCAGCCTCAGTTGTAGATTCTACAGTACCAATGTGGGCTATTCCGGCATTGTTTACCAAAATATTTATGGGCTGAATAGCATTTATTTTTGCAACTTTTTTCTTTACGGCCTCTTGATTTGATACGTCTACTTGATGGCAATAGGCTTTGCCGCCATTTGCATTTATTAAGTCAGCCTCTCTTTCGGCAAGGTCAATATTAAGTTCAAAGATGTGTACAATGGCACCTTGTTTGGCGAAAGCACGAGATATTTCAAGTCCAATTCCGCTTGCCCCCCCAGTAACTATTGCTACTTTTTTGTGAAGTTTAAACATATACTTATATTAAATAGGTTTATATGCTCAAATTTAAGATTGTTTTTTCGAAGAAAAAATAAAAGAAATAAGAAACCCAAAATTTAAAATATTGATTTAGAATTAGCTGTTTATTTTTTGAAAAAAATACTGTCCTTTATTTGAAGAAATAAAAATAATCTCTACTTTTGCAGTCCAATTCAATACGGAGGTTATAGCTCAGTTGGTTAGAGCACTGGTTTGTGGTGCCGGGGGTCGTGGGTTCGAGCCCCATTAGCCTCCCCGTATATAGCGAGTCTTTTTTAAGGCTCGCTTTTTTTGTGAATTTTAATAAATGATGTGTACTGGTTTGTGGTGCTGAGGGTCGTGGTGGTGCGACATCTCGCTTCGAGCCCCATTAGTCGGTGTGCCGCATCACTCCCCGTATATAGCGAGTCTTTTTTAAGGCTCGCTTTTTTTGTGAATTTTAATAAATGATGTGTACTGGTTTGTGGTGCTGAGGGTCGTGGTGGTGCGACATCTCGCTTCGAGCCCCATTAGTCGGTGTGCCGCATCACTCCCAGTATGTAGCGAGTCTTTTTTAAGGCTCGCTTTTTTTATGTTTTTTTTCAAAAGATCAAAAAAACAATAAAATTATATTTTTCAATGATTTGATTTTAATAATTCTGTAAGAGTTTGTCTAATATTTTTATTTGGGTATATTTGGTTATTAATAATAATACCAAAGAAAATGTTAAGTAGAGTTGCAAATTCCATCTATTGGATGAATCGCTATATAGAGCGAGTTGAAAATTACGCGAGACTTGTGAGTGTAAACATCAATTTGTCGTATGACCTTCCAGGTGTCATTTCGCAACATTGGGGGCTTCTGCTTGAGGCAACTCATGACAAAGCCAGATATGATGAGTTATATGGTGAAGAATCAGAGGAGCAAATTATTAATTTTATTACATTTGATCCGCAGAATCACAATTCGATTTTTAATATTTTGGGTAATGCAAGAGAGAATGCTCGAACTGTAAAAGAGACTCTGCCAAAAGAAATTTGGGAACACCTTAATTCATTTTATTTAGAATTTAAGTCTTATTCAGCTCAAAAGAATAAGCTCAACGATAATTTACCCAGTTTTTATGAAAATATAAAACAACAATGCCAACTTTTTACAGGAATGATAGAAGGAACATTGTCCAGAGACGAGGCCTATTATTTTGCCAATATGGGGAAATTTTTAGAAAGAGCAGATAAGACTTCAAGATTTCTAGATATCGGATATTTTAATTTCAAATCTATGGCAGATTCGAAAGCTGTCAACAGTCAAGATTTGCTGATTTGGTCTTCAGTTTTAAAATCAGTAAGTGCATTTAACATGTACAGGCAACGATATAAGAGTTTGAAACAGGAAAATATCATTGAATTTTTGATTAAAGACAGAGATTTTCCAAGAGCGATAGGGCATTCAATAAAGAAAGCTGAATATGCTATTTATAGAATTTCAGGAGCAAGGCCACAAGATAGTTACTCCAATTCGGCTGAAAAAGCAGTTACGCAATTAAAGCACGAGATAGATTTTACAGAGACCAACGAAATCGTAAAGATGGGGCTTCATAGGTTTTTAAATGATTTTCAAATAAAAAACAATATAGTAGATCAAGAAATTTTTAAAGTTTATTTTGATTTAGATTCAAAAAATCAGTAAGAAAAGATATTTAAATTTGCATCCGTAAACTACTTTAAAATTTAGATATATGACTTTTTGTTTAGGCGTAAAGACGGCACAAGGATTGGTAGCAATCGCTGACAGAAGAATAACTTCGGGCAGCGAGGTGTCTAGTGAGAAAAAACTTTCAGTTCATCAGATTAAAGACCATTCATTGTTTATTATGACGGCAGGTTTGAGGTCAGTAAGAGACAAGGCGATTACTTATTTTCAGGAAGTTATAGAAAAGGAGAGTGGGAATTTCGATAAATTATATTTGGCAGTTAACGCTTTTGGAAGTCAAGTAAAGAGAGTAGCTCAAGAAGATAAACAATCTATTATAAGTTCGGGTTTGAGATTTAATCTTTCAGCTATAGTAGGTGGACAATTGGAAAACGACAAAGAGCATAAGTTGTTCTTACTTTATCCAGAAGGAAATTGGATTGAAGTTACTGAAGGCTCTCAATTTATTATTATAGGAAATTCTGGCTATGGTAAGCCGATATTATATAGAAACATTAAATATTCTAGTCCATTTGAGGAGGTTTTGAAATTAGGGTTTTTAGCGTTTGATTCTACTAGAGTTAGTGCCAACGATGTGGATTTTCCAATCGACGTACTTATTTACGAAAA
This sequence comes from Lacihabitans sp. LS3-19, assembly GCF_024343575.1. Lineage (GTDB taxonomy): Bacteria > Bacteroidota > Bacteroidia > Cytophagales > Spirosomataceae > Leadbetterella. The sequence goes on along the minus strand of NZ_RJUA01000127.1, from coordinate 395,598 downwards.
AGACAGTTATAATATGGTTGAGCACATGTTTGAAAAACAAGATTTGGAACATATTTCTTATCAATGGAATGCTCTCCTAAATAATTCAGTGCAGAAACTACCCGTTGATTGGATAGATCCTTTGCTTAGAAAAAAACAATTATGATATTAGAAGTTGAGCATCAACTAAGTTATTCATATTCAGATTATGTGGGTCTTAATCCACATTATTTTTATTTAAGTCCGAAGCCAAATCCTTATCAATATTTAGTAAAACATAACCTGAGTATATTACCAAAGCCCGATTTGATTAATAAAAACATCGATCAAGAAGGCAATATCCAGCACATTTGTTTTATGAATCTTCAAGTTAGAACTTTTGAAGTAAATTCTAAATTCACCATACAATCTGATGATTTTAAAGGATTGAATTTTGTTTTTTTTCCTTTCGAAACGGCCAAAATTCCTTTTAAATATCCCAATCGGATGGCTATTTATGTAGATTTAATACTTAGTACAAAAAAAATTAGTACTGAAATTCAAGCTTATGGAAATAGGATAGCACAGAGAGCCAATTATAATACCATTGATTTTTTGATGGAATTAACCTCTGACATCCATCGAGGGTTTGGTTATATCTCAAGAGAAAGAGGAAATGCACTTTCGGCAGAGGAGACATTAGTTTCCAAATCGGGTTCTTGCAGAGATTTCTCTGTTTTGATGATTGAAGTTTGTGCATCCCAAGGTATTTTGGGGAGATTTGTAAGTGGTTATTTATACGGTAGCGATTTGCATCAACACGAACTTCACGCTTGGGTTGAGGTGCTCTTGCCAGGTGGTGGCTGGAGAGGATTTGATCCTACTGAAGGAAAAGTCGTAGATAAAAATTACATAGCTTTAGCATCTTCTATAGAATCTTTAGGACTGAACCCAGTTAGAGGAACTTTTAGGTCAAATAATCATGTTGAATCTACGTTGATTACTGAAGTTTTAATTAAAGAAATATCATAAAGTCCACTTAATAATCTTTTTTTAAGTAATTTTGACCCAGTTATCCATAACTATTATTGAAGTGTTTTTTTTTGTTTAATTCCAAATGTCTAATAAAAAAGCATAATTATTTTTAAGAAATATTTAATTCATTCTTCGTGACCTTAATAAAATCAATTTCTGGAATTAGAGGTACTATTGGCGGGAAAAGTGGGGAAAATCTCACACCTCTCGATGTAGTAAAATTTGCGGCTGCATTTGCGGCCACTATTGTAAGTAAAAAAGATGTCAATCCTAAAGTTGTAATTGGTAGAGATGCCCGACCATCAGGAAAGATGGTTTCTGATTTGGTTGTTTCTACCTTAATCGGAATGGGTATTGATGTTATTGACTTAGGTTTGTCAACTACACCAACAGTAGAAATGGCTGTGCCACTTGAAAATGCTGGAGGAGGGATTATTTTGACGGCAAGTCATAATCCTATTCAGTGGAATGCACTAAAATTACTTAATGAAAAAGGCGAATTCATTTCTGGAGCTGATGGCGAAAAACTATTAGAACTAGTTGAAAATGAAGATTTTTCGTTTGTTGATGTTAAGCATTTGGGAAAATACGAAGTAAATGATACTTATCTACAAAAACATATTGATGCTATTTTAGCTTTGACTTCAGTAAATGTAGAAGCTATAAAGCAAGCAGGGTTTAAAGTGGTAGTAGATGCAGTTAATTCTTCTGGGGGAATTGCAGTTCCTATGCTCCTAAAAGCCTTGGGTGTAGAAGAAATAAAAGAATTAAATTGTGAACCAACTGGGATTTTTGCACACAATCCTGAACCATTGCCTGAGAACCTCCGGGAGATTTCGAGTGAAATGAAAAAAGGGGATTATGATTTAGGAATAGTTGTTGACCCTGATGTAGATCGTTTGGCTTTGATATGTGAAGACGGAGAGCCATTTGGTGAAGAATACACTTTGGTTGCAGTTGCTGATTATATTTTAAGTTTAAATAAGAAACATAAAAACACTACGGTTTCAAATTTATCTTCTACAATGGCCCTGAAAGACGTGACCGAAAGTCATGGAGGTGAATATTTTTCAGCGGCGGTTGGAGAAGTAAATGTGGTAGAAAAAATGAAGAAGGTAGGTTCAATAATTGGAGGAGAAGGAAACGGAGGTATCATTTTTCCAGAGCTACACTTCGGTAGAGATGCTTTGGTGGGGATTGCATTATTTCTAAGTCACTTAGCCAAATTTGATAAACCAGTTGGTTTTCTTAGAAAAAAATACCCAAATTATTTTATTGCAAAAAAGAAAATAGAGCTGGATTTGGGTACTAATGTTGATGTTATTTTAGAAAAAATCCAAAAGAAATATTCAAAATACGAGCTAGATACCAGAGATGGTGTAAAGATAAATTTTGACAAAGAATGGGTACATCTCCGTAAATCAAACACAGAGCCTATTATTAGAATTTATGCTGAAAGTGAGTTTGAAACCAAAGCGGATAATCTAGCAGATAAAATAATTTTAGACATCAAGGAGGTTATGACTTCTTAAATATATATGCGATTTTAGCATAAAAATTTTTAATATTTTCAAAGAACAGGATTTCTATCCTGTTTCTTTTTTTTAATCTATGACGCAAAATCAACCATTAGTTAGTGTTCATTTATTAACCTATAATCACGTCAAATTTATCAGGCAGTCGATTGAAAGTGTGGTTAATCAAAAGACAAATTTTCCTTTTGAAATCATCATTGGAGACGATTGCTCTACAGATGGTACTAGTTTGATAGTTGACGAATATGCTCTTAAATATCCGGAACTGATAAAAGTAGTAAGAGGAAAAACCAATGGCGGTCCTCAGCCCAATTCGATAAGAATCCTTGAGAATTGCAAGGGAAAATATATGGCTGCTTTGGAAGGGGATGACTATTGGATAGACGAGCTAAAACTACAGAAACAAGTCGACTTTATGGAAGCCAATCCTGACTTTGCGATGTGTTTTACAAATACTCGCGTGGAGTTTTTTGAAGGAAAAGAGGAACCTTATATCTTAAATCAAGATTTAGAAAAAGATGTTTTCGAATTAAAAGATCTAATAGCCGAAACCGAAGTGTGGTTTATGGGCACAGCTACACTTTTTTATAAATTGAATGTCATATTCCCTGTAGAGCCATGGTTTCATAAAACTAAAAGTGGAGATATACCAATGATAATGCTTGCTGCCAGACATGGAAAAATCAAGTTTTTGGATAGCGTAACTGCGGCTTACAGAAGACATGCCGCAGGAGCAAGCAATACTGACCACAAAGATGATGCGGTTTTTTTAGAAAATAGAATCATGATGTATACAAATCTTGATAAGGATACAGCTTATAAATTTCACGATAAGTTTAAAAGAAACTTAGGGGGTTGGTATTATTTGTTGCTTAATTCAAAACAGTATCAAGGTTTTTATTTCAAAAAATTTGGAGTTGCACTTAAGTATATTTCATTGATGTATCCAAATATTACCCATTTAAAATTGGTAATTAGAGACCATATTATTCCTCTGTGGATGATGGAATTTTCACGTTATATTAGGAGAACTTTAGGAATGATAAATTAAATAAAAAAGCCAGAATTTAAGAATTCTGGCTTTTAGATATTTGAAAATTTTGTTTGAAAATCAAGAATTTAAGTTGGGTTTGTTTTTAAGTGCCCTTACCAAAACAAAAATGCCAAATAAAATAACTGGAATACTTAATATTTGTCCCATATTGAGTGCCATTCCGTCTTCAAATTTCTCCTGATTTTCTTTGAGGAATTCATAGAAAAATCTTAGACCAAATATCCAAATGAAAAATATACCTGTCAATGAACCTCTTGGCGTGTTGCCTTTCCATTTTTCATAAAGAAAAAATAGAATCACGAAGAGTATCAAACAACTGATGGATTCGTACAATTGTGCTGGATGTCTAGGCACTTGATCAAACTCAAAGTTTTGTTTAAACAATACCGCCCAAGGCACATCTGTAGCTTTTCCAACTATTTCGGAGTTCATGAAATTTCCAAACCTAATAAATGCTCCACCTAAAGCACTTACTATTACTAATCTATCTGTTAGCCAAAGATAATCGTAGGTTGGGTTTCTTTTTTTGAAAATAAAAAGACCCAATAATACGCCGAATGCAGCACCATGGCTTGCAAGTCCAGAATATGGCGGTATCAGCATATCCCAAAGAAATGCACCAGGATTTTCCATAAAATGTCCACCTTCGTAGAACACGTAGTGGCCAATCCGAGCTCCAAGAACTATTGACAATATCATCGTCAAAAGCAGTTTGTCTAGATCGTTTTCGTCTTTCCTTTCTATTTTGAAAATCCTAGCGATGATTTGGAAGCCTATCAAAAAACCGAGAGCAAATAGCAAACCATACCATCTGATCTCGAAACTGCCGATTTTTACGATTGTGGGCGATACATCCCACACTATTTGATTTAAAAGCATATATTATTTTTAGGTCTTTCTTAAAAAAGTAAATTTAGCCTTTAAGATTAAAACAAACTAAATTTATTAAAAATCTTAACAAGTTTTAATTAATTTTGTAGCTGATGACGCCAAAATTGAAATATTTCGCCTCCATATTATTTCTCCGAAGACCACTTCGAGGATTGCTCCGACGATAACACATTTTCGGTTTAATCTATTTTTTTATTCAATAATCATAATATTTAATGAACTCCATAAAAGTTGGAATCATAGGAGGAGCAGGCTACACAGGTGGTGAGCTTCTAAGAATTCTCATACATCATCGCTTTGCTGAAGTTGTATTTGTCAATTCTCAAAGTCAAGCTGGCAAGCCAGTTTCAAGTACTCACACAGATTTATTAGGAGACACTGATTTGTTATTTTCTGAAAGTTTGGCATTTGACACAGTAGATGTGATTTTTTTATGCTCTGGACATGGTCAATCTGCAAAGTTTTTGGCTGAAAATGATGTGCCTTCTAACATGAAAATAATAGATTTGAGTACGGATTTTAGAAACGAGACAGAAGGTTTTGTTTACGGTTTGCCTGAGCTCAATCGCCATAAAATAAGACAAGCTACAAAAATTGCAAATCCAGGTTGTTTTGCTACTTCTATTCAACTGGCTTTGTTGCCTCTGGCTGCCAATGGTTTAATTAAAGATGAGGTACATGTTAGTGCAGTTACTGGTTCTACTGGAGCTGGGCAGTCGCTGAGTGCTTCCACGCATTTTAGTTGGAGAAACAATAATGCATCTATTTATAAAGCCTTCACCCATCAGCATTTGGCTGAAATTGGCCAAAGTTTGTCTCAATTGCAAAGTGGTTTTGATAAGGAAATAAATTTTATTCCCTATCGTGGTAACTTCACTCGCGGCATAATGGCCAATGTTTACCTGAACTTTGAGGGTACTTTAGCAGAAGCAAAGGAAATATTTGAATCGTATTATTCAGAGCATCCTTTCTGTCATATTTCTGAAAGCCCGATAGATTTGAAACAAGTGGTAAATACCAATAAATGCCTAATTCAATTGCAAAAAGAAGGAAGTAAATTATTGATTACATCTATTATTGATAACTTGGTAAAAGGGGCTTCGGGTCAGGCTGTTCAAAATATGAATCTTGCCTTTGGATTAGATGAAACTGAAGGTTTGAAATTAAAAAGTGTTGGTTTTTAAAAAATAAGAAGAAATGAAATTATTTGATGTATATCCTATAAACAATATTGAGCCTGTAAAAGCATTGGGTAGCAAAATTTGGGACGATAAAGGACAAGAATATTTAGATTTGTATGGCGGACATGCGGTTATATCCATTGGTCACTCTCATCCGCATTATGTAAGGAAAGTAAGTAAGCAGCTTAAAAACCTTGGTTTTTATTCAAATTCTGTCAAGATTTCTTTGCAAGATGAGCTTGCAGATAAATTGGGTAAGCTTTCTGGATTGAAAGATTACAGTCTTTTTATGGCGAATTCAGGTGCTGAGGCCAATGAAAATGCATTAAAATTAGCCTCTTTTCATACTGGCAGAACCAAAGTTGTTGCATTTACGAAAAGTTTTCATGGCAGGACCTCGGCAGCAGTGGCGGTTACTGATAATCCAAGTATTAAGGCACCTTTAAACTTTGCAGATCACGTGGTTTTTGTACCATTTAACGATGCCGAGGCTGCAAAAAATGCTATTGACAATGAAACTTGTGCAGTTATTGTTGAAGGTATTCAAGGCGTAGGGGGGATACAAGTTGCGACAGAGGAATTTATGAAAGCTATCCGAACTTCATGTGATAAGACTGGAGCTGTTTTTATACATGATTCGGTACAGTGTGGATATGGTCGTTCGGGTAAGTTTTTTACTTTTCAGCATTATAAAATCAAACCAGATATTGTTTCAGTTGCCAAAGGTATGGGCAATGGTTTTCCTGTGGGTGGAATTTTGATTTCACCAAAGTTTCAAGCCAAACATGGGCTTTTGGGGACTACATTTGGAGGGAATCATTTGGCTTGTGCTGCTTCTATCGCGGTTTTGGATGTGATTAAAAAAGAAAAATTGATTGAAAATGCAGCTTTACTAGGTGATTATTTATTTGAAGAATTAGGCAAATTCAAAAATATCAAAGACTTGAGAGGTAAGGGTTTAATGATAGGAATTGAACTCGAACAGCCCGTTTCTGAAATAAGAAACAAATTACTTTTTGACGATTATATGTTTACCGGAGTTGCGGGTGCAAATACTATCAGATTACTGCCAAGTTTGGCACTTCAAAAAGAAGAAGCAGATAGATTTTTAGAAACATTTAGCAAATATGTGAAGTAAACTACTTCACATATTTTTTTCTTCCGTTTGCAGGATATTTGTTTATAAACCCACAGCCAATGTTTAAGTTAGGAGTGCTTAGGTCAGAGTTATTGGATAAAATATTTCCACCAGTCCAAATTCCGTTTATCGTATTTAGTCCATAGCAATTTTCTGTATTTATAGTATTAAATTGAAATCCAGAAATTACTTCCATATGACTTTGATGTGAAAATTTCTTTTGAGTGAAATTGCTGTTTTTAATATTGTAAATACCATTGTTACTCGAAATGTCCAAATCAATATAACACACATCGTTTAGGAATTCGCAAGACTCCAAGGTGGTATTCTTTGAGCTGTAAAATTTTATACTAAATAATTCAGTATCTCTAAAAGTAACATTAGAGATGGAAGAATTCGCAGTAGTCTTGTAATCAAATATTCCGATGAAATTTTTGTCAAAAAGCACATGGTGGATTTTTGGAGGAATCGAACTTGATGAAGTCGTAAAGAACTCAAAGCTTAATGCATTTTTTGCATTTTTAATAGTAGAATAAGACAGCTCTATTTCTCCGTTTGAGATTAATCCATTCCAATCGCTATTTGTTCCCAATGGATCCGAAGATTTCATTTCAATAATATTATTAATGTCTCCATTGCTAAACAATTTACCATCACATGTAATTGTTGAAAGCGGTAGCGTGTTTTTGATATTAATAATTGTTCCAGGCTTTATTGTTAATTTTCTTGACTTAGGTATAACAATTGAGCCGTTTAAATTTATCATTCCAGCCCAAGTTTCGTCTTTGCTAAGTGTGTGTCCCTGTATTTCGCCACTAATTGTATCGTCATAATTTCCCGTGATTTTTACCATAATTGTTTTCCCAACTTGCCCTAAAACTTTGGGTAAAATTGAGATAAACCCTTCAAAATTTCCAGCTGATATTTTTTCAGTATCAATATCGATTTCTAAGCTATCTAGCGTTATTTTTGAATTTTGAGTTTTATTGATTTTTAGCCAAGGCTGGTCGGTACTTGCCAGATATTCTAAGTCTTCTAATCCTGTTTTTGAAAGTATTATTTTACTTTTAGAAAAAGATTTTATAGTTCCGAGTTCAATTAAGGTAGTGTTACTTTGTAAAATTGTAGGTTTGAAAGTCCCTTTTACATTAAAAATAATATCAGAGCTTTCTTTACCATTTATTGAATTTTTGACCGTAATAATTGCTGCATTTTCTCCTTCAATTAACTCCTCCGAAGGCATTTTTACATGAAATCTTACAGTATCTGATACCAATTTTAAAATTCCATTAGGATTGTCTATAATCAGCCAATTTTTGTTTGAAGTAGCTTCGTATTTAATTAAACCAGGACCTTTCTTTTTGAAATTGAAACTCCCCGCTGATTGAGAGTGAATTTCTTGGATGTCTATTTCTGTCTGCCCTAATTTCACTGTAGGGTCAGGAATTGGCAATGGAGCTAGAGGAGTAGGAGTTTCTTTACAAGAATATATTAATAAGGTAAAACAAAAAAAGACTAAAAAGCTTTTATTCAATTCAAATTGGTTTATTCTGCAAAATTAGTCTTTTTTTATTAAATGGTAAAATGTAAGAAGAGGCTGATTACCTATGCTTTTTATTTTGCCTTTATAGCATTTAAATATCTATTTAATTCTTCTTTTACCTTAGGAAATAAAAAGAACAGGCCAATCATATTTGGAAAAACTAAGGCTAAGATCATGGCATCTGAAAACTTTATCACCGAGTCAAGTTTTGCTGCTGCACCGATTACTACAAACAGCAGAAATAAGATTTTGAAAACTAAATCTGCTTGTTTGCTTTTGCCAAAAAGGTATTTCCACGATTGTAAGCCATAATATGACCATGAAATCATGGTAGAAAATGCAAATAGAACGATTGCGATAGTAAGTACATACGAAAAATGAGGAATAACAGAATCGTAAGCAGCTGCAGTTAAATCAACACCGCCCATTGATTGGCCCGTGGTATTTAATACAACTTGTCCACCGACTCCGCCATAAGTAAATATGTTGTCTTGATTAAACATGATAATTACCAAGGCTGTCATCGTACAAATAACTACAGTGTCTATGAAAGGCTCCAAAAGTGCTACAATTCCTTCTGATGCTGGATATTTAGTTCTCACTGCCGAGTGAGCAATTGCCGCAGAACCTGCTCCGGCTTCGTTTGAAAAAGCAGCTCTTTGAAATCCTACAATTAATACGCCTATTAAACCTCCCATTCCAGCTTGAGGATTAAAAGCTTGGCTAAATATCATCCCGAATGCATCATCAATAAAATCGTAGTGGTAACCAATAATTACCAAAGAGGCTAAAACATATAAAACGGCCATAAAAGGCACAATCTTTTCAGTGAATTGAGCAATCCTTTTAATACCTCCTATGATAACTACACCAACTATAGCAGCCATTATTACACCAATAATTGTTTTTGTAGCTCCCCCATCTAGAGCAAACATAGTAGTTATCTGCTGAGTTGCCTGATTTGACTGGAAAGCATTTCCACCACCAAAAGACGCCCCAACGCAAAGTACTGCAAAAAGAGCACCTAAGAATTTTCCTAAACCAACTAAGTTTTTTTCTGCTAAGCCTTTCTTTAAATAATACATAGGTCCACCGTGTACTATTCCGTTGCTATCAATGTCTCTGTATTTTACGCCTAGTGTACATTCTACAAATTTTGAAGTCATACCCAAAAGGCCGCAAATAACCATCCAGAATGTAGCCCCTGGTCCTCCAAGTCCGACAGCTACAGCTACACCAGCAATGTTTCCTAAGCCTACAGTTCCCGATACTGCTGTAGCTAAGGCTTGAAAATGACTTACTTCACCATGTTTTGATTCGTCTTTTATAGTATCTACTATGTCTCCTTCTACAATATTTAAGTCTGGATCATTTGGGTCAGGATGTTGATCTAAATAATCATACTCACCTTTTACAACTTTTATTGCAAATGGTATTTTTCTTAAATTTATAAATCCAAAATAAATAGTAAAAAACGCCGCACCGCATACCAATAAAATCACTACTATTGGCATAGATTTGCCTTCAGTGATAGGTACACCATACAAGATTAATGATTCCCATGCATTGGCTATTGGGGCAAAAGCATTGTCAATTTTTTCGTCGATTCCAGGCTCAAAATTTAATAGGTTTAACATTTAATATTATTTAATAGGGTTTGAAAAATTATTATTTGATGAAATTGTATTTACAAATAAACTTAAAAATACGACTATATGCCATAAAACCTTCATTTTTTCACAAAAAATGAATTTTTCAATTTATTTATAAACATTTGAACTAAACAATATTAATAAATGTATATACATTAATTGTTTAAACTTTTAATAATATTTTCAAATGAAAAAAGTATTTTTATTTTTTGTAGCTGGATTTTTATCCCTTTCAACTTTCGCACAAACTTGGACTTTGGACAAAGTTCACTCAAATGTAGCCTTCACTATTACACACATGATGATTTCTGATGTTGATGGTAGTTTTAAAGTGTATGATGCAAAAATGACCTCTTCAAAAGCAGATTTTTCTGATGCATTATTTGAATTTTCGGCAGAGGTAGGAAGTATAAATACTGGCAACGAAATGAGAGACGGGCACTTGAAAAGTCCTGACTTTTTTGATGCTGCTAAGTTTTCAACTTTAACTTTCAAAAGCACTTCAATTAAAAAAGGGAAAGGTCAAAATGTAACTATCAATGGTAACCTTACGATGCATGGTGTTACTAAACCATTGGTTTTGACAGCAATAGTTAAAGGGCCAATTGAAAATCCAAGAAGCAAAAAAATGATGATGGGAATAACAGCTTCTGGTACAATTAATAGAATTTCATATGGAGTTGGTACTTCTGGAGCAACTTTAAGCGATGATGTTGTAATTAAAGTTTCAGGAGAATTCACTAAAGACTGATTTTTAAGAAGTTTTGAATAAAAAGAGAGCCGATTTGGCTCTTTTTTATTCTTTCCAATCTATCAAAGTGCCTAAGGCATCCACATCAAAAACCGGAATATTTAATGTTTTTTTGATTTTTGCTCTTTCTCCATATGCATTGTCCACAAAAATCACCTTTTCTTTTTCTGTTATATACTTATACTTTTCATCATCCATTTTTAAATGTATTATTTGATCAAAAATACCTTTGTGAATCGCCAAATCTTCTAAAGTTTTATAAATATCCTTTTGGTGTTTTGTGATTAGTTTAATGGTTCTGTTTTTTGCTTTTTGATGATACAGAAACTGCATTACGTTGGCGTTTACTTTCTCTTCTTTTGTGATGGTATCATCAAAATCAATGTAAATTGTATTATACTCGAATTTTGGTGAATACCTGCTATAAAGTGCTCTATCCATTTCCAAAACATAATCATTTGAAAATACTTCCACATCATAATCCAAATAATCGTAAATCATAAGCATTGGGAAGTTCACGCCCAAGCCTCTGAAAACATTCATGTTTCCAGAAACTTTGCAAGATGCTTCCAAGAGTTTATATTTTCCATTTACATCTTTTTTAAGTTGGAAATACCATGCACCTCTTATGCCAATTTTATCAGAAACTATCTTGCCAATGTTTTTGATTTCGTCTGTTGCAGGTACTGTGGTACTGTTTACACAAACTCCATCGTGCACTCTTTTTCTGATTCTTGGTCCAACAAATTGTAGATTTCCATGTCTATCCGTAAAACAATCTATGGTGAGTTCTTCTCCTGGCAAAAACTCTGTAACTACATAGTTATCCAAATCTGGCAAATCCAACAATTGCTTTTCATTTTTTACAATAAACGCTCCTTTGCTACCTTGCCCTTCGTTTAATTTTGCATAAACTGGGTATTCTTTTATGTCGCTTAAAGTTGGAAATACAGTTGGACAAAAATCAAATTTTTTGAAAAGCTCATAAATTCGTTTTTTACTTCTGCATATTTCCGCTTGTTCCAAGCCGGGAACCGCAATTTTGGTATTTATTTCGCCAGCATGCTTGGCCAAATAGACCAAAATGGTGTCATGCGTTGGTAAAATAATATCTATTGACTCTTTTTCTATTAAATTATTGAGTTCTTGAATAAAATTGGGCTCTACTATATTTGGAAAATTGCCATAATAATTTTCATACACCATTCTCCCATGATCTTCTTTTCCAGAGGCACCTACCAGACGAATATTCATTACATCTTTTAGGGCAATGTGGATTTCTAAAGCACTTTCGGCTCCACACGGAAAAACTAGTACATTGGTTTTCTTATTCATATTATTAAATTCTTATTTCTTCAAATTCACCTAGCCATTTTTGAATGTTCGTAATATCATTAAACATTAAAAGGTCCAAAATTGAAAGCCAAGGCACGAATTCTTTTCCAAATTGCAGATATTCAATGGGTTTGGATTTTATGAAACTGAGTTCAATGTTTTGTATCTGGAAATCTGAACTTTGATACAGTTCAAGACCTCCTATTGGATTTATATATTTAGTTGCTTTAATCTCCTTGCAAATAGCCAAAACTTTGTCCTGGCTTTTTAAGCTATGCTCTATTTGTAGTGTAGAAGAAGTAATAATTGGTGTCCTTATTTCTAAATAGTTGCAGGTAAGCGTAAGAGAATTAGCCAAAAAGGTGAATAAGTTTTTGTCTTCAAAAAAGAGAATTTTTTCTAAAAAGTCAATTGTGTTCTCAAAAAATGGAGCTTTTCGATAGTTTTCTTTAATTTTTCTAAAGAGTTTCTCCCTTTCGGTCTCCCACGTATCACTTAGGAATCTCTGATTTACATCTAGATAGTCAGAGTCTTTTTTTAAGGGTAAAGTAATGTATTCATCTTTCCCGTTTTGCAAAATTCTATTTCTGTGAAACCAGCCTTTTTTCGAAAATTGAATATTGTCATAAATCACAAATTCATCAACAGCATTTATAAGTTGGAAATAGCCGATATAAGGCAAAAAATAAGGTTGCATTATGGCTATTTTCTTCATATTCTGAATTTATGGTAAAACAAAAGGTGACAGCTTTGATGTGTATCAAAACTATCACCTTTAAATTATTTTTTACTATTATAATGTAGCAACTTTATGTCTCAATTCTTCAAGTATTACCTCTTTCATCAAAAGCTTACGTTTTTGAGTTTTAAGGTTCGACTGCATCATTTGATCCATTTCGTAGCCTGAACTTTGGCTGTCATAGCTATGAATCAAGTCATCCAAGTCAGTTCTAGCACGTCTCACGATATTTTCCATTTCACGGTACTTCGTAAGGTCTTTTTGCTTGTCGCTCAAGAAACTGAAAGTTGGATATTTACGAGCAATAACTTTATGTAAATAGCTAAGCTCGAATATTTTATCACAAGCTGCCCTAAACCTCTCCGCAACATTTCTATCTGCAACGTGTGCAGGAACCCTGATGGTTTTCCATTCGTTCAATAGATATTTAGCTCTGTTTGTAGCTGAAACCATATCTTCTGATTCTGCAAGTTTCTCAACTTCTTTCACCATTTTCATTTGGGCTTCAATCCTTGGATCAATTCTACGCTTAGGCACAATACCTTTTGATCTACAGTATCTATCGTAAAATAACGATGTAGGTTTCTTGAAGTTTTTATACAAAACTTTCAATACTTTCGGGGGAATATCACCAATGATCTTCCATTCCGTCTGCATATTTTTCAAGTCCAAGAAAGCCTCATCCCAGTCAGTTCTACTTTGTAGTTCCTCACCTCTACGAATAAGTTCGTTATATTTATTGATTCTTTCATCGATAATTCGATTTTGTTCCTCAAAAAATACTTTTCTTGCTTGATAAAAAGTATCAAGAATTGATTTGAAATCCTCTTCAATCTGTTCGTTAAGTTCTTTCTCGACAGGCCCCGTTCTTATCCACTTAGTTCTAATTTCTTGAAGAATGTCGGCAGTATCTTTCCAATCTTCGCTGTGCTCGTAAGGCTTTGCCTCTTCGATCAACGCTTTTTTGATTTCTAGATTTGTCGATTGATTTTCTCCAATCAATGAAGTCAAGTCGCCTTCCAATACATCAAGTTTTTCAAGTAATGGAATGAAGTTTCCAATACCATCAAAATTCAACAATCTTTTACGCAATTGAATCAATTTAGTAAGATAAGAACCTTTGTTTTGAGCTTCCTCAATTTCAGATTCAAGTTGGTTCACCTTAGATACGGCTATGTCGTATCGGTTAACGAAGTACTGGAAAGCTTCCTCTTCAGTTCTTTTCACTTCGCCAATTTGTCGGTCGGGCATGTCCATGTACCCTTTTAAAAATACCTTACTATCAAGGATGTAAGCGTATTCGTTTTCTAATGTAACGCCTTTCATAATTTAAGGAGTGGCTACTTTTTGTATGTAATAAATGGTTTTAAAAATGTAAAAATCGTTGTTTTTTTGCATATTACAAAGTAAGCTTGCGATATTTGTGCAAAAAAAAACATTAAGCCTTCTTTTTTTAACTATTCTTTAATATGAGCGAACAAATAATCTTTTCTATGGCTGGTGTGAGTAAAATCATTCCACCGCAAAGACAAGTACTTAAAAATATATACTTATCCTTCTTCTATGGAGCTAAAATCGGGGTTTTAGGACTTAATGGATCTGGTAAATCCACTTTGCTGAGAGTAATAGCAGGTATAGATAAAAACATAAATGGCGAAGTTGTTTTCTCGCCCGGGTATTCTGTAGGTATGCTTGAGCAGGAACCGCAGCTTGATCCAAACAAGACGGTAAAAGAAATTGTAGAGGAAGGTGTTCAAGAAACGGTAAACCTGCTGAAAGAATTCGATGAAATAAACGAAGCTTTTGCAGATCCTGATGCTGATTTTGACAAACTAATGGAACGCCAAGGCGATGTACAAGAGAAGCTCGATACACTAGATGCTTGGGAGCTAGATAGTAAACTTGAAAGAGCTATGGACGCCCTTCGTTGTCCACCATCAGAGGCTAAAATAGGTACTCTTTCAGGAGGTGAAAAAAGGCGAGTGGCTTTGTGCAGGTTGCTTTTGCAACAGCCTGATGTTCTGCTACTTGATGAGCCGACCAACCACTTGGATGCTGAGTCTGTTTTATGGCTGGAGCAACACTTGAATCAATACAAAGGAACAGTGATTGCAGTTACGCACGATAGGTATTTTCTGGACAATGTTGCTGGCTGGATTTTGGAATTGGATAGGGGAGAAGGCATACCATGGAAGGGTAATTATTCATCGTGGTTGGAGCAAAAACAAAATCGATTGGCTCAAGAAGAAAAGTCGCAATCGAAGCGTCAAAAAACTTTGGAAAGAGAGCTTGAATGGGTAAGGATGTCGCCAAAAGGAAGAATGGCGAAATCTAAAGCAAGACTAAGTGCTTATGATAATTTATTAAATCAAGACGTCAAAGAAAGAGACGAAAAATTAGAGTTGTATATTCCGCCAGGACCGCGATTGGGTAATAAAGTTATTGAGGCCAAAGGTATAAAAATGGGTTTTGAAGATAGACTTTTATATGAAAACCTGAACTTTACTCTTCCGCCAGCAGGAATTGTGGGCATAATAGGAGCCAATGGAGCAGGTAAAACCACTTTGTTTAAACTTATAACTGGGCAATTAAAACCACTAGAAGGTACTTTTGATGTAGGTGAAACTGTAAAACTGGCTTATGTAGATCAAGAACATGATAGTTTAGACGCAAACAAGACAGTTTACGAGTTGATTTCAGAAGGCAATGACTGGGTGATGTTGGGTAATAAACAAATGAACGCAAGAGCTTACGTAAGTAAATTTAATTTCGGAGGTTCTGATCAAGAAAAAAAGATAGGTGTGCTTTCAGGTGGAGAAAGAAATAGAGTTCACTTGGCAATGATGCTGAAAGAAGGCGGGAATTTGTTGTTATTAGATGAGCCGACTAACGACTTGGATGTGAATACATTAAGGGCCCTTGAGGAAGGCCTTGAGAACTTCGCAGGCTGTGCTGTGGTTATCACCCACGATAGGTGGTTTTTAGATAGAGTAGCGACACATATTTTGGCTTTTGAAGGAGATTCTAATGTAGTTTGGTTTGAAGGCAACTTCTCCGAATACGAAGAAAATCATAGAAAGAGAATGGGGAATGATTTGACGCCTAAAAGAATTAAATACAGAAAACTTCAATAATCATGCATCACTGTTGGTTTAACGGAACAATAACTGAAGCGAACAAAACGCAAATCAATATCAATGACCTCGGCCTAATGAGAGGCTATGGATTATTCGATTATTTTAGAACTTATAATCAGAAACCTTTTCAATGGGATTGGTATTGGGAACGATACGAACGATCGGCAAAGCTTTTGAAAATTGAAAATCCTATTTCTAAAAATGAGGCTTTTGAAGTTGTGAAATCTCTTATCCAAATGCATGGTGAAGGGGAAGTTGCTATTAGGTTTTTACTTACAGGTGGTTATACTTTTGATTCAGTTACCTCCGCCAAAGCCAATTTAATGATAATTTCAGAGAGTTTGCATTTTGCATCTCCTGTTGAATATCTTACTGGTATAAAAGTAATGTCTTATGAATATGTTAGAGATTTGCCAACTATAAAAAGCATTGATTATAAGCACTATATGATACTTCAAGGTGAATTGAAAGAGCAAAAAGCGGCTGATGTGTTATTTCATAAAAATGGAGAAATAAGTGAGTTGAGCAGAAGCAATGTTTTTATAATTAATGGAAATAAACTCATTACGCCTGACAAAAATATTTTAGAAGGAATCACCCGAAGGACAGTTTTAGAATTGGCTAAAAATGATTTTGAAATTGAGCTTCGTTCTGTTGGTTTTCAAGAAACGTTAGATGCAGAGGAGGTATTTACTACAAGTACGACCAAAAGAGTTTTGCCTATCTCAAAAATTGATGAGCATATAATAGGAAAAGGAGGAATTGGCCCTAAAACCCAGTTTCTTTTAGATAAAATTAATCATTTAGTAGAAAATTGGTAAAAAGAATTTCAACTTCGAAATTCTTTTTGCTATATCTGCTTTAAACCTTTCTTACCCCCGTATTTCCTCCTCCTTCAAGAGTTAAACTTACGGGTTGGTTGTTTTTCCATGCACCTCGTGTGAAGTCAGGGATATCTACAGTTTTTCCTCTATTTGCAACGGACATTTCGCTAGTTTCCGTTATTACACTCCAAGAGGCGGCATCGTACACATCTTCGTCTAAAGGTAGTCCATTTCTTAAGCAATCAATTAAACGCCAGTCCATTATAAAATCCATGCCGCCATGGCCGCCTACTTTTTTAGCTACTTCTCCTATGTATTTTACCAAAGGCGTGGTGAACTTTTCCTCAATCTCTTTTAGTTCTTTTTCGCTCATCCAATCTTCTCCCAAAGCTATTTTTCCGGGTTCAGGATATTTTAGGGCGGCTCCTTTAGTACCACTTAAAAGATGAATTCTAGAATAAGGGCGTGTTGACGTTACATCATGCTGAAGCATAATCGTCTTTCCATTATTGGTTTTAATGATGGTGGTGTTCATATTACCCCTAAAAGGTTTTCCGACATATTCTTTAAAGAAATCGTCTTTTGAGGCCAAATCTTTTGCCATTTGTCCCATTTGGAAATCATTCGAAGAAATAGAAACCAAATGGTCAAATTTATCACCTCGATTGATATTTAAACATTGGGCTATTGGACCTAAGCCATGGGTTGGGTAGAGATTTCCATTTCTATCCATGTTATCATTCAAACGCCACATATCAGAATAGGCTGTTTTGCTGAAATTGGAATCTATCAAATTATGAATATATGCACCCTCGGCATGAACAAGTTCGCCAAACATTCCATTTCTGGCCATGTTTAATGTAAGTTGTTCAAAAAAATCATAGCAGGTGTTTTCCAACATCATGCAGTGTTTTTTAGTTTTTTCTGAAGTCTCCACCAATTCCCAACATTCGTCAATAGTTTTGGCTGCAGGTACTTCTGTGCAAGCGTGTTTACCATGATTCATTGCATAAACAGCCATAGGAGTATGTAAACTCCAAGGGGTACAGATGTATATCAAATCTATATCTGGATTTTCGCACATAGCTTTCCATCCATCATTTCCACTGTATTCTTTGGCTTTTGGCAAGCCAACATCCGATATTACCTTTTGGCTTTTAGAAACTTTCGTAGCGTCTTTATCACAAAGACCCACTATTTCTGCATCCTCTATTCTGATATATCGTTTTATCGCTCCAGAACCTCTATTGCCAAGTCCAATGAAGCCAATTCTCACTTTATCCATTTTTGGAGCTGCATAGCCACACATGTTGAATAATTGAGAACCCTTGGGTTTTAAAAAGTCTTCAGATCCAGAAGTTTGAGCCGCCTCTGAAATATTTGGTAAGCCCACAATTGCGGCACCAGTTCCTACACTAATATTTTGAAGAAATTTTCTACGGTTTGATTTCATGATTTTAGATTTGGTTTGTTAAAAAATGATTTATTAATTTGAAATTTTAATAAAAAGAGAAATATTTAACAATATGTAAACTTCGATTCCAATTAAACATTTCATTTTAAAATAAAGCATCTAATGTTTATTAAGTAAAAAGTACAATGTAATAAATTTTAGGGTTAATGACTTCTATGTCAATCCATTTTCTGTCCTTATTTAAATTGTTTTCTAGTAATGAGGGCAATTTTGTATTTCAGCATTTAAAATACCTCCTAAAGGAAGGAAAAAACCAGGATTTAAAGTTATTGTTTTTTCAGCAAATAAGTTTGTTGTCGTATTTACAGAGTGGTTACTTTCAGCGGCTAAATTAATTGAACTTGAGACAAAATTGTGTTTAAAATGATTAGAAATACTAAAATTTAAAGGACAATTATTTTCTTTTTCAAATTTAATTAAACACATCCCATAGTTTGAAATGGGTTTTGGAAAACCATCTACTCCAAAATAATCTACATCAAAAATCCCTATATATGTCTTGTCTTTTGTTGGTATTATTTTTTTTAAATTTAATCCTGAATGCATTATTCGATTTAGTTTGTAACTATTATTGTTTGTATTGTATTTTTTAAATTTACCAGAATTACACAGGACTATATTTGAATCAAAGTCTTTAAATAGAGTATTTGGGAATAAAGTAGAGTGTAAATATCCATAATTTGAAGTTTCAATTATCTCATTTTCTATATCTCCATTATTTAATGATATTTCGAAATGATTTGTATTATTGGAATTATCCTCTAATGAAGCAAAAATATTTCCATTATTTAAAAAACTAATTCCGCAAGGTATGTCTATTCCATATCTGTCAATTTGCTTCGAAAAAGTTAAATTAAGTTGATTGTCCAACATAAGAATTAATAAGTCTGTTGCTGTGTTAGAATTTGGTGTGTTTGCATAAGTTGATATTAATACATCTCCATTCAGAGATATATCAATTTTGGAGGATCCTATAAATACATTGTTTGCATTTGTAATTTGAGGTAAGAATATTTGAGATATTAAATTACCATTATAGTCATATTTTTGCAAAAAGTGTTTAAATAGTGAAGGACTAAAGCCAGCATTGATTAAATAAATATAGCCGTTAAAAACCTTAACATTTGAAGATAAGTAGTTAAAGTAGCATAAACCATTGGAATTTAAATTTTTAGTAAATATCTCGTTCCCATTTTTATCAAATTTACTAATGGTTCCGGTAGAATTTGTAGTTATTAGAAAAAATGTTGAATCAATGTTTGATACTATTTGACCAAAATTGGCTTGATAAGTTTGAATACTTGGAAGGCAATTTTTCCAGAGAATCGAACCAGTACTATCAACTTTTACTAAAATATCTTTCGCACTATAATTAAATTCGCATAAATTTTGATACCAAGGGCTTTCATAAGTACTAATTGAAAATATAGCTCCATTATCCGGTGTTGAAGCCATGTCATATACACGATTTACGTTATTAAAGTACTTTACCCATTTTATTGGAGGATTTTGGGAAAATGAATTTAGGTAACAAAAAATTGCAAATGTTTGAATCAAAAAAGATTTCATTTAAATATTTTTAAGTTGGATTTTTTAATTAAGAAATTTTCTTCACACCTTCTTCATCCCCACAGGATCCCAATTGATGGTTTTTTTCTGGAAATAACTTTCGTTGCAAGCCAAAACCGGAGCTGCCGCTCGGAAACCAAAAACTGGGTCTTCGATAGTGCCTTGGCTACCTTTTCTAACGTTTTCGAAGAAATTTGCAAAATGGTTTTTATGTTCATCATCGCCAGGTGTAGCGGTGAATTTTATTTCTTTTACGGGTTCACCTACTTTATCGGCTTCGGAATATCGGGCATTGTATTCTTTCTCAAATTCCTTTTGTTGTGCTTCAGAAAATGTAAAATAACTGTCGTAATTGCCAAATCCTGGGGCTTTTGGTAATTTCTTTTTGCTTAAAGTCAAGCCATTTCCTGAAAAATCAATCTGACCTTCGGTTCCAATTATTCTTGTATTGTTGTTAATGGTGCCTGCATTGGCAAAATTCACCCTTAAAACCATTTGAAACTCATCGTGCGTCTGGTCTTTTGGATAATCCAAAATTGCTACCATAACGTCTGGCACATCTCTACCCTCTTTCCAATATCTAAGACCGCCAGAAGCATAAATGCGGTTGGGCCCTTTTGAGTCAACCACGTAATGGACACCAGTTATCAAATGCACAAAAAGGTCTCCAGCTACACCTGTGCCATAGTTTTTGTAATTTCTCCAACGGAAAAACCGATTTGCATCAAAAGGCATTTTGGCGGTGTCTTTCAAAAAAGTATCCCAATCAACCGTTGAAGGTGAGGCGTCGGTTGGTATGGAATAGTTCCATGCCCCGATAGCACTAAAACGGTCATTGTTAGATTCTATATAGTTTATAGCTCCAATATCGCCAGCAGCTATAATCTTTTTGGCTTCTTGAAACACACTTCCACTAATTCTTTGGCTGCCAACTTGCATGGTTTTACCGGATTTTTTCCAAGCGTTTATAACCGGCAAGCCTTCGTTTATGGCTTGCACCATTGGTTTTTCGCAATAAACGTTTTTGCCTGCATTTAGTGCCTCTATGGCTATTTTGTCATGCCAATGGTCAGGTGTTACCACCAACACTGCGTCTATATCTTTTCTTTGTAAAATTTCTCGATAATCTCTTGTAGTAAAAACCTCATTACCAAAAGTTTGTTTTACTCGCTCCAGCCGACCAGTGTAAAGGTCAGCGGCCGCTACAAACTCAATTCCTTCGTTTTTCAAAGCCGCTTTTGTGTCATAATTCCCTTGAATACCCATACCAATTGTGGCAATGCGTATTTTGTCGTTTGGGCTAATATTTAAACTTTTAATGATATTGAAGGGTTTGGCAATAGTGCTAATGCCAGAAAGTGCCGCTACACCGCCTATGTTTTTAATGAATTTTCTTCTTGAAGGTTTCATAATATTGGGTTGAATTGTTTTTTCAAATATAGTAAATTCTTGGTTTATGCTTTTTGAAAACAAAAAAAATACACCTCAAAAATTTGAGATGTATTATATTTATATAGGTTTAGGGGTAAAAATACAGGGTAAATAATTATTCAATAGGTTGAGTGCCGGCATATATTAGTGCTCCGCCAGCAATTGCTAAATCTTTCAAAAGGCTCATCATCGACATTTGTCCTCCATCTCCACCAGCCATTGCTCCTGGTAAGTGAATAGCAAATACGAAAATCAAAAGTAGAATTGCCAACAAAGTAGAGGCTAATCTGGCTTTTTTCTGCATGATAATGCTCACAGCCGCAGCAATCAAAGCAACGCCAGTAATGTACACCCAAATAACTCCGCCGGGTACTGGTACCATTGGAGCCATATTGTCAGCTGCCATAAAATGTAAAATTCCGAAAATTGCCATCGGGACAGCTAAAAGAAAACGCCCGAGTTTGGTCAATGGACCGATGATTTGTTCCATAGTTTTATAATGTTTAGGTTAGGGTTAAACAGAAAACTGCGAAAATTAATATTTTTTATTGATAAATAACAAAAAAATGATTTTCTTTTTTTGAAATTTAATTTTAAAAAAATAGAATTAGTGAAATTTTCTCTTGTAAAAAATGAATTTTGTTTGGTAAAAGTAGGCTTTGACGTTATTTGAAAAATAAAGTTATCGTAGAATAAGGATGCTTTGTTATAGAAAAGCAAAAAACTATATTTTCAAAACAATAATGTCACATGCCCCATAAAGCTATTTGTAAGTTTTAGCTCGCCACCAGAGAGGTTTTGCTTCATTGGTTTTTGAAACGAAAATCCTGCTGTAATTTTTTTGTAATAAATCTCACTTCCTACCATTAGATTTACCATGTAACCACCTGTTAAATTGTTCTTTATGCCTTTTTCTGAATCGTATTTTGCATATTCTGACAATACTCCGGCATTGGGTAAAAACGTAAAATCTTTGGCGGCAATTTGGTTAAAAACGTTCAATATTAGCCTTGATTTATTGGCATATTTATATTGGTTTTTGTTGGTGGTGTTGATTTTATAAGTGAGGTCCGTATTGAAACCCCAATTGTTTTTTCGAATGGTATAAATACTATTTATTATAAAATCTAAACTACCAGTTCCTGCCTGAAAATTTGGGTTATCTACAGTTGATTTATCTGATGTGTAGTCAAACTTTCCAGTAGGCAATTTTATACCGCCTCCAATTAACCAAATTTGGTCTAATTTGTGAGCAGTAGAATCAAAAAAAGTATTTTTGATATTATAATGCATAATTGCAGAAACATCTCCCATTCCATTTATTTTAGTCTGTTTATTGGTTGAGACTACCGTTTGGGTGCCGTATTGGAAAGGTGCTAAAATCATCAATTGCGTTTTTGGAAATGGATACAAGCGAAGCCATGGCTCTATGGACTGAAAGTTTTCTTCGGTTTTTAGCAAAGGCAAACTTGCATGTGATTCGAAGGTTTTGTTTTGAAATCTAATCCCTCCAAATTTATAATGAGATTGTGGCAAAATACCAAAAAAAGAGGATCCATTCCCACAACCACAAATGTCGCATGCGGAGGCGTTTATGGAATTCAATAGAATTAGTATGAAAAAAAGATTTTTCATTTTCTTTTTGATTTTCGTCTCCACCAAAGTAAAAAGCCAGTAATTGCCAAAAAACCAGGTGTAAGACCGATGATGATATAAAATATTTTTAAAAAATGTCCACCGAAATTGCCTACGTGTAGTGGGAAAACAAAAGCTTCGAGTTTTTCGGAGAATCTCAATGTTTCAAAAGTACTAATGCTTACCAATTTCCCAGTTTGTGCATCAAATCTTATAGCATTTCCTCCTGCAAACATTTCATTCTGACCTTTTAGTTTGCCTCTTAGATTAAACTTTTTGTTTTCTTGGGTTGGGAAATATATATATTGAGGTTCAAAATTTGGGTTTATTTGGTATGTTTCTTTCAGCATTTTATCAAAAGATGCTTTTGCCAATGTGTTGGTAGTCGTAGGAATAGTTTCTCTTTCCCAAGATTCTTTTTCGAAAGCGAAAAGGTTCATCCAAAAACCAGTAAAGAAAATGATAGCATTGAAAACTAATGACCATACACCAATAATTCTGTGCCATTCTGAAGACATGATTCTCCAGTTTTTACCTTTGAGCTTGATTTTGAAAGAAAGTACTTTTACGATGTATTTTCGGTAAACCAAGAATCCCGTAATGATAGAAATTAACATCGTAAGTCCAAAAATGGCCGTAAGAGCCGCCCCAGGTATGCCAAGATGTAATGAAAAGTGTAATTGATAAATCCATTCAATCCAACCGACTTCAAGGTCATCTCCTCTGCCATGGCTCAGAATTTCGCCCGTAAACTGATTGATAGTCAATGCTCCTAAATCATAAGAAATCAAACGGGCATCGTTGAGGTATAGTCTGAAATGATAGGGTAGTTTTTTGACCGCATCGGGATTTACCCAGGCCAATCCATCAATTGCGGGGTATTTTTGAGTAATTATATGATAAAGGCTATCTAGTGGAAGCGGCTTAGAGCCTGCCTCTACCTCAATTGGTTTTTGGTAAAAATACTCCTCCAAGGCATCTTTATAAACCAATAATGAGCCACTAAGGCCATATATCAGCAAAAAGAATCCTGTTATCAAGCCTGTCCATTTATGTAGGCTGTAGGTTAATCTGAGGAGTTTATTTTTTCTCAAAATCTATTTTATGAATTTTTCTGGTTGTTTGTCAAATTGGTCCTTGCACATTTTATTACAAAAACCATATTGTTTTTCTTTGTGGGTGGAAACTAATTTAGTGCCTTTTTTTACTGGCATTTTGCAAACTGGATCTGTGCCATTTTTGGCCAAAGTTTCAGTTTTTTTTTTTGTTGGTTCTTGTTGTAAAGCTATTGCTTGAATACTTATCAAAATGCTGATTGCTAAAATTATTTTTTTCATTTTTTTTTAAAATTAAATCAAGGAGCCGCAAACCGCTTATCTTTTAGAAAACCCTCATCGGTAAGGGTTTTTAAGAAAGCAATGATTTGAGACTTTTCCTTGGCAGTAAGTGCCACACCTATTTTTGTGGTTTTCTTGAATATTGGGTCGAGATTTTCTAAATCCGCCATTCCGTCAGAATAATGGTCAAGAACTTCATCAAGGCCATTGAAACGGCCATCGTGCATGTAAGGGAAAGTGTATTCGATATTTCTTAGACTTGGAACCTTAAATTTGTTTTTGTCCACATCCAATTCTGTTATCCTGAACCTACCGTAGTCAATAAAATTTCTGTAAAAGTCAGTAGGCAAGCCATTTGACTTAAAGCTATGGTCGGTAAACAATGGCTCAGGATGACAAGTAACACATCCTTTCTCTTTGAAAAGTCTTAAACCTTCTGTTTCTTCTGAAGTAAATGGCTCCTTGCCGGCAATGTATTTATCGTATCTTGAATTGGCTGAAATCAAAGTCAGCATAAACTGAGACAAGGATTTTAGAAATCTTTCTGTAGTAATATCTTCTGTGCCAAATGCCTTTTTGAATAAACCCGGATAATCTTTGTCATTTCTAAGTTTGTCTAAAACATTGCCAATTTTCTCATCCATTTCTACATGATTTTCGATAGGAGCTAATGAAAATAAGTCCAAGTCAAAAACTCCTCCATCCCAGAAAAATGTATTTTGCCAAGCAAGATTTACCAATGTAGGGGCATTTCTGATTCCGACCAGACCGTCAAGTCCGTGGCTTATGGCGTGGCCATGATGCGTAAATGCATACACTTGGTTGTGGCATTCTGCACAGGAGATTGTTCCATCCCGCGAAAGTTTTCCATCAAAGAAAATTTTCTTACCAAGTACAAACCCATCCTCCGTTATCGGATTAGAGGCCATATTGTAAGTAGGAGTTGGAAAAGTACTTGGTATTTCAAACAATGGCTTTTCTACAGCTTCTGGTTCGGTTTCAATTTTTTCCGAACACGACCACAGTCCTAATGTCAAACCAAGTACAATTCCGATTCTCTTTTTCATGCTAAATTACATTGCGTCGTTGTGGATGTGTTCCACATCAAACATGTTTTTGTAATTATCAGCCACAGGAATACCCAAAGTGGGGTTCATTATTTCGTTTTTGTCGGCAATTTTCACGTTTGAACCAAATACTTTAAGAACATCAATTCCAAGATGAATCTCAGGAGCAATGTTTTTTCTTACTTGAGCAGCATCAGTTCCAAACGGCAAAGTGATTGTTCTAAGGTTATTCGCTGTTTTTGCAGACATGCCACCAAATCCTCCAATATGTAGTTTGTATCCATTTCCGGCTCCTGTAGATTTTGTGGATGTACCTTCCATTTTGAAGAAAATATAGCCTGAGTTCCAAGACCAATACATATTGTCAGTACCATACGATGCAGGATCCAAAACACCAGTTCTTTGTGATACATCCGATACAGATTTAGCACTGTCCACACCAACCATAAAAGATATAGAAGAATAATCTCCAGCAGGTACGTCTTTAAGCGTGATGGTTTTGCTGTTTTCATCTGTTTCTTTTACTAAAAAATATTGATCAGCAAATTTCAACTCAGTTCCGTCTCTTTTTTTGATAGAAATATTGCTGATGAAATAGTTCAAGGTAGTTATGGTAAAGTCTTCGCCTGCACCGCTTGTATAGGTTTTAGTACCTAAAGTAATAGGTTCGGTACCTACCATGTTTTCGAAATACATGCTCAAGTCGTTTTTGTCATTTGGACCGATGCTGTCTGATTTTTCACATGCTGCAAAGAATATAGAAATACCCATTACTAGGGCGATAGATAATTTTTTCATTTTTTTAAAAGATATTAATATTAATTACGATTTTCCTGGAAATACGCATTCCAAGGCCAAAACCAAATAAAATGACGAATCACCATAAAATTGATTTCGGAAGAAAATAATAAAAGGAGAAGTATTTATACCTGCGGAGGATGAAAAAACGAAAAAGCTTGAATCAAAGAGAATGATTCTTTATATTGAAAATTAGAATTTTCTTTTTCTGTAAAAGCTTTTTTAGCAAAATAATTGGCAAAAAGATTGGTTTTGATTTCACTTTCAAACGAAAGTAGTTTTGAAATGAAATTTCCAGTTGCTTGTTTTTGGTCTTCTTGTTCTGCCTTTTTTAGCTGTTTTGCAAGATAACATTTACCATCACAATGAAGCTCTGGTCGGTTTTTGTTAACGCAATAGTTCTTGATTATAAAGTCTTTACGGAGTTCGTAGTTCGCAAAAATAATCGGAGCCATAAACATCTTAAATGCTATGGTGACAAAAAGTATCGCTCCTGTTATTTTTTTAACTAATTCCATCTTCAGTGCAAATGTAATTTGAGAATTTAAAAATTGTATTGATAAATATCATAAAATTGTATTTTTTTAAAAATTTTGAAAAGCCAAAGAAATTATTAATATCCCTTTGGCTTTTTGATTTTTATTTAGGCAACAAAACTGTATCTATAACATGAACCCAACCATTGGATGCTTTTACAGAACCAAGTATTTTATTTCCATCAATATAGGTTCCATCATCTTTCACTGTAAAAGTCACATTTGTTCCGTCAACCATTCCCATTGTTTGTCCATCTTGGAAGAAGTCTGCTGCTAATGCCGAGGTCATCACATGATGTTGAAGAATAGTTTCCAATTTGCTTTTATTTTCGGTTTTTAATAGATCTTCAACTGTTCCTTTTGGTAGTTTGTCAAAAGCTGCATTGGTTGGTGCAAAGACCGTAAAGGGGCCAGCATTGGATAAAGATGTAACAAGATCTGCGGCTTTTACCGCCGCTACCAATGTAGTATGGTCAGCCGAACCAACCGCCACTTTCACCACATCTTTCTGTGAGACATCGTCTACCACTGCTTCTTGACCCGCACTTACTGCAACGGCATCAGTGGTTTCGGTAGTTTCTTGAGATGATTGACAAGCACATAAGACGCTTGCGAATAAGAGAGAAATCACTATTTCCTTCATTTTTGTATTTGGTTTAAATTTAAAATTATTTTTTTATAAATCTTTTTTGTTAAATATTCGAAAAGATGCAATTAAAGGCACTAAAAACCAGGAAATTAGAGCTAAAAAAGATATTAAAAGTCCATTGGTAGATCCAAAAAAATCTTGAAAAACCGCTCCGGTTATTCCCATGAGTGCAGAGACGTCAAGTTTAATTAATACCAATATTCTGGCAAGGTCGCTTGGATTTAGTAGCGAAAAAAGCACGGTTATTTTTTCCATTGGATAGTCGCTTAGATTGAGAAAAAGTGCTAAAACAAGGCTATCATATACCAATGAAAAGTAAAACCATATTACCAATGATAATCCTATACCTTTTGCTTTGTCTCGGGTAAATACTGCCGCCAAAAAAGCCAAGGATACATAGACCAATGTTAACAATATTCCTGTTAAAATGACCCTTATTCCAGATGAGTCTCCGTTGTAAATTATTACTGGTAAGCCAACTCCAACCAAAAATGCCAAAATAAGCGTAATGCTGACGCCTAGGTATTGACTAAAGAAAATGGTTTTTCTAGACAGTGGTTGTGCTGAGAGCAATTCAAGATATTCATAAGAATTGTAAAAGTGAGTGGTGGAGAAAACAATACTTACCAACGGAATCACTATCAAGTTGATGTTTAAAATACTGATTATTCCTTTTCCAGGGTCAACTTCAAAACCAAAAAAAGCTCCACTCAAAATCAATAACAATATCGTATATCCTAAAAGAAATTTATTTCTTAGAATATCATATAATACGTATTTAAGCACTTTTCTCATTGTTTTACCTTACTTAAAATTGTTTCTAATGTGTTATAAGCTTTTTTTTTCATTAAGAAGGCTATGATTTTACCTAATTTTTCGCCACCGTATTGATCTTTTAAATCATCTATTTTTTTGAAGAAATGAACCCTGGTTTCTTGCATATAAAGCATATAATCGGTGAGTTCCTCTAGGTCTGACACTATATGAGAGGTAATAATAACAAGTTTACCTTTTGCTCTTTCTTTTTGTATTTTATCCTTTAATATCTCTGCCGCTATCGGATCTAATCCTGCTGTAGGCTCGTCTAGAATTAGGACTTTAGGGTTAAATCTAAAAGCCAAGGCCGCACCTACTTTTTGACTAGTTCCGCCACTGAGAGTTCCCATTGGTTTGTTTTTTATTTTATCTAGTTCAAATGCCTCATACAAATCCTCATCAATGTCTCCATTCCAGCCTTCGGATTTTCTAATTTCGGTCATCATTTCTATCAATTGCCTTATTTTTAAATTGGGTGGATAGCGGCTGATTTGTGGCATATAGCCAATGTTGCCTCTGTATGCATGAGTTTGAAATATATTTTTATCTTCGAAAAAAAGCTTGCCTTTATCTGGTAAAACCATCCCAAGTAAGATTTTAATAAGGGTCGTTTTACCAGAACCATTTGGGCCTACTATCGCAATCGATTGCCCGATGTCAAACCTTATGCTTATATCATTTAGAACTTCAAGTTTCCCGAATTTTTTGTAAATATTTTCAAATCTTATCATGGTTTTATGCTCTTTCAAAATTTAGAAAAGGGTTCATTTTTGGATTGATGTCCTTGAGGTTTTCTGGTGTGAAGCTTGGCAGCACTTTTTCTATTTTATCTAAAAGTGTTGCTGTAAAACTTCTCAAAAGCATCATTGTTTGGGGCATTCGCTCTATTAAAGTAGAAAATAAACTAATCGGTCTGTAAGCATAATCTCCGATGCCGTCTTTGTTTAGGTCATAGCCGTCGTATTTATCCCAATAGTTATTGTTTAGTGTATTAGACACTACAGTGCCGTTTGTTGCCATGTCGAAAGTATTGTTTTTGAAGTTGTTTTCTGTTAGTTCGTTTGACTCACAATTGGCTTGCATCCTTATTGCAACTCCGTTTTTTGTGAAATCATTTTGCTTAATTACAAACCTATTACAGCCTTCCATTAATATTCCCATAGTATTGTTTTCAAACACATTGTTTTCCATTTCGCTATCTGTAATGTCTTTTAATAATATACCATAAGAGGAACTTCCCCAGTTGTTTTTAAAAACATTATGTTTCATCGTCACCATTTTTGTATACATTACTGCCACTCCAGCACCGTTGTTGTCAAAAGTATTGTATGAATAATTGTTTTTGTGCGAAAACATAAAATGCAAGCCATAGCGTATATTGTGAAAGCTCAAGTTGTTGGTAACTTCAGAGTTTGTTACAAATTCAAAGTAAAACCCATCTCTGTGGCCTTCTACGGTATTGTTTTCTACTCGTATTTTGTCGCATTTCCAGGCATGAAAACCATTGCCGGTATTTTGTTCGTTTTGTGGAGATCCTTTTATTTGGTTGTTTTTGATTAGGCAATTTTGTGA
Source organism: Lacihabitans sp. LS3-19 (assembly GCF_024343575.1). Taxonomy (GTDB): domain Bacteria; phylum Bacteroidota; class Bacteroidia; order Cytophagales; family Spirosomataceae; genus Leadbetterella. Next base: position 365,941 of record NZ_RJUA01000127.1, on the reverse strand, counting down.
AGCAGATAAATATATCCCGAAAAAACTATCGAATATTTGATTTTCAATTATTTGGACATTTGAAGCTTCAATAACTTTTATAGCGGCCCAATCAATAGAACTGGTTACACCAACATGCTCAAATCTTAAATCTTTTATGATTACGTTTGAAGCTTTTATTGCCAATATCTCTCCTTTATTTTTACCGTCAAAAATCGGGAGTCCGATGCCCAGCAATTGTATTGATTTGTTTATAGTAAGATTGTTAATCTCATACCTTCCTTTCGAAACCATTATTATATCGCCATCTGAACATTCTTGAATAGCTTTTAAAAGCTCACTTTTGTTTTTTACATTAATTTTTTTTGCAAAAATATTAGAAACAACCAAGCATATAAGTAATAAAACTTTCAGCAATACTGATTTAAAATACAAATGATATGTTTTTTGAAAATGCATTTTTTTGAAATTAAAATAGATCAAATATTTCCTCCCATGTTAAGACCTTTTTCAAATCAACCTCGTAGTCAGAAATATCTATTTGGATGGGTGAGTTTTTAAAGGCAGCGATGTCTCCTCTCATAGGGCTTTTGAAATTTTCAGATTGTAGGTATAGTCCTTCTTTAGCATCTATAAACTCTTCCTTTTGAAACTGGTTTACTACTATGAATTCATAATCTGATTGACTTGTGCCTTCAATTTTCATGTATTTTATGAGGCAGGAAATATCATCAAATTTGAAATTTTTACCTTTAGAATTTACCAACTCACATGCAAAGCCAGGTTTCATGATTGTCATTTTGCAAAATTGACAAGGATCGCTTGTGTATTTTATAGGCTGAGGTTCTATGTTGCAAGAGCTTGCAAACCATATAAAAACAATAAAAAGAAGGTATCTCATATCATTTGTTGGTTTTTGTTTCAAAAAATAAAACCCCAATTAATATGGCTCCCAAGACCACAAACATCCATCCTCCTATATCTGGTACTGAATATGCACCAAAATTGAGCAACTCTTTGTAGCCAATTAGCGGGGGTTGGTAGGTCATTCCCGGCACTTTTATGGCAGCTTCGTCTGAAAGATTATGGCCGTATTCGTATCCCCATTTCCAGTAGTCGTATAATGCAGCACATCCAGCCAAAACTAAAACTAACAGATATCCAATCAGAATTTTTCTGTTTTTTAGGAAAGCCGTGATTAAGCCAAGTATTATTATTCCAGCTACAAAATAGGGCAAAATTTTAAACTCAGGAAACATCTCTTCTTTGATATGAGCCATTCCAATATAATGATTCAAACCGTTTATTATTTCTACTTGCCCGGTCAGTTTATACAGCCAAATTTGCATCGAAAGGCCTTCAGGGTATTGAGGAGCCCAGAGGTCTATCTTCCAAATCGGCAAAAAAAACGTAGCGATAAGTAATAACGAACCGGCTGCAATTAGTATTCTGGAAACATTTTTTAAAGGTTTCATCAATTTTTAATTTTCGAAATGAATAAAATAGAGGCGAATTGAATTCGCCTCTGTTTATTTGAATTTATTTTTGAGATTTATCATCAGCTTCTTTCATGGCTGTTTTTCCGGTGTGCCATGTCAAAGGCACGTTGCTGTTTGGTGCAGATACTCTTATATAACCCTGCATTTCTTGGTGCAAAGCAGAGCAGAAGTCCGTGCAATAAAACGGAGTAATTCCTATTCTATCTGCCTTCCATTTTAGTGTTTGAGTTTCGCCGGGCATTACCAATATTTCGGCGTTATTTGCTCCCCTTACTGCAAATCCATGCGGTACATCCCAGTCTTGCTCGAGGTTAGTAACATGGAAATAAACGTCATCTCCTAGTTTTACACCTTCAATATTATCAGGGGCAAAATGCGACCTAGAAGATGTCATATACACATGGACATCCTTTCCGTTGCGAGTTACCTTTGTTTCTTTTTCTCCTTTTGCTACATAAGGGTGTTTGTTCTCTTCTATTTTGTATAGTTTTATGGTTTTGTCTTTTATCATGCTTGCCGGAATGGCCTCAGCATAATGGGGCTCACCAATTGTTGGAAAGTCTAAGAGTAGTTTCATTTTTTCACCTGTTATATCGTAGAGTTGGGCAGATTGCGTCAACTCTGGGCCTGTAGGCAAGTATCTGTCTTTTGTGATTTTATTATAGGCTATTACGTATTTTCCCCAGGGTTTGGTAGTTGGGCCTCCAGGAATGCTCAAGTGACCTACTGAATAATAAGTTGGAACTCTGTCTAATACGGTTAGTTTTTCTATGTTCCATTTTACAATTTCTGAAGATACAAACATCGAAGTATATGCGTTGCCTTTTCCATCAAACTCAGTATGAAGTGGTCCTAATCCAGGTTTTTGCACCTCTCCATGAAGCACGGCATTGTAATCCATCACAGGAATTCCCTCGAAGCTTCCGTCAAACTTTTTGTCAGCAATTGCTTTTTGAAGTTTTGCAAATGAAAAAACCGGTATCACTGCAGCTAATTTACCCGAACCAATTATGTATTGACCTGTTGGGTCTACATCGCATCCATGTGGTGATTTTGGACAAGGAATAAAATACAACATGTCAGGACAATCTTTTGGGTCCAAGGTCATTACGTCAGTCATTATAGTTGAAGTTGCTGAGTGTGTAACATCACTATATACATTATGAGCATATTTAGCAGGAACTTTCTTCCCTTTGCCTTTTGCAAGATATTCTTCTGCTTTTTTCCAGTTTACAGCTAAAATAAAATCCTTATCTTTTTGTGATGCATTTACTTCTAAAAGCGTATTGGCTTGTTCGGTATTGTAAGACGAGAAAAATATCCAATCTTTAGATGGGCCTTTACCGCCACGTGCCAAATCATAACTTATGGCTGGGGTGGTCAGTTGAAACTTAAGAGCTAAGTTCCCAGTAGTTTTGTCTATACTTACAAAACTTATGTACCCTTTAAAGTTTTGTTTAAAGGTATTTATAGGCACGTCTCCGAAATTATCAGGCGGTACGGAAAAACGAGTGCCTGCCACAGCATATTCAGAGTTGAAAGTAACAAATGGTGAGGAGTGGTTGCCTCCAGAGTTAGGCAGTTCGATAATTTCTTCTGTTCTGAATGACTTTAAACTAATACGGGCTATCCTAGGAGTATTGTTACCATTAATAAACGCCCATCTGCCATCATGTTCACCATTTGTAACCGATAAAGTTGTGTGGTGAGCGTCATCCCAAGGCACAAATCCATGAGAGGTATTCAGCATAGGCTTTGTTTCTTCACTGTATCCCCAACCGCTTTCGGCATGTTGTGTAAACACAGGAATAATTCTTAAAACTCGACCAGAGGGTAAACCTACAACAGACATTTGTCCATTAAATCCACCAGATACAAAATCATAAAATTCATCATGTGTACCGGGGGCAACATATACTTTTTGAGCAGCATCACCTGCCAGTGTGCTTCCACCACCAGAGCCTTGTCCAGCGGGTTTGCAACTATTCAGAAGGAACATTGAAGTTCCCAATAAGGTTAAACTTGTAAAAATCTTGTTTTTCATTTGTTTATTGTTTAATTATTTTTCACCGTCATTATGTCGCATATATTCAATAACACTTCTTGCCTCATCTGAAGTAATATTTTGGTTTGGCATTCTTACCAAGCATTCTTCCAGCATTTTCTGAGCTTCGGCATCATCTGCAAGCATCATGTCTACATTAGTAATCATGTTCACAATCCATACTGGTTTACGTCGTGTGGTTACATTTTTCCAACCTGGCCCAACTAATTTTTCTTCTGTTAGTCTATGGCAGGATGCACATTTTACGTCATATATTTCTTGGCCTGCTTTTACCATTGTTTGGTCTAATGGCGTGCTAAGGGCTAACTCTTTTACCTCTTGTCCATGGACTTCATCTTGTTTTAATAATACCGATTCATCAGTCTTTGGTGTTTCGGCCCTTTTTTCTGCTCCGCCACAGCTCCATATTATTATTGGTAAGACTGATAGCATTAAAATAATTTTTTTCATATAGCAAATGTTTATTTAAATAATAAAAGAGTTTTTTATCTTTTAACAAAAGTATTTTGGAAGCTTTAAATATTTAATGATTTAAAAGCAGTTTTTTAAATGATAGATATCATAAAATAGAAAAAAAGACCTTTATATCTTTATCAATAAATTAGGTTTGAAAAAATGGAAATTTTAGAAAAATTTGAAGGTTTGAAAGTAAGGGAAATAGTAAGAAAAAATCCAAAAGCTGCTGGGATATTTTCGGACATGGGTATTGATTATTGTTGTGGAGGAAATGTGCTTTTTACAGAAGTATGTGATTCGAAAGGTCTTGATAGTCAGAAAGTTTGGCAAACTTTAGTCGAGGTTTCTTCAGAAAGAAATGTTGAGAGTAATTTGGATTTTGATAGTTTTGACCTTGATTTTTTGGCAGATTATATTTTTAATGTACATCATCAATATTTGTATAGGAATCTTCCTGAAATTCGGTTTTTTGTAGATAAAGTCTTTAATAAACACGGTGAGCGATTTGAAAATTTGCCCGAATTGTATGAGTTATACAATGCTCTAGAAGCAGATTTAATAGGACATTTGCCAAAAGAAGAAAATATTTTGTTTCCATTTATTAAACAAATGTTGCAAGATATCCGGACCAATTCACCTGCCAAATCTCCTTTTTTTGGTACTGTGAACAACCCCATACATGTAATGCTTAACGAGCACGACGAAGCTGGAACAATTCTTCATAGGATGCGTGAAATTACAAATAATTATACTGCAGCTGAAGGTGCTTGCAATTCACACTTGGTGATGATAGACAAACTTAAAGATTTGGACAAAGATTTAATTCAACATATTCATTTAGAAAACAACATACTTTTCCCAAAAGTGATTAATTTAGAGGAAAAATATTTAGCACAATAATTATGATTTCGAAAACTTGCGGGTATGCAATTAGAGGGGTAGTTTTTTTAGCTCTAGAAAAAAATAGTGGTCGAAAAGCGGGAATACATGAAATAGCAGAAGAATTGCAGATTCCGCAGCATTTTCTTGGAAAAATATTGCAGGAGTTGGTGCGAAGGGGAATAGTTGGTTCTATCAAAGGTCCAAATGGTGGTTTTTTTGCCAATAATCATACGGTTTCTAGACCATTGATAGATGTTATAGAAGCCATAGACGGTTTGGGTATTTTCAAAAAATGTTTTTTGGGTAGAGAGGAATGTTCAGCAATTAATCCTTGCCCGCTTCATGATGAGTTTGATGGCTGCAGAAACAGTATTTTTAAAACATTCGAAACTTTAAAAATTTCAAATTTGGTTGACAAAATAGAAAGTGGTGATAGTTATTTAAATTCAATCAAAGAGCTAGAAGGTATTTGATAACAGGGTTATTATAGTGTTTATTTTTAGAGCATTCTCATTATTTGAGGACGATCTTTTTTTATTTTAGAAAATTTTTAAAAACATTAAAAGTGAATTAGAATTAAATACTGCGTGATTTATTTTTTTTCGAATAATTGATTTATCAAAAAATCATTTAATCTTGATTTTAAAATTAGTTTTCCTCTCATTTATTCAACATTAAATTGTTCAATTTTGTAAATAGATTTGGCCTTTCGGGGAATACATTTCCATTACCTTGTTGTTTATTCACCTTTTTTATTCTGTTCTTAATTTCCCTATTCCTAGCCATAAAGGAAAAGTCACTTATGATAAGTCCGAAGCATTAGAACGTGAGACCAATAATTGCTCTAATAAAGGTAATCAAACCGACCAAAAGGTCCTAACTGTATTGATTTTACCGCAAATTCTGCTTTCATTTTTAGTTTTCTCAGCTTTGAATCTCAGGAAGTGCTTTTGGAAATCAATATGAAAAAAAATAAATTGGAGGTTTATTCAAACATTTTTCGCAAATTTTTTGAGTTATTACTCTACATATAATGTAGATTAGTAAATTTTCTTCTTTTTATAATGCCGTTTAATAGTTTTTCAAACTCTATTGAACGGCATTTGTTCATTATCAATAAGTTAATTTTTTAAATATTTAAATTTATTTTTAATATTTCAGCACAGTACATGACACTTTTGTCTTTGTAAAAAGATAAGTTTATAAAAAAATCAAGAAATCTTGTTTTTTTTCTAAGAAACCTTTTCTCATTTATTCAACCTTAAATTTTTATTCTATGAACTTCAAATTTACTATTCGAAGGAATAAGTATTATTTGGCAGGTGTATTCCTGTCTTTAGTTTTATTCTGTTCTTCTTTTGCTTTTTCTCAAGTAAAAGGCAGGGTTTCAGACCAAAGTGGCGAAGGGCTCGCGGGTGTAAGTGTGGCCATAAAAGGTACATCAAAAGGTACACAATCTGATGCAAATGGTAATTACTCTCTAGAGGCTACCAATGGGTCCGTTATTACTTATAGTTTTGTGGGTTATGAAGCCAAAGATGTTACTTATAATGGTCAGAAAGAAATTAATGTTACATTGGGTGTAGATGACAACTTGCTAAATGAAGTTGTGGTTGTAGGTTATGGCTCTCAACTTAAGAAAAACGTAACTGGTGCCGTGCAAACAGTTGGTGCTAAGGAAATCAAAGATCTTCCTGTGTCTCAAATTGGGCAAAAACTACAAGGTCAATTGGCTGGTGTACAAATAAATCAGACCACAGGTAAACCTGGACAAGGAATGAACATCAGAATACGTGGTCAATTGTCAGTTTCGGCAGGTAGCGATCCTTTATATGTAATAGATGGATTTCCAATAACTGGCAATATTGGCTCTATGAACCCAGACGAGATTGAAGAAATTACAGTTTTAAAGGATGCCTCTTCAACTTCATTATATGGTTCACGTGCTGCAAATGGCGTTGTTTTGATTACTACTAAAAAAGGAAAGACTGGCTCAAATGTAAGTTTCAATGTTTTTACTGGTATTCAACAAGTTCCTGATAGAGGATTAGTGAAAATGCTTACTGCTGAGGAATTTGCACAGTTTAAAAAGGAATATTATACGGATGCAGGTCAGCCTGTTCCTGCTGAGTTTCAGAACCCTTCGCAGTATGCCAATCAAAACAATGACTGGTATGGTGCGTTATTAAGAAAAGCTCCATTACAAAGTTATAATTTGAGCCTTTCAAATAATACAGGAAAATCAAGGACTTCGGTAGTTGCGGGAGTTTTTAACCAACAAGGGGTAGTTATTAATAATGAATACAAAAGATATTCATTAAGAATTAATAATGAATACGATGTATCTAATAAGGTAAAAATCGGATTTAATGTTGCACCTCAATACGTATTTGACAATACACCAAGAACTGATGGAGATAGAGGAACAGGTATTTTGTTTAATGCTTTGCATACTTGGCCAGTTATGCCAATTTACGATTCAAATGGTGATTTGACACTCTTTAATAGATTTCCTGCAAGCACTGGGAATATTTTTGCCTATCCTAACTGGGTGAGGGCTGCAAACGAATTGGTAAATGAAACAACCACTACAAATTTGATTTCAAACGCCTATATTCAATACCAACCTATTAAAGGCTTAACCTTGAAGTCTACCTTTAATGTTGAAATGCTTAGGTCTAAGTTTTTCTTCTTTAATCCTTCAACTGCCACTTCAGCTATCAATGTGGCAATTCCTACCACAGCAGTTTCAATTCGTCAAAATGTGGAAAGTTTAGCTTGGTTGAATGAAAATTTGGCTACTTATACTAGAAGTTTCAATGATCATAACTTTGAACTTTTGGCTGGTTTCTCAAATCAAAAATTTACTGAAGAAAGTACCAGAATTCAAGCAGATACTTATTCTGACGATAGATTACCAACTGTTCAGGGTGCTATCAATATCAATAGAGGTGGTACAAATACGGGTGTTCAAGAATGGGCCCTTACCTCTGTATTGTCGAGATTGACATATAACTATAAAGGAAAATATCTTTTCACTGCGGCTGTCAGAAGAGACGGTTCATCGCGTTTTGGTTCGGACAATCGCTGGGGTACATTTCCTTCGTTTTCAGCAGGCTGGGTTATATCTGATGAAAGTTTCTTAAAAGACATACAAAAAATATCTTTTGCTAAGCTTAGAGCAAGTTATGGTGTAATTGGAAACAACAACATCGGTAATTATACATCATATGCATTGGTAAATAATACGGTCAATGCGGTTTTCGGGAATACGGTTGCTCCCGGAGCAATTGTTTCTTCGCTTGCTAATACGAATTTGGGCTGGGAGACTACCAAACAATTCGATATAGGTCTAGATTTAGGTATGTACAATGACAGAATCACTTTTGTATATGATTACTATACAAAAAATACCACCAATCTATTATATAGTGTTCAAATTGCTCAAGAGTCAGGATTCTCTAATTTCAATGACAACATTGGAGAGATTAAGTTTTGGGGTCATGAGTTTGCTTTGAATACAAAAAACACGACAGGGAGATTCAAATGGAGCACAAATGCCAATATTTCTTTTAATAGAAATAAAGTAATTGCGTTAGCTGACGGTATAGATAGAGTTTATGGGCTTTTTCACATTACAAAAGTGGGTTATCCTTTTGGACAGTTTTATGGTCATATAGCTCAGGGAGTTTATCTTAATGAGGCAGATTTGAATAGCTCACCGCAAGTACCAGGAAGGTCTACGGTAGGAAGTATTAAACTAACTGACCAAAATGGTGATGGAATAATAACTAACGGGGGTAATGAGGACGACAGGGTAATAATGGGAAATCCTTTCCCAACATTTACTTATGGAATTACCAATAGCTTTTCTTTTGGGAAATGGGATGCTAGTATAATTGGGTCTGGATCGCAAGGAAATCAACTTTTGGTACGTCACTTGTATAGTACTGCCAACCTCGACGGTGTATTTAATATGGTGGAAGGTGTAAAATACAGATTCCGTTCGGTAGATAATCCTGGTTTAGGTATGTATGGCACAACAGTAGGAGGTGGAAATGTGACGGGTATAGAAAGAGACTGGATGAATAGCAGATTTGTAGCGGATGCATCTTTCTTTACTATTAAAAATGTAACAGTTGGTTACACAATTCCGAAAATCAGTAAGGTGTTTAAATCGGCCCGTGTGTATACTTCGATTCAGCAATTGTATGTATTTACCAAATATTGGGGAGGTCCAAATCCAGAAACAAGTGCACAAAGGGATGGAAATGGAGACGGAGGCAACTTAAGCCCGGGAGTGGATTTATCAAACTATCCGGTACCACGTACTTTCACTATAGGAGCCAACTTGAATTTTTAATTAAAACCTTAATCGAAAAAAGAAATGAAAAAATTAATAATAACAGCGGCCTTTGTAGTTTTTGGTCTGATAAGCTGCAAAGAAGGCTTTTTAACGGTAGTTCCTGAAACAAACTTAAGTTCGGCTACATTCTTTAAAAAAGAAGCAGACTTCCAACAGGCAGTAAATGCCGCATATGTGCCACTGCGAAATATCGTAAACGATAGAGCTTGGCTTTTGGGGGAAATGCACTCTGACAATACCTACTATTCTCGGAATATTCTTTTTGGAGCCACTGAGCAGCAAGAAGATATAGCTGATTTTGCGGTACCCACTGCCAATGGCGTAACATCAAATACCCATGTTTTGAATCAGTATAGGCTTGATTATCAAATAATAGCAAGGGCAAATCAGATTTTAACATTAATTGATGATGTTGATTTTGCTGCAGATAGTAAAAATAATTTGAAAGGTCAAGCTTCCTTTCTTAGAGCATTTGCATATTTTGAATTGGTGAGGTATTTTGGAAAAGTGCCTTTGCATTTAGAGCCAGTTACGGTTCGTCAAGAAGCGGCCCTACCTTTGGCTTCTGTGGATGAGGTTTATGCACAAATTATTCAAGATGCTACTTTTGCAGCATCCAACCTTTTGCCAAAATCAAAACAAGAAGCTGGTAGAGCTACATCTGGAGCAGCTAAAACATTGTTGGCAAATGTTTATGTAGTTCAAAAGAAATGGGCTGAGGCAGAAACTTTATTGAAAGATGTGGTAAATAGTGGTGAATATGCATTGATGCCAGATTATAACGATGCGTTTTCTACTACTACTGGCAATAAAAACAATAAAGAATCGGTGTTTGAGGTTCAGTTTCAAGAAGGTTCCGCAGGTTATAATGGAAGTTTGATTTATAATTTCTTGCCACGACCAATGAGTCCTGAAGAATTAAAGCCTATTTCTGGAACTTCCAATCCGCAACCATTAACAGGTGAAGGAAACAATACACCAACACCTGATGTGATTGCTGCCTATGAGAGTGGTGATTTAAGGAAAGATGCCTCTGTAGGCTATGTAACATTAAGTGGTAGCTTAAGAAGCAACAAGGTTTATCCTTACATTAAAAAGTTTGCAAAAACCCACTCATTGCATGGAAATACTGGTAACAATTGGCCAGTTTATCGTTATTCTGAAGTTTTGCTTTTCTTAGCAGAAGCTCAAATGGAGCAAAGTAAATTAGGTGAAGCAGCTGCATCATTGAATCAAGTTAGAAGTCGTGCAGGCTTGGCCAATACTACAGCCAGCTCTCAAGCTGACTTAAGAAATCAAATATACCAAGATCGCCGTTCTGAGCTGGCTTTTGAAAACAAACGCTGGTTTGACTTGGTAAGAACTGGAAAGGCCATTGAGACGATTACCGCTTATGGAGCTAGAATTAAAGCCAATCCTTTAGATTATTATTATCCAGAAGGAGCTTTGCCAAGAAGTAATGCCTTTAGTAATATCACTGAATTATATGCTTTACCTGCGGATGAAGGAGCTCTTTCTCCTAATTTCTAATTGAATTTAAATAATCTTCATGCTTCACAAGAAAAATATTTAGCTTTCCTGTGAAGCATGTTGTTTTTATTCATAATTTAAATGTTTAAATAAAAAACTTTATGTTATTCAACCTAAAAACTATGAAATTTGCTTTGGCTATTCTAGCCTTTGCCTTTGCCGCTTCATTTACTATTAATAAAAGGCCATATTCAAATGCCAAAATTGAAGATGACCCTAAAATTAAAAAACTTAGACTCTCAGAAGGCTTTGCTGCGGAGCATATTTATAGCCCTTCAGCCGAAGAAAAAGGCTCGTGGGTTGCTATGGCTTTTGATGATAAAGGCAGATTAATTACCTCCGATCAATATGGTAAACTTTACAGATTGAAAATACCACCAATTGGTTCTACTTCCGTTAAACCAGAAGTTGAAAAATTGAAAATTGGCTCAGATGTAGGTGCTGACACAATGGGCATGGGCTATGCTCATGGGCTATTGTATGCTTTCAATAGTCTTTATGTTATGATCAATAACAACAAAAACAATAAGACATTTACACGCCATAGCGGTTTGTATAGGCTTCAGGATACCAATGGTGACGATCATTTTGACAAAGTTACGCTACTAAAATCTATGGACGGCGATGGTGAACATGGTCCACATAGCATAAAATTGTCACCGGATGGAAAGTCTCTTTTTGTAATTTCTGGAAATCATACGGATGTGCCACCAATGGATGCATATCGTCTGCCTAAAAACTGGCAAGAAGATAATTTATTCCCATTGATAAAAGACCCAAGAGGGCATGCAAATGATCGCATGGCACCCGGCGGATGGATAGCGAATGTAGACCCTGAAGGCAAACATTGGGAGTTGATAAGTGCTGGTTATAGAAATGCCTTTGATATAGCCTTTAATGCTGAAGGTGATTTGTTTGTTTACGATGCGGATATGGAATGGGACTTTGGTTTGCCTTGGTATCGCCCAACTCGTATCTGTCATGCCACATCGGCCAGTGAGTTTGGCTGGAGAACTGGAAACAGTAAATGGTCACCAACTTATCCTGATAATCTGCCTCCAGTTATTAATATTGGTCAAGGCTCGCCTACCAACTTGATTCATCTAAAAGATGCAAAGTTCCCAGCTAAATACAAACATACGCTTTTGGCTTTTGATTGGAGTTTTGGTATTGTACATGCTATAAACTTAAAACCTTCTGGCTCTACTTATTCTGGTGAACGAGAAGAGTTTTTATCTGGTTTACCCTTACCATTAACTGACGGTGTAATTGGGTCAGACGGAGCATTGTATTTTATGACAGGTGGAAGAAGACTAGAATCTGACCTTTATAGAGTTTCTTATGTAGGAAAAGAAAATACAGATGCAATCCCAGTAGAACCAATTAATGCAGCGAATGCCTTAAGAAGGAATTTGGAGAAATTCCATACAGGTGGACCAAATCCTGATGCTGTGAAAACCGCTTGGCCACATTTAAAAAGCACCGACAGGTTTATCAGATATGCAGCAAGATTAGCTTTGGAGCATCAGCCCGTAGAAGAATGGCAAAGTTTGGCTTTGGCCGAAAAAGACCCAATTGCCTCAACGCAGTCTTTGATATCTTTGATAAGAATGGGTAAAGGAGATAAGCAAAATGAAATCATAAATGCATTATTGAAAATCAATTATAAATCACTTTCAGAAAGTCAAAAGATTGATTTATTAAGAGCTTATGAGTTGGCATTTTTAAGAATGGGCATGCCTACCGAGGCAAATAAAGCTAAAATTGTTGCTAGTTTGAATCCTAGTTATCCCGGGGAAACAGCAGAATTAAATAGAATGTTGAGTAAAGTTTTATTGTATTTAGATGCACCAGGAGCTATTCAAAAAACTTTAACATTGATGAAGCTTAAGAGTGAGCCAGGTAGCAATGCCAACATGTTGGAATCAGCAACCAACTCGAGTGATTTGATACTTAGAAGTACGCAATATGGAGGGGATATTGCGAATACTTTAGCCAATTTGCCTCCTATGCAACAAACTTATTATGCCAATGTATTAAGCATGGCGAAAAAAGGTTGGACACCTGCACAAAGAGAGACCTATTTTAAATGGTTCAATAATGCATTTTCCTATAAAGGAGGAAATAGTTATGTAGGCTTTATTGATCGTTCAAGGAAGTTAGCTTTAAAGAATGTTCCGGAAGATAAAAAATCGTACTTTGATAAATTGTCTGGTGCAGAATTATTGTCAAGCAATGGTAACAACCTTGTTTCTTCGGCTTATCCTAAAGGACCTGGTAGAAACTGGAGAGTAGAAAATGGTCTCCCTATACTCGAAAAAGGCCTTACGGATAGAGATTTTGAGCAAGGAAAAGCAATGTTTGCAGCCACTACATGTAAAGCCTGTCACACTATGAGAGGCGAAGGTGGAGCAACTGGTCCAGATTTGACACAGTTAGGAACTCGTTTCTCTGCTAAAGATATGCTTGAGGCAATAGTTGACCCTAATAAAGCTGTCTCAGACCAATATGCTGCGACCCAGTTCACGCTTAAAAATGGTAATTCAATAGTTGGTAGATTGGTAAACGAAGATAAATTGGCCTATTATGTTTCTCAAAATCCATATTCTCCTGAGACACTTGAGAAAGTTTTGAAAAAGAATGTAGCTTCTACTAAGCTTTCGAATGTATCCATCATGTTCCAAGGTTTAATAAATAGCCTTAATGAAGAAGAATATAAGGATTTGATGGCCTATTTAATGGCAGGTGGAAATGAGAAAAATGCCATGTTTAAGGCAAAATAAATAGTGTAATTATATGATTTTTTGAATGTTCGACACCTAAGCTTTTTAAGCTTAGGTGTTGACTTTCATATATTAAAATCAAAAAGACTATGAATAAGTTAAAATGCTTTTTCTATATCATACTTATAGCATATTCTCAGCTAATATTTGCTCAAAAAAAACCTAATATCCTTTATGTTTTAGTAGATCAATGGCGAGCTCAAGCTACTGGCTATGCTGGGGATAAAAATGTGATTACTCCAAATCTTGACCGTTTGGCTTCTGAAAGTATCAACCTAAAAAATGCGATTTCTGGCACGCCTGTTTGTACACCTCATCGTGCTTCGCTTATGACAGGGCAATATCCTCTCACCAATGGCATGTTTATGAATGACGTATTGTTGGATACCAATGCTACAACAATGGCCAAAATTTATAGGCACGCGGGTTATACTACTGGATATGTAGGCAAATGGCATATAGATGGGCACGGAAGGAATAGCTATATTCCTCCCACTCGCCAACAAGGGTTTCAATATTGGAAAGCATTAGAATGCACACACAATTATAATAATTCTGACTATTATGTTGGAAATTCAAAAAAGAAATTGACTTGGGAGGGCTATGATGTAATTGCCCAAACTGAGGATGTTTGTGCATATTTGAAAAAACAAGCCGCTCAAGAAAATCCTTTTTTGATGTTTATTTCTATTGGTAGCCCACATGATCCTTATCAGTCAGCACCTGAAAAATATCGTAAATTGTATGAAAACAAGGATTTGGAAGTTAATCCAAACGTTCCCTCCGACAAGGTTGAAAAAGTAAAAAAAGACCTTTTGGGCTATTATTCACATATTACGGCAATTGACGAATGCATAGGCAAAATGTGGCAGACTTTGAAAGATTTAGGAATTGAGGAAAACACAATAATTGTTTTTTCTGCAGATCATGGAGATTTGTTAGGGGCTCATGGTGCTTGGAATAAACAACAGCCTTATGCCGAAAGTATACGTGTGCCATTTTTAATTCATTACCCAAAATTATTTGGAAAAACGCCAAAGAGCATACCTGCATTAATTAATTCTCCGGACATCATGCCTACGCTTTTAGGACTTTCTGGTATAAAAATCCCAAATTCCGTTGAAGGAATTGATTTTGCTGGAGTATTAAAAGGTACAAAAAAAGACAAAATTTCACAAACTTTGATAGCATGCTATCAGCCTTTTGGACAGTGGGATAGGCGAAAAGGTGGTAAAGAATACAGAGGTGTTTATACTGGAAAATACACTTACACAAAAGACTTAAATGGCCCTTGGTTGCTTTTTGACAATGAAAGTGACCCTTTTCAACTTAACAATCTTGTTGGAAAGTCTGAATATGAAAATGTCCAAACCAAATTAGAAAAAGCGTTAAAAATAGAATTGGCCAAAAGGAAAGATGAATTCCGACCAGGTATGGAGTACATTAAAAAGTGGAATTACGTAGTAGATGAAACAGAGACTGTGCCCTATATTAAAATGAATTATGAAGGTAAACCTATAGTAGAGTGAAAAAAAAAGTGGAGAAAGGAATTTTAGTATTAATTGTATTTTGCAGTATAGTTTTAGGGTTTTCTTTTAAAACAAAGCATTCCGTTTACCCAAAAGACGAAAGGCCAAATATAATTTTCATTCTAACTGATGATCACCGAGCGGGTGCTTTAGGTTATGCTGGAAACAAATATGCCATAACACCAGAAATGGATAAATTGGCTAGGGAAGGGGCGTACTTCAACAAGGCAATGGTTACTACGCCTATTTGTGCGGCAAGTCGGGCAAGTATACTGAGTTCAATGCAGGAGCGTACACATAAATATACTTTTCAGACAGGCAATATTCGGGATGAATATATGCAAACGGCCTATCCTAAACTCTTAAAAAATCAAGGCTATTATACTGGTTTTTATGGAAAATTCGGTGTGAAATACGATGGTCTTAATCAACAGTTTGATATTCACGAAGACTATGACCGAAATGTGAAGTTTCCAGATAGAAGAGGTTATTATTACAAAACAATTGGAAAAGATACTGTGCATCTTACCAGATATACTGGTCAAAAAGCCATAGATTTTATCAAAGATGCTCCAAAGGAAAAACCCTTTTGTTTGTCTTTGAGTTTTTCAGCACCCCATGCCCACGACAATGCCAAAGAGCAATATTTTTATGATGAGTCTACCGCTCATTTGCTGGAGAACACAACAATTGATCCACCACTATTAGGAGAAGATAAGTATTTCGATGCCCTACCCGAAGGCGTTAAAGCGGGTTTCAGCCGATTAAGATGGACTTGGAGGTTTGACGAACCTGAGAAATACCAAAAAATGGTAAAGGGCTATTACAGAATGATTGCTGGTATTGATTTGGAGATTGCTAAAATAAGGGCTGAGTTAAAGAAGCAAGGCCAAGATCAAAATACGGTAATTATTCTAATGGGAGATAATGGGTATTTTTTGGGCGAAAGGCAGATTGCGGACAAATGGTTAATGTATGACAATTCCATCAGAGTACCTTTAATTATTTTTGATCCCAGAGTTAAAAAACACCAGGATATTGAAGAAATGGCTCTTAATATTGACATTGCTGCTACCATTGCCGATTTGGCTGGCGTAAAGTCACCCAATGTTTGGCATGGCAAAAGTCTTTATCCTTTGGTAAGCGGAAACGCTAGTTCGATGAAAAGAGATACTGTCTTAATCGAACATTTGTGGGAGTTTGACCAGATTCCGCCCAGTGAAGGACTCAGAACCCTGGATTGGAAGTATTTTAGATATGTCAATAATAAAACCCAAGAAGAATTATATCATCTAAAGTCTGATTCACTTGAAAAGGTAAATTTGGCAAAAAACAGTAATTACTTTGAAAAACTGAAAGAGCTAAGGAGTAAAACAAATCTGCTAACTGAAAAATATAAAGACCCCTATTCGGGAGTGCCTACTGGTTTGATGGTGGAGTTTATAAGACAACCTGCCCATACATTACTTAATGATAAAACCCCTGAATTTGCTTGGATAGTTCCGAAAGAAGCCGTAAATCAGTCAGCATTCCAAATTCTTGTAGCCTCATCAAAAGAAAATATCGATGCAAATATTGGTGATGTTTGGAATAGCCAACAAGTACGAAGCAATCAGTCTTCTAATGTTGTTTTTAAAGGGAATGAGCTAAAGTCAGGTAGCCAATATTTTTGGAAAGTCAGAATATGGGACAACGATAATAGAACCGGAGAATATTCTGAAAGTCAAAGCTTTAGACTTAATAGCGATTTTGGTTCAATTTCTACTTCCAACATTTTTCAAATAGAAAAAAATCACCCCCAAGTTTTCAAAAAAACAAGTGACGATTCCTATTTTGTAGATTTTGGAAAAGCGGCTTTTGCCAACCTTGAACTGACCTATTCTTCTCGAAAAAAAGACACTTTAATAATACGAATCGGGGAGCAATTAGAAAACAATGTCATTAATAGAAAGCCAATGGGGCATATTCGATACCAAGAAGTAAAATTGCCGGTACAGAAAGGTACCAAAACCTACCAACTACAAATAAAGCCTGATGAAAGAAACACTAAGTCTATGGCTGGGGCGGTTATTTTGCCTGATTCTTTTCCAGTTTTATTGCCATTTAGATATTGCGAAATAGCAAATGCAAAACAAAATATTTCTTCAGAAAACATCATTCAAAAAGCCTACTTTAGCTATTTTGAAGATAGTCAAAGTAGCTTCAATAGTTCGGACACCATTTTAAACCAAGTGTGGGATTTGTGTAAATACACCATAAAAGGGAGCTCGTTTTCAGGTCTTTATTTGGACGGCGACCGCGAGCGAATTCCTTATGAAGCAGATGCTTATTTAAACCAGCTCAGTCATTATGCAATTGATAGAGAATACGGCATAGCTCGTAAAACCATTGAGTATTTTATGGAGCATCCCACTTGGCCTACAGAGTGGCAGTTGCATGTTGCTCTAATGTTTTATCAAGATTACATGTACACGGGCAATACTGAGCTAATCGCCAAATATTATGAGCAATTGAAATATAAAACATTAATGGATCTAGCTCGGGAAGATGGCTTGATAAGTTCTACTTCACCCAACAATACACCAGAATTCATGCAGAAGCTTGGTTTTAAAGACCCAAAGATTCAATTGAAAGATATTGTAGATTGGCCGCCAGCTCAGAAGGACACCGGTTGGAAGATAGCCACTGCCGAGGGCGAACGTGACGGCTATGTTTTTACGCCTATCAACACTGTGGTAAATTGTTTTTATTATAAAAACATGGAGATAATGGCTGAGTTTGCACGTGTTTTAAATAAGACAGAAGATGAAAGTAAATTTAAACTATTGGCTTTTAAAGCTAAAAGTGCGATAAATGAAAAGCTTTTTGACGAAAAAACGGGTGCTTATACAGATGGCGAAGGTACGTCACATAGTTCGCTCCATGCCAATATGATGGCTTTGGCCTTTGATATTACTCCAGAAAAGAATAGACAGTCTGTAGCAGATTTTATAAAGTCCCGCGGAATGGCATGCAGTGTGTATGGTTCGCAATACCTTTTGGAGGCTTTGTATAATGCCAAAGAAGCTGATTATGCATTAAGTTTAATGACAGCAAAAAACGACCGAAGTTGGTATAACATGATAAAAGTGGGCTCTACAATGACTTTGGAAGCTTGGGATATTAAATACAAACCTAATCTTGACTGGAATCATGCCTGGGGTGCAGCACCTGCAAATATTGTTGCTCGAAATATGTGGGGCATTCAGCCAAAAATTCCTGGTGGTGGTATTATTACTATCATGCCACAGCTGGCCAATTTGGAGCATTCCGAAATTTTAGTGCCTATGTTAAAAGGTACGATATCAGCTAAATATCTTAGAAAAAGTAAACTCAATCAAGTTTATGAAATTGAAATTCCAGCCAATGTTTCAGCTGAATTGTATTTGGATATTTCACCTAATGACATGGTTTTTTTGAATAAAGAAAAAGTAGATACACGTTTTGGGAATATCAGACTTTCTTCTGGAATTAATAAAATTGAGCTAAGAATTAATACATTTTAAAATGGAATACAGCAAATCTTATACTTGCTCGTTTAGGGTTTTTAGAAATATAGTATTTGTGATAATATTACTTGTTTCTTTTGTTTTACAGTCTTGCAAAACTAGCCAAAAAGCTAGTAAAGGGTATGATAAAAGTGATATTGAAATAGCGATGGTAAAAGCCATGCAATGGCAAGAAAAAAATCATAAATATGGTAAAGGCCCAACAGATTGGACCAACGGGGCTTTTTATTCTGGAGTTATGCGGGCTCATAAAGCCACTAAAAATCCTGTTTTTGAGGAGGCAATGGTCGCAATCGGTAAGAGTAACCAATGGAAAACACACGACAGGTATTTCCATGCTGACGACATTGCCATTTCTGCTGCTTACGTTTATCTAAAGTCCATTGGAAATCCCGAAGTGGATCTCCAAGCTACTGACACGTGGATTTACGAACATCTTTATCAACCACAAGATTGGAAAGAAGGAAAAGGGAACGCCGAACAGAAAATTTTGTGGTGGTGGTGTGATGCATTATTTATGGCTCCTCCTGTTTTAGTTCAATATTCAAACCTTCACAAAGACCAAAAGTATCTGGAAGAAATGCATAAATATTACACAGAAGCCTACAATTACCTCTATGATAAAGAAGAAAAATTATTCTATCGGGACAATCGGTTTTTTATTAGAAATATGCCTACAGACAAGAGGGAACCTAATGGTAAAAAAGTGTTTTGGTCAAGAGGGAATGGTTGGGTTTTGGCTGGCTTAGCACTTATTTTAGATAGTATGCCCAAAGATTATGTACATCGACCTTTTTATGAAAATTTGTATAAAGAAATGATTGTGAAAGTTGTAGGCCTCCAACATCCTGATGGACTTTGGAGAACAAGTTTACTTTGTCCAGAATCTTTTCAATTTGGAGAAGCAAGTGGAAGCGGTTTTTTTACTTTCGCTATAACCTGGGGATTAAACAAAGGCATTCTTGATGCCAAAACCTACAGACCCGTGGTAGATAAAGCATGGAGGGCTTTGGCTGCTTGCCAACAAGCTGATGGCAAAATAGGGTGGGTGCAAGCAATCGGTTTTGACCCAAAACCTGCTGACAAAGATTCATGGTTTAACTTTGGAACGGGGGCTTTTTTATTGGCAGGTAGCGAAGTTTATAAACTTAAATAAGCATGCCTATTTACCTTTCAAAACAAAGACAGAAATATTGATGAGCATCAAAATATTTTGAATTTTAATTTTCAAATTAATTGCAATGTGAAAAAAGCACTATCTATAAACTGAAAAGTATTGGAGCTTTATTAATATTTTTTAAAAAATGTAATTTTTCAATAAATATTATACTATTATTTATATCTTTAATTCCTCGAAGGAATTAGATAAACAGAAAAAATCTTTTTTTTAATTATCATATTCAACCATTTATAAAACAATAAAATGAAAACATTTATTAAGTATTTTTCTCTGATTTCTTTGAGCGTTTTTATTATTATTTCTTGCAAATCTTCTCAAACTACAAGTAGCTCTGAGAAAGGATTCAAAACTATTTTTGATGGTAAAACCTTAAATGGTTGGCAAGGTGATACTAAATATTGGCGTGTCGAAAACGGCAATATAGTAGGTGAAATTACACCTGAAACCTTATTGAAAACCAATTCATTTCTGACGTGGCAAGGAGGAGAACCAGCAGACTTTGAACTTCGTGCTGAGTTTAACATTACAGAAAAAGGCAATTCGGGTATCAATTATAGAAGTGTAGTTTTTCCGGATGCTCCAAATGCCTTGAAAGGCTATCAGGCAGATATTGATGGTGCAAATCGCTACACTGGTCAAAATTATGAGGAACGTGGCCGTACTACCTTGGCTTATAGAGGTCAGATTACAACTATTAGCCCGCAACCGAATAGTATGACCAAAGAAGAAGTTAGGGCAAAAGTGCAAAAAAATGCTTGGACGGATTTGAAAGTTACGGGTAGCTTGGGCGAAAACGAAGATTTGAAAGCAAAAATAAAAGCTGAAGATTGGAATGAAATTCGTTTGGTGGTAAAAGGTAATCATTTGCAACATTTTGTAAACGGCATTCTTATGAGTGATGTGACAGACCTTGACACAGAAAATGGGAAATCTAAAGGACTTT
Organism: Lacihabitans sp. LS3-19; assembly: GCF_024343575.1. Lineage (GTDB taxonomy): Bacteria > Bacteroidota > Bacteroidia > Cytophagales > Spirosomataceae > Leadbetterella. Next base: position 345,181 of record NZ_RJUA01000127.1, on the reverse strand, counting down.
TGGGGGTACAAGTACACGTTGGACCGCCAATGAAAGTTCAGTATAGAAATGTTAGAATTAAGAATTTGTAATAAAACAATTTCGGTTTTTTTGATAAAATATAGGGTATCAGTATGGTAAAAGTTGGTTTTAATGTATTGGCATGGTCAGCCAATGTTTCTGAGGATTTGTTTCCAGTAATAGAAAGAATAAAAAAGATTGGTTACGATGGAGTTGAATTTTTTGTCGGTGGTGCAGAACATGAAAACTGTCTGAAAGTGGGTAGATTTTGTCAAGATCTAGGACTTGACGTAACCACAGTAACGGTTGTAGATAAAGACACCAATCCAATAAATGCCTCAGCGGAAATTCGTGCAAAAGGATTGGATGCCATAAAAATAGCCATTGACCGAACCCATGATTTAGGAGGAAGCCTCCTTTGTGGCCCTATTCATTCTGCCCATGCTTATTTTGAGGCCCATCCGGCTTTAGATGAAGAATATAAACGTGCCGCAGAAGTATTATATCAAGCAGGTGAATATGCCAAACAAGCCAATATTGTATTAGGTCCAGAAGCTCTCAACCGATTTGAATCTTACCTCTGCAATACCATGGAGCAGTTGGCAAGACTCGTAAGAGATACCAACCACCCAAATGTAAGAGCGATGTTTGACACCCACCATGCCAATATGGAGGAAAAAAAATATGAAACGGCCATAGAAACAATAGCTCCATACTTGCACCATGTGCATATCAGCGAGAATGACCGTGGCACACCTGGGGAAGGTCATATTCAGTTTGATGCTACTTTCGCTACCCTTAAAAAAATAGATTATTCAGGTTATCTAACCATAGAAGCATTCTCTAGAAACGACCCAGATTTTGCCAATGCTATTGGTGTTTGGAGAGAATATAACGCCCCATGGGATATTGCAGAAAATGGCTATACTTTCATTAAAATGATGTGTGAGAAGCACCAATTATAGCCATATTTTTTAATTTAATTTTATATTAAAATCTTTGTAAATCAGACTAATCTGTGTCATCAGTGTTCCAATTAAACATCAACCATAAATGAACAATAACTTACCTTTCCGCTTCGGCTCCGAAGTGTACACTTGGTACATGGCCGGCAATGGTGAAACCCACAAAGGTCGCCTTGGCCACATGATAGAAATTATCTCCAAAGCTGGTTTTACTGGCATTCAGCCTATTTTTACATGGATGGGCGACTTAGTAGATCCTGAATTGCTAGCCGCAAAATTGAAAGAAAATGGAATCGAATTGGCGGCACTGGCTTTGGCACAAGAGTGGAATGGCAAAGTAGAAACGATTGAAGAAAAGATGATTTCGGACAACGCGATTGCACTTTTGGAGCATTTTCCCAATGCGGTTTTAAACACTGTACAGATACCAACTGGCAGACACGATTTAGAGGCAAGACAAAAAAACTTGGTAGATATTGTAAATTCGGTATCGCAAAGGGCTCATGATAAGGGTATTGCTTGTAGTTATCACCCTAATTCACCGCATAGTTCTATTATTCGAACCTCTGAAGATTATAAAATAGTTTTGGAAGGCCTGAATGAAAAAGTAACAGGCTGGACGCCAGACGTGGGGCACATAATCAATGGAGATATGGATCCTTTGGCTAAAATGAAAGATTATCAGCATTTGATCAATCATGTACATTACAAAGATTGGAACGGGACTCCCGAATGGACCATTATGGGAAATGGGAAAGTAGATTTAGTAGGAATAACCCAATGGCTCAAAGATATAAATTACAGCGGTTGGATTATTTGCGAAGATGAAGGTCCCGAAGCTCTAGAAGATCCCGACTACGTGACACTACATGACGGTAATTGGATAAAAAATGATTTAATTCCAGCTTTAAAATAATTATGCCTTTAATAAAGACCAACGGAATAGATTTTTATTACGAAGAAAGAGGGAATCCTTCGACAGAACCTCTTCTGATGATAATGGGTATAACTGCTCCTGGTTCAGTTTGGGAGCCACATACCTTAGAAATGGAAAAGCATTTCAGGTGTATAATTGGCGATAATCGTGGTGTGGGTTTGACAGAAAAACCAGCAGGCTCTTACACTACCGACCAAATGGCCGATGATTATGCAGGGCTATTGGATAGTTTGGGTATCGAAAAAGCCAAAGTGATTGGCTGCTCAATGGGCAGTACAATTGCCCAGAAGTTAGCCATTAGACATCCTGAAAAAGTCGTTTCATTGGTTTTGATGTGCCCATGGGCCAGGTGCGATAATACCGCCCAAGGAATATTTCAACATTTGATGGCTTGTAAGGCACATTTAAACCCAAAAGAATTTACGAGGTATATTCAATTATTGATATATTCCAAAGCTTCTTGGGACGATGACAAAGTAGCAGCAGAGTTAGCTGAAGGGAGAGAAAATGCACATTTAGATCCAAATCCTCAGCCATTTCATGGTTTGGTAGGGCAAGCACATGCTTGTATAAACCATAACGCTTTGGAAGATTTGCATAAAATAAAACAAAAGACTTTGGTGATTGGTGGTAAAGAGGACATTTTTACGCCTGTTTGGATGGCGGATGAAGTAAGTACTGCTATTCCAAATGCCGAATTGTATTTATACGAAAAAGCAGGTCATATCTTTCATTTCGAGAATCTTGAAGATTTTAATAAAAGAGTAAGCAATTGGTTGCTCAATAGTTAGTTTTTTGTTGAACACTGATAACACAGATTAGCACAGTTGTGGATATTTTTTTCTTTAAAATAAAAATCAATGCTAAAGTATTTTTAAGAGATTTAGGAAGGTCATTTTTAAAAAGTTAATAAGTTAAAAAATATCATTTTGGATCAGTTCTAATTCATTTTATAAAACAGTGTAAATCAATAAAATCAGTGTCATCAGTGTTCCAAAACGAAACAATGATCAAAACAAGCAATAAATACATCAATAATCACCACCAAATAGGCGGAATAGAAACCTCCGTTCTTGACAATGGCGTTGGAAGAGGCAATAAAATCGCTTGGATAAACACAGGTTCGGGCTTGCGTTTCAAAGTGAACTTTGATCGCGGAATGGACATAGGTGAAGCTTTTTATAATCAACATTGTCTCACTTGGTTGAGCCATGGAGGCATACCAGCACCGCAGACTTTGTCAGATATTGGTATAAATTGGCTAAGAACTTTTGGTGGAGGTTTATTGACTACTTGCGGGCTTCAACATGTTGGAGGTCCCGAGTCTGATGAGTTTGGCGAAAGGGGAGTTCATGGAAATATCAGTAATTTACCCGCTGAAATTGAGTCAATTGTTCAGCCTGATATAGCCAGAGGTCAAATGGAAATGAGCATAACAGGCATCATAAAAGAATCCAAAATATTTGGCCCAAATCTGGAATTGAGAAGGAAGATTTCGTGCAATTTGGGTTCGGCTGAAATAAAAATTGAGGACGAAGTTATAAATCGTGGAAACACGGAAACACCGTTGATGCTTTTGTATCATTTAAATTTTGGATATCCTTTGGTACAAGAAGGTACCCAAATACTGTGGGAAGGAGAATGGAAACCAAGATTTGGAGGAGAATATCCAAAAATATTCAAGGAAGGAAATGATTTCAAAAGTTGTCCTGCACCTTTAGAAAGCCACGCAGGTGGAGGCGAGGAAGTAGCACTTATAAATCCAAAAGCTGACGAAAATGGAAAATGTAAATGTGGTTTATACAATCCCAAATTGGCGTTTGGAATAGAATTGGAATTCGACAAAAGACAGCTTCCAACATTAAGCAATTGGCAGCATTTTGGGGAAGGAGAATATGTTACGGGGTTAGAACCAGGAACTAATTGGCCAATTGGCCAAAAACAAGCCCGAGAAAACCAAGAACTCATTTTCCTTAAACCGAATGAAGCAAAGAAATTTGAGGTATCATTAAGGGTGTTTAGTGAAGATAAAAACTAAGCTAATGATATAATTAATACAGAGAAAAAATACGAAAAAACAAATATTCAAACCTTAAAAAATTATATATTTAAACAAAAATTCAACCATGAGTAGTATAAAAAAAGCACTAGAGCAAGGCAATGGAATATTAAGATTAGCTCCGACTTGGGTTCCCCGTTCGTTTTGTGTGCCTGGCCGAAGAATCAAACTTCATCCAGATGATTATTATGTACTTGGTGGTGTAAGAGGAGGCATAGATGAGCGTTGGCTTTCCTCTACTACACCAGCTGAAAACGGCCCATTAACAGGAGAAAATGAAGGTTTGAGTATGATTGTTTACAATGATGAAAAAATCATTTTAAAAGACGCCATTGACGAAGTTGGTGCCGACATAATCGGAGAAAGGCTTTGGAATGAATACAAATCATGGCCAATGTATTCAAAGTTTTTCGATAATATGGGGCCATTGCCACATCATATTCATCACAATGATGAAAAAGCAGCATTAGTTGGTCAAAATGGCAAGCCCGAAGCTTATTATTTTCCACCACAATTGAACAACCATGGCGGTGATTTTCCTTATACATTTTTCGGAATTACACCAGGAACTACCAAGGAGCAGATAAAAGAATGTTTGATGAATTTCACAAAAGGGGATAACAAAATCACCAATTATTCGGCTGCCCAACGTCTAGAACCCGGAACTGGCTGGTACGTTCCACCTGGAGTTTTACATGCACCAGGAAGTTTGTGTACCTACGAACCGCAAAAAGCTTCGGATATATTTGCTATGTATCAAAGTTTGGTAAATGAGGCTATTGTTCCCGAAGAATTGCTTTGGAAAGGTACACCACAAGATAGAATTGGAGATTATGACGAGTTGGTAAGTGTGATAGATTGGGATTTAAACACCGACCCGAATATTGTAGAGAAGTTCTTTATGCTGCCAAAACCAGTTAAAGCAGTTGCTGAGATGGAAGCCGAAGGCTATATAGAAAACTGGATTTGTTACAAAGCCGAGGATTTTAGTGCTAAAGAATTGACCGTATTGCCAGGCCAAACGGTAACTATAAAGGATGCCGCGGCTTATGGCTGTATCGTAATGCAAGGACATGGAAAAATGGGTGTTTGGGATATCGAAACACCAGCATTGATTCGTTACGGACAGTTAACGAATGATGAGTTTTTTATCACAGAAAAAGCGGCCAAAGAAGGCGTTGTGATTTCTAACCCATCCAATACAGATCCGATTGTGATTCTCAAACATTTTGGGCCGAAAAACCCAGATTTGGAGGTGGTGCCAATGTAAAATATATTAGCAAATTGATGACAGCAACGGCTGCCGCACAGATTTGATAAGATAAACGAAGATTAATATAAATAAATCAGTGAAGATCTTTAAAATCAGTGTCATCAGTGTTCAAAAAGAATTATTCAATCTAAATAAATAATATAAATGGAAAATAACTATCCTAAACTCCACAATGCCACATGGCCTGGCATAGTTGGGAAAGGCCCCGATTCGGAGCCTGCTATAGCACTTGATACCATGCTCGAAATGACGGCTGCTGCTGAAGTAGACGGCGTGAAATTTGATGGTGTAGACCTAGGCCTTTTTGATCCTCATTATGACCTAGATACTTCGGACGACGGCGTAAAAAGGCTTGCGGATAAAGTTTCGAAACACGGACTTGAAATCGGGAGTTTAGTTGCTCCTATTTGGGGTGGGCCTGCTATGGGCTCTGCCGAAGACCGCAAGACTTTCGTAGAAATGGTGAAAAAAAGCTGCGAAATTGGACAGAAATTGAGAGAGATGGGCCTTAGACCAAATGGAATTGTACGTATAGACTCGGCCTCTAGTCCAGATGCATGGGCAAAAGATCCCGTTGGAAATACAAAGTTAATAGCCCAAACATGGCGAGAAGCTTGTGATGTAGCTGCTGACTATGGTGAAAGATTGGCCGCTGAAGGTGAAATATGTTGGGGTGGAATGCACTCATGGAAAAAAGTAATAGAAACCATGGAAATGGTGGACAGACCCAATATTGGTTTTCAGGCAGATATGTCACATACTACTTTGTATTTGTTGGGCTATAATGCCCCAGAAGACAGAGTTTTGCCAGTAGATTTCGAATGGGGTGATAGGGCTACTTTTTTAGAAGGTTTGAAAAAACTTACAGCGGCTCTTAGACCTTGGACGATAGACTTCCATGTGGCTCAAAACGATGGCACGGTACACGGTACAGGTTCGCACGATAAAACTGGTCGCCACTGCTTAGCAACGGATCCAAACGGAAAGTTAGATATCGCTAATGATGCTGGCTATTGGTTAAGAGATGAGTCAGGTGTGTTGACCAAAGCTTTCAAACATATTTGTTGGGATGGCTGTATGTTTGCCAATGATGTTATGACGCAACCGAAAACTTGGAATGATATCCTAGCGGCTATGATTCAGGTGAGAAAACAACACGGTTGGGTAGAATAAGAATGTGTTTCCTTGCGTGAGGGATAGTATTGGAGCTCTTTTTTATGTGGCCTTAGCCCATAAAAAAAGCGGGAAAGGATAGCCCGACCCCCTGAGGAACGAAGTGGGGGCACGCCCAAATAATATTAATTCTAAAATTTAAAGAAATGTCAGACAAAAAACAATTGAGAATAGGTTTAGTAGGCACGGGTTTGATGGGAAGAGCTCACGCCAATGGCTACAATAGAATACATAATTTCTTCCCTGAACTTGAATATGAGCCGAAATTAGTGGCGGTTTGTTCGAGAAATGAGGAAAAAGTAAAGGCTTTTGCTGCCCAATGGAATTTTGAGTCTTACGAAACAGACTGGAAAGCTTTGGTGGCTCGTGAAGATATTGATGCGGTGGATATTTGCACACCCAACGACTCTCATTTTGAGATTGCTTTGGCTTGTGCTGCTGCCGGAAAGATGATTTTGTGTGAAAAACCTTTGGCCAGGACTTTGGAAGAGGGTCAACAAATGGTAGACGCCATTCAGAAGGCAGGCGTAAAAACTACCGTTTGGTATAATTATCGAAGAATTCCAGCAGTAACTTTGGCTAAAAATATCATTGATTCTGGCAAATTGGGTAAAATATACCACTATAGGGCCAATTTCTTGCAAGATTGGACCATAAGCGAAGACTTGCCACAAGGAGGTGAAGGACTTTGGCGTATGGATGTGGATGCTGCTGGTTCTGGTGTTACTGGCGATCTTTTGGCTCATTGTATTGACACCGCCATGTGGTTGAATGGAGGAATAACTGACGTTTCAGCAATGACAGAAACTTTCGTGAAACAGCGTATGCACCAGCTTACGGGCAAAGTTGAACCTGTCGGTATTGATGACGCTTGTCTGTTTCATTGCCATTTTGAGAATGGTTCTCTTGGGCTTTTTGAATCAACACGTTACGCTCGTGGGCACAAAGCTCTCTATACATTTGAAGTTAACGGTGCGGATGCATCGTTGAAGTGGGACTTACACGACATGAACCGTTTGGAATATTTTGATCATCGTGACGAGAGTAATCTTAGAGGTTGGAGGTCAATTCATATTACAGATGGTGATCATCCTTATATAAAAAACTGGTGGATTCCAGGCTGTGGAATAGGCTGGGAGCATAGTTTTGTACATCAAGTGGCTGATTTCTTGAAAAGCTTAGAAGATGGCTCTAAATGCTCACCTACTTTCGAAGAAGCTTTGCAAACCCAGAAAGTTTGTGCTGCTGTAATCGATTCAGCTAAAACCAAAAGCTGGAAAGATACGCACGTGGATGGGAAATATGTGTGGTAGTTTTTTTTAACACATAGAGAACATAGGGAACTGCCACATAGGTACATAGGCTGAATTTCTATGTGCCTATGTGGTTTTAAAATTAATATACGTCTATGTGAACTATGTGGTAATCTTTATCATAATTTGAAAGAATTATTCAATTAATACGTATTTTTGAAAAACGTACGTATATTTGAATAAATATCTTGAAATGACAGTAAAATTAAATTTAACAATCGACGAAACTTTGGTTTCTAAAATCAAAGTTTATGCAGCTCAAAAGCAAACTTCCGTTTCAAAACTGGTTGAAAACTTGCTAAAAGAAGAAATTGAAACTGGAACCAAAGGTTCAAATATTAGTAAAAAATTCGCGGGAATCCTTTCTGGTAAAATATTGGATGAGGAGAAAATAAAGGAAGACCATTTAATGAGTAAATATGGCTACTAAGATTTTTCTTGACACCAATATTGTTTTAGATCTTCTTGATAATCAACGACAATGTCATAGTGAAGCTGTCTTACTTTTTGACTTGATTGATAATGGCGAAGTTTTAGCATATATTTCTGAAAGCGTTGTCACAACTACAGATTATATCCTACAGAAGCTTTTATCTAAGTCTTTTAGAGTAGAATTTTTTAAAGAAATCTCTAAAAAGATTCAAATATTATCTTGTAACAACTTGATTTTGGATAGAGCAATTATTTTGGAATTAGAAGATTTAGAAGATGCTATACTTTATCAAATGGCCATAGAAAACAAAATAGATTACTTTATTTCAAATGACAAAAAGTTGTTAGCCAGTGGTTTGAAAGTGTTAACGATTGTTCAGGCTGCAGATTATTTGGAAATTATTAAAAAACCTAAATAGTTTTATACAAATGCCAAAGACAAAAAATTATATTTAAGCTTAAGTTTGAATGCCAAAATTGCTCGTATTAAATAATATCTCCAAATCCTTCTCAGGTATAAAAGTGCTTGAGAATATCTCTTTGCAGATAGAAAAAGGGAAAGTTCATGCCCTAATGGGTGAAAATGGTGCTGGCAAATCTACTTTGATGAAGATATTGGTGGGTTTGTTGCAGGCTGATGAAGGAGGGATTTTATTAGAAGGCGAAGTAATTTCTGGACTTTCGGTACATGATATTTTAGGAAAGGGCATCGCCATGATACACCAAGAGTTATTGATGGTGCCAGAGTTGTCTGTTGCTCAAAACATATTTTTAGGTAAAGAAAGTCAGCGTTTTTCTTGGCTAAATGAGTCAGATATTTACACAAAATCAAAACAAATTCTTGCAGATTTAAAATTAGATATTTCTCCAAAAATCAAGGTCAAAAACCTGAGTATTGCTGACCGCCAAATGGTAGAAATAGCCAAAGCTATTAGCAATAATGCCAAGGTGATTATCATGGACGAGCCTACTTCGGCACTCTCTGATGCTGAAGTGAAAATTCTTTTTGATATTATTGAAAAACTTAAAAATCAAGGTGTTGCGATAATTTATATTTCACACAAAATGGATGAAATATTTAAAGTTGCGGATATCATAACAGTTTTACGTGATGGCAAACTTATCGAGACAAAACCTGCCGTTGATTTAAATTCTCAGAAGTTAATAAATCTAATGGTAGGAAGAGAAATTTCAGAGCTTTTCCCAAAAGAAAATATTGACAAAGGCAAGGTCATGATATCCGTCAAGAATTTAGGTCGAAAAAATGTTTTTCAAGACATCAATTTTGAAGTGAAAGCTGGAGAGGTTTTAGGTTTGGCAGGATTAGTTGGGGCGGGGAGGTCTGAAATCGTAAGGGCTATCTATGGTTTAGATATTTTAGATTCTGGTGCAGTCGAAATAGACGGTGAAGTAGTAGAGATAAACTCACCATTGGATGCTATAAAACATGGAATAGGGTTTGTGAGCGAAGACAGAAAGGCAATTGGGATTGTTCCGCAATTGTCTATCAAAGAAAACATTTCTTTATCTTCTTTACAGAAATTTTCTCAGTTTGGTTTTATAAATAGTGAAGTGGAAACAGAATCAACAAAAAAATTTTATCAAGATTTAAAAATAAATGCCTCGGGTTTAGGTCAAAAAGTGATAAATTTAAGTGGTGGCAACCAACAAAAAGTAGTTATTGCCAAGGTTTTATTATCAAATCCGAAAATTATTATTCTTGACGAACCTACTCGTGGAATAGATGTTGGAGCTAAATTCGAGATATATAAATTAATAAATATACTAAAAGCCAAAGGATTAGCCATTATATTGATTTCATCGGAAATGCCAGAAATATTAGGTCTTAGCGATCGTGTTTTGGTTCTTTCTCAAGGAAAGCAAAAAGCAATCTTATCGAAATCTGAGGCTTCACAAGAAAAAATTATGCAGTATGCGGTTCATTAATTCTCTCCGTCAATACGGGATTTTCTTTGCATTTTTCATCATTTGTTGCTTCCTGAGCTATGCAAGTGGACAGTTTCTGACCTTTTCAAACTGGACAATCATCTTTACGCAAGTTTCCATAAACGCACTTTTAGCATTTGGGGTGACATTCGTAATCATCACAGGTGGTATAGATTTATCAATTGGTTCTATAGTAGCAGTAGCTGGTGTAGTTGCGGCATTGTTGGCCTCCCAGCCTGATTTGCCTTTGATTGTGCCAATTTTAGGTGGCTTGTTGGCGGGCTTATTTATAGGATTTGTTAATGGAATCATCATTACTAAAAGCAAAATAGCACCCTTTATAGTAACGCTTGGCATAATGACGATTGGCAGAGGCTTGGCTTTGATTTTGAGCAAAGGTAGGCCTATTTCTAATCTATCTGATTCTTTTAATTTTATTGGAGGAGGCGACATTTTTGGAATTCCACTTCCAATAATAATTTTGATTATAGTATTTATTATTTGTTATTTACTCTTGAAGAATACTGTTTTTGGAAGATACGTTTATGCTATCGGAGGCAACGAACAGGCTGCCTATGCTTCTGGTATCAATGTCAATAAAATCAAAATAGCGGTATACGCTCTTTGCGGAACTTTGGCTGGTTTAGCGGGAATATTACTAACCTCGAGAATCACTACTGGCCAACCAAATGCTGGAGCTGGTTTTGAATTAGACGCTATAGCTGCTGCAATCATTGGAGGCTCAAGTACTTCAGGCGGAACGGGTACAATAGCTGGAACATTAATTGGAGCATTATTGATTGGTGTAATCAATAATGGCCTTGATTTATTGAATGTAAGTTCTTATTATCAGCAAGTTATCATGGGTGCAATCATCATTGGGGCGGTGCTTTTGGATAGTTGGAATCAGAAAAAACTTTTATCTTAGTTTGTATTGAACACGGATTTAATAGATTTGACATGGATTCGAGGTAATATAAATACTAAAAGATAGAAATCTGGTTTTCATTGGTGTATTCTGTGTTCAAAAAAAATGCTATATTTGTTAACAATTATTTTCAAAGAAATTATGGAAAGCATAACAATCAAGCCAAGAAATGACAGCGAAATGCAGTTTGTAATGGAGTTTATCAAAAGAACTAAGCTTAGGTCAAGCCTCGACCAATCTAATAAAGCAATAAAAAAGCAAGAAGTTTTGGATGGCATTACTAGTAGTGTTGAACAAATTAACCAACACATGAAAGGAGAAATTGAATTGAAAACATTAGAGGAGTTTTTGGATGAGTTATAAAATTGTTCCAACAATTGACTTTCAAAGAGATTTCAAAAAGCTTTTTAAAAAGTATAAGTCTTTGAAGAAGGACATTTTAATATTGTCAAAACTTATTAAATAAAATCCAAACTTAGGTAATCCATTAGGAAAGAATTGTTTTAAAATTAGAATGGCTATTGGGTCTAAATCTGGTGGAAAAAGTGGGGGGGGCAAGAATTATTACATGTGTCAAAATCGTAAAGGAGACGGTTTTCTTGGTTTCTATTTACGACAAATCTGAAATTAATACTATATTAGACGACGAATTGAATAAGAGACTAGAAGGCTTGAATTAATTTCAGTCATTTCGTAAGATCTTGATTTTTTGGTTTTGCAAATTGATCAAACTGTCTGAATCTTTCATTTTCAAATCCACATTCCTATTAAACGATGAATAAAAAACCTTAATATTTAATGAAAAAAATACTTATTTTTCTAGTTTCTTTTTCAATCTTCTCCTGCAATTCCTCAAAAAATTCTGACGAAAAGAAGATTAAAATAGGAGCGACCATGCTCAGTATGCAGAATGAATTCATCGTGAATATTGCTGACGAAATGCAGAAAAAGGCAGATGAATTGGGCGTAGAATTGATCATTGTAGATGCTGAACGCTCCCCGCTTAAGCAAATTGAGCAAGTCGAGAGTTTCATTGCTCAAAAAGTTGACGTGATCATCATGAATCCAATTGAGTTTGAGGCAAGTTCCCCTGCTGTTACAAAAGCTTTGGCTGCTAATATTCCAATTATAAACGTAAACTCTGCTACAAGTGCTGCACCAACTGCTTTTGTTGGCTCCAATGATGTAGAATCTGCTAGAATTGCCATGAAATATATTGCTGACAAAATAGGTGGAAAAGGAAATATGGTGATGATACATGGCCTTATGGGCCAAGCGGCTCAATTGCAAAGGGAAGAAGGTGCCAAAGAGGTTTTAAAGCAATATCCTGATATTAAAATGCTTGCCCAACAAACAGGGGAGTGGGACAGAGCCAAAAGCATGGACTTGATGCAAAACTGGATCCAATCGTATGGAGATAAAATAAATGCGGTTTTTGCTCACAACGACGAGATGGGCTTAGGTGCAGTAAAAGCCCTACAAGCTGCTGGAATGAAAGACAAAGTATTGGTAATAAGTGTAGATGCCATAAAAGATGCTCTTCAGTCTGTTCAAAAAGGAGAACTAAACGCAACAGTTTTCCAAAACGCCAACCAACAAGGTGCAGGTGCGATAGAAACCGCCTTAAAAATTGCTAATAAACAAGCTTTTGAAAAAGAAGTTTTGATTCCTTTTGAATTGGTGACTAAGGAGAACGTTGGGAAGTATTTGAAGTGATGCTTTTTGTGTTATAAAACACGGATTAACACGGATTTGACACGGATATTTTTTCTATGTTACAAAGAAGTCTTTAATGGAAATATCATTACTAAAAGATTTTTCAAACAAATCCGTGTTCCATTTTCAAGCACAAAAAAGGCCTCTTCCCAATAATGAAAAGAGGCTTCGAGATGTATGAGGATTAGAATATTTTAAGCTAAAACGGGCTCTCCAACGGTGATTCTCACCAATTCGTTTTCGATTTCTGTCAAGTCATTTTTCATTTTTTCTATGAAAGTTTTGGTTTCGGCTTTCATACTTTCCACCAATTCTTTGTAATAATTAATTCCTTCAAAAAGGTTATTTTTGAAAGTCTCCACATATTTATTTTGTTGCTCTATTGTTTCGTCTGTAAACTTCCTGATTTGATTTTTGAGGTATTTTACGTTCAATTCGAGTTCGTTCACAAACATGTGTGGGCGAACTAAATTGTTCAAAAGATTCTCTCGACCATATATATGACCAATCATGCTTTTCATCGAAAATATGCCTGAGAAATAAGCCAAGTTTGGTCCTGGACAAATGGAAACCGCTGTAAGTTTACGGTCAGGCTGAATTCCATTGGCCAAAAGTGCTGAGGAGGCTAGGCCTTCACATAAGCATTCTTTGACTTTCAAGGTGTTTTCTCCTTTTTTGATAACAGATTCAGGAGTTTCAGGTTGTTTCATCTGTATTTCCTTGAGATTTTGATATTCTCTAGAAGCAGTACAAATCGGAATTTTAGTAAACTCAGTGTCAAACTGCAAAAACTTCTTATAACAAGGCGAGCCAGGACGGTTTTTGTCCATTCGAGTTTGAATCAATAGTTCAGAAGAAGTATTTCTAACGTTGTTAAATGGTACGCCCAATGGAGATGCATCACTCAAATAATAATCCTCTTTTTTTGCATCTACCAACAAGCTCAAGGCTTCGTTATCAACACTTACTACCTCTGGCACCATCAAAAATGGACTTCCCCAACCTACACTATCTACTTGATAATGTTCCAAAAGGAAATTGTGCTCGTTGGCTGTGCCTACGCCACCTTGAACAGTAATTTTAAGTGCAGGGTTGATGTTATCCAATCCCATTTCTGACCATGTTTTTTCGCAAATCTGTTTTAGTTCAGCTATAAGTTCTTGTTTTTTGGCTTTAAACTCTTCCATAATTGGCCCTAATAAAGTGCCACCAGACGCAAATGCGTGTCCACCGCAATTCAATCCAGACTCAATTCTGAATTCAGAAACCCAAAGGCCTTTTTTTGCCAAAAATTTACCTTGAATCAAAGCTGAGCGATAATCACTCACTTTCAAGATGATTTGTTTTTTGAAATTGCTGTTTTTATCAGGGAAAAAATCTGGAAATGAGGTGCAATAACTGAAAAGACGCGGATTCATTCCAGCCGAAAATACCATGCCTGAGTTTAAATCAGAAAGAGCAAAACCACGCAATGCTGCCATTGCATCACAGTATTCAGGAGCTAACTGCTCCCCATTTTTATCATAATTAAACTTGTCCAGTTTGGTCATGATATTCACATCTATAGAACCTTTTACCATTTTAGATTTCAATGCTACTCCAAGTACTTCTTTGTTTGAATCGCTGGCCGCTAACATTTCTAAATACAATTTTTTCAAGTCTGCATTTTCAGGCAAAAGGTCGAAATATTGAGTCAATTCAGTTCCTTCTTCGAATTCCTGACTTTTCAATCGCTCAAAATTTGCATCAACTACTTGCTTAATAACATTCAAATATGAGGTGATTCTTTTGGCTCTATAATCTTCATCTTTTACTGAGATTTCGTTATATTCCAATCCTTCACGGTCGAAGTACAACTTCCTCATTTTTTCAATCATGTTGTCTTCAACAATAGAAATTACTGACGATATACCAAAATGTGCAACTTTGGCGGGAGTTTCAACAGTATAGCCTAATCCCATCACAGGAATATGAAATGAATGTGCTGTCATAATTGTAGTTTTTTAAGAAAATGTATTTGAGTGGTTTCAAAAAGGAACAACACACATCTTCTTTAGAAAAAAATCTTTTTGGTTAACAATCAACAATTTAAGTACTCTGTTTGCCATTTTGGCTATTTAGAGATTAGTCCTCAAAATTAAACTGGATGATTTTTTTAAAAAATGACTTATGATAGGTTTTGGATTTTTTTAAGAAAAGTGTAAGCAGTGGTCTTTGTTATTTAAGATTAAATTTGAATTCTTAAACTCTAGTGATAGAAGTTTTTACTGACATATTTCTTTTTAAGTCAAGGGGAAAATATTCTTTAATTTTTGAAGCGATATATTGTTTTATAGTGGAAATTGCCTTCTCAAATAGTTTGAAAAAATTGCCAATAATAAGATTTAGCCAGACTATTTTAAAGAATTTTATCGAAAAGTTCTTTGTCAAAGCCAACAGTTAGAACTTTCTCGTCTATTTCGAGTAGGGGTCTTTTTATAACTGAAGATTTTTCTACCAATACCTTTGCCGCAGTTTTGGGATTTTCTAAATCGGCTTTTTGGTCGTCAGTAAGGGCTTTATAAGTTGTGCCTTTTTTATTAACCAATTTATCTAATGGCACTTGCTTTATCCAAGAGTTTAGCTTTTCTACAGTTATTCCATCTTTTTTATAATTATGAAATTCATAAGCTACGTCTTTACTTTTTATATAATCTAAAGATTTTTTTACCGTGTCACAATTCGGAATTCCGTATACTTTCAACATATTCTTTTGTTTTTCTTTTTACAAAATTAATCAATTAATATCCTGGTTTAAAATGAAATTCCATTTTCAAAAATTCTATTTTAATTTCTTGCTAAATTTTCCAAAATCTAATAGTATCAAACCTCTTAACTACATATTAACAAGCAAAAATTTGGTTTGAGACTAATATTTTCCAATTTTTACGAGCATTTTTCAAAATCATTAATCGCATGAATATTTCACTGATGAATTTTATTAAAATAAATGGACTTGCTTTTGCACTCCTTTTTGCAAGTTGTCAATCAAAATCTCAAGATACCACAACGCAAACAGTTGTAAACGAAAACATTGACAAAACCCAAGTTACTTGGAATCCCAGCATAGATGACGCTCTTGCACAAGCCAAAGCTTCAGGGAAAATGCTCTTTGTAGAATGTTATTCTCCTACTTGTCCGGTTTGCCAGAGCATTGAGCCTTTCTTTAAAAAGCCTGAAGTTGCTACTAAATATAACAGTAGCTTTATCAATTATAAACTTGACGTTGGGAATGCCGAGCAGGTAAAATTCTTAAATGCACGTAATATTTACTTACCTAGCTTTCCTCAGTTTTTGTATTTTGACTCTAACGGGAATATTTTACACCAAGCTGAAGTAACACCTGATGCAGCTGTGATAGTTAAAGCTGCTGAAACTGCTCAAAATCCTGCTATAAGGGCTTCAAGTTATAAGGATAAATACGATAAGGGTGATAGAACCTTGGACTTATTGGTACAATTGGCAGCATATAGTCGTCTTACTAAAGACACTACATTGGCCATTTCTGCGGCTGAAGATTTATTTAAAATTTATCCAAAAGACCAAATAGGTAGCGAAACCAGTTGGAAACTTACCAAAAAGTGTGTGATTGATATGGAAAATGGGTTCGCTAAATATTGGTTTGATCACGCATCCGCAGCAGCTGCTTTTGAGAAAAAAGACGGACATGCAGGCAACGAAAACAATGTGCTGGGTGGAATTATTCAGTCTTCATTGTATAGTCCTCGTGGACAAAACTATGGCACCAGCAAGCTCAATCTTGTGAAACAATATATGACAAAAACAGGTGCGGGACAATACATAGAAAACGTAACGTGGGAGTTTGACATAAAAGCTTTGATTAGAGAAGGAAAACCTGAGCAAGCATTGGCAATTGGCGAAAAAATGGCCGCAAAATTTGGTGAAAACGGCCAGTCTATGGTGTATATCACAAGAGTTTTCAATGATTTTTACCCAAACAAAAACTATGCTCCTAAAGCCACCGCTTGGTTAAATAAAGCCAAAGGATTATTGAAAGAAGACAAATATCTGGCTGAATATTACTTTGAGTCTGCGAAGTTGAACCAGAAAGCTGGAGATTTAGCAAAAGCGAAAGCTGATGCACAACAAGCCAGAACTTTGGCAGCCAAAGCTCAAGTTGATTTGACTAAGTTTACGGCTTTGATAGAGAAATTGTAGGTAACTTTAAATTATGTAATTTATATTCAAAAGAAGGTGTAATTTTGAAAATTATACCTTCATTTTTTTATACTTCTTTAAATTTTCATTTACCAAAAGTAAAGCGATTTGAAAAATCGCTTTACTTTTGGGCCAATACCTCAGCACCTATAGACATAATATCTGTTAATGGGTCAGGACGCATGTTGTGACTTAGTGTCCATTTGTATTTTCCAGGTTTGGGAAACTTGTAGTTTTGAAGTTTCGGTGCAGCAATTCTGTTATCAAATATATCACCTAGGCCATCGCCATAAGGTTTTCCTGTTTTCTGATTAAAAAGAATAACTTCGTCCATAGAGTTTACCAACACCTTTCCGCTTGAGTCAGTTAATACTTGGTTTAGGTAAAGATTATAGTAAGGATAACCTATCGTATTTCTTACCAAATAGTTGAAATTATAGGCCTTGTTGGCATCTTTTATTTCAAAACTAAAGCTTTGTTTTTTGCCAATAAACCACTCCGAATTTTTAAAATCCCTAATTTCTTTTAGGTCAGAACTGCCCTTACAAGACATCAAAAGGCTAAAAACTACCAATATTGCTATTCTCATTCTGGTTTGTCCGGTCTATTATTGTTCTTAAATTTCTTTCTTCTTTTATTCTTGTTTTTGTTTACAGGATTTCCCCCTTGTGGAGTTTCTCCAGCATTTGCTTGTGGCGTTTCAGCATTTGCAGGCCTTGGCTCATTTATTCTTGGTTCGTTAGGACGATTTTGAATTGGCCTTGGTTCATTTGGTTTGGGTTGATTTGGTCGAGGCTCGTTGCCACGGTTTTGGTTTGTCCTTGGTTCATTTGACCTTGGCTGATTTGGTCTAGCTTCGTTCCCACGGTTTTGGTTTGGCCTAGATTCATTGGATCTTGGCTGATTTGGCCTTTGCTGTTGATTTCTTGGCTGATCTGATTTAGGCTGACTTTCCCCTTCCACCCTTGGCTTTTGGTCTTGATTTCTATTTTCAGGTCTATTTGGTTTTTTAGGACCATTTTTCTTTTTGCCTGTATGATATTTTTTGTCCAACCTTTCCAAATCGTTGTTTATGCTTACCGGCTTGGCTTGCACCAGCTCCGACATTTCCATAAGGTTTTCTAAGCCTACTGGTTTTTTACCTTCCAAGTTCATTTTCTGAATCTCAACTACCTGGGCACAGTTTATTGGGTACCAGTTGGTTTCGTTTGGAAAACTAAACCACATGATTCTTCTGAATATATCGGTTTTCTGTAGAGTTGCATCGCCTTTTTCTGTTTTCAAGGCTCTGTCTATTACAGGAATATCTCTTATAGCATCAATATAGGTTTCTAACTCATAGTTAAGACAACATTTCAATCTTCCGCATTGCCCCGAAAGTTTAGCAGGATTAAGCGAAAGGTTTTGGTATCTAGCCGCCGCCGTTGGAATAGTTTTAAAATCAGACAACCAAGTGGAACAGCACAATTCTCTTCCGCATGAGCCTATTCCGCCAAGTCTTCCTGCCTCTTGGCGAAGACTAATTTGACGCATCTCGATTCTGACCTTAAACTCCGATGCGAGTGTTTTTATTAACTCACGAAAATCCACACGATCGTCGGCTGAATAATAAAATGTGGCTTTGGAATTGTCTGACTGAAACTCTACTTCAGAAAGTTTAAGATTTAACTTCAGCTCTTTACAAATCTCACGTGTGCGATACATCGTGGTGAGATCTCTATTTATGGCTTGTGAATGTTTTTCGAGGTCTTTTTCGGTAGCTTTTCTATGAATAACCGCAAGTTCATCACTTTCTTTTATTCCTTTTTTGATCATTTGTAACCTTACCAATTCGCCCTGTAAAGAAACCGAACCAATATGATAGCCTGTGGGCATTTCACAAACTACAAAGTCTCCTGTATAAAGATCTAGATTGCTTTTGTTTTTGAAGTATTCCTTTCTACCACCTTTGAATTTTATCTCTACCACACCAAACCTCGCACTTTTTGGCGTATCCATGTTTGAGAGCCAGTCAAAAGAATTCATTTTGTTGCACCCACCAGTGGAGCAACCTCCCGAACTACAACCTGCAGTAGTTTTGTGATTGGATTTTTCTTCTGCTACGTTTTTTATATTGCCGCATCCACCGGATGAGCATTGTCCACACGCCATAAGAATATATATTTTTATCCGATTTACGCTGCTTTTTTTACTTAAAAAACAAGGACGGAACGATTTTCTAATTAATTAACAAAAACAAAACTAACTATTTCTCCAAATATTTCATCAAATCTTTTCCAATATCTTTTCTGAAATACTTCTTTTTGAACTTAATATTTCTGGCCATTTTTTGAGATTTCCTCACTGCCGAGGCCATTGTGCGGCCCATACCTGTTAGGGCAATTACCCTGCCACCATTGGTAACTACACCTTCCGAAGTCGTATTTGTACCTGCATGAAATATAACCGTATCTTTTTCAGCAACTGGAATTTCCATCAAATCGCCCTTTTTGTAGGCCTCAGGGTATCCGCCAGCTACAACCATTGTAGTCACCGCAGACTTTGGATTTACGGATATTTTGATTTTGTCCAATTTACCATCTGCAGCTGCTTGCAACAAACGCACCATATCGGTCTTTATTCTTGGCAAAACCACTTCAGTTTCTGGGTCACCCATGCGAGCATTGTATTCAATCACCATTGGATTGCCGTTGTCGTTCATCAAACCAATGAAAATAAAGCCTACGTAATGAATTCCTTCTGCTTGTAGACCTGCCATGGTTGGTTTTACAACTAAATCCTCCACTTTTTGCATATATGCAGCATCGGCAAAAGGTACTGGCGAAACCGCACCCATACCACCTGTGTTAAGGCCTGTATCGCCTTCTCCGATTCTTTTATAATCTTTGGCTTCTGGCAATATCACATAGTTTTTGCCATCTGAAAGCACAAAAACCGAAAGTTCGATTCCGTTTAAAAACTGCTCGACAAGCACTTTATCTCCAGCTTCGCCAAATTTGCCTTCGGTCAGCATTTCTTTTAAGCTTGCCTTGGCTTCTTCTTTGTTTTCAGTAATAATTACACCTTTTCCGGCAGCAAGTCCATCGGCTTTGAGTACGTAAGGGCCTGTTTGTTTGTCTAAATAAGCCAGACCAGCCTCTAAAGTGTCTTTTGTAAATGTCTCTGAAAATGCAGTAGGCACGCCGTGTTTTTGCATAAAAGCTTTGGAGAAATCCTTGCTTCCTTCCAAACGTGCACCCGAAGCGTCTGGGCCAATTATTCTGATTTTACGAAGTTTTTTGTCAGCCTTGAAAAAATCCACAATGCCTTTGACCAGTGGATCTTCAGGCCCAACGACCACCATGCCTATGTTTTCGGACAAAACCAAGTTTTTTATCCCTTCAAAATCATCAACTTTTATATCAACATTGGTAGCTACTTGAATGGTGCCGGCATTGCCTGGAGCCACAAAAAGCTTTTCACATTTTTTGCTTTGTGCTATTTTCCATGCAAAAGCATGCTCTCTTCCACCCGAACCTATTATTAAAATATTCATTTCTTCTTTTTAAAAATACAAAAATAGGGATTGAAGGGGTGGGAACAAAATGAGGGGGCGAATTGGAGTATGTTTTGTGATTTTATTTGTAAACTTCCTTTCGATGTTTGATTCTGATTATTGAAATAGTCACTATATTGTTTTCAATACCATAAATCATTCTATAATCTCCAATTCTTATTCTATAAAGTTGATCATAATTAAGTCCTTGAATTTCAAACTCATTTAATTGAATACTCCCAAATGGTGTGGGATTTGTTTCTAATTCTTTAATTTTAACAAAAACTCTTTTGATTACATGTTGAGGTAGTTTTGCTAGTTCTTTCTGAGCAGTTTTTTTAATAATTACTTTAAAAGGCATTGCTGAAACTACTTAACTTGCAAATTAGCTTTTACTTCTTCCCATGGCAAACTTTCTTCATCCTGCCTCTCTTTTGCAATTAAAGAATCCTCAAAATCTTCCATTAATATTTCAAAAAGTCTTTTCATAGATCGATTTTTCAAATCCAAAGATACCGATATGGGTGTACCTTTTTCATTTAGAGTAAAAGTCCTATACTTTTCTAAATTTAACGCAGTCATTTTTTCAAGTTTTTATTTAAAAACAATACAATTATAAAAAGAAAACTTTAAAATTCATTGTTTTCCCCTTGAAAAATATACTAATCCAGATATAAAATCGCTACTTAATTATTAAATTATTATATTTTAATTCTACTACCCCTACACCCTCTCCAACTTAACAGGATAAGTCTTTTTAGAAGCCCATTGTGGTATGTAAATGCTATCGTCGGAGTCTATGCAGACATCGTGTGGGTGCATAAATACCTTGGCGGGATCAGATTTTCTTTGTTCTTGAAGTTTTCCGTTAATATAAATTGGCTCCGATGCTCCTGGAGAAGAAACTACTTTGTCGTTAGCATCCAATATCTGAATATACCCTGAGTTGGGATAGTCTTCCGACGTTGACCTAAATACAGCTCCGAAAAGATTTTGATTTTTGATAACTGGTCTGCAAATAAATGAACCGGGCAACTCGATAGTTGATAAATATTTGCCATCGAGCGTAAATCTCTTCCAACAGTTTTGTTGGCGAGAGGTGATAATCAAAGTCGGATTTTCAGGCTTTCGCATGTCTACAATCACCCCATGGTTGCATTTAAACTGACCACTTTCGGTGCCATTGCCACCCCAGTGTCTGATGTATTTTCCTTTGGCGTCATATTGCATCACGAAGTTTTTGCCATAGCCATCCACTACATAAATATCCCCATTGAGTGGATTTACAGCCGATTCTGTAGGTACAAACTGACTGGGATATTGGTATTCGCCTGTTTCTTTTGGGTATTCAATTTTGAAAATCTCGTTGCCTTTCAAGTCCGTTTTGATTACCTGATTGCGGCTATTATCGCATAACAAAAGATATTGTTTTTCGCCCTCGTTGAATATCGTGAGTCCATGGGCTCCTGGGTAGGAGTTGCCCCATGTTTCAAGCAATTTTCCCGATTTATCATAGATCAGAATGTTATTTTTGGTTTCATTGGTACACATTATCAGGCGACCTTTGGCGTCTTCTACCATTTCGTGGCAGTCGTTCACGGGTGTTTTTTGTGCGTCCAATACACCCCATCCTACCATTACTTTGTATTTGTGGGTATTATGGCCAATGATGATTTCATCTTTTTGCCCAAAACTCAAACCCGGCATCATTTGCAAAGCGGATGAAACGCCAGCTATTTTTAAGAAATTTCTTCTGTCTAGATACATGTTTTTTGTTGAATAGTTTATGCAAAATACTGATATTTCTCATTGTAGGCAAAGACATTATTAAAAACTTTTAATAAATGATATTTTATTTTCAAAAACCACATTTAAATCCTCTGAAACCTTCTTTTTGACTCTTTTGATTTGAAATATGGATAATTATTTAAAAATTCGCATTGTAAACGTTTTCCCAATATGTTTAAGCCATAAAAAATGACAAATTTAATCCTTAAAAAAGTAAACCTTTCTGTTTTATTTATCCTCTTTATTTTTTCTTTTTCTAATGCCCAAACCTTATCTAGTGGCCCGCAAATTTTAAGTTTTCATTCGGATGTAGACGATACCGAGCAGCCTTACAGTTTGTATTTACCCAAAGATTTTAGTGAGAAAAAAAACTATCCTTTGGTGGTAATGTTGCACGGAGCGGGATCAAACCATCGCTTGGCACTAAGAAGGGTTTTCGGTAAAAGTAATGCCGAAGGGGAAAACGACGTAGAAGCGAGTTTATATTTCCCGAAATGGAAAAATGTTGACTACATCGTAGTTTCGGCTAATGTCAGAGGTACTATGGGCTATCAGGGAATTGCCGAAAAAGATGTTTGGGATATGATAGCTGATGTAAAGAAAAGATTTAAAATTGACGAAAATAGAATGTATCTCACTGGCTTGTCAATGGGCGGCGGTGGCACCATGTGGATTGGACTTACGAGACCAGATATTTGGGCGGCGATTGCCCCGGTTTGTCCAGCTCCACCAGCAGAAACCATTAACTATTTAGACAATGCGTTTAATATTCCCGTTCATTTTTTCCAAGGAGATGCTGACCCAGCCGTAAAAGTAGAAAACACAAGAAAATGGGTGGAAGATTTTAAAAAAGTGGGCTCAAATGTGAAATACCAAGAATATCCAGGGGTAAAACATGATAGTTGGGTAAATGCCTATAAAGATGAGTTTATTTTTTCTTGGTTTTCGAATTTCAAGCGAAATCCGTTTCCGACCAAAGTGAAATTTAGTACTGCCCAAATGAAGTACAATAAAGCTTATTGGGTAGAGATAGTGGATAAGAAAATTGGAGAGATTGCAAAAATCGAGGCCAATTTTAAAAACAAAAATGTGTTGGACGTAAAAACAGAAAATATAAATGCTTTCTCAATCAATGTCTTAGAACATCCAAACTTCAATGGTAAGTCGAAACTTAGCCTAAATATTGACGGTCAAAACCTTTCAGTTTATGGCTTAAACAATGGCCAAATACTGGTAAAATCTGCAGACAAGTGGGTGATTGGAAAGAGAGAAGATGTGACGAGTTTGAAAATCGCCAATCAAGAAGGACCAATGACCGAGGTGATAGCTGATAGGCATATTTATGTATATGGAACCAAAGATAATCCGAACAAAGAAGAATTGGAGCAGCGAAGAAAAATAGCTGAAGAAGCAGCAAACTGGAGTTTTTATAGGGGAGATTTCTTGGGTAGAGTGATGGTGTTTCCAAGAGTATTGGCTGACAAAGAAGTTAGGCCAAGTGATATCGAACGCTCCAACTTGGTTCTATTTGGAGATGTTGAGACCAACGAACTCGTGGCCAAATATGCAGATAAAACGCCCATGAGCTTGAAACATGAGGTGGAAGGTGCAAGTCTTAACTATATTTTCCCGAATGGTAAAAAATACATTTTGGTGAATTCAGGTTTGCCTTTTTGGGAATTGCCCAATGCGGATGGTAGCATGTTTGCTCGTTTGCGAGCTACGGCGAAACTTAGTGTGTTGAACGGCTACGGCGACTGGGTGCTGTATGACAAAACGCTCAACAATGTTTTGGCCAAGGGTTTGTTTGACAAAGACTGGAAATTGGAAGAAAAAGACAAGGCGTTTTTAGAAAAAACAGGAAAAGTAAATGTGAAATAAAGAAAAGGGGCTTTTAGCCCTTTTTTTTATATTTAAAATCCCGACCTTTGCCTTTCGAATAAAATCGTTGGAAATGGAGAGTATAGAACCATTATTAAAAAATACGCACAAAGCTGCATCTCAAATCAGAAGATTGAGTAGGAACCAAAAAGCAAAAATCTTAACAGATTTGGCTAAAATCCTTTTGGAAAACTCGGAGCAAATCATCCAAATAAACAAGGACGACTTGGATCTGATGGACCCCGCAGATGCCAAATACGATAGACTTTTATTAAACGAAAACAGAATAAAAGGTTTGGCAGATGCATTGGAAGAGGTTTCGAAACTAAATGATCCCAGTGGTCAAATATTGACCGAGAGAACGCTCGACAGCGGCATAAAAATGCAAAAAATCAGTGTACCAATGGGTGTAGTTGGGGCTATTTTTGAATCCAGGCCAAATGTAACGATAGACGTAGCTTCGCTTTGTATAAGGTCAGGCAATGCTTGTGTGCTAAAAGGCGGAAAAGAAGCTCATTTTTCCAATCAATTTTTGGTCAGTTTAATTCATGAGGCACTTGCCAAAAATGGTGTTTCTTCAAATGCCGTTATGTTATTGCCAACTGACAGAAAATACTTGGCCCAAATGCTGGAAGCCGATAAATATGTGGATTTGATAATTCCCCGTGGCTCACAATCTTTGATAGATTACGTAAGGAGCAATTCCAAAATACCAACCATAGAAACGGGTGCTGGCGTTTGCCATACTTATATCGAAAAAACGGCCAATTTGGAAATGGCTGCCGAAATCATAGTAAATGCTCGAGCTTCACGACCGTCGGTTTGTAATTCTTTAGACTGTGCCATTTTGGATGAAGCCGTTTTAGAAAATCTTATTCCACTGCTGAAAGAAGGATTTGAAAAATACAATATAGAGGTTTTTGCTGACGATAAATCGCATCCAGTTTTTGAGAAAAATGGCTTTGCTAAACTCCAACATGCTCAAGTAGAGGATTTTGGCAAAGAATGGCTGGATTTCAAGATTTCTATAAAAACCGTCAATAGTTTTGGTGAAGCTTTAGAGCATATCAATTTGTTTTCGTCGAAACATTCCGAGGCTATAATTACTGAGAATCAAAGTTTAGCAGAGACCTTCCTTCAGGAAGTTGATGCTGCTTCGGTATACCACAATGCTTCCACCAGATTTACGGACGGTGGTGAGTTTGGACTTGGGGCCGAGATCGGTATTTCTACCCAGAAACTTCATGCCCGCGGACCTTTTGCTCTAGAAAAATTAGTAACCGAAAAATGGATTTGCCGAGGAAATGGGCAAGTTAGATGGTGAGAGGTTCGGGCGGCAATCCGCTTTTGATTAATTCGATTTACGATTAAATTGATTTTCGATTAATTCGATTTATGTCCCGATAATTATCGGGAGATTCGATTTTTGATTAATTTGATTTGCGATTAAATTGATTTTTGAATTTGTATTTTTATTTGAATTTGTATTTGCTTTTGAATTTGTTTTTGAATTTGAATTCTCATTTAATTCCATCTAAATATTCCCTTCTAACCACATCCGCAGTTCTGTGAGCACCGTTTGGGGACCAGCCAGGAGGCATTACGATGTACAGCAACATGGACTTTACGTTTGGTGCGGCTGATATGTCTTTTATCAAAGCCCAAAGTTCGCCGAAATAAACATCTAGAATATTGCCAGAATTCACCTCGCGGGTTATTCCGTATTCTATCTGTACGTCCTCCTCTATGGGTTGATAAGTCCCAAAAACTCTGTCCCAAATGTTGAGTAAATTACAATAATTGGTGTCCATATACAGTGGATTCCGGGCATGGTGCACGCGGTGATCAGTGGGCGAAAGTATGTATTTCCCAAGCACAGGAATTTTGTGCAGTCCCAACCTTCCGTCTTTTACGATATTTTCGCCTACATGTATAAACGCCCCCCAAGTGCCATCTACAAACATGATGAAAAACAAAAGCGTAGGATGAATACCTGCCAAAATACAAATAGACCCCCTGATAGCATCGGCATAAGGTCCTTCCAAGAAAAAATGAGCATAAGTAACAGAGAGATTCATATTTTCGGGTGCGTGGTGGGTAGAATGCAAACACCAAAACAAGCGAACTTTATGCCCTAAATAATGGTAAATAAAATGCGAAAACTCCCAAATAACATAGCCATAAATGAGCCAATACCACGTGAAAGTAGTTTGAAAAAGGGCGTATTTCTGGAAATTTGCTAAGATAAAACCAATAACACCGATAGATATAAATCTTGAAACAACGCGGTTTAATACATAAATCAAGAAATTGATTTTATAAACTTTTGTATGAGGATTTTTATAAAACAAACCGGCAATGAGTTCGAAAATAACTAAGAATGGTATCAGAGGGCCAATAATGGAGGTGATGCCCTCGTAAGTCAGAAAAGCACTGTAGTCGCCCGTAGAAATGATTTTGAAAACGCCACCTAAACCAAAGAAACTTTTGATTTCAGAAAGAATAGTATCCATCCAAGAAAAATTTATGATTAGCTAATATTCAAACATACAAAATTATTTTTGAAGATAAGAAACTTGGTCATTTTTTGTAATAAGTGAGGATTTTAAAATACTGGATTCAGAAGCTTGATAAAACAGGAAGGCTTTTTTTGGCAAAAAATAATTATCCGTTTGGTAAGGGTTAATAACTGAAATGTTGAAGCCTAAACAAGTAATAATATATTGGATATAAGGAAACGAAACAATATATTTGTTCAATTGAAAGATCAAACTCTACAAACACTTAGATATATTTAATAGCGGCCATAGCCTAGCTTAAACATAGCAAATCGTTTAGAAAACCATAAAAATCTAAAAAAAACTAGAAATGAAAAGAATTTTCAAATACGTTTTTGCGATTATTTTTTTATCCATTTTATGGATTGGACTTTCATTTTATGGAACACTAAAAGGTTGGTGGCATAAACCTTTTACAGACAGTAACGACCCAAAATTATTTTCAAAAGCGGTTAATCAGCAAATTGAAAAAGAATTTGTAGGAAACTTTGCAATGGCGAATATAAAAGAAGGGGAAGTTGAAAAAGAACTCTTCTATTCTAAAAATAAAAAAGTTGATAAAAATACTATATTTCAAGTATCATCCCTTTCTAAAATTGTTTCTTCCGTGGGTATTTTGAAACTCGTTGAATTAGGGAAAATAAATTTAGACACACCTGTAAATCAGTATCTTACAAGATGGCAACTTCCGCCAAGTGAATTTGACAATGAAGAAGTAACCGTAAGGAAATTGTTAAGTCATACGGCTGGCTTAACTGATGGATTAGGTTACAATGGTTTTAGAAATAAAGATTCAACTCAAACATTAGAACAATCACTTACTAAAGCTAAAGACGTTGATGAAGGAGAAAGTGGCGAAGTAAAAGTAGGAATTGAGCCGGGTTCAAAATGGAAATACTCTGGTGGTGGATTTACTATTTTACAATTATTGGTAGAAGAAACAAGTGGACAAACTTTTAATGATTTTATGAAAGACAGTTTGTTTACACCTTTGAAAATGACTAGTAGTAGTTACATTTTAAACGACTCCTTAAAAAACAGGCTCTGTGAATTTTACAATTCTGACAAAAGTATCGCACCACATTTTTATTATACTTCTTTGGCGGCAACTTCTTTATATACATCACTTTCTGATTTAGAAATATTTTTTAAATTGTATTTAAAAGGCAGTAATAATGAGCCAATTGGAAGAGGAAAGATAAGCCCTGAATCATTAAAGCTAATGAGAAAATCGCATTGGGATAGCATGGGTGAAAAAATTTATGGTTTAGGAACTATGCTTTATATTGATATTGAAAATGATGAAGACATTTTCGGACACGATGGGAAAAGTACACCACCAATAAATACGGCAATAAGAATAAATCCAATTTCAGGTGACGGAATAATTGTTTTAGAGACAGGTAACCCAAATTTAGCAACAAGAATAGCCAGCGATTGGGTATTTTTAGAGACAGGGAAAACTGACACGTTGCTATTTACAATGCTTCTTGAAAAAATGACCACTATTATAATAATTGGACTATTTATAATTTGTATACTAATCATAGGAACAGGAATATGGCGTAAGAAAAGGAAATCTGCTGTCAAAAATGTATATAAAAAATAAGAGAAATAGTTATAAAATCAAGGCTTTTGGCTCGTATCAAAGCCTGTGCTTAACCGAAAGTTTAGTGCATCGCTATTGCCTACTTGTCATTTACTAAATGTTAGGTGGCATACCAAGAGACCTCAAAATTCCATTCCATTTAAAAATTAGAAAGTGATGCTTTTTTCTTTTAGTTTGAAAAGTTCGATTTTACTGATTTTCTTTTTACACGGAATGGTTTTTTCCACATTACTATTAATTAAAGGATTACAAAACGAAAATAAATCAAGTCTTTGGCTCAGTTTATTTACGATACTATGCTCCTTTTATATTGCACCTTTCATGTTTGGATTTGCTGGATGGTATTCTCAACAGCCGTATAGAAATATTCTTTTTTATATCCCCTTTCAACAATTATTTTTACTGCCTCCTGTATTATATTTCTACACAAAAGCCTTACTTGACAAGTCATTTCAGTTTTCTAAAAGAGATTACATTCATTTTTTACCTTCTGCTATCTATCTGATTTACTCATTTTTTATTTTTCTCACAGATAATGTCATTTTGAATGAAAATTATTTTTACAAAGATGGTAAAGACAAAGATTTTTCATTATGGTATCAGATAACCGGACTGTTCTCATTAGGCTATTATTTAACTCAAAGCCTCAAAGTTTACTATAAGTATAAAACATTAACTTATAATGTGGTGAGTTTTGCTGATTCGGTAATGTTTAAGTGGGCTAAACGATTTCTAATAGCATTTTTGATGCTTATTGCTATTCGTATTTTATTTTTTATTGTCAACCCTGAGTGGGATGAATTTGGGAAAAAGTTTTGGTATTACGTATGTTTTTCAATCCTCTTCTATTACATGTCAATAAGCGGTTATACAAATTCAATATTATCAGCCACGTCTTTTCGCGTTTCCCCACTAAATTTCGATGCGGATTTCAAATTTGAGGCATATGGTCCCGGTGAAACTGAACTTCCCATATCAATACAGGACAATGACAATTTTGAAGAAGACAAGAATGAAATACCAGACTTTGATTTATGGAAGGAAAAAATAGAAACGCTGATGCTGGTGGACAAAATGTATGAGAACCCAGAACTTGTTATATCAGACCTAAGCAACAAATTAAGTACGCACTCAAAAAAAATCTCAAAGGTTATTAATCAAGGGTTCAATATGAACTTTAACGATTTTGTAAATCACTATCGAATAAAAGCCTTAATACAAAAAATTGAGGAAGGAGAACATAATATACAAACATTACTAAGTCTTGCTTTTGAATGTGGTTTTAATTCCAAATCTACATTCAATAGGGCTTTTAAAAGAGCCACATCATTAAATCCCAAAGAATATATTGAAAAATACCTTCCAAAATAGGTGTCAAATCAGGATTTAAAGCGAATTATAGTTTGCAAAAGTTAAAATTTGCAAAAAAAATTAGAAATGAGAAAACTAGCAGTTATCTTTTTTGTTATTGAAAATACTGTTTTGCATGGGCAATCCCCTAAAAGTTTTACACCAATCCAAATAAAACTACTTGACTCTATTGCAGCACAGGATGTTCCCAAAGGTGCACCAGGAATTGCAACAGGCATTGTAAGTAATGGAAAAATAGTTTACCAAAAAGTTGCTGGGTTTGCTAATTTGACAGACAGCAGTTTAATTACAAAGGACACACGGTTTAACATTGCATCAAATGGCAAACAATTTACAGCATTAGCCATTCTTGTTTTGATTGACGAGAAAAAAATTAGCTTAACAGACGACATAAGAAAATATTTGCCAACCATTTACACAAAACTTAAATCAAAGATTACTATTGAAAATTTACTTAATCATACAAGTGGAATCAGAGATGTTTATGATTTGTGGTCTTTGCAAGGCTTAACTTGGTGGGAACATTCATTTAGCAATAAAGATGTTTTGGAACTAATAGAAAAACAGCAAGAATTAAATTTCAATCCCGGTACAAAATATTTGTATAGTAACACTAACTACATTTTATTAACTGCCATTGTAGAAGAGGTCACAGGAAAATCGTTTGTCGAATACACAAATGATTTGTTCAAAAAATTAAATATGCCTAACACTTCTTTTGAAAACAACCATACAAAAATTCGGGGACCAATTGCAAAAGCATATTTCAATTTTGACACTTGGACAACTTATGATTGGATTTGGAATGTTTGTGGCGATGGAAATATTTTTTCAACATTGGCAGACCAACTTCACTGGGAGCAAATTCTTCAAGGAAAAATAAAGAGTAAAATAAAAAGACAGATTTTAGAAAAAAGTCAACAATTAACTGATAATTCAACAATCAAAAATTATGGGTATGGACTTGAATTTAGCACTTACAAAGGACTACCTTATAAATTCCATGAAGGAGCAACTGGAGCTTGGAAAGCCACAGTTATAAGGTTTCCAAACAAAAATATTTCTATTGTTACACTTACAAATACTGGCAAATCAACACCAAATACACAGACACGACAAATGGCTGATGTGGTTTTTAATCTAAAAAACAATGCAAGTTATTTAGTTACAAAACCAGCCAAAGTAGGCAGCTTTGTAAGCGAGGAAGATATGGTTGGAACTTATCAAACGGACAATAATTTTACATTTCAATTTGAAAGAATAGATAGTATTTTATACTTAAAACGAATTGGACGCAACGATGTGAAATTAGAACGAGAAGCAGATAATATTTTACATCAAACTTACGACCCAGACTTTAAGCAGGAATTCAAAAAAAATGAAGAAGATGAAATGACAGTAACTGTCTATTATACTTCTCACTCACCATATACCTTAACAAAGGCTAATAGTAATTGGACAAAATATAATTATCAGGCACTTAACGGGAAGTTTATAAATTCAGAAACTAATGTAACAATAGACATTAAGTTTTCAGGCGACAAGTATTACGATATTAAGGTTGTCGGTAGCCAAGACAGCATAAAAGGATTTTTAATTTCACCAACGAAATTATTAGTTAACAATTATGTGTTCGACATTGAAAATAATGGTGGGACTCCGAAAACATTCTTACTGAGTGCAGACAGAATTGAACGAGTAAAATTTGTTCGGTTGGACTAAAACTTTGAAGTGCAAACAAGTAGAACGGCACATATGAACTAAGATTTCGTTCGGCACAACGTAATGCGTCCAAGCATTTAGAATGGAGCTTCACAAAAGCTTTCGGGATTGAATTGGACATTGGGAGTAGGCTCAAAACTCAATTTTTTGACACTTTCATAATCTTAACCCAAAAATCTAAATTCAACAATCTCCTAAATTGAATTTATCCGTACTTTCGTCATTATGATATATTTATCTCAAGCTAAGCATCAGATGCTGCGTGTGACGCAATTTCAAGACCTTGTTTCGCGGCCTTTTAAGGGTGAAATAAATGCGATGTGCTGGTCGCGTGAACTTGTTGGTGATTTTGCTGAGATTGTTGGTAAGGCATATTATACCTCTCCTATACATGTTCCGAAAAGACATGTTGAAGCTAAATTTTTTCCATTTTGTATTTTACTTTAAAAAAACTAAATCCCCAACACTTGGAACAACGATTGAGTCAACATCTATTCAGAAATTTGCCTCACTATTCAAACATATCTATATAGATTAAGACAATTTGAGCTTGTTTGGCTGGATATATCATACTCATCGAGTACTTTCATAATCTAATGTTTTGAATAATTATTCTTTTTCATGGTTACAAGTAAATTTTAAACTCTTATTATAGTATTATAACCTGTCCTAATTTTGCAGAGAGTTATAATATTGGTTCTCTCAGTCGCAAACCGTAAAATAAAATTCGTTTTTACTGTAAATCAGTAATTAAAAATTTGAATAAATTTACTTAGTGTTTAATATCAAATATTAATTTGAAAGACTTTTTTATTTTAAAAGCAACTTCTTGGTCAATTTGAGACTTTTAGTTGAGAAACAATAGATTTATTTTTTATACAAAATGTACTTGATGATAATTTTTGAGTTATAAATTTTAAGATCATGAAAAAAATAGACTTAGTACTGATAATGTTAATCCTGTTAATAAATTTCCCAGATTATGCTCAAAGTGTCACAATTTCACCCAATGGCAATTCTGCTATCGTTGATGTAAGTTCTACATCAAAGGGTCTGGTTCTTCCCAAAGTTACTTCACCTCCTACTACCATTCAATCTCCTTCAGCAGGTATGGTGGTATATGATCAATCTAATGCTAACCTAGCTTATTATAACGGAGCTCAATGGAGCAATCTGACGGGAACAGCGGGAAATCAGGGATTGTATAGCAGGTTTCCTAATTCACAGGGCTTCATGAGTGAATTGTATAATTCATCTCCCAGTTACGTTTCATCCAGTTGGATAGTTCCTGCTGGAGTCAACCAAATTTGGGTTGAAGCCTGGGGGGCAGGCGATGCCGGTTTTGTAATGCCAACAACAAGTTCTAATACTACCTTTACAACTGGAGGTGACGCCGGTGACTTTGCCAGTTTTGTAGTAAATGTTACACCAGGCGAAACATTAAGTATCGAAGTGGGTAAAGGAGGTACGTCGACCAATATTAACGGAGGATCAACCAGGCTAATTACTTCAGCTGCTCCTGCAAGAACTTATGCGGTCTCACAACAAAGAACTGGAGTTCTATTTAATAATATTGTGCAAACCACCTTGCCCGGTTTAATCCAGTTTGTAGCCGGCCAGGATGGAGGTATATCTTCAACAACCTATGTACAGGCTGGTAGTACAGACTTTCGACGAATAATTACGGGAGGTAAAGGAGGTGATTCTTATCCGAATCAAAGAGGAGGTTCTGGTAACACCATTTCTTATGATATGTCAGATAATTCTACAACTGGAAATTTAATTTCAGTAACCGCCAGTGGTGGTTCTACGCCGGGAGCCGGTGGTGGATCCAGCGTGGGATTAGGAGGATCGGCTGGTGCGGGTTTGTTGATAATCCATTGGTAAATCTGGACCGCCTCCTCGCTTCTCTAATTCTTATTTTCTTACCTTTAAATCAGGCAAGCTGACTACAAGTAATCGTTTGGTAGATTGACTTGCACCATGTATTGGAGTGGAATTTTCCCTCCTCAATATATTCCAATAGAACATATCAAAACCAGAAATATAGAATTTTCAATCCTATATTTCTCTAATAGAATTAATAAATCCGTTTTAAAATGGATTCAATTATTTTTAGAAACACTAATAGATCGAAAACCCTTTATTTTGAAAACTTTTCATAATCTTAACCCAAAAATCCAAATCCAATAATCTCCCAAATAGATTGTACTTTTGCCATTATGATAGATTTAACTCAAGATGAGCATCAGATACTGCGTGTTTCGCAATTTCAAGACCTTGTTTCGCGGCCTTTTCAGGGTGATATAAATGCGATGTGCTGGTCACGTCAACTTATTGGCGATTTTGCTGAGATTGTCAGTAAGGCAGAATTGACTGAAAATATTACGGTAATGGACGAAGAAGAACTACGTGAAATGCACTTGAGCGAGCAGGGGCAGCTGGCTCGTGAAGTCCTTTTAAATGATATGAAACTATTGACAGCTCAAGGTGCTGCTCCGGTTCTGAATGTAATCAAATACTACGAGCGAGACGATTCCTTTCCCTTATTCCCAACAGATGTGTATTCATATCATGTAGATCGTTCGCCTGTGCCTACCGATACGTTTTTATGCACTTACTACGGCGAGTCGAGTGATATTTTGCCCAATTCAAAAGCCATTCAAAAAATCCTCGTTCCCGAAATACGGCTTGAACTCATGAAACTTTTCGACGGCCCAGACGAAGATTTTGAGGCATTTCTTGTTGAAAATTTCTTTGATCTGCATTACCAAGCTTTGCCAAATGCACGCCCAATCAATTTGGGTCTCGGACATTTGTGGCGGTTGGCGGTAGATCATCCCGAAAGCAAAGTTCTGCCTTGTGTTCACAGAGCCCCAATAGAAAAAAATGGAGAGCCAAGGTTATTGCTTATTTGTTAGATATTAAACTTTTGAAAGTAAAATTCACAGAAAAAGCATGATATAAAGAATGTACTGATATTTAATCCAGAGATAAATCTGTTGGGATTATTAAAAATATTTACTTTGTTCCTTGTTGGTTTTTAATGGAAAATACTTTGCTAATATCTTAAAACTTATTGTAGAAAAAAGAGAAATGCAAGAAGAATATATCAAAAGAATAAACAAAGTCTTGGCATTTATAGACGAAAACTTAGATGCGGATTTGTCATTGCAGACGATTGCAGCTATCGCCTTTTATTCGCCATTTCACCTACATAGACTTTTTAAAGCTATTACCAACGAAACCTTAAACGCCTATGTCATTCGAAAACGAGTAGAACGAACTGCCATGATGCTGATACACAATAAAGCATATAGCATTGCTGAGATTGCAGACAAATATGGCTTCAAAAACGACTCGACATTTTCTAGCACCTTTAAAAAAATATATGGTCAGAGTCCAAAGGCGTTTCGCAAGGCAAACTTGGATAATTTTAGCAAGATTAGTAAAGTGAATAGCAAGATTGGTAAAGTGAATTTTATCACCGAAGAATACCTTTGCAACATTAATAATCTCAAAAATTGGATAATGGTGAATGCAAAAATTGAAATCAGAGAATTGCCAAAGATGAATTTGGCGTATGTTACACAAATAGGGGTTGATGGAATAGAAGATGCCTTTCAGCGAATAGTAAAATGGGCGGCACCCAAAGGATTGTTTGCAAAAACAGATACCAAAGTATGCAGGGTTTTTCATGACAGCTTTAAAGTAACGGATGCCGATAAAGTTAGAATGAGCATTGGAATTCTTACAAATGAAGACCTAAAAGTCGATGGTGAGATTGGACTTTCGACTTTAGAAAAAGGCAAAAACATTGTGGCTCGTTTTGTGATTGAAACGCAAGAATTTGAAAAATCGTGGGACAGCCTATTTATTTGGATGAATGAAAACGGTTACAAAAAAGCCGACAGAAATCCTTTTGAAATCTACCATAATAACTTCAATGAACATCCAGAGAAGAAAACCATTGTGGATTTATGTATACCTATTGAATGAAATGTAGCAAAATTACATTTGCAATTTCATTTAACTTTTCTGTAAATTTGAACAACGGAAACATCTATTTCAGCAAGTACAAAAACTTTTATGGGCACTTAACAAAAACAATAATATGGCAAAGCAAATTTTTATCAATTTAGCGGTAAACGATGTCCAAAAATCTATGGATTTTTATATGGCATTGGGTTTTACAAACAATCCTCAGTTTTCAGACGATGCCGGAAAGTGCATGGTGTGGAGTGATGATATTTTTTTAATGATTTTGTCTCACGAAAAGTTTGCAAGCTTTGCCACCAAACCAATTGCCGACACCAAATCCAAATTAGCGGGACTTTTTTCTTTGTCTGTCGATAGCGTAGATGTAGTTAATTTGATGATGGAAAACGGACTAAATGCAGGTGGCGTTGAGCCTGCCGAAATGCGAGATTATGGTTTTATGACTCAAAGAACCATCGAAGATTTTGATGGTCATACATGGGAGATTTTCTATATGGATATGTCGAAATTTCCTACGGAATAAGCTTTTGGGAAATAGAACTGAGTATAATAAATTTAGTAAATTAATCATTCATTTAACCTCCGAATTTTAAGCTATATTCAATCTTTCTTTTGCATTTAATTACATTTTTTCATGCGATTATACAAAACTTTGATTTTCATCATTTTTAAGAAATCGTTTAATTTTCGAATAAGCATTTTGTAAGAATTTCTAATTATGGCACTCAGTTTTCCCATATTATTTATGTCTATTATTTCACTAATTTCAAAAAATGAAAAACAAAAAAAATATATTAACTATCATTTCAATCTGCATATTTTTTTGCTCCTTTAAGTCCGAAAACTACTTTGAATCTTCAAAATCATTTATTGTTGAAGACAAGCCAAATTATTTGGCTTTATATGGAGAATACATCTTCAAAAGGGAATCTTGTAATAATTGCCATACCTTCAATCAAACTAAAGACACAAGTTTTGTTAGCCTCGACGGTTTAAAAGGTAAATACCCTGCCAGTTGGCATTATAATAATTTTATTGATCCTCAACTTTTCGCTCCAGATTCAAAAATGCCTCCATATTTTGTTTTATTCGATCAAAAATTAAATCAAAGTATATTTAAACAAATCTATCCAAATCAAAAACTTTCGGATTGGGAATTATTGCTTTCGCAGGCCAAATTAATCCAAAAAAGCATTCAAGAGGATGGGGAAACGGTTGAAAGTGATACGGAAGTTCTGGCTTTAATCGAATTTTTAAATAATATTCCTCAAAGTAAAGAACTGCAAAAATTGGATTCTTTAAAAAATATCCAAATGAAAATGAAAGAGAGTATTTGGTTAAATGAAATCTCTGACGATAATAGTGGAGTATATAAAGTCATAAGTGACAAAAATAGCTCCATTATTGGAAAGGAAATATTTAAATCAAATTGTGCTGTTTGTCATGGCGAAAATGGAGAAGGAATGATAGGCCCGAATTTAACCGACAGTTATTGGCTTTCAGGAGGAGATCAAAAATCAATAATTAAATCTATTGTATATGGAAATCCAGAAAAAGGTAGTATCCCTTGGGCTTATATATTGGAGCCTAAGGAGGTAGGTCAATTAGTTGGATATATTAATTCTATAAAAGGGTCAAATCCGAAAAATGCAAAACCAAAGCAAGGAATAAAAGAATAAACGACAGCTAAAATTTTGAAATAGCCAAATGTTTTGCATAAATGAATTGATACAATTCTTAGGTTCAATTCCAATTTATGAATCTTTACCAATTGGTTAGACAGTGATAAGTGTTACTTGGTTACATTAGTTCTTTTTTATTTCCACAAACTAAAATACCAGTTTTCTCTTCTAAAAAATCTCCAGACACCATTAATGTACATTGAGGTTCTAAATTGCACTTTCTAGCAAAAATATGTACCTTCGTATAGATGGCTTTATCGAGCTATAATAAAATTGGCCTTTTGCTATTTTCATCCCTTCGGTATTTAGATTGAATTTTAAAAGTGATTTTGACTTAAAAAAGAAGTGACTAGGTTTTTTTAAACCAGCTAATTTTCTACTAAAAAACAACCTCCTTTTTCTACCAAAAGCTTGGTTCTTAAAAAATTATGAATAAACAACAAATAAAACGCATTCTAAAAATTTCATTAATTACAGCCAGTATTGGATCTCTTTATTTTGTGCCATGGATACTTGTAAAAGCTTGGATTTTACCTTTACCAAATACGATTCAGGAACAATTGGAGGAGTGTATTGCAGATGGATTTGATGGAATGATTGTTTACGTGGACCAAGCGGGAAAACCGCCAGCGTTTTATGCAGCAGGCTGGCATGATCGAAAAAAGAAAATTCCTGCAAACCCAAATGCCTTATTCAAGATTGGAAGTGTGAGTAAGTTATATGTTGCAGTAGCTGTCGCTAAATTGGTAAATGATAAGCAATTAACTTTGGATAAAACTTTAGCCGAATACCTACCCGAACTCAAAAACAGAATAGAAAATTCAGATAAAATCACTTTGAGATTGCTGGTGCAGCATAGAAGTGGTATTCCCGATTTTACCAGAATCACTGGCTATTGGGAAGCCCCACCGAAGGAAAATAAAGATAACCTAGCCTTGGTGTTAGATAAGCCTGCCGACTTTGAACCTGGTGAAGAATATGGGTATTCAAATACGAATTATTTGTTGCTAGGCGAAATTCTTGATAAAATGTTAGGATATAGTCATCACCAATATATCAATGAGGAAATTTTGATACCACTTGGACTAAAAAATACATATAGTTTGCTAAGTGAAGTAAATATAGACCAAGTAATGAGCGGGTATTATGTAGGTTATGAGGACGATTTGAAGTTTAATGATTTTATAAACCCTGCTGGCTCTATGA
Source organism: Lacihabitans sp. LS3-19 (assembly GCF_024343575.1). Classification (GTDB taxonomy): domain Bacteria; phylum Bacteroidota; class Bacteroidia; order Cytophagales; family Spirosomataceae; genus Leadbetterella. The sequence goes on along the minus strand of NZ_RJUA01000127.1, from coordinate 306,869 downwards.
TTGCTACAGCACAAGATGTGGGCATATTCCTGAGGGCATTGATTGATGGTTCGGTGTTTAAAGAAGGTGAACAAGAAATATATTCCTCTATTTATGTATATGAACATACAGGTCTGCTGCCTGGTTATCAGAGTTTTGCAAAATACTACAAAGACATAGATACGGTAATTATTCAGTTTAATAATACTACTAATTTTGATGGCTACGACTGGAACTTAGCGGAAATCATTTATGGTAGGGTAGTGAAAATAGTTAGAAAAAGACGACGTTAATTTTAAAGTTATAAAGAACAAAAAAAAACTTATTCACTTTTAAAAACCATTCAAAAATGAAACCGAAAACTGTGGACGAATATTTTATAAATGCTCCAGAAGAGGCAAAAGGAAAATTAGAAGAGCTCCGAAGTTTGTTAAAAAATGTAGTTCCTGATGCAAGCGAAGTGCTAAAATGGGGAAAACCGGTATTTGAGTCTAAAACTATATTGTTTGCTTATTCGGCACATAAATCTCATTTGAGTTTTATTCCAACTGGACCAGCTTTGGAGCCATTTCTTAATGAATTAAATGATTACGTAGTTAATAAAGATTCCGTCCAATTTAGGTATGACAAGCCTTTACCTATAAATCTCATCAAGAAAATTGCTGAATTTAGAAAGTGGGATGTAGAAGATAGAGGAGCAAAATGGAAATATTAAGACCCTAAAAAAATGATTAAATTAAAATTTAAGGTCAAATTTGATTTAACTTATTATTTGGTTTTAGAAATATAATAAATACAATTTTCCCTTTTATTATATTGCAAGCCAGTATTTCGAACTTAATAAACAAAATGGAGCCAATCAAAATAAATTCTTCTCCTAGCCCATTTGCCCAAACGTATTTCCATGGGACAAAAGCTGACCTCAAAATCGGCGATTTTATAGAAGTTGGGAAAAACTCCAACTTTGGTCAAAGAAAAAACGCAAAATACATTTTCTTGACTGCAACTTTAGATGCCGCAATTTGGGGAGCTGAATTGGCCATTGGAGATGGAAAAGAAAGAATATATTTAGTAGAGCCAACCGGGCCAATCGAAGACGATCCAGACTTGACGGATAGGAAATTTCCTGGTAATCCTACAAAATCATATCGTTCGGAAAATCCGTTTAAAATAGTTGGAGAAATTACGATTTGGCAAGGTCATCCTTTGGAGCAAGTGAAGGCCATGAAAGACGGATTGGCTAAGCTTAATGAGCAGGGAATAAATTCATTAAATGAAAAATAAATAAGTATAAATATTATGTCATTTCAAGCATACATTGATAACATCAAAACGAAAACGGGCAAAAGCCCTGAAGACTTCAAAAAACTTGCAGAAGAAAAAGGTTTTTTGGAAAAAGGAGCTTTAGTAAAAACTGTGAAAGCCACCGAAATCACAAATTGGCTTAAAGAAGAATTTGGACTGGGACATGGCCATGCAATGGCAATTTTCGCCACTTTTAAAGGGAAAACAGAATAAAGAATAGCTTATACTTTTTTGGGCAAAAGGTTTAATTTAATTGTGTTTTTATTTTTTTGGAATTAAACTTCAAAATTTTAGATTTGATTTTCATAAATATTACTTTAAAAGTTTGTACATAATGCAAATTTATGTTTTGAACTATTTGGGGTAAATTAACAATTTATCTAAGAATGTTAAATTTAAAGAAAAACAAGGTTTATTAATCATAGGTTAAGTTTGAAGACGAACAAAACTTAACAAAAATCCAACATACAAATTTTGAAGATTTCAGTATTTAAAAGTTAAATTGCATGTCTCAATTTATCCTTTGATGAAAAATTATTTTAAAACCTTTCTTCCTGTTTTTCTGATTTCTTTTAGTTTTTGGGCTTGCAAAACCAATCATTTGCAAAAAAAAGGAAGTAGTGAATATAGCAACACTATTGACCAACAAACTCTTTTAGCTACCGAAGCTCCTTACATAATGCCCTATAACCGTATTTTGGACCCAGCAGGTGTTTCTGTTGCTTTTGGAGACGGTACATTAGAAAATCATAGTTTAGATGCTATCAAACTCAACGACAACAAGACTTTAGTTGTTGAAGACCGTTTCGGAATTGCTTTTTTTGATATCGATACAAAAAAACTGATTGACCGATGGGCTTATAATTCAGATGAAAAGTTTAAAGGAATCATGAGTACTTTTTCGGGTTTAAGCTCCATTGTTTACCACGATTCTACCTTTATATTTTGGAGTGCAGGAGGAAGAAATATGGTATTAAACGAAAACGACTTGGGCAATTCTTTTGTGTTGCAAGCCTATTGGGATGGCAAAAAAGCAAAATTTATCAAAGCGTTCCCTTTCAAACCGAAAGCTCCAGCCACTATTGCTCTTCCTAATCAGGTAATAACAAAAATTGAAAATGGTGACTTGTATTTTTATACCGTTCTGAATGGCAATAACGATTTTGTAAAAGTACGTGTTGCAGATAGTAAAGTCCTTTTCGAAAGTCCAACAGGCGTAGCACCTTTTGGCTTGGAAATAGTTGGCGATAAGGCTTTTGTGAGCAATTGGGCTGGCCCAGTGCCCAATGATTCTGACGGATTAGAAACTGCAGGAATTCCTTGGGGGAAAGCTTACGTTGATCCCAAAACTGGGGCCATGAGTCAAGGTTCAGTTTCTATAATCAACACCAATTCTGGGAGAGTTTTAAACGAAATAAAAGTAGGTTTGCATCCAAATGCTATCATTTCTAGTGCCGATAAAAAGCTGATTTATGTATCTAATGGCAATAGCGACAATATATCAGTGATAGACATTGAAACTCAAAAGGTCGTTGATACCATAGCGGTTGGTTTGTTTAATGATAGAAAGGAATATGTGGGTTCCACGCCAAACGGTTTAGCAATCAATGCCGATGAATCGGTTTTATATGTGGCCAATGGCCTCGATAATGCCATTTGTGTGGTGGATTTAAAACAAAAAAGTGAGAATCAAAACTACACTATCAAGGGTTTTATACCTACAGAAGCCTATCCTTCGGCCATTGTTTTGCATAATGATGAAATGATCGTTTGTAATTTGGAAGCCATAGGTGCAAGAGCTCTAAATTCAACGGAGTTTGATGATAAAAGCAAAAAAAGTCGCGAAAAAGTAAAGGCTTTTAATGCTCATAAACAGCTGGCCTCCATTTCATTTATTGAGCTGCCCAATCAAAACCAGCTGGACGCTTATACCGAAAAGGTAAAAAAACTGAATTTATCCTACCGAATGGAACTTACCAAGCAACTCCCGAGGGAAAACATTGCTCCAGTTCCAGTTCCTGAGCGTATTGGAGAGCCTTCGGTTTTCAAACACGTGCTGTATATCATTAAAGAAAACCGTACTTACGACCAAGTTTTGGGTGACTTACCACAAGGCAGAGGCATGGAGTCTCTTTGTATTTTTGGTGATTCAGTTACACCTAATCAACATCAATTTGCCAAAGACTACCTTTTGATGGACAATTACCACGTATCAGGCAAAGGCTCGGCAGAGGGGCATCATTGGGCATCGGCAGGCATGGTTACAGACTATACAGAAAAGTCGGTTAGGGCATGGTTCCGTAGTTATCCTCATGTTTTATACGACGCCATGGTGTACAACAAAAACGGTCTGATTTGGAACAATGCCTTAGATCATGGCAAAACCGTGCGGATTTACGGCGAAGCCTGTGATTTTCATTTTGACGATGGAAAAACCTACGATTGGAAAACACTTTTTGAAAAGAGAAAAAACAATGATTTAGCGGATTTAAAATATCATAGTACAACTACCATTTCTAGAATTAGGCCATTTTTGTCTCAAACTTTTCCGGGTGGTTCAGAGGAAATAGTCTCTGACCAGATGCGAGCCGATGATTTTATCAGAGAGTTAAATGAAAGAGAAGCTAATGGAGGAGACCTACCCAATCTGATGGTGATGGCCTTACCCAATGACCATACCTCTGGTACAAATCCTAGCTTTCCCACTCCGAGAGCCATGGTAGCTGACAATGACTTGGCAGTGGGTAGGATTGTGGAGGCAATCACAAAAAGCAAATTTGCCAAGAATACCGTAATTTTTATTACTGAAGATGACTCCCAAGCAGGTTGGGATCATATTTCCTCTTACCGAACCACCGGATTTGTAATCAGTCCTTATAACCGACTTCAAAATACAGTAAGCACCCAATACAACCAAACTTCGATGTTACGCACTATGGAACTGATTTTGGGTTTGCCACCAATGAACGTAATAGACGCAACGGCTCTGCCCATGTTTGATTGCTTCAATAAAACCCCAGATTTTACCTTTAATTACAAAGCCAGAAATAACCTAATACCGCTCGACGAAATGAATCCTGTAAGAAGCAAACTGTCAGGAGCAGCCTTAAAATTTCACGACCAAACTATTAAATACGGTTTTCATCAAATCGACAAAGGGCATGACGATGTTCTGAACAGAATTCTTTGGTTTTCGGTAAAAGGAAACAAGAAATATCCAGCAAAATTGGCAGGAGATGACGATGATGAAGAAGGGGAGTAATTAAAGTTGGTTTTGAATAAAAATGAAGTGCGGTGAATAATTTTAGAGATTAAGTTTCTCGTGAAATAAGCCAAAACTCCATTGTTTCACACTATTCCTATTATTATATTTGATGGAAAATATTCGAATCCAGATATTCGAAATTTTCTTTCACTTTCTCTATTTTTGTTTTTCAAATAAAAGATATTAATAAATTAAAAATCTGATAATATAAACTTGGCAAAATTGACAACAAAGAAAGGCTTAAATAATATTACAACAACTTGTAAGAATTGTGATTATAGTTTTGAAGGTAATTTCTGCAATAATTGTGGACAAACAGCTAACACTCATGATATAAATTTTCATGAAATACTACACGAAATACAACATAGTATTTTGCATATTGACAAAGGCATTCTTTTCACTACTAAAGAATTATTTAAAAGACCTGGAAATTCAATTAGAGAATATATTTTTGGGAAAAGAGTTAAGCATTTTAAGCCATTTGCGTATATATTATTATTATCTACTATATACGCACTATTATCAAAATTTTCGGATAAGACGACTGATATTGATCAAATGATTCTTGGATATAACAATGGTTCAAATACTGTTTTAAAAGGAAAAGAAGATTTAATTGTTGATGTATTACATTGGATGCAGCAACATTATGCATATACAACTTTACTTCTAATTCCCATTATTTCATTGGCTTCCTATTTATCTTTTTTTAAAACTAAATATAATTATTTTCAACATCTAATTCTTAATACGTTTATAGCAGGCCAAAAAACTGCAATTTTCTTGCTAATGCTACCAATTGTTTACTTTATTAAAGACAATGATTTAAATGATTCAATTGACACTTTCAAAGTATATTTAGGTATATTTTTAACGTTTTTGACCTATTATCAATTTTTTGATTCAACTAAACCTGTTAAAAGAATTTTTCTTACAGTTTTAACCTATATAGTAATGGTTATATTGATCTTTGTAATAGTTCTAATATTTGGAATATTGATAAAATTGATTTGAAATATGGATCAAAAACCAGCATCTTTTTATACTAAAAAAACGATGAATTTTATTTTCAAATAAAAAAACATTTTATGCTCTTTTTCAAATTGTTTCCTTAAAACAAGTACCACCTTTAACGTAAAAGAAATATCTCGATCAATTTCTCTAGCCATCCCCCTCTATCAAAAATCAAACTGAAAAGTCAAAACGGGTATAAAGCCACTTCCTCGGTATTGGGTATAGGTGGTGTTTGTGGCGGAATCGTAGGCTACGCTGGTTGGGTTGAGTCTATTGGTGGCATTCTGAAAATCCAAACTGATGTTTCCGGAAGTTTTTTCACCGTTAAATCTATACGCAATTCGTGTATCTAGCCTTTTGAAAGGCTGCACCTGCCCATCGTTTTCTTTGGTTTGGTCTGCTACATAATATCCTTTTTCTTTTGAAAGCACGGGATCAAATGGTGTGTATCTAAACCCTCCGCTGAACAAATACCTGCCACCAATCTGCAAAATATTGCCGTTTTTGAAAGGAAACTCTTTTCCAAAAGTATAGCTCGAAGAGAACCTTGTGTTGAATCGGCTATTGTGCCAAAGTCCGTCGTTGGCCTTAAACTTGGAGTCTAACAAGGAAAAGGTAGCCAAGAAGAAATAAGAATTAGAAAACTGCTTTTCTAAAGCCAAATCTATGCCTTTGTTTCGGCCTAAGCCTTTGCTTTTCACTTGGAACTCTGGAAAATCGGAACTATAGTTTAGCAACCAATAATTAGAAGTTATATCGGCACTGATGGGCACATTGAAAATATTCTGATAATAGGCCTCCAAGCTTAGTCGCATACGGTTTTGGGTATAATGATGAAATGCCGCAATAAAATGGTCAGACTTGATGGGCTTTAAATTTAAGTTGATATTGTTTCCCAATGAATCTGCAAAGAAATAGGTCATCATTGGTAAAATCCTACCATGTCTTCCATAGGCAAAACTCACTTTGCTGGCAGAACTTGGTGCATATTGCATAGAAACTCTCGGTTCTATTGAGCTGGTTTTATTCGGTAAAAATTCTAAAAAATGCATACCTGTGTTGAGCGAAAACTTTGGTGTAAGTTTATAGGTAGTCTGAATATATTGCTGCAGCATTTGGCTGTTTCCATCGCCTTTTACAGATACATTGGTTGATCTTTGGTTGATGTCTTGTTGGTTGAGTCGGGCTTTTGTTTCTTTAAAAAAGTCATAGAAAATCTGGTTGGCTATTACGCCAGTTTTCACCCAAAACTTATCTGTCAACCTTTTAGAATAGGCAATCGAAGCCACAAGTCTTTTGTCGAGATATCGTTCTGTATTATATCTAAACCTTACATTCTGTATATCTAAGGTGTCAGAATTTCTGATTTGGTCGCTTCCAACCAAGGCCACCGAAACTTTAATATTGGTCTTACTATCAGGTAAATAGGTGTAGGTATAGCCCACTGCTCCCATGTTAGATGGCTTTACGCGGTCTTCCCATTCGTTTACTCTTGTCGGGTTTCTGTCTGGGCCATTCGCAACAGGCAGATAATGCTCCTCGCTTAAGCCACCAATACCAAAAATGGTAGAAACTGATTTTTTCTTTTTGAAAACCAGGTTAAAAGACAAATCTTGGAAATCATTGGTGACGCGTTCGCCTACCAAATAAAAACCCATTTTGCCCAATAAACCCAAAGTTGAATACCGATAGTTGACCAAATAAGAAGAGGAGCCTTGTTTGATTGGCCCTTCGGTTGCAAAATCAAGACCTAAAATGCCCACTTTAGCTCGATATTCTTTCTTTTGCATATCTCCATGTCTAAACTGCACATCAAATGCTCCCGAAAGTGCATTGCCATATTCGGCTGCAAAGCCGCCAGTTGAAAAATCAGACTTGGCCAAAAGCTGAGCTGAAAAAACCGAAACGCCTCCGCCAGACGAACCAACAACAGCAAAATGGTTGGGATTTGGCATGTCTATTCCTTCCAATCTCCAAAGAATTCCGATAGGTGAATTGCCTCTCACCACTATCTGGTTTTCGGTATCATCTGGCCCACGCTGCACACCAGGATATGATAATGCCACTCGCCCAGGGTCATTTACGCCAGCAGGCATACGCTCGGTTTCTTCTGAAGTAAACGAACGTGTACTCACAACAGATAACTCATTTAGAGGTTCGAAAGCATTTTTGTTAGCACTGACTACAAGCTCTTTAGCGTCAATTGCTCCTGAAATCAATTCTATTTTTACAATCGAACTTTTTGCTGAAGTTAAAATTATCGCTTCAGTTTTTAAAGGTAAATAGCCTAAATAACTAACTGTTAAAATCTGCCTACCAATGGGTACTTGATTGATTACAAAATTTCCGTCTTGGTCTGAAGATACCACCAGTTTGGGATTTGAATTTTCAACAATTATGGTAGCACCAGGCAAAGCAGTTTTAGTTTGTTTGTCTAAAACTTGACCATAAATACTTTGAAAGTGTTTTTGAGCGAAAGTGGATGAAGTTGCCAAAAGCAAAATAAAGAATAGAAGTCTATGCTCCATATTATAGGGTTTATTAATGGTTGGTTTATTTGAGGATTGAAAAATACTATTAATTGTCAAATTATTTAAATTTTGATAATTAAAATATTAAAAACAAACATTTTTTTGAGAAACATCAATAAATCAAGCTTCCACTGATTGTTCCAAAGAATTCAATTCAATGAAATATAAATATCTTGTTTTCAATACATTAGAATGAATAATTGTTTAAAATTTTCAAATAGTAACCTAAGCATAACATTGACTTAACATTAACTTAACATTGGCGAAGTAGTTTTGCACTGTGAAAAAAATATACCAATAATTACAAGTCAAATTACCAATTTAATGAACAAGTTTAAGTTTTTAGTATTATTTCTCCTAATTTCTACGTTTACCTTCGCTCAGTCAGGAATTTTAAAAGGTAACGTTAAAGAAAAAACTTCAAATGAAGGTGCTATCGGAGCAACAGTTAAAGTAGAGAACACCACATTTGCTGCGATGACTGATATAGAAGGAAATTTTATTTTTTCTAAATTACCTGCTGGAAGCTACAAGATTACGATTACAAGTATTGGTTTTGCAACTCAAACTATAGAGAATGTAAGAATTGAGTCAGACAAAACTTCAATTATCAATATTACACTTGAAGACGACAGTAAAATGTTGGAAGGTGTAGTAATAAAAGCACAGAGAATGACAGGAACAGAGGTTTCGGTAATATCTGAAATTAGACAAATACAAAACATTGCCGTTGGGGTATCATCTCAACAAATTACCAAAACACAAGACAGAGATGCTTCGCAAGTAGTAAGACGTGTGCCAGGTGTTTCTATTTTCGACGATAGATTTATAGTAATCAGAGGATTAAACGAAAGATATAACACGGTTTTATTAAATGATATTATCACTCCTTCTACTGAGGTTGACGTAAAATCTTTCTCATTTGACTTGATTCCTAGCTCTGCAATAGACAGAATGATGGTTTACAAATCTCCATCTGCCGAACTACCAGGAGATATAGCTGGTGGAGCAATCAAGATTTTCACGAAGACCGTTCCAGATGGCAACAATCTATCATTTGGAGTGACGGTAGGTTATAGAGGAAACGCTACAGGACAAAAAACTTTTTATTCAAAAGGTAGTCCTTTAGATGTTTTAGGATTTGGAGGGGCAGACAGACAATTGCCTGACAATTTCGCTTCAACTAGAAAAGTTATAAACTTTGCTTCAAACGATAACGTGATTCAGCAATTTAGAGATTTGAATTCTTACTATGATGTTACGAGCAAGTCAATCAATCCTGACATCAGAGCAAATATTAACTTTAGCAGAAGGTTTTTCTTTGGTAGAAAAGAGCTTACAAACATAAGTTATGTAAACTACTCTAACACAAACACCAATCAGTTTGTAAAACAATATAGATATTTCTACAATGGCGAGGTACAAAACGACTTCAATGACCAATCTTATGCAAACAATGTAAGATTAGGAGCAATGAGCAACTGGGCGTTGATATTGAATCCTAAAAACAAAATCGAATTTCGTAATTTGTTCAATCAATTGGCTTCAAAAGAGACTGTTACAAGAAATGGAAATTTGTATGAAAACAACCTAGAGACATTTAATCAGTCTATGAGATATGAGCAAAAAAGTATATTCTCTTCTCAATTGAACGGAACGCACGAACTTACTGCATCATCAAAATTGAGGTGGATAGCTGGTTTGGGTTATACTATAAGAAAAGAGCCTGATTACAGAAGATTTACATCTTCTAGAGAAATTGGTACTACTGGAGATTACAAAATGGACTTGCAACAATTCGAATCTCCTACGCTTACTCAAGCAGCAAGATTTTTCTCTAGCATGGATGAATTTGTACTTACTGGTTCTTTGAATTATGACAAAATAATTGGTACAAAAAATGACGATGAAACGCTAAATAAAGTGTTGAAGGTGGGTACTTATACTGAGTATAAAGACCGTTATTTCAAAGCTAGATGGTTTGGAATTGTAAATCCAAATCGACTTACAACAGAGTTCTTATCGTTAGATCCAAATAATTTCTTTACAAATGATAATCTAAGTGCATCAAAAGTTTATTACGCAGAAGGTACAAACTTTGACGATTCATACACTGCACAGAATTTCTTGCAAGCTGGATTTGCAAGTTTCTATTTACCTATCAACGAGAAGTTTAATGCGACCTTTGGATTCAGAGGAGAATATAACCAACAAATGCTACAAAGCCGTCAACGTGGTGGTGGTGCAGCAATAGATGTTAACAACCCAATATTCAGTCCACTTCCTTCGGTAAATGCGATGTACAAGTTTAATGTTAAAAACATCTTAAGATTTGGATATGGAAGTACTGTAAACAGACCAGAATTTAGAGAGTTGGCTCCGTTTACCTATTATGACTTTGCATTTGATGTGTCAAGAAGAGGAAATCAGAATATCAAAGTTGCTCAAATCCAAAACCTTGATTTGAGATATGAATTCTACCCTTCAGAAAGTGAATTGATAACTTTTGGAGTATTCTATAAAAAGTTCAAAAACCCAATAGAGGCAGCAATTTTCTACAATGGAAGTAACATCTCATTTACAGTTGAAAACTCAGAGTCAGCACAATCAGCTGGGGTGGAGTTAGAAGTTAGAAAAAACATCAATAAACACTGGATGGGCGTATTTAATGCTTCGTTGATCAATTCTAACGTAAAAGTAAGTGGCTTATCTGATTACAGTAGATATTTACAAGGCCAATCACCATTTCTTGTGAATGCTGGATTGTTCTATAACTTACCAGAAAAAGGATTCCAAGCTAACGTACTATACAATGTAATCGGAAAGAGAATTTTTGTAATTGGTGATAATATTTTGAGCTCAAATGTTTTTGAAATGCCTCGTCAGATTGTAGACTTAAACGTCTCAAAATCTTTCGGTAGAGTAGATTTGAAAGCTGGAGCACAAGATATATTTAACCAAGCATTTAGATTGATACAAGACACCAACCGTGACAATAAAATAACAGCAGAAGATGGCGTTTACCAAACATATAAAAGAGGTTCGAATATTTATTTAGGATTAAATTTTAAATTATAATTATTTTTTTCAAAACCAAAGAAAATTATGAAACGCAGATTCTTATTACTATTATCATTAGGCTTAGGATTGGCTGTTGCTTCTTGCGACAGAACAACAACAGAAGACAACACTGACCCAACACCTACTGGTACAGACAAAACGATTAAAGGAAGTATAACTTCAAATATAACGTTGAAGGCTATTGACAAAAACATTTTAGAGGGTTTTGTGTATGTGGAAGCAGGTGCTACTTTGACTATAGAACCTGGTACAGTTATTAAAGGAGATAAAGCTACAAAAGCGACTTTGATAGTTAAGCCAGGAGGTAAAATTATAGCAGAAGGTACAGTTGAAAAACCAATCGTTTTTACTTCAAATCAACCAAAAGGATCTCGTAACTATGGTGACTGGGGTGGCGTAGTATTGTTAGGAAAAGCACCTGTAAACAAAAATCCAGCAACTATCGAAGGTGAAAATATTTCTACTTTTGGTGGATCTGATGCCGCTGACAATTCAGGTATATTAAAATATGTTAGAATTGAGTTTGGAGGAATCGCTTTTGAAACTGACAAAGAAATCAACGGTTTGACATTTGGAGGGGTAGGTAGCGGAACAATTATCGATTATGTGCAAATTTCATTCAGTGGTGATGATAGCTATGAGTGGTTTGGAGGTACAGTAAATGCAAAACACTTAATTGCTTACAAAGGACTAGATGACGACTTTGATACTGACTGGGGATATGCTGGTAGAGTACAATATGGATTGGCTTTAAGAGACCCTAAGGTTGCTGACCAATGTTCTTGCTCTGACTCAAACGGTTTTGAATCTGATAACGATGGTTCAGGATCAGATGCCTCTCCGCAAACTTCTGCAACATTTGCAAACATCACTATTATAATGGGAGAAGGTACACCAGATGCAAAATTCCGTTCTGGATACAGAATCCGAAGAAACTCAGCTCTTTCTATCTATAACTCATTAGTGGCTGGAGCATATCCAAAAGGTGGATTGGAGTTAGGAGATGCTGCGACTCAAAAGAATTTTGTAGACGGCAAAAGTGAATATAAAGGTTTGATATTGGCTGGAATGACAAAAGGTATTGTAGCTGGTGACGAAGCAAAATTGAAAGATGCATCAAGAAAAAATCAGTTTGGTGTTGAAATTTCAACTTTAGGATTGCCTTCAGGATATAATAGCATCAGTGGAAAGCCAAGTTTATTGCCTATTTCAGCTTCAATATTGTTGAATTCTGGAGTTACGCTTCCAAGTGGATTCGAAGCAAATACCTACGTAGGTGCTTTCAATACAACAGATTGGACGGCAACTTGGACTAACTTTGATCCTCAAAATACTGAATATTAATAACATTAAAATACTCTTTTTCTGGCATTTGAAGAAGATAAAGAAAATCTTGAATTTAAGTTTTCAAAACTTGATTCATATTGGTAAATGCCGCAAAGACCCCAACCTTGTTGGGGTTCTTTGTTTTTAGACATTTAATATTTCTCGCAAACCTTTTTTTATAATTCAAATTTCCCGAAATTTGCACTCCGAAAATAGGAATACCACCTGAGGGTCCCGTAGTTCAACGGATAGAACCGACGGTCGGCCCCGAGTGTTTCCTAAACAATAGATCGAAGTTCGAAAGAAATTGGATAGAAAAAAGCAGATAAAAATAAAATGGTCCCGTAGTTCAACGGATAGAACCGACGGTCGGCCCCGAGTGTTTCCTAAACAATAGATCCAAGTTCGAAAGAAATTGGATAGAAAAAAGCAGATAAAAATAAAACGGTCCCGTAGTTCAATGGATAGAACCGACGGTCGGCCCCGAGTGTTTCCTAAACAATAGATCGAAGTTCGAAAGAAATTGGATAGAAAAAAGTAGATAAAAATAAAACGGTCCCGTAGTTCAACGGATAGAACCGACGGTCGGCCCCGAGTGTTTCCTAAACAATAGATCCAAGTTCGAAAGAAATTGGATAGAAAAAAGTAGATAAAAATAAAATGGTCCCGTAGTTCAACGGATAGAATAGTTGTTTCCTAAACAATAGATCCAAGTTCGATTCTTGGCGGGATCACAAAAGCCTCCTTCAGGAGGCTTTTTTTATTGCATTTGTTTTCTAAACAATAGATCCAACAGGGACGCCTGCCGGTTCGATTCTTGGCGGGATCACAGAAAGCCTCCAATTTGGGGGCTTTTTTTATGCCTTGGAATTAATTTCTCTTAATATTTCTCACTCAAAATATACCTAATAACCTTTTTAAGAAAAATTCTCAATTTCCTAACACTGCCTTAACTTTCAGTTTACAATGATTTTGGAAATTTGTTAGCATGATAGCAAATAAGCATTACAAAACCATTGTCATCTCCGACGTCCATTTGGGTACTAGTGGCTCAAAAGCTAGAGAAGTGACGAAGTTTCTGAACGAATATTTTTGTGAACGCCTCATCTTAAACGGTGATATAATAGACGGCTGGCAGCTTCAAAAATATGGCTCTTGGAAAAAGAAGCATACGGCTTTTATTAGACTTCTTCTAAAAAAAATAGAAAAACACAATACCGTGGTCACTTACATCAGAGGTAATCACGATGATTTTCTTGACCAAATAGTTCCCTTTGCTATAGGACCAAATTTCAAGATAGTCAAGGACATGATCTTGCAAACTGGCAACAAAAAATTTTACGTTACACATGGCGATGTGTTTGATTTGGTAACAAAAAAAGCCAAATGGTTGGCCCATATTGGCGATTTAGGGTATACTTTTTTATTGTATATCAACAAGAAATACAACCAATACCGAAAATCAAAAGGCTTACCCTATTACTCGGTATCCATGCGGGTAAAAAAATCAATAAAGTTGGCTGTTAATTATATCTCAGATTTCGAGATTCAATTGGCTGAGCTTGCTAAATCAAAAGATTGTCAGGGAATTATTTGTGGTCATATTCACCAACCCGCCATAAAAGAAATAGACGGTATAAAATATCTCAACTCAGGCGACTGGGTAGAGAGTATGACTGCCCTAGTGGAGGATTTCGAAGGGAACTGGGATTTGGTCTATTACTACGTAAGCGAAAAATCCACCGATTTTACCCTAAATGAAATAGTACCAGAAATACTAAAACAAGCTGTTTAAATTTATGAAAGTATTGTTTATAATTCAAGGCGAAGGTCGTGGGCACTTAACGCAAGCTATTAGTTTAAAGAAAATCCTAGAAAACAATAAGCATACTGTCTGCGGAGTATTTGTAGGAAAAAGCATTTCAGGTGAAAAACCAAGTTTTATAGAAGCCGACTTCAACCAAACTTTGACGTATTTCGATTGCCCGTCTTTGGTGTATAGAAATGACGGCAACGGGCTTAGCATTCAGAATACTTTGAAAGAAAACTTGATTAATTTCAAGGCTTTTTTTAAAAGTCTTAAACTTTTAAAATCCAATATTAATAAACTGGAGCCAGATGTAATTGTTAATTTTTATGATATTCTTGGCGGACTTTTCAAGCTTAACAATCCCTTTTCTACAATTCCAATGGTTTGTATTGGTCATCAATATCTATTATTACATTCTTCTTTCAAATATCCCGAGTCTTCTTTTTTAGATAGATTTTTGGTAAATATGAATTCAAGAATTACAGCTATTGGGGCAAAAAGACAATTGGCTTTGAGTTTAAACCCAATTTCGTCAGAAGGCAGAATTCGCGGAATAGCTCCTTTGTTAAGGTTTAATGTAAGAGATATAATTCCGCAAAAGGGGGAATATTATTTGGCATATTTGACCAATCACTGCCTTCTTCCGTCTTTAACAAAATGGCAAAAACAAAACCCAGAAGTAGAAGTGCATTGTTTTTGTAAAACAGATATAGAAATCGATCAGCCGAATTTCCATATACACGAACTGAATGCTCAAAAATTCATCGCTATGATGGCCAATGCCAAAGGACTCCTAACGAGTGCTGGATTTGAGTCGGTGTGCGAAGCGGTTTATTTTGGTAAGCCAGTTTTTATGGTGCCCGTACCTAATCATTTTGAGCAAAGCTGCAATGCCCACGATTTCTACCTATATGGAGCAGGACTAAAAGCTAAAGAGTTTCAATTGGATGAGTTTTTAGATTTTACAGAAACCTACCAAAACAAATCGAACCAATTTGAGGATTGGTGTAATTATAGCCAATTTACAATAATCGACCACCTAGAGCAATGCAAATCAAAAAGAAAAAAGAAAGTCTTTAAGTTAAACTTCAAGCTAAATATTAGTTTCTCAATCTTGAGTTTCTTAAAACTTAATATCTCTTAAAAGAAAACGCTCTATTACTATTTTAATGAAAAACCTATGGCTTTGTTAGGCGAAATTATTCTGAAAGGCATAAAAATAAAAAAAACTCCCTCAAAAAAAACACCATTACAACAACAACTCAAAGAGCTTAAAAAACTGATGAATAAAGCCAAAGAATCACGATTTGGCAAATATTATAGATTTGAGCAAATCTTAAAACATCGAAGAGTATTTCAAAAACCGAGAAATACCAAGGAGTTTTATTTGGCCTTTAAAAACGAAGTGCCTTGCTTTGATTACAACAAAATGTATGCCGATTGGTGGAGTCTTACTCATGACGACCAAAGAGATATAACTTGGCCCGGAAAAGTAAAATATTATGCATTGAGTTCTGGGACTTCTGGTGCTCCAAGTAAATATATACCTGTAACAAAAGACCAGTTAAAAGCTATAAAAAAAACAGGGGTAAAGCAAATATTGGACTTGAAGAATTTCGACTTCAAAGCTTCTGATTTTGAAAAGAGTATTTTGATGCTAGGTGGAAGTACCCAGCTAGTAAAATCAAAAAAACATTTGGAAGGGGACCTGAGCGGTATCACTACATCCAATTTGCCGTTTTGGATGAAGTCTCACTACAAACCAGGCAATAAAATAGCCAAAGAGCAAGATTGGAGCGTAAAACTAGATAGAATAGTAAAAGAAGCTCACAAGTGGGATATTGGATACATTGCAGGTGTGCCAGCATGGATACAGATAATGATGGAAAAAATCATTGCACATTATGAGCTTAAAAACATCCATGATATTTGGCCAAATTTAGCTGGGTTTTGTCATGGAGGAGTAGCTTTTGAACCTTACAAAAAAAGCTTCGAAAAACTGCTTGGAAAACCCATAAAATACATAGAAACCTATTTGGCATCAGAAGGTTTTTTCGCTTACCAAGAAAACCAAAACTCCGATAGTATGAAATTGGTGCTTAATGGAGGCGTATTTTATGAATTTGTTCCCTTCAATAGTCAGAATTTCGATGAAGACGGTAATCTGAAAGAAAATGCACAGACCTATATTATTGATGAAGTAAAAGAAAATATTGACTACGCGATGCTCATTTCTACTTGTGCAGGAGCGTGGAGATATCTTTTGGGTGACACGATTAAATTTACGCATGCAAAAAAATGCGAAATAAAAATCACAGGTAGAACCAAGCATTTTTTGAGCCTTTGTGGGGAGCATCTTTCTGTCGAAAACATGAACACAGCGATTAATATTGTAGTAGCCGAAATGAACGTTTGCGTAAAAGAATTTACTGTTTTGGGTGTTTCGCAGGATTCCCTTTTTGCACACGAATGGTATATAGGCTCAAACGATAAAATTGATAAAAAAATCTTTGCCAAAAAACTTGACGCTGCCCTTAAAACCCTAAATGACGATTATAAAACAGAAAGGCTGCATGCCATCAAAAAAATAAGTGTTGAGGTATTGCCAGAAGCCATTTTTTATGCTTGGCTGGCCTCAAAAGGTAAAATGGGAGGTCAGATAAAGTTCCCGAGGGTATTAAAAAATGGGCAAGTGCAAGATTGGAAACAGTTTATTGGATTGGTGAATGTTTGAAACGTTAGCAAATGGAATTTTAATAGGCTTGGGTTCGGCTTTTCTAATTGGCCCTGTTTTTATTTCTATCGTCAATGCGTCTATTCAGAATGGGTTTTCTGTTGCTAAATACCTAGCTTTGGGCGTGGCAATCAGTGATTTATTGTATATTGTTTTAGCATCAATATTCACAGATATCATTCTAAAAAATGAGTATTATGAAAAATATTCCCAAAGTTTTAAAATCATTTTTCTTTTAGCTTATGGGATATACCTTCTGCTTAAAAAAGTGGTAGTGGAAGAGCAAAATACAAATTATAAATCTTCAAATCAAAAACTTAAAAATATTACCAAGGGAATTTTGATAAATGGACTAAACCCTGGAGTATTGATATTTTGGTTCGGAATTATATCTGCTTTTTCAAGTCAGTATATTGGCAATCCTGAACGAAAACTAATATTACTGATATTTATTATCCTTACAACTTTTTCTATGGATCTATTCAAAATAAAACTAGCTGCTAAGTTTTCTTCGAGGCTTAATATCAAAAGTATAAAAGTGATTAATCGGTTTATTGGGATCGCTTTTTTAATCACTGCATTGGCTTTAATTTTTAAAAATACATGAGATTTTTTTCATAAAAACTTATGCACATTTTTTCTTGAATAAAAAAGAAAAGTACATCTCCGCTTAAAAACTTAATATTGACTTAACAATAGTTTTTTATAATATTGCCTTTTCATTAAGTATCATAAATATTTTAAAAGAATGAAAGGAGAAAAATTAGCTCTCAAAACCAAGTTGATTGAGGCATTGGCGTCGATAGTCAAAGAAGACAAAAGTAAAAAGATAGATAAGACTGTAAAAAGTGTAGCTCAGAAAATTGCTGATCAGGTTGTAGAAGATAGAAAAAAAGCTGCAAAAAAAGCTGAAAAGTTAGCTAAGAAAATGGAGAAAAAAGCTAAAAAAGAAGCAGCAGCTCTAGCTAAAAAGGAAGCAAAAAAAGCGAAAGATAGTAAGGGTAAAGAGGATAAGGCAAAAGGTAAAAAGGCAAAAGGTAAAAAAGAGGTAAAAGCAGTAGCGGTAGAGGTTAAACCTGTTGCGGTTAAGCCAGTTATTACCAAAGTTGCTACTCCTAAAACTACTACACCTAAAGCTGTGGCTCCAAAAGCGACTGTTGCAAAGCCGGTAGTTAACAAAACTGTTACAGCTAAGCCTGCGGCACCTAAAACCACTCCAGCTAAAAAGCCAGTTGCTGCTAAAGCTGCTGTAACTAAACCTGCTACGGCTAAAGCCACAGAAACTAAAACAACAAATTGATTTTGTGAAAATAAAGCAAAAAGCCCAATCCGTCGGATTGGGCTTTTTGTATTTAAGGTATTTTAGTTTTTTTCGTGCTTATCGTCTTCAGCTCGACGCTTTTGCATGGTTTCTGTTCTATCCAGTTCTTCAGATTCATTAAAAGCTTTCCAGTCAAATTTTTCATCAAATGGATCTAAAGCTTTTTGCGGATTAAAAACTCTGATATCTGGTGCTAGGGCATTATACGGAGAAAAATCTGGCTCGTTGGTAAACAAATCGCTCAAATCTGTAGCACTTACATCGTATTGGTTGAGATAAGGAATCCCAAAGACTTTCCAGAAAGTTTTGAAAATGCTGCCGAAGCTATAGTGTTGATTGCCAACGTAATTCTTCTTGGTATATGGCGACATCACCATCAATAGACTCCTATGTGCATCAACGTGGTCAACACCGCCTTGTGGGTCGTCTTCTGTTACCACTATCATCATGTTTTTCCAGTAGGGTGTTTTTGACAAAAACTCTATAGTTCTACCCAAAGCCAAATCATTATCTGCCATATAACTTTCCTGAAACGGCCAGCCAGCATTTGGTCTTTCTTTTGAGCCGTGATCATTTGGCAATTGCAAAGTTATCAAAGAAGGCAAGCCGCCATTTCCCCATCTTTCTTTAAACTCCCTTATGAATTCATCTGCTCTAAACTGGTCAGGAATAGCCATGTTGTAAGTTGGGAAAGTACGAGAAGATTGGTTGTAAAGTGGAGCAGAAATTGGATAGTTTATGGTGTACAATTCTCCTGTATATTTCATGGTGCTGTCAGAAAAAGCTCCGGCCATTTCGACACCGAATCCGAAGTTGAACAAGTCTTTTTTGTTTCTATCCATGTGGTCCCAAAGTGAACCGCCTTCGTTGTAATCTTCAGGATATATACTACCTGCCGAGCCATAAATAGACCAATTGCCAGGTGCATTTGAGGAGTCTTTCATGCCGCGTCTACCACCATAAGAAGCCGCGGTATTGGTTTCTACCCATTCGTTCGGATAGGTATTTACCAACCATCTATGGCCATCAGCGGAAACATCGGAATCACAGAAAAAATTATCAGCAATGGCAAATCTATTCGCCAAAGCATAGTGGTTAGGCATCACATCGGCATGTAATACAGTACTATCGCCAGCTCTGTTTCTCACTGTTCTGTTCATCCCAAATCTCGCCATTTCTGATTCCCCATTCCCTGATTTTAGTTGACCAAAAACTTCGTCATATGTACGGTTCTCTTTAGATATAAATACGATATGTTTGATGTTTTCTGAACCTTCCAAAGGCTTGCTAGGAATTACTTTTTCGGCTTGATTTTTATATTCAGCTATTGGCGTGAATTTATAATTATTATCCAAAATCTTTTGCGTCAAAACTTTAAGTTCGGCATCAGAAGGAATATCAAAAACCGAAACAACGCCTTTCATCAAACTGCCGATATAGCTGCCTTCCGCTCCGATTTTAAAAGTGCTACCGCCGTTTGGCCCACTACCAAATCCTTTGGCATTGGCTACTATCAAAGTCTTGCCATTTGGGCTAACTTTTAGTTTGCTTGGAAACCACGCAGTAGGAATGTATCCTTTGATATCCAAAGTTTTGGCATCGACTACAGCAACGGCATTTATTCCAGCCAATGCCACATATAGTCGAGATTGGTCAGGAGAAAGCGTAATACCGAACGGAATCAAACCTCGTAAATTCCCTAATCTTGGTTCAGGATTTAGCATGAGGTTTTTTATCAAATTCCCAGTTTTAATATCGATAACAGATACGCAGTCATTGTTCCCATTAGATACAAAAACTTTATCGTTTGTGGCAATTACTGAGTTGGGACTACTTCCACCTACAGCTTCGAAGTCCTCAATTTTTTCACCTACTAAAAAACCAGTTTTGATTTTTTTGATATCTTTCAAAGGGTCAATATTTAGCTTCTGTGTGTATTTGCTAATATTATAAACCCAAACTGAAAAAGCTTGGTCCACGTTTGGGTCACCTAAAGGGTTTATTCCTTCTTCTGGTTTTCCTTCTTTCATTTCTTTGGAGCCATAAGTGCTCGCTATCCATTTGTGAGCGGTGTTTTTTAAATCTTTCGGGTCTACATCTGTAAACGGACTGTATTCAAAAACCCCAACATTGGCCACTACCAAATGTTTTTGATCTGGCGTAAGCGTCAGGCCAAAAGGATATCGACCAGTAGGAATATTTCCAATGAGTTTTTTTGTAGCTACATCTATTATTCCAATTCTAAAATTGAGTTGATCCGCCACAAAAAGCAATTTTTCGTCTTTGGACAAAATCATGTCACCCAAATATCCATGTGAATAGTCTACTTTAGAATTCTTAGTTCCACAGGCTATTACGCCGAGTTTTTTACCCGTGTTTGGATTGAAAAGGTGAATTTGATTGGTAACCCCACCAGCCACATAAACGATTGTTTTGGCTTTGTTTACTGCCAATCCCATAAAACAAGCTTCCAAAATGCCATTGTCGGTCCTTGCTCCTTCAGGGATTTGTTTAACGGTGGGATTCGTGCCATTCAAGCCTTTTATGATATTGATAGAGAAAGGGTTGATTCCCGAATTTGAGGTTATGGCCATATCACCGTCGTCACTCAGAATAAGTCCGAATGGGTGAGGAGCGGTCATGTATTGTTTGCCTAATGGCGTTATCAATCTTCCGTTTGGTAATATACTGGTACCAGATTTATTGATTTTTGCAGGCAAATTGCCGGCAGGAGCAGTTATTTCATATTGAACTTGAGCAATCGCAGAACTGCTCAGGATAAAGAATAGGAGTATTTTTTTCATTTTGGAAAAGGTCGTTTTTAATGAAATAGTAATTTTTCTAAATTGCCTAAGTTTTTAAATATAGCAGATAAAAATGAAAGTTTTAATCTAACATTTCTATTTATTCATGAATTTAAATATTTACGAATAATTGATAAAGCATATTCCAAATCCATTGGTTTGTAATCTTGTATTTTGGCTTGGTCGTCCCATCTTCTTAGCATGATGCTTTCTTCAAAGTATGGACTGGTTTCGAATGCTAAAGCCTCTTCTTCTACCATAATTCCTCCTTGGAATTCCAAAGTTTTTTTACTCGCATCAGATAGTTTCTCAAAATATTCGGGATTTCTGAAACATAAATACTTTTTAGCTGCTACATGGTTTTCTATCACAACCTGTATTTTCAATGAGAATCCTCTTTCTGCTAACCAATTAGCCGCAGCTTCTTCATGATCTAAACGGCCATATATGTCCATTTCTTCCGCCTTGGTACTTTGGAGCATGTGCCCTATATCGTGTAAAAATCCTGCAATCTGCATTTCAATATCTTGATTTTCATCTATTGCAAATTGCATGGCTTGTACTGCATGCTCATATTGACTTACTTTTTCGCCAAAATATTCTTCTTCTCCATTGTCTGTAAAAAGAGCTTCTATTTCTTCAATTATCGTTTCTTTTGTTTCCATATTTATGAATTAAAAATATAATGGTCCGATTTAAAAATATTATAGCAAAAAATATAGTTTAATTGATTATTCAAAAGGTATTATTAACATTTTGAGAAATATACCTCCCTAAATACTTTGTGTCGGCTGCCACCTGGGCCTTCATTTTTTTTCGAAAAAAAACGAAGCAAAAAAAACAGCACCCAGCAAACTCACGCACTCAAAATTCTCTGAATTTAAAGTTAATAAAAGAAATTTTTTTGTAAGAGAATTTTGATTGCGTTCAGACAGTGCTGGCTGTTATAAGGAACCATTTTTACTTATTTTTTTCGGACAACATTAATATAATATAAATAAGAAAAACGGAGCATAACTCCGTTTTCTACAATCAATCTTTTTAACCTAATTATTCTATGACGAATGTCTTATTTTAGCATCCAAATCAAATCATTGATGTCATCTTTTCCACCATATTGACTTGCAATCGCTGCTTTGTAGTTTTCTGTATTTGTTGTCCTTTCTGACAAAGGATAAATCCAACGCATGGCTATTCTTCCTGAGTTACCAGTTCCTACGCCTTTATAAAAAGTTGGGAAGCCAGTACGTCTCCAGTTGAAATATGCCTCCATGCCAGAGTTCATAAAAAACGCTAAGTATTTTTGGGTAAGAATTTTCTCCAAACCGGCATTGCCTGCTTCGTATTTTACATTGGCTTGGGCAGCAAAATCGTTGAAATTAAAATCAATAGAATATGTCTTTTGATCTGCCGCATCTCTACTTCCCGTTTGTGAATAATACATGGTATTTGCACCGTCTTTTATTCCATAAAACTCTTGTGAAGCTTTGATTCCGTTCAAGTAAAACTGCTCAGCATTTCCACTAGCCCAACCTCTGTTAAATCCTTCGGCGATATTGAAACACTGCTCAGGATATCCAACCAAAAACGTGCTTTCGCCTACATAGTTTGAATAATACCGTTTTCTGTTTTGAAACGAATATTGACCCGGAGCAAAATCTGATCCATTGTTACTACCAGCTTTTGCTGACATATCGGCCAAATCTTCTCCTGCTTCTGCACCTACAAAAGAAGTAAAATCTGAAGGTAATTTACCAGCTTTCAATAAAGCTCCAACCGGCTCACATGTAATCATTACACGTGGGTCTTTACTTTCTACTAATCTTTCAATGTAAGATTTAGACATGTTCTGACGGGTAGCATCAAAACCAAAGTTGTCAGGATTAGAAGGATATTTATTGTATTGGTTTGATACAAATTGAAGACTTTCAGAAGTAGCAGAAAACAAAGGATATTTAGCAGGATTAGCTACAATAGCAGCAAATTTAGACTTGATATTTAAGTCAGCATCTCCTTCTTTTTTGCTTAAGCTTATCAAAATTCTCAATTGAAAAGCGTTAACAGCTTTTTGCCATTTTCTTAAGTCTCCACCATAATAAAAATCTCCAGCCAAAGTCTGATTTCCTTTGGTAATCAAAGACGTTAAATCAGCATTTGATTCTTCTAACCACTTCAATATTTGTACATAAACTTCCTTTTGGGTATCATATTTAGGCGTCAAATTATCGATACCTTGCAATGCTTCAGACGAAGGCAAATCACCCACACGTTTGGTCATTTGATCGTAAAAGAAAGCTCTGAAAAACTTACCCACAGCTGAGTAAGGATTTACAGTTTCTGCTCCTGCTTTTAAAGCTTCTTCTTCCATTTTTACGACATTTTTAAGTGTCAAGAAATGATTAGGAGTTTCTGTCCAAGTATATTCGTTTGTAGCATAGTAGTTGTAATTAGAAAGATAAAACTGATTCCAACGCATCTCTGCACTAAAGGCACGGCCTGTATTGTTATACATATCAGCTTCTATTCCTTGCACCACCAATGAAGCGGGTACCGCTGTAGGGTTATTTGGGTTTACTTCTAACTCTTCAAACGTTTTGTCACAACTCATGCCAACAAGCATTAGCAACGCGAACAATCCTATATTTAATTTATTCTTTAACATGTCTTTTTTTGATAAAATTTAAAAATGATAACCTTAGAATTTCAAGGCGAAATTTACACCATATCTTCTAGTAGAAGGTGTCTGTAAGCCCGAACTACCACCATCCAAGTATTGATTCAAATCGATATCTTTTTTCTCAGCAAAATAGAAAAGGTTACGACCTACAAATGAAATTGAAACATCGTGAAAAACTTTGCCAGTAAATTTAGAAGGGATTGTATAGCCCAAAATCACTTCTCTAAGCATCCCAAATGAACGACTCATTAAATTACCTTCGTCCGAGTTGTAATATCTACTTACCCAGTCTTGAAGATATTGTTTGGTTGTATTTGGAGCATAGCTTAACTCTGCATAATTGGTAACTTTTCCATCAGCATCGAAAGCCAAGGCAACATTATTTGCAACTTGCACACCTTCGCCTACCCACGATTTCACACCTATTACATCTTGCTCATGAGCAGTTAACATTTCGCCAGTAGCCAAGTCTATGTGACGACCACCTCTGAAAGTCTGTTTTTGAATATAATTGGATAATACTCCACCAATTCTACCGTCAAACTGGAAGCTAAAGCTTACGTTTTTATAACCAAATTTGTTGTTTATTCCGAACACAAAATCAGGGTTCATATTGCCAAGATGCTGAGCTACTGGAGCATATATAGGGCGACCAGAAGCGTCATTGATGATTTGTCCTTCTGGCGTTCTTACAAAAGCTCTTCCATAATATTTATCTACTCTATCACCAACTTTTAAGAAAGTATTCAAGCTTTCAACACCAGGATAAATCTCGGTAAGTTTCTCTTGGAAAGTAGAATAGTTAGCCAAAATATCCCATGTAAGACCATTTGGATTCTTAATTGGAGAGCCCGTCAAAGATATTTCCCATCCTTTTTTCTGAGTTTTGATACCATTTACAAGTGCTGAAGTATACCCAGTTGTACTTGAAATTGGCAAGTTAAAAATTTTCGGACCTTCGTCAGATACGAAATAGGTTACATCTAAACCAATTCTGTTTTGCAATACTCTAAAATCCAAACCGATCTCTTTCTGTGCAGTAGTAGATGGTTGAATGTTTGGATTTGTAAGTGTATTAGAATAATAAGCCGCAGTTTGGTTATTGTAGGCAAACGGCGTAGAATATGATGCTGAGTTTTGGTAAGTTGGACCATTGTACGGCGACGAATATTGATCACCATAACCCAAAGGATAGCTAGCGTTAGGCGTAGCACCAATAGAAGACTGTGTCAAACCATCTTTCACATTGGCGTACGAAGCTCTTAGTTTCCAAAATGAAACAAACTCAGGCAATTTTACATAATCTGTCAATGAAGTAGCCAAGGAAACTGATGGATAGAAAAAGGTATTGTTTCCTGCCGGTAAAGTAGAAAGTTTATCCACACGACCAGTCGTTGACAAAGTCAAGGCATTTTTATAAGAGAAGTCAGCTGAATAATAGGCCGAGTTTACTCTCATATCAGAGTTGAAATTGTACAATTTAACTGGATTAGCAGAATTGGCGAAATTGTATAATCCAGGTACATTCAAATAATCAGTTTTGCCGAAAGAAGAATTATAATCGAATGTTCTGATATTTCCTCCAACCCACACTTTAGCATTGATATCTTTTACGATGTCTTTGTCAAATCTTACCAATATATCCGTATTGTTTTCAAACAAGTTTCTTCTGTCTTCTGAGTAGTCACCTCTACGCTCGTCACGTCCATAGGCACCCGCACTGTAAGGCATTTTTTCTGTACGAAGCAAATTCCAAGTAGTGATTTGAGAACGGAACATTACATCTAAATAATCAGTAAACTTATAAGTCATAGAAGCCTGTCCAACGATATCCGTTTTATGATGACCTCTCAACCACTCATAACT
Source organism: Lacihabitans sp. LS3-19 (assembly GCF_024343575.1). GTDB lineage: Bacteria > Bacteroidota > Bacteroidia > Cytophagales > Spirosomataceae > Leadbetterella. Next base: position 281,153 of record NZ_RJUA01000127.1, on the reverse strand, counting down.
CATAAAGTACGGGTTGTTGTATCTTTGGTATTCAGCATATATCTGTTGGATACCCTCTTTTCCTTCTTGCCAGTAGTTTTTCATATCGTCAACGTCCCAGTCAGCTCCACCCCAAGTAGTCATGTTATAAATGATAGAGTTTGGGCCGTAGTTTACGTCTGGAATATTTGGCGTATACTGCTTATTGTATTGTAAACTTGATTCAAATTTCAATCTTTTAGTGAACTGATAATCAGCACCTATGTTGAAATTGGTTATATTCAATTTGGTATTTGGTACAATTCCTTTTTGGAATATTTGCGAAGTTGAAAAACGTAGGTTGTGTTTTTCTCCAGATGAAGAAACTGAGAGATTGTTTGTTGACAAAATACCAGTTTCTAAAAATCTTGATAAATTGTCTTTTCCTCTTGCAACATAAGGTGTCGGGATTCTTTTACCAGTAACAGGGTCAATAGGGGAGTCGTATTGAGCTATTAACTGTCCATCAAATTTTGGTCCCCAGCCTGCATCATAATCGCCGTCGTTAAGACCGCCGCCTTTACCATCTACAAACGAATATTGACCATGGTCGCCAGGTCCAAAAACATCCTGAACTTTAGGAATTGCATAAAAACCTTTATCAGCCATTGTCGATGAGTTGAAGTCCACCGAAAATCCTCTTTTGTCTTTAGAACCTTTTTTGGTTGTGATCAAAATCGCACCATTTTTACCTCTAAAACCATACAAAGCCGATGCTGATGCTCCTTTCAATACTGAATATGTTTCGATATCGTCAGGGTTAACATTCCAAGTGTCAGAGTTTACAGGTACACCATCAATTACAAAAAGCACGTCAGAGTTTCCTCTCAACATGATGTTTGGCTTTCTTAAAAGTTCTGGTTGCATACCAATAGTAAGACCAGCAACTTTACCCACTAATGCACTTACAGCGTTTGGCTCACGGGCTTTAATAACCGAAGAACCATCCACCGACTGGATAGCAACACCGATTCTTCTTGCGTCTTTTTTGATACCTAAGGCTGTTACTACCACTTCGCTCAATGCTTTTGCATCTTCAAGTAATTCTACTGAAATCGAGCTTTGGTTTCCAACCTTGATTTCCTTTGAAGTAAAACCAATAGAAGAAAAAACCAAAATTGATTCTTTTGAACTTGCCGTGATTTTGAAATCACCATTCTGATCTGTAACAGTACCTACGCCGGTACCTTTCACTAATACACTCACGCCTGGGATAGGCTCGTTTTTAACATCTTTCACTGTGCCGCTAACAGGCATCTGTGCAAAAGAAAGAGAAGCAGTAAAACTCAACAAGCTGATAATGAGCAAAGTCTTGTTGAATAATTGAAGTAGTTTTCTTTTCATTGAAGATTTTCTTTGGTTAATTTTAAATTTTCACACCGCAAAAGTCTTCTTTGATTATTAACTAAATGTTATGGAAATAGAAGTTGACAATTTCATAACAATTGACGATTTCGCTTAATGATTTTTTAACATTAAGTTTTCGATGAAAAAGCTATTTTATAAAAAAACCAGAGACAAAATCTCTGGCCTTTATTGTATTCTTTAAGTTTGATATATAGGGTTAAAAATCTTATTTTTTTGTTGAAGAAATAGCCTTTCCTATCTCTTTACCATTCTCAAAGTTTTCTCCTAAAAATGCAGCGGCAGTTTTAGCAATTTGATTTTGAAATAAATTTTGTTTTGTTTTAACCTCACCCATTGCAGGCGTATCAGGCCCGATTACCGCCATCCAAATCTGTGCAGCATCTCTGATTCGCTGCCCATGGCTGGTCCATTCCGATTTGATGATATCACCTCTACCGTGATCTGTCGTAATGATAAAAGTTGTTTTGTCTTTATATTTTGGTTGCGATTGGCAATAATCCCAAAGGTCCTGAAGGTATTTATCAAACGAATGAGCCGATTCTAAATATTCTTTATAATTTCCGGCATGAGCCCAACCGTCGGTGTCGTCAAAAGAAAGAAATAAAACCTTAGGCTTGTTTTTTTCTACATATTCTTTGGCAAAAAAATAAGTCACAAAATCTGCTCTTTCTGCATGTGCCGGTGGTGACATTTCCATTATTTCATTTAACAAAACTTCTTTTGGACTTGGATTTACAATTACTTTTTCATCACCAGAATTTACTGGTATTCCACTCCTTTTTTCGTTGATGATATAGGGGAAACAATCCCAAGTAGAAAAAGCCGCCACTTTTCCTTTGTATTTTGGTTTATTATTTAAAAACTCTAAAACCGTTACATTTTCATTGTCTTTTTTATCATTTGAATTGATTTTGATATCCGCATAACCAGTCAAAATCTCGTTATAACCAGGATACGAAAACCTATAAATGTTTTCAACGTCCATAAAATTACCCAACCACCTATTTCCGTAGATTTGGCCTTCATTTTTTATTTTATTCCACATAAAAGGAAACAAAGTCTCTCTTCGCTCTGCGGCAGTTTTTTTCCAGAATTTTTTAACCATGGCAGCCGAATCCTTGGTATAGGTTTTGTCAAAAATCAAAGCAGAATCGGCCCCGCTAAACATATCCTGCCAACGTAAACCGTCTGAAGTGATGATGAAAACATTCTCAGTTTTCTGAGCAAATGAGGTGAATGAAATAAATAGGAATAGGATTATTTTTTTCATATTGAATTTTGAAGAATTTGATTATTTTTAATTTGATAGAAATAAAATTAACAAGATAGTATTACAAATCATTATGAATAAGCTAAATATTGGTTTTCGAAAGTGCCATCATTGTACAAATCAATAACAGCGTATCCAGGGTTGGTTTGTTTGTAGCTTCCTCTCCACCAGTTACCAGCTACCGCACCATTGCAACAATACGTAACATGATTATACATTATTCTGTCACTTAAGTGTATATGACCACTGATTGCAAGTTTAACATTCGGGTATTTTGCGAATAATTCTACAAGTTCTTCGGTATCGCTATGCATCCATGTTTCTGGCACTCTCCATTCACCATTTTTGAAGTTTTTACCGTCTAAAAAAACACAAGCTGATAAGATAGGAATATGAGAAACTATTAATATTGGTGTCGAATTATCAGTATTTTTCAATTCATTTTTGAGCCACTCAAATTGCTGCTCGTCAATTTTGCCATGGTAACCTTTTCCACTGATTTTTCCTTGGACACTATCTAAAACCAAAACTTTCCAATTGCCGGCATCAAAAGTATAATAAGGTTTAGGTAAAAAAAGATGTTCTTGGGCTTCAATTTTAGCGTCTTCAAAACTTCGTAAATCAGACTTTTTGTTATGGATATCATGATTTCCCAAACAATTATAAACTTTCAAGTTATTTTCGCTTTTTAATACATTTTTATAAAGCTCCCATTGTTTGTCAATGCTGTTTTCGGAGGCACTATGGCTTCCCATTATTGCATCGCCGCCATTTATAATAAAATCAATTTTTTTGCTAGAATTTTGAATGTGATGTAGACATTTTTCGAATCCTTTTGCTGCACCAATATGTGGCTGAATGTGTGTGTCTGTAATATGTGCAATTCGTATAGATGAAGTTTTAGGACTTGCCAAAAGGTCTTGACTCAATATCAAACCTCCAGTCATTAAGCCAAATTTTTTTAAAAGGCTACGTCTTACCATTCGTTTTTTTTTACAAAATTCCGAACCCAATATCACTAAATCATTAAGTAGATATTAAAAGATTGTTGTTTGCTTTTTTGTGTTAGGCATATCGTGTGTGGCATATCATGTGTGGGGACACGCACGATTGCGATATGATTGCGTTCCGCAAATGAAATTTAATATTGGCTTAACTTTGGAATTGGGATTGAAGATTAGCTTTGCCGAAAAAAAAGCTAATGGGAAATATTGAGATGGTTGTATTTGATATGGCAGGAACCACCGTAAAAGACGCCAAAGAAGTTGAAACTTGTTTTGCCCAAGCTTGTACAAAAACAGGCCTTGCAGTATCTGAAGAAAGAATTTTGGCCTTACAAGGCTATTCTAAAATAGAAGTTTTCAGAATGCTTTGGGATGAAAAAATCGGAAAAGAACATCCAGAATATGCCGAAAATGTTTTTGTAAGCTACGATGTTTTTACCGATATCCTTGAAAGTCACTATCATGAAAATCCAATATATCCCACCGATTATTGTCTTGAAACTTTTGAGCTTTTACGATCAAAGAACATCAAAATAGCCTTAACAACAGGTTTTTACAGAAAAGTTTGTGATATAATTCTTGATAAATTGGGTTGGCTAAATGGACTTGACGCCAACTACTGCAACACTTCGGGCAATGGCATAATTGACCTTTCGATAGCTTCAAACGAAGTAGAAAAAGGCCGTCCAGAGCCTTTTATGATTTTGAAAGCCATGAAAACCTTTAATATATCTGATCCACAAAAAATCATTAACATCGGAGACACACCTTCTGATCTAATTTCCGGCAAAAAAGCCAAGGCTAAATTTAGTCTAGGACTTTGCAATGGCACGCACACAAGGGAGCAATTATCTGCAGTTGAAAACGACGGACTACTAGCCAACCTTTCAGAACTTAAAAACTATCTGAACTGATGAAAAAATACGACTTAATTGTAGTTGGAGCAGGCATAATGGGTACTTTTCATGCTTATCATGCAGCTAAAATGGGCAAAAAAGTACTTCTCCTCGAAAAAGACAACAAACCAGTTGGCTCTACTATTCAAAACTTCGGACAGGTGGTGCCTTCAGGTCTTGACGCTTTTTGGCAGAAATATGGGAGGCGAAGCTTAGAAATTTATGATTATTTGCAATCACAAGCAGATTTTACACTTTTAAAAAATGGTAGTGTTTATATCGCATCAGACAACGACGAAGTGCAGCTTGCCAATGAGGCAGCTGAAATGCATCAAAAGGCGGGTTATAATGTTGAGATGTTAAGTAAAAAAGAAACTCAATCGCGATTTCCAGATCTTAAGTCGGCCTATATCAAAAGCTCCATTTTTTATCCTGAAGAGTACAGCGTCAATGCCTCCGAGTTTATTTACAAATTGATAAATTTTTGTGTTGATACTTTGGGTGTTACTTACAAAAACAGCACTTTGGCAATAAATATTGAGGAAAATAATGGTGAAGCAAAAGTAGAAACGGCAGCTAAAGAGGCATTTTATTCCGAAAAAGTAATCATTTGTAGTGGTTATGTTTTCAATGCTCTTTTTCCTGAAATTTACCAACATAGTGGACTTATAGTGAGCAAATTGCAAATGCTTAAAACAGTGCCGTTGAAACAGATGTTCTTGAAATCTAATATTCTAACAGGCTTAACAATCAGACGCTATGAGGCGTTTGAAAGTTGTCCTTCTTTTTCTAAAATTACCACGCCAAAACAACTATTAGAACTCAAAAAATACGGCATTCATATACTATTCAAACAATTGCCCGATGGCAGCATAATTGTTGGCGATTCTCATGAATATGCTGGTGTAGATGTCGTAGAAAATTTAGGCTTGGGTGTTCAGGATAAAATAAACAATCTCATGAAAACGGAAGCTAAAAGAATACTAGAAATTCCAGATGCGGCCTATTCACAAGCTTGGGCAGGATATTATGCACAGCATCCGGATGGAATTTTTGAATATAAAATTTCAGAAAACATAGAAATACGCACAGGAATCGGCGGAAAAGGAATGACCACCAGTGCGGGTTATGCAGAAGAAAAAATCAGCCAATTGTTTCAATAGATTTTACTTGTTTTTGCTTATTATTTTTTCTTTCAAAAAACCAAAACTGCAAAGCCAAAAACAGAATACCGAAATACCCAGTAGCTTCACTAAGGTACAATTGAATCTCCGAAAAATTGAACTGCTGGGTATTGAATTCTTTAAAAAACAACAAAACCACACTTCCCAAATACCCGATGCTGTCGCACATATAAACAAAGAACCCCGCATTTCCTTTAATTCTTAAATAGGCTATAAGTCGTTCAAAATAAGCAATCTGTATCAACAAATACGGAAGATAAAAACCTATGCCTAATGTGGTCATCCATGTTTGTGGACTTATGACATTGGTGCGAAACAACCAATTGCTGAGCAAAATTGATAGCAAGGAAATTACGATTAAAATAGTGATGTAATAATAGGCGAGTTTATTATTTCTGAAAAATATAATTGTACCCAAAATCAACATAACAATGATGGCTATAAAGGTCTCCGTTTTTGCAAAAATTAAATACGAATGACCAGCATCTAATTGGTTCCAAATCTCAACTGCAAAATTGTCTCGAAAATCTCGCAGTGTTGTAAAAAACGCATAGACTATCACAATCATAAAAATACCCAAACCGTAGGTTTTCAAGACTTTCAGTTTTTCAAAATTGTCCATGGGCCTTCTTTGAACTTTCAACAATTGCTCTTCTTTATCTGGCGGTGGAATTTTACTTAACATCCATACAAAAACAAAAAATGCAGGTAAAAATGCTGCTCCAACCACAATCGGCATCCAAAATTCCGTAAAACCAAATTGGGCTTGAATAAAAATATAAATCGATTTTAATATTCCTGAGGTCATTATCATATTTATGCTTAGTCCTATACCTAATAATTCGGTAAATCGGCGACCCTCTAAAAAACTAAATAAAACTCCCCAAACCATGCCCAAAGGCAAACCATTTAGAAACAAAAATGGGAGATTGTAAGGAGGAGGAACCAAAGCAAATAGCAGCAATGCCAAACCTGCGGTCAATATTAAACTGATAACCAGTCTTATCCGCTGATTGGGTTTCAACTCCGAGATGATTTTTACCCCAATAAACTTGGAGCTCATATAGCCCAGTACTTGCATAATGATATACACGCTTTTCAGGCTCATTCCCCATAATTCATAGCCTTCAAACTTGCCCGTAAAAAATGGCTTTCGGAATGCATACGTACAAAAATACGCCCCAAATGCAGCCACCATCATCCATATTATTGCACCCGTTTTATTTTGGAAAACACGATTTGCAAAACTCATTTCTATTTGGTTTAAAACTCCAAAGCTATGGTTCGCATATTAGCCTAACTTTACGTTATCATTAAGAAATAATAACCTATTCCATTTTTAAGTGTTTGGGATGAATATTTATCTTGTATTTTTGTAGATATTTTAAATTTAGCTTTTCCGAAATGACAAAACTCGAGCGACTTACACTTTTAGAAGAATTCAAAACCAAAGATTGGTTTATATTAGATGAATGGGAAGACAGAGAACTTACCTATCCTGGTGAGGATGTGGTGAAAGAAATGAAAGAGGAAGTCCTGTATTTTACCAATTTCCTGATGGTGCACCTTGATAAAAATACACCTGACTTAAAAGACCAAACCGAGCAGTTTTTTAAAGACTGGAACAACGAAGATTTCGACCAAGATCAATCCGAATTTATTATAGAAGTAGAATACGAAGCCATGCGTTTGGCAGGTTTGGACGTGGATGAATTGATGATTTGATTTGTTTGGCGAATGAAATTCAAGCTTCTCCTAGTTATAGACCAAATAGAAAAACTCTACAAAATGCCGATAGGTCAGGAGAGGTTTCAGGCTTATTTGACCTTGTTAAAAGGAAATTCGAAAAACGATATGGTGCTGCCAATCGGTGGATTTAATCCAATGGCCAAACCGCAAGTTTTAGAAAAACTCTTAGAACTAAAGTCTCTAAATGCTGAACAAATAATCGAAAATACACTTGAAAAAATAAATCAACAGTTAACAGAATTTACCGAGGAAGAAATCTTCAGCGTATGTCTAAATTTGGCAGATGATATGCTAGGCGGCTGGACAAATCGATTCACTACAGATTACGATAGCAAATTCAAAACAAAAGCCTTGTTTGCCCGTAAATTTTGCACGCCGTTTTTCTGGACTAGTGAAATGTATACGGAAGAACTAATAATCCAAAGAACCCAGGACTATGTTTTTCGTACAATCTACTTTCATAAAAATGGACAAGCCAAAACCCTTCAAGAGCATTTTAATCAAGAAATATTTATAGCTAAAAATAACCCAAAAACAATCACTGACAACTTTGATTACCAAAGCACTAAAAAACACTTCGAAAAACATATAGATACAGAAGAATACACCCTGATTTTTAATTTCCTCTATGGCGACATCGCCTCTCAAGTTTTAGCATTTCCAATATACGGAATGGCTGAAAACGCAGGTTTCAATTTTGCCCAATTTGAAGCATTAAACCAAAGAGGATATAAATAATGCTTTTCGAAAACTTGCAAAATATTTCTATTTAGAATTTCCCCTAGTCCAAAATAAATGCTGTAAATTCGTACAATTCAACCTTAAAAAATAATTGTATGCAAAAAAGACTTTCTCTTTGGCTTTATCTGGTATTTCTTAGTACCGGAATTTCCCTCGCTCAACCCACCGAAAAACTCATCAAAGTAATAGTGGCAGCTGATCATACCGATTGGACCTATAAAACCGGCGAAAAAGTGAAGTTTACGATTTCAGTTTTGCAAAATGGGAATCCCGTAAAAAACGCCAAAATCAAATACGAAATCGGTCCTGAGAAAATGGAACCTACCAAAAAAGAAACCATAATGTTAGCTTCGGGAAGCCAAACGATAGATGCTGGCACCATGAACACAGCAGGTTTTCTTCGTTGTGTTGCCATTGCCGAAATCGACGGCAAAGAATACCGAAACCTTGCAACGGCAGGTTTTAATCCCACTGATATTCAGCCAACTGCCGCCAATCCTGCGGATTTTGACACTTTCTGGGACAACGCCAAAGCAGATTTGGCAAAAATTCCACTTGATGCCAAAATGACGCTTTTACCAGAGCGATGCACCGAAAAAGTAAATGTTTATCAAGTAAATATTCAAAACTTTGCTCTCGGTACAAGGCTTTACGGAATTCTTTGTATTCCCAAAAAAGAAGGAAAATACCCTGCACTTTTGCAGGTCCCTGGTGCTGGTGTAAGGCCGTATTATGGAGATGTAGCCAATGCTGAGAAAGGAATTATAACCCTTCAAATTGGCATTCACGGCATTCCAGTAAACCTCGACCCACAAGTTTATGCCGATTTGGGCAGAGGAATTCTGAACGGATACCCCAACTACAACCTTGACGACAAGAATCGTTTTTTCTACAAAAGAGTGTATATGGGCTGTGTAAGGGCCAACGACTTTTTGGTAAGTTTAACACAATTTGACGGTAAAAATTTGGCGGTAACTGGCGGAAGTCAGGGTGGAGCTTTATCAATAGTAACCGCGGCTTTAGACAACCGTGTAAAATGGTTAGGAGCATTTTATCCTGCTATTTCTGATGTCACGGGTTACCTCAACGGAAGAGCAGGTGGTTGGCCACATTATTTCGACAAAACTGGCTTGGCTTTTAACAACAAAAAAGAGAAGATCGAAACCGTTGGCTATTACGATGTCGTAAATTTCGCCCGCCGCCTAAGCATTCCGGGCATTTACTCATGGGGCTATAACGACGAAACCTGCCCTCCAACATCCATGTATGCTGCCTACAATACCATAAAAGCACCCAAAGAACTATATCTAGCCCTTGAAACTGGCCACTGGACTTATCCAGAGCAGAGAGAAAAAATCACAAATTGGTTGTTGGAGAAAATGATGGAATAATGGATTTCTCAAAAATCATAGGTCAGTTCCATCCATTATTGGTGCATTTGCCCATTGGGATTTTGCTTTTTGCTTTCGTTCTGATTATTTATGAAAGATGGCAAAAAGCAAATCTCTTATCGGCTATTTCAATTGCATTGCTTTTGGGCTCTTTTGCTGCCGCACTTTCTTGTCTTACTGGATGGTTTTTGGCCCAAAGTGGTGATTATGATGCCGAACTCGTGGAAAAACACCAATGGACAGGCATAAGCTCCTGCATCTTGGGGTTTTCTGCCTATTTTTTCCAAAAACAGAGGATGCTTATATCATCAATAATGGTTGCTGTGTTAGCGGTTGCGGGTCATTTTGGAGGAACTATCACCCATGGAGAAAATTATCTTTTTGCATCAGATGAAAAAGCAAGTGATACTGCAATTATCTCTGAAAAAGACACTAAAATAGATAGCACAAATCAAACGAAAAATCTGGTAAAACAAACCTTTCTCTACAAAGAAAAAGTATTGCCTATTTTAGAGAAAAAATGCTACAACTGTCATTCCTCTAGGAAAAAGAAAGGTGGTTTACGACTTGATAATGAAGTTTTCATAAGAAAAGGAGGTAAAAATGGAGAAATTTTAAAAGCCGGAAATCCAAATAAAAGCCTCTTGTATTCCCATTTACTTTTGCCTTTAGAAAAAGAAAAACACATGCCACCAAAAGGGAAGCCACAGTTGACTTCAAATGAGATTTCAATCATTAATTTTTGGATAAAAAAAGGTGCATCTTTTACAGGAGAAATTGAGGATGAAACAATTATTCCTCAAATAAAAGTGGCGGAAATTTCTAATGTAAATATTGCATCGGAAGAAGTTTTATCAAAGGAATCTTTTGAAAATCTATTAACTGCTGAAACCAAGCTAGATATTCCAAATGAAATGGTTTTGCAAAAACTAAAAAACCAAAAAATAGTAGTGAATTTAGAAGGAAATAGTGGCAAAAAACTCGATGTTAATTTTGTGAATGTCAAAAACTACAACCCGACTTATCTGTCAGATTTACAAGAACTTAAAGAAAATGTTTTTTCTCTAAAAATCAATAACAAAGAATTTTCTGACGCAGATATGGATCAATTAAAAGAGTTTAATAATCTTGAAAAATTGAATCTTGAAAGAACCTCAATAACTGATAAGGGTATAAAAAACTTAGAAAGTTTAAAAAATCTAAGGCAATTAAATCTATACAATACGGAAGTTTCGGATGAAAGTATTGAAACGATTTCGAGCTTTAAAAACCTGAAAGTGTTATATTTATGGAAAACTAAAATTTCGGAAGAAGGAATAGAAAAACTAAAAAAGAAAATGTCCAATACGAGAATAGAATACGGCAATTTCAAATTCTCAAAACCCGATTCGTTGAAAGGAACTGTAAAACTTTAGATTATCGAAAATTTGGCAAATGAAACTTAAACTCATTTTCTTATTTGTTTCCATTAATATTTGGTCAGTAAATGCCCAAACAGGCACAAAATTACCCAAAGAAATAGCGGATGCCTACAAAACATTACCAAATGACATTGACTACAATATTCACATAAAGCCCATATTGTCAGACAAATGCTTTGCTTGCCATGGACCTGATAAAGCTAAGCAAAAAGCAGGCTTACGTCTCGATATCGCTGCCAATGCTTATGCTGAATTACCCGAAAGTCCTGGAAAAGTGGCAATTTCACCCAAAAACTTAAGAAAAAGCGAGGTGTTTCATAGAATAATTTCGGAAGATCCAGATTACAAAATGCCTACGCCAAAATCGCATTTATCACTATCGGTCACTGAAAAAGCTACCATAATTAAATGGATAGAAAATGGTGCAGTTTATCAGCCACATTGGGCGTTTTTGAAACCCATAAAAAAGCCAATTCCAGCTATTGATGCTGGCCAATTGGTGTTTAATCCCATAGATAATTTTATTCTTGCCAAACTAAAAACGCTAAACCTGAACCAAAACAAAGAAGCAGACAAGGAAATATTGCTGCGTAGAGTTTCTCTTGATTTAACTGGCTTACCTCCAACTTTATCTGAAATAGACGCATATTTTAACGATAATACTCCAAGTGCCTACGAAAAACAGGTTGACAGGCTTTTGGCTTCGCCACATTATGGTGAAAAAATGGCCACCGATTGGCTCGATTTGGCTCGATTTGCCGACTCTCATGGCTACACGGTCGACCGCCTACGCGACATGTCGCCTTACCGTGACTGGGTCATAAAGGCCTTCAACCAAAACATGCCTTACAACAATTTCATAGAGCAACAGCTTGCGGGTGACTTGATGCCAAATCCCACCAAAGACATGATTATTTCTACGGCATTTAACCGCAATCACCAGCAAAACCTCGAAGGTGGCATAGTTGAAGAAGAATTTCAAACCGAGTATGTTATGGATAGAACCAACACTTTCGGAGACGCTTTTTTAGGGATTACGGTAGGCTGTGCTCGCTGCCACGACCACAAATACGATCCCATTTCACAGAAAAATTATTATGAATTATACAGTTTTTTCAACAATGTACGAGAAGCTGGTCAAATAGCTTGGAACGACGACCCGCCAACGCCCACCTTACTTTTACCTGATGAAGAACAAGAAAAAATCATTACTTTTTTGAAAAAGACCGTATTTGAAAACGAAGAAAAACTCAAAGTCGAGCAACAAAAAGCAGAAGCCAAATTTGAAAATTGGTTAAATACCAAGGAATACGCCAAACTTTCAGATTTTTCTATTCCTAAGGCCAATCTACAAGGATATTATACTTTTGAGGATTCATTAAAAAACACCTTAAACCCTGCTCAAAAAGGTATTATGCGACGTGATGCTGGGGTGGTCGATAAACCTACTTTTGAAAAAACAGATAACAATACCATCCTTATCTTAGATGGCGATGTTTATGCTGACCTAAAAGACGTTGGGGTATTCCGAAAATCTGAACCTTTTTCGGTAGGTCTTTGGCTAAAAATTCCGAAAGACATGAAAGAGGGTGTTATTTTCCATAAAAGCAACGCCGAGCGATTGTACAATTTCAAAGGCTTTCATCTGTACCTGAAAAACAACCGACTGGAAGCCACTTTGGCACATACTGCCCCCTCAAATGCAATTACAAAACTAAGCATAAATGATGTTCCAAGAGACAAATGGATACAAATAACCATGACCTACGATGGATCCTCTACCGCCAATGGCCTCCAAGTTTATCTAGACGGCCAAACTATCGAAATGGAAACCGTAATAGACCAACTCTACAAAGACATCATATTTTTCTCTAAAAATGAACCTGCACTACAAATCGGCGGCTGGTGGCGAGGTCTGGGATTTAAAGGTGGAAAAGTGGACGACATCGTGGTTTATGACAGAGTTTTAACATCTTTCGAAATCAACATTTTGGCAAAAAAAGCTTCTTGGGCTACCATAAGCCATAAAAATATTGAAAGCCTTAGCATGTCAGAAAAAGAAACATTAAAACAATATTACCTTTCGGCAGTAGATTCCAATAGTTTGGTGGCTCGAAATACACTCAAAATAGCAAGAACGGCTCTGGCAGATTCTATGGAACATATTCCTGAACTCATGGTAATGCAAGAAATGCCAAAGCCCAAAAAGACGCATTTGCTTCTCCGTGGCCAATACGACGCTTTTGGTCCGGAAGTATTTCCAAATACGCCAAAGGACATATTGGCTTTTTCAGACAAATATCCTAAAAATCGCTTAGGTTTAGCCCAATGGCTCGCCGACGAAAATCATCCCCTCACTGCTCGAGTGGCAGTAAATCGTCTTTGGCAGAATTTCTTCGGAACTGGTCTCGTCAAAACAAGCGAAGACTTTGGCAATCAGGGAGAAATGCCCACCCATGCTGAACTATTAGATTGGTTAGCCGTAACATTTAGAGAAAGCAATTGGGACCAAAAACAACTTAACAAAACCATCGTGATGTCCGCCGCATATCGTCAGGATTCTAGAGCGACAGAAGATATGCGAACGCTCGACCCAGAAAATAGACTTTTGGCCAGAGGTCCTGCTAAACGACTAACAGCCGAAATGATTCGAGACAACGCCTTGCTGGCGAGCGGATTATTAAATGAGAAAATCGGAGGAAAAAGCATAAAACCCTATCAACCTGAAGGCCTGTGGGACATAAACGGAGCCACTTATAAGCCCGACTCCACAGATGAGATTTACCGCCGAAGTCTATACATTGTCGTAAAACGAACCGTCCCAAATCCTACTTTGGGAACCTTTGACGCATCCCAACGAAGCTCTTGTATCGTAAGACGCCAAAGCACCAATACGCCATTGCAAGCCTTGGTTACGCTCAACGACCCAACGTTTTTAGAAGCCGCCAAAAAACTGGGTGAACAAATGTGTAGCCAATCAGACGCAAAAATCAGCATTCAAAACACCTATAAAAAACTAACCGGAAAAAGTCCGAGCGAAGCCGAAATAAAACTTTTGATTGAATTGCGAGAAAAAGAATACCAAAAATTCAAAGCCGATCCCGATAAAGCAAAAGGCTGGATTTCAGCAGGATTGTCCAAAATAAACCCTAGCCTAGATCCTTCGGCGATAGCCGCCAACACAGTAGTAGCTTCCACTATCCTAAATTCGGATGCGACTTTAACTAAAAGGTAGAGTGTAATGGAACACAGATAACAGCATCGGCTGCCGCACAGATTTAACTGATAAACGCAGATCAAAATTTTTAAAAAACAGTGAAAATCTGTCCAATCAGTGTCATCAGTGTTCAATTAAAAAAAACAGAAATGAAAGACCTAGAAAATATCACAAAAAAACTCGACAGACGGAATTTCCTCCAAAAAACCGCCTCAGGCCTTGGTGCGTTTGCCCTCGGAAATTTACTTTCCACGAGTTCCGACGCCAAAAGTTTTGAGAAAGACCTCTTAGCAGCTTTGCCAAGCATCGCCCCAAAAGCCAAGCGAGTGGTTTACCTGTTTATGGCTGGTGGACCTTCGCAGTTCGAAACCTTCGACTACAAACCTCGCCTAAGCAACATGTTTGGCCAAGATCTCCCCGACAGTGTCCGCAAAGGCCAACGCCTTACCGGAATGAGTGCCAATCAGGCCGTTTTGCCAGTGGTGCCATCGGCGTTTAAATTTAACCAACACGGCAAAAACAAAACCTGGGTTTCCGAATTGCTGCCCTATACCGCCCAAGTTGTAGACGAACTTTGCATCATCAAATCACTCTATACAGAGCAAATCAACCACGACCCAGCCATCACGTTTTTTCAGACAGGTCACCAATTACCCGGCCGACCTTCAATAGGTTCATGGCTGTCGTATGGGCTAGGTTCCGAAAACCAAAATCTGCCTGCTTTCATTGTATTGATATCCAAAAACGCCGCCAAAGACCAGCCACTTTACGCCCGCCTTTGGGGCAACGGCTTCCTGCCATCGGAGCACCAAGGTGTGCAGTTTAGATCGGGCAAAGACCCAGTTCTGTTTCTCAACAACCCCGAGGGATACGACGGTGCCGACCGCCAAGAGATGCTCAGCTACCTCACGCAGCTCAATCAGCTCCAAAACGATAAATGGGCAGACCCCGAAGTAGACGCTCGCATAGCCCAATACGAAATGGCGTATCGCATGCAAACCTCCGTGCCTGAGGTCATGGACACCACCCATGAGTCAGATGAAGTCTTCGAGCTTTACGGACCCGACAGTCGCGACAAAGGTTCCTATGCCGCCAACTGCCTCCTAGCCCGTAAACTCCTCGAAAAAGACGTGCGGTTTGTGCAGCTTTACCATCAAGGTTGGGACCATCACGGCGGCTTGCCCAAAAACATGGCCCAACAGTGCAAACAAACCGACCAGGCAACAGCAGCCCTGCTTATCGACCTCAAACGTCGCGGCATGCTTGAAGATACCCTCGTTGTCTGGGGAGGCGAATTTGGCCGCACAGTGTACTCCCAAGGCAAACTCACCCAAAACGACTACGGCCGCGACCATCACCCACGCTGTTTCAGTATGTGGATGGCAGGTGCAGGCGTAAAAGCCGGACTCAGTTATGGCCAAACCGACGACTTCAGCTACAACATTGTCAAAAATCCCGTACACGTACACGACTTCCAAGCCACCTTGATGCACCTCTTGGGTATCGACCACGAGCAGCTCATTTTCAAATCCCAAGGTCGCCGATTCCGCCTCACCGACGTCAGCGGACAAGTAGTCAAAGATATCCTGAGCTAAAAAAAAACAACATTTGGGCATGCCCCCAGCTGAGCATTTCCGCTAGCCAAAAGCAATCGCATTCCAGCTGGGGTCGGGCCATCACTACTCGCTTTTTTGTACTCCGCCTATCGGCAGGCCCACAAAAAGAGCTCAAACAGGCCGTTCTGTCCCTCATGCGGGAAGTGGGGGGATTATAAAATGAAAAAGTAAAAAATTTAAGAAATTATAAAATTTGGAGCATAAAAATGAATAGATTTATCAAATAAAACCTCACGAAGTGAGGAAGAACTTGACAGTAGTGCAGAAATAATTAAATTCGTATCAACAACAATACTTTTTGTCATCGCTTTTTAACATCTTTCAGAAACTCATTCCCGTTTTTTTTCCACCAATCAGAATCAATTTTATCAGCTATTTTACTTATTTCGGGAGAAATATCGGCTTCTTTGGATTTAACTTCCAACTCCAAACGTTTTACTAAAGCAACGAGATAGGATTCATCAAAACCATTTCTGTCGATTCTAATGAACATTTCATTACCATTATTCTGAATTGATAGTGCTGTCATAATATTTTAACGTTTATGTAAATTTAGTGATAATTAATAAAAATCAAAAAGAATATTTTTATTAGATTATCCATTTTTGGTGCATTATTTATCATAATCTAACCATTTCAGATTTTAATTTGTAAACACATACGTTTACTTTTTCCTTAGTTTGTAAACATATATGTTTACTTTTCCTTTTGCAAACCCTCTTTAAATATTTCGAAAAATACCTTTCATTGAACGATGAGAGCAAATCGGCTTTGGAGAAAATTTGCTCAACTTTGACCAACAAAAAAGTTGAAAACCTTCAAGATTTAAGGCGAACATGAAACTTCATAATATCTATTGAGTAAAATAAAATTCCTATGTGCCAAAAAATTTAAATCAGTGAATATCAGCGTTGCCTTAGCATCTGCGTCATCTGCGTGCCATCAAACAACCACAAAATCAAAATCAATCTACAACATTGCTTTTCAAGAAAAAGATTTCGAATTTTGATTAGAAATAAATTCTTCAAAAATGAGAAAGTCGAAAACAACTAATGGGCTAAAAGTCAATGCAATATCTGGTACTTATGTAGTGCTTTTAGGCTTTAATTTACCTGAAAACCTCTGTCAAGGTCTCTTGGGTTTTTCGATTCATCGTGTTGATCATAATGAAAACGAAGCATACTATTTAGAAGCCATGAAAGCTTTCGCTGAAACTGACCCAGGCTTGCCTTCTGGTGCTATGTATTCTACCAAATATCACCCTATCCAAAGCTTCCAATGGGCCGATTATTCAGCCAAACCTGGTTATAAATATACTTACACAGTAACAGCCTTAAAGGGTGATCCGCAAAATTTGATTCCGATAGCAGAAACCAAAATAAACATCACGACGGAGTCTCCCGAAAGCGGAAACCAGGATGTATTTTTCAACAGAGGTACAGCCGCATCTCAAGAATACGTCAGAAGATTTGGTGACAGACGTCCCGAAGATGTACCTAATAATAAGGCGTTTGAATGGCTCTCAAGAGGAATTTACGAGGCTTTGGAAAATTATGTAAATACTTGTGTGCCTGGAATCCATGCATTGAGAATAGCCGCTTATGAGTTTAATTATTTGCCTTTTTTGCAATTGTTAAAGACCACTATTGACCGTGGCGTGGATGTGCAGGTTGTATATGATGCTCGCAAAGATTCGCCAGCCAAAGAAAATGATAAGCAAGTGGCAGCGGCTGGAATAGCGGCAAATTGTAAAAGAAGAACTGAAGGGAAATCTTATATTTCGCACAATAAATTTATCGTAAAACTAGAAAACGGAAATCCGATAGCGGTTTGGACCGGCGGGATGAATTTCTCCGATGGCGGAATATTTGGCCATTCAAATGTGGCACACTTGCTCGAAGACACAACTGTGGCTGGTAAATTTCATGCTTATTGGGAAGATTTAAATAACAACCCCAAAACGGCAGACTTAAAGCCTGTGGTAGAGACTCTTTCTCCTTTGCCAGCTTTACCTCTTAATATCGACGCTTCATGTGTTTTTAGCCCAAGAAAAACCTTAGATGCTCTAGAAACCTACAAATCTTTGGCTCTTTCAGCCAAATCTGGCTTGTTTATGACTTTCGCCTTTGGTATCAATGAAATTTTCAAGGAAGTGTATAAATCCAGTAAAGCACCTTTGCGTTTTGCACTTTTAGAAAAAACCACAAGACCCATGAAAGACGGTCCCGAAAAAGATGCTGAGATAAAGGAAATTCAGCTTTTAAGAAACAAGACAGAAAATGTTTTTGCGATTGGAGATTTTATAAAAACGAACGCGTTTGACGGATGGCTAAAAGAAAAGCTTTCTGGCTTAAACAGTGCCGTGAACTACGTTCACAATAAATTTATGCTGGTAGATCCTTTATCAAATAAGCCCATTGTAATCACTGGCTCAGCCAATTTCAGTAATGCTTCCACCGTCAATAACGACGAAAACATGGTCATCATCAAAGGCAATAAACGCGTAGCTGACATATATTTAGGAGAATATATGCGGCTTTTTAGTCACCATGCCTTCAGAGAATCTCTAAAATGGAGAAAGCCCAACGAGCCGCCGAAACCACTTAGAACCGACGATTGGTGGAAGGATAATTTTGGAAATACAGAACGCTCTAGCCGCAGGAAGTTTTTTGCAAAAGTAAAAGCTTAAACCTAAAACAAAAGCAGGCAAATTTGAAATCAAATTTGTATTTTTGAAGCGTTTCATATTTGATTTTTATTATTTCAACCATTCCCGATGAAAAAAACGCTAGTTCTTTTTCTATCTCTCATACGCTTTGTATGCTCAGGTCAGACTATTGCTCAAACAGATTTCCCTACTCACCCACGCTTGATGCTGCTAAAAGGAGAAGAAAATACCATCATCGAGAACATTGCGAAAGATAAAAGTTGGGCTAAAATCCATGCAGTAATTTTGGCTGAAAGCAACAAGTTTTTAAAAGAACCAGAACTTGAACGTATCCAAATCGGTCGAAGACTTTTGAGCGTTTCCAGAGAAGCTATTCGCAGAATATTTTTTCTTTCTTATGCATATCGTATTACCAAAGAACCTAAATATTTAGAAAAAGCAGAAAAAGAAATGCTGAAAATAGCTCAGTTTTCAGACTGGAATCCTTCACATTTTTTGGACGTAGCAGAGATGACACTCGGCGTTTCTATTGGTTACGACTGGCTTTACAATGACTTATCGGCAACTTCCAGAAATATAATAGAAGAGGCCATTTTGAAAAAAGGAATTGAGCCTTCGCTAAATCCTGAATACAATAGTTGGCTTAAAGCAAGCCACAACTGGAATCAAGTCTGCAATGCTGGTATTTCTTTTGGAGCGATTGCTATTCAAGAAGATACGCCAGAACTGACCAAAACTATTTTAGAAAGGGCAATTTCGAGCATAAAACTCCCGATGGAAGATTTTCAACCAGACGGTGCATATCCCGAAGGTTACAGCTATTGGGACTATGGAACTAGCTTCAATGTGTTATTTATCAATGCATTACAGAAAATATTCAACAATGATTTTGGTCTAATAAAAAGTCCTGGTTTTCTTAAAACAGCTGCCTACTTTGAGCACATGATAGGCACATCAGGTCTAAGTTTTAATTATTCTGATGCAGGAAATGACACTGGACTTAGTCCGGCAATGTTTTGGTTTGCGGCTCAAAAAAAGCAAGTTGAATTACTTTTTAATGAGAAAACGTATTTAGATTCTCCGGAAAATATGGCTGGAAATCGTCTACTACCCGCGGCTATGATTTGGGGAGCGAGTTTAGGTTTTGAAAACATTTCGGCACCAAAAGAATTGACTTGGACCGGGCAAGGCAAAAATCCAGTAGTCATGATGCGTACTTCTTGGACAGATTCCGAAGCCATTTTTGTGGGTTTTAAGGCAGGCTCGCCATCCGTAAATCATGGTCACATGGATGTCGGTTCGTTTGTGTTGGATGCCCAAGGGGAGCGGTGGGCTATGGATTTTGGCATGCAAAATTACAATTCCTTGGAATCCAAAGGCGTGGCTTTGTGGGATAAAACACAAAATTCGCAAAGATGGGATATTTACAGATATAACAACCTGGCCCACAATACACTGACTTTTGACAACAAATATCAGGTAGTTGAAGGCAAAGCCGAGATAGAAAAAACCACAACAGATGAAAATTTCTTAAGCGTGCAAAGTGATATATCAGCGGTTTTTAAAAACCAAATAAATTCAGCCAAAAGAGGAATTGTAATCGTAGATAAATCCTATGTTGTTTTTCAAGACGAAATAGAAACTTCTGATTCTGCCAGAACATTGAAATGGACCATGGTTACACCAGCGAAGGTAAAAATACTTAATGACCAATCAGCAGAATTGAAAATTAATAACAAGACCATGAATATGAATATTTTAGGTCTGAAAAATGCAAAATTGAAAACTTGGTCAACTACGCCAACGCACGATTACGACGCATTAAATCCAGGCACAAAGATCATTGGTTTTGAGGTTATTATTCCTCCAAATTCTAGGAAAAACTATGCAGTAATTATTAGCCAAGAAAAGATAAAAAAGCCAAAATTGAAACCTTTGAAAAATTGGTGATTTTTTCTGAAAAAAATTAAAATGGACAAACTCTTTAAATATTTCCAAAAATACACCACATTAAATGTTGAAAGTAGGGCAACTTTGGAAAAAATATGTTCAATTGTTAATATTAAAAAAGGTGAAAATCTGCAAAGTTTTGGGCAAACCTGCAAGACCATTTATTTTATCAATGCTGGTATAGCAAGAATTTACTATTATAAAGACGGGGTTGACATCACGGAGTCTTTTTCATTTGAAGGCGAAATCATTGCTAGAGTAGAGAGCTTGTTTACTGGGAATCCTTCTCAAAAAGCCATTCAAGTGTTAGAAGACACAGAGGTAATTGCCATAAATGCTTCCCAACTCTTTAGCCTTTATGATGCCCATCCGCAAATCGAGCGGCTATTCATGTTGATTTTTGAAGCTGGATATGTTGAAACTGTCAACAGAATTGAAAGCATTCAGTTTCATTCTGCAGAAGAAAGATATTTGGCACTTTTGAAAAAGCCACAACTCATCCAAAAAATACCACTGAAACATATTGCCTCCTATTTGGGTATTACGCAAGTAAGTTTAAGTAGAATTCGGGCACATATCAATTGATTATTTATCAAATGTTAAAGGATTGAGATTTTTATAAGCTGAGATTTGTGAAATAATTTCATAAAAATCAGATGGAAAATTTTGACAGTAAAAATCATTGGGAAACCATTTATAAAACCAAAGAATTAAATACCGTTAGTTGGTACCAACCTATTCCCCAAACTTCCCTCGATTTTATTGAGGAAGCGGACTTACCCAAAGATGCCCATATTATTGATATTGGTGGGGGAGATAGTTTCCTTGTTGACCACCTACTGAATTTGGGATATTTGAATGTAACAGTTTTGGATATATCAGAAGTCGCTATTGAAAAAGCAAAAGAAAGGTTGGGAGAAAGGGCTGAAAAAGTAAATTGGATTATTGCAGATATCAATGATTTCAAAACAGGCCAAAAGTATGATTTATGGCACGATAGAGCAGCATTTCATTTTTTACAAGGAGACATTGAGATTGAAAATTACATAAAAAAAGCAAATCAATTGATAGTAAAAAATGGTACATTGGTTATTGGTACATTCTCTGAAAACGGTCCATTGAAATGTAGTGGAATTGAAATTAAAAGATATTCTACTTTAAATTTGACAGAAAAATTTAAGGAATATTTCGATATAAACCATTGCGAAACTTTTGACCATATTACACCTAGTGCTGCGGTTCAAAATTTCTCTTTTTGTAGTTTTAAAAAGAAGGAATAAAAAACTATTTTCTTCAAAAAATCTAATGTTTTATTATAAAATCCAGCCTAAAACTAAATAAAATAAAGAAGGGCAAAGTAAGCAGCCCAAACCTGTATAAAAAGTAGCTGTAAGTGAGCCATAAGGTACTAAAGCTGGGTCAGTAGCAGCCAAACCAGCCGCTACACCGCTGTTTGTGCCAATCAGTCCTCCATAAGCCATAGCCGCTGAAGGATTGTTTAAACCGATGCGTTTTGCTACTAAAGGTGTTAAAATAGTTACGCCAATGGCTTTTACCACACCCGTGGCTATGCTTAAAGCTATTACATCAGAGCTTGCTCCTATGGCTGCACCTGTTACGGGTCCAACTATATATGTACATGCTCCAGCTCCAATAGTACATAAACTGACGGCATCTCTATAACCCCAAATGTAGGCTACTAAAACACCGACAAAAAAGAAGAAACTCACACCGATTAAAAGCGAAACTACGCCGAGCATTCCTGCTTTTTTCATAACTGCCCAGCTGGCTCCAATGGCTGTAGCCACAATGGCAAAATCTCTGAACATAGAATTTCCCATAAAACCTATGCCTTTGAAAAGTTTTATGTCAGAAATTCCTTTTTCGCCTTCTGTAATTATCCCACCTATATAAGCCAAAACCAATCCGGCCAAGATCGCAATTGCCGAACCTGGAATTTTGTTTTTCAAAACGTTTTTAGCTAACCAATCCGAAGCAAAAACCACTGCCGCAATCACCAAAAACGCAAACACCAAACCATTTTTATCAACGAGTTTTTCAAATATTTGCATTTCAGTTTTTATTAAAAGATTTTATAAGAACATTGAAAAAAGCAAAGAGCAAAACTGTAGGAATAAGCCCAGCTAAAACGGCCAAAAATCCACTCGAAACTGCGACTTTTACATTTTGGCTCGCCGACATAGCTATCACTATGGGCACATACATTTTGTTCCAAAAATTTATGCCAAACTCAAAATCCGTCCATTTCTTTTTTTCAAACCAGGTTTTTAAAGAAATCAAAATCAACATCGCAAATCCGACACCACCTACGTTGGCATCAATGCCTAATAAATGCCCGAGCGTTTCGCCTAACCATTGACCTGATAAATACGAAAAAGCCAAAATACCCAAACCGTACATTATCATATTCAAATGTTTTTAAAGAGTTCTTTTACATCATTTTTGGTCACTTTTCCCATGGCATTTCTTGGCAGCTCCTCAACTACCAAATACTTTCTAGGTGTTTTATATGCTGGCATCATGTCTCTTATCCATTCATTTAATTGTTTTAAGTCAAGGTTTTTATTGCGAACTACTATCGCTGCTACTACCAATTCACCCCATTCTTCGTCTGGAACTCCAACAACTGCACAGTCATTGAGTTGCGGATGTTTTCTCAGAACTTCTTCTATCTCTAAAGCCGAAATTTTATAACCACCCGATTTAATAATATCGACAGAATCACGGCCCAATATCCTGTAATATCCATTTTCAACCACAGCCACATCACCAGTTTTAAACCATCCATCTACTGTAAATGTATTTTGAGTAGCTTCAGGCTTCCCCCAATATTCTTTGAAAACATTGGCTCCTTTTATTTGAATTTCGCCTGGAATCTCTTCCTTTTCAATTACGCCATTCTCGTCAATAAGTCGTACAGAAACTCCCGGAAGTGGTTTTCCGATATAGCCAGCTTTGCGTTCACCATCATAAGGGTTGCTTATTCCCATGCCTATTTCGGTCATTCCGTATCTTTCAAGCAAGGTATGGCCTGATATTTCCTGCCATTTATGCATCACGGATACAGGAAGTGCCGCCGAACCAGAAACCATCAATCTGAATTTCTTTAGATTTTCACTAATGGTAGTTTTTTCGGTTTCACCCAAATTGTCCCAGTAAGCTATAAGCTTGAAATATATCGTCGGCACCGCCATAAATACATTTATTTCACCTTTTAGGAAAGTTTGAAATACTTTTTCTGGACTGAAACCATCCAAGAATTCAACCGTTGCCCCAGACCACAATGCACACGAAACAACATTGATAATACCATGCACATGATGAAGTGGCAAAATGCAAATGGTATGATCAGATGAAGACCATTTCCAAGCTTCTACAAGCGTGCTTATTTGAGCCTCCAAATTTTTATGTGTTGTAACAACTCCTTTGGGCAAGTTTGTAGTGCCACTAGTGTAAAGAATCATGGCATTTCGCTCAGGATTTATTTCGGGCAAAACAATATTAGTTATACTCTCTGAAAAATCTGTGGTACTATAAAAAGTAAAGGTTTTTGCATGGACCAATGGTTTTAGAATTTCCAAATATTCAGGCCCAGCTATTACTATTTCAGCTGAAGTATCTTCAATTACATACTTTAGGGAAGGCAAAGGGTAAGTAATACAAAGTGGCACCGCTACTCCGCCAGCACGCCAAATACCCCACTGAAAAGCGACATATTCAAAACCTGGCGAAACCATAAACGCAACACGTTTTTGATTCAGATCCGACTCGCCATTTAAGAGTTTGGCGACAATTTGTGCTGATTGTTGGAGTAATTGGTTATAGGTATATATTCTATTTTTTGATAAAATGGCTGTTTTATCTAAATGATTATTGGAGTTTTGAATGATTTGGAGCATACTTTAACAAAAAAAATGAAAACTAGATTAGTTTTTAATTACAAAAAAATAAAGGTAAAACACAAATTTAACATAGCGAGTATGATATTGAAAATATTAATAGAAAATCCAAATTGCACCATTCCAATAATAAATTTCCAAAAATCAAATCCATGTCCTATCTTTTTCTAAATATCCTCCTAAAGCCAAAATTAAGAGAATATTAAATAGCATTGTAACATTCTACCCAATGCTTGTACTTTTCGTATATGTATGGTATTATTCCAATATTATCATGGCACCCTGTGAAGAACTTTCTATTTGGTCTGTTTTTCTAATTGACACGTATTCAGTTTATTCTATACATTTGCAACATCAAAGGTTTTCTAGAACGGTAGATTTATTGATGTAAAGAAACAAGATTTAAATTTTTATCAAATTAGAAAACAAACAAAGAAAATTATGAAAAAGCTTATTTTAACAGTTGCAGTATTGATGGGAGTATCAGCTACAACAACAACTTTCGCAAACAACGCACCAGCATTCAATGGTATTAAAATCATTGAAATTGCAAACGAAGCAAGTGAGCTTCAAGTGAAGGCTCTACAGGGTCTTAAATTCAAACTGACACTCGATAATCTAGATAAAAAAACATATATAGCAATAAAAAATGCTTCAGGAGAAGTGATGCATAGTGAATATGCTTACAAAACTGAAAACTTTAGCAAAGTATATGATTTATCAAATTTGGTAGATGGAGAGTATTATTTTGAAGTAGTAACAGGAAAAGACAAATTGATTAAGTCTTTCGAAATAGCTACAAACGTTAACAGAACTGCTACTGCTCTTTAATAGTAGCATTTTGTAGCCAAACTAAAAAACCTTTGAAAAAGAACCCGAGCTAAACTAGCTTGGGTTTTTTATTTTTTACATTTCTCTTCTTTTTTTTTATTAAATTTGCACCTCAATTTCTAAATAATCAGGTATGTTTCAGAATCTTCAAGATAAACTCAACGGTGCTTTTAAAACCTTAAAGGGTAAAGGAAGAATAACCGATGTAAATATAGCCAGCACAGTTAAAGAAATACGTAGGGCCTTGATGGATGCCGACGTAAACTATAAAGTGGCCAAAGATGTCACTGACCGTGTAAAACAAAAAGCAATTGACCGTAAGGTGATGATTGCAGTGGAGCCTGGTCAGTTATTTGTTAAAATTGTACAAGAAGAGTTGCAAGAGTTGATGGGCGGTATGGCTCAGGGTATCAATCTTAAAGGTTCTCCTGCAGTAGTTTTGATAGCTGGTCTGCAAGGATCTGGTAAGACAACTTTCTCAGGTAAATTTGCTGCATATCTAAAAAAGCAAGGCAAACAAGTGATGTTGGTAGCTTGTGACGTTTATCGTCCTGCTGCGATAACCCAGCTTCAGGTTTTGGGTGAGCAGATAGGTGTGGATGTTTACGCTGAACCTGACAATAAAGACGCTGTTTCAATAGCTAAAAACGCTGTGGCGGAGGCTAAAGCAAAAGGCAAAAGTATAGTTATCGTCGATACTGCCGGTCGCTTGGCAGTAGATGAAGTGATGATGAATGAGGTGGAAAATATCAAAAAAACCATCTCACCTTCAGAAATTCTATTTGTGGTTGACTCCATGACTGGACAAGATGCCGTAAATACTGCTAAGACCTTCAATGAGCGTCTTAACTTCGACGGCGTAGTATTGACCAAACTTGATGGTGATTCGCGTGGTGGTGCTGCACTTTCGATTCGTGCGGTTGTAGACAAGCCTATTAAGTTTATGAGTTTAGGCGAAAAAATGGAAGACTTAGACATCTTCCACCCTGACCGTATGGCGAGTAGGATATTGGGCATGGGAGACGTGATATCTCTTGTAGAAAGAGCCCAAATGGCTTTTGATGAGGATCAATCTCGCAAGCTTAATAAGAAGATGCGTGAGAACAGCTTTGATCTCAACGACTTCCTAAGCCAGCTAGAACAAATTAAAAAAATGGGTAATATCAAAGACGTGATGGGCATGATACCAGGTATGGGTGCAGCGGTGAAAGATATTGATATCAGCAATGATTCATTCAAACCTATTGAGTCTATCATAAAAAGTATGACACCAAAAGAGCGTGAGTTACCAGATATTATAGACGGAAATCGTAGAAAAAGAATTGCGGGTGGTGCAGGCCGAACTATTCAAGAAGTTAATAACCTGTTGAAACAGTTTGAACAAATGAAAAAAATGATGAAAAAATTCAATAAAATGAGCCCAAGTGGTAAAATGAAGATGTTTGGGTGATTTTTTGAAAATTTATGTTGTAAAAAAAGTGTTTTGAAATCTTTCAAAACACTTTTTTTTATTTCTTTGAATAGTAATATAGTTTGGGCACGGCTGCTTGTTCAGCTCTTTCACTTATTGTAAAGTAGCCTTTAGCATTAATGTCCCAACAAATAGCTTCACCTTGTGGTTCTTGAATATAAGGTAAGCCAATGTCTCTGGTTCTTGATATAGCTTGAAAAATCGTTTCCCCTTTTTTGAGTTTCCAATAAAAAGCTGCTAAGTAGGTTTTTAGAAGTATTTCATCACCAGAAGTAGAAATGTCCCCAGCGGTAATCCCCCAATAGGGTATTGTGCCCAAAAACTGGGCTTCAAAAGAAGTGTTAACAGGCTGTGGATATTTTAGTAAAAACACTTTTACATTAAACTCATCTTTAGTAATCACATACAAATCTTTAGTTTTTGGGTCTAAAAGTAATGTTTCCGCATTGATGGTTTGCTTATTTGGATAATGATAAATGATGGTTTCAAAATCATTTATATCTTTTTGATTGGCATCGGGCTCAGGGAATCTATAAATATAATATTCATTAAAATCTCCATTGTTGTCTCCAATATCCGCAGCATAAACATAATTTACACCTTCGATTGGGCCTACTCCAGTTGCAATATCTTCCCAATCCCGGTTATTTCCAGCAAAATTTACAAATCTTAGATATGCTCCTGTACTGGAGAAAATATGAAGGCCTGGTTTTGCTTGGCTGTCATCATGGACAAATAATTGTCCAGGGAAACTATGCGAAGGGGCTATTCCAGATGCTTCGTTAGTTTTGTTTGCGGGAGTATCAAAAATCTGCGGATTAGCATTAAAACTCGGAAGTATTGCTGTAGAATCTATAGGGTCAACTGTTCCGCCACCACCATCGCCAAACAAAAAACAGGAATTTAATCCAACACTTAAAACAAACAGCCCGAATATTTTCTTCAAAATCAATTTTATCTTATTAGGATTCTAACGCAAAAAAGATACCTTTCGATAATATTTGCAAGAATTTATTTTTTTACGGTATTTTCAAACACCAATTCTTCTAAAAGGTCCACCCAGTTTTCAGAATCATTCAAACTTTCTACTAAATCCCATTTCTCACCACCATGCTCTTCAAACAACTCTTTGTATTCGTCTCCAACTTCTATTGTAGTTTCAAGACAATCAGATACAAATGCAGGAGAAAAAGCCAATACTGACTTGATTCCTTTTTGGCCAAATTCTTTAATGACGTCGTCGCTATAAGGTTTTATCCAAGGTGTTTTACCCAGTCTTGATTGAAAACTTGTGGTATATGTTCCTTCTTTTAGACCTAAAGCCTCTACCAATAACCTAGTTGTTTCAAAACATTGTGCTCTATAACAGTGCTGGTTTTTTTCGTTGATTTGGTTGCAACATGTGCCAAACTTACATACATTGTGACAATCCCCTTTGGTCAATTGACGCTCAGGTATACCATGATATGAAAACAAGAAATGCTCATAATCAAACTTATCCATGTGTTTTTTAGCATTGGCAACAAAGCCAGCTATATATTTTGGATTTGAATAAAAATGATTTACTATTGAGAATTCAGGAATTATAAGCCACTTGGAAATAATCTCAAAAACTTTTTGGTACACAGAGCCTGTAGATGCCGAGGCGTAATGTGGGAAAAGTGGAATTACAATCAATTTCTTGATTCCAGCAGTCTGAAATTCATCCAACTTAGATTGTATGGAAGGATTTTGATAACGCATGGCAAGTTTTACGACATAATCCTCACCAAGTCTAGCTTGAAGGTCTTTTTCGTTGGCCATACCATATATTTTCAAAGGAGAACCATTTTCTAGCCAAAGTTCTTTGTAAATTTTGGCAGATTTTGGAGCCCTAAAAGGAGCAATTATTGCGTTTACTAATAACCATCTTGGAATAGTTGGGATATCAATCACGCGTTCGTCCCAAAGAAATTCCCTTAGATATTTTCTAACGTCAGGTACGCTAGGGGAGTCAGGCGTTCCTAAATTAACCAATAATACCCCTGTCTTTAATGTTTTACTCACTTTTATAATTCTGGTTTCTTAAAATCCTCAAAAACTTTCTCGTCTACTTTATTATATACGGCAATATCTGTCAATTTGCGTTCACCTCTATCACCTGAAAGTAAAATTTTGCCATAAGGCTTATAATCTTTCCAAGGCATGGTAAATCTAGGTTTTTCGTCAGTGTATTTAGAAAAATGGCTCCACTGACTGATAAGATGTGAATTTTTATCAAAATAAATCCAATATTTATTATCTGGTGTTACGCCAACTTCTTTAAAAGTCATCTCCAAATATTCCGCATCATTTCCGTCTTGTGTCTTAGTTTCTCCCATATATTTCAGACTTACGCCAGGGTCATCAAGTTTCCAAGGCATTACCAACCAATAGGAATGATTAATCCAAATTCTTCTAGCATCCTCCAAAAATTTATTGAGGCTGTCTGGGTGAGTTTGCACTTCACCTTTTTTAAGGATTTTACCTGTTTTATCGTTTAAATTGAGAATATATACGGAGTTTTCTTTCAAAAAGTCTATTCTTACTCTACTTTTTTGTTTATCCCAGATCAGGGACTGATTTCCGAAAAATGTCCATTGGATATATCTTGTTTTATCATAGTTTTTTTTGCCACCCATAGCTTCGAGAACCCCCTTCTTTAAGGATTCTACATCTTGAGCTGTAGATTTAAGGCTAAAAAAGCTTAAAATAAATACAAAAAGTATTTTTTTTAGAATACTGCATTTTGTCATATTATTTCTCATTTTTTGTACTGTATTTTATACTTTGAAACTGAAAAATTTCCGGAAAATAAAAAACTAAAAATATTTTTTGCGAATTTTCGCTCAATTGTTACATTTGTCCAATATTCTTTGAAATCAATGAAAACCTCGAATCAAACAACAGAATCTACAAAAAACCAATCTTTAAGTATTAAAGATTGTCTAAAGCTTATTGGTATTAAAGAACTTACTGCCAATATTTATGCTATTCCGAAAGGTGACCACTTGAGAAAAACAGGTCTATCTGCTTAAAGTTACTTTTACGTTTAATTTTAAAACTAACTTAGAAACCAATTGTTTAATAAGCTCTCACTAACTTTCCTTCCATAAAATTTATGAAAGCTTTATTTACTACTTTATTACCACCTGGAGTAGGATAATTACCAGTAAAATACCAATCCCCAAGATGGTTTGGACTTGCTTGATGCAAGTTGTCCACAGTTTGATAAACCACAGCTACTTCAGCTTCAATACCTTCTGGACTGATAATCTGAGCGATTTTGTTAGAAATGTCTTCATCTGAGAAAGGTTCAAAAAGAGCTTTTACCAAATTTTCGTGATGCAAAGTGCCATTTTGTTGACGGATAATAGCTTCTCTGTATACTTCTTCTTTTTTATACTCGATACCCCTTTCTTTCAACAAAGCCAACATTGCCCTAAATGCCACAAATTCTTTCACTTTAGACATGTCTATACCATAGCAGTCTGGGTAGCGGATTTGTGGAGCAGAAGAAACTATTACAATCTTTTTAGGCCCTAATCTATCCAAAAGCCTAAGGATACTTTTCTCTAATGTGGTGCCTCTTACTATTGAATCATCAATAATAACCAAAGTGTCTATTTTTTTTCTGATTACCCCATGTGTCATTTCATACACGTGCGAGACCATCTCAGAGCGGTCGTCGTCGTTAGTGATAAATGTCCTCAGTTTTACATCTTTCGAAACCAATTTTTCAAATCTTGGTTTGAAGTTGAGTAATTTATCAAGTTCTTCATCCGTGAGTTTACCAGATTTTATACGCTCTTTTCTCCATTCAGCTAAATGATCTTCAATGCCCTCAACCATACCATAGAAGGCCGCCTCGGCAGTATTCGGAATGTATGAAAATACTGTATTTTCTAAATCGTAATCGATTTCTTTTAATATCTGAGGAATCAATAAACGTCCAAGAGCTTTTCTTTCTTGGTAAATACTTGGATCTGAGCCTCTTGAAAAGTATATACGCTCAAAACTACAAGATTTACGCTCCACTTTTGGTAAAATATTGAATTCGCCGAATTCGCCATATTTATCAATAATCAATGCACTTCCAGGCGTGATTTCTACTATTTGGTCATATTTGGCACCAAAAGCGGCTTTTATTGCTACTCGCTCAGAGGCCACCACTATTACTTCCTCATCGTACCAATAGTAAGCTGGCCTGATACCTGCTGGGTCACGCACTACAAATGAAGCACCGAAACCCGTAACGCCTGCCATAGCATACCCGCCGTCAAAATCACGACATGAACGGTGCAAGACACGCTGCATGTCCATGTTGTCTTCTATAATATCGCTTAAAGCTGGATTCTCATAGATTCCTTTGAAACGCTCAAAAACTCTTTGGTTTTCTTCATCTAAAAAGTGACCTATTTTTTCTAAAACAGTAATAGTATCTCCTTGGTCTTTTGGATGTTGTCCCAGTTGTACTAGCTTTCTGAATAATTCGTCAGCATTGGTCATGTTAAAGTTTCCCGCACACACCAAATTTCTACTTCTCCAATTGCTTTGGCGAAGCATCGGGTGGCAGTTTTCTATCTCGTTGCGACCGTGAGTACCATATCTCAAATGGCCCAACCATACTTCGCCCGAAAATGCTATATTTTTTTGAAGCCAAGCAGAATCTTTAAGTTTTTCAGGACTCTCTTTTTGGACTTCAAGATATTTCTCGTTGATTTTTTTGAAAATATCGACAACCGGCCGATTTTCAACTGAGCGGTAGCGGCTAATGTATCTGCTACCTGGAGGAACTTCAATCTTTACGTTAGCTACACCTGCACCATCTTGACCACGGTTGGTCTGTTTTTCCATCAAAACATACAGTCTGTTAACTGCATAGAGAGGTGTGCCATATTTCTCGATGTAGTATTCGAGAGGTTTTCGGAGCCGAATGAGGGCAATGCCGCATTCGTGTTTGATAGCGTCGCTCATAATATTTTTTGGGTGTGTAAACCTAAAATTTTACACATTTTTTTAAGACTACAAAGGTCAAAATATTTAAAGTCTAGACCAAATTAAAACTCAAATATTTATGGTATTGAAAAAATATTTATAAAAAATCAATCCAAAATTAAACCTGAGGCGTATGTGAGTGAAAACATCTATTAAAATGAAAATAATAAGTAAAACATTAAAAGTAATTGGAATAAGTATTGGCGTGTTTTTCATTGCTTTTTTGGTATATGCAAATTGGGAACCTAAACCGCTTCATGCTTACGCCAAAAACTCTCAGCTGTCTATCTATAAATTAAATGAGGAAGCCGATGAGGCACAATTTGAATATTTGAATGATAAAATTGAAAAAATAAAAGGGATTTCTGCTGTAGCTGGAAATGTTGATAGTCAGATGCTGTCAGTAGTTTTTTATCCAGATGAGATTACAGAGAGTAAAGTAAATGACATTTTAAAATCTGAGAACTTGAAATTTGAGAAGGCAGATTTTAGTACAGACACGCCTCCAGGGCCTCAATGCCCCGTTCCGATGGAGTATATTCAGAATTTAGAAAAAATAAAATTTGCATTTAATATTCGTTAAACATAAACAAAGTACAATTATGAAAATGGTAAAAATTTCTGTTATAGCCTTAGTAATGGGCCTAAGTTTTACATCATGTAATAAAGATGAGGAAATGGCCACCACACCTTCGCTTTATGATAGATTAGGAGGAGTAAGTGCTATCTCAGCAGTAGTGGATGAATTTATTGGTAGGGTAGCTGCAAATCCAGACATGGTTAGAACGTTCCAACCTTTGCTAACCGAAGTGGGCGAAAAAGGTGCGAACTCTCCAAGATTGATCTCTTTGAGACAAAACCTGATTGACCAAATAGGCGAGGCATCAGGTGGGCCACAAAAATATACTGGAAAAAGTATGGTGGCCGCACATACTGGAATGAACATTACTGAGGTTGAATTCAACTCATTGGCTGGAAATCTTTCAGGTGCATTGGATAAGTTTAGTGTGCCGATGACTGAAAAGAATGAGCTTTTGACGGTAATTGGTAGCTTAAAACCTTCGATTGTAGCAAAATAATTTTCATGGGAATAGGGGTAATAGAACACCTCCGAGCATTGCTTGGTGGTGTTTTTTTTAATTTCCGCTTTTCAATGTTATTACAATCACCCCATTTGCACCCCTAGAGCCATAAATGCCAGTACTTGATGCATCTTTTAAGACTGAAACAGATTTAATATCATTGGTATTTATACTCTGAAATAGTGAGCTAAAATTTCCAGAATAGCTAGTGCCATTGAGTACAAATAAAGGCTCCATGTTTGCATTCAAACTAGAAGCACCTCTAATTAAAATTTCGGCATTTGCACCATCACCTCTTACTGATACGCCAGGCACTTTTCTAAGATAGACATCGAGCGAAATATTGTTTCCAAGCTCTTTTACTTCTGTAGCCGACCCAGTATAGTTTCCCCCATTTTGAGAACTATAACCATCATTAATATTATCTTTTCTTTTGTTGGTTTTTGGCGTAGATGTGGTGGCACAAGCGGACAAAATCCAAATACATACAAATAGGAGTTTTAATTTCATTTTTTTGAGAAAAAATAAGCTAAAGAAAGATGAATGTAAAGTTTATATATGCTAAATCCTATTTATAGCGAAATAATAGAATTCAACTGAGTACTCGATTTTATAAAAAAACAAAATCAGAACTAACACTTTTTTATTGAAATCATTAGTTTTTATATAAAGAACTAGTAGAGATAATTTTGTCTGCCAATTTCAGATAAATTGTTGAGAAGTATGAAAAAAAACTTTCTTACCTACTTGCGGTAGTTGATTTTTGTTTTTTTGCTCCTAGCAAACTAATTGCCTCATAAATTCATGCGTTTCAACTCGCTCACTGCATGCTCACAGGCACGAGCGGTCAGGGCCATATAGGTTAGAGAAGGATTTACACAGTTTGATGAAGTCATACAGGCTCCGTCTGTAACATATACATTTTCGCATCCCCAAACTTGATTGTTGGCATTGAGTACCGAGGTTTTTGGGTCTCTACCCATGCGTGCAGTTCCCATTTCGTGTTTAGATAGTCCCAAATGGAAATCTTCTTTTTTATAGGATTTTACATTTTTATAACCTGCGGCTTCGAGCATTTCGGCAGCATCGTTTTGCATGTCCACCCTCATTTTTTGCTCATTTTCTTTTATTTCAGCATCGAATACTATTTTAGGTAATCCAAATTGATCTTTTTCGCTTTCGTGGAGATACATTTTGTTATCTTCATAAGGCAAGCACTCACCAAACGACCCTATGTTTATGTTCCAACCTCCCACAGAAGAGGCTTGTTCTTTGAGTTCTGCTCCAAACATGTCTCCTGGTAGATGTTTGCTCCAGCCAGCTCTGCCAGCACCTCCCTGAAAATCAAAACCACGGAGGTAATCTCTTTTGTCGTTACCAATATTTCTGAACCTTGGCACAAAGATGCCATTGGCTCGGCGGCCAAAATAATATTTATCTTCAAATCCCTCAACATCTGCCGAAGCCCCCACTCGCGAATGATGGTCCATTAAGTTACGGCCTAATTGTCCGCTTTCGTTTCCTAGCCCGTTGGTAAATTTCGAAGAGGTTGAATTGAGCATAATTTGGGTGGTTGCCACTGTGGAGGCATTCAGGAAGATTACTTTGGCATAGAATTTTAATTCTTCTTTGGTTTCGGCGTCTACTACTTCCACACCTTCGGCTTTTTGCGTGTTTTCGTTTATGATAACGCTCGAGACGACAGAATATGGCCGCAAAGTCAGGTTTCCTGTCTTCATAGCTGCTGGCAGTGTAGCTGCTTGTGTACTAAAATACGCACCATAAGGGCAGCCAGAGGAGCATGCGTTGCGGTATTGGCACGAAGCTCTTCCAAGAGCTGTTTGTTCGTCAGTCGCTTGGGTGATATGTGCCACTCGGCCCATGGTTATTATTCTATCACGGCCATATTTGGCTTTCATTTTTTCTTTGAAGCTTTCTTCTACGCAGTTCATTTGCATGGCTGGCTGAAACACGCTGTCGGGCATGTGGGGAATTTTTTCATAACTGCCACTTACACCTATAAACTTCTCGACATAAGCATACCAAGGCTCGATGTCTTTATAGCGTATCGGCCAATCGATGGCTATCCCTTCTCTTGCATTGGCTTCAAAGTCAAAGTCGCTCCAACGAAATACCATCCTTCCCCACAGCAAAGATTTGCCTCCCACACCAGCACCTCGATACCAGTCAAAGGGCTTTTTGCTGATGTACGGACTTACGTCTTCGGGTAACCAAAAGTCTTGGTTTGCTTCGTTGATGGGGTAGTTTCCTTCGGAGCTTTGTACGGGGAATTTCTCTTTTAACTCTTTGGTGACTTTGTTTCTGTGTTCTAGCTCCCAAGGAGCTTTGAGGGCGTTTTTGTAGTCTTCTATATGTTTTATATCTCTGCCTCTTTCGAGTAGTAATACTTTAAGCCCATTTTCGCAAAGTTCTTTTGCGGCCCAGCCACCGCTTATTCCTGAGCCCACTACTATGGCGTCATAGGTGATTTTGTCTTTGGCGTCGATATTGAGATTCATCTTATATTTGGTTGAAATTGAGCTTCAAAGATAATCAAAACCTATTTGTTTGTCTATTGTACTCATGTCTGATTTTGGTGTTTTTTTGCCACCCATCGCCAACATCTGTGTCCTCACAGACGGTTTGGCGAGTGCGGTGCGTGATGTTTGTGTTACCTCAAACATTTGCTAAACATCGGTTGGTAAATAATTTAGCAAAATGAGATTTATTGGTTTGGTATTTTGGTTTTTACTTAAAAAATTACCAGATTTATGCCTAAATATTTAGCAATGAAGAAAATAAGTAAGAATATAGCCCATTTGCGTCATTTGAGAGGTGTTTCACAAGAATACCTTGCCAATGATCTTAATATCACGAGGTCGCGATTAAGCTCTTGGGAAGAGCATAGGGCTGAGCCACCTATTGATTTGATAGTTAGACTTTCGGAGTATTTCAATGTTTCGATAGATTCATTGTTGAAAATTGACCTTACTAAAGTTAATGATCTGCGAGATTTACTAAAAATTGGGGGCAACAGGATATTGTTTCCGGTGATGGTGGATGGTGAGGGGAAAGATTTGGTGGAGTTGGTGCCCATTAGGGCTTCGGCTGGATATTTGCAAGGCTACAGTGATGAGTCTTTTATCGAAAGTCTGCCGCGTATTTCTTTGCCTTTTACGGACTCGGGAAAGTTTAGGGGTTTCCCGATTCAGGGTGATTCTATGCCGCCAATAGAACAAGGTGCCTACATAATAGGCAAATACGTGGAAGAATTGACCGACATAAAAGATGGAAAAACTTACGTAGTGCTTACGCAAAACGATGGCTTGGTTTATAAGAGGCTTTATAATAAGTTAGAAGAGGATGGTACCATTCATTTGCATTCAGACAATAAAGCGTATTATCCTTACCAAGTTAAACCAGAGGAGGTTTTTGAGCTTTGGAGTTTTGTATGCAGTCTTAATCCATCAGATAGTCCGATAAGTGATTTAGTATATAATTCTATACAGAACCTACAGGCAGATGTGGCCGAACTGAAAAATCAACGCATAGCTTAGTAATACTGTTTTTGTTTTTTTGTGGTATACAGAATCACTAAAAGTGAGATCAGCGTGAGCAAATATAATATTGAGACTATGTTTGGTTGAAAAATAAAGATTTCATAAGGTAATATATCTCCTTTGAAAATCTTTGCCGCACCTTCGATGTTTAGAAAATACGCTAGACTTATCAGGATATACGGGATGTAGTGTTTGCTATACAGAGCGTAAGCTCCTGCAAATAGTATAGCTGAATGTATATATCTGGAATGCATCTGGGTGTTGAAATAGAAAAATACGATAGGTAATATCGTGCCTATCAATAGGGCTTTTTCAGTTGATATTTTTTTTGGTTTTTGCTTTAAAATGATACCAAGGGCGATGTTGGAGAATGTTGGCCAAAGGGTAATAAACGAAAACAAACAAAAAAACAGAAAGCCAATAGTGTTGTAGCTTAGTCCGCCTATACCAAATCCGTCGTGCATCTGAAAGGGTTCGTTGAAAATCAAAGCCCACAGATTGTATGCTCCCATAGATACATAAGTGTACCTTCCTATCGAGGTTTTTATCACATTGATTACCACCAACAGGTCACCAGCTAAATAAAAAGGAAGAAGTATGCAAACTTGAACCACTAAAGACGGCAAAAGCCATTTTATAATGTTTTTTATTGAAAAATTTCCTACGAGCTTGTTGGTGTTGAGTAAAAATATCAACGGTATGAATATCAGGGCTTGGATTTTTAGATTCAATGCCAATGTTAATGCCAGTAAACTTATTCCGGGCTTTTCTTTAATGGCATAATATACTGAAATAAAGGAGAAACAAGTATAAATGCCGTCTATTTGTCCATAGATGATGTTGTTGTAGAAATAGGCTATGTTGAATAATATAAATAGGGTAGAGCTGAAGGCCTTCCAGTTTGTCTTGAAGGTACCTCTGACTATGAGATATAGAAAATATCCACCAATAACTTCGAAGAACAAAGTGATGTATTTGATTTTGTTTATGCCTAATACAATGCTTTCGGTATCACCACCTTGAAGTACGGCATATACATAAAGCATGTAATGGTATAGCGGTGGATAGTCCACGCCAAACTTGTAGATATTTTGAAGGCCGTTGTTGTAAATGTAATTGGACCATGTGATCCAACAGGTACGGTCGTATTTTCCGGGTGGGGCGGTGTTTGGAGTTATTGCGACATAGAGGAAGAATATGGCAATAAAGCCTAACAACAACCATCTCTCAGATACGGTAGCTTTAGTTATCATGTTTCTGTTTTTATAGGTTGCAATAGAATCAATGGGACGCTCTATTGCGATGTAAAGTTTTGCTCTCAATATCCAATATATTTGTATTCAGGTACTTATATATCGGGGTGCTAATCTACAGTGCTAGTATTGTTCTTGCCTAATTTTCGCCACAAAATTTAATCCAACGGTTACAATGCATCAGGTTTTTTATCCTGCGGTGTATTTTTTTGTGCTTATTTTTTGGGAAATTTAGTTTTTTTAATGCGGGTTGTTAATTGTTTTCAGTGATTTTTGCTGTTGACGATTTTGGGTTTTAGATGCTTTTTTGATGATAATTTCTGTCTTATTTTCGGCCAGGGATAGTAGTGAAAAGCCCACAGCTGGCGTAGCCGCGAGGACTTGTAACGGATAGCCCGGTGCTTTAGCAGGCCGCATGATTGGTATTCTACCCTGTCTTTCGATTTGGTTTAGTGGAGATTTTGGTTGTGATGTCGCCAATGTTTGGTGAGGACACAAACATTGGCGACAATGAGATGTTTGATGACGATGAAATGTTTGCGAGGACACAAACATTGGCGGCACAAACATGAGACACAGAAGCTTTGGGGTAAAAAAAATAGTTGCCTGAGAGACAACTATTTTTACGAAATGTATGATTGTGGTTTTGTTTATAATTCTACTTTGTTCATTCTTGGTACCAAGAAATGCATAATTAGCCATGCTAAAAGATACGCCGCTCCACAAATCCAAAACATGATGAAGTAGGCGGTTTCTATTTGACCAAGTTCTCTATAATAAACAAACATGTTTTTTTGAACGGCCCATGTTAGCAATATTCCGCCCATGCCACCTGCCATTCCACCTATTCCTGTTACGGAAGCTGTGGCTTTTTTAGGGAACATGTCTGATACTGTGGTGAATATGTTGGCACTCCAGGCTTGGTGTGCTGCTGCAGCTATGCCTATTACTAACACTGCTAGCCACATGTTAATAGAGCCTGCCCACTGTGAAATAACTACTGGAAAAACGAACATTGCAAATATAAACATAGAGGTTTTTCGGGCTTTGAATGCTGGCCAATTTCTATTGATAAATGCCATAGGTAAATATCCGCCTCCTACACTTCCAATCGTAGATATTAGATATACTACTGCCACTGGAATGGTCATTTCCATCAATGTGAGTTTGTATTCGCTTTGTAAAAAGTCAGGCAACCAGAATAGGTAAAACCACCATACTGGGTCAGTTAGGAATTTGCCTATGGCGAATGCCCAAGTTTGTCTATATCCTAGTAGTTTTATCCATGGTACTTTTTCGGTGTTTTCTTCTAATGCTTGGTCTTCTTTGTCTGAGTGTATATAATCAAACTCTGCTTTACTTAGTTTTTTTGAATCTTGCGGTGAAGTATAATATAGTTGCCATAATACCAACCAAATGAATCCTATAAGACCTGTAAGTATAAATGCCCACTGCCATCCCCAATAAACGGCTATCAGAGGTACGGTAAGTGGGGCTACAATGGCTCCGATGTTTGTGCCTGAGTTGAATATTCCTGTTGCTAATGCTCTTTCTTTTTTCGGAAACCATTCTGCTGTACTTTTTATGGCCGCTGGGAAATTGCCAGCTTCGGTTACACCTAATGCCGCTCTGGCTATCATAAATCCAAAGGCTGAGTTGGCAAATGCATGGCCTACTGCAGCTAAACTCCAAAGGCCTGTGGCCACTGCATAACCTTTTTTGGTGCCTAGTTTGTCTACAACTCTACCTGCTATGAGCATACCAAAGCTATAGAAAAGTTTGAAGGCGATTTCGATGTTGGCGTAGTCACCATCGTCCCATTTTAGGTCAGTCGATAGAACTGATTTTAGTAAACTGATTACCTGTCTGTCGAGGTAGTTTACAGTGGTGGCAAAAAACACCAGAGCACAGATGGTCCAGCGATAATTTCCGATTTTGTTGTTCATATTTCTCGGGTTTAGGGTTGAATGTAAGTAAATAATTCTTTCACTTTATTTTTAAAAACGTCTATGTCTCCAAAGTCTTTGAATAGCTGCGAACCTAAGCCTACTGCATTAGCTCCTGCCCCAAACCATTCTTTTAGGCTGGCTTCCGTAGGTTCTACGCCACCTGTTACCATTATTTTTACGTCGGGCATGGGTCCTCTAAGGGCTTTTACATAGGCTGATCCCACTACACTGCCAGGAAATATTTTTACGGCATCAGCTCCAATGGCCAGTGCTTGGTATATTTCGGTTGGTGTAAGTACGCCTGGAATCCAAGCTATATTGTGTTTTACGCAAACATCTCCTACTTCTTTGGTGGTGCCTGGTTGAACTATAAAATCTGCCCCCATTGCTATGTAATCTTCGGCCGTTTTTGCATCTACTATGGTGCCGATTCCCAAGATCATTTCGGGGAAATTTTGTTTTACGTAGGGAACTAAAGCCGCAAATACTGTTTTTGCCAATATTCCTCTATTTGTAAATTCGAATACTCTGATTCCCCCTTCATAACATGCTTGTATAATGTTTTTTGTATGCTCCAGATCTGGACTATAAAAAACAGGCACGAGTGGTTTTTCTATTATCAGCTTTAAAATATCTTCTTTAGTCATTTACAAACATTGTTTTTAAGATTCCGTTTACGTCTTCTACTTTTTGTTTTGAGGCATCTCCGAGCTCGTTTAATTTACCGATAGCTGCTGCCGCTGCAAAGTCTATTATATCCTGTGGTTTATGATTTTCGTAAAATCCATAAATTAGGCCTGCCATAAAACAATCACCGCTCCCTACTTTGTCTATCACTTTTTCTTTCTCGAAGTGAGGTGAAACGTACAGCTGATTTTCGGTAAAAAGCGTGGTGTAATACTCTATTCCTTCTGTTCCAAAATCAAACCGAAAGGTATTAGCGACAGATTTACAATTATTAAATTTAAGCAAAATTTCTTTAGAAACTAATTCAGCATGCAAAAGATAGTCTTCTTTCGAGGCATTGTTTATAGCTATGTTTGCATCGAGGCTGATTCCTAAAAGTTTATTTGCCGCCCAAAGATTCCCCATAATTAAGTCGCAATATTCTACCAGTTGCGGCATAATGTCAATAGGTTCTTTGCCATATTTCCAAAGTTTAGCTCGGTAGTTTAGGTCTACTGAAACTTTTACATTGTGTTTTTTAGCCTCTTGGAGTGCTTCTAGAGATAAATCTGCTATGCTTTGGTTTAAAGCCGGGCTGATTGCACTGAAATGTAACCATTCTACATCTTCGTATACTTCAGCCCAATTTATTGTTCCTGGTTTTAGTTCCGAAAAAGATGAGTGTGCTCGGTCATATATCACACCAGAGTTTTTGAGGTCTGCTCCTTGTGGGAGAAAATAAATCCCTACTCTTTCTCCCGAGTGGATTATTTTGTTTGTGCCAATATTCCTTTTTGAAATGGCATCGATAATTTCATCAGATAGTGAGTTGTTTGGCAGTGCAGTTAGGCATTCAGCTGGAACATGCCAGTTAGCCAACGCAGTAGCCGTGTTTAACTCTGCTCCACCTATGTAAGTAGGGATGCTGCTGTTTTTGACCCAGCCAAGATTCATTTCTGGCGACATCCTCAACAATACTTCTCCAAAAGCCAAAACTTTCTTTTTCATATTTTATCAAAAACCGAAATACTCTTTGGCGTTATTGTAACAGATATTCTGAATTGTTTTTCCGATAAATGGCAAGTCGTTTGGCAGTTCGCCGTTCTCGATATCATTGCCATAGATGTTGCACAAGATTCTTCTGAAATACTCGTGTCTAGGAAACGAAAGGAAGCTTCGAGAGTCTGTTAGCATACCCACAAATCTGCTCAGAAGACCCATGTTTGATAGCGTATTGATTTGCTTTTCCATGCCGTCTTTTTGATCAAGAAACCACCAGCCTGAGCCCCATTGTACTTTTCCTGCCACTGAGCCGTCGTTGAAGTTACCTATCATGGTAGCCATCAGTTCGTTGTCTGCCGGGTTGAGGTTGTAGATGATGGTTTTAGAAAGCTGATCAAATTCGTCTAGTTTACCTAGGAACTTCGAAAGGGCTTTGGCCTGAGACCAATCTCCGATGCTGTCCCAACCGGTATCTGGTCCTAATAAACGCATGGCACGCTTATTATTGTTTCTGAGTGCTCCTAAATGGAACTGTTGAATCCAGCCAAGCTCTGAATACATAGTGCCCAAGAAATGTAAAATAGCTGACTTGAACAGAGATGCTTCGGTATTTGTGATGGTTTGACCTGACAATACTTTCTTCAAGATTGTATCAGCTTGCTCTTCTGTGAAGTCGTCGGCATATATTTCTTCCAAACCATGGTCTGATACTTTTGCTCCATTGGCAGCAAAAAAGTCAGCTCTTGATTTCAGTGCTTTCTGTAGACTTGCATAATCCTTGATTTCGAATCCAACGATAGTACTTAATTTTTGTAAGTAGCTAGCAAAATTTGGATTGTCAATTAGAATAAATTTATCAGGTCTAAACGCAGGAAGCATAGCTACCTCAGTATTTTTGGGGTTTTGTGTAAGCTCTTTGTGGTAAGCAATATGATGCTCTAGACTGTCAAGTGGGTCGTCTGTAGTACAAACCGTTTTGACGTTCATCATTTTCAAAAGATTTCTTACTGTATAATCTTTTGTGCTAAGCTTAGCCGATGCATCTTCGTAGATTTTTTTGCCAGAAGATGCATTTAATATTTCGGAAATTCCGAAGTAACCTTTTAGTTCAAGGTGCGACCAGTGATAAAGAGGGTTTCGCATTGTATTTGGAACGGTCTCTGCCCATTTTTCGAACTTCTCGAAGTCTGTTTTATCTCCAGTGCAATATGCCTCATTCACGCCATTTGCTCTCATGGCTCTCCATTTGTAATGGTCGCCGTGAAGCCAAGCATGGCTGAGGTTATTGAAATTTATATCGTTTAAGATTTGGTCAGGAGGTAAGTGATTGTGATAATCAATGATGGGCATGTCTTTGGCATACTCATGGTATAAAATCTCAGCTGTTTTGGTTTGTAATAGAAAATTCTCGTCTAAAAATACCTTTGCCATATTACTATTAAAATTAAAAATTAATATTTATAAACTCACGCCTCTTTTCCAAGGAATGAAATCATCTTGTCCGTTTATTACAGACTTTACTTCTTGTAAGCCACTTGCGGCATTGATTACAAATTCTAGAATTCTTTTGCCTGCCTGCTCTATGGTTTCTGTGCCTTCAATGATTGAACCTGTATTTATATCAATGATGTCTGACATTTTCTCTGCAAGCTTGGTATTACTAGCAAGTTTTACAACTGGTGCTATTGGGTTACCTGTTGGTGTACCTAATCCAGTTGTAAACAAAACAATATTTGCCCCAGCTGCCACTTCGGCGGTTGTGGACTCTACATCATTTCCTGGTGTACAAAGTAGGTTAAGGCCAGTTTTGCTCACTTTTTCTGGATAGTCTAAAACATCAGTTACTGGTGAGGTACCGCCTTTTTTTGCGGCCCCAGCTGATTTTATAGCATCGGTTATTAAGCCGTCTTTTATATTTCCAGGCGAAGGGTTCATGTCAAATCCTGATCCTGCCGCTTTGGCTCTATTGTTGTACGTAGTCATTAAATGATTGAACCTTTCGGCTGACTCTTTCTGCACACATCTATCGCTCAGTTCTTGTTCTACTCCGCAGAGTTCAGGGAATTCTGAAAGTATTACAGTTCCTCCTAAGGCCACCAAAAGATCCGAAGTATAACCTATTGCGGGATTTGCGGAAATTCCGGAAAAGCCATCTGAGCCACCACATTCTAGGCCTATTATTAGCTTATTTATTGGAGCTGGTTTACGCTCTATTTTGTTGGCTTCTATCAAACCTGCGAACGTTTTTTTGATTGCTTGACTTACCAAAATTTCTTCTGTACCTAATGTTTGTTGTTCTAAAAATATAATCGGTTTAGAAATTTTTTTATCTCTCTTGTCCAACTCTTCTTGCAGCATTTGGTATTGTGCATTCTGACAACCAAGGCTTAAAACAGTCGCTCCAGCTACATTTGGATGGGTTATATAACCTGCCAAAAGTCCACAAAGTGCTTGAGCATCTTGTCTTGTGCCTCCACAACCCATGTCATGCGTAAGGAACTTTACGCCATCAATATTTTTAAATAATTTATCAGAGCCTTGGTTTTCTTCAGGGCTGATTTCAACGTTTAATATTTCTTCAACAGATTTGCCTGATTTGTGCAGTTCAATTAGTTTTTTAGCAAATAAATTATATCTAGTTTGTTTACCATAACCAAGGTCATCTACTAATGCTGATTTCATTACTTCTAAGTTACGATTTTCGCAAAAAACTAAAGGTAAAACAATCCAATAATTAGCAGTTCCAACTTGTCCATCTTCTCTGTGATATCCTAAAAAAGTTCTTTCTTTAAATTCGTCAACGTTTGGTTTTTCCCAAGTGATGTTTCTTTCGCCTAAATTAAAATCGTTGGCTGCATGTTTAACATTGAAAATTGTAATCCATTCTCCTTTCGTTATTTTTTGTTGTGCTTTGCCTACCAATACACCGTACATAAATATATCATCCCCTGCTTCAAAATCTTCTTGTGCAAACTTATGTTTGGCTGGA
Source organism: Lacihabitans sp. LS3-19 (assembly GCF_024343575.1). GTDB lineage: Bacteria > Bacteroidota > Bacteroidia > Cytophagales > Spirosomataceae > Leadbetterella. The sequence goes on along the minus strand of NZ_RJUA01000127.1, from coordinate 236,921 downwards.
ATATCTTTTAAAATTGTATAATCAGCTTTTTCAAATTCAATGATTTCACCACCCTTAAGGTCACTTAAAGCTACTATTACATTATCTTTAGGATGTACTTTTAATACTCTTTTGTTCATTTATTTCTAGATTCCAAACTTGGTTTAATCTAACGATTTGCTTCGATTTTTTTGGAAACTCAAATCTATGGAGATTATTTAATTTAAAATTCCGATGCTATTCTTTTTTTAATACTATTTTGACAACTTTGATAAAAATGTTGGAATTCTAGTGCTATTTGTTCGTTTTTTTGGTAGAATAGATTTAAAATATTGAATATTTCGAAGAAATATTTTCTTACATTTTTACTGCTTGTCTACCCACAAGAATCCAATTAGATTTGATTTTGGTAAATACCAACATTACCTTAAGTTCTACATGTCCTGGTGCTTTGCCTTTGTCATAAGTGTCAGATTTTAGGATGTGTCTAACAATGGCAGTTTTCCCTACTTGCTCAATTTGAATTTCAGAAAATTCTAAATTTGAAAACACGGATTGTCCGCTCACAAATGCTTCAATAAATTGGCTTTGATTTTCAATTTTTCCTCCAGAATGACCGTAGCTTAATTGTGAATGTGTTATAGCCTTTAATTTTGCTTCAGTTGGTTTTTGTAATGTTACTCTAAGCGTTTCTAGAGCATTTTTTATGGCAACTTGCTCTTTGGTTTGTGCAAAAGTTAGGTTAATAACTAGAAAGAAGAGTACAGCAGAGGGGAAAATTGATTTCATTTTATGTAAGGTTTTTGTAAAAATATTTTCGAAACTAATCCTTAAATTCTAAGTTTTAGCGATTTTTTTGATTTTTATTTATGCAAACGTTTTCGCTTTTAAACAAAAAAAAGACCTCAAAAGCAAAACTTTGAGGTCTTTCTGAAACTGAGAAATTTTATTCTCTTTCTATACTGCTTCCACCACTAGTGTCAGAGCGTAAGTTCTTGATTTTTCCTAGTTTTGCTACACTTGCACCATGAGCTTCTATGTCTGCGTTTTCGATTTTGCAATCTCTCGTATTTAGCTCGCTTGCACCAGAAAGTTCAGCTCTTAGCGTATTACATTCGCCTTTGAAAGTTATCAAAGAAGCACCTGATGCATCAATATCTATTTTGTCTGATTTTACTTGGAATGCCGCTTTTGAGGCTCCGCCCATTTCTATATTCAGTTTGTCAAGGTTTTCGAAACCAAAAACTTTAACAATTGATGCACCTGAAATATCCAAATCTTTGATCTTTTGGGTTGTGATATAGATATGTATATCAGCGTCATGTTTTCTGAAAGGGTCATCATATTCTATTTCTAGCGTTCTGTTTCTAACTTTTGCTTCAATGTCGTTAAGCTCTTCTTCTCTATTACTGTATATTTCTAGAGAGGCTTCGGTACCTTGTTTGATTGTAACGATATAGTTTGCTCCGAATTTAATGTTTTCAAAATCATCCACTTTTACTGTTTTATGAAACTCACCGTGTTCGTTAAATTCTGAACCTGCATAAAAATTATCATCACTGTCATTTTTTCTTTCAACAGCTTCTTTTTCATCTTCAGTCAGTTCAGGACAGTCCTCACATTTCACTTTCCCATTATCATCCATTATGAAAGTATATTTTTGAATATCTTCCCAGTCTATTCCAAATCTTCGTTTGAGATTCCAAGACTGGCTATATACTCTATGGACAAAGTTGGATGTCATTTTGAAGCGTTGGTTTTTAGGTATATAGAGGGTAGTGATAACTTTTTGATTTCGAAAAGGTGTATTATTTGCAATGATGAAATTTTCAGGAAAAATCAATAGAGAATCTCTTTGAGTAACCAAATAATTTATCTTTTTTGAATTTTCTATAGCTTCTTCTTTGGTTCTTCCTTTGGAGATAAACCTTTGTTTTAGTGTTAAGTTTTCATTCGGAGAAGTTTCGATGGAAACTCTTGTATCAAAAACGTCATCATCCATAAATTCTCTTTCTTTTGCATCTAAATAGAGTGTTCCTTTAGGCGTAGAAAGTATAGTTTCGTCTTCATAACTATTTGATCTAGAGAAATTCATAGCATATTTTGTGCTGATTACACTTACGCCTAATATTCCCGCTAGCCATAAAGTAAGGATAGTAAGCCAAAAGTTTCGATTTCCTTGTCTTTTCCCAACTAAAAGTGAGATGCCAACCAAAATGATAGAAATGGCAGGAATGAAGAGTGCAAGAAACCCGAAGAAACCGCCGATAGCTGGAATGTCTTTGCTGAAAAGTCCAATTACATGACCACCGTTGAACCAATCGCTATGTGTAATAACACCAAAGAAGGCACCTGTGCTAACTAGGGCAGCAAATGCTAACGATGTGCCTAATATTAAAAGTAGTAAGCCTGCAAATATTTTGACTATTGATCCAAGGGGATTGAGTAGTCGACTGAAAGCTTTAAGTATAATACCAACCAATCTGAAAGGAAACAAAAGTAGTTTTGCAATCGCACTTTCTTGTCGAGGACCTTCCGAAATACTATTGGTTTTTATGGTCGATTCTATATTTTCGATGGTTACTGCTTGGCCTTTAAGTTCCATTTTTTGGGTTAAAGTATTAGCTGTCGGAGCAACTATCCAAAAAATAATATAAAGTAAAATGCCTATTAAGAAGAATCCACTTATTACAAAAAGTACTCTTATTATAACTAGGTCCATTTTTAAGTAGGAAGCTAGGCCTGTTGCGACCCCACCCAGTACTTTGTTCTCTGGATTTCTATAAAATTTCTTAATTTTTTTATTTTCTTCAAGGTCGTTTCTTTCAGGAAAAGCTATCCAACACACAAAATAGGCTACAAAAATAAAAAAGCCTATTCCGATATCTATCAATCCAAATCCTAAAACAATGAATAAGATTCTTGCCCAAACTACATCAAATTCAAATCTATGAGCGATTCCAGACAAAACGCCTCCTAAAGCTTTGTTTTTTCCGTCTCTGTAAAATTTGGTAGGGGGGGTGTTGTGGTTTGCACTTGGGTTTTCTGTTTCAGATGAAGTTTCAGAAATTGGTTCTTTAGAAAGGTCTTCGTCTTCTTGAATAGCCTCAAAATCCGAAACGGTTCCCATAGACTTAATGATTTTGTCTACATCGTCCATTTCTATTACACCACCATTTTGACTTTTTTCATAGAATTTTTCTGCTATTCGGCCTTCTATGTCTTGCGTTATTTCTTCGCAGCTTTCATAACTCGAAAAATATTTTTTAATCGCTTCGAGATATTGGCTTAGCTTAGCGTATGCGTCTTCTTCTATATTGAAGATCAGTCCACCTATTGTTATTTGTAATGTCTTTTTCATTTTTTTAAATTATTTTTTCGTTTTGGCAATTATAGAGGTGACTGAGGCTGCGAGTTCTATCCATGTAGCGTCTAATCCTTCTAAAAACATACTTCCTTTGTCAGTAAGTATGTAGTATTTGCGTGGCGGCCCCGAAGTGGACTCTTTCCATTGATAATCTAATAATTCTGCGTTTTTTAGTCTTGTTAATAATGGGTAAAGTGTACCTTCCACAACCATTATTTTAGCATCAAGCAATTCGTCAAGGATTTCGGAAGCGTAAACTTCGCCTCTCGAAATTATCAACAAAATGCAATACTCTAAAATGCCTTTTCGCATTTGTACTTGAGCATTTTCTAAATTCATAATTTTGTTGTTTTAAACATTTTCGTCAAAAAAAATTATAGCTTTTTCATAATTCATGATGCAAATATATAATATAGTACTTTGTAATGCAAGATACTATGTGAAATTTTTTAAAATATTTTTTCTTTTCCTGTAATAGCTAGCACAAATTCTTTGTTTCAGTAGTATTATGTTGAAATTATCCGAATATTTAGCTGTTGCTGTTGCTGCCACTATCAAGTTTGTTGGTGGTCCAATAGCTGGTGTGGCTTTTAATCTAAAATGGTGGGAAACAACGCTATTTTCGGCTATTGGCATGATGATTACAGTTATTCTAGTAATCTACGGCGGAGGTTTCTTGGGAGATGTTATTCAGAAATGGAGAGGTGAAAAACCTCGTAAGATTTTCACTAAAACCACGAGAATAGGAGTAAAGGTAAAATCAAAATTGGGTCTTTGGGGGATTGCATTTCTCACCCCTTTCATTTTTACGCCAATAGTTGGAAGCTTTTTAGCTTTAAATTTTAGATTTAAAAAATCGGAGATTGTATGGAAAATGCTCCTTTGTGCTCTATTTGCTGGATTTATACAAACTTGGTTTTTTTATCTCATGAAAATCTGGTTTTTGAAATAAAAAAAACTTACCCTTTTGAGGTAAGTTTTAAATCTTATATTTAGTAATATTAGTTTCTTCCTGCAGGTGCTCCGCCACTTTGTTGGTTTCCAGTGTCAGCTCCGCCATCTTTCACGTCGTCATTTTTTACCCCTTTACTTCTCTTTTTAGGCTGCATTGCATCTACACCCATTTTGCCAATTTTATAAGAGAAATTCAAACTTATACCACGGTTGTACATATAGTTTACGCTTGATTGGCTAAATAAAGGAGACTCTAAATTCGTCCTTATTTTCATTGTACTTGCCAAAAAGTTTTGAGCGGATAGTCCAATGCTCCCCTTTTTGTTATTGAATTCTTTTCTTGATCCAAATGAATAGTACCCAAAGCCTCCTTGGCGACCCATTGGCAACACTCGACTACCTCTGGCAAAACTAAAGGCTTGCACTTGCCATCCTTTTGGCAATGTTATGAACGTCATCAATCTACCGCTTACATTCCAACCTTCGTTAGACAATGGTATAGAAACGCCTGTTGCAGAGGCCGTTTGTCCTGTTATGTAGTTATAGAATGACTCTATTCCTGCATTTACCATCCATTTTGAGGTCAAGCTGAGATTTCCAGAAAAATTCAGACCGTAGGCCTTGTCTTGTCCGATGTTTTGGTAAGAAGTAATCACCACGCCATTGTCTGATCCTGAGGGGTTTGTGACTTGTGTTATTGAGTTGTTGGTTGATCTTGAGAAAAGCGACAAGTTTAAATAAATTTTCTTGATACTTGCACTTACGCTGGCTTCTATATTGTCTGTTAGTTCAGGTTTTAATTCTGGATTTCCAATTTGAATGTTCTGCGGGTTCACCTGATTGCTGTTAGGATTTAATTGCTGAAGTCCTGGTCTTTGAATTCTCCTATTATAAGCCGTTTTTACAGTATATTTTCCTCCAAAAGTTTTGGAGATATTCACGTTTGGCACCAAAATGTTGTAAGGGTCGATATTTATCTCTGTATTTGCATTTTGGGTAGCTTTGATATCCGTAATTTCGTATCGCGTACCTACTTTGAAAGTATATTTGCTTTTAGTTGAGTATGTATATGCTATATAAGTTGCCCCAATGTTTTGATTGTAATCTAATGAACCATTTGGTCTTTTAGGATCTTCAATTAATACTCCACCAATCAAATAGCTAAAGTCACTGTTTACCAATCTAAAAATTCCTTTTCCTCCAAATTCTATTAATTGATTTTTCTTTATTGGTGTTTGATAGTCCATTTGAAAAGTAAACTCCTGATTTAGGTTGTTGTTGTTGTTGGTCAAAGCAAATTTCTCTAATTCAGGATTTCCAATTGGTGTATTCGTAAAATCAGAATTTGCAGTGCTTCTACTATAAAGTGTCGAAATACTAAATTCTTTCTGAGGTTTGATAATATGAAGATAGTCAATATTAAAATCCCAGCTATTTGATGGTGTAATAGACTCTATTCTTTGTAACGTATTGCTTAAAAGTGTAGCGTCTTCAAATCTTGAAATACCCAAGTCTTGGTTTCTACTAGAGCTTCTGGTTCCAAATCTCGCTCCTCCTGATAATGATTTGGTTTTAGAGATGTCATAATCTGCACCGATTGAATACCTGCCATAAGACATTTGGTCATTTGAAGTTCCGTCTTGAACAGTTTTATATATTTTTTCAGAGCTCTTAGTACTTTGTTCGAAGGTAGTTTTAGCTGGGTTAAAACCCATTCTTCCCCATCCACCTAAGGTCATTCCAAATTTCCCTGCTCTCAAACTACCGTTAAGACCAAGGTTGCCTCCTCGGTTACCTGCACCTAAGTTGGTACTTAAAGAATATCCTTCCAGATTATTCTTTTTTGTAATTATATTAATTATACCTGTAGAGCCTTCAGCATCATATTTTGATGATGGTGAGGTTATTACTTCCACTGTTTTTATTTGATCTGCTGGTATTTGTTTTAGAGCATCTGCAACACTTGCCGCCATTATAGTGGAAGGCTTGTTGTTAATTAACACTCTGATACTTGAGCTTCCTCTCAATGATACGTTACCGTCCAAATCCACACTCAAAAGAGGCACTTTTCGTAATACATCTGAAGCATCACCGCCCTTTGAAGCAATATCTTTGTCAGCATTATAAATCAATCTATCTACTCTCTCCTCTACCACTGCTCCTTGGCCAGTAACCACTACTTCGTTTAATACTTTTGCATCGGTTGATAGTAAAATATCTTTAAGGTTGATTACACGATTTTTTGAGGTTATTTCTTCTAAAAAAATGGTTTTGTCTTTAAAACCAATCGAGGTAAATTTTACTGCGTATTTTCCTTCAGCAAGGTTTTTAAGCGTAAACTTTCCCTTGTCGTCTGTTACAGTCCCGTCTATAGGTTTGCTCAAGTCTTTTACCTTAAAAAGTGCCAAAGTTGCAAATTCTATTGGGTCATTTGAAAGACTGTCTATCAGGTTTCCGGATATTTTTCCGTCTCCTCCAGAATTGGTAGTTGGCATTTGTGCTTGAGCGAAAGTCCCTAGAAATAAAATAATTGCGATGAAGTGCTTAGTCATAAAATAGTTTTTGTAATAGAATTTAAAACAAAATTATGGCCAAAAGGTTTTCTATTCTTTTGATATTCGATAAATACATATTTAATGAGGATAAAAGGTCAATTATCGAGGATTTAGCCTAATTGCGATAAATTCAAATCATAAATCTATTCAATTCTAAATTTTGTCTTGTATTTGTTTCAAATTCGAGAATTATTAAGATATTGCATACTTTACAATTATTAATGTAGTGCAATTTTTTAAAAATAAAATTTCAAGTGATTTATTGTTCAGGATATTATTTCATGTAATATTTTGGTTTTTTTGGTTGGTTCTGCCCATCCTCAACTCGATTATGGAAGGCGATCAAGAGCGATATGAACTATTGAAAAAACTCTTGCCATTAGGTTTTTTTTCAATGCCTTTTTTTTATTTTAATTCTGAATTTTTGATCCAAAAATTTCTTCCGAAAGGTCAGGTTACAAGTTATATTTTAAGCTTGCTTTTACTTTTTGTAGTCTTTTTGGTTTCTTATTATTTTTTAAAGGATTATCTGATTGATAAATATCCAATTAGGATTTATGATACTAGAACATTGTTTCCTGTTCTTTTTATTATTTCCATGAGTACTTTGTATGGGTTTATTATTTTCATGATTAGTCAATCTAAAAAAAACCAAGAGGAGCAGGCTGAGCGTTTAAAATCTGAGTTGTCTTTTTTGAGATCTCAAATTAGTCCTCACTTTATTTTTAATGTACTCAATAGCATAGTTTATTTAATCAGAACAAAATCAAAAAGTGCAGAAAATGTAACCTTAGAGCTTTCAAACTTAATCAGATACATGCTTTATGAAACTGAAAATAAGCAAGTATTGCTTGAGAAAGAGATAGAATATCTTGAGAATTATGTTAAATTGCAAAATGTGAGGTTTGGAGAGGATGTAAAAATAAACCTAGAGATGAAAGGCGAGCCAGGTTCTAAAATGATAGAACCAATGCTTTTGATACCATTTGTGGAAAACGCTTTCAAACATGGGGTTGGTTTTTTAAAAGATCCCAAAATTGATATTCTGATAGATTTTAAAGATGATAATAAATTTGAGTTTTCTGTGAAAAATTTAGTTGGAGCAGAAAAAAAAGAGCAAAAAGACCCTAATTCTGGTATTGGAATTAGAAATGTAAAGAGAAGGATAGAGTTATTGTATCCTAAAACACACAAGCTAATAATGAATAATTCGGATGGTATTTTTGAAGTAATTTTAATGTTAGATTTAAAAAACAAAATATGAATTCTAAAATTCGATGTATAGCGGTTGACGATGAGATGTTAGGCAGAAAATTGCTTGAAGAAAACATAAGTCAACTTCCTTTTTTAGAATTGGTAGGCACTTGTAAAAACGCTTTCGAAGCTATTGAACTTTTACAAACGGAGAAAATAGATTTAGTGTTTTTGGATATTCAGATGCCAGGAATGACCGGTACGCAACTTTTAGAAAGTCTTACCATAAAACCAATGGTGATTTTTGTAACTGCATATGAGCAATATGCAGTAGAAAGCTATGACCTTCAAGTAATAGATTATTTGATGAAACCTGTTAGTTTGGAGAGATTTACAAAAGCCGCACTAAAAGCGAGAGAGTTTTATAAACTTTTAAAATCTGAGGATAAAATTGAGGAGCAAACCTATATGTTTGTAAATGTGGAGTATTCTTTGGTAAAAATAAATTTTGACCAAATTATTCATATTGAGGGGCTTAAGGATTATATTAAAATATATGTAACCAATGCTGTTCACCCGATTTTGACTAAGTCGACTTTAAAAGGAATAGAGGAGAAGCTGCCTTCAAAGAAGTTTTTAAGAGTTCAAAAGTCCTTTATCGTAAATCTTGAAAAAATAGAATCGATTCGAAATCATAGAATAACAATTGGGAAATTTGAAATTCCGGTAAGCGACAGCAATATGGAGAGTCTTTTAGAAGCAATAAACTATAATAAATAATACTATGAAAAAAACTATACTTTGGAGTTTTTTGATTGGAGCATTTTCTTTAGCTCAAGCTCAGAATAAAAAAGCAGAAACACCGATTACCGTAACAACTAAAGTTGAGACTAAGGCTCAAGTTTCAAACTCTAGGGTCCTAGATCCCGATATGAGCGTGGTGACTAATGGAGAAATAACAGTAAAAGGGCAAAAAGTTCCTTATAAAACTACTGCTGGAACTATACCAGTTTGGGACGAAGCTGGCAAAATCATTGCTTCATGCTTTTATACTTATTATGAGCGTTCGGATATAAAAGATAAATCCACGAGACCATTGGTGTTTTCATTTAACGGAGGTCCTGGCTCGGCTTCAGTTTGGATGCATATAGCTTACACTGGCCCGAAAGTCTTGAATATCGATGATGAAGGCTATCCAGTACAGCCTTATGGTTATAAAGACAATCCTTATTCTATTCTTGATGTAGCAGATATTATTTTTATAGATCCAATTAATACTGGTTTTTCGAGAATTGTAAATGCAGAAACACCAAAGTCAACATTTTTTGGGGTAAAAGCGGACATTAAATATCTTTCGGAGTGGTTGAATACATTTGTAAGCAGAGCCAACCGTTGGGCTTCTCCTAAATATATCATTGGTGAAAGTTATGGAACTAATAGGGTTTCAGGCATGGCCTTGGAACTTCAGAGCAACCATTGGATGTATCTAAATGGTGTAGTTCTTGTTTCGCCTACTGATTTAGGAATTAAAAGAGACGAAACTATGGGCGACGCTTTAAGATTGCCTTATTTTTCGGCAGTAGCTTGGTATCACAAAGCTTTAGGTGCTGGCCTACAAAGTAAAGATTTAACAGATATGTTGCCAGAAGTTGAGGATTTTACAGTAAAAGAGTTGATTCCGGCGTTGGCAAAAGGAGGGTTTTTACCTGAAGCTGATAAAAAGGCTATTGCTTCAAAAATGTCGAAATATTCTGGTTTGTCTGAAGAAGTATTAATGCAAAATAATCTAAGGATTTCGACCAATCATTTTTGGAAAGAATTGTTGCGTGATCGTGGGTATACAGTGGGAAGGCTTGATTCTAGGTATTTAGGGATTGATTCTAAAGATGGTGGCGAAAAACCTGAATACAATGCCGAGTTGACTTCGTGGCTACATTCGTTTACACCGCCTATCAATATGTACCTAAGAGAAGAATTGAACTTTAAGACGGATTTGAAATACAACATGTTTGGGCCTGTGCATCCTTGGGAGCGTGATGATGTCAATCTTGCCGAGAATCTTAGACTAGCAATGGCACAGAATCCGTACTTGCATGTTTTAACGCAATCGGGTTATTATGATGGAGCTTGTGATTATTTTAATGCCAAGTTTAATCTTTGGCAAATGGATCAGAGCGGTAAAACAAAAGAAAGATTAAGCTGGAAAGGATATCGTTCTGGCCACATGATGTATTTGAGAAGGGAAGACCTAAAGCAAGCCAATGAGGATTTAAGAGAATTTATAAAAAATACTACACCAAAAACTGGTCAAGCGGCCAAGTATTAATAATTCATAAATATATTATTGTTCATAAAAAAAAGCGAATCTTGAATTCGCTTTTTTTTATTTGATTTTTTAATGTCTTCTACCGCCACTAAAGCTACTTCCGCCTCGACCACTGCCTGCTGAGCTTCGGCTGCCACTAGAACTTCTTACACTGCCAGAACTTCTACTTGGGCTTGAAGAACTAATTCTTCCACTACTTCTCGACGATGAGCTTGAGCTACGATTATTATAACTCGGACTACTGTTCGATGAGCTGTTTCTACTATTTCTTCCTATTGAGCTTGAAGAGGTACCAGAGCTTCTATTGCTGGTGCCTTGACTGCTTCTTCCGTATGTACTTGAAGATTGGCTATTGCTTCCGCTGCTATTTCTAAGGCCACTATTATTTCTTGAATAGCTACTGCTTTCTCTACTCAAACTTCCAATGTTTATACGTCCAGAACTGTTGTTTCTTGAAGAACTATTGTCGCTATTGTAGTTTGAATTTCCGTTTCTGCTATTATTATTGTTTCCTCTGCTTGAGTAAGAGCTATTTCTACTGCTATTTGAAGAGGTATTTCCATTTCTACCGTAGCTACTACTATTTCCTCTTGATGAACCGTAGCTATTGTTTCTATTTGAATTGTTGCTAGCATAAGCATTTCCTCTTGAGTAGCCATTTCTTCTATCAGAATTGTATCCATTTCTGCTATTGGAATAATGTCCGTTTGCAGCACTCCTAAATCCGCTGTATCTGCCATATCTAGCATAGCTTCTAGGCGAATTGTAGTAGTTTCCAAATCTACGATAAAGTGAAGGATATCTGTTGTAGTATCCACGTCCGTAGAACCAGTTTGAAAAACCGAAAGATGGATAAGCATAAAATCCAAAACCACCTAGTCCATAAGAAAATCCGAATGAGTTCCAATACGCACCAGGATACCACAAAGGCGAACTATACCAAGTAGGATATCCAAACCAGTAGGAGTAAGGGTTTGAATAATAATTATTTACGTAATAATTTCTATTTTGAGGCAAAATATAGCCATTATCATTTGCATAGTCTTGTGTGGCTTGACTCAGCTCTTTGGCAGCATCTGGATCTTCCTCTATTTGCTGCTTGTAAAGTGCCATTTCTTTTTCATTCTCCAATATTTGGCTATCGTGTTTTTCGGCCAATTCGTCCATCAAAGCATTTCTGTCGTTGGCATATCTGTAACCAACTTTTTCTGCCATTTCTATATTGTTTGTCAGAAAATTAAGGACATCAGGATATTTTGAAAGATTATTAAATGCCGACTGAGCATTATTGTCTAAGCCGCCAATAAGCTGGTTAAAATTGTCGCTTATTTGCTTGTTCAAATTGTCAACTGCTACTAAATCGCGGTTATTGTTGCGATACAATTCCCAAGCGGCTTCTTCTAGCGTTGCATCTTGAGTTGGCAACATGTTTTTAACTTCAGATTTGCTTAAGCCTTTTCCTTCTGCTGCAAGTTTTTGCAATAAATCAGGGAAACGGGTTAATTCGTAAAACCAACCTTGTTTTTTCTGATCAAAAGTCTTTATTAGATTCTGAAAAGCCTTTTGATCCTTATCTTTAAGGTTTTTTATTTCACTTAATATATTCGGATTTTGGCAAGCTACCAGAATGTCTTTACGTATATCTGCATCATAAACCGCAATCGAGGTTATCATGCCGTTTTCAGTTTCAAGTTTACTTTTTTGGGCAAAACCTGATACTTTCATTAGTAATAAAAATATCAATAAAGAAATGCTAGAAATCCAAAAATGGAATTTTTTGTTCTTGGCCATTTCAATACTTAAAACTCGTTCTTTTTTCATTTTCTTCATTTTGTTTGTTCTATGTTAAATTCAAAATATTCTACCAACAAGGTTCTAAAAATCAGAATCAATTGTTTTTTGTCTCAAATATTTCGAAAGTAAATCTGTTTAAATCTAAGGCTGTTTTTTTTAGTTTTGTGAAATCCTAAGAGCTTTATTTTTTATATCCGAGTTCGATTTCAATATAAAATTGTAATACTTTATTGAAAAAATAAAATATTAAACGGTGATTAACAATAGCTTAACAATAAGAGTTTTAGGAATGATATTAATGCATAAAATTGATTTTCACAATTTTAAAATCAAAATTCATAAAACTGAATTAAAACAAAACTGCCTTAATCCATTCAGTTCCAAAATCAGGGAAGAAGAAAAATATCAAAAGAGAGAGACTAAAGTAAGTTAATACAATTGAAAGTAGATAATTCGGAGCGTATTTGGGTTGCTTGTAGGCGGTCTTTATCAACATAATATAAGGGACCTTTAGGTAATAATATATTGAAATAGCGGCATTTAATAATCCAAATATAAGTAATCCATAATAAACGGAACTCCCTAAAGCATCGCCAAGGTTAATGATAGAGCTGAAAACCATTAGTTTGGCCATAAATCCTATGGTAGGAGGTAAGCCAATCAGTGCCATCATTATGATTACAGCATTTATACCTAAAAATATGTGTTTTTGACCAAGTCCTTTATAATCTTCTAATTCGTCACTCCCAGTTTGTTTGTATAGAATATCCGCAAGAAAAAACGCCCCCATTGTGATTGGTAAATAGGTCAGAATATAAAAGAACGCACCGTAAAAATCAGATTGAGGGCCTTTTAATAAGCCAATTAATATAAAACCTGCTTGAGCAATACCCGAATACCCCAACATTCTTTTTAAGTTGGTTTGCCATAAAGCGGCCAAATTGCCAAAAATTAATGATAAAAATATAATAAGTAAAAGTACAGGATTAATGTCTGCAAAGTTTGCTTGAGCTACTCTGGCTACCACTAAAACGCCAATTGCTTTTGGAGCAAAAGACAAGAACGAAATGATAGGGGTAGTGGTAACTTCATAAACATCTGGAACCCAACTATGAAATGGTGCTGCTGCAATTTTAAAGAATAATCCACCTAAAAACATGAACGACAAAACCTGAATGATTAAGGGTGAGTTAGTATTTGTGAATTTCAAAAAAATTGGATCCGTAAAATTTAATGTATGACTAATGCCGTAAAAAAACGAAATTCCATAAAGCATTATAGCACTACTTGCTGCCCCAAAAATCAGGTATTTAATAGCAGCCTCAAAATTGGTTTTTTGCTTTTTAGAAGCCACTAATATATAAGACGATATAGATGCTAGCTCCACAGCAATATAAATCACTAAAAAGTGAGTAGTCATGGACAAAAAACTCAATCCTAAGATAACACAGAGTATCAGGAAATATATTTCACCTTCAAATTTGTATCTAAAAAGTCTACTGTGTACCATAAAAATTATGGCCGAAATACCCAAAAGTTGTTTGAAAAATATACTGGTTTTGTCTAAAATCAACATGCCTGAATATAAACTTATACTTTTGTTGGCTAAATCAGAATAGAAAAAAGTTACGCTCAGCGTGTAAGTTAGGATTAAAATAAACGAAAGTCCGTAAGGGAGTTTTGATTCCGGTTTGCCGAAAGAAATCACAAGTACCAATGCCAAAATCCCTATGGCAAGGAGCCACTCAGGAAGTATCTGTTGGGTGCTATGGAGTATTTCCTGTAAAGCTATCATTTAAAAAGATGGATTACAGTGGGGTTTATTAGGTCAAAAAGTAAATTTGGAAAAATGCCGAATAACAAAGTTAAAGCTCCCAAAGTGCTAAGCATGAATATTTCTTTCTGATCCAAATCTGTTAGGCTTTTCTTAAATTCTTCTTTTGTCCAAAACTCTCCAAAAAACATTTTCTGAAATGTCCAAAGTAAATAAACAGCCGAAAGTACAATTCCTAAAACACCCAAAACTGGAATTACTTTAGGTATTTTGGAAGATTGGAAACTACCAAATAAAGTGAAAAATTCGCCGATAAAGCCAGATAAAGAAGGTAATCCTAAAGAACCAAAGAATGCAATAGCAACCATTACTGTAAATAGGGGCATGTTTTTGGCTAAACCTTTAAAGTTTGCAATCTCTCTATTATGTGTCCTTTCATACAGTACTCCAGCAACCAAAAACAACATAGATGATAACAAACCGTGGCTAAACATTTGGAAAATTGCCCCATTGAATCCTTCGACATTAAAAGCTGCAATACCGATCAAGACAAAGCCCATGTGTGATATTGAAGAATAGGCTATCAGTTTTTTAAGGTCTTTTTGTGCCAATGCATTAAATCCACCATACAGAATAGAAATTAAACCCATTATGGATATTAACAAACTGTAGTTCGTGGCCACATCTGGGAAAAAGCCATAAGCAATTCGAATCAAGCCATAACCACCAATTTTAAGTAAAATACCTGCCAACACAACCGAAATTGGTGTAGGAGCTTCTACGTGGGCATCAGGCAACCATGTATGAAACGGCACCATAGGAAGTTTTATGCCAAAGCCAATGAAAAGCAACAAAAACATAAAGTCACGGGCATTTACACCAAATATTTTAATAGGATTTTGGATACTTAATAATGAGCCTTTCAGTAGATTATTTGTATCTGATAGAATCCTAAAATCAAAACTGAAAACTGTTGTTTTGTATTCACTTGTAAAAAATTCATCTACATTGCTCATCGCCAAAGCAATCATAACCACCAAAATCATCACCGAGCCCACAAGCGTATAAATAATGAATTTCAAAGAAGCATAGGCTTTGTTTGGTCCTCCCCAAATACCTATCAAAAAGTACATAGGCAAGAGCATAAACTCGAAAAATATGAAAAACAAGAAGAAATCAATTGCCACAAAACATCCGATAACCGTGGCTGTTAATAAAAGAAATAAGCTGAAATAAGCTTTTTCTTTTTTAGCTATTGAAAAAGAAGAGATGTTTGCTATAAAAAAAACCAATACTGAAAGCGATACCATGGCCAAACTGAGCCCATCTAAACCAATAATATAATCAATAGAAAGTATTGAGCTATTGCCTAAAGTCAATCTAATCCATTCATAATGCTCCAAAAACTGATATTCGTTTTTCTGAGGATCAAATGCTCCTATCAATGTTCCGACATTAATCAAGAGCAAAATTTGAGTTATTAAAGATATCCAACGATAAGATGCCTTGTACGCTGCTGGCAACAACAATACAATGATTGACGCAATCAGCGGTAATATTATTAGAGAACTTAATAAGCCAGACTGCATTTTAGTATATTATAATTTTAATTAAAACGATGGTTAAAAAAACAAGCAACATACCCAAAATATAAAATTGTATTTGGCCAGATTGTACCTTACGGATTTTATCGCCCAAGGATTTAAGTCCACCAGATGTTTTTAATACTAAGCCATCAATGATTTTATCATCGGTCTTGGCACTATAGGCGGACAAAGATAAAAATACCGAGGTAATTTTTTTTATAAAAAGGTCTACAATGTCTGTTTCGAATTTTTGAAGCCAATGTGCCAAACCTGTCTGTCTTTCTAAAAAGTCATCAGTCTGGTGCTGCATAGCATTCTCCATTTCTACAAAGGGCTTATTGGCCACAAATCGATGAAAAATACTAGAATAAAACTCACCAATATAAAAATGCATTTTAGCTGATTTGAAAAGCTTTTGTTTCCATCCTGTTCGTGCTTCACCTAAATAATACATCCTGAGTTCATCAAACGTAGTATTGTAACCAATTATAAGTGCCAAAATAAACAAAAAGCCAACTAACCAAGGAATCCACGCAAAATGCTCATGAGATTGTCCGAAAACCTTTAGGAACCATACGTTTTCAAAAGAAAATGGAGAGTCAGAAAACAAAAACCAAGTGGAACAAATGGCCAATCCCATCACAGAAATATCATATACGCCCAAATTTCTTACAAAATTTATAATATAATCCTGACCAAGTGATTCGTTGTCGGCATTGAGAATATCCTGAAAAGATTTATAAGCATCTCCAACGGTTTTTTTTGTGCTGCTGATAATTTTTTCCATGGGGTTTTCTTGTCTTTGAAAAAATACCATTACAACCTGCCTTATGACATAAAAAGAAGTCAAAAATGAAGTAATGCCCATAAATATTGGCACTAAAATTTTTAAACTATAATAGCCATCACTAAGTCCATAAGCCACAGCTGCATTCAGAAGAGAGTCTTTTGATAAAAAACCTGAAGTAAATGGCAAACCAACAAGTGACGCCGCACAAATCAAATAAGCATAAAATATTACTGGAATTTTTAGAATTAAATTTCCCATTTTTCGCATGTCCTGCTCGTGGTGCATATAACTTATAACGGCTCCGGCACAGAGAAACAAGCCAGCTTTAAAAAACGCATGAGCAGATAAATGAAAAAACGAAGCTCCAACTGCACCTATTCCCATTCCAGTAACCATAAAGCCCAATTGGGATATTGTAGAATAGGCCAAAACCTTCTTGATATCATATTGAAAAATGGCTGAAATAGCTGCAATGACGCTCGTAAATCCTCCAACCAAAGCAATCGTCAAACCTGCCTCAGTAGTGATAATTGGTGAGATTCTGCCTAAAAGAAATACTCCAGCTACAACCATTGTGGCGGCGTGAATCAGAGCGGAAGCAGGCGTAGGTCCTTCCATAGCATCTGGGAGCCAAACTTGTAAAGGAAACTGAGCAGATTTTGCAGTTACGCCTCCAAATACTAATAAAATGGCCAAAGTTTGTAATCCATGGGTGGAAATAAAAGCTGTTAGTCCTAGTCCTGAACTAATTTTGGCAGTTTTTAAAGCATCAAAATCTAGTGTTCCGTACAAATAATACAGAAGGAAAATACCTGCTAACAGGAATGCATCACCCATTCTATTGATTAAAAAAGCCTTGATGGCAGCTGAATTTGCAGATTTTTTGGTGTACCAAAACCCTATCAACAAATAAGAACAAAATCCGACCAATTCCCAAAAGAAATACAATTGGAAAATATTTCCTGCCAAAATCAAACCTAACATCGAAAAAATGAAGAGGTTTAGAAAAGCAAAAAAACGATTTTTTCCAGCATCTTCATTAAGGTATTTTAGTGAAAATAGATTGACAAAAAAGGCTATTATTTGTACTAAAAAGTACATAAAATAGGTCTGGTTGTCTATAAGTATTTTAAAGTTTATTTGCGTACTTCCAAGATGCAACCATTTGTATGATACATAAAAATACTCGGTAGAGGGTAATTCAAGGCTTGAAGAAAAAATGATACCTAAAATGCTCAATACTATAGATATACCACCCGAAAATTCTTTAAAAATCGAATTGTTTAGACTTAGAAGCAAGATAAAACCCCCTAAGTAAAATATGAGATTAAAAAAAACAATGGACTCTGGGCTCATCTAGTTTTCAGAGAATTTTTGAAAAACAAAACTAAATATTATAATTAAGAAATAGGGTGTTTTGGGCTATTTAATACTTTTTTTAATTTATTTAAGCCTTTTTAATACCATTTCTGCCACACTCTTGCCAATTGCCAAAGATGAAGTAGCCGCAGGAGATGGTGCATTGCAAACATTGATTGATTGTTTGTTTTCGATAATTGCAAAATCATCCAAAAGACCGCCATCATAATCGCAAGCTTGTGCTCTTACCCCAGAACCGCCTGGTATTAAGTCATCTTTCTCAAGTTCTGGAATCAAAGCTTGCAAAGCTTTTGTAAATGCCGCTTTCGAAAACGAACGGTAATACTCGCCAAGGCCAGTTTTCCAATATTTGCCTGCCACTTTTCTGAATCCAGGCCATGCCAAGGTTTCTTTAAATTCAGAAAAATCAAAAGAAAGTTTTTTGTAACCTTCTCTTCTAAAAGCCAAGACTGCATTTGGCCCAGCTTCTATTCCGCCGTCAACCATTCTCGTGAAATGCACACCAAGGAAAGGGAAATTTGGATCAGGTACAGGGTAAATCAGGTGTTTAACCAGATATTGCTTTTCAGGTTTTATCTCATAATATTCCCCTCTGAAAGGTATAATTCTTAAATTTATTTTATCTTTTTCTGTAAACTGAGCCACTTTGTCTGAATATAAACCGGCACAGTTTACTACTAAAGTAGTTTCGTAGCTTCCCTTGTTGGTTATCACTGTAGAGAATCCATCGTGATCAGCTATTGAGGATACTTTTTCTCCAAGTTTTATTTCGCCATCCAGTTTTTGAATATTTTCTGCATATTTTTCTGAAACCTTTGTGTAATTAATAATACCCGTTTGAGGTACTTTTATGCCTGCTATCCCAGCTACATGCGGTTCTATTGCTCTAAGTTGATCTCGGTTTAGCATTTCTAAGCCTTCTAATCCATTTTGCACACCTCTTTCAAATAATGTATCGAGCAAAGGAAGTTGTTGTTCATTGGTTGCAACCACTATTTTACCACACAATTCATACTTTACATCGTTTTCGTTGCAAAAATCAATTAGCATATTGTAGCCTTCTATGCAGTTTTTGGCTTTTAAGCTACCTGGTTTGTAATAAAGTCCTGAATGAATTACGCCGCTATTGTGTCCTGTTTGGTGTGCGGCTAGTTTGTCTTCTTTTTCTAAAAGTACCAGTCTAAGTTGTGGATTGGCTTTTTTTAAATTAAGTGCAGTGGCCAAACCTACTATTCCGCCTCCAATCACAACTACATCGTATCGCATTTTTACACTCCCAATCGGGCTTTTAGATTATAAGTATTTAATAATTAAAATAAACTTTGGCTTTTTGGATTGCTCATTTTAAATTTGTGCAAATTTAAATGATATATATTTCATAATGAAAAAGAACATAGTATTCCTTTTCTCTTTGTTGGCGATGGCTTCTTGTACATATCAGAACAACAACCGCATAGAACAAAAAGACGTAAATGAAGGCGACGAATATGTATATGGACTAGGTCCAGATTCTTCGGCAAGACAATTAAAAGTAACTTATACGGCTAAGCCAGAGCTTGAGGCTCGCACTGCAGCCATCAAAGATATCCTTTACGGACCATCTACTCCCGCAGCCCCAGTTGCGGCAGCGGATAGTACTGGAGCTTAATACTATTTCGGTTTCTATAAGTATGGTTTTACAGAATTCATAATGAATGCTGTAAAACCATTTTCTTTTTTTAAGAAATAATAAAATTCTTGCTTTTGAGTTTTTTAATTATTGCTCCTTTAAGGATGCTGTTTTAATGAATAATATTGTACTTTTGATGCTACATAAATCTGAATTTTAGTAAATATGCAGTTTTTGTTTCCAAGTGTTTTGTGGGGATTGTTGGCCTTGAGTATTCCGCTCATTGTTCATCTTTTTAATTTTAGAAGAACCAAAAAGGTTTATTTTTCTAATGTCGCCCTTTTGAAAACCGTCGAAACCAAATCATCGGCTTTTAGGAAATTGAAACAATGGCTTGTAATGGCCGCAAGGATGCTTTTTTTAGCATGTTTGGTTTTGGCTTTTGCTCAGCCAATTTTCTTTAAGAATAACAAAAGCCTTAGTTCAAAACCTGTAGGTATTAATGGCATTTATCTTGACAATTCCCTCAGTATGCAAAATACCACAGAGAGCAAACGATTTCTGGATCTTGCAGTTATCAAAATAGACGAATTGCTCTCTATTTTCAATAGGTCATCGAATGTACAAATGACCACCAATGACTTTGATGGCCAAGATCAGTTTGTGACCAACGCTTCCAAAGTTAAAGACAGACTGACCACAGTAGATTTTTCAGAAGTACCGAGGACGTTTGAGCAAGTTTACAAACGTCAACGTTCGATTGCCCAAAAACACAATCCGTCGGCTGAAAATCATTTTTTCTGGTTCTCGGATTTTCAAAAGAGTACTGCTGGGGTTTTAGAAAACTTAAAGATAGACTCAAATGACAAAGTGCATCTGATTCCTGTAGTGGGCAAAACATCTCAGAATGTTTACGTAGATTCTACTTGGCTCAGTATGCCTGTTGTGCGTGAAATGCAAAACAATGTGCTAAATATCAAGGTATCCAACTCTGGCAATAAAGGTGTTGAGAAATTGTCTTTGAAATTATATCTGGATAATGTTCAGTCATCCACTTCGTCAGTAGATATTCCTGCTAATGGTTCTGCTATGGCAAAGTTTAATTTTACTGTGAAAGAAAGAGGCTCGCATAAAGGCAAGGTAATTTTTGACGATCAGCCGATAACTTTTGACAATGACTACTATTTTGTTTTAAATGCTTCGCCAACTATTCGCGTTTTGCATCTTTTTGGGCAGCGAAGTTCTCAGAATTATATAGCAAAAATGTATGCCAACGACAGTTTGTTTAATTTTCAGAGTTCGCCTATAAGCAATTTTGATCCAGGCCAAATTCAGAATGCGGACTTGGTGGTTTTGGAAGGGATATCTACTTTAGATGGAGAGACAAAGCTGGCTATTGAAACATTTCTATCAGATGGTGGAAGTGTGGCTATAAGTCCTTCTGACAACCCTTCAGTGCAAAATCTGCAGGCTTTTTTAGGTAAGTATGGTATACAAAACCTTGAAATAGGTAGTGATGTGCCTACAGTTGATAATCTTTTGGAAATAAATGAGCCAGATAAAGCCTCGCCGTTTTTTGAGGATGTGTTTGAAAGGAGCTCGTTTAATAGTATGGTTAGTTTGCCGAAAGCCATTAATAAATTACAATGGTCTGGAGCGGCAGATAAGCTTTTGAGCTTTAGAAATGGAAGAGGTTTTTTAACCAAAACTAAAGTTGGTGACGGGAATCTATATTTGTTTGCGAGTCCATTTAATGCCAACTTTGGCAACTTTGCTGAGCACGCTTATTTTGTACCGACTTTTTATAAAATGGCCTATTTGAGCAGTAAATCAGATCGCTTGGCTTATAGTTTTAGCGAATCTAGTCTTAGTTTTTTTATGCCAAATGCTCCTAAGAATGCAAGCTATAAACTTAAAAATGACAAATTAGAAATAATACCTGTGCAACGTTTGATGGGCAAAACTTTGAATCTTACCTTGCCTAAGTCGTCTGAATTGAGTGATGGACAACTGTTTGGTTCAGGATTTTATGATTTAGTAATCAACGGAAAAGTAGAAAAAACCTTGGCTCTAAATCATGACCATAAAGAATCTAAAATGGATGTTTATAGCCCTGAAACTTTGAGAGGTTTTTTTAAAAATCAAATTAATGTGGAGGTTTATGACGATATTTTTGATGGCAGTTTCATCGAGGCTTTTAGAGATACTTCGATGGGTAAACCGCTTTGGAAATACTTCATTATAGCTGCTTTAGCGTTTTTATTGCTAGAAATACTTTTGATTAGATTTATGAAATCTTAGACTTTTCTGAAGTCGGAAGGTGAAACCTTTTCCATTTTCTTGAAAAACCTCGTAAAATAAGCGGGGTCGTTAAAGTTGAGCATATAGCTAATTTCTGCAATGGAATACTTCGTATTTAAAAGATACTTTTTGGCCTCCACAATTATTTGTTCTTGAATAATCTGGATGGGTGATTTTTTTAAAACCGACCGACAAACACGGTTTAAATGCACCGTAGTTATTTGCAATTCCTCGGCGTATTCCTGTATAGTTTTATTGTTTAGAAAGTCTCTTCTTACGTTTTTCTGAAATACTTGTAAATATCTTAAGGTTTTGTTTTCGGTTTCTGAAAAAATTAGGTTTTGTGTGTAATTAAACCTTGAAAGGGAAATGAATAATAAGGAAAACAAGTTCAGGATTGAGTTTTGCTTCTCTATTTGTTCTGTATTTAATTCCTCCACTATGCTATTTTTGAAAAACAAAACTCTCTCAAATTCATTTTTTTGATTCTCAAATTCAAAATACCCAAGTCTGCTAAGATTGAAAACGATATTTGAATTTCCTTTTTCTAATGCATTTAAAAAAGACACGGAAAAGGTTATGACATCGCCCTTTGTGCCTGACTGAAAGCTGAATCCATGTAGAAAATTGGGCGGAATTAAAATAACACATGGGCCAAAAATGGTCCGCTCTTTTTTTTCTGAAAACAAAATTCCCTCGCCAGATTCAATAACAAATAGCTGCACCAAGTCTGTGTGTAAATGCTCTTGGATTTCCCAATTGTACATTTTGCTTCTTTCTTCCAAAGGCTCTGCATGGATAAAGTCCAGCATTGGCGTATAAGAATTGTCCCCATAAAGTCCTTTGTATATTATAAAATCTTGCTTCATGTTTTAAAAGTACAGTAAATTTTTGTTTTATTAATTACTATAAATTATTTATTTATAAATATTTATGGATTATGTAGATTTATATTTTTAATTATTAAAACTATTTATGTTTTAAAAGTACAAGTAAAATTTTAATTTATCCAAGATTAATTTATATTTATAAAATACATTTGTTCAGTATTTTATTGAAAGAACTAATATTTTAAAAATATGAGTAATTTGATTTACAACCTTTTCGACGAAGAAGTGCAGCCACCAAGGCTTTATCCAGACTATAAATCTACGGTATTAAGAGCCCCAACTAAACCATTGGTACTTTTGAAACAGAGTTTATCTGAGCTATCGGGGCCAGTTTTTGGAGATTTTGAATTGGGTACTTTGGATCATGACTTGACCCGAAACTCAATCGTAAATGGAGAACCTTTAGGCGAAAGGATAGTGGTGCATGGTACAGTTTTTAACGAAAATGGACAACCTATCCCCAATACGCTAATCGAAATTTGGCAGGCAAATTCTTGCGGAAGATATGTGCATAAAGTTGACCAACATGATGCCCCTTTGGATCCTAATTTTTTGGGTGCTGGTAGATGTATGACAGATGCAAATGGTAATTATAAGTTTTATACAATCAAGCCAGGTGCTTATCCTTGGGGAAATCATTACAATGCATGGAGACCCAATCACATCCACTTTTCACTTTTTGGTGCCAATATTACCAATCGTTTGGTTACGCAAATGTATTTCCCGGGCGATCCTTTATTGCAGCACGACCCAATATTTTTGGGCGTACCACCAAAAGGCAGAGATTTGTTGATTTCTAAATTTGATTTAGATGCCACCGAAGAGAGTTTTGCTTTGGGGTATAGATTCGATTTTGTACTTAGAGGAAATAATGCTACTCCTTTTGAAAAAATATAAAATATTATGAAACAAACACCTTCACAAACTGTCGGGCCTTATTTCGCCTATGGTTTGACGCCTGAGCAGTATTTGTATAGCTTTAAAAGCTTAGCTAATAATGAATTGGTAGCTATAGAAGATGAGCAGATAATTGTAAAAGGCCGAGTTTTTGATGGCGAAGGAAACGTAATTCCTGACGCCATGTTGGAGATTTGGGATGCAAAAAACAATCTGTTTGGGAGATTCGGCACTGGAACGGAGAAAGACAATAGTTTTGTTTTTAAAACTCAAAAACCGGGATCAATTGATGGGCAAGCTCCTTATCTTTCTGTGATTCTGTTTATGCGTGGACAACTGATTCACTCCTACACAAGAATTTATTTTTCAGACGAAGATTTAAATACAACAGACACTACTTTATTGCAGATTGAAGAAAGTCGTAGATCTACCTTAATAGCTCAAAAACAGGAAAAGTTTTACGAGTTTAATATTTACATGCAGGGAGACAACGAAACCGTTTTTTTTGAAATCTAAAACTATCTCAAATGAGTTTATATTCTGGGCTTTTTTATTCTAATGAAGTCAATGAGCTTTTTTCTGACAAAAATACCGTTGGCTATATGTTAAAGGTTGAAGCTGCTTTGGCTCAATCTCAGGCAAAGCATGGTGTCATAAGTCAAGAGGCTGCTCAGGTGATTGTAGGCTGTTGCAATCCAGAAATGATAGATATAGAAAAACTCAAAAATGAAATAAAATTAGGTGGAAATGCAGCTATTCCTTTGGTAAAAGCCTTAACGAAAGTTGTAAAAAACAATAGTTTTGAAGCTTCTAAATTTGTTCATTTGGGAGCAACTAGCCAAGATATTGTAGATACTGCCACGGTTTTACAAATTCGAGATTTTGTAGACTGGTTAGATAAAAAACTAGAAATTTTTATAACAGAACTTGTAAGAATTTCGGAAAAATATAAAAATACAGTAATGGTTGGTCGAACGCTTTTGCAGCAAGCCAGACCCATTACTTTTGGTCTAAAAACTGCCCTTTGGCTTGAAGGTATCGAAAGGTCTTTTGCTAGGATTCGGGAAATGAAAGAGCGGTTGTTTGTGATTCAACTTTCTGGTGCTGTAGGAAGCCAAAATGCTAATATTACGGATGAAATTTGTTTAACTTTTTCCTCGATTTTAAAATTAAAAAAAGCCAATTCTTGGCAGTCTGAAAGGGATAATTTCAATGAACTCGCTTCTAAACTTGGGATTTTGGTTGGTACATTGGGCAAGATTGCGAAAGATGTTTCGCTTTTGATGCAAACCGAAGTAGGGGAGGTATTTGAAAGTGCGGGTGAAGGAAAAGGCGGCTCAAGTACAATGCCACACAAACGAAATCCAGTGACATGTGCGGCCATTTTGGCCAACGCTACAAGAACTCCGCATTTGGTTGGAAGTATGTTGTTGTCAATGGGTCAAGAACACGAACGTTCGGCGGGTCTTTGGCATGCTGAATGGGAAGTTTTATCCGAAATTATGCTTTTGACTGGAGGAAGTGTAGAAAAATCTATTGATTTGATATCAGGCCTAGAAGTGGACGAAAAACGTATGCTTCATAATATTGAAATTACAAAAGGTTTGATTTTTGCCGAAAATGTATCTTTGGCTTTAGCCACAAAAATGGGTAAAATACAAGCCCATGAGATAGTTGAAAAAGCTTGTAAAACCGCTATTTCTAAGAAGAAACATTTGAAAGAAGTTTTGCTTGAGAATAATATTGAATTAGAGAATTTGGATGAGTTATTCATGCCTGAAAATTCAATTGGAAATAGTATTGAGATAGTGGATGCAATTTTACTCTCGCAAAGTCGCAAAGACGCAGAGCTTTAATTTTTTTGATTTTAATAAGTTGAAATGTAAATTTTGATTAAATGAATGAAAATGATTTATCTAGAATAATTGTTGATGTGGCTTTCAAGATTCATACACAATTAGGACCAGGTCTTCTAGAGTCGGTTTATGAAGAAATTATGAATTTTGAATTATCAAAACGAGGCTTATTTGTAGAAAAGCAAAAAGGTATCCCAGTTGTTTGGGAGAATATAAAAATGGACATGGGTTTTAGAGCAGATTTGATTGTTGAGAAAAAAGTAATTATCGAATTAAAGTCTGTTGAGCTTATTGCCCCTGTACATCCAAAGCAATTGCTGACTTATCTTCGTATTACGCAAATGAAGCTCGGCCTTTTGATAAATTTCAATGAACCACTTATTAAAAATGGGATAACTAGAATTGTAAATAACTTATAAGATTTTTGTTTAGTCAAAAAACAACTGAAAATAGTAATTTCTTTTAATTAAAGTGTTGAATATTTGTACATTATGATTTTTAACTTTGTGTCTTTGCGACTTTGCGAGATAATTAAATTATGACATTTGCGAGAAAATATTGATAAATATGAATTACAAAATACAAGGTACACCAAACAGTCCAGTTTTGATTTTTTCCAATTCATTGGGCTCAGAAATGATGATGTGGGACGAATTGGTGCCTTATTTATTGCCTTATTTTAGGGTTTTAAGGTACGATAACCGCGGGCATGGAGAAAGTGAAGGTTTTTTATCTGGTAGTGATTCGACGATTGAGCAATTAGGGAATGACGTAGTAGAATTAATGAACGAATTAAACTTAGAAACGGCCTGCTTTTGTGGACTTTCTATGGGAGGCTTAATAGGACAATGGTTGGGTATAAATCATCCGAATCGTTTCAAAAAGATAGTTTTAAGCAATACCGGAGCCAAAATTGGCAATGACGAAAGGTGGAACGACAGAATAGAAACCATTTCAAAAAATGGAATGGGAGCTATTGTTAATGACACAATGGAACGTTGGTTTACAGAAATTTTTAGAATAAATAACCCAGAAAGAGTTGCTGAAACGAAAGCCATGTTTTTGAGAAGCGATATTGAAGGTTATTCAAATTGTTGTAAAGCTATCAGAGATGCAGATTTTCGAGAGAATTTGTCAAATTTAAGGGTCGAGACTTTGGTTATTACAGGCGATGAAGATCCCGTAACCAATGTGGAGCAAGCTGAGTATATTGTTTCTATGGTGCCAAATGCAGTTTTGAAGTTACTTCCTGCTCGGCACCTTTCTGCCACAGAATTACCAAAAGAATATGCGAAAGTGCTGATTGATTTTTTTGTAGGCGACACTGTTTTCGAAAAAGGAATGCATGTTAGAAGAAGTGTTTTGGGCGAGGAACATGTTAATAAAGCCAATGCTAAAATCAATGAATTCAATGGAGATTTTCAAAACTTCATTAGCCATTATGCTTGGGGTGAAATTTGGACTAGACCTGGTCTTTCAAAACATAATCGGAGTCTAATAACGATCGCCATGTTGATAGCTTTAAATCGTGGGGCAGAGTTGAAAATGCACATAAAAGCCGCTTTTAACAATGGTGTCAGTAAAGATGAAATCAAAGAAGTTATTATGCAATCAGCCTTGTATTGTGGTTTGCCTGCGGCCAATGAGGCAATTCAAACAGCGGAGGAGGTCTTTAGAGAATTAGGTAAAAATTAATATTTTTTGAGATTAAAAATGGAAATTAAAACACAAGTAGGAATAATTGGAGCTGGGCCAGCTGGATTGACTTTGGCTCATTGGTTGAAGAAACATGGAATTTCGTCAGTGATTCTAGAGAATAGAAGTCGGGAGTATGTAGAGTCGAGGGTTAGGGCGGGACTTTTGGAACAAAACACAGTTGATATTTTAAAAGATCTTGGTTTAGCTGATAGGCTTTTGAAAGAAGGACAGGAGCATCACGGCGTTTATTTGAATTTTGATAATCAAAGGATTAGGGTCCCTTTCGGTAAACTCACAGGTGATAGGAATATTACTATTTATGGACAACAAGAGATTGTGAAAGATATGACCGACGCTTGGCAGGAGGCTGGAGAGAGGTTGTTTTTTGAAGCAGAGGCAAAGAAAATAATCGATATTGAAACTTCAAATCCTAAAATATACTATACTTTCGAAGGTGAAAATCATACCTTATCATGTGATTTTGTAGCGGCTTGTGATGGTTTCCATGGTTTAGGTCGAAAAACTATGCCTAAAGATAGCTATGGTGAATATCAAGTGACATATCCTTTCAGTTGGTTGGGAATATTGGCCAACGTGGCTCCTTCTTCTGAAGAACTTATTTATGCTTATCATGAGCGGGGTTTTGCTTTGCATAGTTTGAGGTCAAATACCGTAAGCAGACTTTATATTCAGGTAGAAAATGACGCGAAAGTAGAAGATTGGCCAGACGAAAGAATTTGGGAAGAACTTTCGGTAAGATTGGCAACTGAAGGCTGGAAGCTAAATTCAGGGCCAATATTTGAGAAAAGCATAACGCCTATGAGGAGTTATTTTATTGATAAAATGCAATATGGGAGACTGTTTTTGACAGGCGATGCAGCACACATTGTCCCTCCAACTGGTGGTAAAGGTTTAAATTTGGCCGTGGCAGATGTCAAGCATTTGGTAGACGGATTGGTGGATTATTATAAAAACGATTCGATAAAAACATTGGATAATTATTCCAGCCAAGCCTTGAAAAGAAATTGGAGAGCACAAGATTTTTCGAATTTTATGACCACTTTGTTTCACAAACAAGATGAGCATGGATCTTTTCAGTACCAATTGCAAAAAGCAAAGTTTGATTATATTTCTATTTCAGAGGCATATAAAACAACGATTGCAGAAAATTATGTGGGATTGCCATTTGAGAGTTTTGAGGAAATATTGATAGGAATAAATGAAAGAAGTTAAAATACTTAGTCTAAAAGAAGCCGCTTCTATGGTAAAAGAAGGCGACATCCTTCTTCAAGGTGGATTCGGAATGACAGGGAATCCTGTTCATTTGATGCATGCTTTGGCAGAAATTGGCACGAAAAATTTGACATTTATTGGTAACAATACTGGCGAACCAGGCTTGGGAGGAGATCGTTTGTTGACCAACGGGCAACTGAAGAAAATCATTGGCTCGTTTTTTACCTCAAATCCCAACGCAGTTAAGGCGGTTCAGGGTGGCTTGGTTGAAGCAGAATTGATTCCTCAAGGCACTTTGGCAGAGGCAATTCGAGCAGGCGGTGCTGGGATTGGTGGTTTTTATACCAAAACTTCTGCAGGGACAAAAATAGCCGAAGGTAAAGAAGTGAAAATTATAGACGGCGAGGAGCAAGTTTTTGTGAAAAGTATAAAAGGAAATGTGGCCTTCATACGTGCATGGCGTGCGGATACTTCTGGCAATTTGCAATATAGAATGACCGAAAATAACTTCAATAAAGCCATGGCAACTGCGGCTGATTTGGTGATTGCGGAAGTGGAAGAAATTGTGCCAGTTGGTGCCATAGCCCCTGAAAATGTTCATACACAAGGGTGTTTTGTGGATTATCTGGTAGAAGCCAAACTTACATTAGAAGATCTCGGCACTTCTGCCTCAGTTTCTTCTTCAAAGAAAGTTGACGAGGTGAGAATGAATATGGCAAGACGTGCTTTACAAGAGCTTAAAAAAGGAGATGTAGTGAACTTAGGAATTGGTATTCCTACCTTAGTTGCAGATTTGATAACAGACGAACATGGGATAATTTTACACACCGAAAATGGTATGTTAGGGGTAGGGCCCGTACCAAAAGATGGGGGAGGAGCGATGGATTATCCTGTAAATGCAGGGAAAATTCCTGTTACGCCGCTAAAAGGCAGTAGTTATTTTGATAGTGCGGAGTCTTTCGCTATGATCCGTGGCGGACATATTGATGTAGCTATAATGGGTGGTTTGGAGTGCGATGAAGCAGCAAATTTGGCTAACTGGGCTGTTCCTGGTAAGCCACTTTTAGGTGTTGGAGGAGCGATGGATTTAGCTAAAGGAGCCAAAAGGTTAATTATTACAATGACACATGCAAATCCCGATAGGTCCGCCAAAGTTGTTCCAGCCTGCGTTTTGCCATTAACGGCTTCGGGAGTTGTTGATATGATTATTACAGACAAGGCTGTTTTTGCATATCCAAATGGTCAATTGACACTATTGGAGTTAATGCCAAATGCTACTTTAGAAGAGGTAAGAAATTTGACAACTGCCAAGTTTGCAAATGCATTAAAATAAAAGACGCTATGAAATCAGAAAGAATAATTTATCGTGAAATTTAAATATATTCAGCGTAATTTTAGCTTGTAAAAACAGCAATATGGTCATAAAAAATATTTTCAGAAATCGTTGTCCTCAGTGTGGAAAAGGCCTTGTATTTTTAAATAAAAATCTGTTTTCATTTTTGAATTTGACAGGAATGAATCTCAAATGTCCCAACTGTAACTATAATTTTTTTCCTGAAATTGGCTTTTATTGGGGTGCTATGTTTGTGAGCTATGGATTGGCGAGTTTTGAAGGTCTT
Organism: Lacihabitans sp. LS3-19; assembly: GCF_024343575.1. Taxonomy (GTDB): domain Bacteria; phylum Bacteroidota; class Bacteroidia; order Cytophagales; family Spirosomataceae; genus Leadbetterella. The sequence continues at coordinate 207,119 of NZ_RJUA01000127.1, read as the reverse complement.
TTGATAATTATTGGATGTTATTTTTATGGAAATGACCTGTTTGATTATTGGAACTTAGCTATAATTGTAGTTTTTATGGTTGTCCTTTTTCCGCTCAATTTTAGATTGTCCCGTTTGATTTGGTTATATATTTTTGGAAATAGAATAGAAGTTTTAGAATGAAAGACGCATTTATAGTTGATGCCATACGCACGCCGATAGGCAGTTTTGGAGGGAGTTTGTCACCGGTCAGAGCAGATGATTTGGCCGCAATTCCTATTAGAGAATTGTTGAAAAGGAATCCTAATATTCCTGCTGAAATGATTGAAGACGTAATTTTAGGTTGCCATAATCAAGCAGGAGAAGATAACCGTAATGTGGCCAGAATGGCCCTACTTTTGGCTGGTTTGCCTTTTACGGTTCCTGGCGAAACTGTCAACAGGTTATGTTCTTCGGGGATGTCTGCGGTAGTTCAGGTCAATCGTGCTATAAAAGCGGATGATGGAGAAATTTTCATAGCTGGCGGAGTAGAACACATGACACGAGGTCCATTGGTGATTTCTAAGCCTTCAAAGGGTTTTGGGAATGACTCCAAAATGGAGGATTCGAGTTTTGGTTGGAGGTTTGTCAATCCTTTGATGCAGAAAATGTACGGTACAGATGCCATGGGAATCACGGCGGAGAATTTGGCCGAAATGTATAAGATTTCTAGAGAAGACCAAGATTTGTTTGCTTATAATTCTCAGCAAAAGGCTTTCGCTGCCCAAAATGCAGGAATTTTAGCTGAAGAAATCGTAACTGTAGAAATGGCAGATAGAAAAGGAAATATTACGGTTTTCAGTAAAGATGAATTTATAAAAGGCAATACGACATTAGAAGGACTGGCTAAATTAAGGCCGGCGTTTAAAAAGGAAAATGGTACCGTAACAGCCGGAAATGCTTCAGGCCTAAATGACGGTGCTGCCGCTATGCTTATTGCTTCAGAAAATGCCTTAAAGTCTTATAGTTTAAAACCCAAAGCCAGAATAGTTAGCTCAGCTGTGGTGGGTGTTGAGCCAAGAATAATGGGCATAGGGCCAGTAGGTGCTACCCAAAAAGCCTTAAAAAAAGCAGGGCTGAATTTAAACGATATCGATGTTATCGAATTTAATGAAGCGTTTTCAGCACAATGTTTGGCAGTTTCAAGAAATTTAGGATTAGCTGACAATGATCCGAGAATAAATCCAAACGGAGGAGCGATAGCCATTGGCCATCCATTGGGAATGTCAGGTACAAGGATAATTCAAGCTGCCGTAAATCATTTGCAAAGAACCAATAAACGCTATGCCTTGGCCTCTATGTGTGTAGGTGTTGGTATGGGATATGCTGTAATTGTGGAAAGGGTATAGATTTATTTTTTTAAAAAAAAGTAAAGGCTCAAGTTTTGAGCTTTTTTTATGCCCAAATATTACAGCAAATACTGCTTAAAGATAAGAAATGATTAATAATTTAAGAATTTTTAAAAAATGGAGAAAAAAATGATTGATATTGAATAGTAATTGATTTTATGTGATTCATTTTTTTATCTAATTTTATATTATTTTTGTACAATAAGTATAGCCTTAAGGGTTGGAATAAAAATTAATAATCATGATTCAAGAAATCGCCACCTTCGATATCAAAGCAGAAGGTTTAGATGAATTTAAAGGTGTTTTGGACGCTGCCAAAAGTGTCATTTCTCAGTCCAAAGGATTTGTTTCCGTGAATTTTCAACAATGTATTGAGAATCCTACTCAGTTTTTAGCCATCATAAATTGGGAGACTTTGGAAGATCATACCATTGGTTTCCGAGCGTCCGAATTGTTTGTTCAATGGAGGGCAATCTTATCTCCTTTTTTCAATACGTCTCCAGTGGCTGTACATTATAGTTTTTTATAAATGAAAAGAATATTAAAATCAGCCATCGGTCTTTTTGAAGCGGAATCTAATGATAAACGTGTCAGAGAAACTGCTGAAAATTTTATTGAACAAATAAAAACTGGTGGTGATAAAGCAGTTAGGTATATTTCCAGGCAATTAGACAATTGGTCGCCTGAGAGTTTTAAATTATCTAAAAGCCAAATAATTGATATCATAGCTACTTTACCATCGCAGGTAATAACTGATATTCAATTTGCTCAAACCCAAATTCGAAATTTTGCTCAACATCAAAAAGATGCTTTGAAAGATATTGAAGTGGAAACGCTTCCAGGTGTGTTTTTGGGGCATAAAAATATTCCTGTAAACTCGGTAGGTTGTTATGTCCCCGGTGGAAGATACCCAATGGTGGCTTCTGCTCACATGAGTGTACTCACTGCGAAAGTTGCAGGAGTGAAAAGGGTAATTGCCTGTACGCCACCTATAAAAGGAGAAATTCCAGCCGCTACCGTGGCAGCCATGCACATGGCAGGGGCGGACGAAATTTATCTATTAGGAGGCGTTCAAGCCATAGCTGCAATGGCATTAGGCACTGAAACTATAGGTGCGGTGGATATGATTGTAGGGCCAGGAAATGCTTATGTGGCTGAGGCAAAAAGACAATTGTTTGGCAAAATTGGGATTGATTTATTAGCAGGCCCAACCGAGACTTTGGTCATAGCTGATGAAACAAGCGATGCAGAAATTTGTGCCACGGACTTATTAGGTCAAGCCGAACATGGCCCAACTTCGCCAGCTATTTTGTTGACCAATTCGGAGAAGTTAGCAAAAGAAACTATTTTGGAAATAGAAAGACAATTGAAAACTCTTCCAACTGCCGATATCGCTAGTGTGTCTTGGAGAGATTATGGTCAAGTAATAGTGGTAGACACGATAGACGAAATGGTAGCAGAAGCTGACGAAATAGCAAGCGAACACGTACAGGTGATGACCGCAGATCCAAGGTATTTCTTAGAAAAAATGACCAATTACGGCGGACTTTTCCTTGGACAATATACCAATGTGGCTTATGGCGATAAAGTTATCGGAACCAACCATACCTTGCCAACAAAACATGGTGCCAAATACACCGGAGGCTTGTGGGTTGGAAAATTTATGAAAACTTGCACTTACCAAGAAATCAGAACACCAGAAGCAAGTGCTATGATTGGTGAGTATTGCTCGAGACTTTGCGAAATTGAGAACTTTGCAGGACATAAGGAACAAGCGGACATTAGGGTGAGAAGATATGGGGCTTAGTTATTGGTTGATTAGTTGATTAGTTAATCAGTTATTGGTTAATTAGCTAATGGTTATTAGTTAATCAGTTGATTAGTTAATCAGTTGTTGGTTAATTGGTTAGTGGTTAATTAGTTATCGGTTAATTAGCTTCTGGAGGCTTTTGGTTTTGAAATTAAATATTCGGATTAGAATTTTAGATGGTAAATGGAACAAATAAAAGGTATGAATTTAAAAATTAGCATTGTGATGTATTTCAAAAACAACTGGACAAATGATCATTATACAAATAACCGGTGCACAAATAACCAATACACAAATAACCAATACACAAATAAACATTAACTATTATGAAATGTGTTCTCGTAACCGGTGGTGCAGGAGAAATAGGTTCTGCAATATGTCGGAAATTCGCTGAGAGTGGCTATTCGGTGATTGTGACTTACAATTCTAATGCCCAAAAAGCCGAAAAATTATTAGAGGAATTAAATAACATCTCGCCCGAAATCCCATCCCATTCTATTTTTCACGCCCCAACTACAGATCCTATAAAAGTTACCGAATTACAAAAGTTTGTTGCAGAAAAATATGGCAAACTTGACGTTTTGGTAAACAATGCAGGTATTACCACACCCGTAAAACACGAAGATTTGGACGCTTTGACTGACGAATGGATAGATAAAATCATGGCTACCAATTTCAAAGGAGGTTTTGCGATGGTAAGAGCCATGAAAGATTTGCTTTTGAAAAGTGAAGAAAAAACTGCCTTGGTGGTAAATATCTCTTCCATTGCTGGAATATATGGAATTGGTTCAAATGTGGCCTATTGTGCGTCAAAGTCGGCGGTCGATTCTATGACACGGTCTTTAGCCAGAGCATTGGCACCAAAAATAAGAGTTGTTTCTGTTTCTCCGGGTTTTGTAGAAGGAGAATACACCAAAAACTTTGACCCAGCCTTCTTAAAAAACCAAATGGATAATACGCCACTGGAGCGATTTGCACAAGGGGATGATGTTGCAAACGCCGTTTTTTCAGTAGCAGAACACCTTACTTTTTCAACAGGAAATATTATTACGGTAGATGGTGGGAGGCTTTTGAAATGAATATTTTGAATGATTAATGAGAAATGATGAATAATGAATCAGAAATGTTGAATGATGAGTGAGACATGATGAATGAGAAACGATGAATTTTAGAAATGGATGACAATTGCTTTGAAAACAAGCATAAATCCGTGTTTATCTGCGTTTGCTTGCAATCCGCGTCATCAGCGTTCCAAATTCGAATAAAGAATGACGATTTAAGATGTACGAATTATAATTAGGATTTTTTTTAAATTAAAGTTAACCAATGAACAAATAACCAATAACCAGTCAACCAATAACCAATTAACTAATAACTAACGAAGATGAAAATAATAGACCTTTCGGTAACCATTTCAGAGAAAATTAAAGAACCGCTACCTACCAAAATCGAATACCAAGGCCATCAGGATGGAGCAAAAAAATTAGGTTCTATGCTTTTTGGAGGCATGACCGACTGTTTTCCCGAAGGAAATGGTCCTGCGGGAGAAACCTTGACTGTTACAAGTCATTGCGGTACGCATGTGGATGCTCCTTATCATTATTACCCAACTTGCGAAGGAAAGCCTTCTCGGACAATCGACGAAATGCCATTGGATTGGTTTTTTCATGACGGCGTGGTATTGGATTTTACCGATAAACCCGACGGTTACATGTTTGAGCCTGAAGATTTGATAGAGAAATTGGCGGATATAAATTATACTTTAAAACCTTTCGACATAGTTTTGATTCGTTGCGATGCCGACAAAAGAATTCATGACGAAGATTTTGTAAAAATTCATGTGGGAGCATCGGCAAAAGCCACCCATTGGTTGATTGACCAAGGCATAAAAGTAATGGGAACCGACGGTTGGGGATGGGATATTCCGCTGCACATACAAGCAGACGATTATAGAGCCAACCCCAGGCCAGGTGTTATTTGGCAGGCACACTATGTAGGGATTGAAAAAGAATACTGCCAGATAGAGAAATTGGCAAATTTGGATCAGTTGCCGCCCTTTGGTTTCAAGATCTCTTGTTTTCCTGCTAAAATCGAGAAAGCAAGTGCTGGCTGGACAAGAGCTGTAGCTATTTTTGAATAATATGGATAGCGAAAAAGTCATACCTATTCTGAGTAATCGTGATTTAGAAGAATTCCATTTTGGCAATGTGGAATGGAATCTACCTTTGTCGCAGACCAGGCATTTATTTCATATAAATAGGTTGGAAGACTTTCGAGATAAAATGACTTTTCCTTTTCCACCGCATCGAAAATTGGTTATTGACTTGATTTTTATTACTGAAGGGGAGTCGATCAGGAGCAAAGGCCTCAGTGAGTATGCTTTTAAAGCCAATCAGTTTTTCTTTTTGCCTGCCTTTCAAATCACCGAGCATAAAATGATGAGCGAAAAAGTGAAAGGTTTTTTTCTGCATTTTAGCTTAGAATTATTTCAGGAATTTTCACTTCATCGTACTTTGGAGGGCTTCACTTTTCTTGATTTTCTTTCTAACCCCATTGTTACCGTTGATGAAAAAGCCAAACGACGAATTATCGAATTGTTTCATCAATTAGAGGATTTCTATCCTGATTTTACCTCCAAAGATCACCAAGCAATTGTCTTTAAGATTTTGTCAATTTTGACTGAAGCCAATCGTTTTGTCGAAAAAGAAAAAACGAAGACTAAAAACGCTTCTGGGTTTTTAGTGCAGCAATTTAAAGATGCCCTTTCAGAACAAATTTATAAATACCAAAAAGTTTCAGAATACGCTGATTTATTGAGCGTAACGCCCAATCATTTGAATAAATGTGTAAAATTGGTTACCAATAAAACGGCACAAGAGATATTAAATGAAATGCTGATTCTGGAAGCAAAATCTCTGTTAAAATATTCCAATTTTCAAATTGCTGAAGTAGCAGTTCGTCTTTGCAACCAAAATCCAAGCAATTTTTCAAGATTCTTTAGAAGTCAAACGGGCTTGAGTCCGAAAGAATATCAAATGCTTTAAATAATATTCAACCTTAAAAAAAATGAGAAAACAAATAATTTTAATTCTATTCTTAGCTGTAAATCAGGCACTTATTGCCCAATTACCGCAATTATCAAAAGTCGATAACCAAACCAAAATGTTGGTAGATGGCAGACCTTTTCTGATTTTAGGCTCGGAAATGCACAATTCTACGGGTTCTGATACTGCAGCAGTTACTGCTGTGATGAAAGAAGCGAAAGCTTTGAAAATGAACACCGTTTTAGGCTATGCTTATTGGGAAATGGTAGAGCCTGTCGAGGGGAAATTCAATTTTGACTTGGTGAATCATTTGATATTAGCTGCCGAAAAAGAAAAATTGAAATTGATTCTCGTTTGGTTTGGAAGCTGGAAAAGCACCACATCTTCATACGCACCTGAGTGGGTAAAAACCAATCCCCAACGATTTGAAAGATATGTAACCGAAGATGGTTCTTTCCTAGAGATTTTAAGTCCGTTTTCAGAGGAAAATTTAAAAGCAGACTCCAAAGCCTACCTGGAATTGATGAAGCATTTAAAGGATTTTGATAAAAAACATACTGTAATTATGCTTCAGCCTGAAAATGAGCCAGGCACATTTACGAGTTACCGGGATTTTAGTTCGAAAGCACAGAAAGCTTGGCAGGCGAGTGTTCCCAAAGAAGTAATTGATTATTTGGCAAAAAATAAAGGAAAATTGTTTTCAGCATTTGAAAACGCATGGGCCGCCAATGGTAATAAAACAAAAGGAACTTGGCAAGAACTTTTTGCAGATCAACCCGGCTATCCGCATTATGCAGAGGAGCTTTTTATGGCTTATCATTATTCAAAATTCATCAATGCTTTTGCTGCTGAAGGGCGTAAAGTTTTGGATTTGCCTAGCTATTGCAACGGCTGGCTTTACAATAAATTGGGTTATTATCCACATGGAACTATCAATTCGCATGTTTTAGACATGTATAGAGCAGGTGGAAATGCCTTGGATTTTTATTCACCAAATGTATATTCGCTTGATTATGACATGCTTTTTTCTGCTTATAAAATAGGCGGAAATACCTTATTCATTCCTGAAAGTATTTTGTCGCCTGCGGGAGTTCTTTATGCCATTGGCGAATACGATGCCATTGGTTTTGCCCCTTATGGATTAGATGGCTGGACTGATGAAAAAAATAAGACTTTGCTTTCAGATGTGAACCAAACTTTGGCCGAAATGAGTGGCTTGATAACTTCAAAGTTTAATTCTCCAGAAATGCGAGGACTATACCAAGCTCCCATGGCTAAGAACAAATCAATTGAAATGGGTGATTATGTGCTCTCAATAAGTTCGGCAGAAAGTCATCGTTTTGCCATAGATTTTGGAAAATCTCTGGAAAAAGCAGGAAAAGAAACTATTTCATTTCCACAATTGATGGGTATCGAAATACCAGAAGGAATGCCTAAGGCGGAAACTCAGCAAGGCCCACCTCCAAATCCTTTTGCAGGCTTGCCAAAAGATTATGGTGCAGCGATAGTTATTCAAAACTATGCCGATGAATTTTATATCTTAGGTTACGGCTTAAGAGTAGATTTTGCATTGAAAAATGGAATTACTTTTAAACACCTGGGCTATCGATCAATCGAGAAAGGAAATTTCGAAAAAAATGAATTCGTTTCTACCAAAAGATGGAATGGAGATGAGTTGAAAGTAGTATTGCACGAAGGTGAGTTGACCGTTTTAAAAGTGAGATTGTATAGGAATTGAAAATTTTGAAAAGGAAAAAGAATTAGATTTTTAATGTAATTGAACGCTTTTGAAAAAAAATTCAAATTTATATATTGACTTAAAGCATACCTGATGTTCTAAAATCAAATTAACAATCAACAAATCTCTCAAAAACCAATTTCTAATTATCCCAAAAACCAACCCAAATCTTAAATATAAATGAAAAGTAGATTTTTTACCTACGAAAACCGTGTAGTGCTGCTGATGGCACTCACATTTGGTTGTTTGTTTTTCGACCGACTGGCACTCAATTTTTTGATGCCTTTTGTTTCAAAAGATTTAGATTTGAATAATACCCAAATTGGTCTACTTGCTGCAGTTCTTTCTCTAGCTTGGGCATTCTCAAGTTTCTTTTCCACAGCTTGGGCAGAGGCGAATAACAAAAAGAAAATGGTCTTTGTAGCAGCCGTTTTTGTGTTTTCATTTTGCTCTTTTGGTTCAGGTTTGGCTATGTCATTTACAGGTCTTTTGATTGCTCGAATGGTCATGGGTTTTGCCGAAGGACCCGTAATTCCGCTGGCACAGAATTTCGTAGAAAAAGTATCTAGTCAAGGTAGGTTGGGTTTAAATACGGGCTTGCTTCAAGCTGTTGGTTCAGCATTGTTTGGCTCTATAATCGCTCCAGTGCTTTTGGTGCAAATCGCCGAAAATATGGGTTGGAGAAGTGCCTTTTATGTAGCAGGCGTTCCAGGTTTGCTTATGGGTATTTTAACATGGGCTTTTATTAAAAAAACTACTACTGAATCGAATGCCTCTGAGCAAAAAAGTCATTTTAATATTTCTGAAATTCTCCAATATCACAATGTTAGATGGGGCATGGCTATCGCCTGTTGTGTTTTTGGTTGGTGGTTTGCAACCTTGCCATTTATTTCCAATTATTTTGTAAATGCCCAAGGCATGAGCAGTGACCAAATGGGTAAAACTATGGGGATTCTGGGTATTTCGGGGCTTTTATCATCCATGATAGTTCCAGGTCTTTCTGATAAGTTTGGACGCAAAAAAATCATTCTGATTTTTAGTATAGTAGGTGCTCTTTATCCATTTGCGGTCTATTATTTTTCAGGAAGTGTATTACATCTGCCTATGATGTTTTTGACCTATTTTATGATGGGTTTGATACCCATAGCTGCGGCAGTAATTCCATCAGAAGCTGTTCCGAATCACTTAAAAGCCAAAACTATCGGGTTAATTACGGCAGTGGCCGAAATAATCGGCGGCGTATTGGTGCCGGCGGTTTCGGGTTTTCTTTCAGATACTTTTGATGCCTCAGCGTTTCTATGGGTAGCGGCTGTTTTGGCTGTTTTGACCTTTGTATTTGCTTTGAACTTAGAAACAAAAAAGGTAATGGATATATAATGCCAAATTCTTTTATATTCTATTGATTAAATTCCATATATTTAATCCTGATTATGCTTAAATAGGATTTAATTTTCAAATGGGAAGTGATATTTTTAAAAACCAAGTGGCCATAGTAAGTGGTGCAGGTGTCGGAATAGGTTTCGAAATCGTCAAAAATTTGGTTTTGCGAGGTACAAATGTGGTATTGAATGACATTAATGAGGCTTTGGCTTTAGCTGCTTCGGCTAAAATAAATGAAGAAGGCAAAGGGAAATGTTTAGCATTTGGAGGAGATATTTCTGAGTTAGATACCATAAGAAATATAGTAAATTTTGCTTTAAAGGAATTTGGGCAAATCGATATTTTGATCGCCAATGCAGGAATTACAACCTTCGGAGATTTTTGGGAATACACGCCAGAGTCTATGAATGCCATTTTGAAAACGAACCTTTTTGGGACGTTTTTTCTTACCCAAGAAGTAACCAAACAAATGGTGAAACAAGGTACTGGAGGAAGTGTATTATTAACATCTTCAGTTACGGCCCATGCGGCACACAAAAATCTCGCTGCTTACGGAATGACCAAAGCGGCCATAGACCAATTAGCCAAAAATTTGATTGTGGATTTAGCACCGCAGGGCATTAACATCAATACTATTGTACCAGGGGCTACTTTGACAGAAAGAACACTTGAAGATGCTGAATATATTGAAACTTGGTCGAGAATAACGCCATCTGGGCGTCCTGCCACCGTAAGCGATATAGCCAATGCAGCTTTATTTTTGGTTTCGCCAATGTCAAGGCAAATAACAGGACAAAATTTAGTAATCGACGGCGGATGGACTTCAGTAGGAGTTTCGCCTTATTAATTCAATTAACAAAAAATGATTAGACATTCAGTAATATTAAAACTCAAAGCTGACATTAGTTCAGAAGCAAAAAAGGCATATTTTGATGCAGTGGATAAGCTGGCAGAAATTCCTTACGTAAAAAAGTTTGAAGTATTAAAACAAACGAGTACCAAAAACAAATTTGAGTATGGTATTTCTATGGAATTTGATACTCAAGAACAATACGATGCCTACACCAATCATCCACAACATGTTGCCTTTGTGCAGAATTTCTGGATACCCAATGTGGAAGATTTTTTAGAAATAGATTATGAACTTTTAAATGGATAAAAAAATGAAAAAAATCTTTCTTTTGGCTTCAATAGCCGCTATAATATTTGCTTGTGACGATTCCAACCTTAAAAACAAAGTCGATTTTGAGGTAAATGTCGATAAAATCGATTCTTTGTCTTACAGGCGTTTGACTGATTTGAAAGTGAAATTAATGTCTGAAAGTATTTTTGGATTAGATGAGAATACAGACTTTAAAAACTATTTCTCAGATTTAAAAATAATAGATTCTTTGAAAAGAGCTAATGCATATGATGCTTATTTAAAAACACTCGATGTAGGGAAAATGGCGGATGGAGGAGCCTATCAAATAAAGACTTTGCATAAAAGTAAAACTGAAAGATATGAGCTTTGGAAACTTCAATATATAAGCAAAGACCGCTCCCCGTATTATTTAGGAACTCATATATTTCTGTCCTTTTATAGAAATGATTCTTTGAAAAACACCTATGAAATTGCCAAAAATTATAAAGCAGGAAATTCCCCATCTTTATTGATAACAAAGGCAAATGCCCGTATTAAGACTGACAGTGTGCTTGTTTCTACAGTTACGATATTATCAGACCTTGAAAAATCAGATACAACCAAGGCGGAGAAATTGATAATGATAAAGTAAAAAAGCTTTTTTACTAATCGAAAAAGTATTTTTAAAATCTAATTTTCAGAAGCATGAAAAAAAGTTTATTTCTGATATTTTCCTTAGTCCAGATTACACTTTTTGGGCAGGAAACCATACCCTTGTATTCTGGTCTTCCGCCATATTCTCTTGCTGAAGCTCCTAAAACTGCCAATGAAAACAGTGGCAATGCTGGCTGGATGACCAAAGTTATAGAACCCAAACTTACTGTTTATCTACCTGAAAAATCAAAAAATACGGGTAGAGCGGTGGTGGTTTGCCCAGGTGGAGGATATACAGGATTAGCCATAAAACATGAGGGGCACGATATGGCTAAAAAACTACAAGCCAATGGCATTGCGGGATTTGTACTGGAGTATCGATTGCCTTTTACCGAATTTATAGATTCCAAAAACAAGGAATTTGTACCCTTAATGGACGCACAGCGAGCTATACAAATAGTAAGGGAAAACGCAGAAAAGTGGGGGATAAATGTCAATAAAGTAGGAATAGCAGGCAGTTCGGCTGGAGGACATTTGGCCTCTACTGCTGGTACACATTACCAGAAGACCCTCATTCCCAATCCGAAAAACACCAGCCTAAGACCTGATTTTATGGTTTTGATTTATCCCGTAATAAGTTTTGCGGATAGCATCACCCATAAAGGCTCTAGGTTTAATCTTGTCGGCGAATTGTCACTTTCAGAGTATAAAGAACTAACAAAAGACTGGCAAACTGCCGAAAAAAATGTAGAGAAGTTTAGAGTAGATGAAGCCAAAATATTGGAATATTCAAACGAACGCCATGTTACACCCGATACTTCACCAACATTTATTACGCATGCAATTGATGATAAAGTAGTCTTAGTACAAAATTCGCTATTTTTTATAGCCGCACTTCAACAAAACAAAGTGCCGGTGGAGTCGTTTTTTTATGCCAAAGGTGGCCATGGCTTTGGTTTGGATAACCCAACTGCGACCGAAGAATGGATTGATAAATGTTTGACTTGGATTCTGAATTTAAAATAAATGAAAAAACGCCTAATATTCTTTTTCGCATGCTTGGTTTTTGTAAGTTCAAAAGCTCAAACTTTGTCTGATTCTTTGTTGATTGACAACAATTATCGTAGTTTTTATTTTGTGCCAACTAACTTGCCAAATGCTTCTCTGATTTTTGTGTTACATGGTTCTCAAGGAGATGGCATTGGCATTAGAAATAATCCTTCGGAAAAGAATCTTGAAGCATTGGCCCCCAAGGAAAATATACTAATGGTTTATCCAAATGGCTACAAGCGTTACTGGAATGAATGTCGTAAAACTGCTAATTCGGCTGCCAACTTAGAAAACATAAATGAGGAGGCATTCTTCGGGCAAATGATTGATTACTTTAAATCAAAATATGCGATCGATGACAAAAAGGTATTTGCTATTGGCACTTCAGGTGGAGGACACATGGCCTATAAACTTGCCCTCACTATGCCTGAGAGATTTAGAGCAATTACGGCTTTTATTGCTAATTTGCCAGATACCAATAACCTCGATTGTATCGAAAAGCACGTTGCGAAACCTGTAATGATTATAAATGGAACTGCTGACAATATAAATCCTTTTGAAGGCGGTGAAGTAAAACTAGGGCCAAAGGTTAACTTGGGATATGTTCGCTCAACCTCAAGAACTTTCAATTATTGGGCGGATTTGGCTGGTTATAAAGGCGAACCTAAAATGGAAAAAATACCAGATAATGACCCTGCAGATGGAAAAACTATTGAAAAATATACGTATAAATCGAAAAGAAAACCAGAAGTAACCCTTTACAAGGTGATTGGTGGCAAACACGATTATCCCAACGATATAGATATTTATTTAGAGGCCTGGAAGTTTTTCCAAAGGAACTAATCCAATCAAAAAATACATTCAATCTTATCTAAAACTATGAAAATATTCAACCCAAAAACGCTGCTAGCAGTATTATTGCTAGCAGCCATAAATTCCCAAGGGCAAACCAGCCTTCTAAAAGACTTCCAAACACCACCAAACGCAGCCAAACCAAGAGTCTGGTGGCATTGGATGAATGGAAATATCTCTAAAGACGGAATCCAAAAAGACCTGGATTGGATGAAAAAGACAGGTATTGGTGGTTTTCAAAACTTCGACGCCAATTTGGCTACACCAGTAGTTGTACCCAAAAAACTAGTTTTTATGGACACAGATTGGAAAGATGCCTTTAAGTTTACAACGGATTTGGCCATGAAAAATGATTTAGAAATGGCCATAGCTGGTTCACCGGGTTGGAGCGTCACGGGTGGCCCGTGGGTAGAACCAAAAGACGCCATGAAAAAAATCGTTTGGTCCGAAGTACTCATGAAAGGTGGAGAGAATTTTAACGGCAAACTGCCTTCATTGCCCAATATTATCGGAAAATACCAAGATGTAGAATTAACCGAGGGAGGTTTTTCAGGAGGATTTGTTGGTAAGAAACCCGAGTTTGCTGCAGATGCTTATGTGATAGCCTATAAGCTTTCCGAAAAAGAAAAACACCTGCCCATGATGAACCCCAAAATCACGGTTTCGGGTGGAGATTTTGATGTAAAAGGCCTGCTAGACCATGATATTAAAAAAACGTATACCATTCCACCAATGGAAGTTGGAGAAGATATGTATGTGCAATATTCATTTGACCAAGCCCAAACCTTTAGGGCTTTTGGAGTTTCTGGAGCAAGTCATGATGCACTCGAAGATTTTAATGGAGCACCCGAAAATAGAAGCTTGAAAGTAAGCGACGATGGAATTAACTGGCGAACTGTGGCCAAAGTTTCGGGAAGTATAGTTCCATTTAATACCGTTTCCATTCCTACCACCACGGCCAAATATTGGCGAATGTGTTTCCGAACACTTCCGATTTCTGTGAACCCGATGTTGGTCATGATGGGCGTACCTGCACCCACCAAACCCGACGGCGTTAATGTGGCAGAGTTTGTCCTTTTTAATACTTCAAGAATCAATCAGGCCGAAGATAAGGCAGGTTTTACGCCTTGGAAAGAAGACAACGAATACGGCGATTTGGCTTTTAAAACTGAAAAGTCTGATGTAATAGAAGCCCAAAATATCATAGATTTAAGTGATAAAATGGGGGCAGATGGTAGCTTGAATTGGACTGCACCTGCTGGTGGAGAATGGATAATCCTTCGGTTGGGTTATAGCCTTACTGGTCGTCAGAATCATCCTGCTTCGCCTGAAGCCACTGGTTTGGAGGTTGATAAATTGTCTAAAGACGCCGTAAGAAAATACATCAATACCTATCTGGATTTGTATAAAGATGCCACTGGCAACCAAATGGGAGCCAAAGGATTGGAGTATATGGTTTTAGATAGCTATGAAGCTGGCCACATGAACTGGACACAAAACATGCCACAGGAGTTCCAAAACCGTCGGGGCTATAGTTTGTTGAAATACCTGCCTGTTCTCACGGGTCGCGTGGTAAATAGTTTAGAAGAAAGCGAAAAATTCCTTTGGGATTTCAGGAAAACGATTGGTGAAATGATTGCCGAAAACCATTACGATGTGATAGGAGAGGAGCTACACAAACGTGGCATGAAACGCTACACGGAGTCGCACGAGGGCGGCAGAATATATTTGGCAGATGGTATGGATGTTAAGAAGAACGCAGAGATTCCCATGGCCGCTATGTGGACACCAGGAAGTTTGGTGCCAGGAGCCGATGAGGAGGTGAGGAGCGAAGCCGATATAAGAGAAGCTGCCTCTGTGGCCAATATTTACGGAAAACCTTTCGTGGCGGCCGAGTCTATGACTTCGGTTGGCAAGCCATTTCAGGAATATCCCGAAAAACTTAAAAGAACCGCTGACATGGAATTGGCCTCCGGGCTAAACCGCTTCGTGATTCATACTTCTGTGCATCAGCCTTTAGATAAAGCACCTGGCTTTTCTTTGGGACCATTTGGACAATATTTCTCGAGATTAGAGACTTGGTCGGGTGCAGGAGCAAAAGCCTGGATGGATTATTTGGGTAGAAGTTCGCACATGCTCCAACAAGGCAAAAACGTGGCAGATATTCTCTATTTATACGGTGAAAACACCAATATCACTTGGGTTTGTCGCCAAAGTCTGCCGAATATTCCGAAAGGTTATGAGTTTGATTTTGTGAATGCTACGGCTTTGAAAAATGAAATAGAAGCGAAAAATAAAAAAATGGTAGCCAAAAGCGGCAATTCCTACGAGGTATTGATGCTAGACGAAAGCACAGAATGGATTACACTTTCGGTATTAGAAAGCATAGCAAAATTAGCTAAATCGGGTATAAAAGTTATCGGAACTAAACCAAAAGGTTCGCCAAGTCTTTCTGATAATGCAGCAGGATTTGCAAAGCTAGCAGACGAAATATGGGCAATGCCCAATGTTGGCCAAAATCAAAAAATAGAAATATCGCCTGACGTAGAAATAAGAAATACCGACCACAAAATCTTATTCAGACACCGAGAAATCATTAATCAACAATCGGCAATCGTCAATCAAATTTATTGGCTAAATAATAGAAGTGATTCGTCAACTTCCGCAGAAGTTAGCTTTAGAGTTACTGGAAAAATACCAGAACTTTGGAACGCCCAAACTGGCAAAACAGAGAAACTGTCTTATGAAATAAAAGATGGCAGAACTATCGTTCCTTTGAAATTTGAATCTTGGGATGCCTATTTTGTGGTGTTTAGAGACAAAGCGGTTGCCAATAAATATGTGAAACCATCGAAAAAGGAAACGCTCGTAATGACAGTAAATCAACATTGGAAAGTGAATGTAGGAGCAAAAAACATAAGGATGGATAAGCTAAGTTCATTCTCAGAAAGTACCGATGTCGACATTAAATATTTCTCTGGAACAGCGATATATGAAAACACTTTTGCTTTGAAAACTTTTGACAAAACTGCCCAATACATCATTGACCTTGGAGAAGTAAAAAACATTGCTGAGATAATTGTAAATGGCAAAAACATGGGCACGGTATGGAAGACGCCGTTTCGACAAGACATCAGCCAAGCACTAAAAGTTGGCGAAAACAAAATAGAGATAAAAGTGACCAACACCTGGGTAAATCGCCTCATAGGCGATGCTCAAGCCAATACGACCAAAACCACATTTACCACCATGCCATTTTATCAAGCCAACACACCGTTGGTACCAGCTGGACTTTTGGGAGAGGTTAAGCTTGTTTTGGTGAAGTAGAAGTTTGGTTTTTTTTAGATTTTGAAGAGAATGGCTTTAGGGGCTGCTCTTTTTTTTGAAATAAATATTGGCGAAAATTAAATAGAAACAAATTGACCAACAAAGGCAAGTCAACTCTTAGGATTTGCTGGGAATTGAATTGTTCTTCCAGCATCTGTTTCGAATGACTAGCAATTAAATGAATCATTATTCCAATTCAATGGGTTATTTCTAATATAATTTGAGATGTTTTGATATTCGCATTGATTTCTAATTATATGATCGTGATAATTAGGTTGAAAAAAATGATTGTTTCGATTGTATTTTGGTTGGGACAAATTTTGTTCATCAATAAAATCATCAATTTTTGTATTTACGGCAGATTTGAAACCTGCTACAAATGATGAAATTGATTTGGGTATTCGAATGGGTGGATTTCGTTTTATTGATAATATTTTAGAATCGATTGAATCGATTCGTTCGGTTACATCGATAGGTTCGGTTGGATCGGTTGAATCGAAACGTAGAGATGCACGGCCGTGCAACTCTACGGCGGGGTCGGAGGACCCATTAAAAATTTCAACAATGGTGTGTAAATGATTCGGCATTATTATAAAATCATGTAAAATTAATTCCTTTCTAATTTCAAATGATTTAAACCATTCAAATTCTACGATTTTGCCAAAATCAGATAATATCATTTTCTTATTTACGATTTTACCTAAATTGCATTCTCTGTTTTGGGTAACTATTGTCAAAAAATATAATGCATCTGCCGAATAATCCCAATTGGGTTTTCGATGCGATGATATGCGGTATTTGTTTTTGAATTTATCCATTTTATTTATTGCATTTGAATTGTTGTTTAATTTGTTGACCGTTTTGTTGACCGTTGCGTAGAGATGCACGGCCGTGCATCTCTACGGCGGGGTCTGATGATCCAATACAAATTTAAATAATGGTATTTAAATGTTTCGGCATTAATATATAATCATTTAAAATCAATTCCTTTCAAATTTTAAATAATTTAAACTATTCATATTCTACGAATTTCCTAAAATCAGATAATATAATTTCAATAATTTTTTTTTGACATTTTATATCTTTTAATTCCTTATGCTAACTTAATAATTTCAATTCTAAAATTTTCATTTCTGAATAAATATTAAGAAAAACAGGGGCTTCATTTTTTAAGTAAATTTGATTTAATTTCAAAACGAAAAAGCTCTTTTCAGAGTAGAGAGATTATTCCTCACCCCCACCCATCGAAAATCTCCCCCAATCCGCCGACCCAAAAAGCAAAAGGAAAGAATAAATGGAAAAACTATAAGTTTTTCTGTTATTTTAGAGGGATTATTCAACCAAAATATTAAATCAATGAATTCTACTAGACGTAATTTTCTCAGGTCGCTTGGTGTGAGCGTGGCGGGTTTGGGTCTCTCTGGCTCGGCTTTGGCACATGAGGAGCTGCCATCGGGCACTACCAAAGAGTTGGCTGACGACCAGGTGCTTTTTGTGGGCGACAACATCGCCATAGCCAATACAGAGCACGGCAAGGTGAGAGGGTTTATCCTTCGTGATATCCATACTTTTTTGGGCATACCCTATGGGGCAGATACCTCAGGCAAAAATCGTTTTATGCCGCCAAAGAAACCCGCAAAATGGTCGGATGTAAAACCTGCACTTTGGTGGGGCAATACCGCTCCGCAGATCATGGATAACAGATATGCCAATACTTACGCTTCGTTTGTAGACCACTGGAACTACGACGACGTGTCGGAAGATTGCCTGCGTATCAATGTTTGGTCGCCGGCTTTAGATACCCAAAAACGCCCTGTTTTGGTGTGGTTGCACGGTGGAGGATATACCAACGGCAACGCCATAGAGCAAGACGGCTACCACGGCGAAAACCTCGCTCGTTTGGGTAATATGGTGTTTTGTTCACTCAATCATCGTCTCGGGCCATTGGGGTATTCTCAGCTTTCAGCAGCTGGAGGTCATGCGGCTTCGGGCAATGTGGGCAACCTGGACATGGTGCTGGCTCTGGAATGGGTTAAAAACAATATCGCGAATTTCGGTGGTGACCCCAACAATGTAACAATAATGGGGCAGTCAGGCGGTGGCTCCAAAGTAACTGCTTTGATGAATATGCCTTCGGCAAAAGGGCTTTTTCATAAGGCCGTAGTGTTGAGCGGAGGCTCTTTGGCAGGTGCCAATAAAGAATATGCCGAAAAACTTGGGCTGAAAGTAATGGAAGAAGCTGGCCTTCAAAAAGGCGAAATAGAGAAGCTTCAGGCTTTGTCTTGGCGAGAATACATAGACGTAGCAAATCGAGCAACAGAAAAAATGGCTGAGGAGGCCAAAAAAATGGGCATAGCTCGTGGAGGATTTTCGCCTGTGGCGGATGGAGAATATCTAAACGGTGGTGCGTTTTTTGCCGACAAAAAGGATTTTTCGTCGGATATTCCGCTGATGTTATGTTCTACTTTTAATGAGCAAAGTCCGAGCCGGACAGACGCCAGTTTGGAAAAACTAAGTATGGAAGATGTGATGGAAAAAATCAAGCCGAGGTTTGGTGATAAATCGGCTGAGATTGTAGATGCCTATTCTAAAAACTTCCCTAAGGCCAGGCCAATAGAGATATGGTCGATGATATTGTCAAACCGAAAAAATGCGGTATCTATTGCTGATGCCAAGGTTTCGCAAGGGGGAGCTGCTGTTTACGTGGCATGGTATGGCTGGCAGCCACCACTATTTGATGGTAGAATAAGAGCATTTCACTGTGATGATATCTGTTTTTGGTTTTACAATACTGACCTCATGCTTACGCACACGGGAGGAGGCAAAAGACCGAGGGCATTGTCCGAAAAAATGGCGAAATCGCTTTTGAGTTTTATGAAAACTGGCCAACCCAATGGCGGGATTTCCACATGGAAAGCCTATACCAAAACCAATGGTGAAACCATGATACTAGATGACCAGCCAGCATTGGTTAATAATCCTGACGGCGAGGCTAGGAAGTCATTGGCTTAAAGTTGTTTTAGAGTTTAGAATTAAAGCATTTTATTTATAAAGTGCTCGTTATATACTTTGTGTGCCTTGCCAGGCGGGCTTACTTTTTTTTCGAAAAAAAAGTAACAAAAAAAACACTTTTTGAACAATGATCCTCTGTGAAATTTTGGGTTAACATTTTTCCAATTTATAAACATAATTTTCCCAAAATTTCACAACGGACTGTTCAAAAAATTAAAGGAACAATAAGTATATAATTCAAAAAACTTAACGTTTGGAATTTTAAAGTTTTAATGAATTTGAGTTTCTATGTCATAAAAGTCCTGCAGTATTATGTTGTAGGATTTTTTAATTTTAAGTTTGGAGGTAAATTTAATTTAAGCTTTTAACTGAAATTTAATCTGCGAAGGGAAACGAAGACAAAAGAACTGACGTTTAAAATTATATAAGAAAAGAGAATCATGTGGATTTTGAATTCCACTGGAATATTTAATAATTTACATGAAAATAGTCTTCAAGTTTTTTACCTCGATCTTAATATTTACTTCGACCGTATTTGCCCAAAACACAGGAGTTATAAAAGGGAAATTAACCGACACAAAACAACCTGTAGAATTCGCCACGATTACTTTGTCGAAACTTCCAGATTCTACAAAAGTGAGTTTTTATGCAACTTCGGATTCTCTTGGTGCTTTTGAAATTGAAAATATTCCCTTTGCTGAATATTATATTCAGATTCGGTTGGTGGGTTTTCAAAATCTTGCAAAGACGATCACTTTTTCAGAGCAAAGTCCAGTTCTTGATTTAGGTACGATAAATTTTTTAGAAGACAATAATCTGCTCAAAGACTTGGTAGTAACGGCCCAGAAAAGCCTTATCCAAAAGACCAATGTGGGTTTTGTGGTAAATGCTGGAGCGAATCTTACCCAAGCAGGTGGCACTGCAACGGATTTGCTAAAAAACACCCCGACTGTAGCCGTAGATGCAGACGGAGGGGTAACATTAAGAGGAAAAACGCCTTTGATTTTGATAAACGGAAGAAACTCCAATTTATCTAATCTGGAGCAATTGCCTGCAAGTAGCATTGAAACGATTGAAATCATTACTTCGGCTTCGGCAAAATATGACGCCAATGCCGAAAGTGGCATTATCAATATTGTATTAAAGAAAAACAAAGCAGATGGCACCAACGGAGCTTTAGCCATGGGTGTAGGAGCAGGGTCGAGATTTAGGGTTAATAGTTCGGAACTGCTAAACCACAAAGTTGGCAAATGGAATCTTGGATTGGCTTATGACAACCGTTTTGCTGGTCGTACGAGAAGTATAACTGGAGACCGAACGAATTATAATTTGGCGGAGTCGTATTTTCTTAACCAAGACCGCAAAGACGAGCGTTTTGAAAGGTTACAAAACTTAAAACTAAATATTGATTATCAGTTTAATAGTAAAAATACATTGGCTTTTGAGGCCATAGGCAACCAACAAGGCCAAGACAATGACGAAACACTTTTAAGTCAATTTACGACCCAAAGCAATCTTTTTACATCAGGCAATGACCGACATTCGGTAGAAATTCGCCGTGCTAAAGTTGCAGAATTTGCATTGAATTTTAATAGGTCCTATGAACAAAAAAACAAATCGCTCTCCGCAAGTGTGAATACTTCCATTGAAAATGGGAAAGAAAATACGGTTATCGATACCCGAAATTTGATAGCCACAGATAGTCCTTCTGGAGATTATTTTTATCAAAAAACGCATAATTATGAAAACGGTGTTATCTCCAACGCCATGCTGGATTTTACGCAACCCATTGGCTCTAAAGTTCTTTTAGATATGGGCTATAAAGGTACATTTCGTTCGATTGTATCTGATTATTTAACAGCCAACAAAGTCGGAAATGATTATGTGACAAACACAGGTGCGAGCAATGTCTTTGATTTTAATGAGCAAATCAATGCGTTTTATGGTCTTGTTCGTTCGGTCAAAAGCGAGAATTCAAAACTGAGTTATGATTTAGGACTTAGAGCAGAAAATGTACACAATGCGGGGCAAACCCAAGATAAAAGCACGGCCTTTACCAATGATTATTTAAAATTGTTCCCAACAGCCAATTTTGTTTACAATTCATCAGCCGATGGATTTTGGAAATTGAGTTATGGAAAAAGGATAAATCGACCGCGATTGGGACAGTTAAATCCTTTCATAGACATCACGGATGCCTTTAATCCACACAGCGGAAATCCCAATTTACAGCCCGAAATTATTCATGCTCTTGAGTTGGGTTATAACCGAGAGTTGAACAAATACAGCCTAACCAGCAATGTTTTTTATCGACATTCTAAAAACACCATTCGATCGTTTTTTCAAGAAATTGGAGACGGAATCGTTTTGAATAAACCGATGAATATAGGCACTGCAGATAGCTATGGCATCGAAAATATATTGATTGGCAAACCAAGTTCTGTATATGATTTTAACGTGAGTGCATCATTTTTTCAACAAAAACTTAATGCCAGCAATATTATAGCTGATGCAGTGCAAAGTTCGTTTAACTGGTACGGTAAAGTCATCAATAATTTTGCGGTCAAAAAAGGTGGAAAGGTACAAATAATAGGAAACTATACTTCAGCTACAACTACGCCACAAGGGAGAACTGTTCCCGTTTATTTTGTAGACTTGGCCTATCAACAAAAAATCAACAGCCATGCTCGTATCGCACTTACGGCTGTCGATGTTTTTAATACTTTGAAAAGCGGTGGCACAAATTATACGAGTGATTTTTATTCTACAAGGGCTTCGAAAGCCGACACAAGTGCCATAATGCTGACTTTTGCGTATTCGTTTAATTCTGCCGTTAAAGAGAAATTATTAGAGAACAAGTTCTCGAAGGAGTGGTAAATTTTTAGGAAAATATCAAATTACTAGGTCTAGTTTTTTTTGACGGAACCACCTAAGCTTTAATTGATTACCGATTGTATCCAGCTTGCGGCGGAAGCTGTTCGGGTGTACACGCTTATGTCTCCGTATGAGCTGTCTTTTACGCCAGAAGCCACATTGTCAATGCCTCCGTGTAGCAGCCCACAGACTTTCCAGACACCATTTATTTTCACAAATATAGGGCTTCCGCTGTCGCCTTCTATGGTTCCGCCTTCCATTTCTAGGGCTTCTGGAGAGCTATTTCCTTTGCCAAGATCATATTCTTGTACATTCACAATGTTGTCACCAAGCGTGTTGTATTTGCCATCTGGTGCGTCAAAGTCAAATGCCAATAAACCGCCATTATAGTTTACCCCACCCACACTTGAGCTTAATCCATTCACTATGCGATCCAGCACATTCACCATAGCGTGTTTTTTCGAATAGTCGTCTTTGTTTTGGCCGGCTTGGCCTGAATAATCACCAAAGCCACAAGTCCAAATATACGCTTTGTCTTTTTCACCATTTATATCTAGGTTTAGATTGGCAGGTGTAATGTTTGTAATTGGGCTGCTTAATTTTACCAGAGCCAAGTCGGTGCCTTTCTCAAATCCGCCATCAGAGATGGTCCATTGTGGATGCACTATCACTTGCGAAACTTTCAAGGTTTTTGAAGGATTGTTGGGGTCGTTGCCCACCAAAATATTTATTGCAGAGAGAGCGGGCAATTTTTTACTTTTTTCGGGTTCGATAAAATTATGAGCTGCCGTTATGATCCATTGCGAATTTATCAAAACACCAGTACCAATATATTCAAATTTTCCGTCTTCAATAATAATACATACCACAGATCCAAAGTCTGGAAATTCGTCTGTATTGTATGGTGCCATATTGGTAGCTATCGCTTCATAATCGCTAAGTTTTTTGTCGTTCCGTATTCCAAATGTTTGAGGTGAAGTACCAAAAGTACCCAAAGGGGTTGGTGCATAAACAAATGAGCCAGAGGAGGCAATTTGGGTAGGGTTTGGGTCTGAATTTCCATCAACAGTATTATCAAGGGGATCGATATAATCAGAACTACACGAAAAGAAAAAGAAAACTGAAAATAGAAAAGAGAGGTATTTTTTTGGGAATAGTCCTATAGACTGTTTGTACATTTTTATAAGCGTTTTAGTTTTCATTAATGGTTCGTCAAATTTAGCATTCGTTTTTCCATAACAATCCATTCGTTTAAAATTATTTGGTTTAACGATGATGGCGGGAGGCTTATTGTGGGAATAAGGCTTTGGTTATGGAGGTTCTTTTACAAGAGTTTAACGATAATAATTGAGAACCATCACATCAGAAATCGATACAAATAAGGAGCCTTATTAGCAGCACCCGTAAATTTCTTCTCTAATCTTTCGAGAACATTGAGATCCAAGATTTTCTTCTGGAAATTATTTCTTGCAAAAGGCTTGTCATACACCGCTTCGTAAAGTTCTTGCACTTCTCGCATCGTGAATGTTTCGGGCAAAAGATTAAAGCCAATCAATTTTTCATCTAGGTTTCTGCGTAAAGTTTCTAAAGCTTTTTCCACCATTTCACCGTGATCCATTATTAGCTGTGGCAAAGACTTTACATTGTACCATTCCACACTTTCATCCATTTTTCCAATTTTCGGATTCACTTTATTTATGTCTACCAATGCATAATAGCCGATACTTACAAATCGATTAGATAGCCAGTTTATACCATTTTCTTCTAATTCAATTTGATTCATTTGTTTCGAAAATTCTTCCATATTGTCTAGTAAATCTTTATTTATCCTGTTTTCTTTCCCGAATACATGATATTGCTCCAGATAAATGTCATTAATGCCAGTTCGCTCTTCTAAAATTCGCATAGCGGCATTATCAATACTTTCATCCAAATAAATGAATCCACCTGGTAAGGAATACAAAGGCTTTTTTAATAAGATTTTAGGAATAAGAACTTTAAGTTCGGCCTCTTTATAGCCGAAAATCACGCAGTCGATGGAGAGCTGTTGTAGATAGTTTTTTGAGTTGAAAGAATTCATGGCTTTGGGCTTAATATTTTCTACAAAGTTAAGATTTAATTCATTGTACAATTCAAATATAAAACTATAAATAAATTATTGTCTAAAAAATAGACATTGATTTATTTTTTAATACTTTTGTTGAATTAAAAATATAACATTCTTACTATGAATTTAAAAAGATCAGGATTCGTCCTTACATTTTTAAGCTTTTTGCTTTTTTCTCAAATGGTTTTTGCTCAGTCAAAAATCAACATTTTGGTGTTCAGCAAAACCGAAGGTTTCCGCCATCAATCTATTGAGGCAGGTAAACCCGCTTTAGCTAAAATGGCAAAAGAAAAAGGTTTTACAGTTAGCTTTTCGGAAGATGCTGCCCAGTTTACAGAAGCCAATCTAAAGAAATTTAATGCGGTGGTTTTCTTAAATACCACGGGCAATATTTTGAACGATGAGCAACAAAACGCGTTTGAAAGATACATTCAAGCAGGCGGTGGATACGTAGGTATTCATGCCGCTACAGACACCGAATACCAATGGTCTTGGTACAACCAATTGGCAGGTGCTTGGTTTTTGGATCATCCTATGCCAAACAATGTACAGAAAGGTAGATTTTTTGTTACTGAAAAAGGTGTTTTTACAACCGGAATGCCTGATTCATTTGAACGTACCGATGAGTTTTATAGCTTCAAGAACATTTCGCCAAATATCAAGGTAGTTGTAAAAATTGATGAGAAGAGCTACGAAGGTGGTAAAAATGGGGACAATCACCCTATCTCTTGGTACCATAATTTCGATGGCGGCCGTGCTTTTTATACAGCCATGGGCCATACAGATGAAACTTTCTCAGAGCCACTTTTTTTAAATCACCTTTGGGCGGGTATCAAATATGCAGCTACGGGAGCACCTTTAGATTTTACAAAGGCAAGACCTGAAGAAAATCGATTCACGAAGGTTATTTTGAAAGAAAAATTAGACGAACCAATGGAGCTAACGCTTTTGGATAAAGACAGAGTTTTATTTATTCAGAGAAAAGGCGAAGTTAGATTGTATAAAAATTCTACCAAAGAACTTAAGACCATTGCAAATATTCCGGTCAGCTTAAAATATGTAAGTGCAGAAGGCAAGGAAGCTGTAGCTGAAGACGGCCTTTTGGGTTTAAACAAAGACCCAAATTTTCCGATAAATCATTGGATTTATATGTATTATTCGTCAACGAAAGGTTCTTACAATCAACTTTCAAGATTTACGATGAAAGGCGATGAGATTGATTTAAGTTCTGAAAAGGAAATGTTACAGATTCCTACACAAAGAGAAGAATGTTGTCATACCGGAGGATCTATAGCTTGGGATAATGCTGGAAATATGTTTTTGTCGACAGGTGACAACACCAATCCACATGGTTCTAATGGCTACAGTCCAAGTGACGAAAGACCAGGAAGAATGCCTTGGGATGCTCAGAAATCTTCTGCGAATACCAATGATTTGAGAGGGAAAATTATTAGAATAAAACCACAAGCAGATGGCAGCTATACCATACCCGAAGGAAATTTATTTCCAAAAGGAATGGAAGGAACCAAGCCCGAAATTTATACCATGGGTCATAGAAATCCATTCCGTATATCTGTAGATCAAAAAACGGGTTTTGTGTATTGGGGTGAAGTTGGACCTGATGCCGCAAAGCCAGATTCGCTACGTGGACCAGCTGGTCATGATGAGGTTGGCCAAGCACGCAAAGCCGGAAACTTCGGTTGGCCACATTTTGTGGGAGATAATAAGGCTTATAATAAATATGATTTTGCAAATAATAAATCTCTTGAACTTTGGGATGTAAATGCACCGACAAATACTTCTCCAAACAATACAGGATTAAAAGTATTGCCTCCAGCACAAAAAGCCTTCATTTGGTATCCTTATGGTGATTCACCAGAATTTCCATTGGTAGGAAGCGGTGGTAGAAATGCCATGGCGGGACCAGTTTTTTACTCAGATATGTTTAAAACCTCACAAAGAGCGTTTCCAAAATATTATGACGGAAAATTCTTGGAATACGAATGGATGAGAGGTTGGATTATGGCCGTATCGATGGACAAAGACGGCAACTACAAATCTATGGAGCGATTTATGCCGAGCTATAAATTCAGCAATCCTATGGATATGGAATTTGCCGAAAACGGTGATTTGTACATGTTGGAATATGGCTCAGGTTGGTTTACTGCCAATGACGACGCTCGCTTGATTCGTATTGAATACAATGGTGGAAACCGCAAGCCACAACTCATGATGGCTGCCAATCAAATGGGTGGAGCTACACCTTTTAAACTAGAATTGACCTCAAAAGGTACCACGGATGCAGACAATGACCCTTTGAAATATACGTGGAAAATCACTTCGAAACAAGGTTATAATAAATTGATCAGCACGCCTGATGCTGCTTTGACACTGACTAAAGAAGGAACTTATAATGTGACCTTAACTGTGAATGACGGAAAAGGCGGAATTAGCACCCAAAGCATGGAAGTGACAGCAGGAAACGAGCCACCAGTATTAAGCCTGAACATGCCGAATAGCAACAAGACTTTTTACGTGCCGAATCGTTCTTTTGAATACGATATCAAGGTGAGTGACAAAGAAGATGGAAAACTTGGAGAAGGAATTGAAGCAGAAAATGTTGCTGTAAATATTGACTACTTACCAGAAGGATTTGATAAAAACGTGATTTCGATGGGTCATCGCTCGGCTGATGCGAGTGCGGCTTTTGCCACGGGTAGAAAACTTATAGAAGCCAGCGATTGTATGGCTTGCCATAGCAAAGAGAAAAAATCTATCGGGCCAAGTTATCGTGAGGTGTCAGGTAAGTACAAAGGAGACAAGGGAGCAGAAGAATTATTAGCTAAAAAGATTATTTCAGGTGGAAGCGGCGTTTGGGGCGAAACGGCAATGGCGGGTCATCCGCAATTGTCAACCAAAGACGCTTCTGAAATGGTGAAATACATTTTGAACATTGCCAACGAAGCACCAAAAGCTAAGTCACTTCCTGTTCAAGGAAAATACGTAGCGAAAGCACCAGAAAGTGATAAAAACAAAGGTGTTTACATCGTAAGAGCTGCGTACGAAGACCAAGGAGCCAATGGTTTGCCAGCTTTAAAGTCTGAACAAACTTTCGTATTGCGTAACGCCAAAATTGATGCCCATGGTTTTGATGAATATGTAGATGTCAACAAAATGGCTTTTGGAGGTAATAATTTGGCTATCCCTGCAAAGTCTGGAGCTTACATGATAATGAAACAAATTGACTTAAACGGCATAAAAGAAATGCAAGTTTTTGCAACTGCTCCTAAGCCACAATTAAATGCAGTAGGTGGTATAGTAGAAGTCCATATTGGAAATGCTACTGGAAAGAAAATAGGGCAATCTGAATTTTTAGAACCAAGTGACAAAATGGATTTTAGTCCGAAAGTAGTCACAGTTCCAATTAATTTGACAGGTGTTGCATTAGATAAGCTACAAGACATCTGCGTGGTTTTTGTTAATCCGAAATCAGAAAACCAATCTTTAATGGTAGTGATGGGAGCGGAAGTTAAAATGTATAATGAAGGAGAAGCCCCAGCGATTGTTGAGTCAAAAGCTACCGGTGATTTCTTCGCTGGCAATTGGACTTTTACAATTTATGGTACGCCGCAGGGAGATGCTGAGATGCTATTGGCTTTAGATAGAACCGAAGGGAAATTAAGTGGAACCGTCACTCCAAAAGGACAAAGTGCCTTAGTTAACATTGATAAAATAGAAGAAGGAGAAAATAATATTAAACTATTTTTCAAGATGGCGGGTTTTGACCTTAATGTAAGTTTAGAAAAAGAAGATAACGATACCTTATCAGGCAAAATGATGGGTATGTTTAAAACAAAGGCAATAAGAAATAATTAATATCAATCTAAATAAAAAACAAATGAAAAAAACAGTTTTAATTCTTTCCCTATTATTTTTTGGTATAGCCTTTAACAGTAATTCGGCTAGCAATGCTGATTTCTTTGCTGGAAAATGGGATATGCTTATAAAAGGAACGCCAAATGGCGATGCTAAAATGGAAGCTCATTTTAAGATAGTAAATGGTAAACTAAGTGGTACACTGAAGCCAAGCGAAGGTGATGCCATTCCTGTAACTCAGATTGATGAAGAAACAGATGCTATTACTATTTATTTTTCTGCTCAGGGTTATGATCTTAACGTAAAATT
Source organism: Lacihabitans sp. LS3-19 (assembly GCF_024343575.1). Lineage (GTDB taxonomy): Bacteria > Bacteroidota > Bacteroidia > Cytophagales > Spirosomataceae > Leadbetterella. The sequence goes on along the minus strand of NZ_RJUA01000127.1, from coordinate 178,596 downwards.
GACAAAAGTTGACGAAAACAATCTAAAGGGTTCGTTAATGGATATGTTTGAAACTACACTAGTAAGAAAGGCCTCGGCTGATTATTTCGCAGGAAAATGGGAGTTTTTAGTAGTAGGAACACCTCAAGGGGATGTGAAATTCACAACTGAATTATCAAGAAAAGACGGAAAATTGACGGGGGAACTTTCAAATTTAGCTGAGCCAAATGCTCCCAAAATCCCTATTACCAGTATCGAAGAAGAAGCGGATAAAATTGTGATTTTCTTTTCTGCAAGTGGTTATGATTTAGATCTCAATTTGAGCAAAGTGGATGCAGATAATCTTAAAGGAACAATGTTTAACATGTTTGAATCGAAAGGAGTAAGAGTCAAATAATTCTTACGAGTATATAATTCAATAGAAAATCATCTCGAAATTTATTTCGAGATGATTTTTTTTGTTATTTTAAAGTAAAAATCATCAATATGACCAATCTTAAAATTAACGGCCAAGCACATGCAATAGAGGCAGATCCAAACACACCCCTGCTTTGGATTATAAGAGAACAAGTAGGTTTGACTGGTACCAAGTTTGGCTGTGGTATGGCTCAGTGTGGAGCATGTACAGTTCATCTAAACGGTGCAGCCATTCGGTCTTGTGTTACACCACTTAGTGTAGCCGAAGGTCAAGAAATCACAACCATTGAGGCCATTGATAACATTATTCAGGTAGTTCAAGCTGCTTGGATTGAAGAGCAAGTGCCGCAATGTGGCTACTGTCAGTCAGGTCAAATCATGTCGGCGGTTGCTTTGCTTTCTGAAAATCCCAATCCATCCGAAACCGAAATAGAAAACGCCATGAGTGGGAATATTTGTAGATGTGGCATGTATTCTAGAATAAAAAGAGGAATAATTAAAGCTTCCAATAACCTTAAAACTGAAAAAATATGAACAAGTGGACAAGAAGGGCATTTATTGGAACAGGAATATTAGCCGGAGGTGCTGCAGTTGTTGGTATTGCCATTAGACCTGGAAATAGAGCGGGCAAAATGAAGGATTTGCTTGCAAAAGATGCCGAAACTTTAATAAATATTTGGATAAAAATCGGCCTTGATAATATAATAACGGTATATGTTCCCCATGCCGAAATGGGGCAGGGTGTTCACACCTCTTTGGCTATGATGTTGGCTGACGAATTAGATGCCGATTGGAATAAGATAAAAATAGAGGAGGCACCATCTAATAAAGAATACGCCTCGGGTGGTATTATAAGGGGATTTGTGGCCGAAGGAACAGATTATCCAGCTTTTCTTCAAGATACCATGAATGGTATTTTTAATACCATAGGCAAAGTCATGAACATGGAGCTCACAGGCGGAAGTGCATCGGTGCGGTTTACAGGAAAATACGTAATGCGAATAGCGGGGGCAGCGGCCAAAGAAATGATAAAACAAGCAGCGTCAGAAGAGTGGAAAGTGCCTTTGGAGGAAATTAAAACTGAAAATAGTATGGTTTCTCATCTTAAAACTAAGAAAACAGAAACTTACGCTCATTTTGCTCCATCGGCTGTAAACTTAAAAATGCCAGTTCAACCAAAACTAAAAGAACGAGCCGATTTTAAGATAATGGGTACTTCGCCTCAGCGAAACGACATACCTGCAAAAGTCAATGGAACGGCCCAATTTGGAATAGATACTATTTTGCCAAATATGAAATACGCCACCATAAAAGCCTCTCCTGTTTTTGGTGCTAATATTAAAAATATAGATGAGTCAGGCGTAACGAAAAGAGCAAATTATCAAAAAATCATAAATCTTGGAAATGCAGTCGCTGTAGTATCTGAGGGTTATTGGTTAGCTTCGCAGACACTAAAAGAATTAAAAATCACTTTTGAAACCTCTCCCAACGATAAAATTAGCACTGCTGAAATCTTTGAGTCTTTTGCAGAAGCCCTAAAAAAGACCGATGATTTTAAAAAGGATATTGAAAAGGGCGATGTTGAGAAAAGTTTAAATTCAGCGTCTAAGGTTATAGAACAAACCTACAAAGTGCCGTTTTTGGCCCATACTGCCATGGAGCCCATGAATTGCACCATTTGGTTACAAAAAGACAAGTGTGAAGTTTGGATAGGCTGTCAGAATCCGCTAGGAATTCAAAAAGCTGTGGCCGATATTGTGGACATGGGTATGGATCAAGTACATGTTTATAATCAATATTTGGGTGGTGGATTTGGCAGGAAATCAGAAACGGATATAGCCGTGCAGGCGGCCAAAATTGCCAAAGAAGTTGATTTTCCGCTGAAGTTTATTTGGAGTAGAGAGGAAGATGTTCAACAAGATAAATACAGAGATGCAAGCATAAGTAAATTTAAAGCTGCTATTGACGAAACGGGAAAAGTAGTGGCATGGCAGAATTTCTATACCTTCAAAAACCACCCGAAAGAAGCTTCACTCATTCCTTATTTAATAGAAAATCAGCACATTGCACATGTGATTCCTAAAACGCATATACCTTGGGGAAACTGGCGTAGTGTTGATGCTTCAAAACATGGTTTTTTTATTGAGTCTTTTATAGATGAGCTTGCTCATTCGATTCAAAAAGACCCAATAGTTTTCAGAAACGAAATGCTTTTAAATCAACCTAAAATGCAAAAAGTATTGGCTTTAGCAGCCGAAAAATCTGGATGGGGAACTGAGCTACCAAAAGGCAAAGGAAGGGGCGTTTCGCTAGTTGAATCTTTTGGAACTATCGTTGCTGAAGTGGCAGAGGTTTGTGTATCTGAGGAAGGACAACTATGTATAGATAAAATCACATGTGTGGCTGACGCTGGCTTTGTGATGCATCCTGATGGTTTTATAGCCCAGATGGAAAGCGGAATTGTTTTCGGTTTAACAGCGGCACTTTATGGAGAAATAAACATTGTAAACGGTGCGGTCAAGGAAAGTAATTTTCATGACTATCAAATGCTAAGAATAGGCGAATCTCCAGCAATTGAAACCTATATATTAAACAGTGAAGCCCAACCTGGTGGTGCGGGAGAGCCAAGCACGCCAGGCATAGCACCAGCGGTTTGTAATGCCATTTATGCTGCAACAGGTATTCGAGTAAGAGAATTGCCGATTAAAAATCATGATTTGAGTATGAAAAATTGGACGGTTTAAAGCGAGCGTTTTTTCCCAATTGAAAAACATTGGGTTTATAAAATGTCAAAAACCAACTTTCTAAAAACTCTTTTGGTTCTTAAAGAAAGCAATTACACATAATGACAAAAATACTCATTTCAATATTGGAATTAGCCACCGTTGTCAAAGGAGGGAATTTTAAAACAGCAATAGAAAACACTGTAAGAGTTGCCCAAAATGCATAAGAATTGGGCTATAAACGAATATGGATGGCGGAGCATCACAATATGGAATATATTGCGAGTTCGGCTACGTCGGTTTTGATAGGTCATGTGGCAGGTAAAACAAATTCTATTAGAGTAGGCTCTGGAGGTATAATGTTGCCCAACCACAGTCCTTTGGTTATTGCCGAGCAGTTTGGTACTTTAGAGTCAATATATCCTGGAAGAATAGACCTGGGTTTAGGTCGTGTTCCAGGGTCTGACCAAGAGACAGCTTATGCATTGCGACGAAACAATATGGATGCGGCCCAGAATTTCCCTCAAGACATTCGAAAATTGCAAACTTATTTTAGTGAAGAAAATCAGGATGCCAAAGTCAGAGCATTTCCTGGAGAAGGTTTGAATATTCCGCTATATATATTAGGTTCAAGTACCGATAGTGCTTATTTGGCGGCCGAATTTGGCTTGCCTTATGCTTTCGCTTCACATTTTGCACCAGCCCAACTCAAAACTGCCATCAGCATTTATCGAAGCAGGTTTAAGGCTTCTGAATCTTTAGCAAAACCTTATGTGATAGCTTGTGTGAATGTTTTAACTGCCGACACTGACGAGGAAGCCAATATCCTTTTAAATAGTCTAATAAGTTTGATTATTGGCATCCTGACGAATACTCACAAACACTAAACATGATGAAGACAATATGAAAGGAACATTATTGGACATGTTTGAAGCAAAGGCAAAAAGAACAAAGTAGTTTTTGAAAATTATGTTGAAAAAGGCGACTTAGGTCGCCTTTTTTTTATTTTAAAGTAGCTTTTGGAATATAGTTATCTTTTCAGTTCAAGTTAATAATTTAAAGTTTGTAGTTCTCTTGAAAAATCGGAAAAATGTTATTTTTCTCAATCAAAATTTGCCCTTTATTTAGGTTGAAATCAAGCCTGACAGCCAGTATTTAAATATTGATTCTGTTTCTTTAATGTAGTATCGGCTAAAACTAAACCAAACTTTGAATTAAATTAATATATTTACTATCGGCGATTTGTCTATTTTTTTATATTTTTTAGTGCAATTGCCTTTGTATATCAAAGCTAAATTATTTTGAAAAAGGTAATTTGGAAATCTGTTGCCAAAAATTATTCAGGATGTACAGCAAAGTATAATAATTGAGATTCCATTTCCCAAATACTTTTACTTTCATTTAACAGACCCACTTTAAATTACCTAATTTTTCAAAAATGATTTTCCAAATCCATTTAACCAACTAAGAGTTTATATTTCAGTATTCGCTTACTGACAGCCCCCTATTTCCGCTGAAAAAACAGTTCCAGCATCAGCTATAAAACCAGCATTTAACTCTAAAGCTTTTGCTTGGTAACTAACTCTTGCAGTTCCTGTTATTTTGTTTGTAGCTACTATTTTACCATTCAAACTCGAAGCAGTTTTTGTAATAATAGCACTGGCAATATCATCATTCGGACTAGAAAGTGAAACCAAAGCGGCATTTGAATTTACAGATACAGTTTTGTTCACAGAAGTGTTGCAGCCTATGCCGTAGCTAACACTCGCAGTATACGTGTTTGATGCAGTAGCCGTAAAACTCGAAGTCGTTGTATTGATTGGGGTCCATAATACGTCTAATTCATTTAATGGGACCGTTATGGCTGCTTGTCGGCTTGCACCGTTCACTAAAACGCCGTCGTTGTTGTTGTTGGTAGCGTCAATTACACTAGTTCCCGAAGCTTCATTGAATTTGTAGTAGGCTACCAATCCAGCACTGTTTAGTGGTACTCCGGTTTTCATACTTGCCTGAATTTCGCCTTGACTTTTTGCCACATTCCAGATCCTAAGCTCGTCCATACTTCCATTGAAATGATTACATTGACAAGAGGAGGGCTGTTGGCGACCGATATTCATGGGTAGATTGTCTTGAAAAGCAGAACCCATAAAGACAAAGCCTGATTCCACCCCATTAATATAAAACCGAAGAACCCCACTTTGAAGGGTAAGGGCCACATGTGTCCAAGTATTCTCGGGAACGGCACCATTGGAATATTTCCATCCTATGCCGCGTTCATAATATCCCAATTTATTGCCAACCCCATTGGCATTTAGCATCCATAGGTAGTCGTAATTTCCTTTATCAATAATGGCTACGTTTTCACCAGCATAATTTACCCAAGCTTCAAAAGTAAAACTGGAACTTAGGTTGAGACTGTTACTGTGTGGTACCTCAACATATTGGTTATTAGTCTTTATTAAACTTAAAGCCTTGTTGTTATTGTCTGCATAAGATTTAAAAGTAACTGATCCTGGTGCACAAAAAGACAATGGCCCGCTTTCAGTAATAAGCACAGGACTTGTCTGAAAGGCTACCTTCCCGAAAAAACTTCTTGGTGAAATATAGTTGGGTGATTGACAACTAACGTAGTACTCATCTCCGTCTGCGGCATTGTTATCATATAATGGTTGAGCAATATTGTTTACTATTGGGTTAGTACCTAGAGTTACACCCCCAGTAGGCGATTTATACCATCGGGTCTCCAAAACACCAGTGCAAGTTGCAACTAAGGGAATGGGTTGAATAGTTTCACCACAAACCTTTATGTGCTTTTCAGGATTTGCATTAGGTAAGGTTCCTAAAACGGGGGGTGGAGGTATTGCCCAGCTAGCATTTAGAATAATGCTGTCTTTTATTCCAGATTCACATCCAGCATACCATTCTATTATTAAATTTGAAATAGCAGTTGTATCACTCGCTAATTGTCTAACAATTTCTATATCATAGTTGTTGAGACATGTATTAGGGGATACAGTTTTTTCTGTAGGTGAAGAGGTAATATTTGTTGCTCCATTAGCTAGAATCATTAAATTTGAGGTATTCGATGATGCAGTGCCTACACCTAATTTATAAGTTCTTTTATCGTTAGAATTGTTACAAAGGTTAATTTTAAATTTTGCAGTTTCTCCAAGAGATACATCATTTATTGTGGCTGTATGGCTCCCTGCCGGTGCCCCTGCAATTTCTAAACGAGGCTGATCCCTTTGTTCACCACCTTCGAATGGGCAACTACTTCGAGTTCCAGTAGCTAGTTTAAATAAAGGGCTTCCAAACATTGGGTCTCGAAAAATATCTACATAAAAGATATCAATGCCATCAGGGCTATCGTTGTCATCATCATTAAATACATAGGAAAATATTGTACTTCCACTATTGGAGTTTTGAGATAGGGATCCATAAGTATTCCGACTTGTAAATTCATGGCCTAGTGTATAGCCAGAACCGGCAATTTCTACTTTGAATTCAAAACCCGCCGTAAACTCAAGATATTTTTTGGTTTCAATAGAAGTTGTCTGCGTGAAATTTGTACCATATGATCTATTGACTTGTGCACCAGCAGATACAATTATTGGACTAGTTCCTGATAATTTTTCCGAAGCATTTGCGATATTATTTTGATTTGCTGCTAGAACATCATTCCAGGCATCTATTTGATATTGAGCTGTTGCCCTATCTTTATTTGACAACCCAAGATTATTTACTTTAGTTTGTTGTAATGCAATATCAGCTAAAATTGCGTCTTCGGTAAGTACAAACTCTCTTATTGTAGGAGTAAGAGGGGCATAAACCAATCCTGTATCCACAACTATGGTATTACCGACAATATCCACCCTTCGAGATAAGCCGTAAACCATATCCATTCCATATCCAATGAAGAGGTCCCCTTTGGTAGCTTGTCCATTACTGTTTGCCAGTGATGTTGTTGTTATTTGATTAGACACCTCAATACATGTCTCTTTGGAATTTGTTCTAATTTGAATATCGTTAGAGGTTACTCCACCATTGAATTGGGCGTAAATTTCGTAATCAACAGTAACAGCAATTCCTGCAGAGCCTTTTGTGCCTATTTTCACAGCTCCCCTTGAACTATTTGTCACGTCTTTTTCATAGGTTTCTTCAAAGCTCCTGCATGTTTTTTGAGTACTTAGAATTGATGCTTCGCTTAAATCTCCTGGGGGCTTATGTAAAACCATATAAGGAACTTGCGGCTGTGTAGTGGTACCTAGGGAATCTACGATTGCCAATGTTGGCCCTTGTATCATAAACGGAATAATGATAGTGGTATAATATGGATTCAAAAAGTTCGATCCATTGGTTTCATTTACTTGAAGTACAATCCAGGCTTCTGTTCTCCCAACTGGAAAAGTATGATTAATCGTGAATGTTTGAAGCTTATTATTAGGGTCTGGGAACACAGAATAAGGGGTTTGCTGTTCCTCAATATCATACTTATAGCCCTGCTCATTTTTACCAATTCCATGACGAATTCTGGTTTCGTCTACTCCTAACTCTTGATTACAACATTTTATCCTTGACGTATTAATTGTAATAGAGAAAGGAACTCCAGCTTGGGCACGCAATCTGTTTGCTACAGCCACGGAGCTAAAAGAGAGATTGACCCCGTAAAAATCAGCAAAATTATTATACTTAATAAACGAGGCATTTCCACCTGATACACTTGACAAAGAGCTAGTGATAGAAATAGTACCCTTAGTATCAGCTGCGGTGTTAGTACCTAGATTACCCGACAAATTTGTAGTGCCAGAAAAGGTCTGACCAAAGCCTGAATATGACAATAATAACAGGCCAAAGCTATAAAATGTAAAAATTCTTTTCATAATATTATGGGTTGATAATTGCTAAAAATGTGGCTTTGCGTCTACGGGAAATTTTGATGCTGACTGCTTCTCTTTTCTTACCGGTGTGAATCAAAAGATTAGAACATAGTTCTTTTATAGTTTCGTCTTTGTCCAGGTATTGAAGATTAATGATCGTTGACCGGTTTGCTCTGAAAAAATTATAATCCTCCAGCCTTTTCTCAATGATGCCCATCGTAGTGGAGCTAAGTAGTTTGGTGCCGTCTGTCAAAAAGACCTCAGTATAGTTAATGTCGGCTTTTAGCATTAATATCTTGCGTGGCAACAATTGAGTTCGACTCCCGAGATGAATGCTGTTTTCATTTGATTTTAAATTAGTTTTCATGGTTTTTTATTTAAAATTTTCTTTTGCATTGACAAAAATTCCCGTTGGAGTTATGTTCCAAACTATGATAATTCTGTACTGCACAAAGTTCAAAATATTGATACAATACACATGGGATAAAATCACCAAAAAACAGGACAAACTGTGCATTTGATTTTACCAGATATATAAAAAGTATGAAGGTTTGGCTAAATATTTTAGCCAACTATATTAGATGGGAATAAATCTTTAATTTAGATGTGCTCGCCACTCTAGCGGGCTAACATTATATTCTTGTTTAAACATGCGACTAAAATAACCTGGATCGTTGAAACCCGTATTGTAGGCTATTTCACTGATGTTTAGTTCTCTGTTTCGAAGTAAATGACAAGCTTTTTCGAGTCGGATTTTTCGAATAAACCTATTAGGTGAAGTGCCTGTAATGGCTATGAGTTTTCTGTGTAGTTGAGAATGGCTCATGCCTATAGAAGTACAAAAGTCTTCAATATTAAATTCTGAATTCAATATATTGTCTTCAACGATATTTCTTATTTTTCTGAAAAATGTGTTTTCATTTATATTATTTTCACTGATTTTTCCAGCAATTGAAGGATTTTCAGGAGTGGAAATTTGACTAAGGTAATATTGCTGAAGCTTCTCCCTTAGCTCCAACAGCTTGCGTATTCTCAGTTCCAACTCTTCTTTGTGGAAAGGTTTAATGAGATACGCATCGGCACCTTCCTCCAAGCCCTGCAGCTTGCTATCTATATCGGCTTTGGCGGTCAAAAGAATTATGGGGATATGGCTCGTTTTTTGGTCTTTTTTAAGGCAAGAGCATACCTCAAAGCCGTCTTTCAAAGGCATCATTACATCACTTATAATTAGATCAGGAATAAACTCAAGTGCCATTTCAATACCCTCTTGTCCATTTTTGCCGACTTTTATTTCATAATTTTCATTTAAGCACGATACTATGTAGCTCACCACATCTGGATTATCTTCGATTAGTAATAATAGAGGGTTTTCATTATTCTTTTCATCAATTGGCTTTTCTATCGAGATAGGTGTGATTTTATTGAAATCCTTTTTCGAAGCCTCTTCATTCACTATAAGTTGGGCTTCATTACTAATCGGAAGTAAAAGTTCAAAAACGGTACCTTCTCCAAGTTTGCTTTTGACACAGATATTCCCCTGCATGCTTTTAATTAACTCATGTACCAAGGCTAGACCAATACCAGAACCTCCTTCGAGGCGAGTATCGGAATCATCAACCTGGTAAAATCGATTGAAAATATTCGGTAAGTTTTTCTCTGAAATACCTAATCCATTATCCTGAATCAAGATTTTTGCATGTCTTTTTTCGTTTAAAGAAAGCTGGGATATTCTCGCGGTAATTAGGCCTCCATTAGGTGTGAATTTGATGGCATTTGATACCAAATTTACTAAGACTACCTGTATTTTCTCTTTATCGAAATCCATTACTAAATTCTGCAATTCCGACTCAAACCTGATATCTATACTTTTAGAAGCAGCTAAACTATCAAGTCCTTTTACTATGTATTTTGAAAACTCTAAAATATCAGATTGCTGATTATACAATTTTAATTTGCCGTTTTCTAATTTACTAAGGTCTAACAGTTGATTGACCAATTCCAACAATCTATTAGAATTCCGATTAATCATTTCAACTCCTTCACTCAGCCACTTTTCTGGGTTTGACGAAATCTGTTCGGTCATGCCGTTGATTACCGTGAGTGGAGTTCTAAACTCGTGGGTGATATTGGCATAAAGTCGGGTTTTTGCGGCCTCAAGTTCAGCTAAGTTTTTAGCTTGATTTTCCACTTTTTGAAGGTCAAGGAATCGAACATATGATTGTTCAAGAACTTTTCCGAATCGTTTTAAGGTTTCATTGTCAAAATCAGAAAATGGAACCCCGATATTGTTTAGCATAAAAATGCAAGTGTGTTTAGAGATGGTAACAGACCTGGCATAACCACCATCTTTGTCTAAAATTTGCTTTTTAATTTCGGGGTCTGTTTCTCTCCAAGGCAAATGATTAAAAAGATGCTTAAAGAATTCAACTTTATGTTCTTTCGATATCAATTCAGTCACAAATGGAGTTCTATTGCGTATCGCGTCCCTAAGATTTAGAAAGATAGGATTATCAATGTAAGGTACTATCGCTTTCTGAACATAGTTAGCCAGTCCGCCCGAACCCCATATTGGTACACCTTCAAGGGTAACTTCATCATTTATTGTAATAAATACACCACCATTAATATTTATTTGATTAATGATTAATTGTTGCGAAACTACATTTACCAAGTCTTGTAACTCTGAAGTGTGGTGCATAGCCAAACTCCGAGCTCTAACAATCTCTAAGGCCTCTTCTATTTCCGCTTCTTTCTCATATCTCTCAGTTTTTTTAAGATCAAGATGTCGTGTAAAAAATTGCTCAAAAACATTCCCTAATCGGATGTTTATATCCTGCTCTTTTTTATTGAAATCTAAATTCGTTTGTCTTAAGAAAATGAAACCAGAATTTTTAGAAAGCCAAATATTTCCGAATACCTCCATTGATGTAAATTCATTTTCTAAATTCACTTTTGAGGGATCATCTTTAGATTGATTAAAAAGCTCATTAAAAAATCGAGACTTTTCTAAGCCATTTAAGTTAAATGAAGAGCATTCGTTATTTGCATATTTGGAAATAATCTCATCGAAAGTCTCACTATTAGGAGATTTAAAAAGTTCTATGACGTCTTTCCATTCTCTTTTACCAGCCCAAATTTTAAAATTTCCAGCCAATTTTCTTTCAAAAAACATAAAGAATTCTGCCTTGGAAAATTTATATAGGACTTTTTTGTAAAATTCATCTATAAGCTCGAATAGCTGCTCGCTTTTTGTCATTCTCGAAGACATCATTCGAACATTATCCAAAGTCATTTCCAATTCTATTTGCTCATTTAAAAGTACTTCATTGAATGTCATAATAAGTCAAAAAACATATAGGTGTCCCGGCAAAAGGGTAATTGAAATTTATTTTTATTAGCCCTACTTTGATTTTTTCAAATTTGTTTATTTTTAATGTAAAAAAAACGCATCAGGCTGAATTTAAATATAAACAAATTTTAAGTCTGATTTATTAAATTATTAGATGGTATTAGTTTAATCAGGTATTTAGCATTGAATATAGTAAAATTGATCATAAATATTTAATTCTTTTTTGTATAAATTTTATTTTTGAGCTACAATGCCGAATTGTTTTCTAAATTGATAGAAAAGAATTTGAGCACATTTCGTATAAATTAAACTTTATAAAAACCCTTTTGGTTCTTAAAGAAAGTAATTACACATAATGACAAAAATACCCATTTCAGTATTGGAATTAGCCACCGTTGTCCAAGGAGGGAATTTTAAAACAGCAATAGAAAACACTGTAAGAGTTGCCCAAAATGCAGAAGAATTGGGCTATAAACGCATATGGATGGCGGAGCATCACAATATGGAATATATTGCGAGTTCGGCTACTTCGGTTTTGATAGGTCATGTGGCAGGTAAAACAAATTCTATTAGAGTAGGCTCTGGAGGCATAATGTTGCCCAACCACAGTCCTTTGGTTATTGCCGAGCAGTTTGGTACTTTGGAGTCAATATATCCTGGAAGAATAGACCTGGGTTTAGGTCGTGCTCCAGGGTCTGACCAAGAGACAGCTTATGCATTGAGACGAAACAATATGGATGCTGCTCAGAATTTCCCTCAAGATATTCGAAAATTACAGACTTACTTTAGTGAAGAAAATCGGGTTGCCAAAGTCAGAGCATTTCCTGGAGAAGGTTTGAATATTCCGCTTTATATATTGGGCTCAAGTACCGATAGTGCTTATTTGGCTGCCGAATTGGGCCTGCCTTATGCTTTCGCTTCCCATTTTGCTCCAGCACAACTTAAAACTGCCATCAGCATTTATCGAAGTAGATTTAAGGCATCAGAAACCTTAGAAAAACCTTATGTTATTGCTTGTGTGAATGTTTTAGCTGCCGACACAGACGATGAAGCCAATGTTCTTTTAAATAGTTTGATAAGTTTGATTATTGGCATCCTGACAAATACCCGCAAACCCTTACAACCTTTGGAAAGGGTGCCCGAAGCGTATAATCATCCCGAAGTGCAAAATGCTGTCAACAATATGCTCGCATGTAGTTTTGTCGGAAGTAAGGCAACCATAAAAGAGAGTCTCACAGCATTTATCGAAGACACCGGAATCAATGAGTTTATGGTAGCTTCTCACATTTATGGCATGGACGCAAAATTGAAGTCTTTTTCGATTCTGAAAGATGCTTTGAGTTTAAAATAAAGGCTATATAAGAAAAAAAGATACAAAGTGAAAGAGATTTTCTTTTTTCAATTTTATTTTTTGTTACTAACAAATCAAACATTTATTGTTCACTCTTATAGCCAATTAGTTTAATATATAAATTGTTTTTAACGGAATGGAATTTAGATTTAAGAAAATATAAAAATGAGTTCCTTGGCTTTTCTTACGTAATTTTCCTAATTTTAGCATAAGGACTTTATGTGAAAGTTTGATAAAATATTATTCAAACTTAATAAATGCATAAGTCATGCTAAGAAAACTATCTTCAAAAAGAATTAATAAATTACTTTTTTCCTCATTTATTTTTCTCTTTTTCAACTCTACTTCCATTTTAGCCCAATCAGTCGAATATAAGAAAGAAACCATCAAAACCAACAAAGAAGTGATTTTTGGTGCAGGGGTTAGTAATGTGGATGTTTCTATGTGGGGTGGGGGAGCTGGAGGTAATGCTGGTGGTGAGGCCATAAACGGTAATCTTGATTACCGACGTGCCGGTTCTGGTGGTGGAGCCAGTAGTTGGGCAGGTAAATCATTATCCATTATACCTGGAAAAAAATACGCAGTAGAAGTTGGTGAGGGTGGTACTAAGGGAATATTCAACCAATCGAATAACACAAGCTCATGGCCTAGTGATGGGAGTAATTCATCATTTCGAGATGGAAACAATAGATTGGTGGAATCTCAAGGAGGTTTTGCTTCACCAGATAAAATAGCTGGAGGAGGAAACGGCAGAGCCATTTTACCTGCTTATAACTGCTCAAATATAGTTTGGCCTACTTTTCAAGGGATTTCAGTAAATGCACTTGCCGATAAATTTGCTTCAATTACTTGGGAAAGCGTACCTGGAGCTAGTTCTTATTATATTATTTATCAGCCTAGATACTCAAACTTGGACAAAAAAAATGTAATCGAAGTAAACGAAAATAAAGCTATTCTAACTGATTTGAAAAGTGGGGTTTTATATGATGTGCAGATTATAATTCGCCCTAAAAATGGTTTAAGTAACCCTAATGTTGGGAAAATAAGTTTTACAACCTCAGAAGTTATAACCAACTTATCTAAACTACCTCCCACTAATGTTTCATTTGGAAATATATGCACTAATTCAATAGAGGTTATAGTGGTAAATCTTTATAAAAACAGCAATACCGCCATTGTAGAATTTAAAAAATCTTCGGAAACGAATTGGACTGTATTATCAGCCAATGCTCTAAATAATCAAGTTTCTGCGATTACAATTCAAAATTTGGATGCTGACTCTGACTATGAATGTCGTGTGAAATATGGAGTGGAAGCTAATGCCATTTACTATAGCACTAAATTTAAAACGAACATCTCTGGTAGTCCTTCTAAAATATCACAGTATTCACTTTACGGTCAGACCAGTACTTCCACGCTTTTAAGTTGGAATCAGGTAAATGGAAATAATGGATACACCATAACATATTACCGAGGCCTTTTTCAAACTGAACTGCATACACCCAAAGGCAGGAATTGGATTGATATAACAGACCTATTGCCGTCTGGGAAAATGAATCAAATCCAAATACGAGAAAACTCCAACAATGAAGGAGATGCTATTTCTGTAAGTTTTAAAACAGCAGATTATTGCTATACAGATGCATCATTTGGAGAGCCTAGTTTTCAATTAAAAGGTGGAAATGGTGGACTAGCAAACGAAGGGAAATATGGTTTCTCTGGCAGCCACCTATCGTATGGTAGCAAAGGGTATAGTACAGTTGAGTTACCTTCAGATGGTTTTAATTATAGTTATGGGGAATCGCCTTTGGAGCTATATATTAAAGTTTACGGAGGAGCCCCTACAGCTGACGGTGTCAACCCAGGAGATGGCGGAGGTGGGGGCGGAATAGAAATAATTGACTATGATGCTCTAACTCAATTGGCTATAAATAATGCTATAGAAACTGGAGTTTCGTTAGCCACTTCGGGGTCAACGGGTGGTGTCGCGGACTTAGTGAAAGGTATTATCCAAGATTACTTGATTGAAAAAATACTTGAAGGTTTAGATATATTAATAATTAGTAAATTCGACATGGCCGATTTTGGTTTTAGAGAGGGCACAGACGGCGGAAAAGGTGCGGATGGTGTAGTTAATTTGTATTACACTTGCCCAGTTTACAAGTTCACATCTGCTCCAGTTACTTCTAGAGTATGTGGAGAAATTGCCAGTTCGGCCGTAACCGTATTTTCTAAGAACATGCCAGATGGGAAATATGTAATCACGTATAATTCATCCAGCCCATCACTTACAGGAAAAACAGCTGAATTGGATTTTGAAAACGGAATAGGGACTTTTTATACCGCTTTAGTAAAAGACAATTCTCTTATAACCATTACCAATATTTCTTCCGGCACCACTTGTAGTAATGCCATTGAAGATTACAATACAGTAAGAACTATTGTAAAAAACTCAAGCTTTACAGAAATAAATACAAGTGTTGTTACAAACGTTTGTCAAGGACAAACCATCAAAGTTCCTTTTTCGATTGGCTGTAAAACCTTTAATGCTGGAAACCAATTTACCTTGGAATTAAGCGATTCAAATGGCTCCTTCACTAATCCTATAGTCCTAGCTACCATACAAGGAACAAGAAGCGGCGAGATAGAGGCTATTATACCGACTAACTTTCTAATTGGATTTAAATATCGTGTAAGGGTTAATGGCTCTTCACCTTACACCCAAGGGAATGATAATGGAAGGGATATTATAATTGGCAGGAAGGCTGGACCTATAACTGCATCTACTTCAGTTAGCGGTAATATTTGTGAAGGAACAAGTATTAATCTGTTTTCTTCAGCCAGTTCTTTATTGCAAGACACTACCCGCTATGTAGAGATGGAAATGAATTTCAACAGTGGTATTGGAAATTGGGAAACAATAAATGAAAGTAAAGGAGGAACGCCAGAGAACGCAGCTTGGAGTATTAAACCTGACAGTTATAAACATATTTACAGTGATTATTCTAACAAACCTATACAATTTCCTGATCGGTCATCTTTTGTTTATGTCAGTAGTAATTTACAAAGTAATCGAATAACTGGCTCTAAAGGTACTACCAGAAGCATTTTAGAATCACCTGCTTTTAGTACCACAGGAATGGCCACGGCCAAACTTAGTTTAAATACCGCTTATTTATATGCAGGTAATATTACTGAAAACTACAGTGCTATTCGGATAGAGATTTCAAAAAATGGAACAGATTGGGCTAAATTATATGAACGGAGAAATGAGTTTCAAGACTCTTGGACTACTTCAAAAAGTTTACTAGAAAACTGGAATAGCGGTATATATAATCCGACACTCCTGGAAATACCATTGGATGCTTATGTAAACGAGAGCCAATTACAAGTAAGGTTTGTTTACGAAACTGAGTTTACCTCATCTTCTCTTTCTTTTTGGGCAATTGATGATGTTAAAATTCATACAGAATTTATTCCGGATAGAATAACATGGAGCTCGGTACCTAGTGGTTTTAACTCGAACAAGCAAAACCCAGATACTTACACGCCTTCAGAAACTGCCACGTATAAAGTGGCAAGAATGAATGAATATGGATGCAGCACTGTTTCTGAGTTTACAGTTAATGTAAATAAAAATACTTCTTCATTTACCGAACTTAAAATTTGCTCGTCAGAGCTTCCTTATACTTGGAATGGCCTTGTTTTTGATGAAATTGGCATTCAGGCAGTTAAACTAGTAAATGGTGCAGGCTGTGATAGTTTGGCGACCCTAAAACTTGGGATTAATGACAGTTTTTCTTTCCAAAATGTTTCAATCTGCTCATCTGCATTGCCCTATACTTGGAATGGTTTAACCTTCACAAAAACAGAAAGCCAAACAGCTCATTTGGCAAATGCTTTCGGCTGCGATAGTTCCGTCACTTTAAGTCTAAAAGTTTTAGATACGGGTTCAACTATCAATAAGAGCATTTGTAGCTCTGCTTTTCCTTATGTTTGGAATGGAATTTCCATTACAGCACCCGGAACACAAACGGCTACTTTTACCAATAGTGTAGGTTGTGATAGTCTTGCCACTTTAAATCTATCGTTGTCATCAGAAGGTGTTATTATAAAAACCAATTATTCCACAGCCTGCGAAGGAACACTGATTTCTTTATCACCAATTTTAAAAATAGACTCTGCAAAAATATTGCAAGAAAAATTTAACGATTTAAGTAATGATTGGAAAAGGAAAAATTTAAACGTTTTAGATTCAGATCAAAAAGGAGCGTGGATAATTTATCCAGATAATTATTTATATAAAAATATTAGAACTTATCAAAGTGATGACCACTCACAGTTTTATTTAAGTAGTGCCTACGATGCTGCCACAGGTGTAGAAACCAATGTTAGTCTAGAATCGCCAGAATTTAGCACACGAGGTTATACTTCTTCAGAAGTACGTTTCTTCCATACTTTTGAGGGTGGTTCTTATGATTCTATTAAGGTTGAAATTTCAAGAAACTCTGGTGTAACTTGGCAAATTTTATATAAATATTCTAATAAAACGGGTAGTTCGGTAGGGGATATTGGTCAATCAGACAGGTTTATAGAAAAAGTAATACCACTATCAGGCTATTTAAATGAAGACGGGCTTAAAATAAGGTTTATTCATAAAGCAGACGGTTATGGAGGAAGATGGGCTATAGATAATGTAAAAATTACCGGTGCTGTTGATGTAGTATATAATTGGACTTCTATTCCTGTTGGTTTTAATTCAAATGTAAAGGACCCAACCTTTACAATGGGGGGCGAGAATACGGAAATTTTTTTAACAGTCACAAACATTGATGGATGTCAATCTACAGATTCGCAACAATTAATTTCAAAAGTAGGAGAAATTACTACTTCAAATACTACACAAACCTTATGTTCATCAGAGCTACCTTATACATGGAATGGACTTACGTTTGTGGTAGATGGATCCCAAACTGCGATATTAAAAAATAGTGTGGGATGTGATAGTTTGGCTACTTTGATTTTAAGTGTCAATGCTTCTTCTACTTCAGTTGCTAATGTTGTAGCCTGTAATGAGTATGTCTGGAATGGAACCACCTACACAGAAAGTGGAACCTATAATTTTGAAACTCAAAATGTTATTGGTTGCGACAGTATTGCGACGCTTAACTTGGTTTTAAATTCAAATTCTTCAGAAACGAATGTTTCAATTTGCTCCTCAGAATTGAGCACTTTTACTTGGAATGGATTGAGTTTTACAGAAAGTTCAACCAAGTCAGTTGTGCTGACGAATGCTCTGGGATGCGATAGTACGGTTTTTATTAACCTTTCTGTTTCTCCATTGGTAGGTGTATCTGCAAGCGATACTATTATTTGTGCGGGAGGTTTAATAAACCTTTCGGCAAATTTAGAAGACGGAGCTTCCCAATTAATCTTGGTAGAGGCTTTTAATGCACCATTAACAGATTGGACAATAACCAATAATAGCACATCAAATGCGGGCTGGAAGTTTTATGATGCGGCAGGTTACCAAAACAGGGTAAGTAGCGACCATTCACAGTTTATAGGTGTGAATACTATAGTAGAATCTGGTTCTAATTTGACATCAACAAATTTAACATCTCCCACAATAAATGCTTCAGCATATAAAACGCTAAGACTAAATTTTGAGCAAGACTTCTTGTATCAAGGTGCTACTATAAAAATAGAGGCTTCTGACAATAACGGAGCAAGCTGGAATTCTGTTTATACTAGAAGTTCTATATTAATTTTCAGTGCTACTGAGGTTAATCTAGATTCTTATGCGGGAAAGCCAAATGTAAAAATCAGATTTAAATTTCATGAAACCGGCTTTAAAGGCTGGTGGTTTATTGACAATGTAAAGTTTACTGGACTATTGAAACAGAAGTTTACTTGGACATCTAATACAGGAAATTTCACTTCAACGGAACAGAATCCAGAAATTACAAACTTACAAGAAAGCACAATCTTTACAGTCTTGGCCGCAAATACGGAAGGCTGCCTAACGCAAGATAGTGTATTTGTAAAAGTTACTCCTACCTCAAATAGCCAGGTAAATTTATTCCTTTGCCCTGAGGACTTTCCTTTTGAGTGGCAAGAGCAAATTTTTACAGAAGCAGGTTCAAAAACAATAACACTGACAAACGCTTTTGGCTGCGACAGTGTAGTAACCCTAACCATAAATGAAAGCCCCGTTCCTCTAAATGTTATTGCAACAGCTAACAATTCCATGCTATGCGGTGCAGATTCTATTAGCTTAAGTTCAAGCAGTAGTCCAAGTTTACCTGTCAATATTTTGACACAGAATTTTGACGGACTAACAACTGAAATGCTAGCCGAAAACTTAAGTATGGGCGGTTTGCCAGAAAATAGCTCTTGGATGGTGGTACCTGACGGGCATTCCATAGGGCCTAGTATACTTCATAGCCCAGATGCTAGCTCGTTTTATCTTAGTAATTCTAGTGCACAATCAGGTGGCACTACCCATACTATTCTTTCATCTCAACCCTTCAGTACCATTGGTTTTGATTCTGTTTACATTTTATTTGACCATTATTACAAAGCTTTTAATCCGACAGATAGTATTGTTGTAGAAGTTTCGGTAGACCAAGGCTTGCAATGGAATAAGTTATTAATTAAGAGGTCTTCAGTAGGGACAGAGAATGGTTTTAAGGCCGAAAAAGTGAAACTTAATAACTTCCTAAATGAACCGAGCGTAATGATACGTTTCAGGTTTAAAGCCAATAATGGAGGCTGGTGGGCTATTGATAAGCTCAGCATAAATGGAATTCTAAGAGAAAATCAATATGCTTGGTCTATCGCCGGTGGTGAAGTTTTCTCGGCATTACAAAATCCTATTGAAAAGGTATTGCCGTTAGAAAACACAACTTACAGTGTTAATGTGACCAACAGTTTAGGTTGTTCCGTTTTAAATTCTTTTGAACTGACGGTAAATAATTCTACAGACACTTTGAGGAAGTCAATTTGTGCATCAGAATTTCCATATACTTGGGGTGGACTTGAATTTTTAGAAGGAGGGATTCAAACAGCACATTTAACTAGATCAAATGGCTGCGATAGTACGGTGGTTTTAGAACTTAAAGAACTACATATCCCACATTCCACCACAACGGTTACCCTTTGTGAAAATCTACTTCCATTTGCATGGAATGGACAAAGTTTTACAGCAGAAGGTGTATATACTGTAGTTTTGAACAATTATCAGGGATGTGACAGTACCGCTGTTTTAAACTTAAAAATCAATCCGATACCATCAAACTTATTAGCAACCGCCAGTGATATTCAAATATGCAATGGGAATAGTGTTAGCCTTAGCGGAAGCAATGTTCTATTGACTGAAAGTGTCATTTTGACTGAAAATTTTAATAATGCTAATGTGCTATGGATTTCTACAAACCAAAGCATAGGAGGGAATTTTACCAGTGCTAACTGGGAAAGACAACAAGATGCGTATGACTATAAGTCGACCGTGTTTGGAAGTAATGACAATTCGGTATTTTACTTAAGCAATAGTGATTCTCAAGGAGCGGGTTCAAAAACTTTAACCTATTTAGAGTCGCCAGCATTTAGCACGGTAGGTTATACCGACTTCTCTCTTTCTTTTTATCATCATTTCAAACAGATAAGTAATACCGATACTATTTCGGTAGAAATCACCAAGGACAATGGAGTCAATTGGGAATTGGCATATCAGCATCATTCTTCAAATATTGGGAGTGCAAATGCTTTTGAAAACAAGGTAATAGCCTTAACCGATTTTATAGATGAGTCTTCGGTGAAACTAAGGTTTGTTTATAAAGCTTCCTTTGGTCAGCATTGGGCCATTGATAATATTGAAATATCAGGAACTATGCTTGGTGAAAACTACCAATGGCGTTCTATACCAATTGGCTACACCTCCTCGGCTCTTAGTCCTTCCGCTCAAATTAGTCCAATAGAAACCACAGACTACTTTTTGAAAGCCACAAATGGCTTGGGATGTGTAGCGGAGAAGAAAATAACAGTAGAGGTCTTAACAGAAGTGAGCACTATAGATTTGACCATATGTTCAAGCGAATTACCTTATCTATGGAAAGGCCTCACTTTTAATACTGCGGGATCGCAAACGGCACATATTGTTGATGATGGTGGGTGTGTAAGTGACGCTACATTAAACCTCACGGTTTTAAATACCTCAAGCTCTATTACCAATACCACCATTTGCGAAAACGAATTACCGTATAATTGGAACGGTCTTGTTTTGACAAGGTCTGGTTCTAGTATAGTTAGTTTAACAAACGCACAGGGTTGTGATAGTCTAGCCACTCTTAATTTAAAGGTAAATTCACTTCCTTTTGATGTTCTAGCTTCATCGTCGGTTTCTGAAATTAACCTAGGAGGGTCATTAGTGTTAACTTCTTCAGCAAATTCAAAAATTATTAATGAAACCTTCAATCTCCCTTTAGAAAACTGGGTGATGTTGAATGATGGAACCGGAGCTCAGGTTAGCAATGCCGATTGGACAATTAAGGAAAGTGGCGTTGATAATATTATTACACCTGACGGTTCACCATATATAATAAGTGATGCTGTAAGTGGTTCTGGAAATATTACAGATGTAAAATTAGAATCACCCTTTTTTAGTACCAATGGCTACGATAATTTAAGCTTAGAATTTGACCAAGTATTTCTAGCAAGAACTATCTCTGGTGAATTTATCAAAGTGCAAGTTAGTACTGACAATGGTTCTAACTGGACAGATGTTTATACCGCAACAACTGATATGGGCTATAGTAACCAGTTAACTCATTCTACCATTCCATTAAGTGCATATTTAAATGAGGCACAACTTAAGCTTAGGTTTTATTATCATGTGGAAGATGGTTCTTTCTGGGCTTTAGACAATGTTAGCGTGAAAGGGACTCACGACCAAAATTTAAATTATACATGGACTTCTGAACCTACTGGGTTTAATTCAAATGTTCAAAACCCTGCATCTGTTTCTCCTATCGACGATATTGACTACATCCTGGCTATTTCTAATGGACTGGCTTGTGTAACATCAGATACCGTAAGAATTAAAGTGCATAAACCTACGAGCAGTGTTAACGACTTGAGCATTTGTGCAAGTGAGCTGCCTTTTACATGGAATGGATTAACATTTACTGATGCAGGAACACAGTCCGCCATACTCACAAATTCAGCAGGTTCAGACAGTACCACCATTTTAAATTTGACCGTTTTTGATGCACTTTATTCCTATACTAAAGCAGTTATTTGTCCGAGTGAGTTACCCTTTTTATGGAACGGCTTAAGCATAAATTCAGCAGGAAGTCACTTTGCAAACCTAACAAGTAAAAATGGCTGTGATAGTATTGCTTATGTTATTCTTGAGTTAAGTCCTGAGCCATTGGCCGGTTCTGCAGGAATTAGCAGTGCTACAATATGCTATGGAGATTTTGTGAATTTAAGTTCAAATTTTGATGGTTTGGGCTATAGTACATTACATCAAAGTGATTTTGAAGGTAGCTCCTCAAATTGGATTGATATTGATTTAAATACGCAAGATGTTAGTTTAACACCCACTTGGATGCTGGTTCCAAATGGCTATACTGCTGGAATATATAACCTGCATAGCAATGATAACTCGCAGATGTATATTAATGAGGAAGGTACATATAATAACGGCAAAGGCTATTTAGAGTCTCCATTCTTTAGTACACAAAATTATACGTCTGCAAATTTAGATTTTCATCATTTCTTTTGGAAATATAATGGCGAAGATGGTATCTCTGTTCAAATTACTACAGATGAAGGAATTACCTGGAATACAATTTATGCAGAAAATGTAAATAGTGTTGGCTCATCCTCAAACTTTGCAAATCAAGTAATTTCTTTAAATGGGTACCTGAACAAGCCTCTAGTTAAATTAAGGTTTCATAATAATGCCAGTGGAAATGGTTTTTGGGCAATAGACAATGTACGCATAAAGGCACAAAGTGAATTGAGCCACACCTACAGCTGGACGTCTTCCAATACCGATTTTACTTCATTTATTCAGAATCCACTAAACATTAGCCCAGAAGAAAGCACGACTTATTCATTAGTTATAGGTAATAATTTTGGTTGTGTTACCACAAAAACAGTAGAGGTCGTAGTTAATTCAAATAGTTCTTCATTTAATAACCTTAGTATTTGTGAATCAGAATTACCATACCAATGGAATGGTATTTCATTTACAGAGGGTGGAGGGAAAGTTGCGATACTGACTAATTCAGTAGGCTGTGACAGTATAGCTAATTTAAACCTGATAGTAAATAAGGCAACAACTTCAGAGACTATAATGGAAGTTTGTGAAGGCTTTTTGCCCTTTGTTTGGAATGGAAATGACTACAGCTCAAGTGGAACTTATACCTATAAAACATTGAATGTCAAAGGCTGTGATAACACCGCCACGTTAATATTAAAAATAAACGCTGACGTCAAAAACTTAAGTGTCAGTGCAAGTTCTAACACCATTTGCTCAGGAACTGAAGTTGACTTGTTTTCAAGTGCCGATTCTAAAAATTCTTTTGTCTTGATATCTGAAGATTTTAATTCTCCGGTTAACGACTGGACAACCTTTAACTGGCAAATTTTACCAAAAAACTCCATTGATTTTGGAGATTGGAAGCTTAGACCAGATGCTTACAATAATTACAGCAGATATTCTGGTGGCTTACATAGCAATGACAATTCTCAATTCTACTTTTCTACAGCTTATGACAAAGCCCTTCTAAAAACCAGTTTGACGTCTCCTGTTTTTAGTTTGGAAGGATTGACATCAGCTACACTTAGTTTCTTTCAATTCCACGAATATCAATACGATACTCTTCAAGTGGAAGTTTCAAAAGATTTAGGAATAACTTGGTTTCCTTTATATTATAATGATTCGGAATCTGAAGGACTGCCAAACGCTTTCAAGAAAACAACTTTATCTCTTGAAAGTTTTTTAGGAGAAGAGGCCTTAAAGATTCGTTTCGTTTTTGAATCTAATTATGGAGATTGGGCGATTGATAATGTGAAAGTAGAGGGAGTAAACGAATTCCCAATTACTTATAGTTGGTCTTCAAGTACTTCTGGCGTATTTTCAAGTATCCCAAACCCTAAAGGATTATTACCAACAGAAAACACGGTTTATACATTAACTGCCAGCTCGTCTAATGGCTGTTCTGCTATAGGTACTACCTCTGTGGTGCTTACTTCTGGTGATGTAAGTACATCTACAACTAACCTTTCAATTTGTTCATCAGAATTACCTTATACATGGAATGGACTAATATTTGAAACTGCAGGAAGTCAAAAAGCCCATTTAGTAAATGCTGCAGGATGCGATAGTGCTGCCACTTTAAATCTTACAGTAAAGCAAATCAGCAGTTCGTTTGCTACCATAACCGCTTGTGCGAATTATACCTGGAATGGTGTCAATTATACGAAAAGCGGAATTTATCAATTCATAACAAATAATGCATCAGGTTGTGACAGTACTGCCATTCTTGCTTTGACCATTAATCCAATAGTGACTAGTTTAACCGCTGGCATTGATAATAATGTCCTTTGTTTAGGTGAGTCTGTTAATCTTTGGTCAACTGCCGCCTCAACAAATTCTAGTGTAATATTAGAAGAGAGTTTTGATGCTATAACCCATAATTGGACGGTACTCAATAATAATACAGGAGGTGATATTTATCACTCACCTTGGATTAGAAGATTGGATGGCTACTCCGAAACAAATGAGACTTATCATAGTCCGAGCAATTCTCCGTTTTTTATGACAAGTGCGATTTTGCAAGGTTCCCAAACATCTGTAACTAACACTTCGTTGATTTCACCTTCATTTAGCACTTTAGGTATAAAGGAAGCAGACTTAAGTTTTAATTATTTTTATTCTGGCAATTCAAGCTCTAATGAAAAAATGAGTATCGAAGTCTCTATAGATGGAGGTTCCACTTGGAACGTTTTAGATAGTAAAAATCAATGGCTGTATTTAGGCGATGTTGATGCTTTTATAAATCAAAGCAACTCAATGAATGCTTACCTTGATGAAAGCGATGTGAAACTAAAGTTTAATTTTTACTCAAGTTCTAGCTCATGGGCCTATGGGAAATGGGCTATAGACGATATTTCTATTTCAGGAATTGCTGATTTGGAACATACCTATTCATGGAAATCTGTACCCGCTTCTTTTGGTTCTACTGAGCAAAATCCGAACAATATTTATCCAAATAAATCTGGAGATTATGTGGTTACCGCTACAAACTCAATGGGTTGCTCTGCAATACAGACCGTAAGTGTATCTGTAAATACCCCATCAAATGATAAGACAGTAAAGGAGCTATGTAGTTCAGAATTACCTTTTACATGGAATGGAACCGAATATTCAATCAGTGGAATTTATACTTATGCTTACGACAATGGCTCTTCTTGTGCTTCAGTAGATACTTTAGACTTAACTATCAACCAGAGTACTAATAACATTGAAATAGCCTCAACATGTACATCATATAATTGGCATGGAGTTAACATTACTAGCAGCGGAGAATATTTCTTTAGCTATAATAACGCTAAAGGTTGTGTGTCTATAGATACTTTAAGGCTCGCAGTGGCTGTACCTAATGTGGTGCTAGACCATAACATTGTATCAGGTTTTGAACAAATTAAATCACTAAACAATATACAGTCTGACAAAGTCATTGGTCATTCTGCTGGAATACCCAAAACGACTGTCATTTTTGAAGCAGGCAAGTCAATTCTGCTATTACCTGGATTTAGAGTTGAAAAGCAGCATACATTTAAAGCCGAAATTAAGGCTTGTGATTAAATTATAAATTAAATAAAAAACGGCTTGCTTTATTATATGTTGATAAATTATATGAAAAATAAGTATTTTTACCGTTGATTTTAAATTTTGAAGAACGTTATGATATGGACGCAAAATTGAAGTCTTTTTCGATTTTGAAAGATGCTTTGAGCGAAGGTTTTCTTAATTAAAATCATACTTTATTAGCTAGATTATTTTGTTTTAAATGCATTTAGAAAGAATCCAATATCCTACTAAAAGTTTTAGCCACTATTGGCAACAGCCTCATTGGAAAACCGAACTGTCAAAACTTGGACACTTGCCTGAAAAAGATGAGATTTTGGCTTTTTCAAAATATTATTTGCAAAGTGATGACTTAGGCGAATCTGTTATTAAAGAGCTTCTGCCTGATTTTTCACATGGAGAACTTTTTGGATTTATTAACCAAGCAATAGATAAACCTGAATTGGCTATGGAATATCCATACACCAGCCAATTGCTCAAAGAATGTCTAAATTTTCCAGAATGGGTAGACGCAGATAAACTTGAAGATGGAGCTGCTTTCGCTCGCAGATCAGGCGTTTTGGGCTTATTGGTCCTTCGTAATTTTAGTTTAATGGGCGGCTATGAGTCTTCAGCAGTAAACAAACCCTTGGTTTTTACCTCTGAACTTAAAAAAGTTGCAGGCAAAAGAATTTCAGAAACTACGGAGTTTTGGGTTAATGTAATTGAGGAAAATCTTTTTAAATCGGGCACGAAAGGAATTGGCTTAATTCTAAAAGTAAGGTTGGTTCATGCGATGGCCAGACATTATATTCTTAAAAATCCAGCGTGGAATCCACAAGCTTGGGGTTTACCGATAAACGCCGCAGATATGATGGCCACCAATCTGGGTTTTTCTTTACTATTTATGATAGGATTAGAAAGATTAAACTATAAATTAAGCACAAAAGAAGAAGAAGGTTTTTTTCATTTATGGCGATTTATAGGCCATTATCAAGGCATCCCTTCAGAGCTTCTGCCACACAATAGACAGGAAGCTGTTCGGCTTCTTTATATCTGGACGATGACCCAGCCAGAAGGTGATGCAGACGCTATTGCACTTGCTCAATCGCTTTTAAATATCCCCAAAGAGCCACAGTTTTCAGGCACAAAATTTCAAAAATGGATTATTTACGAGGCTAATTTATCTTTTAATCAGTTTTTTCTTAGCAGAAATTCTTGCAGAAATTTAGGACTGCCCAAAAGTAGACTTCCATTTTTTCCATATATTTCAAAATTTATGGTTAAATTATTAGCTTTTAAATATAGAAATAATAGAATAGGCTGGGTAAAAATAGCACGCGAGATTCAATTGGAAATAAAAGAAAAAGCAATGAAGGACTACGGTACTTTTGGTAGGAAATAACTATAATACAGGGCAAGATTCTCTTTGATCTCTATTTTTAAATTCAATAATTCTCAAAAAAAGCAAAGTTTTCTCAAAAAATAATACTTAAATAATATGCAATTTTAGTGTATTTTTGAATTAGACCGTATGTTTGTGTCAAGCAGTCCTTAAATTAAAATGTTTTTTTAGAAATTAACGTACATCTGAGCGTAATTAAATGAGATGTAAATAAAGTTTATTTCGGCCTAGGGAATGTTACAAAAGACTTAATGTATTTATCAAAAGTATAATATGAATTTGTTGTTTTTTTTACAAATTTCTGCCACTATAATTAGCTCAGGGCCAGATTCTAGTATTAATAAAACCAATTTACTTAACGAGGTAGTTGTTACTGCTAACCGTTCTGAAAGTAGGATTTTTAGTATACCTGCGACCATAAGTTCGGTAAATAGTAAATACATCGAAAGTCATTTGTCTCGCACTACACCTGAGATATTAATGGGAACAGCAGGTGTTTTTGTTCAAAAAACCAATCATGGTGGAGGCTCGCCTTTTGTTCGTGGCCTCACTGGTAACCAAACCTTATTGTTAGTTGACGGCATAAGGTTAAACAACAGTACGTTTCGCTATGGGCCCAACCAATATTTCAATACGATTGACCCTTTTTCGATTTCAAAAATCGAGGTATTGAAAGGTGAAGGTTCAGTGGCTTATGGCTCTGATGCTCTTGGCGGTACAATTCAGGTATTTACCAAAGATCCAATATTTTCTTCGGGTTTTCATGGGAATGTTTATGGTCGCATGGGTACGCAAAACATCGAACAAACTGGCCGAGCCGAAATCTCTTATGGCTTTAAAAATGCAGCAATTATGGCTGATTTTACTAGAAGAAATTTTGGAGATTTGCCGGGCGGAAAGAATACTGGAATCCAAAAAAACTCGGGATATGGAGAGCAAATGGGCAATTTCAAGTCGATATTTAAAATCAAAAAAGGCATATTGACCTTGGCCCATCAATATTTTGAGGCTAGCGACGTGCCTGTTTACCACAAAATCCAATTAGAAGATTACAAGGTAAATCAGTTTACGGTTCAAAAAAGAAATTTAAGCTATGCCAAATATTCAGTAAAAACAAAAAGCTTATTATTTGAGCAAATAAATACAACGCTTTCAAGGCAAAAAACCAACGAGAAAAGAGAAAGTCAGAAAAATGGAGCACCCAACTTAACGGAAGAAAATGACCAAATAGGTACTACAGGGTTGAATATTAATTTTCAGTCGAATTTTTCTAAAAATTGGAAGGCGAGCAGTGGCATTGAAGCTTATCATGATGTGGTGCAAAGCGATAAAAAACTACATTTAGCCAACCCTTCAAACCCAAGCAGAGGACTGTATCCCGATGGATCTTCGGCGTCAAGTTATGCAGTTTATAGCTTACATAGCTACACCATAAACAAATGGAGTTTTTCTGTTGGCCATAGATTTAATATTATTGACCTAAGGATAAAAGACGAAACATTGGGGACGAGCGAATTAAACTTTAAGTCTGCAGTTCCAAGTATCGCTATTTCATATTTTCCGAACACCAATTCGCATTCCTATTTTCGGTACAATAGAGGTTTCAGAGCACCTAATATTGATGATATGGGAACACTCGGAATTGTTGATTTTAGATATGAAATACCTGCCTATGATTTGAAGCCTGAGTTTGCTGATAATTTTGAGTTAGGATATAAATTCCAATCAAATCCTATTGCCATTACAGGCTCAATATTTTACAATAAACTGAGTAATCTTATAACCAGAGTAAAGGTTGATGAGCAAGTGATAAATGGCTACCCCGTCTATATCAAAGAAAATGTGGAATCCGCTAGTTTAAAGGGCTTTGAATTGGATTTGGAAGGAAAAATCAACAAATCTCTGAAGTATTTCGGAAATCTAACTTATACTTATGGCCAAAATATTACCAAAAATGAGCCATTAAGAAGAACACCACCGACTTTCGGCAGAACTGGAATTGAATTTTCAAAATCCAATTTTGTTTTAAGGCCAGAGTTTCTATTTGCTTCTGCACAAAAAAGATTGGCCTCTGGAGACATTTCTGATAATAGAATTGGCCCAGAAGGTACCGCTCCATGGCAGATACTAAACGTATTTAGTTCTTACTCTTGGAAATCTATTAGCCTAAATTTAGCCCTCCAGAACCTCGGAAATGCAGATTACAGACTGCATGGTTCTGGCATAAATGGCGTAGGCAGAAGTGCTATCTTAGGCTTGAAATTGTCTTTTTAAAATAAAGCACATTCACAACAGTGAATTTATTTATCTTAAAGAAATTAGACCCTTTCAAACTTTTCTTAATAATTCAAATCGTAGTGGAGATTAGGATTTTGTTTCCGTTGATCAAAAAGGCCTCCCTATAATTTATATCGGCCTTGGTTTTATTTTTCAATTCCTATAAGCTCTCAAATTTCTTTAAAATGGGTTGTGAATTAAATTTTTCGCTTAAATATTTTTTGATTTTTATAATTTCGAAAAATAATCAGAAAAGCTAATTTGTATTGAAAGGATAAATTTGCTTCTTGAATCTGAAAAGATGGAGCTGCAATTACTGCTTTAACCTTAAAGCAGTCTGGGCAAAAATTTATTGGTCTATTTAGCTTAAAAAATATAAGTTACTGATTATCAATCATTATATTTCATTTTTTCTCTGAGCAATTTGACTTCCGCAGGTGCAATTTCAGTTGATTTATTATTGAAATTCTGTCTTATGTAGGATAAAACGGCTGCAATATCTCTATTGGATAAAAAGCTGTGACTTGGCATTATTGCATTGTATTTTTTCCCTTTTACGGTTATTTCTTCGTTTAGCCCATTTAGTAAGATATTTATTAATCTTGTCTTGTCGCCAGACACATATTCTGAGTTATCGAGAGGAGGGTATCTTTGCCCATCTCCTTTACCATTTTTGGAATGACAGGTTACGCAATAAGTGGTATAAATGCGTTCTCCGTCTGTCATAGCACCCGATTTAAGTTTGTCTTTTTTTTCATGGGGGTTGCGAATGTGGGAGCTTTGCTTTCTTTTCTCCATTTTGGCTAATTCTTTCTTGCCAAACCTTTCTTTATTACCTTGGTATTTTATCTTCCAGATTTTGCCTTTTTGCGAATCGCTAATAAACAAAGAACCATCAGAACCCTGAGCCAAGCCCATTGGTCTGTACTTTGCGTCCATAGTGTTTACTATGGCATCAGAACCTGAAAAACCATCAGCAAAGACTTCCCATTTCTGAGAAAACTCCCCATTTACATAAGGGACAAAAGCCACAAAATAACCGGCTTGCGAATAGGGTGAACGAATTGTCGAACCATGGAAGGCAATAAACGCCCCATTTTTGTAATGTTCCGGAAATTGATCTCCTGTATAAAATAGAATATCGTTTGGAGCCCAGTGCCCTGGAAATCCAATAATAGGTTGTTCGTATTTATCTCCATTTCCGGCTTTTATCCCGTCGCCACCGTATTCCGGATTCAGCAGTTTTTTCTTTTGTATCGGATCGTAATAATAATAAGGCCACCCGGCATCGGTTCCTTCTTTTACCCGTAAAAATTCTTCTCCTGGTAAAACAGCACTTTGCCATTTGCTATATAAATCGGGCCAAGTGCGGTGGAGGTCGTCACGACCATGCTGCACTACATACAATTGCTTATCGACCGGATTCCAGTTGATAGCCACCGCACTGCGAATACCAGTAGCAAAATGTTTCCCGTTTTTGATGGTTTGATTGGGAATATTGGGGTCGAAAACCCAAACACCTGCATGCTCTGCCAGTTGTGGGCAAGGGTATTGTCCCGGCTCTCCGGGCACTCGGTCTTTTAGTTGACAAACATCTCCCGGTGAGCCATAAGGCACGTACATCATGCCCTTATCGTCAAAAGTCAAAGGCTTGGCCGTATGATTATATCCATGGGGATCATTTTTAAAATCATCGGTAAGAATAAGCTCCACATTTTTATCGGGAAGCAATTGCCCTGGAATTAATTTACATCGGAATATTTGACCTGAAGAGCTGTAATATAAATAGCCCTTGTGTATTCGCATGGCCGTGCCGTAATTAGACGGATCTTCATAAACGCTGAAATATTCTATGATTTCCGCCTTGCCATCTCCATCGGTATCCCGCATGGCTACATTGCTCCCTTTTTTATAAGAGGCTCTCAATTTTACATAAATGTCGCCATTTGAATTTACAGCCAAATGCCTAGCAGAACCAATACTATCGGCTACTACTATGGCCTCAAAATTGCCAGGAAGCATCAAGCCTCCGTTTTTCTCTGGAGCAAAGGTTTTTGGTGCAAAGGTAAAATGGACAAAAAATGGTAAAGCGGCCAGAAAAAATACTCTTCTATAATTTAGCTTCATTATTCTAAAAAAAAGAAATGGAAGAATTATACACCTTCTAAAATCAAACAGCTTTTTGGAACTCCTCTTTCAATCGTTTTGCTACTTTTGCATCTTCTCCCGGATTCATCATCCAAGTAGTCATGCTGATGTGGTTCTCACCGTTATTCACAATTTCAATCGATGGGCTACCATTCCTCAGGTTTTCTTGCAATTGTTTGGAGCTAATTTTTACTTTAGCCGGATCCCATTCCACGTGTAGTGTTGGAGTTATATTTCCCAGTTTAGGAATCCTTATGTCAGTAGTAAGTCCTGGAAAAGTACTAATAGCTTTAGAAATAGTGGCCACACGTCCTTCCCACATTTTCCAATCGGCTGCATGATCGTGCTTAACATAATGGTCTAATGCCACATACATTCCAACGACTTCTTCTTTGTTGACTTTCATACCGCGACCTATGGTAGACCCTCTAGGTGGCATTGATAAGCGGGCCGCATCTATGAGGTTTTTCTTTCCCATCAACAGTCCTGCACTTTGTGGACCACGCATGGCTTTTCCTCCAGAAATACATACTAGATCAAAACCCATGTCATTAAACTTCCATAAATTAGAAACCGGAGGCACGTCAGCAGCGATATCGATCATGGTGGGAATATTGTGTTTTTTTCCTAAAGACACCCATTCTTCATGTGTAATTTTCCCTTGATCTGATTGGATATTCAAAAACCAAAGCAGTGCTGTTTTATCATTGATTGCCTTTTCTACTTCTTCTTTGGTTTCCACAAAAACCATTTTGCAACCTGTGTTGGTAAGTGCCTGCGAATATCCCACATTATGCCCTTTTTGGATGATAACTTCGGATTTCATACCTGTGCCTTCGAGGTGAGGAATTTGTGCTACTTTTTTGGTATCCATGCCCGATAGTACGCCCGCAAGCCCCAAAGTCATAGCCGAAAAACACCCTGCAGTTACAACAGCAGATTCCGATTTTACCAAAGCTGCTATTTTTTCGCCTACTTTATCTTGAAGGTCATCTAAAAGGCAAAATTCTTTTGAGGTGCTGCGAATAGCCTCTACTACTTCATCTTGCATCAGTGAACCCGTCATAAAGGTATAAGTACCTGCCGCATTAATAAAGGTTCTTACACCTAGCTCTTCAAAGAGGTTTCTTTTTACAGCAAGCTCTTTCGGTGTAATGTCCAGACCATTTACTGACATACCAGCTAAAGGTATAACGCCTAAGTTTTTAAGTAAATCTCTTCTTTGCATATTCTTTTAAATTATATGTAAGCAATACAGTCCATTTCAACCAGCGAATCTCCAGGTACACCACCTTTAGCCACAGCAACCGTAGTACGTACTGGCGGTTTTTTGCCAAACCTACCTTTATATACCTCATTCATGCCTTTGTAGTCGGCGATGTCGTTCAAAAAAACCGATACTTTAAGAACCTTATGCATAGATGAACCCGCTTTAATCAGTTCTTTCTCTAATTCTTTAAGCACATGGTCGGTATGTGCCTTAATATCTCCATCAAAATGAGCTCCTTTTCCAGCTATAAAAACCATTTTTCCCAATTTAGTAGCTCCCGAAAACAAAGGAATTTCATCGTCAGTTTCTACACTAAATACTTCTTTTTCTTCATTGGGCTCAGCTTTGGCAGCATAGCTCATTCCGGTTACAGCTAAAAAAGAGCCTAAAATTTTCTTTAAAAGGGGTCTTCGATTTTCTTTCATTATGTTTATTGTTAAAATTTATAATTAGGTTTTATTTTTTGTAAATAGGATTGGCGATTCCATTCAAATCGTATACAATTCGACCACCTTTTATGGTCATTTCGCATTCGAATTTCTGCTTTCCAGTTACTTTAAAGCCTGTTTTGTCGTAAAAGCCAAAGTTTCCTTCACGCAAATTAAGAATGGCGATATCGGCAATGGCTCCCACACTTAAATGACCCAATTCTTCACGCTGAATCACCTGAGCCGGCTTCCAAGTAGAAGCTTCAATTACGGCGGGCAGTTTCATTCCCATCTGCAAAAACTTCGACATGATATTCAGCATGTCTTTCATACTAGCATTCATACTGCCAGTATGCAAATCGGTACTAATCGTATTTGGAAAAAAGCCTTGCTGCAAGGCTGGCATAGCTTGAGAATAATTGAAACTGGCACCTCCATAACCCACATCAAAAATTATCCCTCTTTTTTGTGCATCAAAAACAAATGGCTTCACTTTTTTACTGACATCATCTACTATAAATTCCCGAACCTTGTTTTCTCCGCTTTCATTGGGTCTGAGGTCTGTATAGGCATGGGTGAAAATGTCCCCAGGCCTTAGGTGATCAAAAAATAATTCTCGGATAGATTTAGGCGGGTTATTTCCTCCAAAATCAATCATAACTGGAATATTAGCTTCTGTACCCGCCTTTACAGCTTCATCCACTGGCTTCCATTCTGGTCCGTTAAAATGGGCTACTTTTAAACCTACCACATAGTCTTTGTATCTTTTGGCAACCATGGCCGTCATTCGGGCATCCATATCCCCCAGGTTTTGCTCGTGCACACCACCCACCATGCCTTCTCCCACAATATTCATGAAAGATAAAACCCGTGTTTGGGAATTATCAATGATGTTTTTCTTAAAAGTGGGAAAAGATTTCCATCCAGCTCCGCCTGCATCTACCAAAGTAGTAACGCCTACACGAAAACTAAAACCATCTGGCATGACAGCAGTAAGCCCATTGCTCAAATAATGATCTGGTTCGGTACCAAAAAACACATGAGCATGAATATCAATAAGGCCAGGTGTAACTAGAAAACCACGTGCGTCAACCACTTGTGATGCTTTAGCGTCAATCGATTTGGCAACGAGGGCAACCTTCCCATCTTTTATGGCAAGGTCTTGTAATCCATCTATACCATTTTTTGGGTCAATTACGCGACCGTTTTTAATAATTATGTCGTAGTCTTGAGCTCTAACATGAGCAGTAATCAGACAAAAACAAACACTTAACGTAACAAGTGTATGGCGACTTAGCCAGCGTTTGGTAAGATAAAAACTCTTCATAAGCGGTACTTATTAAGAATAAATTAAAATTTATTTAAGGTTGAATAGCGTGTTAATGAATTAACTAATAGAAATTTAGGAAAAATATTTAGAAAAGCATAAAAAAAGAAGATTTATTTTTAAAATATTTTAATAATGCTTGCAGAAAGTGTTTTATGAAATTATCCCTATTTGAAGTAATAGGTGTTAGTTAAAAAGAAACACCTATTTCTTAAAATGAAATTGTCTATTTGATTTTTACTTATTTCCGTGCTCAAAAGACGATAGTTCATTTAACAGTGTTTTTTGTCAAAGTTTCAGTTTTTATATTTAACACAAATAATTTAATTGTATCGGTAAATATTTGAACATAAACGGCCTAATTGTATCCTATTACTTAATATTATAGATTGGCCTTGTATCTAAAATCAAATTTTCTAGTTTGTTCTCCTAAATTTATTGTTTGATTTTCGTAAGTTTTGGTTTGAAAATTATTAAATTTAATTAATTTTCAGCTTTAATTTTGTAAGGTAAAAATCTAAAAACAACAGTTATTATATGTTCAAAGCCCTTCTGTTCATTCTATTTGTTCTCTTGCCTTTTTTTGATTTAATAGCACAAAAAAGCGATAGTGTAAAAGTTCAAGAACCATTAAAAGCCTCTGCTAATATCAATATCAACAACAACGGCATCTCCCTTTTTCCAAATTTGACTTATGGAAAACCAGCGGTCATTCTTAATGTATCTTTAGGAAAAAAAGGCATATTTTTTGAGCCTGAGCTACGTTGGGGTTTGAATGGAAAACCGTGGTCTTATATATATTGGATGCGATTCAAAATCAAAAACAGGCAGCATTTTGGGTTTAATGTAGGAGCTCATCCCTCCTATGTGATTCGCCCAAGTACTGTTTCTATAAATGGCAAAGAAGAGCAAAGATATATTTCACAACGATATGTTGCCACAGAGGTAGTGCCTGTATATATTCACTCTCCAAAATTTCAGTTAGGCCTTTATGCTTTGTATTCTAAAGGCCTCGATTCTTATGCAGTCCAAAACAGTTATTTTGTGTCTTTACAACCTCGTTTTCCGCATATAGATATCAGTAAAAAATATTATTTAAGTTTATTTCCACAGTTGTTTTATTTAGATTTGGATGGCAAAAAAGGAACATACATAAACGAGTCACTACGAATAAATAGAAAAGATTGCCCTGTCGGAATATCTTCTATTGTTACTTACAAACTTAAATCCACTATTCCCGGTGACAATTTCGTTTGGAATGTAGGCTTAAATGTCAGATTTTGAAAATGGATAACAAAGAAACTTTAGAGGAATTTTATAAGCGTAAGTTTGATTGGATTCCTGATAGGTTGAAAAACAATATCGGGCATTTCAATGTGTTTAAACATGAAATTGTAGAATCTAGTAAAGCCCGAAATTTACCGTACAAAAGAAGAGATTTTTATAAAGTCATGTATGTGTTGGGAGACATTGAAATTCAATATGCCGACAGAGTGATAAAAGTTAAAAATCAGGCTTTGTTTTTTTCTAATCCACATATACCCTATAAATGTGAAAATTTGGAGCGTATTATTGAGGGTTCCTACTGTATTTTCAATCAGGATTTCTTTCAAAGATTTGGCGATCTAAATCAATATTCTGTTTTTCAACCGACTGGTAATCATGTGTTTGAGCTTACAGAAGAACAAGGTGAATTGGTAAGGCCAATATTTGCAAAAATGTTTGAAGAGATAAATTCAGAATATGTACATAAATATGACGTCCTGCGAAATCTTGTGTTTGAATTGCTACATTTTGCAATGAAAATGGAACCCGCCTCTTTGTTAGAAAAACATATGGGCGGACAACAAATCAAAGCCTCTCAGAGAATCTCCACTATATTTTTGGAATTGGTAGAAAGGCAATATCCAATAGACGAAAACCACCCGAGCATAAAGCTTCGTTCGGCATCAGAATTTGCAGAGCAATTAAATGTGCATGTGAATCATTTGAACAGGGCGGTAAAGGAAATTACACAAAAAACTACAACTCAAATTATAGCTGAAAGGCTACTTCAAGAGGCCAAAATTATGCTTAAGCAAAGTAATTGGAATATTTCCGAAATTGCCTATGCTCTGGGTTTTACCGAAGTTACACACTTCAATAATTTTTTCAAAAAACACTTAGGGATTAGTCCTTCCAAGTTTAGAAACATTTGAGATTTATTGTTTAATTCTTAAATCTTGGAGAAATTTAAATTATTAAATTGAAAAAAAATACATATTTAAAGTATGAAATCCATTGAAATAGTTAAAGTTAAAAAGATAGATCTGCCTGATTTACAGCAAATCGGAAAGCAAACTTTTTTTGAGACATTTTCTTCTGGAAATACTGAAGAGAATATGTCAAAATATTTAGAGGAAGGTTTTTCATTAGAAAAACTTAACAATGAACTCAATGATACAAATGCCGAGTTTTATTTTGCTAAGCTCCAAAGCCAAGTTATAGGTTATTTAAAACTAAATTTTGGTCAGTCACAAACCGAATTGAAAGATGAAAAAGCTCTTGAAATTGAGCGAATTTATGTTTTGAAGGAATTTCATGGAAAAAGTGTCGGCCAATTGCTTTATGACCAAGCAATAAAAATTGCGAAAGATAAACAAGTAGATTATGTTTGGTTAGGCGTGTGGGAAGAAAATCCAAGAGCCATCAGTTTTTATAAGAAAAATGGTTTCGTAGAATTTGACAAACATATTTTCAAATTAGGCGACGACGAGCAGACTGATATTATGATGAAAATGTATTTGAAAGAAGCTTAAAATAGAGATAAAATTAAGTTAAATCACAATTACGTTTATTTGATTTTCGTAACAAATCGTTTGAATATCGTTAATTATTGGCTATTTCTTGTTGTATTTTTGTAAGGTTAAAAACAATTTTATGAAATCAAGAAAATTAGGAAATCAAGGTTTAGAAGTTTCATGTATAGGCTTAGGATGCATGGGAATGAGTTTTTCTTATGCTCCATTTCCATCCGAAAGTGAGTCGATTGCTTTGTTACAAAAGGCAGTTGAAGTAGGCATTACTTTTTTTGATACTGCGGAAGTTTATGGGCCATTTTCTAATGAAGTGTTAGTAGGAAAGGCATTGAAACCATTTAGAAATAAGGTTAAGATTGCCACAAAGTTTGGTTTTAATATTGTTGATGGCAAAATGGCAGGTGTAAATAGCCGACCAGAAAATATAAGAAAAGCTGTTGATGGCTCTTTAAAAAGGCTAGGCATTGAATGTATTGATTTGTTGTATCAGCATCGAGTAGACCCAAATGTACCTATCGAAGATGTAGCCGGAGCTGTTCAAGATTTGATAAAAGAAGGAAAAGCTAAATATTTTGGACTTTCTGAGGCTGGTGCCAATACCATAAGAAAGGCCCATGCAGTGCACCCAGTTTCGGCATTGCAAAGCGAGTATTCCCTTTGGACACGCCAGCATGAAACTGAAATCATTCCAACCATAGAAGAATTAGAAATCGGATTTGTGCCATTTAGCCCATTAGGCAAAGGTTTTTTGACAGGTGCAATGAACAAAGACAGGAAGTTTGAGGCAGGAGATATCAGAGGAGTTATTCCAAGATTTTCGGAAGATGCACGTGTGGCTAACCAAGCTTTGATAGATGTTATTGCAAAATTTGCAGAGCTCAAAAGTGCCACAAATGCTCAAATAGCTTTGGCTTGGGTTCTGGCTCGAAATCCAATGACGGTTCCGATTCCAGGGACAACGAAAATTCATCGTTTAATCGAAAATAATGCTGCTGTCGAAATTGAATTCACAAAACAAGAACTTTTAGAGCTTACAGCTGCTTCGGAGAAGGTTAAAATTATAGGATCTAGATATACAGAGGCTCAAGAAGCTGCAACTGGCTTGTAATGTGGATTTTGCCACTATTTCAAAAAAATGATAATAGAGGTGATTAAATTATTTTTCAAATCGGTTAATGAAAAGTTTCCACATCAAACTAAAGAACTTTATACAGGTTATTGAAATACACAATTTTAGAAATTTAATGCCTTCACAAAAGATAATTTTAACTCTTTTTTTTGTTTTAATGTGCTTTTGGACTCATGTTTCAAATAGATTCACTAACCAACCTTCCATTTCAAATCTTTGCATAGAACATCAAAAATAATCGATTGTTAGTTTTAGTTTTTTATCTGTATTTTGCATAAAAAAACCTTAATAAAATGAAAGAAATGAAATTTGGAAAACTCTTTTTGTTGCTGCTTTTAGTATTTGGAATATTTCAAAAAGGCCATTCGCAAAACCCTCAATCGCGAGAATACACTGCTATAATCGAGGGATTTGATTGGGGACCGATGGTCAATAAAGTTGTGGTTGGACTTAACGCTCCAGCCAAATCAGTTGACATGGCAGATTATTCGGTTTATGCAGAAAGAAGTCATGACTGTGCTGAAGTTCCTGTAGCTGATGCAAAAGGAAATCGGACGGTTATATTTGCTTATGTGTCTGACAGCAAAGGTAGTAGGTTAGAGGAAGGATCATTTGTTACTTTGATATTATACGTTGCTCCTAATCTATCCATCTGTTCAGCTTTGCAATATTCACGAAAAGCAGAGTGTAGAGGCAACCAATGGGTAAACTATAAAATGACGGTTACCAATAATAAAACCAACCAAGTTTGGGACAAAGAAAAAGGAAGGATAATGCCCATAATTGACGAGTTTGATTTATCTGGAAAATACGAATACGAAACGGGTAAATCGCTTACTTATGCCCACTTTATACCTAAAAAATCTGCTTCCAAAGCACCACTTATCATTTGGCTACATGGCGGTGGCGAAGGTGGAACAGACCCAAGTATAGCTTTGACAGCCAATAAGGCTTTTAACTATGCTTCGCCCGAAATTCAAAAATATTTTGGTGGAGCTTATGTTTTAGTTCCACAGACCCCTGGTGCTTGGATGCACGACAAAGATGGCAAAACCCAATCTGGAAATGGAGAAGATGTGTATAATGTAGGTTTGATGGCTTTAATTAAAGAATATGTAAACGCTCATCCTGGAATTGATAAAAAGAGAATATATTTAGGAGGCTGTTCAAATGGAGGTTATATGTCTTTGAAATTGATTTTGAAAGAACCCAATTATTTTGCTGCTGGATATATAAGTGCATTGGCTTATCAATCGCAATATATTACTGATGCTCAGATAAATAGCATAAAAAATGTTCCGATTTGGTTTATTCAATCTAAAGATGATAAAACCACTGATCCTGTTAAAACTGCAATACCCGTTTATGAAAGATTGAAAAAAGCAGGAGCTAAAAATGTTCATTTCAGTTTTTATGAGCATGTGACGGACCTTTCAGGTATGTATGGCGGTGAAAATTATTATTTCAATGGACATTGGTCGTGGATATATTCGCATGCCAACCAATCTCATACCGAATATGACGGATCGGAAGTTTTGCTCAATGACAAACCAACTACTTTGATGGAATGGACGGCCGCTCAGGCTAAGAAGTAATTTGATTAATCAGGGTGGTTTAGCCACCTTGATTTTTTTTATACCTTCCATCTTTAATGATTTCTCGAAAAATGGAAAATATTAAGAAATTGAAATGTATATTCACATTTTAAACCATTCGAAAACATAATTTTCTTTAAACCGCAATGTCCTTTTTCCAAGCCACAGTTTCAAAAAAATACGCCAACAATATAAATAAAGAAGTTTTAAAAACTGCCTATTCTGTATTTAGGTCACATTTCCACAATGCAGATATTCAGGAAAACATCAGAAACAGCAAGGAAGAGCAATATCAAGAAGGTTTTTTTAGAGATTTATTCGTAAAAGTGCTGGGTTACAAACAGAATCCTGAGCCCAATTTTAATTTAATAACTGAAAAGAAAAACGAGAAGGATAGCAAAAAATCTGATGGGGCCATTATCATAAATGGAATTGTAACAGCTGTAATTGAGCTTAAAGGAACCGACACCACAGATCTTGCAAAAATCGAAACGCAAGCATTTGGCTACAAAAACAATCAGGCCAATTGCACCTATGTCATTACTTCAAATTTTGAAAAACTTTGGT
The DNA here is from genome assembly GCF_024343575.1 of Lacihabitans sp. LS3-19. Taxonomy (GTDB): domain Bacteria; phylum Bacteroidota; class Bacteroidia; order Cytophagales; family Spirosomataceae; genus Leadbetterella. The sequence continues at coordinate 138,094 of NZ_RJUA01000127.1, read as the reverse complement.
TTTATATCGATAACGCCATAGACCATTTGGAGTTCAATTTGTTTACTTTAACGGAGGCAGAGTTCGAACTGCTCTATTTATGTCTTTCGTTTGAGACCATTCAGGCCAATATTCCTCAAAAAATCAAGGCGGAGTCTTTAAGTGAAGAAGACAACATCACCAAAAAACTTTACAAAGATTATTCGCTGTTTAAAAGGGAGTTACATCAAAATCTGGTTCAGCTTAATCCCGAATTTGATGCTCTTACGCTCTTTAAAAAATCTCAAAAACTACTCGATAGATTTTTGTTTTTGTTTTTTGCCGAAGATCGAAATCTCCTTCCACCAAACTCGGTGAGGTTGGTTTTGAACGATTGGCGTGACATCCAGGATAGAGACGAGCATACACCACTCTATAGCAGATTTAAAAAATATTTTGGCTATCTAAATACCGGTTTTAAAGGTAAAAGATACGATGTGTTTGCATATAACGGCGGGCTTTTCAAGCCTGACGAATTGCTAGACGCCATCAGTATCGACGATGAATTATTATTTAGGCATACCCACAAGCTATCGGAATACAATTTTGAAAGCGAAGTAGATGTTAACATTCTTGGGCATATTTTCGAAAACTCTTTGAACGAATTGGATGAAATTCAAGCTCAATTAGAAGGTCAAGAAATAGAAAAGTCGAAAACTAAACGCAAAAAAGACGGGGTATTTTATACTCCAAAATACATAACCAAATACATAGTAGAAAACACCGTTGGTAAACTATGTATTGATAAAAAAGCTGAGTTAGAGCTTAAAGATGAGGACTTTGTAAAGAAAACTGGTAAAGCTCGTGGGCCGTTTTTTGACAAATTGAAAAATTATAGAGAATGGCTTCTACAACTTACAATCTGCGACCCTGCTTGTGGCTCTGGGGCGTTTCTTAATCAGGCACTTGATTTTCTTATTAACGAACACAAATATCTCGACGAACTGCAAGCCAAGTTATTTGGTGATGCCATTTTATTAAACGACGTTTCGAAAAGTATTTTAGAAAACAACCTTTTTGGGGTGGATTTAAACGAGGAAAGTGTAGAAATAGCCAAACTTTCGCTTTGGCTAAGGACTGCACAGCCCAACAGAAAACTCAATGACCTCAATAGTAATATAAAATGTGGCAACTCGTTAATAGACGACCCCGAAATAGCTGGCGAAAAAGCATTCAATTGGAATGAGGAATTTCCTCAGGTTTTTGACAAAGGTGGTTTTGATGTAATTATTGGGAATCCGCCGTATGTGAAATTAGAAACTAATAAGATTTTGTCTGAACAAATATCTAAATTAGGATATGAAACATTCGAAAAAAGAGGTGATTTATATGTTCTATTTGTTGAAAAAGGCTTTGGAATTGTAAAAACTCGGGGAATAGTTTCTTATATAATGCCTAACAAATGGTTACAGGCGGAATATGGCAAATCATTGAGGAGTTATTTTCTAAAATTTCAAATGAATCAACTAATAGATTTTGGAGATTTGCAAATTTTTGAAGGGGCTACAACTTATCCTTGTATTTTTATATCTGAAAAAAAAGATCCTTCTGATTACATACCCATTTCGGTTTTAAAATCTGAAATGAAAAATGATTTTGATTTTAATATTCATCAAAATACGCAAATATTTCCAATCGGTTCCTTCAATGAACAAACATGGGTGATTTCTTCGAATTCAGATAAAGAGCTATTAACCAAACTACAAAATCAATTATTAACTCTTGAAGATTATATAAATGGTGACGCATATTATGGCGTAAAAACTGGTTTATCTGAAGCGTTTTTTATTAATGAATTGACAAAAAATGAAATTATTAACAGTGATTATAATGCTAAGAATTATATTTTTCCTTTTGTTCAGGGCAGAAATATAAGTAGATATTGTCCACTAAAAATTGAAAATTACCTAATAGGTACTTTTCCTGCATTTAAATTAGACATTGAAAATATTCAAGGAATTAAAAATCATTTATTGAAATTCGGTATTCAAAGATTGGAACAAAGTGGCGAAAAAGGTAGTAGGAAAAAAACAACAAATAAATGGTTTGAAACCTCAGATTCTATTAACTACTATGAGTTTTTTTCCAAACCTAAAATAATGTTTCAAACCTTTCAGGTCAAGCCTTGTTTTATTTATGACGAATTAGGTTTGTATTGTAACAATTCAATGTGGATAATTCCAACAGAAAATAAAGCATTATTAGGAGTTTTGAATTCAAAAATGGGTTGGTGGTTGATAAGTAAATTTTGTACTCAAATTCAAAATGGTTATCAGCTTATTTGGAAATACTTTGGACAAATTCCCGTTCCCTCCACAAACCAAGAATTAACAAGTTTAGTAGAAACAATACTTTTTCAAAATAAAAACCTTCAAGAGCAATCGCAAAAATTTCAAAGAACACTTCAACGTAAATTTGAATTAACTGAACTGTCAACTAAGTTAGAGAATTGGTATTCATTGACTTACAAAGAGTTTATTGCTGAATTAGCCAAAAAGAAAATAAAATTAAGTCTTGCAGAAGAAGCAGAATGGGAAGGTTATTTTTCGGTAGAAGCACAAAAAGCCCAATCCATAAAAGCCGAAATAGACAAAACAGACAAAGAAATAGATGCCATGGTTTATCAACTTTATGGCCTTACCGAAGAGGAAATTAAGATTGTAGAGGGGAATTAAAATAACTTCCTTTTTATATTCTGATTTCGGAGATCCAATTTCGATTTTTATAATTGTTAATTTTTTTATTAATTTTTTTAAAAAAATATAGATGAAAACAGTAATAATAAATACAAATTCTTCGGCAAATGCTAGATTGATTTTGGAATTGGCAAAAAAGATGGGAGATACTGGCAAGTTGTTCAAAGTTAATGAATTGGAAGATTTTTTATTGGGAAATATTATGGAGAAAGTGGATAAATCTCAAACCGTTAATACTTCGACTTTCTTAAAGAAATTGAGAGCAAAAATTAGTGAATAATGGAAGTTATTATCACAAAAAAGTTTGAGAAGTATTTGGATAAGATCAACGACAAACCCACATTAATCAAAACTGAATTTTACAATAAGGTAAATTCATTCCTATTTACCTAAACAACCATTCCTAAAATCAAAAATATCAAAAAACCGAAAAAGAATACAGCAGTGTGCCATGCAGTTTCTGCCTCTTCGTGGGCTTCTAAAAGCAATTCTTCGGTTACCAAAAACAAAAGTGCGGATAAACCAAATGAAAGTACCACTTCTATATATTGATGCGAAAGATTGGCCAAAAGAGATGAACCTAAAACTGCACTTAAAAAGAAAATCATTGTCAAACCAAAAATAAGTCCTGCGGTCCTAAATTTGCTTAATTTGTTCTGTCGTAATTCTGTAGAAGTTGCTATTCCTAAAGACAGAAGTTCAAGACTCAAAGCTATTGCAAGCAATAAACCTTCTTTTTTTCCAGCATTGAAGCTAATACCTAGCAAAAGTCCGTCAATAAAAATATCGACACCAACTGCAACTAAGAGACTTATGGGTAATTTGCTATCATTTATATTAACTTTTTCTCCAGTTTTACTTTCCGAAAACCGCTTTATTGCCAACATAGTAATCAAGCCAAGGGAGAATCCAATCACCACCATTACTGGTTCATGCTCTTTTACAATATCTGGCAAAATCTCAACTGCAACCACCGAAAAAACCACCCCAGCAGCAAAATGCAAAATCAAACTTCTTACATTACCGTTTGGCTGACGGATTAATGCAATTATACCACCTAGATTCATGGTGATAACAGGAATTAAGGCAAATAAAGCTATCTGAATTAGAATTTCTGACATGAGATTTTGAATGTTTTTTTTGCAAAAGTAATGGTAATATTTTTATCATTAATAAGTAATTAGATTGAGACAAGGATTTTGTTTTTTTTCTTTAATTCACCTTCCGACATACAAATTAGAAACCACAAATTTTGTTTAAAAAACCTCTTGAAATATTGGGGATATTTAAAAATTAGGTCGTAGTAGATATTATTAATGGACTTGTTTTTATCAAATACTTTTTCAAAGTCAATAAAGTCCTTTTTTTATAAAAACATAAAGCACTCCAAAGTATTTCCAAAACTCAATAAGTGTTTTTTTTACACGAATAAATTTCTGCTTCATGAGCGAATTATCAGATGGAATAAATATATTTGTTTTTGATAAAATATTCAATCTTTAGAAAAAAAATGAACAGAAGAGAAGTCATAAGAAATGTAGCTTTGATGTTGGGTGGGGCGTTTTCTGCATCAACAGTCATGGCGATGGATAATTGGGATAAATCTACAAAACCCAAAATGAACGGTGCGATGTTTTCTTTAACCGAAACCCAACAAAAAATTGTAGCTGAAATAGCGGAATTAATTATTCCTAAAACTAATACACCGGGAGCGAAAGATGTTGGTGTGCCAGCTTTCATCAAGATGATGTTGAAAGATTGCTACAAAGAACCTGAGCAACAGAGCTTTGTAGAAGGTTTGGCTAGCATGGAAAGTGTAAAGTTTTTAAGTTTAAATACGGATGAAAGAAAGGGTGTTCTGAAATTGTTGGAACAAGAAACCAAGAAAAATACTGGAAATGTAACCCCATTCTGGCGATTGATAAAAGAACTTACCCTTTTGGGTTATTTCACCTCAGAAGCTGGCCTAAAGGCTTCATTTGAGTATGTGCAAATACCAGGTAAACTTGAACTGATAAAGCTTAAGCCCAATCAAAAAGCTTATGCTTATTGATTTTAGATTGATCCGATTAACGATTTTAGATTGATTCGATTTATGGTTTTTAAACTTAGAATTCAAAATTGAAACTAATCTTAAATCAAACCAATCTTAAATCATAATAACCGTAAATCGAGCTTATCGAAAGCAGACGCCGCCTGATCAAATTAATCGAACCAATCGCAAATAATCGAATCAATCTAAAATCGAATCAATCGTAAATCGAATCAATCTAAAATCGAATTAATCATAAATCGAACAAATCGTAAATCAAATCATGAATTTAAATATAAAAGCAAATAAGAATAATACTTTTGATGCCATTGTAGTTGGCTCAGGCATGTCAGGTGGTTTTGCGGCAAAAGAACTTACAGAAAGAGGTCTAAAAGTTTTGATGATAGAACGTGGTCATGAAATCAAACATGTGGAAGACTATGACACCGCTATGAAAGAACCTTGGGAGATTGAACACCGAGGAAAAACCACCAATATTTCAGCCGAAGAACGTTGGGCAAATAGTAGATTTTGGGGGCTTGGAAGTGAGGAAGTTGTGAATCATTTGACCAATGACAAAGAAAATCCCTACATCGAAAAACGCCCATTTGACTGGATTCGTGCTTATCATACAGGTGGAAAGTCCATGCATTGGGGTCGTCAGTCTTATAGATGGAACAAACAAGATTTTGAAGCCAATGCCAAAGAAGGAATCGGTGTTGATTGGCCAATTCGATACGAAGATTTGGTACCTTGGTATGAGCATGTTGAAAAATTTGTTGGCGTAAGTGGTCAAAAAGAAGGCTTAGATGTGCTTCCTGATGGGCATTTTTTACCTGCCATGCCACTTTTCGCTCCTGAGGTACATTTCAAAAAAATGATGAACGAAAAGTTTAATCGTCCAGTTACAGTGGGTCGTGTTGCCAATTTGACTTCACCTCAAAGTATACATACAGATTTGGGTCGGGCTTCATGCCAATATCGAAACAAATGCCAAAGAGGTTGTCCTTACGGTGCGTATTATAGTTCCTTATCGGGTTCAATTCCGGCAGCTATGCGTACCAATCGTTTGAGCATTTTGCATGATTCTATAGTGTCTGAAATCATCTACGATGAGCAGAAAAAACGTGCCACTGGCGTTAGAATCATAAATCAAAATACTATGCAAACGGAAGAGTATTTTGCTAAAATTCTCTTCTTAAATGCTGGTTCTATTAATACTGCCGCCTTGATGCTGAACTCAAAATCGAATCGTTTTCAGAATGGATTTGGAAATGATAGCGACCAAGTGGGCAGAAACCTCATGGATCACCAACTGGGTTCTGGTGCTTCAGCTTCCATTGAAGGTTTTGAAGACGACTATGTATATGGTCAACGTCCAAATGCCATGTATATTCCACGTTTCCGAAATTGGGGTAACGACAAACAAACCGCTTATTTAAGAGGATTTGGGTATCAAGGTGGTGCCGTACGCGATGGATGGGAAAGAGGTGTAAATGCTGATGGATTTGGTGGTGACTTCAAGCAAAGCTTAACAAAACCAGGCCCTTGGAGTATCAGGATAGGTGGTTTTGGCGAAATTTTGCCGAATCCAAACAACAGAATTTTTCTAGATTCGGATAAAAAAGACAAGTGGGGAATACCGATGATAGTGACAGATGCCGCATTTGTTGAAAACGATTGGGCTATGCGTAAAGACATCGTAGCCAGTGCAGTTGAAATGCTGGAAACTGCTGGTTTCAAAAACGTGACACCTTATGACCGACCAACGCACATGGGCTTAGGTATCCACGATATGGGAACTGCCCGTATGGGTAGCGACCCCAAAACTTCGGTACTAAATGCCTTCAATCAAGTACATGATTGCAAAAATGTTTTCGTAACCGACGGAGCTGCTATGGCCTCCTCTTCATGTGTAAATCCTTCCATTACATATATGGCTCTTACGGCTCGTGCAGCAGATTTTGCTGTGAAGGCTTTGAAGAAAAAAGAATTGTAGAAAGATGGGTCGTGGTGGTTATCTTTTGCCACGACCTTTTTTTAAACAATAATTCGAACTTATTTCAAGGACGTGAAACTACCTATACAAATAATCAACTTTACCGATACCTAATAATATAATCTTATAATCTAGAGGTCAAAAATTAAATTACCTCAATTCAAACCTCTAAACTCCACTGGACTCACTCCAACTTTCTGTTTAAATAATCTAGTGAAATGCTGAGGGTATTTGAAGCCGAGCTCATACGAAATTTCGCTGATAGACTTAGATGTATCAAAAATGCGTTCTTTGGCGGTGTCAATGAGTTTGATTTGGATGTATTCTAAGGCAGTTTTGCCAGTTTCTTTTTTAATTAAATCGCCAAAATAATTGGCAGAAAGGTGTAATTGCATAGCAAAATAGGATACCGACGGCAAACCCAAAAGCTGTGGTTTCTCCGAATGGAAATAATCGTTAAGCATTTCCTCAAAATTGGCCAAAATACCATGATTGACCTTCTCACGGGTGATAAATTGCCGGTCGTAGTACCGTTCACAATAGTTCAAAAAGAGCTCAATGTTAGACACAATCAGCTTTTTGCTGTGTTTATCCACCCCTTGTTTTAATTCCCGATAGATTTTGGCAAAACAATCGAGCACTACTTGACGCTCATCATCTGAAATATGTAAGGCTTCGTTTGATTTGTACGAGAAAAAACCATAATCCTGTATCATTTTACCCAAAGTAGTGCCATGAATCAAGTCGGGATGAAAAACCAAACCGTGACCGATGGGCTGATAGGGCTCAGCAGGCATATCATAATCTGCTATTTGACCAGGGGCAAAAAACACCAGAGTGCCAGCCTGATAATCATAATATTCTCTTCCATACCGGATATCGCCGCATTTTACATCTTTTAGGTATATGCAATACATTTCATATTCAAACCGAATTTTACACGCCTCGCCCCAGTTTCTTTCTGCTGCTTTCGAAAAATCAACTACGCTTACCAAGGGGTGCAAAGTCATCTGATTGTTGTCTGCATTATACTGGCTTATGCTCGAAATCCTATATTTTCTATCCATTTTTGTTCTTGTTTCTTCCAAAAATAATCAAATTAAGTATCTTAAAGTTAGAGTAGTCATTTAATAAGTAAAAATGGTAGCAAAAGCAGTAATTCATATACCCTAACCTAATGTTTTTATGCCCACCTTTGCAAATATTCATTCTAATTTTGGGCAGCCGGGCGGGCTTTCGTCACTCGCTTTTTGGGTGTCTACGCCAACCCAAAAGAGCTCAAACAATGACTCTATCCCTGCTGCGAAATAACAATCTTAGTATGTGAATTCACGTAAATATGACATTTCTAAATAAATCAATTATCATGAGAACCTTCCTTTTAAGCATTGCCATTACATTTTCAGTATTTCAGGTCTCCATTGCCCAATCTAAAACAGAGTCAGAAGTACTCCAACTATCCAAAGACAAATGGCAATGGATGGCCGACAAAAATGTAGATAAACTTGCGGACCTTTTTGATGTAAAAGCCAAGTTTGTACACATGAGCGGTACCTGGAAAACCCCAGAGGAACTAGAGATTATTAAGTCAGGAAGTATATGGTACAAAGAAGCCAAAGTGCATGATACAGCCATTGAAATATCAGGTAAAACAGCCATCATTTGGAACCGAATTACCTTGGTGGCAATCGTAAGAGGTATTGACGTATCCACGGAGTTTACGGTAACGGAAGTTTATCAAAAACAGAAAAAAAACTGGAAAATGTTAGCTCTAACCTTTAGTAGCGTAAGAGATACGCACCAAATCAAAAAGTAATTAAAACCTTCAAAAAAACACTTTCAATATGAAAAAAATATTTTTTAGTTTCCTGACATTTTTTGTTTTTTCTGTTTCAGCATTTGCCCAAAATTCTGTGGCGGATGAAATTAAAACCCTCTCCAAAAATAAATGGCAATGGATGGCCGACAAAGACGTTGATAAACTTGAAAAATTATTTGATGAACAAGCCATGTTTGTGCACATGGGTGGTTCTTGGGGCAAAACTCGTGAGTTAGAGATCATCAAATCAGGATTTATTCATTACAAAAAAGCGGATGTTCATGAGGTTTTCTCTCCAATTATTATTGATAATACCGTAATATTATTAAACAGAATCACACTTTTGGCCGTAGTGGGTACCAACGAAGTTAGTAATCCGTTTATGGTAACAGAAGTTTATGTTAAAGTCAATAACGAATGGAAAATGGGGTCACTTTCCTTTTCAAAGCTGATGGGGCCAAACTAAAAGTTTTGTCATTTGGGAGCAATTTTATCTGATATTTTTATTAGCTTATTGTTTCGTTAGCCATATAAAAAACTGAATCATCTTATGAAACGTACGCAAAATTCCTTCAATCGCCGCTCATTTCTAAAAGCAACCGCTTTGGCAGGCGGAGGAGTCTTGTTTAAGATGAACCTATATTTTCACCCGTTTTCGGAGCAATAGCCAATTCGCTTTACAAAGCCACAGGGAAACGTTTTTACAAACAGCCATTTATGGAACATATTTAACATAAAATTATTTGATTTTTGTAAGTATCTGTTTGATTACAATAGCTTTAACATAAAAAAAAAAGAGTAACTTTAATTAATTTTAAAATACATTATAATGGCAAAATATAAATTAAAAATAAACGGCAAAGTAAAAGAAGTAGAGGCTGACCCTACTACCCCTATGCTTTGGGTTTTGAGAGATACCTTAAATATGCCAGGCACAAAATACGGCTGTGGAATAGCCATGTGTGGGGCTTGTACGATACATCTCAACGGAATGGCTGTTCGTTCCTGTCAGATGCTTGTTTCATCGATTGGTAACCAAGAAGTGACCACTATTGAGGGGCTTTCCGAAAATGCCACCCATCCCGTACAAAAAGCTTGGCTTGAGCACGATGTGGCCCAATGTGGCTACTGCCAATCTGGACAAATTATGTCTGCGGCTGCACTACTAAAAAACAACCCAAACCCAAGCGATGAAGACATTGAAGCTTCAATGAGTGGCAATATTTGCCGCTGTGGAACTTATCTGAGAATCAAAGAAGCAATCAAAACTGCTGCAAAAAAATAAGCTTATGAAAAATACGAATAATTTTAACAGACGTTCATTTTTAAAATCTTCGGCATTGGCAGGAGGGGGCTTATTGTTAAGTTTCAACTGGTTTACTGAAGCCAAAGCTGCTGAAGTAATGATTCTTCCAGCAGATTGGAGTGAGTTGACAGGCTACATAAAAATCACCCCAGATAATGTCATTAAAATTTTATGCCCAAATCCTGAATTTGGTCAAAATGTGATGACTTCTTTACCGATGATAATAGCAGAGGAATTGGATGTAGATTGGAGTGAGGTGAAAGTTGAGATGGGTCCACATGATAATGTCAAGTTAGGGCCGCAATTTACCGGTGGTAGCAATTCAGTCCGAATGTATTGGAAACCACTAAGAGAAGCAGGTGCTGCTGCACGCCAAATGCTATGTCAAGCAGCAGCAAAAACATGGAATGTACCTGTGAATGAAATCACCACTAAAGCGGGTGTGCTTTATCATTTAAATGGAAAATCGGCCAAATACGGGGAAATGGCAAGTCTTGCCGCTAGTCTAAAGGTACCCCAAGGCATGGTTCTTAAAACACCTAAAGATTTTTCAATAGTTAATAAATCGAAGAAAAATATAGAAGGCCAAAAAGTAGTTACTGGGAAGCCCCTTTTCGGTATTGATTATCATGTGGACGGCATGTTGATCGCTATGATTCAACATCCTCCTGCTTTTGGAATGAAACTAAAATCTTTTGATGCTAGTCAAGCCTTAAAAATGCCAGGTATTAAGGATGTTTTTAGTATAAAATTATACGACGAAGATTTTGTTCAAGGTGGTTTTGACACCCGTACATTCAATGAAATGATTGCTGTTGTTGGAAACTCTACTTGGGAAGTAATGAATGCCCGAAAAAAGTTAAAGGCTCAATGGGAAGCCTCTGGCGATAGTAAAAATATAGTAAACGGTAGAGGAGGTAAAACTGAAGTTGTAGTTCCTGGAAGACTTGAGACCAGCAGTAATCAAATGCAGATGATGGCAGAGTACGCAAAAATGCCTGCGAAAGAATTGCGGAAAGATGGAGATCCCGAGGCTGCTTTTAAAAATGCAGCTACAATTATAGAACGAACTTACAATGCCCCATTTTTAGCTCATAATTGCATGGAGCCCATGAACTTCTTTGCTCATGTGCAAGAAGATAAAGCCTTGGTAGCCGGACCAATTCAAGCCCCAGGCTGGATGGAGCCTACACTTGCCTCAATTTTGAAATTACCACCTGAAAAAATTGAAATTCAGATGACCCGAATGGGTGGTGGATTTGGAAGAAGGGCCTATGCTCAATATGCTTATGAGGTTGCTCGAATTTCTCAAAAAATGAAAGCACCAGTTAAGCTGATTTACAGCAGAGAAGACGACATGACATACGGTATTTACCGACCCATGTACACCGCTACTTATCGTGCAGCCTTGGATGCCAACAAGAAATTAATTGGTTTCCATGTGATTGGAGGTGGTATTCCCGAAAGTCCGATTCATGCCAATCGTTTCCCAGCAGGTGCAGTTGACAATTATTTGGCAGAGTCATGGGAAATTCCAACCAATATTACCATTGGTGCATTTAGAGCTCCCCGCTCTAACTTCAACGCTGCCGCGGAGCAATCATTTTTGGATGAAGTAGCAGAAGCTATGGGCAAAGACCCGATAGAATTGCGTCTAGAAATGTTGAAACGTGCCAAAGAAAACCCAGTTGGTAAAAACAATGAATACGATGCTGAAAGATATGCAGCAGTTTTGGAACTCGTAAAAGAAAAATCTGGATGGGGTAAGTCGGAAAATGGCAAATACAATAGAGGTGTAGCGGCATATTTTTGTCATAACAGTTATGCTGCCCATGTGGTAGATATGGTCACTCGCGATGGCGAACCTTATGTTGAGCAAGTAACTTCGGCGATAGATTGCGGCATAGTAATAAACCCTGATGCAGCTATCAACATGGTGCAAGGTGCGGTGGTAGATGGCATTGGTCAATCGTTTTATGGAGGAATGACTTTCAAAGACGGGAAAGCCGACCACAATAATTTCAATACTTATCGCATGATTAGGCACAATGAAGCACCAAAATCTATTGATGTGCATTTTGTACAAAACGAAATAGACCCAACAGGTCTAGGCGAACCACCGTTTCCGCCAGTTTTTGGTGCTGTAGCTAATGCTCTTTACAAAAATACAGGTAAAAGGCACTATAATCAGCCGTTTATGAAAGGTGATGGTGGTGAGGTTTAGGAATTAATAAAATGATAAATTTTTATAATCGAAACAGAAGTAGGATTAAGCCTTTTGTTTCGATTTTTTTTTTGTTAAAGTTTTGCATTGAAATAGCCATAAAAATTAATATTATTTCAAAATCAATTAGCGTTTATTCCTTCTATTTTTCATTTAACCTTTAAGAATACATTTAATTTTATTCTTTTCTTTAAAAATATTGTTTATCGAATATGATATAGTTATCCCCAATATTAAACTTACTTAGATTTCAATTATTTTAAAGGCGTTTTAAAGAATCCACACCCCCTTCTAACCGCCAAAAAACACCAAACTTTAGCATTATTTCAACAGAAAATTGGATATTTAATCTATAATTTTGCTTTAGTATTTTACCCTATTTTCAATTTCTTTAGAGCAATTCTTTAAGATTTGAAATCTAATAAACCCTTTCTATGTCTGATCCTATTTTTATTTTACTTGTAGGTATTGTAATCGTTGTAGGTGGTATCATTGGCTTGAAATTACATCCTTTTTTGGCTTTGCTTTTAGCTGGTATTACAGTGGCTTTACTTACACCTTTGGCCTCAGTAGAACAGTTTTATTTGGCCAAAGGCATGTCTGCGGCCGAAGCATTAAAACTCTCGCATAAGAGCATAGGCGACCGAATAGGCACAGAGTTTGGTAATACTTGTGCCAAAATTGGGATACTGATAGCCATGGCGGCCATAATAGGCAAAGCGATGTTAGACAGCGGTGCTGCTGAAAAGATAATTAGGTCAATGTTAAAAGTGACAGGTGAAAAAAATGCCCCTTTGGGATTTGTTTTGAGTAGCTTTTTTCTGACCATACCCGTATTTGTGGATACCGTAATTTTCCTTATGATGCCTTTGGCAAAAGCCATGGGAATGCGTTTGGGTAAAAATTATCTTTTACTAGCTTTATCAGTTATTGCGGGAGCGGTTATGGCAAATTCTTATGTTCCACCTTCGCCCGGACCTTTATTTTTGATAGGGGCTATGAATGTGCCCATAGGTTTAATGATGGTTTGTGGTTCTTTGCTTGGTCTGTGTACTATTATAGTGGGCTATTTAATTGCCATTTATTTAAACAAAAAAATGCCAATTCCATTAAGAGATTCGCCAGATGCACGTTTGGAGGATATTGCCGAAATAGCCAACAAAGATGACAAAGATTTGCCGTCTTTAGGTTGGGCATTGTTGCCTGCTCTTTTTCCTTTGCTTACCATCTGCATTCGTTCGGGATTTGAAGCCTTCGTGACGACAAAAGGAGACTGGACAGCATTCTCTTTAATCAACCATTTTATTGATATTGTCTTGTTTTTTGGAGATAAAAATATCGCCATTACTATGGGAGCTATTTTTGCTTTGATTGTTTTGTCTAGGCAGAAAAAAACTTCAAAAGAAAAGATTACGGCGTTTGTCCAAACTGCCCTTATGACTGGCGGAGGTATTATTTTAATAACAGCATCGGGAGGTGCTTTTGGAGGGATGTTGCAACAATCGGGTATTAGCCAAAGAATCGCGGACCTAACCAGTAGCTACCAAATGGCCTTGATTCCCTTGGCATTTATGATTACCGCTATTGTAAGAACAGCCCAAGGCTCGGCTACCGTAGCTTTGATTACGGCCTCAGGCATATTGGCCGGAATGGCTCAAAATCCGAATTTGGGTTTTCATCCGGTTTACTTATGTTTGGCCATAGGAAGCGGAGCGAAGCTTATTCCTTGGATGAACGATGCAGGCTTTTGGATAATGTGTAAAACCTCCAATCTTACCGAAACAGAAGCCATGAAAACCATAGCACCCATGCAAAGCTTGATGGGCGTAACAGGCGTTATTTTAACCATGATAGCTGCTTGGTTTTTTCCAATGGTGTGAGTTTTGGAATTGCAAATTTCCATTTCCCAATAACAATTACACCAATAACCAATTACACCAATAACCAATACACCAATAACAATTATACCAATAACCAATACCCCAATAAAAAATATACCAATTACCAAATGCAAAATATAGTAATAAAAACCTCTCCAACCGATAATGTAGCCATTGTGGCGAATCCTGAAGGATTGAAAAGAGGGGCTATAGTTTTGAATAGTATTGTTTTGGATGAAGATATTCCAATGGGACATAAAGTTGCCTTGATGGATTTTGTAGTTGGAGATGTCGTAATCCGTTATGGTCAAACCATAGGTTATGCAAACAAGCCTATAGGAAAAGGTTCTTGGGTGAATGAATCTAATATTGACCTTCCTTTACCGCCAAGTTTAGAAGATATTCTATATAAAAAACCATTGGTTGTAGCAACAGAAAAATTAGAAGGGTTTACTTTTCAAGGTTATAAAAATGCGGATGGAAGTGTTGGTACAAAAAACGTTTTAGGTATTACGACGAGTGTTCAATGCGTAGCTGGGATTACCAATTTTATTGAAAATAAAATAAAAAAGGAGTTGCTACCGCTTTACCCAAATGTGGACGATGTGGTGGTTTTTAATCATAGTTACGGCTGCGGAATAGCCATTGATGCTCCTGCTGCTCTGATTCCAATAAAGACCATAAAGCATATTGCACAAAACCCAAATTTTGGGGGTGAAATAATGATTATTGGCTTGGGATGCGAAAAACTTCGGCCAGAAAGGTTATTGCCAGACAACCCTAAGAATGCTGAAAACTCCGACTCTCAAGGCTCCATTCTTTATTTACAAGACGAAGCTTTTGAGGGTTTTGAGGAAATGGTTGATGGAATAATGGCCTTGGCTGCCAAACATCTTCAAAAGCTAAATCTGCGTCAACGGACCACTTGCTCGGCATCAGATTTGGTAGTAGGAATGCAGTGCGGCGGTAGTGATGCTTTTTCCGGATTAACCGGAAATCCAGTTTCTGGTTTTGCCGCAGATTTGATTGTAAGAGCAGGTGGAACAGTGTTTTTTTCGGAGGTAACAGAAGTCCGAGATGCCATCCATTTGCTTGTTCCGAGAGCAGAGAATGAGGAGGTTGCTCAAAAGTTGAAAGATGAAATGGCTTGGTATGATGCATATCTCCATCAAGGCAAAGCAGATAGAAGTGCCAATACCACACCTGGCAACAAAGGTGGAGGACTGAGCAATATTGTCGAAAAAGCATTAGGGTCGGTAGTGAAATCAGGTACAAGTCCGATAGTAGATGTGATTTCGCCCGGTGACAAAATTCGAAAAAAAGGCCTAAACTTTGTAGCCACGCCAGCAAGCGATTTTGTTTGTGGCACTTTACAATTGGCAGCTGGAATGAACATGCACGTTTTTATAACAGGTCGCGGCACACCTTATGGATTAAATATGGTTCCGGTAATAAAAGTAAGCTCAAACTCGAAATTAGCCAATCGCTGGCATGATTTGATAGATTTTGATGCAGGGCCAGTTGCTTTTGGCCTAAAAACAATTGAAGAAATGGGTTGGGAATTGTTCCAAATGATTTTGGACATTGCCGGCGGAAACAAAAAAGTTGCCACCGATAAATTAGGGCTTTACAATGACTTGGTGCTGTTTAATCCTGGCCCTTTGACGTAGGGGTATGGTTATTAGTATAATAGGGAATTAGGTATTTGTGTCCCAATAGCTATCGGAAGGGTATTAGTAAAAAAGTATTGATTTTATAGAAGTCTGTGACCTATCAGTTAGAATTATTATAGGGTTAAATGAATTGGTTTGCACTTTATTTATCAGATTTTTTTTAGTAGTAATTGAAATTTTAGCTTAATTCTAATAAGTTTTGTATAAAGTATTATTTTTAATGTATATGACTTATTGTTAATTAATTAGTTTAGTAAAAAGTTTGGATTTATTAAAAAAACAAATGAAAAATATACCAAAAACCATTTCGCAAATAACAAATACACAAATAACAAATACACCAATAACCAATAACCAACCATGAAAGGACCAAAAATCAAAGAATTCCATATCACCCCAATCGCTGTGATTGATCCACCTCTGCTTAATGCCGCCGGACTTCATGCTCCTTATGCATTACGCACGGTTGTGGAATTGGTAACAGATGACGGTATTAGCGGGATTAGTGAAATTCCAGGAAATATTGCTATTGATATTGCATTGGCCAAAAGCAGAGAATTAATAATTGGTCAAGATCCATTTCAACTGAACAAAATCAAGGATATTTTATCTGCAAATTTTGACTCAGAAGATACCCTTAAAAGAGGAGATACACCTTGGGATCAGCGAACTATTGTTCATATTTTCAGTGCGATAGAAGTGGCTTGTTTAGATATCGTCGGAAAAATAGTCAATAGACCGATTGTAGATTTGTTAGGAGGAAAGCGACGTGATACTGTTCCATTTTCTGCCTATTTGTTTTATAAATATGAAGGTGCTGGAGGAGAATTAGCATTCGGAATAGATCCAAAAGCCACAGGTTGGGACGCAGCTCGACAAGCTAGTGCATTAAACCCCGAGGAGATAGTTGCTCAATCCAAAGCCATGTGCCAAGAGTTTGGTTTTCAGTCTTTAAAACTAAAAGGAGGCGTGTTTGAGCCAAGACAAGAAGTTGATGCTATATTTGCACTTCGTGAGGCATTTGGGCCGGAAGTGCCTATCAGAATAGACCCAAATGCTCTTTGGACGGTGGAAACTTCAATAAAATATGGCAAAGAAATGGAAGGCGTAATAGAATATCTGGAAGACCCATGCCGAGGGCAAGAAAATATGGCTAAAGTAAGAAAAGCTCTAAAAACTCCATTGGCTACCAATATGTGCACAACTTCATTTGAAGATATTCCGAGGAGTATACTTTTGGGTGCAGAAGATATCATTTTATCGGACCATCATTTTTGGGGGGGATTGCACGCTTCCATGAATTTGACATCTGTTTGTGAGACTTTTGGAAGAGATTTGTCTATGCATTCTAATTCGCATTTGGGTATTTCTTTGGCTGGCATGGTACACTTGGGTGCTGCTATTCCGAATTTTAAATACGCTTTAGACACGCACTATCCTTGGCAATCTGACGAAATTATAGTAGGAGGAAGGATGAAATTTGAAGATGGGGCAGTTGCAGTACCAGAAGGGCCAGGATTAGGAGTAGAATTAGATAGAAAAGAATTGGCCCGACTTCATCAGAATTACTTGACATGTGGTCTTACCAAACGTAACGACGAAATAGAAATGCAAAAAGTACAACCTGACTGGAAATTTATGGCAACGAGATGGTAAAAGGGTAACTAGTTATTAGTATATTAGGTAATTAGTTTTAGTCAGAAAATGGATTAACAAGTACTTATTTAAAGTCAGATAATTCGAAATGTATATACCAATATTCAAACATTAATATTCTAATAACCAGTAAACTAATATATAAATAACAAATATCCTAATTACCAGCTAATCTAATATACAAATAACAAATACACTAATTACCAATAGACGAATAACTAGTAAACTAATAAACCAATAACAAATATATTAATACCCTAATAACCAGTAAACTAATATACAAATAACTAATAAACCAAGAAACCAATAACTATTACACAAATAACTAATCAAATATGGAACTTTCAAAAATAAAATCATCGCTCGAAAACGGCCTTCTTTCTTTTCCAATCACCGATTTTGATGATAAAGGAGAATTCAATGCTACAACTTTTGCCGACCGTGTGGAATGGTTTGTTGGGCATGATGTGTCATCTGTATTTGTGGCTGGAGGCACAGGCGAATTCTTCTCACTTTCTGTAGAAGAATATGAACAAATTGTAAACATTTCAGTGAGGGTTGTTGCAGATAGAGTTCCTGTGATTGCAAGTGCTGGCAGAAGTATTGTTGAAGCCAATGTTTTTACCAAAATCGCTGAAAAAGCAGGTATTCATGGGATTTTACTTTTTCCTCCTTATCTAACCGAATGTCCCAAAGATGGCGTATTAGAATATGCCAAAGCTATCATGCAAAATACCTCATTGCCAGTAATTTATTACAATAGAGGAAACGGAGTTTTAACTACAGAATATATCCAAAAATTAGCCGATGCTTGTCCAAACTTTATAGGCTTGAAAGACGGTACAGGCAATATCCAAGACTTAAACGATATCATAAAAACAGTTGGAAATCGACTTTCATATATCGGCGGAGTTCCCACTGCAGAGATTATTGCAGAAGCTTATCTCTCGATTGGAGTTAATACTTACTCATCAGCTGCGTTTAATTTTGTGCCAGAATTAGCCAATAAGTTTTATAAGGCATTAAGAGCTGGAGATAAAGAAACGGTAAAAGAAATTACTCAAAAATTCTATATTCCTTTGGTCAGGTTAAGGGGAAAAAAGAACGGATATGCGGTGAGTTTAATCAAAGCTGGTGCAAAATTAATTGGGAGAAGTGCTGGTGATGTCAGACCGCCATTGTCTATGCCATCAGATGCTGAAGTGGCTGAATTACAAGATATTATAAATCAGAATATTTAATAAAAGAAATTGTGTAAATAAAAATGCCACCAATGGTATTCTCATTAGTGGCATTGTTTTTTTAAGCTTTAAATGGGAAAATGCTGCTTAGTTTTCCCTCTCTCAACCAAAGGGCTACCCATACCAAAACTCCAAATATAATGGGTGCTAATGTTTTACTCATTTCGTCTTTATGGATCATGTGTGTTGCCACTGCTCCTCCTAACCATGCCGTTAATAACAAAGCACCGAGAATGCTAGTTTTTGGAAAAATGTAAAGCAATGTACTTAACAATAAAATTATGCCCAGATACAGCACTGATGTTTCTGCAAATCCCATGTCGGTGGCACCTTTTACGGCTTCAGCATTTTGGCTGATATTCATAAATGCTCCCATTAGGAACATAAGTGAAACTAGGCCTTGAAGACCATACGACGTATACAAACGTCCTTTTGAAATAGTTTGGTTGTTTTCCATGTTAAATTAGGGTTTAAAAAATTAGCGTTTAAAATAATTATAAAAATGAATAAAAGCTTAAAGAAGTTTTATCCATAATTTCACATATAAGGAAAAAGGATAAATTTTCGTTCATTATTTCTTTTGAAAAATACACTAAAACTATAAGGTCAATAAACTTGATTTTGCATATTAATTGCCGTAAATTGAATACTTAATTAATCGCTTTTCAATTTATCTTTGTAGTTATTACTTTATAATTTTTTGTCTTTATTTTAAGATATTCTTTAACCTTAAATTGTTATAAAAATGAAACTTAAACTTGCTTTTATTTCCTTAATAAATATTGTTTGTTTTTCCACTTTCGCTCAAAAAAAATGGACAGAAAAAACCAATGAAAGCTTTAATGTAATCAATAATGGGAATGGCCAAATTCTTGGATATTCACCTAATTCTGGTATAAAAATTCTAACCGTTAATGGACTAGCATTTAAAGATTTAAATAAAAACAATAAGCTAGATAAATTTGAAGATTGGCGATTAAGCTACGAAATAAGAGCCAAAGATTTGGCCTCAAAACTTACAGTCGAAGAAATAGCCGGACTTATGTTATATTCTGCACATCAGTCTATTCCTGCTCGAGCTGGTGGGTATTTTGCAGGTACATACAATGGTAAACCATTTGTAGCAGGCGAAACTGACCCAAGTGATTTGACAGATCAACAAAAGAAATTTCTGAAAGACGATAACCTGAGACATGTGCTTATCACTACTGTTCAGTCACCTGAAATTGCAGCTCAGTGGAACAATAAAATGCAGGCGTTTTGCGAAAGTGTTGGAAATGGAATTCCTGCCAATAATAGCACAGACCCAAGACACGGAACGAGAGCCAATGCCGAATACAATGCAGCAGCAGGTGGAGAAATTTCTATGTGGCCAAGTTCATTGGGCTTAGCTGCCACTTTTGATCCTGAATTGGTGAGAAAGTTTGGACAAATTGCAGCTGAAGAATACCGTGCATTAGGTGTCACAACTGCACTTTCGCCTCAGGTCGATATAGCCACTGAGCCACGTTGGGCAAGGTTTAGCGGTACTTTTGGCGAGAGTCCATTGCTTTCAGCAGCTATGGCCGAAGCTTATTGCGACGGATTTCAAACCACAAAGAATTCTGTCTCTGGTTGGGGACAAGGAAGTGTAAATGCCATGGTAAAACATTGGCCAGGAGGTGGTGCTGGAGAATCTGGTAGGGATGCACATTATGCCAACGGTAAGTTCGCAGTATATCCAGGCAATAATTTTAATGCCCACATGATTCCGTTTATTCAAGGTGCTTTCAAGCTTAAAGGCAAAACCAAAATGGCTTCAGCGGTTATGCCATATTACACAATCTCGTGGAATCAAGACGTGGTAAACCATGAAAATGTGGCGAATAATTATAACAAATACATCATTACCGATTTGCTACGTAAGAAATATGCTTACAATGGTGTGGTTTGTACCGATTGGTTGGTAACGGGTGATCACAAGGCTATGGATAATTTTGTGGATGGAAAATCTTGGGGAGTTGAAGGTTTGACATTGGCTGAAAGACATTATAAAGTATTGATGGCAGGTGTTGATCAGTTTGGTGGCAATAACGATATCAAACCAGTCTTGGATGCTTACCAAATAGGTGTAAAAGAAATGGGAGAAGCTAAAATGAAAGCCAGAATGCAAGAATCTGGCTACAGATTGCTTCTGAATATTTTTAGAGTGGGAGTTTTCGAAAATCCATATTTAGATCCTGTAAAAACAAAAGAGGTAGTAGGAAGTCCTGCGAAAATGAAAGAAGGCTATGAGGCTCAATTAAAGTCAATCGTAATGCTTAAAAACAAAAGAAATACATTGCCTATTTCAGGAAGAAAGACAGTTTATGTTCCCAAAAGATTTACTCCAGCCAGCCGTAATTTCTTAGGTATGGAAACTCCCGCATCTACAGATTATCCTGTAAACATGGAAATTGTAAAAAAATACTATAATGTGACAGATACTCCAGAAGAAGCAGACTTTGCTTTGGTGTTTATTCAAGCTCCAGCTGCTACCATGGGTTACGACAAAAAAGACCTGGAAAATGGAGGGAACGGATATATTCCAATCAGTCTTCAATACAATGATTATGCCGCCACAGAAGCTCGTGAAAAGAGCATAGCAGGTGGTGATCCAATGGAGAATTTTACCAACAGAAGCTATAAAGGCAAAATAGCCAAAACTTCTAATATTAGTGATTTGAAATTGGTAGATGAAACAGCACAAAAAATGAATGGTAAACCAGTAATAGTTAGC
Source organism: Lacihabitans sp. LS3-19 (assembly GCF_024343575.1). Lineage (GTDB taxonomy): Bacteria > Bacteroidota > Bacteroidia > Cytophagales > Spirosomataceae > Leadbetterella. The sequence continues at coordinate 116,792 of NZ_RJUA01000127.1, read as the reverse complement.
GTAAACACAGGAAATCCTCTTGTTTTAGCAGAATTTGAGACGAAAGTAAGTGGAATTTTACTAAGTTTTGGTGTTCAAGATCAGGCACTTTTGGATATTATTTCCGGAAAATCAGAACCTTCGGCATTGCTTCCAATGCAAATGCCAGCCAATATGAGCACAGTAGAAACTCAAATGGAAGATGTGCCTTATGACATGGTTCCACTAAAAGATTCTGAAGGCAATAGTTATAATTTTGGATACGGTTTGAATTGGAAAGGTGTAATCAAAGATGCGAGAGTTTTGAAATATAAATGATATATTTTTAGGTTGCTATTTATTAAATATTAGGTAATGATATACAATACTAACCCAATCTTGAAAAGCTAAAATCACTATCTCTTGAAGATAAATTCTTGATTAATTAATCTATATCGCCTAGAGGTTAATTAAAACCACATTAATACAACTTTTAACTATTTTTATTTGATTTACTTGTATAACCCAAATTATTGTTTTACCTTTGGGTTATACAAGTATGTCACATGGATAATTTTGATAGTCTAATAGATGTTATTTCTTATTTCGACACCGAAATTAAGGCACTTCAATATTTAGAACAAAAAAGATGGAACGGTCAACCTACCTGTCCCCATTGTAGCTGTTCTAAGGTTTATAGGTTCTCCGACCAAAAGAGATTCAAATGTGCTTCTTGTAGAGAACAATTCACTGCAAAGGTAGGCACTATTTTTGAAGACAGTAAAATTCCTCTTAGAAAATGGTATGTTGCAATTTATTTGGTTAAAGCTCATAAAAAGGGCATATCCTCACACCAATTAGCAAAGGACATTAAAGTAACTCAAAAATCTTCTTGGTTTATGCTTCATCGTATTAGATTTGGACTAGGTGAAAATGAGAACTTAGATAATCAATTGGAGGGTACAGTTGAGCTAGATGAAACTTTTGTAGGAGGAAAAAACAGAAATCGACATGCGGATAAAAAAGTAGCACAATCGCAAGGGCGTAGTTTTAAAGACAAAACTCCGGTAATGGGAATGTTACAAGAAGAAGTTTCAGAATTCATTGAAAGACCTAGCAAAAACAATCCAAATAGAATGGTCATGGAGAAAATTATCCATAGTCCTGCAATTGTTCGTTGTAGAGTTGTAAACAACACTAAAGGGGTTAGTTTAAAGCCAATTATAAAAGAACATGTAAAGGAGGGGAGTATATTAGTCTCTGATGAGTGGACTGCATACCAAGGGTTGGGTAGTGATTACGACCACAGGATCGTAGATCATCGTGTAAAGCAGTATGTTAATGATAATGGAGACACAACAAATTCTTTAGAAGGATTTTGGACGTGGCTTAAAAGGTCTTATATTGGTGTTTATCATTCTATGAGTAAGAGGCATCTTCAAAATTACGTCAATGAAGTCGCATTTAGATTCAATACTCATACAATGAAAGATGGAGATAGGTTGAATTATGCAATGGCTTTTATATCTGGATCAATCAAGTACAATAGGCTAATAGGAAAATGAAATGGCAAAAAATTCTATAATAAATGTTCAAGGGCAAGATATTCGTGTTTCTAATCTAAACAACGAAGACTTTATTTCTTTAACCGACATGGTTAAAGCGTTTGATGATGGAAGTTCATTAATAGAAAAGTGGATAAGAAACATTAATACTATTGAGTTTTTAGGCGTATGGGAGTCTATGTATAACCCAGATTTTAACCTACCCGAATTCGAGGAGTTTAGAACTAGAGCTGGACTCAATTCGTTTACTATGTCTCCTAAAAAGTGGGTCGAAAAAACAAATGCAATTGGATTAAATTCTAAATCTGGCAGGCATGGGGGAGGAACTTTTGCTCATAAAGATATTGCTTTTGAGTTTGGGTCATGGTTAAGCCCTCAATTCAAACTTTTTCTAATAAAGGAATTTCAACGCCTAAAGGAGACCGAAAACAATCAATACAACATTGAGTGGAACGTAAAGAGAGTACTTAGCAAGGCTAATTATGCAATACATACCGACGCTGTAAAGGAGCATCTAATTCCCCAACTGAATATTGATCAAAACAAAGAATGGATTATTTACGCTAACGAAGCTGACTTGTTAAATGTGGCACTTTTTGGATGTACATCTAAAATGTGGAAAGACAATAATTCAAAATTAGCTTCTTCTGGTAAAAATATGCGAGACTTTGCTAGTATTAATGAGTTAACTGTATTATCTAATTTGGAAAGCTTAAACTCAGTGCTTATCACAAATCAGATTGATAAAAAGACACGATTTGAGCAGTTGAGGATTGTTGCCCAAGCACAATTAAAATCCTTAAGTCAAGTTGATTTCGTAAAATCCCTAAAAAAGACCTCCGGAACCACTTATATTGATGCTCAAAAAAATAGTGATCAAAATGGAATTAGCTTCGAAGGGTCTTTTGGAGATGCGATCTCCAAAATATCGAAAGCTGGAAAACCTAAATCTAAAAAACCTTAAACTATGATTAACGAAAGGAAGACTGAGAATATAGTAAGAAGCCACTTTCAACAGTTTTCTAAGATCTATATTGAAGAGCAGAGATCTGAGAATATAAAAATTCAAAAACTTTTGAAAAATGCCTCTAAAAAAGGCATTAAAAATGGATTACCCGAATTTATTATTCAATTTGAAGAGGATAATAATCTCTTAATAGTTATTGAGTGTAAGGGTGATGTATCCAAGCATGAGAGTAAACTTAGGGATCAGTATGGGTCTTTTGCTGTTGATGATGTTTTACTTTATGCTTCATTTTTATCTAAAGAATATGATGTTATAGCCATTGCAGTTAGTGGTGTTGATAATAATAACTTAAGAATATCACACTTTCTTCATCTTAAAGGAGAAAGCAAAGCAATACAAAAATTTTCAGATGAATTATTGACTCCTGAAAGCTACCTTAAAGAATATCTAACAAGTCCTGAAAAATTTAGGCAAGATTATAACAGTCTTTTGTCCTTTTCTAAGGAACTAAATGAGACCCTTCATGCAAAAAAAATAAAGGAATCTCAGCGAAGTTTGTTAATTAGTGGTGTATTAATAGCCCTCGAAAATAGAGCATTTGAAGTATCATATAAACAACACACAAAGCCAGAGGATTTAGCAAATATTTTAGCTGACACTATTTCAAACCAACTTAAGAACGCCAATCTGCACAGTAAGAAGATTGAAAATCTTAAAAATGCATACAACTTTATCAGGACTCATACAGCACTGTCAGGTGAAAATACGGTGTTGTCTGATATAATTGAAAGCATTGATAAAAACATAAACAAGTTTATAAAAACCCATAAATATTTTGATGTTCTAGGACAGTTTTACATTGAGTTTTTGAGGTATGCTAATAGCGACAAAGGTTTAGGTATAGTTTTGACACCGCCACATATTACGGAATTATTTGTGGCTCTTGCAGGTGTTAATAAAGACAGTATTGTGTACGATAACTGCACAGGAACTGGTGGCTTTTTAATTAGCTCTATGAATGAGATGGTTCATGATGCAAAAGGGAATATTGAAAAAATAAAACTGATAAAAGAGAAACAATTAATAGGAGTAGAATGGCAGGACGACATCTTTGCCCTTGCTTGTTCAAATATGTTTATTCATCAAGATGGCAAAACAAATATTATTCATGGAGATTGTTTTGATGCTTCAGTAATTGCCATTGCTAAGGAACAAATGCCAAATGTGGGTTTTTTAAATCCCCCTTATAAAACGAAAAAGACAGATACTGAAGAGCTTGAATTTGTTCTGAACAATTTAGAAGCTTTACAACCATCTGGCACTTGCATTGCGATTGTGCCTATGCAATGCGTTATAGCTACATCTGGTCTTCGGCTTTCGTTAAAGCAAAAACTATTAGATCGACATACCTTGGAGGCTGTTTTCTCAATGCCAGATGAGCTATTCTTCAATTCAGATGTCGGTGTTATCACGGCTGTAATAGTGGCTACGGCACACAGACCCCATCCTTTTAGAAAGAAAACTTTTTTTGGATATTGGAAGGACGATGGATTTACAAAAAGAAAAAATAAAGGTAGGATTGATGCAGTTAATAAATGGGAAAGGATAAGGTCTGAATGGTTAGATACTTACATTAATAGAATTGACCATCCTGGCAAAAGTATAAATAAAGTAATCAAGGCAGAAGACGAATGGTGTGCAGAGGCATTTATGGAAACAGATTATAAAAAGCTAAATAAGGATAACTTTATTGAGGATATTAAGAAATACTTATTATTTGAACAGCTTTATGGACACAATGGATAAAATACCTTTATCAGAAATCTTTGATATTAAGCCCGGAAATAGTTTGGATTTAACAGTTTTAGAAACCTGTGAAAATAATTATCCAAACAAGGTGAATTATGTTTCACGAACCGAGAAAAATAATGGGGTTTCAGCTATTGTTAAGATAATTGATTCTATCAAGCCTTTTCCCAAAGGATTAATAACAGTTGCTGGAAGTGGAAACTCTGTTCTTGAGTCTTGCATTCAACCAATGCCGTTTTATACTGGATATCATGTGTTTGTCCTTAAAGAGAGAAAGGAACTCACAGATTTTGAGAAATTATTCTATTGTTTTTGTATTAAGCAGAATAGATTCAGATATGGCTTCGGCAGACAAGCTAACAAGACTCTTGGAAGTTTACTTATTCCAAAAAATATTCCTGAAGAGTTTAATGATATAACTTTGAATAGTTTAGCGAAAATAAGTCATGATGTATTAAGTCCACAAAATATTGAAATTAATATTGAGAAGTGGAAGACTTTTAAATATGGCGGAGAAGACGGGATATTTGAAATAATAAAAGGCTATTACAATAAAAAGCCAGACCACACATTAAAAGGAAATATCCCATTTGTAGGGTCTTCTGAGTTTACTAATGGAGTAACTGAATATTATTCAATTGACGACATTCGGAATGCTAATAAAGATGAAAAAAGTTCTCAACATCCTATCGACAAAAAGTTATTCCCTGGCAATTGTGTTACAGTGTCAAATAATGGATCTGTCGGAAATGCTTTTTATCAACCAATTGACTTTACTTGTTCGCATGATGTAAATGTGCTCCTTTTGAAGGATGGTGAATGGAATAAGTATATCGCTCTTTTTATTTGTACAATTATCAAGCTAGAAAAATATAGGTGGTCTTATGGTAGAAAGTGGCGACCGTCAAGAATGCTGGATTCAGAAATAAAACTACCAGTAACGGAGGATGGAAAGCCGGACTTTGAGTTTATGGAGAATTACATAAAGTCATTGCCATATTCCACTTCAATTTAGTGGAAACTAATTGGGTTAGTATTGTATATCATTACCAGATATTAATACTTTAATTTAGGTTTATTAAAGTCTAAATTCCAATTCAAAATTAAAGCATTTTTAAAAGATTCTTTATTGACGTTTTGTCTTGATAGTCCATTGAGTAAATTATATTCACACTTATGGATTTATTTATTGACAAAACGTTTTTTTTTAATTTTGGTAAGATAAAATTCAGGTATTTTTTTTCAAAATTTAAAGTTTACTTAATTTCAGTATACACTTTGACAGAGTAAGTATACAGAACAAGGGATAAGCAATTAATTAATGGCAAATTTCAATACCTTTATTTTTGTTTTATAAAAATGCATAAATATGACAGAAATTACCGGAAGAAGAAGCACTAGGTCTTATATAACGCATACCATAGTTTGGGCTGTCTTATTTCTTTTGCCTTTCGTGAATTTCTTGTATGAGCCCGAAAAATGGGCAACAGTTAACAAGGGCTTTCTGTTTATGCAATGTTTCGGTACTTTTTACCTTTTGGTTGCTTTTTATTTTAATTTCCGAATACTAGCTCCAAGATATCTTTCTAAAAATCAAAATTGGGCTTTTTTTCTTGTGGTATTGTCTGGTCTGCTCTTGTATATCCTCATAAATTATTTTTCCTTCACCCAATTTTTTCTAAGCGAAGGCCATATTTTAGATTCGAAAGGAAATAGCATTTCTGCATCAGAGCGTAGGCGTTGGCTTATTTTTCCAGTGGTTATTGGACCTATTCTTTTTTATTCGCTCAATATGCTCATTAGTACATTATTGTATCTTTTTAACGAGCGAAGTAGGCAGCGAGAAATCAATCAATTGGCCGAATTGGAGAAGACAGCTACGGAGCTAAATATGCTTAAATTGCAAATTAGCCCACATTTTTTGTTTAATACTTTGAATAATATTCGTTGGCTGGTTCGTAAAAAATCAGACCAGTCTGAGGAGTCTATTTTGAAACTTTCTGAAATTTTACGATACATTATCTACGAAGTTGGGGACTCAAAAGTAAGTTTAATGCAAGAGGTCGAACACCTCAGAAATTACATAGAATTACAAAAACTTCGTATTCCTGCAGGCGGTAAAGTGGATTTTATAGTATCTGAAGGTTTGGAATCTCTACAAATTCAACCACTTCTTTTTATTCATTTTGTAGAAAATGCCTTTAAATACGGAGTAGACGGGAAAAATGCAACGGAGATAGTTTTTGAGCTTAAAAGAGAAAGAAATGGAATTGTTTTTATTTCAAAAAATAAGATATTGGTACAAGGAAAAAATTCTCTTGAAAACGAAGGTATCGGACTTTCTAACATTAAAAGACGACTGGAATTATTATATCCTGGTGCGTACAAATTGGATATCCATAAATCAGAAAATCAATTTGAAGTTCTAATGAAAATTGAGATTAATGAAAATTAATTGCATTATAATAGACGACGAACCTTTCGCACTTGATATTCTCGAAGACGACTTACAAAGTTTTGAAGACGTAGAAGTACTGCAAAAATTTTCGAGCCCAATAGGTGTTGAAGAATATCTAAAAGAAAACAAAATTGACCTGATTTTTTCAGATATTCAAATGCCCGAAATGCTCGGGACGCAATTTATCCGCAATTTAGAAAATCCACCCTTGGTGATTTTTACTACTGCTTATCATCACTATGCGGTTGAAGGTTTTGAGCTCAATGCAGTAGATTATCTCACCAAACCAATAAGGAAAGAAAGGTTAGTTGTGGCATTGGAGAAAGTCAAAAATTTATTGGTTTTACAAAAACAATTCTTGAAAAAAGACAATTCTGGATTTATCCTTATTCACGCTGAATATAAAAAAATAAAGCTATTTTTTGATGAAATAATTTACATAGAAGGCTTAAAAGACTACGTTAAAATTCATCTTGAAGGTAGGGTGCATCCCATTCTAACCAGATCTAATCTAAAAGGAATGGAAGCCAAACTAACTTCTGATGTTTTTATTCGTATACACAATTCTTTTATCATAAATAAGACCAAAATTACTGGTTTTACTAACTCCCAGCTGTCTTTAGGCAAAGTCGAATTACCTATAGGCAAAAAATTCCTTCCTGATTTAGAGAAGGCAATGGCTTGATTTTAAGCTCTAATTATACGTTTTTCTTTCAAAATTTGCTACTTTCAAAATTTTGGATTGTTCAATTTTATCTTCTGTTTTCTCGCTTTCATCAAATTTCTTTGCAAGCTATCCTTTACAGATATACACAAATTTATTATAAGTATACACAGATAGTGGACTATAGGAATAATGCAAAATTTCCCTTTTACATTTGTTGCATAAATAAAACACCAGGTTTTTTTAAGTCTGGTTATTTACGAAAGAAATTAATAATACAAATGAAAAAGTTATTCGGAATTTTAGTCGCCGCCTTAGTAAGTATCAGCACTTATGCACAGTTTCCAGCGGGTGGTATGAAAATGCAAGATCCAATGAAGGGGCATGTATTTGGAAAAGTAATAGATGAGGCTGGTAAACCTGTTGAATTTGCCACTGTGATTATAATGAAAAGTGTTTTAGACAGTGCTAGTAAACAACCGAAAGACGTTGTGGTAAAAGCAATAACCAGTGAAATGAATGGAGATTTTGATTTTAGTGAATTGCCAGTGTTTGGTAAATTAAAATTAAAAGTGAGTTCGATTGGGTTTGTAACAACAGATTTTGCTGTTGAATTTGAAAAGCCTAAAATGGATGGTTTTGCACCACCAAAGCCTGGACAGCAACCAGATCCAGCAATGATGGCAAAAATGATGGCAGCTTTTGAAAAAGACATGGGAAATCTAAATCTACCAAGTGATTCAAAAGTGCTTGATGCTGTTACGGTTACGGCACAAAAGGCTCTTTTGGAAATGGATATAGATAAGAAGATATTTAATGTGGAGAAAAATATTGTAACCGCTGGAGGAACTGCAGTAGATGTGATGCGTAATATTCCATCGCTTCAAGTTGATATAGATGGAAATGTGAAATTAAGAAACGCGGCTCCTACTTTGTTTATTGATGGCAGGCCAACAACACTTTCTTATGATCAAATTCCTGCAGATGCTATCGAAAAAGTAGAAGTTATTACCAATCCTTCGGCCAAATACGATGCCTCAGGTAGTATGGCAGGTATACTTAATATTGTGCTTAAGAAAAATAAGAAAAGTGGCTATAATGGAATGGTAAACCTAGGAGGCGACCGTATTGGCGGAGGAAATCTTATGACGAATTTCAATGTTCGTCAGGGGAAAGTTAACTTTTCGGTGATGGGAATGGGTATGAGAATGAGGAATAATGTAACAGGAAACAGCGATAGATTCAGCACTATTGGAGGAATTACTTCAAGTACAATACAAGATATTAGTAGCAAAACCACAGGTTTGATGGGATTTGGTAGAGTTGGTCTGGATTATTATTTATCCAATCGTACCTCTTTGTCTATTGGTGGAATATTTGGTGGAGGAAAGTTTACTCCGAAAGAAGACATATTGATAACCAATACAGTTAATGATGTGGTTAGTTTGAGCAACAGACTTTCCAATTCTACACGTCAATTTAAGCCTAAAGGATTACAGTTAGGCTTTAAACACAGTTTCCCAAAAGCAGGGGAGGAGTTAACAATGGATTTGAATTATTTCGGTGGAAGCAATTTGAATGACGCTACTTATAACACCAATTACTTGAATTCGGCGGGTCAGATTTCTGGGGTTCGTATTCAGAAAAATACGGGAGATGGAGGTAATCGTTTTATGACTATTCAAACTGATTACGTAAGACCTCTTAAAAATGAGGGTAATTTAGAGATGGGTTTAAGGGCACAAATCAATACCTTGACTAATCAGAACGATAACACTCTTAAGGCTCTTGGCTCTGATACCTTCGTAAATATTCCTTCCGCATCAACGAATTATACCAGCAATAATAACGTGTATGCGGCTTATATTTCAGTAAGTGGAAAAGTAGGCTCTTTGTTTTCTTATAAAACAGGATTGCGTGCTGAGAGTTCTGCTTATGACGGAAAATTGTTAAATACCAAAGAAGTTTTCACCAATACTTACCCATTGAGTTTATTCCCATCTGTGTTTTTAAGTAAAAATCTTACTAAGACAGATCAAATGCAATTAAGTGTAACAAGAAGAGTAAATAGACCTAATTTCTTCCAGTTGATACCATTTATTGATTATAGCGATAGTTTGAATATCACAAAAGGAAATGCAAATCTAGTTCCGGAATTCACGACATCAGGAGAGATTTCTTACAGTAAGACTAAAGGTACAGGTACTTTTCTTACCTCTGTGTATTATAAGCATACCAATAATTTGATAACCAGGTATTTGTCCCAAGAAATAAATCCTATCAGTGGTAGATTAGATTTAATTAATACTTATATTAATGCCAACTCAAGTGATAATTATGGTGCGGAAATAACCTATACCAATAAAATTAAAAAATGGTGGGATATCACAGCAAATATCAATTTCTACAATTCAAAAATTAATACTGAAAACGTAGAAAACAGTACCCAACAAGGGGCTTTATGGACAACTTTTGGGAAGTTAAACAATAATTTTAGTTTGAAAAATAAGTGGGTAATCCAGCTTTCGGGTGATTATCAAGGAAAATCAAATATGCCAGTAAGTCAAGGTCAGAGTTTTGGACCGCCTATGAGCCAAGCACAAAGTTCATCACAAGGTTATATTGAGCCGTTTTATGGTGTTGATGTAGCGGTTAAAAAAACATTCATGAAAAATGATGTGGCTTCATTGACCTTATCTGCCAATGACATTTTCAGAACTAGAGGTAATACCCAAGTTTCTTACGGTGAAGGATTCACTCAAAGTTACTATCGTCTAAATAATCCTCAAATGGTAAAATTGAATTTCTCTTTCCGTTTTGGACAAATGGACGCCAAAATGTTTAAGAAAAACAACAATGGCTCATCTATGGAAGGAATGCAAATGCAATAATCTAAAGAATACTTTCTTCAAAATAACTACCTTGTAATTTTATGAGGTGGTTATTTTTTTATACTTAAAGCCCCTGATGGGCATTTCGAAACTACTTCAATTATTTCGGCGGAAGTCGCCCCATCAATTTTTATCCAAGGTTTTTCTTTTGGTTGAAATACCTGTGGTAGGCCTCTGGCACATTTTCCAGAGTGAATACACTTTCCAGACTCCCACACCACGGTTATTTCGCCATTGGTGTATTCTTTTTTTAGGTTATTTATGTCCATTATCTATTCTGTTTTTAAATCTAAATATAAATTCTCCTTTTAAAAAAAGCTATAATAATATTTGAAATAATTAGATGGCCACTGGGATATTTTTAAAAACTGGAAGACTTTCTTGTAAATATGCTTTTCTATGCTGCAAGCCCCAAGTTATCATTGCTTCCAATACGCCATTCAATTCTTTGCCAGATTGTGTCAATTCATATTCTACAGTTACAGGGGTAGTATTGTAAACACTTCGGGTAATTACACCGTTGGCTTCTAGATCTTTCAATTCCTGAGAAAGCATTCTTGGAGTAATATTTTCCAATTCCCTCTCAATCTCTTTGAATCTTTTCTTTCCAAATATCAATGTTCCGATTATTGGCATTTTCCATTTTCCTTGAAATACATTTAAAGTATCTCTCACAGCCAAAACATAGGAAGTTGGACATTTTTTGATATTATTTAACTGCTCTAGCATTTTTAATATATTGATAATGTGATAGCTATACTTTTGTATACTGGTATATTAAAGTATACTGATATATTTTATATAGCAAATGTAATATACTTTTGTCAAATCAAAAAACATTAAACAATTATATACATGATATTAATAACTGGGGCAACTGGACAATTAGGAAGAGGAATTATAGAAAATTTATTAAAAACTACACCTTCGAGTGAAATAACTGCGTTTGTCAGAGATGAAACCAAAGCGGCAGATTTAAAGGCTCTTGGAGTTACATTAAAAGTAGGTACTTATCAAGATTCCGATTCTTTAGAAGCTGCAATGTCTGGAATTGACAAAGTGCTACTTATTTCATCAGCCGATTTTGTGGATCGTATTGGTCAACACAAAAATGTGATAAATGCTGCCAAAAAAGCAGGAGTAAAGCAGATTTTTTACACAGGAGTTAGCATTAAAGATATGGATGCTTCACCTATCAAGCCAATGTTGGGAGATCATTTTGAAACTGAAGACTATATCAAAGAACTTGGTTTTGATTATACTTTTTTACGAAATGCTCTTTACTTTGATATTATACCAATGTTTGCTGGAGAAGGCGTATTTGAAAATGGTATTTTTTTTCCAGCTGAAAAAGGCAAAGTTGCCTTTGCACTTAGGTCTGATTTGGCAGAAGCAACAGCCTTAATAATTAATAGTGCTGACAATGTAAATAAAGTATATAACTTAGCAGGCTCAACCGCTTATAGTTTTGAGGAGATTGCTGCTGAATTAAGCAAGTTGTCAGGTAAAGAAGTTGGCTATCTTAGTCCAGAACCAGAAGCTTTCGAAGGGATGTTGAAGCAATTTGGTGTTCCAGACATTATGATTATTTTATCACAATCTTTTGCTGGGGCTTTTAAGCACAATGATTTTGAGGAAACTTCAACTACACTTTATAATATTTTAGGAAGAGAAACTGTTGAATTGGCCGAATTTTTGAAATCAAACTATAAACTGTAAGTTTGCTTTAACAATACATTTTATATTAAAAGACCGAAAGGTCTATCTTTTTTTTATGAAACGGAATGATTTTAATAAATCTCTTTTATCGCTTGCAGCTATGGGAACATTAAGCAGTTTTAAAAATTTTACGGATACTTTACAGGTTCAGTCTAATCGCATGCCGGTATTGTTTACCTCACATGGTAGCCCGATGGATATTCCTCTTTCAAAAGAAGAGCGTCCTTTTTGGGATGCATTATATAATCTAGGTAAAGACCTCCAAGGCAAATATGAAATCAAGGCCGCATTGGTAGTTTCGGCTCATTGGTGTGCCAAACAAACCATGGTGAATATTTCTCCGCAACAAGAGCAGATTTACGATTATTACGGTTTCCCGAAGCATTATTATGATGTGAAATACAAAGCCAAGGGTGCTCCTGAAATTGCCCATGAGGTTACGAAAATTATACCGTCGGTGCATGAAACTACAGACTGGGGCTTAGATCACGGTGCATGGCCTATGTTGATGCATTTATTTCCTGAGGCCAATATTCCGGTTTTTCAGATGAGCATTAGCTATTATGATTCACCGCAATACCACTATGACCTAGGTAAACAACTAAAATCGCTTCGTGAAAAAGGCGTGTTGATAATCGGGAGTGGGTCTCTGATTCATAATCTCCAGATTTTAGGCCCAAAGATGAGGTCAGGAGATATGAGCCCGTTTGGTTGGGAACCTGAATATGATGCTTTCATCAAAAAACAGATTGACGATAGGAATTATAACAACATCATAAACTACGAAACAAGTCATAAACTTGGTAAACTTGCTGCCCCAACACCAGATCATTTTGTGCCTGTTTTATACAGTCTAGGATTAACAGACCCGAAAGACGAACTGAGGTATTTTTACGAAGGCAAAGCCAATATTCCGGCTTTCAGTGAGCGGAGTTTTATTTTGAGTTGAAAATGACAAATATATTGACAAAATGAATAAGCTCTAATGATTAATTGGAGCTTATTTCATTAACAATAGTTTGTAATTTTTCTAATAATTCGGGGTCTGTAATTCCCATCTCATCATCGAATTTTTGGTCAAAACTAGGCAATGAAAAAGTATTTAAAATTACGGCACCTCTGAATGGGAAAATGATTTTGGCGTGTTCAAGTACAGAGGATGCTCCTCGAGGTCCAGGGGATGTTGAAAGCAACAACATTTTTGTGTCGTTAAAAATAGGTCTTTTTGGAATCCTTGAAATCCAATCTATTAGATTTTTAAATCCAGCATTAAACGATCCGTTGTTTTCCGCTAAAGAAAGTATTATCAAATCAACATCGTCTATCATTGCCGCTAATTCCATCGCTTCACTTGGAATCTGGATTGTTTTTTCCAGCTGAACACTGAAAAGTGGAATTTCTTTTTCGCTTAAATTAAAATATTGAATCGCCGCATTCGGAAACAATGACGCAGTAAAGTTTGCTAATTTTCTATTGATTGAATTGATGCTGTTACTTCCTCCGAGGGCTAATATTTTTAACATAAGCTTTTAAATTTTATTTTTTTCGAAAAAGAAGAGTATTCTATCTGGTATTCTAGTAAACTCCTTATTCTTGCAAAAATACAATTGATTTTTCTTTTATCTTTGGTAAACCAGCTTTTGTAGAATAAATTGGGGTATTATTCAACCAAAATATTATGAGATTTAGCTTTATGCTAGTTTTGCTTTTAGTAGCAAGTCTACTTCATGCCCAAATTCCTTATCTTCAAAAGCACGGCACTACAACTCAACTAATGGTTGACAATCAGCCTTTTCTTATACTTGGCGGCGAACTTGGTAATTCTACAGCCACCAGCATTGAAAACATGGAAGCCGTTTGGCCCAAACTCAAAGCTATGCATCTCAATACAGTTTTGGTGCCTGTTTATTGGGAATTAATAGAGCCACAAGAAGGCGTTTTTGATTTCAATTTGTACAAAGATTTGATAGTAGAGGCTCGTAAAAATGATTTAAAAATAGTGTTTCTGTGGTTTGGTTCTTGGAAAAACTCCATGAGCAGCCATGCACCGGCATGGGTAAAACTCAATCAACTGAAATATCCAAGGGTAAAAAGTGAAGAAGGAAAAAGTCAGGAAATTTTATCGTCTTTTAGTTCTGAAGTTCTTAAAGCAGACCAAAATGCTTTCGAGAAATTGATGGGTTTTATCAGAGATTTTGATAGCAAAGAAAACACCGTAATAATGGTGCAAGTCGAAAACGAAATCGGAATGTTGCCCTCAGCACGTGATCACCAAGCTTTGGCCGAAAAAGCTTTTAAAGAAGATGTTCCACCAGCATTATTAAATTATTTGAAAAAAAACAAAGGCAAATTAGTGCCAGAGTTTGAGGAAATTTGGAAAATCAATGGATATAAAACCAAAGGAAATTGGGAGGCAATTTTCGGTAAAAGCCTCGCCACAGATGAGATTTTTATGGCCTATTATTATTCACTTTTTACCAATAAAATAACAGAAGCTGGTAAGAAAATTTATAATCTGCCGATGTTTGTCAATGCGGCACTCAATCGGGCTGGTCGAAAACCCGGTGAATATCCGAGTGCTGGACCATTGCCCCACCTGATGGATGTTTGGAAAGCAGCGGGAACAGCTATTGATTTCCTTTCGCCTGATTTTTATAATCCAGACCTCAAGCATTGGTGTGATTTATATACCCGACAAGGCGACGTGCTTTTTGTGCCTGAGCATGCTTTTGATGCTACAGTTGCGGCCAAGGCCTTATATACCATTGGTCATTATCAAGGCATGGGTTTTTCACCTTTTTCTATAGAATCAAAAGAAAAGCCCGAAGAAGAAGCATTGGGTAAAGTATATGATTTGCTTGATAATCTTCAAAATTTAATAACTGAGAACCAAGGAAATGGAAAAATGGAAGCGGTGATGTTAAGCAAATCAGAGCCAGAAACCGTCCTTGAAATTGGTAAATACAAGTTTGTTTGCAAAAACGACTACACCTTAAGTTGGACACCTGGAGCCAAAACAGAAGTTTGGCCATTAGGAGCAGCAATAATCATCCAAACGGCGGAAGATGAGTTTTATGTTGCTGGAACGGGCGTAGTTATTACTTTTAAAAATGTTGAAAATCCAGACTTTAATGTGGGTATATTAAAAGTTGATGAAGGTAGATTCTATGATAAAAAATGGAAAACGCTAAGACATCTCAACGGCGACCAAACACATCAAGGAAGACATATAAATATTGGGACAAATCAATATGCTATTCAGAAGGTTAAATTGTACAATTATACCGATTGAGTTTTTAAAATTTAAACCTTAAAAAAGAATGAAAAAACTACTTTTTTTCTTATCAATATGCTTTACCGCCAATGCTCAGTTTTCTCAGGCAGAAAGAGATACACTCAATAAATATGTGCAAATTGATTATGCACAGATGTTAGGTCAATTGGGCATAGATAAATCCCAAGTAAGACGAGGTCCATCGGGCAATCCTAAGGATGCTAATGCCGCAAATAGTGATGAAAGTAAAGTAAATCAATATGTTTTGCCAGATGCTTTGATACTAAAAAATGGCAAAAAAGTAAAAAATGAGGCTGATTGGTGGACTAAAAGAAGACCCGAAATTGTGGAAGATTTTGAAATGGAAATTTATGGCAAATTGCCTTCTAATATTCCAAATTTGAAATGGGAAGTACTATCAGTAAAAGATACTACTGTTGGAAATTACCCTATAAAAGAAAAACTTTTGAAAGGCATTGTTGACAATTCTGCTTTTCCGAGTATAACTGTAGAAATAGAACTTTTAGTAACAACACCAGTTAATATTTCATCAGCAGTTCCATTGGTAATAGAGTTTGGCTGGATAAATTCACCTTGGAACAAAGAGCCAATAAAAGCCATTGGACTTGGCTCAGCAAACGAACCTACTTGGAAAGAACAATTGATTTCTAGAGGAATAGGCTATGCCATATTGGTGCCTTCGAGTATTCAGGCGGACAATGGAGCGGGCTTAACCAAAGGCATTATTGGTTTGACAAATAAAGGAGCCTACCGAAAACCGGAAGATTGGGGAGCATTGCGAGCTTGGGCTTGGGGAGCAAGTAGAGCCTTGGATTATTTAGAAACAGATAAAGACGTAGATGCAAAAAGAGTAGCTATAGAAGGACTCTCAAGATATGGCAAAGCTGCAATTGTGGCCATGGCATTTGAGCCTCGTATTTCTTTAGGGTTTATTGGGTCATCTGGTGCAGGTGGAGCAAAAATTTTAAGAAGGGTATTTGGTGAACAGGTTGAAAATCTTGCTGGGTCTGGTGAATATCATTGGTTCTGTGGCAATTTTATAAAATACACTAGTACAAAAACACCAGATGATTTACCAGTGGATGCCCATGAATTAATAGCACTTTGTGCTCCCAGACCAATTTTTATTAGTTCGGGTTCACCTCAGGTAGAAGGTAACTGGATAGATACCAAAGGTATGTTTGAAGGAGCA
Organism: Lacihabitans sp. LS3-19; assembly: GCF_024343575.1. GTDB lineage: Bacteria > Bacteroidota > Bacteroidia > Cytophagales > Spirosomataceae > Leadbetterella. Next base: position 100,274 of record NZ_RJUA01000127.1, on the reverse strand, counting down.
GCCAATGCGGGCTCTGTTTATAGATTGTTGGGTAAAAAAGATCTCGGAACTATGAGTTTTCCGCCAATGGGCACAGCCTTGACAAATGGAGAGATAGCTTTTAGGCAGCATGCTGGCGGACACAGTACTGGTCCCAACTGGAGTACTTGGATAGCTTGGGCTAGTAGATATTGGGGCAATTTTTAATACATTTTATTTCTAATCATTAAGAATTATGAATCTTAAAATAGGTTTTTATCTTTTCATTTCATTATTGCCATGTTTTGGTTTTTCACAAAAAACTTTTGAAGCCGATGTGGTAATTTATGGCGGAACTTCGGCAGGTATAGCGGCTGCTGTAGAGGTTGTCCGTTCTGGATATACAGTTTTGGTGGTATCTCCTGATACGCATTTGGGAGGATTAAGTTCTAATGGATTGGGCTATACAGACACCGGAGACAAAACTGTTATAGGTGGTATAGCGAAAGAATTTTATAAGGAACTATATCAACACTACAATAAACCAGAAGCTTGGATTTGGCAGAAAAAGGAAGAATATGGCAACAGAGGACAAAATACAGTAGCTATGGATGAATCAAGTATGTGGATATTTGAGCCACACGTAGCCGAAGGTATTTTTGAAAATTGGGTGAAAGAAAATAAAATTAAAATTCTTAGAAATGAGTATTTGTTAAGAGAAAAAGGAGGATTAATAAAGAAAAACAACAGCATTAGTCAATTTAAAACCTTAAGTGGCAAAACCATAAAAGGCAAATATTTTATAGATGCCTCTTATGAAGGCGACCTAATGGCAGCTGCTGGTGTTACTTATCATGTGGGTAGAGAAGCCAACAGTGTTTATGACGAAAAATTTAATGGTGTTCAAAAGGATGTTAGACATCATGGACATTATTTTAAAACGCCAATCAGTCCGTATAATATAGCTGGAAATGCTCAAAGTGGGCTTTTGCCGGAAATATCCAAAATTCCTCCTGGAGAAAATGGAGAAGGAGATCAGCGATTACAAGCTTATTGCTACCGTTTGTGCATGAGTTTTCATCCTGAAAATCGTGTGGCTTTTCCAAAACCTGCCAACTATGACCCAAAACGATATGAATTGCTAAAAAGAGTTTTAGACTCGGGTTGGAATGAGGTCTTTGATAAGTTTGATGTTATTCCCAATAAAAAAACGGATACCAATAATCATGGACCTTTTAGCTCAGATTATATCGGAAAAAACTACGCTTATCCAGAAGCAGATTATGCCACAAGGAGAAGTATTTTAGAAGAGCATGAAAACTACCAAAAGGGTTATTTGTATTTTTTGCAAAATGACCCTTCGGTACCCAAAAACATTCATGACGAAATGCAAAAGTGGGGATTGGCCAAAGACGAATTTGCGGAAAACAACAATTGGCCTTATCAAATTTATGTAAGAGAGGCTCGCCGAATGATTGGTGAATATGTGATGAACGAAAATCATACTTTAGGAAAAATAGAAATCAAAAGACCAATTGGCATGGGGTCTTATTCGTTGGATTCGCACAATGCACAACGATACGTAACCGAAGACGGATTTGTACAAAACGAAGGCGATATTGGCGTCCATCCGCCAAAACCCTATTCAATAGACTACGGTGCCTTATTACCCAAAGAAAAAGAATGTAATAATTTACTTGTTCCTGTTTGTGTTTCCAGCTCGCATACAGCCTTTGGATCTATACGCATGGAGCCAGTTTTTATGATTTTAGGACAATCTGCTGCAGCCGCTGCCGTGTTGAGTATCAAACACAAAACCAGTCCACAGAAATTGGATTTTGAACTGTTAAGAACAAAGCTTTTGAAAGAAAAGCAGGTTTTGATTGCAAAATAGGGTTTTACGATTATTTGAATAGAGAAATTGAGTTTGATAAGCTTCTTTTTGCAAGATAGATTGAAATTGAATAGTTTTCGATTAAATCTGATTCATATTTGAAATAGTTAGGACTTAAATTTGTACAATTAATAAAGAGAATAACAAAATTTTATATGGCAAAGAACCCACATTTTTTATCTCAAATGGCTCACGTGGAGATTTTAACCAAAGACCTTGATAAATCTGTAGAGTTTTTCCGTGACGTGGTAGGAATGGACGAAACTGGAAGAGAGGAAAACTCGGTCTACCTAAGAGCATGGGGCGACTATTTTCACCATACATTAAAATTAACGCAAAGTGAAGAGTCGGGTCTTGGACATATTGGTTGGAGAGCTGATAGTCCTGAAGCTTTAGAAGAATGCGTTGCCTATTTGGAAAGTATAGGAGCTGGTCGTGGTTGGTATGATGGCGACCAAGGGCATGGAAAAGCTTATCGTTTTCAATCGCCTGAAGGACACATGCATGAGGTATTTTGGGAAGTAGTTTGGCTGAGAGAAGAGGGAGAAAGAGGAAGCGTTTATGCAGATAGATATTCAAGTAATAGACTAAAAGGTGCTAATCCTCGTCGTTTTGATCATGTTACTTACATGGTATCTAAAGGAGCGTACCCTGCGGAAAAAGCATTCTGGAAAGCAATGGGCTTTAAAAACCCGGATGAAATTAGAATTGCAGACGAGATTCCACCCATCGGAGGTCTGCATACTTTGGCAAATCTTTCGCACGATATCGCTATTTTTACAGACCCGAATATTGAGTCAAAACAAGCGGTTCTAAATCATATTTGCTGGAATGTGGACAGCCGTGAGGAAGTACTTTTAGCTTTAGATTATTTCATTGAAAAAGGCTATAAAAGTGTAATGGGAGCACCAACTCGTCACAAAGCAGACGAGGGTTTCTTTATCTATATCACAGATCCAGGTAGTGGTATTTTATTTGAATACTATGCCTGTGCAAGATTGGTTTTTGCACCAGATCACTTAGACGTACATTATCTAAAGGACAATCCAAACGATGCATGGGGTTCAGCCAATCCTTTCGCTGAAATGGGAAAAGGCAAGAAAATGGGTATTTCGGAAGACGGTACGGTTAAACCAGCGGATGTTTAGTTATTGGTTGATTTGTTGAATAGTTATTAGTGCATTTGTTATTAGTTTATTGGTTGAATAGATTTTTATGTATTTGTAAAATAGTCATTTGTGAATTTTTTGAAGGCAATTTATAAGTCTAGCTTTATTTTATTTTTTCAACTTTCGTCAGGTGGATTAGCTACTTTTTTAAGGTAATTGATATAACCATTAAGTAATTTTCCGCAGTTTTCTATTTGCAGTTTGAATGAATATAATTGATCTTGAGATATATAACCTTCATCAAAAGCAGTAATTAAGTGTTCTAAAGTTTCAGATAATGAACCACGAGAAATTCGACAAAATTGAATGTTTTCTTTGTAGTAATAGCGGCCATAACCTTCGGACAAATTCGCTGTAATACTTCGAGAACTTCGAATTATTTGGTCTGTTAATTTATATTTTTCGGTATTTGGGAAATGAGATTTGACAAGTAATGAAATTTCCTTTCTTAAGAACCGACATTCTTTATAAACATTCAAATCGGTAAATGATAAACTAGCCATTGAAAAAAAAAATGATAATAAAATTTTTAACAAAAAAAGTATTAATTAAATAAACTAAGAAATTATGGACATATTTACTTATTAACCAATTAGAAAATATACAAATAACAAATCCACCAATAACAAATAAACCAATAACAAATTAACCAAATTATGTGGCATTTTTATCCCGGGCAGTACATGCCTTCTTACCAAGTTAATAGAGCTCTCACTCAAGCACATTATGGTGGTGGGGAATTTGCTGAGATTTTAGAAGTTGCAGGAAAAATAGACCCTGACAATAGAGAAAGTTTTAATACAGCATGGCTCGAAAAAGGCAATGAGGTTTTAGGATGGGCCGAAGATTATGAGCAAAAAGGTGCATTTGTTTCTGCCAGACGGACATATTTAAGAGCTTTCAACTATTTGCGTACCGCAGAATTTTTTATGAATCTGCAAAACGAGCTGAAGTTGCCTACATACACCAAAGCTCGTGAAGCTTTTATCAGAGCAATCAAATACTTTGACGAAAAGCCTTTGCAAATAGAAGTACCTTTTGAAGGCTCTTTTTTGTCGGGATATTTATTCAAACCACAAGGAGTCAAAAATCCACCTGTGATGGTGATGTTTGGAGGTTTAGATAGCTTGGCAGAGGAACTGTATTTCGGCATCGGAAACCACTTGATGGAACGTGGCATCGCCCTTTTGGCGGTTGACGGTCCTGGTCAAGGTGCTGCTTTGAGACTAAATCATATACATTCTCGTTACGATTATAACGTAGCAGGTACCGCTGTTTTGGATTATGTTTTAGAAAAGCTTCAAGACGAAGTAGATACCACAAGTGTCGGTATTGCGGGAGTTTCCATGGGTGGATATATGGCAGCACGTTGTGCGGCTTTTGAGCCACGTTTTAAGGTTTGTATGATCTTCGGAGCGGTTTGGTCTTACTATTCTGTGTGGGCTGGCCGAAGTGCAAAACATCCTTTGGCAGAGATAGTGATGCACATTATGGATGCAAAAACGTATGAGGAAGTGCTGGAAAAACTAAAAGGATTCACCTTAGAAAATGGAGTTGCAGAGAAAATCTCAATGCCAACCTTCATCATGCACGGTGGTGGCGACCAACAAAATTTTGTGGAACATGCCATTTCACTTGAAAAGCATTTGACTTGCGAACACAAAATGAAAATCGTACCGGAAGGCGAAAGTGGTGCTCAACACTGCCAAGTAGATGATTTTATGCCAACTTTGGATATGTACGATTGGATAGCCGAAAAAATTAAAGCCTAATTGATAAAATTTCAACCTTTTATAAAATGAGTTCAGTTAAAAAAGTATTGGTAATCGGAGCTGGAATTGGAGGACAGTCCGCGGCCATCGGTCTTAAAAAAGCCGGCATTGAAGTAGAAATTGTAGAGATCCATGAGGCATTTAATGTATATGGTGTGGGAATCATCCAACAACAAAATGCATTGAGGGCATTGGATATGATAGGCATTGGTGGGGAAACGATGCGTCGAGGTTCGCCTTACGGTCAGGTGAAAATGTTTACAGCAGGCGGGCATTTTATTGGCCCAGCCGGTGCACCACCCAATGAAAAATACCCAAGTCATAATGGGATCTCTCGTAGAGTCTTGCACGATATCATGTTTGAAGAATGTACCAAATTGGGCATACCTATCAGAATGGGACTCACGGTAGAAGCCATTGATAATAAGCCAGATTGTGTAGATGTTACTTTTACAGATGGCACCTCGGGTTCATACGATTTGTTGATTGCTTCTGACGGAATTAATTCTAAGGTAAGAGGGATGATTTTTGAAGAAATTAGCCCGAGATATGTCGGTCTTTCGGTTTGGAGGTACCCCTTTAAAAGACATGAAGACTTGGACACTGGATACATCTATTACGGCAGAAAAAGCAAGGCTGGGTTTGTTCCAATGAGTGCCGACACCATGTATATGTTTTTGGTATCTGCCGAGGGAGAAGACTGGCGTGTACCTGAGGATCAAATGGTATCCAAACTTAAAGAATACATGGCTGAGTATCCCATCAAAATGGCTCGGGATTTAATGGAGCAAGTGACAGACGCTAAGTTGGTAAACTATCGTCCGCTCGACGCCTTACGAATTTCAGGTGAATGGTATAAAAATCGGGTCGTTATTATTGGTGATGGAGCTCATGCTACTATTCCACAACTGGGCTCAGGTGCGGCATTGGCCATTGAAGATGCCGTAGTTTTGGCAGATGAATTGCAAAAAAATAATACGGTAGAAGAAGCTCTTCCTGCTTTTATGAAAAGAAGATACGACCGCTGCATGGCTGTGGTAAATGCTTCAGAAACCTTGGGCGAATGGGAATTGCTCGAATTTCAGGGAAAACCATTACCCGAAGGAGCTAACATTGGGGCATTGGTAGGAAGAACCATGGGAGGGCTGGCGGCACCTATTTAGGGTTTGGTTGTATAGTTATTAGTTGATTTGTATATTAGTTATTTGTTACCATATTGTTCTTTTCTAGGTTAATTAAATACGTTCAGCAATTACCATTTTACAAAACACCAATAACTACTTTACAAATAACCTCCCGTTAGCTATCGGGACACTAATAACTATTCCACTATTTACTATTAACTACTCCACAAATAACCAGTTTACTAATTCACTAATAACCAGTTCACAAGTAACCAATAACAAAACATGAAATTAGTTTCTTTTAAAAATACCAAAAATGAAAGCCGAATTGGCTGGCTACAAGGTGATAGAGTAGTCGATATGCAGCTGGCTTCTGAAAAATTACCAACGGATATGTTGACTTTTATCGATGGTCATGAAGGCTATTTTGAAATCATAAAAGCCCTTGGAGAAGTAGAACCGCATTATAGCTTAGCAGAAGTTCAACTTTTAGCTCCACTGCCAAATCCACGCAGCATTCGTGACTACGTTGGTTTTGAAATGCACATGCTCAATGCCTCTCGTTCGTTTGGTCATTCGGTTGGCGAAGCTTGGTATGATTTGCCCATTTTCTATTTCACCAATCATCACAATGTTTTTGGCCCGAATGATGACATCAAAAAACCAGTCAATGAAACTAAATTGGATATTGAGTTAGAAATGGCCTGCATAATCGGCAAAAAAGGCTCGGATATTAAAAAAGAAGAAGCCAAAGACTATATTTTTGGCTATACAATTTTCAATGACTGGACAGCTCGTGCCCTTCAAAGAGTAGAAATGACCATCCCCTTAGGACCTCACAAAGGAAAAGATTTCGCCAATGCTTTTGGCCCATGCATCGTTACAGCTGATGAATTTGAACAATACGAAGTACCATTTTCTGAAAACTTTTTTGAAAGCCCATTGAAAGTACCTTCTGTAAAAGATACCCGATTCGATGTTAAAATGACATCACGAATCAATGGAGAAACTATTTGCGTAGGCAACTACAAAACAGTTCATTTTTCTTTCAGCCAAATGCTAGAAAGAGCCTCCGAAAATGGCGTAAATATCATGCCTGGAGACATTTTGGGTTCTGGAACTGTGGGATGGGGAAGCCTAACCGAAAATAATTTCACTGTTCACCGCCCCCTCGAACCAGGCGATATGGTGGAGCTGGAAATAGAAGGGATTGGGGTTTTGAGAAATCAAGTAGTTTAAAAAAATATAAAGTTTAAAAATCCCAAAAAGAGGTTGAGTTTTTCAGCCTCTTTTTATTTTACATCTTCTGAGCTATTTCTCCAAGTCATTATTCCTGCTATCAGAGCTGGAAGTGCAAAAATCAAGAAATTGGTACCGATTGTAAGACCCATTCCGATTAACATTCCACCTAAGGCAGGACCTACAATTCCTCCAATTCTTCCTGCACCCATTGACCAACCTATTCCCGTTGTTTTAAATTCGGTAGGATACATTCTGGCGGCAAAAGCGTAGAGACCCACAAATCCACCTTGTATTCCAAAACCTAAAAATGCAAAGACTAAAAGTATGAAATCTGATCCAACAAATAGACCAAAAGATGCCATTAAAACTGCAGTTAAAATTAAAATTATTCCAATTGTTTTCTTTAGACCATATTTGCTAGAAAAATAACCTTGGGTTACTATTCCAAAAAAAGCTCCTATATTAAATACAGTTCCTGCATAAATGGCCAATTTTAGAGATAAGCCTGCGTCAGAAGCCAATTTAGGTATCCAACTAGTCATAAAATATAAAGCCGCAAAAGCCATAAAAAGTGCAATCCAAAGCTCTATTGAAGGTTTTAAGTATTTGCCTTTTAAGAGTTTATCTACGGGAATGGCAGCTTGTTTTGGTGCTTTTTCAGGTAATTCGCTGATTGCATCAAATCCCATTTTATTTAAAATCTGATTGATTTTTTGGAGGGAATTTTTGGGTTGGGCTTTAATATAAAAGTCAATAGATTCCGAAAGGAAAATAATGATTAATGGCACAGATACTAAAGACACAATACCAGCATATCTAAACATTTGCTCCCAACCTTCTGCGGGAATTACTTTAGCTGCAACTAATCCCGATATAACGGCTCCAATTGGGTAACCAGAAATAACAAAACTCACCCAAAAATCTCTGGTTTTATTTGGAGTGAATTCCGCAGTTAAGGCAGCAGTGCTCGCCAACATACATCCTATACCCAAACCACTCAAGAATCTATAAATCAAAAGACTGTTGATAGTTGTTGCAGAAGAAGTTAGGTATATACAAGCCCCCATCAAGACACCGCTGAATATTATCATGTTCTTTCGGCCAATTTTGTCAGCATAAGGTGCTATGAATAGCGTTCCTAGCGTCATGCCTGCTAATCCAGCACTAAAAACTGCCCCTAATGTTTGAGGACCCACAGACCATGCTTTGGCTATGGCAGGTGCAGTATAAGATATTACTAAAACGTCCATTCCGTCTAACATATTCATCAAGAAACAGATAAGAATGGTAGCATATTGAAGTCCGCTTAAAGGATTATTGTCTATTAAGTTTTTGGAAGTAAAGGTCATATTTTAATTAGGGTTGAAATTATGGCAAAATAATAGTTTTAAATCATAAAATATAACTTTAAAGTTAAACTATTTGAAGGCTTTTTAAAGAGTAAATTAATATTCTTTAAATTTCCATTTCTAAAAGTGCTGAACTAAGGGTTTTTCCATGACTATCCAAGGCAAGCGAGGTAGTAACTCCTCCTGCCAAAGCATTTTGGCATACAAATAGTAAGGAAGATATATTCGGCATTTCGTATCTTTTTATTTCTCCTCTTACAATTTTTCCAAGGTGTTCTTTGACTTTTTTAACCGTTACTTTTTCACACAACTTTTGAAAGTCTGACTCATCATATGGAATCAAAGACAAAGTAGAAATGTTGCCTTTATCTCCTGCTCGGCTATGGGCTATTTCGTAAAGTTTCATGCGTTTAACGTCGTAATTTTTAATTCTATTTTATTTCTATCTATCATTGTGGATACTATTCCTACCACTTCATTGACATATTTCCTTACTCCACCGCCACCCGCTGGACCATTTGTATACAGTGCTTCCACTTCTTCACCCACTCGCTCAGCATCTGCTTTTGATTTGGCTTTAGCTGCGATTCTTAATCTTATTTCATAAGGTACCGATTCATTTTTAAACTGACCATTGTGCATAGAATTTATTCCCAAATAATCTATTCGAATTTCATCTACAATACCTTTAAGTCGCTTTTCTATAATTTCTCCTGCTAATTTGGATCTTTCTAGGGCTCCAGTACCTGCGTAAGAAATTTCGCCTTCACCCAGAAAAAAAGCTTTGTAGGCCACACTAACTTTTAGATTTGTAGGTTTTTGACTGCCACCGCCTCCATTTATTTTTACTTGATTTTCTCCCAAATCCTCTAAATAAACATTTGTAAAATCAGCTGAAACATCTGGCGTATAATAGGCATGCGGATTTATTACTTCGTAAAGTAATTGTTCTTTTATAGTTTGAAGATTTATGATTCCTCCAGTACCATTTACTTTAGAAATTATCGCTGAGCCATCTATTGAAACTGTAGCTATTGGATGTCCGAGAATTTCCATTTTATTCACAGGTTTTTTTATTGGATCTGCAAAATAACCACCAGTTATTTGACCAGCACATTCCATTAAATGCCCAATCACTGTACCTTTTCCTAAAAGTTCAAAATCCTCAATATTCCAACCTAACTCATGAATCATTGGAGCTAAAAACAAACTCGGATCAGCTACTCTACCTGTTATGATAATTTGAGCTTCTGACTTTAAACCTTCCAAAATTCCTTCTACTCCTAAATAAGCATTTGCGGCAAGTAAATCGCCATTATTTTCTAATCGGATTCCGTTTTCTAATGCTTCGCTTTTTTTGTCTATTTTAGAAAAAACGTCATCACCTGTTACAGCAGCTATCTTAATTCTTAAATCTAATTTTAAAGCTATTTCTTGTATTTTATGTATGGCTGCCAAAGGGTTAGCAGCTCCCATATTTGAGATTAATTTGACTTTGTTTTTAACCAAAATAGGTAGTAATGACGTAATTCTTCTTTCAAGTAGAGGGTCGTAGCCAAGCTCTGGATTAGCCATTTTTCTTTTTTGAGCCAAGCCAATAGTTCTTTCTGCCAAACATTCTAAAACCAAATAATCTAGTTCTCCTTTTTCTGCCAAAATCAACGCAGGCTCTAACCTATCGCCAGAAAAACCAGCACCACATCCTATTCTAATTTTTTGTTTCATATATGTATAGAACCGCTTAAAAGTGCCACCAAAGTCATCACTAATGATGTTCCGAGTGCCCATTTAAAAATGAATTTTTGATGATCTCCTAACTCTACTTCCGCCATGCCAATTAATAAAAAAGTACTGGCTGTCAAAGGACTCAATGGAAAACCCACAGTCATTTGTCCTAAAAGTGCCGCTCTGCCTATTTCCAAAGGATCTAAACCAAATTGCGTTGCTGCTTGGCTAATTACTGGTACCACACCAAAATAATAGGCATCAGGCGTAAAAAGTAAACTTGCAGGCATACTTGTTATCGCCGTGAATACAGGTAAAAGGTTGGCATGTTGCTGTGGAATAAATTGTACCAAGGCAATAGCCATAGATTCTATCATTTTTGATCCCGTCAGTATTCCAGAGAATATTCCTGCAGCAAATATCATACTTGAAACCATAAAAATATTGGTGCCGTGCGATTTCAAAACTGTTTGCTGATCGGTAGGTTTAGGGTAATTTATCAACAATGCCAACATTGAAAAAATAACAAATAACACAGCGGAAGGCAAATAGGCTTCCATCAGAAGGAAAATCAAAAGCACAGTTAAGATGATGTTAATTATCAGAAGTTTTGGCCTTCTCAATTTCAACTGTATATCTGTTAAATCTTCACCATGTTTATAGTTTAGTTTTAATTTACCTAATCGTTTTCTTTCACCTTTTCCAAAAACATAAGCCACAAATAATACCCAAACTATACCTCCAAAAATAGATGGAATGTTAGGATTGAAAATATGTGAAGCATCCGTATTTAGCGTAGCAATGGCTCTAGCTGAAGTGCCAGACCAAGGCACTAAATGAAGCGGGCCAACACTCAGAGCCACGATACCAGGCAAGATTAATGGCTTGATTTTTAGTTTTTTATAAATCGGTAAAAAAGCCGAAATTACAATCATGAAGGTGGCAGTTCCATCACCATCTAAATGGACAATCATAGTCAAAATCGCCGTACCTATGATCACCATTAATGGATCACCTTTTACGATATTTATGATGAAATTTACAAGTTTGTCAAAAAGTCCTGCATCTAACATTATTGCAAAATATAACACAGCAAACATCAAAAATATACCAGTAGGAGCTACCTGTTTGATACCATCAAATGCCATTTTCCCTAAGTCAGGAATTGAAATTCCTGCTAAAAATCCGAATATTATCGGTACCAAAACCAAGGCTGTTATTACGGATACTTTTTTGGAAATAATTAAAACTAAAAAAGTGATTATCGCAGCAAATCCTAATATTGCAAGCATAGTTTAAAATTCAAGATGATCATTAAAGAATGGTAACAGTGCATTCAAAACTCTGCCATCAGTAGTCCATATTTTGTTGGTATGCGTACCAATGTATTCTTCCGCATAATGTTCAATTCCTAGATTTTCGAGTTTTTGGCTAAACATCATATTTTGAACCGGAAACCTAGGTGCGTCATTTCGTCCCCAATCCAATTTTAAGGCTGTTAATTTTCTTAGATTTTCAGCAAAATCGTTTACCATTTCTACTGGCATGTTTTGGTGCCAAAGTTTTAATACCTCATCATTAACAATCATTTTTTCGCCATCGTAAGTAAAAGGCATATCGCAATAAAACGGAGGCTTATTAGGATTTGGACTCCAAGCCCTACCTACTGCAACCAAAACTTTGGGGTAATAGGTTTTTTGGAGTTCCTCTACAGTTTTTATTTTTTGGAGCTCGCTGAAAGAATTGCTATTCGGACCGAATTCTTTTACAAAAGCCATCAAGCCAGGACTCATGCCATACACTACACTAAAAACATCGGGGTGTTTCATTCCTATTTTTATAGCTCCATATCCTCCCATAGAATGGCCACCTATGCCCCTGCTATTTTTGTTCGGGATAGTTCTATAATGCGAATCAATATGTTTTACCAATTCGAAAGCCTCAAAGTCTTCATAATTACCGATAAAACTAGAATTGCTGTAAAAGCTGCCTTGGAACAGGGTGTTTTGGTCGGCTTGAACAAAAATAAAAGGTCGGATTTTTTGACTATTAATTGCTTTGTCCAAAATCATTTTCATGTTTTCGTTTATGAGATCAGTACCAGTAAATCCATGTAAATAATATACTACAGGGTATTTCTGAGTTCCATTATCATAATTAGGAGGTAGATATACAGAAACCTTCGGCTTTGAGTTTTCTCCAGCATTGTTTTTCAATGCTTTTGAGTTAATTTCAAACCTTTCAATTTTGCCGAAAACATCTTGTGCAAAAGAATTTAGACTTAAAAAAGCAAAAAATAGAATTTGTATTTTTTTCATTTATTTTTAATTTCAGGGGATTGAATTTTATATAAACTGTTCATTTTTTAAGAGATTTAAAATAGTTTAAAGGTTTTAATGCTTAACAAAACTATCTCCAAATTTTTCCTGATTTTTCTAGTTCCTTGTATTTGTCAATATACATTTTGTCTAACTCTTCAGAGTCTTTGTATTTAATCCTTAATGCAGCCAATTTTGCATGTAATTCTTTCTTTATTTCTGAATATTTTGGGTCATTGTAAACATTTTTCATCTCGTTTTTATCATTCTTTCTGTCGTACAATTCCCACTCGTCAACATCATAATAGAAATGTACCAATTTGTAGTTTTCTGTTACTATTCCATAGTGTCTTTTTACCATGTGCACACTTGGATATTCGTAATAATGATAGTAGGCGGCGTCTCTAAAGTTTTTACCTTTTCCTTTAAAAATCGGCACCAAACTCTCACCTTGCATGTCGGAGGGTGCTTTTACGCCCGCGGCTTCCAGAAAAGTCTGTGCAAAATCTAAGTTTTGGACCATTTGAGAATTTTTACTTCCTGGTTTTATTACATTTGGCCATTTTACTAAAAGTGGCGTTTTAAAAGATTCATCGAAAATAAAACGCTTGTCAAACCAACCATGTTCGCCCAAATAAAAACCTTGGTCAGATGTATAAACAATAATAGTGTTTTCTTCAAGATTGTTTGCTTTTAGAAAATCCAACACTTTACCTACGCCTTCGTCCACAGCTGCAATAGTCCCCAGATAATCCTGCATATAGCGTTGGAATCGCCACTTCATTTTATCTTTTTCGGTCATCGAAGGATATTTTTTCACAAAATCTTCATTCATTTTTCCGTAGGCATTGTCCCAAGCTTTTCTTTGCTCAGGATTCATACGGTCAACGGTCCAGTTGTAGTTTTTTATATCGTAAGGATGAGATTCTGCTATGCCCAGTTTCTTCATGTTTTCAGGCGTAATTTTTGAATCTCCCGCCCAATTCATGTGCGTAAGGAGGTTCATTTCTGCTTGTTTTGAAGCACTTCCTCTGCCTTCATAATTGTCAAAGAGGGTTTCTGGTTCAGGAAAAGTTTTGCTAAGATATTCTTTATAATGCCTTTCTGCAGGTAACCATTCCCTGTGTGGTGCTTTGTGTAAATAGGCAAGAAAAAAAGGCTTTTCTTCGTCTCTGTCCTCTTTTAACCATTTTAATGTAAGGTCAGTAATTAAGTCAGTTACGTATCCTGTTAGTTTTATTTTTCCTTCATTTTTAGTAATAAAATCAGGATTGTAATAATTGCCTTGGTCCGGTAAAATTTTAAATTCATCGAAACCTTTTGGGTTATTTCCAAAATGTAATTTCCCGAACATAGCCGTCTGATATCCATTGGCCTGCAGCAATTGCGGAAAGGTAACATTGTTTGTGTCAAATGGAAAATGGTTGTCAATTTTTCCATTCAAATGACTATGTTTTCCTGTCAATATAACTGCCCTTGAGGGTGCACAAATTGAGTTGGTTACACAAGCATTTGAAAATAACATGCCGTCGTTGGCAATCCTATCTATGTTTGGTGTTGAAATCAATCGTTTATCATAAGCAGAAATCGCTTGATAGGCATGATCGTCAGACATTATAAAAACAATATTGGGTCTTTTCTGTTTTTTGGGTTTAAAACTAAAAAATGCTATTGAGGCAAATCCAAGCAGTATAATACCGAAAAATATTTTTTTCATGTTTTTAAGGTTGAATATTTTTTTGAAATATTTATTAAGGTAGTAAATATTTCTTTTATCGGGAAAATGAATTTAAATTATTTGGTTTTTCTATGGTTTTGTTTGAAATAATTTCAAATTTCTTATTCAATTTAGATTCCTTTATTTTTCAATTAATTATATGGTGTTTATTTGTCAATATTGATTTTTCTTTTGTTTATAGCCATTTTTTTAAAACTGAATTCTTCATTTTGATTTGATTGAAAATTTATAACTCCCAGAAACTAATGGAATTTGGATATTTGTTTTCTCTGTTTTTAGTCCTTTCCAGGTATTTATTGGTTTTCCGTTTTCAGTGATTTGCGTCGAACTTTTAGCAGGTAAAAATAAGGTGGCTGTGGTATTAGCTGGTACCGTAACCTCATAAGTCCAGCCATCTTTTACATATTGCCATTCGCTCGAAATTCTCCCGTACATTGAATCATAATAACCTTTTGCGAAGGTGATGTCTTTGTTTCGGTCAGGCGTTGGTTTCAGAATGAAACTTTTAAAAGCTGGAGTTTTTGGGTCTCTTTGAATACCAAGAGAATAATTGTACATCCATCCTGCCACTGCTCCAAAAGAGTAATGGTTGAATGAATTCATGCTATTATTGCCTCCAAAACCGTCCTCAACGGTATAACTGTTCAATCTTTCCCAAATAGAAGTTGCTCCGTTTACCACAGAATATAACCAAGATGGATATTGCTTGTTTACCAAAAGTTTGTAAGCTAGAGCATCGCTGCCGTTTTCAGACAAGGCCTGACTTATGGAAGCTGTACCAATAAAACCAGTCATTAAAGAGTTTGATGGCCTTTCTATTCCTCCATCGTCTTTGTTGGTTCTGTTGATGGTTTCCTTTAGGTTTTCAATTGCAAAAGCTTGGTTTGCTTGGTTAAATGTACCTAAAGCCAAAGGGATAGCATACGATGCTTGGGTGTCTATCAATTGGCCTTTGTCTGTAGTGGCTTTTCCTTGAGCCTCATTTGGAGGTCCCATATAACCTGTTTTTACCCCAGATTTAATGGTTTTGTGAGTTTGAGCATCTACATAAGTTTCATTAAATTTCTCTTTTATGGTTTGGCTTTTACTACTTAATTCTTTTGTAAGTTCAGGTTTACTTAAAATCTCTGCCATTTTGCTCAAAATTTCTAAATCGTAAGCATAATACGCCATCCAAAACAAGGTATTATCGTTTTTGTTTCCTTCAGGACTTAGCCAATCACCCAATGGACCCTCGTTTAGGATTCCGCTTTCTTTTTCGATTTTTGATTCTAGAAAATCAACGTATTTTTTCATGGCATCAAAATGCTCAGCCAATAGCTGTTTATCACCATATTGCTGATAGGTTTCCCATGCCACTATTATACCTGCACTTCCCCAAAGTGTACCACCAAAACCACCACCCATAGGAGCCACGTCAGTAAATCTCCCACTCGGTGCTTGAACGTCTCTCATAGCCAAAAGATGCCTTCTCATAAATTGGTTGGCGTCTGTTAGGTAAGTTGCACTTTTCGAAAAAACCGAAATGTCACCACTCCAACCCATGCGTTCGTTCCTAGCGGGAGTATCGGTAGGTATCGACAAGAAGTTACTTCGTAACGACCAAGTGATGTTTTGCCAAAGCTTGTTTACCAAGGCATTATTGGTTTCGTAGCCAGAATTTAAACCAAGCACAGAACTTATAACAATTCCCGAAACATCCGTAAGTGGTAAGGCATTTTCGATACCTGTGATTTCTAAATAACGATATCCATGGAATGTAAAACGAGGTTGTATTATTTCATCTCCACCTTTCAAAATATATAAATCTTGTGTCAAAGCCGCCCTGATATTTTCCATCATCACCATGCCCTCATTTCCTTTATAATCTGGTAAAGCAGGATATTTTATTTCGGCATATCTTAAAGTTATGATGTCACCTTTTTTACCATTCCTAATTTGAATTTTTGGAAAACCTACCATGTTTTGACCCATATCATATACAAAAACTTTAGGTCTGACTTCCTCTACCAAAATGGCAGGCATGATTTTAACTTGGGTTGGGTTATTTCCTATTTGTCCGATTAATTGCATTTTATCATAAGACAAGCCCGTTTTTCTTCCCAATGCATCAGTTTCGTCTCCTATGAAAGCCGTACCTTTTAAAGGAATAACACTGGCTGGTTTCCAATTTTTGGCATCAAAATTAGCCATTGTCCATCCATTAATTTCAGCTTCTTTATTTGCATCATAAACCTCACCTTGGAAAAACGAACCACAAAGAATTGGACCGTCTGTAAATACCTTCCAGTTTTTGTCGTTTGTGCTTATAATCTGCTCACTTCCGTCTGTATATGTAATGATTAAGTTGGCAAGAAGCGATTGCCTATCTCCAAAATAATTCCAGCTTTCGCCGCTATAAGTGATGTTTCCGCTCCACCAACCTTCACTCAGCCATGCTCCGAGGGCATTTGCTTGATTTGTTTTGATACTGTTACTGACATCATAAGTTTGGTACATGTGATGCTCATTGTATTGAGTCAGACCAGGGTTAAAATAGTCGTTGCTGATGCGTTGACCGTTGATGTAAAATTCATAAATACCCCTTGCTGTTACATAAAGCCTTGCTTTTTTGATGGTTTTATTTTCTGCTAAAAACTCGGTTCTAAGCATTGGAACGGCATTTCGAGATGGGTCAGCAATACTTAAAGTGTTTGGTTTTACTATATAATTGCCATTTTCTATTCTTAAATCTTTAAATATTCCCTTATAATTTTCTTTATTCAGGTTTTCATAGAAAAGCTCATTGTTGGGTTTCCTGAAATTTTTGATTTTAACCTCAGAAAACAATGCCGATTGTTCTTTTTCGGTTTTGAATCCTATTTCTGCAACCATCGGAAAACTTATGAAGTTATTGCCGCTACCAACTGGGTTGAGGTTTAATCCGCGAGGGGCAAATCTAGAAACTGGCTCCACGTCAAGTAATTTTAGTTTATGTTCGGCATCTTTTTTATCTATCCAAAACTCAAATATTCCAAAATTACACTCTCCAAATACGGTATGTTTGTGGTATTGATTTTCTTTGTTGATAATGTTGCTCGGGATTATTACAGTTTTGAAAGGAACAGTAACTTTGTCTTCTGGAGAATAGCCTACTCTAAAAATATTAAATTTTGCACTTCCGTTTTCATTTTTTAAATCAGAAATGTCTAACTCTAAACTTACATAACTTTCATTTTTTTTGTTTTCTATCCACTTCAAGTTCAACTCTTTTTTCATCAATCTTGGGTCGTTGGCTCCAAATAGAAATGCGGCTTTGGTCGAATTCGTTTTTTGGTCCAATTGAATGCCATATTCTAGAGAAAAAACAGATTGGTAATCAGAATAGAAAACCAAGTCTTCGTCTCCTCCTCCAATCCACTCAGCACCAGACCAAGCGGCTTGAGATGGATTCAAAAAGCCGGTTTCAAAATTTGAAATGGCGTCTGATTTTTGCCCAAAATTATCCCAAACTGTTAGTTTCCAGGTATATTTCGTTCTTGGGGCTAAAGTTTTTCCTGTATAATTAATTCCAAGTGAAATTCCAGATTTTACTTTTTCAGAATTCCACGTTTCAATATTATTCTCATCTGTGACAACGATTTGATAAGCTGTTTGAAGGTAGCCTTTTTTATTGTCGCCTGCCTTCAACTGCCACGAAAATTGAGGAATGGCAATATCTGTTCCTAATGGTTGGTTTTCGTAGTTTACTTGCAGTTTTTCAAGGCTGAAATTCGCAAAAATTGAATGAGAAAAAAGGAAGATGATTATTCCAAAAATGCTTTTATTTTTCATAGTTTAGGTTAAAACAGTTAATATCGTAAATATACTTTTCTAGAAAAGAGGAACTGTCCTTTGGTGTCCTTTAATTTCAGAGAAAATAAAAAGGTCTCAAGCCTTTACAATTGTTGAGACTTAAGACCTTTCAATAATGCTTTCAATCTTTTAGGCTTCTCCCCAAACTTTCTCTGCAGTTTTTACAACCAATTCCATTTTTCTCCATTGATCATCTTCGCTCATGTCGTTGCCATGATGGGTGCTTGAAAAACCACACTGTGGACTTACACACATTTGCTCCAGCGGCATATATTGGGCTGCTTCGTCAATTCTTTTACAAAGGTCGTCGATGTTTTCCAACTCTCTTTTTTTCGAAGAAATGATTCCTAAAACTACTTTTTTATGGCTTGGAACAAATCTTAATGGTGCAAAATCACCTGAACGCTCATCGTCATATTCCAATAAATAACGGTCAACATTTATTTCATTAAATAAGATTTCTGCAACGGGTTCATATCCACCTTCTGCAAACCAAGTGCTTCTGTAGTTACCTCTACATAAATGTATTCCTACTGTTAAATCATCTGGTCTTCCATCGATTACTGAATTGATTAGTGCTGCATAAGTTTTTGGCAATTCATTTGGGTCTTCGCCTCTTTCTGCTGCTGCAGCACGCATTTTTGGATCACATAAATAAGCCAAATTCGTATCGTCTAATTGTAAATAACGTAAACCTGCTTGGTATAAATGATCAATTTCTTCTTTGTAGGCAGCTGCCAAATCGTGAAAAAATTCATCCATATCAGGATAAGAATTGATATCGATAGACTTACGACCACCACGGAAATGTATCATGGTAGGAGAAGGGATTGATACTTTTGGAGTGGCTGTAACGATTGATTTAAGGAAGTTGAAATCAGCAACTTGAATGTCGTGACTGTGTTTTAGTTTACCCGTTACGCTCAATACTGGAGGCGTAAATCCATCAGAAGCAACTTTAGCTTGTCCGCCGCCTACGCCACCTGTTACGGTAACGCCATCTAGTTCCTTTAAGAAATCTAAATGGAAATAATCTCTACGAAACTCACCATCGGTTATAGCTTTCATGCCCGTAGCTTCCAATTTTTTTACGGTTTCGGCTATGCCAATATTTTCGATTTCTCTAAGTTCGTCGGCAGGTATTTCACCTCTTTTCCATTTATCACGATTTTCTTTTACGGCTGGTGTTCTTAATAAACTTCCTACATGGTCGGCTCTGAAATTTGATTCCATTTCTTATATTTTGTTTTATAGATTTTAAGAATAAATGAATTTTAAATAGTATGTTTGTTCGTAATGCGAACAAATGTTTTAAAATTGAATTAAATTTAATTTAAAAAAATAGAATATTGGTATTTTAGTCCTTTTTTTTATTAAAAAAGTAAGTTTTAATTTAGTCTTAAAATGTTTTTATTGATAGGAAATAATGGAAATAAAAGAATCGGATTTTGTTCAATCTTTAGAAAAAGGATTAAATGTTTTGTTGGCCTTTAGTCAAGAAAAAAAAGCTATGACATTGTCTGAAGTTGCAGAAAAGACTCAAATGAGCAGGGCAGCGGCGAGAAGGTTTTTGCTGACTTATACTCATTTGGGTTATATGATAAACGATGGCAAGTATTTCAGTCTGACACCAAAAGTATTGGATTTGGGCTATAATTATATTTCATCAATGGACATCATTGAAATAGCGAAACCATTTATGGTAAAACTTTCAAAAGAAATAGAAGAATCCTGCTCTATTGGTCTTATTGAAAACAAAGACATCGTTTACATTGTGCAAGAACAGGTTTCTAGGGTTATGACTATTTCTTTAAAAGTCGGTTCGCGGTTGCCTGCACATTTAACTTCCATGGGTAGAATGATTTTGGCCATGAACGAAAAACTGCAAACGGAACTTTTAGAAAAATTTGAATACAATCAATTGACCGAAAATACAATTTCAGATAAAGCGAGTTTAAAGGCTGAGCTGGATAGAATTAAAATCCAAGGTTTTGCTTTTGTAGACCAGGAACTTGAGGTTGGTTTGAGAGCCATTTCTACTCCTATTTTTTCAAAAAATAATAAGGTAAATTATGCCTTAACTATCTTAAGTCCTACTAATAGGTTTTCAAAAGAGGAAATGCTGAATCGGTTTTTGGAGCCAATGAAAGAAACTTGTGGTCGAATAAGTGAAATTTTACAAAAGCAATAGCTTTCCAGGTTTAATTGAAAATTACCTAATCTTAAAGTAATTTTTTGGTAATGAAACAATTAGCTACTTAAAACTTGTTATTGAGATAAAGAAAGTTTCATGAAAATTACATTAATAGTATTGGGCATTCTTATGATTGTCTTTATCGCAATTCAAGTTTACGCCATGAGCAGTAGAAAATCGATAGAAAATTACCCTTACGAGGTCTTGAAAACGTACGATGAATTTGAAATAAGAAAATATGAAGCCCGCTTATTTACCAAAGTTCAGTTAAACACAAATGACTACAGCCAAGCTTCGAGTGCCGGTTTTTCTAAACTGGCCGGTTATATTTTTGGAGGAAATGACACAAAACAAAAAATAGCCATGACCTCACCCGTTGCTATGGGCCTCGAAGACTCTATGACTATGATGTTTATGGTTCCCAATGACTTGGATAAAAGCAAACTGCCCAAACCAGATAACTCAGAAATAGAATTTAAAGAAGAACCCGTTAAAATAGTAGCTGCCATCACTTTTGGTGGTTGGGCAAATACCGAAAAAATCGAAAAATACAAACAAATGCTTATCGATGGCTTGAATCAAAAAGGGATAAAATATACCAATCACTTTTCTCTTTTGGGGTATAACCCGCCATTCGATGTTTTGAATAGAAAAAACGAGGTGATAGTTGAGTTAGAAGAAGGTTTTTTACCTTAAGATTTCTAAATTACCCAACGTTTACTTTCCATTTTAATAAAAAAAGGGCTTCTTAACATCACATGTTTGAAGCCCTTTTTTCTTTATTCCGCCACATCCACAATCACACGTTTGTAGCGTGTAAGTGCGGGTGAACCGTTATCGGTAACTGCCACTATTAAGTGCATTGTGCCAAGACGACCATATTTTTTAGGAACCTCGAAAGAGGCCACTGCTTTATCTGCGTTTTCTATTTTTAGAGGGTCACCAGTCCGTGCAGTTGAAAGTGTAAACGTGCCTACTTCGCCATAGTAAAACCATTTGTACGAAAGTGAATTTCCGTCTGGGTCGGTTGAGCCTTCTGCACTCAAGGTTATTTTATCGCCTGCCTTTGCCTTAATATAAGTTTCAGTTTGAAGTTTTATCACAGGTGGATGATTTGCTTCGGCAAAAGGTTTGATGGACCAGTCCATACGTGCCTCAAAATCATTTTGGAAGGCTTCTCTCCATCTCCAAATGGTTTCTTTGTTGCCAGTGTGCCAGCTGCTGTCTATTCCAAAAACCTCGTCTTGGGCGTTGTTCCATAGTGGTCTGGTTTCGGGTTCTAAAAACCACTTTTCGGTGCGAGGTTGATAAAACTCATAACGCCCACCCCAGCTGCCCCAGTCTGGGTGTTCTGAACTTCCCAAACCGTTATTTATCAAATACATAAAACTTGGTGAGTCGCCTTCCATCAAAAACTTAGCGAAGGGATATTGCTTGCCCAAAGGTCCTTTGCTTCGGATATGGGATTCTAACCAAGGGTTATTTACAATTTCAAAATTCCCCCCTGCAAAACGCCCGTGAAATTTATCTCCGCTGATGCCTGTCCAGGTAGCGGCATGGTAGCCACCCAATGAGTGAAACCCAGGCGAAGCGATATAAAATAAGCTAGGAAATGTCTTTCTGATCCAAGGGCCGCTGCCGTCTTGATCTGAGATGGTATAAATTCTAAGTTTCGAAACAAATTTCTCAACTTCTTTTGGCTTACGTGTTTCTTTTACTTTCCAAAGTGCTTGGGCAAGGCAGTTAGGACCACCCCAAACCAACACCCAAACCGGGCGAGCGTCTGATTTGTCTACCGCAGAAATAATAAGGTCGGAACCCTCGGAGTCCATGCCTTTACCAACGGCATGCATGCCATAGTCTGTGCGGCCTTCTTTTATGATAGAAAACAAATAGTCTTTGGTAGGATAACCCGGTTCATGCAAAAGCAGGTTGTCTCTCACTTCTCCGTAGGCATCTACTATCTCTTTCAATCTCCATGTGGCTATTTTGTTTTTTTGATGCACAGAAGTAGTTGCCACTAAGCCTTCCACATCAAACTGGTTAGCATACGTCAAAAACCTAACCGTAGACATGGCGTCGTCGGGCTCGTTTTCTATGTCTGTCAGTACAATTACTCTTGGTTTTTCTTGGGCTAATAGTGTGTTGCTATTTATTCCCAAAATCAAAGTAACTGCCAATAATACATGCGTTTTGTTAAATTTCATATTGTCAAAAATTAAATGCTCAATTTTATTTCGGTAAAACCGTAACTATTACGCGTTTGTACCTCGTCAGTGCTGGCTCACCTTTATCGGTCAGCTGAAGTATAAAATGCAAGGTCTCGGGTTTTTCTACTACTGGAGCGGTCACATAAACGCCGTGTACGTTTTCAGCACCTAGGTTAAGTTTCTTTTTGTAAGAACCGGCCTCCACATAGTGTATCCACAAGAAACTCAGGTTATCGCCATCTGGGTCAGTAGAGTTGTAAGCATCTAAGCCAAAGCCCTCTCCAGACTTAACCGTAAATTGCTCGGCATGCATCAATACAGGCACTGGAGGGTGATTGGCTTCTATGTAGGTTTTGGTGCACCAGTCCATTCTGGCCGCAAAATCATTCTGAAAGTCATCTCTCCATCTCCACAGACTGGCTTTGTAATCGTTAAATGTGGTGGTGTCTGGTTTTACTGCACGGCCATAGGCACTTGGCAAGTAAGGCGTATAAGCGTCGTTTGCATTTGTCCATATCTTTCGTGTTTCTGGCTCAAAAGGCACGCCAGAGTTTCCTTTTATTAATTTAGAAAAGTCAGGCTGATATAGTTCATAACGGCCGCCCCATCCGCCCCATTCTGGGTGCTCAGGGTTACTTAGGCCTGTGGGTATTAGGGATAAAAAAGAAGGCGTGTCTCCTTCCATTCCCCATGCTACGTCTGGATATTCGGCACCCAATGGCCCGTGACCTTGTTGGATGTTTTTGGCTATCCAAGCGTTGCTGATTTTTTCATTGTTTATGCCTTTTATGAAAGTATTTATGCCCGTCCATGTAGCAGAAGCGTAGTTGTCTCCTGGGCTCACGATATAGAACAAATCTGGGAAGTTATTTCTTAACCAAATGCCGCTATCGTCTTGGTCTGAAATGGTATATACTCGCAGTTTTGAAACCAGTTTTTTGACTTCAGCATCGGTTCTTGTTTTTTTGATTTTGTATAAAGATTGGGCAAGGGTATTGGCTCCACCCCATACTGAAACCCACAGCGGTCGCTCGTCTTTATCGTCTAATAGTTTTATGATCAATTCCGAACCTTCAGAGTCCATGCCTTCGCCCACGCCTTCCATGCCATATTTTGGAATTCCGCTTTTAATCAATTGCATCATGGCCAATTCAGTAGGAAAACCGGCTTCGTGTTTCAATAGGTTCGGCTGCACTTTGCCATAGGCTTTAACTATTTTTTGAATAGACTGTGGGTCCACACGGTTTCTGTGCCAGCAAGAGGTAGTGGCCACCATGCCTTTTATGTCAATCATGTTTGAATACAGCATTAACCTCACAAAGGACTCGATGTCATCTGGCTCGGCTTCGATATCTGATAAAACTACCAACCTGTGTTTTGGACTTTGACCAAAAGCCACTGGCATAATAGCCAGTAAAATAAGAAGTATTTTAATTGTTTTCATTTTAGAATAAAAGGTTTTATTAAGGCTGTATTTATGTAAAAGAGATTAAAACTTCACGGCTACTTTAGGCACACTGTTGCCTAATTTGGTTTGCTTTTTAAAATCCATTTTTGAATTAGAAATCAACTCAATTTTTTCGGAAACCGAACCGTTTATTTTCACTGCCTCTGCTGAAGTAGAATTAAACTCAATGTTTCTTAGGGTTACATTTTTGGCATTGAAAATATCAAAGGCAGTTGGGTCTTTTGACACCATTTTTACGTTATGAATATTCACTCCGTTGGCATCTACAATGGTAAAGCCCTTGTCTGCATTAATTTGTAAATCACTCAGTTCGATATTTTCGAGGTTCATTTCGGGTAAACCTTGTAAAAACACCGCTTGCGTGGCTCCGTTTATCACCACATTTTTGATTTTTATATTTTTAAACTGAGGCGTTTCTTCGGTTACGGGCATAAGCTTGGTGTTAGTTGGGCCACCACCTTCTGCCAGTGTTTCTTCTATCGATTTTCCGCCGTAGTATAAGTTAAACGAAATAGCATGAGAAGGTATGTCGGTCATCCATATATCTTTGATGAAAATGTTTTCGACCACACCGCCACGGCCTCTTGTGCTTTTAAAACGCAAGCCTACGTCAGTGCCCATAAATGTACAGTTAGATACGTGCATGTTTTTTACGCCGCTCGACATTTCGCTACCTACCGTTACGCCGCCGTGTCCGTGGTATACGATGTTGTTTCTGATGATCAGGTTTTCACACGGCACTCCTCTGTCGCGGCCGTCTTTGTCTTTTCCTGATTTTATACAAATGGCGTCGTCGCCCACATCAAAACTTGAGTTTTCTACGATTACATTTTTACATGATTCTACATCTATGCCGTCTCCGTTTTGAGAATACCAAGGATTTCGAACTGTGATGTTTCTTACAATAAGGTTTTCGACCATAAGAGGATGAAGACACCATGCTGGTGAGTTTTGAAAAACTGGGCCATCAAACATTACATTTTTACTGTTTTGGATGCTGACCATTACTGGTCTCAAAAAATCACGAATGGCTAGAAATTCCTCTTTGGTATGTAAGTCGAAACGTACGTTTTGGTCTGCTCCGTTTCCTCCAAGTTTAAACTGCTCCGAAGGATACCAGTTTTCTTTTGTCTCATCTAAAACCCCACCTGATGCTACCAGTTTTTTCCATTCGTTGGCTGTAAGTTTACTTTTCTTAACGGCTCTCCATGCTCCACCAGAGCCATCCCAAACACCTGTACCCGTCAATGCTACGTTTTCTAAGTTTTTGCCATAAATAGGAGAAATACAACGCCAGGTATTTAGGCCCTCGAAGCTCGTTTCTATAATTGGGTAAAGGTCTTTATTGGTCGAGAATCGAATCAATGCTCCTGCCGAAGCGAAGATTTCGATGTTGCTTTTCAAAATGATTGGCCCTGTAAGCCAAACCCCAGCCGGAACTATCACTTTTCCGCCGCCTTTTTTGGTCAAAGCCGCTATGGCGTCAGCAAAGGCTTTTGTGCACAATACCTCGCCGCCATTTACCGCACCAAAATCTGTGATTTTAACTTCGTTATTCGGAATAATAGGTTCTTGCACCAGATTCATATCAAATTCTAAGTTTTGATATTTGCCCGTACTTTTGCCATATTTTGGTTTTTGAGAAACCGAGCAGCTGTTTATAAATAGTGCTCCGATTACTAGAAATATTGAAAATGATTTTAACTTCATTTTGTATTTAATTTTTAGGATATATCTGTGCTAAACGAATAGTTTTTGTTTTAATAGATAGAGACACCCGGTTTTTTAAATTTCTTAGATGAATCATCTAATACCAACACCCAGTCGTTTCCATTAAACTTCTCTCCCGGAGGATTAAAATTGAGCGTGCCTATATTTGCAAAGGTTCCGATTGCGTAAGCTTCGCCCGTGCGGGTGTCATACCACCATGCGTTAACTTTTTTTCCAGAGATTTTTCCCATGTTAAGTGTAAATTCTCTTCCGGTAAAAGTATAGGCAAATAGGTAGTCATTTCCTTTCGAAACCAATATACGATCATATTTTTCGCCTTCGTTTCCAGCTACTACCGATTGGTCGTTTGATTTATCAAAATATGGTCTTGACAAAACCAAGTTTTTAAGATTTTGCATTTGAAAAGAACCCGGCTCCTGCATGGCTGGCCAAAAATCTAATTTTGCACCACTTTCTCCTTTGTTTTCACCCTTTTTATGAACTTGTCTTACGGTGTTTTCACCATAGGTATGCCCACATGCACCCGCCATAACTGACCAATAGGCATATCTTCTTACGTCAGCGGTGTTCCAATATACTTGGGTATGATCATGCAAACCTTGGGGTAAGTTTTCAAAAGATGCTTCTCCGTCAATTGTTGGTCGTAATGGCATTTTTGCAAGGTCGTCTTTTACATATTTCCAGTTGTCTTCGCCGTATTTTATGCCAGCGTTGTCTTGCTCGTAGTTTCTGTGGCCAGAGGTAAACATGTTTAGGTCTAACCAAGAAGCATCATTAAAAACTGTAGAAGAAGAAGTTCTTCCAAAAGGGTGAAATGACATTAAATGGTTAGGGTCATGTTTTTTAATAGTTTTACCTATTACCTCCCAAATGTCGGTATTGATTTCAGCTTTAGAACTGCCGCCGTTTAGCCAAATAATGTTCGGTTTGTTTTTAAAATACTCGGCTAATTTAGCTGCAAATGCCGTTGCTTTTTCTGCTGTCATATCTTTGTCTCTCAATACCAACTGCCCCCATGTAGGTGCTATGGCCAGATAGATTCCGTTTTCTGCGGCCACTTCGGTGATATAATCTGCATGATCCCAAAAGTCATATTCTTCGCTGTTTTCTGGGTTATTTCCGGGTGTGTGAGCCGGTCTAGTCAAGTCTTTTTGCACATAGGCGGTGTCGCTATAGGCATTGTAGTCATTATACGATTGATAGAAAATGCATTGAACTACATTAAAGCCTTTTTCTTTTCGATCTTTAAAATATTGAACAGTTTCTTCTCTGTTAAGTCTTTGAAATAATAACCAGGCGGTATCTCCTAGCCAAAAAAACGGTTTTCCGTTTTCATGTTGTAAAAACTTCTTATTTTCTGAGATTTTTAGCTTACCATTTGTCCATGGGGCCTGTCCGAAAACATTGATGCTTATAATGATTAAGGCCATAAAAAGGATGCTTTTTTTCATAATTTTATCTAATGATTGAATATTTACAATTAATGATTTTCTTTTAACCAATTGGGGTATTGTTTCAAAACCTTTGATGGGCCTGTACCATACCAGCTGTATCCGTTTCTGCGGTTGTCACCAATTTCGGCCAATGAGCTTTTCTTGATTCCATCTCTATCACAAAAAATTGGCTTTTCGGTTTCTAAATCATAAAAACGAGCCCAGAGAGTCGGTGCATTTTTGTCTTCCACCACAATCCTGTTTTTTGTGCCTTCTTTTGTAATTTCAGCGTCTAGCCTGATGCCTTCTATTTTGTGGGTTTCGAACCATTCTACAGCACCATTTATCGAGTTTTTTATTTTTGTAGATGGATTTTTTATACCCATGAGATACAAAGTAATACCTACTGATTCTCCTCCACTAAATGAAGCCAGTTCGTAACTACGTGCTTTGGCCGGTAAAAGTGTGCTTTCGTCATGTTGGGCACACCATACGCTTGGCTTGCCATTTACTATAATTTGGGTATCAAGAAAACACTGAATCCCATTCTGAATAGCTTTTTTAGCCTTCTTTTTATTGGCTTCTGATACTTCCAAAGCAACAAATTCAGGATTATTTGTGGCTATTTCTTCTAAAAACGTCATGATATTTACCATGGCATCATCATTATATGTAATATGACCCGAGTAAGAAACATTGCCTTTTCTAACAGGATAAAATTGTGGCCATCCTCCATTTTCATATTGGGATATAAATATATATGCTAAGCCATTGTTGAATGCTTTTTTGTATTTAGGATCTTTTGTTTTTGCGTACATTTTTGCTAAAAAACGTATTTCAGTTATCGTAGCATCGTTGTCAAAAGTAGCTCCAATTCCAGATGATAAAATTCTTTCCCATTCATCTTGTTTTACACCGCCATTATGAAAACCAGAGTTTTTCATCCAGCCGCCTATTGGAGTTTGATATTTTAAAACACTGTCTGCTGCCATTTTTGACTCATCAGAGCCGTACCACTCCGAGGGCATTTGGGTAGCAACCTCTTTCCATGGTTTGCTTACGTAAGACTGATTTTGGGCATTTGATTTATATATTGAAAATCCAATAAAAAGTAGTGCTCCAAGGCTTAGTTTTAAAGTCTGATTTTTCATTTTTTAAAGATTAGGCATCTATTTGATAAAACTCCATCTTTTAGCCCAATCGCTAAGGTATTCGTTTCTAAATTTGGATATAGTTTTGGCTCCTTGTTGGTCTTCCAAAAACAACTCTGGATTTGGTAAGTCGCTGAACCAGTTTTTGCCTAATATATAGTCATCTTTACCTCCTGGACCTGGCCATGGTGCGGTACTAATATATTGGCCTTTTAATCCGTTTAATTCGGGTATTAGACTATGTGTCATATAGCTACTTTTTTCAGGTTTTTTAGACGAATATCTAACGCCGTAAACACCATTTCCTAGGTAATATCCTGGCCATTCTTGTTTTTGAATTTCTATAATAAAACATACAGAATCTCGAGGAATGTTAGCTTCAGGTCCCCTAAATCTCCATTCTACTATGCCATAAGCGATTACGCTGTCAGCCTTGTTTGTGCTGCCAGTTATAATAATTCTTGAACTGTGATTAATTTTGGTAAACTTTCCACCCCAACTATCGGTAGTTGGGTCATTTGAGTCGCCATTCATTAAATAAGCTAATGAAGGTGTATCACCCATTTTTATGTGACCTTTATAGTGGTTTACAAAATTTTCTCCCATGGCACCATGGCCTTTAACAAAGTTTTCGTAATACGCTGCTCCACTCATGTTTTTTGGAGCATTTTCGTCTTCCATAAACCAGCCTCTGTAGGTTGCATTATTCTCTATTATCCATAGATTTGGATGGTGTTCGGCAATGTATGCATAAGCATTTATGCTCCATTTTTTATTTGGCCCGCCAATCCAATATACACGAAGCTTATTTTCGATTTCAGGAGCATCGTGAAGGGCTTGTGCCACATCCTCTATTCCTCCCCAAACTAGGATATAAAGTGGTTTGGAACTTTTCTTTTTTGCACATTTTATGATCCAATCTGACCCTTCGGTTGGGTTTGTATATCCTAAAAAAGGTGCCGCAGGTTTAGCACCTTGTTTGCATATTTTTTGTAATTGTTTTACTGTTGCTAAGTCTTTGATGCTTTTTGCAAGAGAAGGTCTATCTTTCTCATACAAATCAATCATATCTAAAAGATCTTTCTTTCGTCCGTTTCCGAAAGGAGATGATATTAAACCTTCTAGTTCAAAAAGGTCTGAATACATCAATAGATGTATCATAGATTGGAAATCATCGGGATCAGTACCTCCAATGTCCGTGCTAATAATTACCCTAGGTTTTGTTTTTTGAGAGAAACCTGAAACAAATGTAAATTGTATCAAAAGTAGGCTCAAAATGACAATAAATGAGTTTTTCGACATGGTTGAATAGCTATTTGTGTCCTCTATTTTTATTAAAATACCTTGTTTTGTTATAATAAATCAAGGCTTTTGTTTGTGCAAGTTATATAAAAAAAAGAAAGTAAACGAAAAAAATAAAAAGAAAAACAAAAAATTTTCATTTTTGGAATTAATTGTAAATGTATGATCTTGCATTGATAAATTTAAAAAGTAGATTGTTCAGTTGGGGTGAAAATTCAGCAAAAAGGCTAAAATGAGTAAAGATATAGCCTTTATTTTTTAATGATATTGATATTTATAGAAACGAAAAACAAGTTTTCTTTCTCAATTTGCCAATAAAATAGTCATGCTTTGTTTTAGGTTTATAATGGATTAATCTTGCTTTTCATTTTTCTCAAAGGAAGGTTTCGAAAACTGGAGTTATTATGAATTTTGATCCGAAAATAGCTCATGATGTCAAACTTTAAGGCATTGGCTTTATTCAAACAAAATACATTGAGATATTTTTAGTTCTTATTTATATTATTTGGAAGCTTGAAGAATTCGATTTGTGAAAGTTCTTTCTTTTACTTGCTATGATGCTGTTTTAGGCCTTGAATGAATTTTTCAGGTAAGTAAAGTGATGCAAAGAGGTATTTAGAGAAGGCTTTTTATTTAAAAAATTGAGTATGACCCATGTGCTAAGAAATAGTTTTGCTGATAATTTAATGATAGTAGTTTTATTTAATACTTTAATCCTTCTGTTCAAAAGGCACTTATGTTTTCTAAAATCACATAATATGTACTGGTACAATTTTTTTTCCTCATTTTGTACGGCAAATATTAAGCCCTTTTAAATTCAATTATAGGTATGAAACTGCCAAATGTCTATGGTGGTATTAGGTATATAATTGTATCTGCTTCGAAATAAATTATTTCAAGATACGGTAGAAAAAAAAATCTATCATCTGTTCATATTTAGATTAATGGACATGCCAGTCGTCAGCATATTTTTGATTATAAAGTTTTTTCTTGATTGTAGAATAATAAATAGAAGAAATAATAAAAAAGAAAATGCAAGTTGATAAAGAGCTTTCATTGGTGTTTTTTTGAAGAAATGGAAAAATTGAAACCTGATTAATGGTAAAGTGCTACAATTTTCAAATATTTATACGCTTCTAAATTCTCTTTTAACTTAACTGTAATCAAATTCTGTATTCTTTAACATTTCATTTTTTTCTAATATCAATAAAGGATTTATCTTAATTTGATTAAATTTTCCCTTTTTAGTTTAATATTTTGTCTTTTGATTAGATTTTTATGAAAAATAAAAATAAAAAAGCTTTTCGGGAACGATTTCGAAAGAAAAAATAAAAAAAAGAAATAAAATGAAATATATTTTATTTGTATTTTATTGTATTTTTAAAATATTGCATATAGTTTTGTTCGTTAATTTACTTTTTTTATTCAAATAGTTCAATTTGAAATTGATATATCTGAAGGTTTATTGTGAATTAAACTTTGTTTTTTTATCATTATTAATCTTAGCTTTTTTATGGCAAAAAATGTACAAATCTATTCCGATGGAATAAGGGAATCATCCATTAAGAGATGGTTTATGTGGGCGGTAGCTATTTTTATGCTTTTAGCAGGAAATACTATGGCACAAATTAAAGTAAATGGTAAGGTATCGACAGAAAATGGAGAGCCTTTGCCAGGAGTTTCTATTATTGTAAAAGGTAGTTCTAATGGAATTAATAGTGATAATCAAGGCAATTATTCACTAGAAATCCCTTCAAAAGGAGCTATTTTGGTTTTTAGTTCAATTGGTTTTAAATCCCAAGAGCAGAATGTAGGTAACCGAGTGATTATTAACGTTTCCTTAGTTGAAGAGGAGAATTTTCTAAATGAAATGGTTGTGATTGGATATGGCCAAAAAAAGAAAAGTGAGATTGCCGGAGCAGTTGGGTCTGTCGGTGGAGATCAAGTTCTATCCAGAGGTAATGTTTCTGTTTCGGAGTCCTTACAAGGTAGTATTTCTGGTGTCGATATTCAGCAGACCTCTACAAGGCCTGGCGGAGGATTTAATATCAACATTAGGGGTGTTAATTCTCTTAATTCCGGTGTCAAGCCACTTTTTGTAGTAGATGGAATTGTAACTGATAATATTGACTTTCTAAATCCTGCAGATATAGACCGTATAGATATTCTTAAGGATGCTTCTTCTACAGCAATTTACGGTTCAAGAGGGTCTAGTGGGGTTGTTTTGATAAGTACCAAAAAGGCAGACAACGCAAGCTCAGGCAAGTTAAGAGTTAATTATGATAGCTATATAGGGTTTAGGCAAACTGCTCGTGAGCCAGAATTTATGGATGGTCGTCAATTTGTCGATTACCGTGCATCTGCTTATATGGTATTCAATAAAACTACGGGAAAATGGTCATTTGCAAACAATGATCCTGGTACACTTATCATGAGTCATACCGATAAAAAGACAGGTTCGCCTGTTTGGGCAAATAGACTCTATGAAGAAGATTATACTGACTTTGCGAAATTGGTTCAACAAAATGGACTGCAGCAAAATCATTATGTAAACATGAGTGGTAACACTAATGGCATAACTTACAATTTTGGTGTAGGGTACCAAAATGAAAAAGGGAACTTTGTAAAGGAGAAATTTGATAGATATAATATCAAACTAAGCGTAACCCACAAAGCATCTAAATACATTGAAACTGGAGCGACAGTAAATCTTACACAAAGCAACACAAGCCTGGGTAGTGGAGAGGTTTATGTTGAACTGTTCAGAATGGTTCCATTTTTTACACCATATAATCCTGACGGCTCTCCTGTGGTACAACCCGGTGCCAATGGCCCAGCCAACCAAACTAACAGAGGGATGACTGGTGGCAGAAATCCATTAGCTATAATGGATGCACAAACAAATGAAGACAGAAGGAGTGATGTCCTTGGAATTGCCTATTTGCAGGTTAATCCACTAAAAGGCCTGATGCTAAAAAGTACTATTTCGCCACGTTTTAATAGAACAAGAGAAGGGTTCTTTCAAGACATAGTACAGGATACTTATCTCCAGTTACCAGCAGCCATAGGCACCAGAGTTGGTGAAAGTTCAAACAGAGAGTCCTTTGAATACACTTGGGATAATATGGTAAACTATACCCAGCGATTTAGCAATAACCATAATTTATCACTTACTGGTGTTTACAGTGTTTTCAATACAAGGTTTGAAGGCCTTCGAGTTCAAGCAACAAATCTACCTTTTGCATCGGAATGGTACAATCTTTTCAGTGGCGATTTTGTTCAAAGTAACAGCTCTTCAAGTTTTGCACAAACAGGATTGTTATCCTATTTAGGTAGAGCAGATTACGATTTTAGAGGCAAATATTTATTAACTGCTTCGGTTCGTAGAGACGGTGCGTCAAGGTTGTCAAACAAATGGGCTACTTTCCCATCTGTGGCTCTGGCCTGGAATGTTGCCAAAGAGTCTTTCATGCAATTTAGCTGGCTAACAGACCTCAAACTAAGAGCTTCTTTTGGTGTTTCGGGAAGTAATGCTGGAGTGAGTCCTTACTCTACTATTACAGGACCAAATACTGGGTC
This sequence comes from Lacihabitans sp. LS3-19, assembly GCF_024343575.1. Taxonomy (GTDB): domain Bacteria; phylum Bacteroidota; class Bacteroidia; order Cytophagales; family Spirosomataceae; genus Leadbetterella. Next base: position 67,083 of record NZ_RJUA01000127.1, on the reverse strand, counting down.
TACCATATTCTATAACTTTGGCAATACTGTAGTAAAAGGTTTTGCTCCAGGAAACCCTGTTAATGTCGGGCTTACATGGGAAAAAACCAATGAAGTAAACTTTGGTGCAGATTTTAGCTTACTTAAGGGCAATATTTCAGGCTCGGTAGATTGGTACAATAAAACTTCAAATGGCCTACTCTTAAGTAGAAACCTTGCCATAGAAAGTGGCGTGGGCTCTATGACTGATAATATTGGTTCAGTAAACAACCGTGGAATTGAATTGTCACTAAATACTGTAAATATAGATAAGAAAAATTTTACTTGGACAACCGGCCTTACCCTTACCCGAAACAAGAATAAGATACTTTCAATTTACAATAGTGAAGACGATGACATCGGAAACAGATGGTTTATTGGTCAGCCTGTAGAAGTAATTTATGATTATGAGTACCTTGGCGTGTTTACCCAAGCAGATTTTGACTCCAAAGAATCTGTTTACACTAACTACACAGCTCAGCCTGGCGAAGCAAAAGTGGCCGATCTTAATAATGATAACAGATTGGATGCCAATGATAGAAAAGTTTTGGGTACTCCTTTTCCAAACTGGTTTGCAGGCCTAAACTCAAACATGAAATTCAAGAACTGGGACTTGGGTATTAACTTAGTAACCAGACAAGGTATGTTGGTTGAAGATCAATTTTCTACGACCTTCATGGCTTATGGTGGTAGAAGTAGAAATCATATTGTACATGACTATTATGTGCCGGCAGGTACTACAGTGCCAGATTGGGACAATTTCGTCTTTGACGCAAATGGTTATGCCATAGATTTAGGTTATAAAACTACAACTGAAGAGCATATAGGGAAATGGCCAATTGACGTAAATAGAGGCGGAGCGTATTTTGGCAATTTAGGCTACTATAAAGAAACCTCCTTTGTAAAGGTGAAAAATATTTCTTTAGGGTATACTTTTAATCAAAACCTTTTGAAACCATTAGGCGTCAATAAAGTCAGACTATATGGCAATGTTTTGAATCCTCTTCTCTTTACTAATTATATAGGTTTTGATCCTGAATATGCCGAAACAAATATAAATAATGGAAACGGACTTGGTACAATCACTTACCAAATTGGTGCTAACATTCAATTCTAAAATTTTAATTACGATGAAAAAAAACATAATTATATGTCTAAGTATCCTACTATTTGTAAGTAGTGGATGTGAAAAGCTTCTCATAGAAGATAACAAAGGTGGTATTTCAAACGAAGAATTATATTCTTCTGTTGATGGATTTAATACCTTGGTTACCTCCTCCTACGCTCAATTAAGAACCCTTTATGGTAACAGTCCGATATTAGATTTAGCTGGTACAGATATTTATAGAGAAGGCCGAGTAAATGGCGGCCCTCTATACACCTACGAAACAATAAATGCAGCCACTGGTGCGGTTTTTAATTTCTATAGAGATTGTTATAGAGCTATTCAAGTGACTAATGCAACTTTAAATTACATTGACTTACCACCACTTTCAGCTTCACAAAAGCAAAGGATAAGCGGGGAAATCAAGTTTCTAAGAGCATTTTATCATTTCATTTTAATGGAACAATTTGGAGGTATAGCCATCAATACCGAGTATACAAATTCGCCTAGAACGAACATACCTAGGGCTTCTCTCTCTGATAGTTTTAATTTTGTAATATCAGAAATGGAAGCATCCTTAAACGACCTTCCAGAAACTTCTGAACCGGGAAGAATCAACAAGACCGTAGTAAATCATTATTTGTCTAAAGTTTATCTTACTAGAGCTTGGGATTTAGGTGCAGAAGCAGATTTTACAAAATCTATTAGCTATGCAGATAAGGTCTTGGCAAGCAAGGGTACGATTAGCTTGCCTTACAACAAAGTATGGGATCCATTTAATGATAACAATAGTGAATTCATTTTCTCAGTTCAATACAATAAGGCTAGTTTAGCAAATGAGCTTACTTCTGGAAACGATCAGTACACTTTATTTTCTGTTTTCTCTGGATCAGGTGCTGGTCAAATAAAACGTATTGTTGATTCCTATTTACCTGCTCATCATGTACATGCTTCTTTTCAGCAAAATGACAGCAGATATTATACCAATTTTATGCTCACTACTTGGCAAGACTACTTTAGTTTTTATCCAAATAGTAAAGGCTCAGGAGTCATTCAGAACTACTATCCTGTAATTTGGGATCCCAATAAAACCGAAATTACGAGCGAAGATATTGCCGAATGGGATGCATATGTAGCTGCCAATGGAGGCAAAGCTTCAGGCTATCTGGCATTCCCTGTTTGGGCAGGAAACAGCGAGGCACATAGAGAAAAATATGATAAGAATGGATACGGTAATACCGACCGCAGGGTTCCGCCATTTAGAAAATTTGATAGCCCTCAGAATGGATTTAATTCTACGCAGAGCAATACCGCAAGCATCAGAAGCATTGTGCTTGCTCGTTTGGCTGAAACATACTTTTTGAAAGCTGAGGCATTGATAGGTTTGGGTCAATTTTCTCAGGCCAAAGATTTGATTCAACAAGTGATAAATCGACCAGAAAATAAATTGGTCCCTAGTGGAGCCGACTTGTCAAATGCACTTGAAGGTGCTAATACTAAAACTGCAGCTTTAGAAGGTTACCTTATAGAAACAGCTAAAGAAATGTTAGGAGAATATAATGGCAGATGGCAAATGCTCAGAAGGACAAAAATGCTGGGTACATCTCTAGAAAAATTCAATTCTGATTTCAAGAGAGATGGTATCAAATGGCAGGAAAAATGGTCTTTGAGGCCGATTCCTGAACAAGCAATAGAACTAAATGACGCAATGGATGTGGTAAAAGATCAAAACCCAGGATGGTAAATTTTAAAAATTAAATTTAAAAAGATGAAAAAAAATAAATTATTATATTTAATGCTGCTGGTAGGTTTTCTATCATCCTGCGAAAAAGAAGGTGATGTAATATGTATGGATAAAGTTTGGTATCAAGACTTAGATAAAGATGGTAAAGGAAATCCTATTGTTTACCTATACTCTTGTAAAACTCAACCTGCTGGTTTTGTAGATAATGCAGATGATGCCAATGATTTAGATCCGAAAATTTAATATCGAGCATTAGGAATTGAAAATATATAGGCCTAATAACGGAAATATGAATTTCGAGATTGGTATAATAGCCCGTAATTTCTTACGGGCTATTTTCCTGAATTGATAATCCATATTAGTTTGTTTGCTATTAATTCTTTTTCAGAAAGCGACAAAATTTCTATCTTGTGATAATTCAATACTATTTCGGAATGAAGACATAGCTGTTTTTTTTAAAGGAATATGTTTAAAAATGAAATTGGATACTTGTATGAAATAGATTGGTAATAATAGCTCGCGATATAATTTAGCGAGCTATTTTTTTTAAAATTAGTGAATAATAAAGTACAAAATTGTTTCGATAATTGGTAATGGAATAACTTTAAACTATTTTTAGAAAATAGATACTATAAACCATTTTTGTCATTATTGATGTGCGAAAATAGATTCAAATTAGATTATATACATTTTAAATTATTTTCGTTTATTTTCTTTAATTTTCGTTTATTTTCTTTAATTTTGTAATGGCTTAATTGTTTTAGTATTTATGAGTAATTTAACTAAAAACTAAATAAAAATGCTTCCAAATCAAAGAAGGGAAAAAATACTTGAACTTTTAAAAGAAGACGGCTCTGCTAAAGTAGTAGATTTAGCCAAACTGTTTAAAGTTACGGAGGTTACGATTCGTCAAGACCTCGAAAAGTTAGAAACAGGAGATCTTATTGTTAAAGAGCACGGTGGGGCTTATCTTAAAAATGTAGAGGACCAAGTTAAAAGCTTCTCCCTTGTCCATCAGGAAAATTTAGACAAGAAAGAAATTATTGCTCTAAAATGTCTTGAGTTTATTGAAAGTGGGGACACTATCATACTAGATTCTGGAAGTACAACCACTGAAATCGCTAAAAAAATCAAAATATCAGGACTTAAAAACCTGACCATTATTACGAATGCTTTAAATATTGCTTTAATGCTTGGAACAGGTTTGGATATTGAAGTTATTATGACAGGAGGAGAGTTTAAGCCTCCGACCCTTTCGTTAACGGGCCAAAAAGCCGCTGATTTCTTTAAAGGATTAAATGTCCAAAAATTATTTTTAGCCACAGCTGGAATTTCTTTAAAGTCTGGACTTACTTACCCAAGTATAAGTGATATAGTTGTTAAAAAGGCCATGATTGATGCAGCTGAAATCACCTATTTGGTTGCTGATAGTACCAAGATCGGGAAAAGTGCTTTGGCAAGTTTAGGTGCTTTGAGTTTGATTGATTTTATAATTACAGATTCTGGAATTGAAGAAAAACACCTTTCTGTTTTCAGAGAAAATGAAGTTGAAGTGATAATAGCATAAAATAATAAAAATGAATGATGAATTAAGAATGATAAATTGGGCTGAAAACAAAAACTATATTTTTTTGTATTTAGAAAACCAAAGTCCAATATTCAATAAAAATCAACTATGCAACATTCATAATTTATCATTCTCCCGAAAGCTTTCAGGATCAGCATTCAACATTCATGATTTATCATTCATTATTAATAAACATTCATAATTAGCTTAAAATGACTTTAGGAGTAATCATCGGGAACAGAGACTTTTTTCCAGACAGTTTGGTAGAAAAAGCAAGAACTGAAATCATTGAGGTTTTTGCTAAATTAGGTTTGACGCCCGTTTTGTTAGATACTACTGAAACTAAATTAGGCGGTGTAGAAACTTATAAAGAAGCTCAAAAATGTGCTGCATTATTCAAAGCTCACCGTGAGGATATTGCTGGAGTGTTGGTATTATTGCCAAACTTTGGAGATGAAAAAGGAGTAGCAGACACACTAAAATTATCAGGTTTAAATGTTCCTGTTTTAGTTCAAGCTTATCCAGATGACCTAAGCAAGATGAATGTGGTGAATCGCCGAGACTCTTGGTGCGGAAAAATATCTGTTTGTAATAATTTATATCAATACGGCATCAAATACTCCCTAACGAGTCAGCATGTAAGTCTACCATCTTCTGATATATTCCAACAAGACCTTAAGGATTTTGTAGCAGTTTGTAGAGTTGTAAAAGGACTTAGAACTGTAAGAATTGGGGCTATTGGAGCCAGACCAGGAGCATTTAACACGGTCAGATATTCAGAAAAAATACTACAAAGAAACGGTATCACAGTTTCTACTTTTGACTTGTCAGAAATCCTTGGTATGGCCAATAAGCTAACCGGTGATGATGCAAAAGTGAAGCAGCATTTAGAAATGATAAATGCATATGCCCCAAAAGGCAGAACCCCTAACGAAGCTATGATTCAAATAGCCAAGTTAGACGTAGTTCTAAAAGATGTTATGGAAGAGCATAGCCTTGACGCTACTGCTATCCAATGTTGGACTTCGCTGCAACAAAACTACGGATGCAATGTATGTACAAGTATGAGTATCATGAGCGAAAACATGCTTCCAAGTGCATGTGAGGTTGATGTTACAGGTACACTAAGTATGTATGCCATGCAGCTTGCTTCTGGCTCACCAAGTGCATTGGTAGACTGGAACAACAACTACGCCGACGATCCCGAAAAATGTGTCTTATTCCACTGTGGAAACTGGGCCAAGTCATTCCTTCCAGATATTGAAATCAGCAACGCCCCAATATTGGGAACTTCGGTAGGTGTAGAAAACACCTACGGTGCTTTAGATGGCCGAACTCCTGCCATGCCGTTAACCTATGGCCGTATCAGTACAGATGATCCTAAAGGTATTATCAAAGCTTACATTGGCGAAGGCGAACTTACAGACGATCCATTAAGTACATTTGGAAACAGAGCGGTAGCTAAAATTCCTGACCTTCAGAATTTGATGAAACATATCTGTAAAAATGGTTTTGAGCACCACGTAGTAATGAATGCTTCTAAAACCGCCGCCATTTTGGAAGAAGCTCTTGAGAACTATATGGGATGGGAAGTTTATAAGCATTAATTTATTGAACTATAGAAGTTTAAGAAAATGAAAAGAGAAAAAATGGAAGTGGACTTAATGATAGAAAAATCGGTAGAATACCGTAGAAATATCATTAAATATATATTTAACGCAAAAGCGGGTCATACGGGCGGTAGCTTGTCAGTGGTAGATATTCTGAACGTACTTTATAATCGTATCATGAATGTTTCGCCTGAAAACTTTGACTCTAACGAACGAGATAGATTTGTGCAAAGTAAAGGCCACTGTGTAGAAGCACTTTATGTGGTTTTGGCAGACCAAGGTTTTTTTCCTGAGGAAGACTTATTGACATTGTGCAAGTTTAACTCGCCTTATATAGGTCACCCCACTAAATATATTCCAGGTATTGAACAAAACACCGGAGGTTTAGGGCACGGTTTGTCTATCTGCTGTGGCAATGCCATAGCGGCAAAAAAAGACAACTCACCAGCAAAAGTATATACCGTATTAGGTGATGGCGAAATGGCCGAAGGCTCAAACTGGGAAGCTTTTATGTTAGCCGCTCACTACAAATTAGACAACTTGTGTGCCATCTTGGACTACAACAAATTACAAATTTCGGGTTCTAATGCTGAAGTAATGGCTTTAGAGCCTTTGGATAAAAAGTTAGAAGCATTTGGTTGGGCTGTTAAGCATGTAGACGGCAATGACATAAACGCATTGACAGAAACATTAGAAAGTCTTCCTTTTGAAGATGGCAAACCGTCGTTTGTTATAGCACATACTACCAAAGGAAAAGGCGTAAGTTACATGGAAAATAACTTGAAATGGCACCATGGTGTTCCGAGTGAGGAACAATATAAAATAGCAATGGACGAATTAAATTTAGCAGAAATAGCATAATACTAAGATGGCAGAAATAATGGCTAATGAAAAAGTAAAATTAGCAGTTGCAAAGGCAAATTTAGAGACTTTCTCTGAGACAGTTCAGGCTCTTGCAGCACAGGATAGAGATGTCCTTGTGGTTACCAGTGACTCACGTGGTTCAGGTAAACTTGTGCCTTTCGGTCAAAAATTTCCTGAGCAGATTGTAGAAATCGGTATTGCCGAGCAAAACCTAGTAGGCGTAGCCGCAGGTTTGGCCAGTATGGGTAAAAAAACCTTCGCAGTTTCTCCTGCATGTTTTCTAACTGCTCGTTCTTTGGAACAAATCAAAAACGACGTTTGCTATTCAGACAATGCCGTTAACTTGGTCGGTATTTCGGCTGGGGTTAGTTATGGTGCATTGGGAACAACCCACCACAGCTTACACGATTTTGCTGTTTTAAGAGCAATAAATAACGTTACGATTATAGTTCCTGCTGATAATTTTGAAACAGAAGAAGCCATCAAAGCAGCTGCAGCAATGGATTCTCCAGTTTATTTAAGATTTGGTAAAAAGAATATGCCAGCAAGCATCTGTTCGCCAGATGACCTGACAAGAAATAACTTCACAGTTGGAAAAGGTAGAACCGTTCGCGATGGCGAAGATTTGACATTTTTGGCCACTGGAGAAGCTGTTTGGCCCGCCTACGAAGCAGCAGAAAAACTTGCGATTGAGCAAAATATTCAAGCAAAAGTTGTAAGCCTACATACTATTAAGCCTTTAGATTCTGAGCTAATCAAAGAGATAGCATCAAATGGTAGCCCTATAATTACTGTGGAGGAGCATTCGGTTTACGGTGGCTTAGGCGAAGCGGTGGCATCACTACTTATGCAAGGCGGATACCATAACAAATTTAAGATTGTGGGACTACCAGACGACCATACTGTTTCTGGTTCTCAAAACGAAATTTTTGATTATTACGGAATTTCTGAAAAAGGATTAGCCCAAACTGCATTAGATATTTTGAACTGAATATTTTAATCAATTGAAAATCTAAAAATGACCTTCAAGAGCTTTTTAACCTTAATTATAATAACTGTAAGTTTAACCAATTGCTCCCAAAAAAGCAGTGAGGAAAAACCTAAGGTAGCGGTTGTGATTTCTACATTAAACAATCCGTGGTTTGTGGTATTAGCTGAAGCGGCAGCTAAAAATGCCGAGCAACTGGGCTATGAAGCTAAAATTTTTGATTCTCAAAATAACCCGGCAATCGAGTCAGATAACTTCGAAAACTTGATTTCTTCGGGCTATGATGCCATTCTTTTTAACCCTACAGATGCCGACGGATCTATCTCAAATATCATGAAAGCCAAAGAAGCAGGAGTACCGGTTTTTTGTATGGATAGAGAAGTCAATTCAAACGACGCTGCCACCTCGCAGGTTTTGTCTGACAATTATTCGGGCTGTGCCGAAATAGGCATAGAGTTCGTAAAATCCTTAAATGGGAAAGGTAAATATGTAGAGATATTAGGCCTTGTGGGGGATAATAACACCTGGGCTCGCTCAGGAGGATTCCACTCTGTGGTAGATAAATTTCCAGGTTTTAAGATGCTCGCTCAGCAAAGTGGCGACTTTGACAGAAACAAAGCCATGGAGGTTTTGGAGACTATTATGCAGGGTCATCCAGACTTAGAGGCGGTATTTTGTGGAAATGACGCAATGGCTATGGGAGCCTATCAGGCCTTACTTTCAGCAGGAAAAGCAGATAAAGTAAAAGTATTTGGTTTCGATGGTGCTAGCGATGTAATAGAGAAAATAGCGGAGGGGAAAATAGTGGCTACAGGCATGCAATATCCGATTGTGATGGCAGAAACTGCGGCAAAGTTTGCTGACGAATATTTTAAAGGGAAAAGAGATTTTCCTCAGCGAGTTCCGGTAGAAGTAGTTTTAGTTAAAAAATCAAACGCAGGAAGTTTTAAATAATATCAACATTAATGATGAAAGATTAATGGTAAATAAAGTCTAAAACAATATCCTCTCTAAACCCATTTTTCTGGGTAGGATTTTAAAGATTTTGTTTGAAATAGACTTTCGAATAGTATTTAAAAAATGCTATTAAAAATTTATCATCCATCCTTAAATGCTCATCATTGAAAATTTATCATTAATTAACCTATGAAGAAAGTTATCGGTTTAGTAATTGTCTGCTTTCTAGTGTATAATTCTGTGTACTTCAAAAAACTAAGCGAGCAATCTGCAAGCGAAAGCTCGAAGTTTAACTTTGTAGCGTATGCAGACTCTATCTATAACCAAGGTATATTAAAACAAGCTAAACCAATAGCTTTAGCAGATCTTCAAAAAGAATTAGGTAAGAATACTGAAAACGCGTTTTCGCAGTTTGGCAATAGGTTAGGAATTGGTCAAACCGCCTATTTTATGGTTTCGGTCGATGGAACTGTTTTAAACAAAACCGTGGATGGCTTTGAAGTCAAAACCACAGATGGCAATATTTACCCGATAGACATCAAATTTATATTCGGAAATGCGATTCGCGATGCCTCGAAGTTGGTCAAGTTGACCGACTTTAAAACCAATGCTGATTTTAATAAAGTTTCGGAAGAGTTAAACAACGTGATCAGAGAGAAAGCCATACCAGCCCAACTTAGTACGCTCACCGTAGGCGACAAAGTGGAGGTGGTTGGAGCCATAAAACAAAGCAAAAAAGACGCTTTGCCTATACTTATTTTGCCTGCCAATATTACGAAACTTTAAGTACCTCAAATACCCATGTTACAAGCCGTTAATATTTCAAAAAGTTTTCCAGGTGTTAAAGTATTGCAAGGGGTTAATTTTAATTTTTACCCCGGCAAAGTAAATGCCATTTTGGGTGAAAACGGAGCAGGGAAATCTACGTTACTTAAAGTGCTAACTGGTGTTTATACAGACTACGAAGGCGAAATAATCCTTAATGGCAACACGCTTAAGTTTGACGGCATCAAGGACGCTCAAGCGGCAGGAATTGGTATTATACATCAAGAACTCAACTTGATACCTCACCTAAGTATTTCAGAAAATCTTTTTTTAGGAAATGAACTTAGAAACCGTTGGGGGCTTTTAGATTCTTCCGAAATGGAGAAGCAGACAAAGGTTTTATTGGCAAAACTAAAACTAGATTTTTCTCCCAAAACATTGGTGCAAAACCTCAAAGTAGGGGAGCAGCAATTGTTAGAAATTGCCCGTGCCTTACTAAAAAACAGCCAAGTGATTTTGATGGATGAGCCCACTTCGGCTTTGACAGACTCAGAGATTGACAATTTGCATGTAATCATTGAGGAACTTAAAGCAGAAGGGAAGACCATCGTTTATATATCTCACAAAATGGACGAGCTTTTTAGAATAGCTCAGCATTATACTGTTTTAAGAGATGGCGTTACCGTGGATGCTGGTGAAATGAGCCAAGCCACCGAAAAAGACCTGATTAAAAAAATGGTGGGTAGAGATGTACTAATCGTTAAAAAAGAACAAAATAAAGACGTGAGCGAGGTTTCGCTTAGTCTCAAAAATATATTTCTTCCTCATCCGGTATTAAAAAACAGAAACTTGCTGGATAATATTTCTTTCGATTTGCACAAAGGTGAAATCTTAGGTGTATTTGGTTTGATGGGAGCGGGGAGAACAGAATTGCTACAAACGATTTTTGGTTTAAATGCCAAAAATACAAAAGGCGAAATAGAAGTTTTTGGTAAAAGCGTAAAGCTAAAAAGCCCCAAAGATGCAATAGCAAGTGGCATAGCTTACGTAACGGAAGACCGTAAGACAGAAGGCTTGGTGTTAAATATGAACATTTCTACCAATATTGGACTAACGACCTTAAAGATTGGGGAGCTTCTAAATTTCAAAAAAGAGAAAGAATTGGCTCAAAAGTACATTTCTGAATTCTCTATAAAAACACCTTCAGAAAAACAGCAATGTCAAAACCTAAGTGGCGGTAATCAGCAAAAGGTAGTATTGTCAAAATGGATGGCTACGCAGCCAGAAATTTTGATGCTTGACGAGCCTACGCGTGGTATAGATATAAAGGCCAAAAGCGAGATTTATGAGCTTATCAAGAAATTGGCAAACGACGGAAAAAGTATCTTATTGATTTCATCGGAAATACCCGAGGTGTTGGCACTTTCAGACCGTATTTTGGTGCTTTCAGAAGGAAAAATATCAGCAGAATTTAATGCAGAAGATGCAGACGAAAATAAATTATTAAAAGCAGCTATTTAAAATTACAGTTAAATGATGAATGAAAAATGTTGAGTTCGATAATTAGACAGAAGCCTGATTTTAAGGTATCGGAGCTTAAGTTTAGTTAATAGTAAAACATTAGAATTTAATTATTTATCAGTAAGTATTTAGCGTTTAGCATTATAAAAAATGAATAAAGAATTACTCAAAAAATCTCAGTCACTGATCGCGTTGTTTGCACTTTGCTTGGTGATAAGTATTCTGTCTGATAAGTTTATGACCTCATCCAACTTATGGAATGTGCTCAGACAAATATCAGTAAATATCTGCATTTCGGTAGGTATGACCTTGGTGGTTTTGATGGCCGGCATCGACCTTTCGGTGGGTTCTGTGTTGGCTTTTAGCTCGGCTGTTTGTGCCGGCTTATTGTCAAAAGGAATCTCAATACCTTCCATGGATCTTTTCATAGGGTTTACCGTTTTAGGTGGTGTTTTGGTGGCTTTGATAGTGGGTTTGCTCATGGGATTGTTTAACGGTTGGGTAATCACCAAGTTTAGTTTGCCGCCTTTTGTGGCTACTTTGGCCATGCTAACTATTGCCCGTGGTGCTACTATGCTTTATACACAAGGTATTCCGATTTCAAACCTTGGTTCAAGTTTCGAATTTATAGGTTCGGGCTGGTTATTGGGCATACCGGTTCCGGTTTGGATCTCGCTTTTTGTGGTTTTGTCTGTGGTGTTTATTACAAATAAAACCACGTTTGGTAGATACATTTACGCCATCGGTGGAAACGAAAGAGCTGCATTTTTATCAGGAATAAATATCAAAGCAGTTAAACTAGCCGTCTACGGTATTTCAGGAATGATGGCCGCAGTAGGAGGGATTTTAGTGACTTCACGCCTAAACTCGGCACAGCCAAACGCAGGTGCGAGTTACGAATTAGACTCCATAGCGGCAGTTGTTATTGGAGGTACGTCGCTTTCAGGAGGTATTGGTACCATAGCGGGTACCGTAATAGGAGCCACCATAATTGGCGTACTTAATAACGGTTTGATATTGTTAAATGTGTCGCCATTTTGGCAACAAGTAGTGAAAGGCTTAGTTATACTGTTAGCAGTTATCATTGATCAAAAAAGCAAGAAGAAAGCTTAGATTTTGATGGTAATTGGAGAATGGCTAATGCTATTTTTTTCTTTCAAAATATGGGGGCTATTTCGAATGTTTTTATAATTAATGAATTAAGAGTAATTTTAGTGAAAATTTGAAAAATGAATTACAAAATATCATTTCAGGAAAGAGTTCGGTTGTCTATGGAGCTCTTATCCAAACAGTCGCCCGTGAGCTTGAAAGAAGCTGTAATGCAAGCAAATTGGATAAAGAAAACGAGCACTTCAAAAAACAAGAAACAGAAATCTTAATTGAGTTAATTGACAAAGAACAACTTTGGATATCAGACCTCAATTTAGATAACTATGTGTCTGAAGGAGCGGAGCAGCGGGTCTATCTGAAAGACGGCAAAACAGTTCAAAAACTCAACGATTCAATTTACTACGCTTCATGGCAAGATTATTTTCATAATCTTCTTTTAAATAATTTCTTTTTTGCTGACACAGCCTATCATCTAGATGGTTTTTATAAAGATGCGGATGTGGTATTCGCTGTTGTTAGTCAGTCATTTATAAAAGCTACAGAGCCAACAAAACTCGAAAATGTCAAAGATTTTCTAACTGCCAATGGTTTTATTAACAATAGAAACCATGACTATTACAACCCAGTTTTGGGAATAATTTTAGAGGATTTACATGACGAAAATGTATTGACGGAAAATGGAGTTTTGCGTTTTATAGATACAGTCTTTTATTTAGACAAAACCTTTTGGAATTAAATCATAGATACTCAAAGAGTAAAATAATCTTTATTAAAAATGAAATTCGTTCTCTCAATAGACCAAGGTACTAGTAGCACAAAAACTGTGATTTTTGATGAAGGCGGCAATGCGGTAGTTAAGGGCCATGTAAACTTGCACACCGATTACTTTGATAATGGATTTGTGGAGCAAAACCCAGAAGGCATTTATCAAAACGTATTGGATTCGGTAGCCAAATGTTTAGAAAATTTTGTAAGTGTTGATTACAACATTTCAGACATAGTTTCCTGCGGGATAAGCAACCAACGCGAAACCTTTATACTTTGGGATAAAGCCGGAAATCATTTGGCTCCTGCCGTAGTTTGGGCTTGCAAAAGATCCACCTCTATCTGCAAGGAGTTGATTGATAAAGGGCAAAATGAAATCATAAAAAACAATACGGGACTTTTAATTGACCCTTATTTTTCTGCAACGAAGTTACTTTGGTTATTGCAAAACGAAGACGGCCTGAAAGAAAAACTAGATAAGGGAGAAGTATTTTTCGGAACTGTGGATACTTGGATTTTGTATAAAATGACCAAAGGGAAGTCTTTCAAAACAGACTATACCAATGCTCATAGAACCTTACTTTTCAATATTAATACCTTAATGTGGGACATTGATATTTTGAAAATGTGGGGTTTAGAAAAGTTAAACCTACCAGAAGTTTGTGCCTCAAGTGCAGATTTCGGTGTTTGGGATGTAAGCGAAGCATTCCCAAGTTTATCATTCATTAAGCAAAATTCATCAATACCTGTAACGTCTCTAATAGGTGATTCGCACGCGGCCGCATTTGGCGAAGCATGTTTTGATGCTGGAACCGCTAAGGTTACCTTGGGGACAGGCTCGTCTATAATGATGAACATCGGCACTAAGCCAGTGCGGTCAAAAGCAGGAATGTTGACCACCATCTGTTGGAGCACGGAAGAAACCGTAGCATTCGCATTAGAAGGAGCAATAGTAGCTTGCGGCTCTACTATAGAATGGATAAAAAATGAGTTAGGGTTCTTTAAAGAAGTATCAGAAACAGAGGGCATGGCCAATGCAGTTACAGACAATGGCGGCGTGTATCTAATACCCGCATTTAGCGGACTAGGAGCCCCACACTGGAAAATGAACCGTAAGGCATCCATAGAAGGCATGACTTTCGGAACTTCTAAAAATCATATTGTAAGAGCAGCTTTAGAAAGCATCCCTTACCAAATCAAAGACGTGGTAAATGCCATGGGTGCAGATATGGGTGGAGACCTAAAAAGCATCGCGGTAAATGGTGGTTTAACCAAAAATCAGTTTGTGATGCGTTTTCTGGTAGATTTATTAGGAATTCCTTTACAGAAACAATCTGATGCCGATATCTCAGCTTTAGGAGCAGCATATCTTTCTGGCCTTAAAAGTGGCGTTTATACGAGTCTTGAACATTTGAAAGAATTAAATAGAATCAGAACTGAGAAAATTGAGCCTAATTTAAATAATATTACAATTCAAGATTTTTATGCAAAATGGGTTGAAATTATTAAAAGTAAATAGATTTCACTCCACAAACCCCGCCTCTGCCTTCACACCAGTTTTAACCCAATTTCGTAAAGCATCAAAATCCTTTCCAGTTTGTTCGGGCGTAAAATTACAATGTCCTTTTCTGTTGGTGTATTTTACCACGTAAAATTCTTGGTTGCCTTTTTTCTGGATATGGTTTTTGAAAGGTACTATCGCAAATCGGGCTGGAATTAATTGGTCTTTCATGTTGTCTAAAACATAAAAAGACTTGTCAATTTTGCCGATTCGGACTTATTTTGAGAATATTATTTTATTATAATGACACTCATTTATTGAGGAGAAGAAGTAAGAACTAAAAAAATCAAGATTGTAAATGTGATTCTTTTATTTAATTTTGTTGAAATAAAAACTCCATATAAATGAAAAAAACTTTACTGCTACTTCTCCTAGTAACTTTTAACCTTAAAGCTCAAGTTATTGATAATTTTATAGATTCAACAAATTTAAACGTTCCATACAGTGAAATTGAAACCATAAGGCAAGATGTGCTTAAGTCCAAAAAAAGTAATTTACGTTTAAGTAGTAGCAATTCTTCCCTCAATAACATCACTTGGTATGAACGTGGTCCTAATGGTTTTGACAACCAATATGCGAGCTGTTTAGAGAAAGATCCCAACGATATTAACGGTAATAAATATTGGGCAGGAGGAATGGGAGGTCTTTGGTATACCAATGATATGTTTAGTGCTGATTCGTCCTGGAGACAGGTGACTGGAGGTGATAGTTGGGTGAGTATTAATGTTAGCGATGTTGTATTTCATCCTACTACAACAACTATAATGTACGTTTCTACTGGTTTGAATAATTATGATTCGTCATATCCTGGTTCAGGAATTTACAAATCCACTGATGGTGGACAAACTTTTTCAAGATTGACTTCAACAATCCCTAATGGAGTGGTCGGTACAACGGGTTATGCAATGCAGTATATCGACAAACTTGCAATAAGTCCTAACGGAAATTTTTGGGCTATGACTTGGCGAGGCTTGTATATGTCAACTGATGCTGGGGTTTCATGGAACCTAAAATTCAGTGTTGATTTTGGTTTTGACCTCGAAATTGGCTCTGATGGAACAGTTTATTTTGCTAATGGGTCTTATTCAGGAAACTCCAGAATGTATAGGTCGAATGATGTAAATGGGAATAATTGGACTGAAATTAGTCCTTCAATTTTGGGCAGTTTTACTTTTTTTGCTTTAGGTAATATTTCTTCCCAATCTTCGCAAGAGATTATCGCTGCGTCCGGTACTGGTTATAACCTTACCTTTTTCAAAAAGTCTATTAATGGTGGAAATACGTGGACGGATATTGGAACAGATGGATTGAACTTTAATTTTTATCAAAAAGGATCAATTGTAATCCATGTTCATCCTGACAATCAAAATACTTACTACTTTTCAGGGAATGGGACTTTGTTTAAAACAAGCAATAGTGGTACTACCTGGAATAATACAAATTTAACATCACTTGTTACAGACATTTGCTTACAATCTGGCGATGATAAAATAGCTGTGTCAACGAAATTTTCAGGTCTGAAATATTCATTCACTGCAGGGATTCCCGAAATAAATAATCCAACCTGGCAAAATAAAAACAAAGGATTTAGGTCCGCTCAAGCAGGTATGCCATCCATGAAAAATCAGGTTGATGATGGATTGGTTTTTACCAATGAATTGGGTATAAATACCAACCTTCATTCCTTCGGTGCATCTTCTATTAATGGTACGAGTTCCTTTTACTATAACTCAAAAGCTTTTACATTTCCTTCTTATTTTTTAAGAGGAAACTCATTATATGATTATAATTTTAATTTTCTCCAACAATTAAACACAAATGGTAGTATACTAGATATCGATGCTTTAACCAACAAAGTATATAGTTTTGTAAACTCCGATTATTTCACTACGACCACTACTTTCCGAATTACGACAATCGAATCTCCGACATACCGAACATCCTTTGATGTTGTTTTAAACCAGCTACTTCCGGCTTCGATAATTCGAAAAGCAAAAAATTCAGAAGCTGTGTTTATAGGAATGCAAAACAATTATAATATACCAAAATTCGGCAAAATTATCAATCTTAACGGAACTGCCAGCTTCCAAGATTTAACATGGCCTTCGTTTCCATCAACCAAGGTAAGCTCTATCGAAATTGGCAATACTGACAGCGAACTAATAGTTACTTTTGAAGGTTTTGGAATAAGTTCTGTTTGGTATTCAAGCAATGGGGGTACCACATGGCAGAACAAAGACGAAATCGCACATGGCTTACCTGATGTTTCCGTTGTTTCAGCAGTCTTCGCACCCAAATCACCAAGAGTGCTTTTAGCAACAAATTTAGGTGTATTTTCAACTGAAGATATTGCTGCCAGCAATCCAAATTGGGTAAATAGTAGCAATGGTTTACCTAATGTTCCTATTAATGCAATTTATATTAGGTCGATTGATAGCATTGCCGTAGTAAGTACAAATGGCCGAGGTATTTTTGATAGTCCTTTGCGTGGCTTTCCAAATCCTCAAATTAATATGGATTTCAATGAAAAACTGCTTTGCTTTGGTGGAAGTCTACCAATTTCATTTGCAACTCTTGGATCATTTACCAGCCCAAGCTTTCGTGTAGAGCTTTCCGATGCCACTGGCAGTTTCTTAAATCCTACAAATATTGGCACAGGTATTCAAAGCCCGATTTCGGTTCAATTGCCAAGCACGCTAAGTTATGGACAAGCTTACAAGATTAGAATTGTAGAAATTACAAGCAATATTAAAAGTAATGAATCTAATCCTATCATAATACAATCTTCTGCGAACATGGGTTTTGGAATCTATACTCCCGGAAATACATTTTGCCCAGGATCAAGTATTGCGTTTTTTCCGATAAATTTTTTTAATACAAATGGTGCTGTTTTTCAGTATTCATGGACAGGCCCTTCGGGTTTTCAATCTAATCAATCTAATCCAGTGATATTGAATGCTGGTGCAAGCCAAGCAGGGACTTATACACTAACAGCAAATGTACTGACATGTGGTATTTTTACAAACACTACGGCTATCACAATGACAAATATTGCCCAAGTAGGAATAGCGAGTAATACTTTTTATTGCCCGGGATCAACAATGAGTGCAACCGCCCAAAAGAATACTATGACAAATGAAACGCCAGTATACTCATGGGCTGGACCCAATGGATTTACAGCTAGTGGCCAAAATTTCATTTTGCCATCATTACTAGAAACCGATAGTGGAGTTTATACCCTCACTGCAGTGTTTTCGAATGAATGCAATAATACGGCTACTGCAACCAAAACTGTTACAGTTACAAATAATCTCCCATCTTTTGCAAATTCTACCAATAATAATATTTGCAATGGCGGCAGTACAACATTAGATACAGGACCTTTATCTACACCATTTGGTACATCAGTTTCTTATTCTTGGTCAGGTCCTGACAATTTCTCTAGCAGTTTAAAAAATCCTTCAATAAGCAACTTTTCAAGTTCAAAAGCAGGTATTTACACTAGTACTTTAACATATTCAGGTGCTTGTTATGGAAGTTCTACTTCAACAGTCAATATTACATTTTCTTCAATTTCAATTTTTGCCCCTTCAAGTCATATTGTTTGTAATGGCGGTACTAGTAATGTATCTGCCAGTTTAAGCATTGGTGGTCTTTCAGTTTCCTATAGCTGGTCTGGGCCTAATAATTATACTCAAACAGGTAATACGCTATCAGTAACTAACTTTTCTCCTCAAAAAGAAGGAGCTTATACCGTTACTGCCACCTATACAGGGGCGTGCAGTGGTACTGCAACAAAAACGGTAGATTTGAGCTTAATAAACCCACAAGTATATGTAACAGGAAATACACAATATTGTGAAGGGGCAGATTTTATACTTGGTACTCAAAATAGTATTGGCGAATCAACAGTGACTTACGCTTGGCAAGGTCCTAATGGGTTTAGTAGTACTGGAGAAACTTTAAATATTACGAATATTCAAAGTCCGCAATTTGGTGTTTATACCTTGACGGGTACCTTTAGTGGGAATTGTGCTGGTTCGGCTAGTACTAGTGTTATTATAAACAAGATAACAAACCCTAAGGTATATGTGAGTAATTTTAAGGCATTACTATGTCCTGGAACAAGTCAAGATATTTCTGCCTTTTCTAATGCACCTTTAACAAGTATCAACTGGACAGGTCCAGCGGGCTTTACAAGCCAATCACAGTCAATTACAATAGCAAATTTTGATCAATCAAAAGCTGGAATTTATACCGTAAGCGGCACTATTGGCAACGGCTGTAATGTTACGGCAACAACCACTGTAAACTTAGTACTAACTACTACGCCCACAGATCCTTTAATATCTAGTAGTAGTCCAGTTTTTTGCGAAAATCTGAACCAAGGTTTTAGCCTTGGTATTAATACAACTAACTATTTTTCACCCAATAATATTTTATCGGTAGATTGGACTGGGCCAGATGGTCTTTCACAAACCACCAATAGTCAAAGTTCACTTTCCATATATCCCAAATCAATATTGAAGTCTGGTTCTTATACAGCTTTGGTGCATTATATTGGATGTCCTGGTACAAAAACAGTTACCCGAAATATTGGAATCAGCAATCAAGCCAAAGTAGAAGCTTTTATCTTTCAGGCTGGTTCTGAACTTAATCCTTCAAATGGATCAAGCATAAATGCCAATTTGTGTGAAGGGAATGTTTTATTGCTTTCGGCACAATCTAATAATACTTCTAATACTGTTTTTTCTTGGACTGGCCCTAATGGTTTTAACGCTTCTGGAGAATTTTATATAAGTAATTTAGATTTAAATGCCTCTATGTCAGGAATATATACAGTGACTGCCATAAACTCTGGCGAATGTGCAGGAACGGCTACTTCTACGGTAAGTCTTACAGTAACCCCAGGTATTGAACCACATATTACACTTGTCCCGGCCAAATTTCGTTCTGGCGAACTGGTTACTCTAAGTTCAAATTGCCCTGTTAATTCAGAATGGAGCCATACTTCATCCATAGTAGAACCAAATACAGTTACTTTAATACCCACAGATTATCAGTATTTGAGTGTAAAATGCGTAGAGGGCTTTTGTTATAGTAAACATTCTCAGGGCATTAATTTTAAGCCATGTTTAAATGAGTCTATCATAAGTGGCTTTATTGTAAATACGGCAAGCCGATATGTCTCTGATATACCTTTGGAGTCAACAATCTCAATAAGTCCAAAAAGTGATATTGGAATTTACTCAGCTCATAGTGTACTTTTAAAACCAGGTTTTGAGGTTAAAAATGGAAATACTTTTATTGCCAAAATTGAAGGTTGCAACAATTAAAGTTTAAGTATTTTAATTAACTTTTAATTCAGAAATAATAGTTTTGGTTTTAAATCTTAAAAAATTAAATTCAGAAGTTAATAGAAGTATGACCGAAATTTAATTTTTTCAAAAAAAAGTTTAGAAATATTGAAACCTATTTAAAATCTTAAAAATTGGTTATGGAATATTCAGAAAAATAAATTTCACTCCACAAACCCCGCCTCTGCCTTCACACCAGTTTTAACCCAATTACGTAAAGCATCAAATGCCTTTCCAGTTTGTTCGGGGGTAAAATTACAATGGCCTTGACCGCTGGTGTATTTCACCACATAATACTCCTGATTGCCATTTTTTTGAATCAAATTTTCATATGGAACAATGGCAAAATCGGCTGGAATCAATTGATCATAGATGGTATGCAGAACTATAGTAGGTTTGCTGATTTGACCCGTACGATCGTACTTCGAAAAATTGGCAGATTGAGAAACATTGGCGGCTATTCGCTCTACTTTCTGATTCATCATCAGATTATCTTCAAATCGACCATAAATAGTATTGGTATTGTCATAAGGATTTCCACCTGATTTTTTTACCACATCTCGCAATACATTTTCGCCAAAAGCCAAAGCAAATGAAACGTCATCAGGTTTTAAATCAAAATGTTTGGCAAAAGAAACTACGCCCATTGAATCTTTGGCAAAAATGGCTTTCTTAATTTGCATCGCTTTGCCAAATGCTTGTCCCATATTGCTTGGCAAAGCGTTTGCGTCAAAAGTAAGAATTTCCTTTAATGAAGGCATCAAGCCAGGAAAAAGAACATTGAAAGTAGCAATTAAATCAAATTCTTTACGGGTTTGTAAATAAATTCGACCCGCAAGTGGACACATAGGTAAGCCACCATTATAAAATTGACCGAAGTTTTCTAAAGTTGCCAAGGTAACACCACCTCCCATAGAATGACCGGCAATAAAAGTACTGTCGGGCTGGCCATAAGTACGAATAAAATGCTGACGCAATTTTTCGGTATCATCCACTCCCTGAGCCAATGCGAGTCCTTGAAATTGATAGTCTGAAGCTGCAACTGCGAATCCGTTCTGAGTAAATGGTTTCATTCGCTCTATCCAGTCTGGGCTTTTGCTTTGCCTTGGCTGCGTACCCGTAAACTCGTATCCATGAGCATACATCACCAGTTTTTTGTTCCAGTTTTTAGGGAAAATTATACGGTAAGCTGCACCATTTATGCTTCCTGTATCGGTTTTGGCAATATTCTGGGCAAAAAGGCCAGAAGAGATCAAAAGTAGAAATGCTAATTTTTTCATAGTTTAAATTTCAATTATTATTTTGGTTTGATCGCCTTTCGAAGCTTTTTCTAAGGCAATTTGAATTTGACTTAAAGGAAAATAACTCGAAATGAATTTTCCCGGGATTATAATTTTTTTGCGTATTAAGTCGATCGCTTTTCTGAAATCTGCCGGATGGTTATAGATGATAGAAGGTAATATACTGATACCTTCCCTTACGATTTTCAGTGGGGTAAATTGAGCAGCATTGGTGGCTAAACCTAGCAAAATTATCTCTGAACCTCTCGGTGCGGCGTTGGTAGCCAATGTAGCTGTTTGTGCTAAACCCGCACATTCAAAAACAGTTATAACTTCATTTTCTTCCCAGATTTTATTGATTTTATTTTCTGTTCCTTTGGCTTCCTTTGCCCCAAGTTTTTGGGCTAAGGCTAGTTTTTCTTGATTGATTTCAGTTACGAAAACCTGATAGCCTAAGGCAATAGCCAAATCGGTCAAAAGCAAACCTATGGCACCTAAACCAATCACAGCTATGGTCTCACCTGGTTTTGCGGATGATTTTGATAAAGCATGCACCACAACTGCAGTTGGCTCTAACATTACTGCATTTTCGTCTGAAATCTCATCAGGAATAGGCCAGCAGAATTCTTCAGGTAAACAAATATACTCTGCAAAACAACCATTTTCATTTACGCCTATTACTCGTTTATTTATGCAAATATTACCTCTTTCTTGTTTACAAAATTTACATTCTCCACAAGGGATATTGGGCTCTACAGCCACTCTTTCTCCAAGTTTTCTGGTGGATATTTTTTCTCCAATTTTCTCAACAATTCCTAAGCCTTCATGCCCAATAATCGTTGGTTTATTTAAAAGTCTTTTACCTAAAAAAAGCGACACATCAGAGCCACAAATACCAATTTTTTTAAGCTTTATCCGCAGTTCACCTGCTTTTGGTTCTGGAATAGGAATGTCCTTTAAAACAACATTTTGGGGATTTTCTAAAAAAGCAGTTTTCATAATTTATCAGATTTTAAAAACCAAATACATGCTCCCATAGCTAAAAGAGGCAATGAGAAAATGATAAATAGCATTTTGATACTCATGCCGCTATCTGATAAATATCCGAAAAGTAAAGGGCCTAAAATTGCTCCAAAACGTCCAATTCCAACTGTAAACCCTACTCCTGTTGCCCGAATTTGGGCATGGTAAAGTCTGGAAAGGGTAGGCCATATTCCGTTAAATCCGCCTTGGACAAAAAAGCCAATAAACAATACCAAAACAAAAATTAAAGATGTGGTAAGGTTTGAAAAAGCATAAATCTGCATGATCAAAAATGCAATAATCATAAAGGCGAAAATAACTTGACGCATTCCAAATTTGCTGCCAAATGCCCCAATCGAAGCGGAACCCAGAGCAGCTCCGATATTAAGCATAATACCCACATAAGTTGCCAATTTAAACGGCATCCCGGAGTCTTTGGCGATGTTTGGTACCCAGCTCATGAGCGTATAAAGCGTTAGGAAACCAAAGAAAGCTCCAAGCCAAATTTTTAATGTATTGGTTTTGTAATATTCAGAAAATAAAGCTTTTATGCCAGCTTCTTGCTTTTCTTTAGATATTTGAGGAACTTCGCTTATAGGCTGTAACTTCATTTTTTGAAGTAACTTATTTATTTTTGAAAGGGCATTGTCGCTATTATGGTTTATGATAAATTCCACGGAATCAGTCATAAAGAAAATTACCAAAAGCCACATAAAAAATGCAACTACTCCTGCTGCGATAAATGCCGAGTGCCATCCATAAATTGGAATATATTTAGCACAAAAAAGTCCTGTCAAAATTGCACCGATGGGCCAACCTGCCTGCACAAGGCCTACATTGAAATCTCTGTATTTTTGATTTGAAAATTCCGCTGCTGTAGCTGCCATTGTTGGTAAAATTCCTCCAATGCCTAGACCGGTCAGAAATCTAAAAATCAGCATGAGACTATATTTATCTGAAAAACCAACGCCGAACATGCCCATAGTTATCATCCCTACTGCGATTATGAAAATATTTCTTCGACCAATTTTGTCCGCTTGAGGAGCTATCAAAAAGGCTCCTAAGGTCATTCCGGCCAAACCGATACTGAAAATATATCCCATTTCTACCTTTGAAAGTCCCCAATCAGCGATGATTTCAGTACTTGAAAATGAAACAATCAAAACATCAATGCCGTCATTGAAATTCAGAATAAAACAAATGGCTACAATTAGCCATTGAAAATTAGACATTGCTTGCTTTTCTAATTCAATCATATTTCAATTTTATTTTAAGCCTAGCATTCTGATAGCATTTTCTTTCAAAATCAATGGCTTTACTTCTTCTTTAAAACCAGCTTCTGCGAAGTCTTTCATCCATCTTTCTGGTGTAATCAATGGGAAGTCTGTACCGAAAAGCATGCGGTCTTTAAGCATCGTATTAGCATATTGAATGAGTTGTTTAGGGAAATATTTCGGAGACCAACCACTCAAATCGATATACACATTCGGTTTGTGCATCGCAACTGAAAGTGCCTCGTCTTGCCACGGCCAACTTGGATGTGCAATGATAATTGGACAATCAGGAAAATCAATGGCTACATCGTCTAAATGCATGGGATTGGAATATTCCAATCGCAAACCACCACCACCACGTACGCCAGAACCAAAACCCGAATGGCCGGAATGAAAAAGCATGGGTAATTTATATTCTGCAATGACCTCATAAAGATGGTAAGCCATTTTATCATAAGGATAAAAGCCTTGAACCGTTGGGTGAAACTTGAAACCTTTTACTCCATAGTTTTCTATTAAATCGCGAGCTTCACGAGCACCCATGCGACCTTTGTGTGGGTCGATGCTGGCAAAGGCGATCATTACATCGTCGTTTTTCAGAGCACATTCCGCCACCTCAATATTTGGGATACGTTTTTTGCCCACTTCATGCTCTGAATCTACGGTAAACATCACCAAGGCCATGTTTTGGTCTCTATAAAAATCAGCCGTTTCCTGCATGGTTGGCCGCTTGTCAGACTTAAAGTATTTGGCAAAAGCCTCATCCAATTCAGGTCTGAAATCATCATGCGGCTGGCAACAGCTTACCTCTGCATGCGTGTGTACATCTATGGCGGTTATTTTTTGAATATTTATCATAATTTTAAATTCAAGTTCAAATACAAATTCAAGTTCAAATACAAATTCAAGTTCAAATACAAATTCAAGTTCAAATACAAATTCAAGATTCAAATTCTAGATTTAAATTCAAGTTCGAATCAAATTCTTGTATAAAGACTTATTTAGAATTCATTTTTAGTTTAGCGTTTTTAATTCGTGTGGCAATAATTTTTATTAGCTCCTCGCACTCTTCAAGGAGCTTGATTCTTGCTTTATCTTCACCATAATTAATGTGTTTCAAAAGTTTAAAACATACTCGTGACTCTTTCAACTCCTTTAAAACTATTCCGTTTTTATGTATAAAATCTTTGGGTGACTCAGCCCCTAAGGCTTCACCATAATTTAGAGGAGCAGCACTGCTACTTCTTATCAATTGTCCACTTAAATGGCTACCTTCAAAGTCTTTTTTAATACTTCTTGTAAAAATAATAGTCTCTCCAGCAAAAAGACCAATCGATCTTCTAAATCAAAATTCGTTATCATTTTAACTTTATTTTTTTGATAATTTCCAAAAGTTCACTTTTAATTTTTAGCTTTTTTATTTTTAAAATTACCTCATAATCGATTGAAATGTATTTTATACTCTATCTTAAATTTGAACACGATTTTTTAAATTTTATTTTAGACCTTAAATTTGAGTTTGGGTTTGTGCCTTGAATTTGAACCTTGAATTTGTACTTATTTCGCTCCCATCCTAATCGCACCATCCAATCTAATCACTTCTCCATTCAACATCTGATTTTCGATAATTTGGTTGGCTAAAGAGGCGAATTCATTTGGCTTACCCAATCTTGATGGAAAAGGCACTTGTTTGCCTAAGGAATCCTGAGCCTCTTGTGCTAAAGATGCCAGCAAAGGCGTTTCAAAAATCCCGGGTGCAATGGTCATAACTCGTATTCCCATTCTGGCAAACTCCCTCGCCATCGGTAAAGTCATGGCTACAATTCCTCCTTTTGATGCGGAATAGGCTGCTTGGCCTATTTGTCCGTCAAATGCAGCGACAGATGCGGTATTGATGATAATGCCTCTTTCACCAGAATTATCTATGATATTGTTTTGCATTTCATTTACTGCCAAACGGATCACATTGAAAGTGCCCACCAAATTGATATTTATTACATTTTGGAAGAAGTCCAATGGATGAGGGCCTTCTTTGCCTACTACTCTTTTTGGAGGTCCAATCCCTGCACAATTTATTACTCCATCTATTTGGCCAAATTTTACAATTGTAGCTTTTACAGCTTTTTGAATTTCTTCTTCAGACCGTACATCTGCTTTAGTAAAAAGCGTTTTTTCATTAATCAAAGAATTTCCAATTTCTTCATTTATGTCAATTAAAGAAACATTCCCTCCTTTTTCTAATATGCCTTTTGCTGTTGCTAACCCCAATCCCGAAGCTCCGCCAGTGATTAGGAATGTTTTGTTTTCTATTTTCATAATAATATTTTTTGGCACGCTGATAAAACTGATTCTTCGAAACGCGGATTTTCACGGATTTTACATAACTTATAACTTCTTTAATTCCGTTTTATCCGCGTTGGAACATCCGTTTAATCCGCGTGCCAACCTCAATCATACATTCTATCAACCAAAGCCGCCCGATGTTTTAATACCGCCCGCTGATTTAAAGAGCCTTTGTCTGTGATTTCTCCTAAATCAATCGATGGTGGTTCTAAGGCGATTATATATTTCTTAATGTTTGTTGAACTTCCCGTCGCATTTTTAGAAAATTCTCGTTGCCATTGGTTTAAAAAATCAATAACTACTTCATTTTGAAATGCTTCATTGTTATTAACGTCTAAAGATAAACCTGCCAATTTTTTACAGGAATCGGGATTTAAAAACAAGATAGCACCCACAAATTCTTTATCCAAACCTGTCAGTACAACATCTTGAATGATTGGTGAACCTGATGATAAAACTTTAGCTTTTAACACGCCTACATTGACCCATGTTCCGGTTGAAAGTTTAAAGTCTTCGGCAATTCTTCCATCAAATACCAATCCTTTGTCAGGATTGGCCTCATCTAAAAATTTAACTGCATCACCTGTTCGGTAATACCCTTCTTCATCGAATGCTTTGGCGGTTTCTTCCTGATTTCGCCAATAGCCTGGGGTCACGTTTGGTGCTTTATATCTAACTTCGGTTTTGTCGCCATCAGGTACGAGTTTAACATTCATGCCAGCCACAGGAACGCCCAAAAGACCAGAAAATGAACATCCCCAATTGGCAAACATGGCCGATGGGCCAGATTCTGTGCAGCCTAAGCCAGTGATGATCGGGATTTTAACGCCAATCGTTTGCACGGCTAGTTCTTCTAATTTATTCCAAACAGGCTGAGCCAAACTTGCTCCTGCGTAAAACAATATATTCAGATTTTTGAAAAAAGTCTTTCGTAATTCTTCATCATTTTCCAAATAAGGAATTAACATTTCAAAGCCCTTTGGTACATTAAAATAAGCAGTAGGAGAGATTTTTCTTAAATTCTCAACTGTCGTTTCGATGCCTTTTGCCGTTGGTTTTCCTTCATCCATATAAAGTGTGCCGCCGTTATAAAGTGTCAATCCAAAATTATGATTACCACCAAAAGTATGATTCCAAGGCAGCCAATCAATGAAAACTGGAGGCTCTGACTTCATAAATGGGAACACCTGAGTAATCTGCTGAAGATTCGCACACCACATTTTGTGGGTATTTATCACGCCTTTGGGTAGGCCCGTTGATCCTGATGTAAACAGAATTTTAGCTACAGTGTCTTGATTTATAAGTTCATTTGCTTTGTCAACTTGGTCAGTAGCTTTTGTTTGAAGGATTTCGTGAAATTGAATGTCATCTGCAGTTATTATTTCTGCATTAGGGAAAATCTCTTTAGACAATACTAAGGCTTTTTCATACAAATTTTTGTTTTGAGCAAAAACCACTTTGGGTGTCATTAGCTCTAGGCAGTGTTTTAGTTTTCCGAAATCATTGCTCACCAAAGAATAAGGCGGTGAAACAGGCGTATAAGGAATGCCGATATACAATGCAGCTAAAGACAACAGGGCATGCTCGATACTGTTTTCTGATAAAATAACGATGGTTTCACCTTCTTTGAAACCAAGGTTTAAGAGATATTGGGCTATGTTTTTTGCCTTTTGGAGGGTTTCGCTATAGCTGTACTCTTTCCAGTTTTCTTGTTCTTTTACCGCAATAAATGTCTTATCCGGGTTTGTATAAGCCCAGTGAATTAAGCGATCGGTAAGTTTTTTAGGAAAGTCTTCCAACACTTCCTGGTTCCCAAAATGGATCACACCATTTTCAAACGCTTTCTTATAGGTTTTGGTAGAACCAAAAGCGACTTCTTTATACATTTATTTTATAGTAATAATTAAAAACTATTTGTAATAGTCGAAAATTGGACGCTGATAAAACGGATGTTCCAACGCGGATTATAAAATTCAAACTCAAACTCAAACTCAAACTCAAATTCAAATTCAAATCAAAATTCAATCTTTTTTAATCCTGTATCAAACCATCATACCTCCTAAAAAAACCAATCCACCAATAACTAATCCACTAATTACAAATAAATAAATCCACCAAATCACTCTCCAACTTTCTTCGCCTTGCCCTCCAGAAAATCCGCCAAACGCTTTTTAGCTTCAGGACTTGAAGATGAAATGGTTGCGATGAGCGATTCCATCATTAAACCTTCGCTTTGACCTGAATCTACAATTTTGGGTAAAACATGCATTAAGGCATAATTTGTTATTTCTGCATTGGAGGCGATTCGTTTTGCCAATTCTATTCCTTTTGCCAATCCTTCGCCATCTTCCGTTACATATTGTGAAAAACCCAAAGCAACGCCCTCTTCTCCTTTTATCACTCTGCCTGTAAACATCAAGTCTGCCATGCGTGCCATACCAATCAATTTTGGTAAACGAACCGAAGCACCACCACCCACAAAAATCCCTCTTTGGCCTTCTGGAAGTGCATAAAAAGTGCTTTTTTCTGCTATGCGAATGTGACATGCAGACGCTATTTCAAGCCCGCCACCTACGCAAGCTCCATGTAAAACTGCAACCACCGGAACTGTTCCAAACTGAATTTTCTCTAATACCCTATGCCACATTCTGGAGTGTGTAAGGCCTTCAATGATATCTCTTTCTTTCAATTCAGAAAGGTCCAAACCAGCACTAAAATGGTCGCCTTCGCCAGAAATTATGGCACATTTAACGCCAGCTGGGATATTTGTGAAAATTTGCTCCAAGCCCAATAACAAGGCATCATTTACAGCATTTCTTTTGGCGGGTCTATTGATTTTAACGAAAAGTATTTCGTCTACAACTTCTGTAATAAGGTTTTGAGGGCTACTGTCCATATTTTACACTTCCTTGTTTTAAAAATTAAGACTTTATAGTCTAAGATTTTCTATGAATACTACAAATGTAGAATATAGAATTTGCAAAAAGTAGGCAGTTTGTTTAGGTTTTTATGCAAAATCAATCATTATTTCGAAAATCGATACTGTTTTGGGCTTAAACCCAATTTAGCTTTAAAAAACCTTGAAAAGTCTGAGGGGTCTTCTTTTCCTACTTTAAAGGCTATTTCTGCAATAGAAAAGTCACTTTGTTTTAGTAAAACTTTTGCTTCTAATAGCCTCATTTCCTCCATTAGCTCATGTGCAGATTTACCTGTTTCAGCTTTTATGCATTTATTCAGATGATTTGGGCTAATCGACAACTCCTCAGCAAATTTCGCTACAGTATTCAAATCGCCAATTCTTTTGGATAAAAGTGTCTTGTATTTAGAGGTTAAAAGTGCATTTGATGTAGATTTTATTTTTGCTTCAGTGTTGTTTAATAAAGTAACTTCTCGAAAAAGTATTAAAAGATAATGTGCAATTAAATCAAATCTTTTTGAGGTATCTCCCTGATATTCATCCATTAAGATTTCTAAAATTTTCAAAATCCTATCGGATGAATTTGTCGATATCAATGGAAATCCAGCAAAATTGAAAAAGTCGAAATCTTTTTCAAGTTCAACATTCAAATCTGCGTTCTTGAAAATATCTGGCTGAAAATGGCAATAAAAACCAGTGATATCATTACTCACAAAACTGAGAGAGGTAATTTGGTCAGCTGGCAAAAAAAAGAAATCGCCAGCCCTTATTTCAAAATCAATCAAGCCTTTGCTTCGTATAGCTGAGCCTTTGGTGAGGTATAGAAAAAAATATACCGACCTACGATGGGGTAAAAGCGGTAGCTTGAGATGTTGGCTGTAGTTTTCTATTCGTTCTACATGGAATTTTTCATAAAATCCAAATACAGAAGGTTTCCAGTTTTGAAAGATATAATCATCAAACTGTGAGGGTTTCAGTACTGGTATTTTCTTTTCCGACGCCATGATTTACAAAACACGCCAAACAAAAATGCTTACATCCAAAGGGTTTTTAACACCTTGACAGATGAAAACGGCATTGTTCATCCAGAAATATTTTCCTTCTGGTGCTTCAAATTTCGGGCGACCTTTGAAATAATACTCACTTGCTGGCACGGTCTCGCCTTTGGCGATTCTTGCTGCCACTTCGGGCGTGGCCACTCTTAAAGCTTCATTTTTGATGTAAATTATTACGCCATCGTCGGTCCTGAATTGGTAATGTGCCTCTAGTTCCGCCACGCCATCTTTACGGATAAACTGCCAGTCGGCACCGCCATCATAAATTGTACCCTTCAAGTTTGGCCCATCTACTGTTCCGCCTATAATTGGGATAATTCTTCGTAAGCCACGTGGAGTTTGACCAACGGTGAGCGGAGGGTCTAGCTGAACACGAAGTTCGCAGACGTATTCTAAGCCTGGAGCTGGTGGGGGAGTGGTTTGAGAGAATGTATTCATCGACATAAAAAGGATAAAAAGAATGGCTAAGGTTTTCATACACTAAAATTTAAAATTTGCTTTCATTTAATATTAATTTAAAATCTTCTTTACTTGGCAATACTGTTTTGTATTTGCTCGCAAAAATTTGTTCATTGTTTTCAGGTAAGGTAAACTCTACTACTGACTCGCTTTTGTTTTGACAAAGTATGATTCCAACTGTTTTGTTCTCATCTTCTAATCTGATTTTTCGGTCATAATAATTGACATACATTTGCATTTGACCAATGTCCTGGTGCTTCAGTTCGCCGATTTTTAAATCTATTAAAACAAAACTTTTCAAGATTCTATTGTAAAAAACTAAGTCAATTCTGAAATGCTTATCATCAAAAGATATCCGTTTTTGTCTGGCAACAAAGGTAAAACCATTGCCAAGTTCGAGTATAAAATGTTCTAGTTTGTCAACCAGTTCTTGCTCAAACTGACTTTCGGAGTATTCTGATTTTTCTGGTAAACCTAAAAATTCTAAAATATAGGGGTCTTTTATCAAATCCTTTGGTTTCTCAATTATTTGGCCTTTTTCAGATAGTTCTTTTATTTTTTCTTTATCTCTACTAAGCGAAAGTCTAGTATAAAGTGTGGTATCGTATTGTCTTTGTAGTTCTCTAACGCTCCAATTATTTTTATGAGATTCTATTTCATAGAATTTACGCTCATTTTCATCGTCGATTCTAATTAGTTTAAGATAATGTGACCAGCTGAGGTTGAAAATCCGAAACATTGTTTCGGAATTCTCATTTAATAAAATCCGCGACACTGTCTCGGAATTCTTATAAGCTTGATAAAATTTTCTCATATTTTCAAGATTGTCAACCGAAAACCCCTTACCAAACTCTTTAGAAAGGAATTTTGAAAGACCTTTTAAAATCTCTTTTCCATATTCTGCTCTTTCTTTTCCATTTTGCTCTTCTTCCACAATCATCCGGCCGATTTCAAAATAGGTCAGTACTATTCGGTGATTAATGGTACGTATTACATCTGTTCTTGCAGACTGTAATAAGTTTACAACTTGGGAATAGAAATTGGAAAGTGATTGGCTTTCTGTCATTTTATATACATGAAATTAAAAAAAAATAAACATTTAAAATCTTTCATTTTTTCGCATTCAAACTTTCCACATCAAAACCTGCCACTTCTTTGTAATTGTCCATCACTTTTTTGAGTTCTTCGTATGGGATTTGCTCTTTCTCAAAACCTGTGGGGAACCATTCTTCCATCATATCCATGATTTGGTCCGGTCCTTTTTTGCGGTTTTGCAAAACTACTTTGGCTGCCGCTGGCACCCTTTCTTTGTCATATTTTTCCAAAGCTACCACTGGGTCTTTTTCTTGAACCAACATTTCTGTTAGATAATCCGCATCAAGTATGGCCGGAGATGCTCCGTTAGAGCCAATTGGGTACATGGGGTGGGCGGCGTCACCCAATAAAGTTACTCTTCCAAAAGTCCATTTGTTCAATGGGTTTCGGTCTGACATCGGAAATTCGAAAACTTTTTCAGCTCCAGCTATCATTTCTGGTACATTTATCCAATCAAATATCCAGTCTTTATAGATATTTTCTAACCTTTTTTGGTCCGCTTCTCGGTTCCAGTCTCTTGCTGTTAGTTTCGATTTGCCTTCTCTTAAGTTCCCTACCCAATTAATCAGATATTCGCCGTTTTCGTCAGGACTATGTTCTATCGGGTAAGCTACCATTTTTTGTCCTAAATGCCCAATCATTACCATTGTTGTTCCGTTCAGGAAGGGTTTCATTCGAGTAGTTCCTCTGTACAATACGTTTTCGGAATACACAGGTGGCCCTTCATTTGGATACAATTGTTGTCTTACTACAGAGTTAATTCCATCAGCACCAATCAAAATATCACCTGTTTCTTGATGAATTTCTTTGCCTGTTTCTTTATCAATAAATATGGCGGTTACATCATTTTTAGTTTGAGAAAATGATCCCAAATGATGGTTTATGAAAAAACAATCTTCGCCAATTTGTTCTATCACTTCGGTATAGAGCAGCATTTGTAAATGCCCGCGATGAACCGAAAATTGTGGCCAACGATATCCTGCTTTTCTACCTCTTGGTTCTGACCAAAACTGCTGTCCAAATTTATTGTAATAATTTAAATCCGTTGTTTCTATAGCTTTTGCTGCTATTTTATCTTCCAAACCTAAATTACTTAACACTCTTACGCAATGCGGAAGTGTATTTATGCCCACGCCCAGAGGTCGGATTTCTTTTACAGATTCAAAAATTTTCACTTCAAAGCCTGCCTTATGTAAACACAATGCTGTGGTCAATCCACCAATTCCACCGCCAATTATTATTACTTTCATTGATTACGAGATTGTCAGTTTTTCTGAATTGAGCAATACTGAATTTAAGTATTCAGTTTTTTCAAGTTCATATTTAAAATAAAATTTCATTGTATTTAGTTTTGAAAAATGATCTCCTTTCTCATCATCTACTGCATTTAGAGCGATAGCTAACCACTGCCAAGCTATATTTAGAATTCCAAATAACTCCATATAAATAGTAGCATCTGATAAATAGGTTTCAATAAGACCTTCAGATGCGAATTTTTTCAATTGAAGTGTGGTATCTAAAAATTTATTAATCGAATTTTCTAATTTTTGGCAATAAAAGCTCAATTCAGGATTTTGTTTCGCTTTATTTAATGTTTCATCAATTTCATTTTTCCATAAAACCAGGGATTCTCCATCGTTTTTCAAAACTTCTCTACCTAATATTGCTAAAGAATGTATGCCTGTAGTGCCTTCGTAAATACTGCAAATTCGGACATCTCTTGCGAGTTGTTCTAGCATGAAATCTTCCGTGTAGCCATAACCACCTAAAACCTGTAGGCCTTGATTGGTAGACTGTATTCCCATTTCAGCACCAAAGGTTTTGGCCACAGGCGTAAGCAATTCTGCCAATTCTGCATATTTGGGTTCATTGCTTACTTTTATCAAATCTAAATATTTGTAACACCTTAATAATAAGCACAAACCGCCTTCTACGATGGCTTTTTGAAACAATAACATTCGCTTTACATCTGGGTGTTGAATGATTGCTATTTGTTCAATGGCAGATTTGTCAATTCGCCCCTGCGTGCGTTCCTTGGCATATTGAAGAGAAAGTTGATAAGCTGCTGATGCGATGGCGACTCCGGTCATTCCCACACCCAATCTTGCACCGTTCATCATTTTGAACATCTGCGGAAGACCACGGTTTTCTTCTCCTAAAAGATAAGCTGTACAATTGTTGTTTTCGCCAAAACCCAAATGCATAGCAGGCGTAGCCTTTTGCCCCATTTTATGAAAAATTCCAATCGATTTTACATCATTATTTTCTGATAATAGTGTTCCTGAATTTTCGTCTATTTTTATTTTTGGAACAACAAATAGGGAAATGCCTTTAGTGCCTCTTGGAGCTCCTTCTATTCTTGCCAGAACCAAATGAACAATATTTCGAGAAACATCTTGGTCTCCAGCCGAAATAAAGATTTTCTGACCAACAAGCTTGTAAGTTCCGTCTGCTTGCGGATAAGCCGTAGTATTGATGTCTGAAAGAGAACTGCCTGCTTGGGGTTCAGTCAGACACATGGAGCCCATCCATTCACCAGAAATCAGTTTTGGGTAAAAAATCTCTTTCAGTTTATCAGAACCAAACCTTAAAATCATCTCGCTGCAGCCGTGCATGAGGTCAGTGTACATCACAAAGGCATTGTGTGTGCTGGTTTGTATATAATGTGCTCCTGCATAGACAGTTTTGGGCAATTGTTGTCCATGGTTCTCGAACGGAAAAGTAGCAGAAATAAGTCCAGATTCGGCATTTTCTTTTACAAAGTCTTTGACTTTTGGATGTACTTTTACTATTCCGCTTTCGAGTTTTGGTTCTTTGCGGTCTGAATCAACAAACGCACTTGCCATGTGCTTTTCGGCTATTCCTTCGGCTATGTCTAAGGTCAAGTTTGCTGTTTCAATGGAATGTTCATTGAAATATTCATACGCAAAGAGTTCGTTTATTTTTATGACCTCTTTTAGTAAAAAATCTAAGAGTTTTCTATCGTAATGTTTTGTTGTCAAGGTTGAATTGTTTTGATTCTTGGTTAAAAAGTGAGTAAAACTACTAAAGTTCCGGATTTAAAAACAGTAATAAATTACATACTTTGTGTGCCTTGCCAGGCGGGCATTCTTTTTTTTTGAAAAAAAAGAATCAAAAAAAACACTTTTTTTGCAATGATCCTCTGAAAAATTTCGCAAAAACGTTTTTGGTTAAAAGCAATCTCAGGAGAGCGAAATTTTACAACGGACTGCAAAAAAAATATTAGGACCAATTAGTATTTATTTAAAAATCAGCAAAATGCTGATATTTATTGTTTTGAAATTTAGTCGATATTTTAAATATCTGATTTTATGAACTTTAATTTATTCTAAAACTTCAATAGAACTAATAAAAATATAGATGTATTTTTGGGTAAATACATCAATTTTAATTTTTTTTAAGCGAGGTTTTTACATTCCACCCACCATTTTTAGGCTTGCTTCTACTACTTCGCCCATAGTTT
Source organism: Lacihabitans sp. LS3-19 (assembly GCF_024343575.1). Taxonomy (GTDB): domain Bacteria; phylum Bacteroidota; class Bacteroidia; order Cytophagales; family Spirosomataceae; genus Leadbetterella. The sequence continues at coordinate 32,221 of NZ_RJUA01000127.1, read as the reverse complement.
GGCAACTCAAAAAGGCCTCGTTTTTGTAATGTTGGGCCAGTTCATTTCTAAGTTGCACCAGGTTTTCCTCAAAATGTATTTTGTCCTTTTTCATACATTCCATCAGGTCATGGAGTTTTACTTTTTCGTCTTTCATTCGGCTGGCTATCAGTGAGCGTTCTTCGGTTTGATATTGTTTTACAGACTCTGACGTCATGTATTTCATTCCCAAGTCTATGATAGCATTATTTTGTTTAAAATACTGCGGCATGTACACCGACTTTGAGCCTTCATACGACTGTTGGTCAAAATCTATGGCCCTGATTCGGTAATGAAAGTCTTCAAAATCTGGCGTAACGATAATGACGAAATTAGAAGAGTGCATATCTCCTAATAGCCTCACGAAACATCTTTCGTTGAATTTTATAAATTCTTTGGCCAAACGAATAGGGTTGAGGTTAATGTCATTTAAATGGTTTTGCATAAAAAGGTCACCCGTAATTCCAGCAATATGCTCTTCGACAAGCGTATTTTCGCAAGTAAAATAAGAAAGCACATTTGGAGAGAGTAAATGCTCTAGTTCTAAACCATATATTCTTGATGCGTCGGCTTTTTTTATATAAAAATAATCGTAGTTGTCGTTTACCTTGTTAGAAATTCTCACTCTAAAAGGCAAGGTATTGGCGTAGGAACAAATGTCCACTCGGTCCACTACCAAGTGTTTTATAACAGACTCGTCGCCATCGGTTTTTAAGTCGGCGTAGATCGTTTTTAGGTTTTCGTATATCTCAGCTAGGTCAGATTGAGCATAAAACACGGTCTCCCAAAGGGTATCGTTGCCGTTTTTATCATAAAGTGTGATTTTGTTATCGTATCTTAATAAATCTGTGTATTTCAAGGGTAGATTTATTTCCCTTCCAGTTTTTATTAGATATTTTCTGAGTTTTGCATTTATGCTAAACGGTATTTTCTTCTTTGATATCAGTGCCATTTTTTTATTCTGTATAGTCAAGATCTTTCGAAAAAGTATCTTTTATGAAATAAGTAGAAATAAACGCTACAATAAAACAAAAAAATCCGGTATATAATGCAGAAACAGAAACATTACCTTCGTTTTTAGATAATAAAAAAGCATATAGAAAAGAAATAGGAACGACTGCTCCACGAGCAAAATTAGGAATTGTTGTTGCTACTGTTGCCCTTATATTGGTGCCAAATTGCTCAGCAGCTAATGTCAATAAGTTTACCCAATAACCAGCTCCAAACCCAAGTAATACATAAGAAACATATAGAACTTGTAAGCTTATGTTTTTTGTCAATAAATGAAAAACTGTTATAACGAAACCCAAAATCAAGAAAAACCGTATGGTTTTGAGCCTGTTTTTGAAATATTGACTTATCAAACCCGAACTTAAATCTCCAATAGTTAAACCCAAATAAACCAATGTAACTGCAGTTCCTGCTTTTATTTCAGCCGTAATACCCAAGTTTTGTGCTACTTCTGGGGCTAGTTGCATCAATATCGTAATTGTAAAGAATATCGGTAAACTTATCAAAATGCTTGAAAGGTATTTTCTGAGCTTGCTTTTTTCGGATAAAAGCGAAAGGAAATTTCCTTTGGTAATTTTTTTGTTTTGCACATTTTCAAACATTTTTGATTCAAAAGTATTAAACCTCAAAAAAAGCAAAAGTAAACCCATAGTGCCGCCAATTATATAAGATACTCTCCATGGCGTAAGATCTCCAACTATTCCAGCAAAAAATGCCCCTGATGCACCAGCGGCAGCTACAATTGCGGTTCCATATCCTCTTTTTTTCTGTGGCATAGTTTCAGATACCAAAGTGATGCCGGCTCCCAATTCTCCCGCCAAACCAAAACCTGCTATGAATCTTAAAACATAATATTGCCATAGAGAATCCACCGCGGCGTTTAATAAATTAGCAATAGAATAAACCAAAATAGAACCAAATAAAATCGATAATCTGCCTTTTTTGTCACCTATAATTCCGAAAAATATTCCTCCCAAAAAAGTACCAATCATTTGGACATTGAATAAAGAGAGTCCAATTGCTCCCAAGTCAGCGTTTGGAACACCAATGGATATCAAGCTTGCTTTGCGGATAACTACAAAAAGTATCAAATCGTATGCATCTACAAAATATCCAAGTGCCGCTACAGTCACAATGAGGTATGGGCTGTTTTTAAGTTTAAAATGATTCAAATGTTAAGTATTTAGGGGTTTTATCTAAAAAAAGATTGAATATAAGGCTCATTTGGCTTTGAAAACAAAAATAAAAATATATTTTTGTCGTTATTATCTAACCAAAAGAATAACACTATGGAAGAATCAAATAACAGTAGCAATTCAGTTGTGAAAGCGGGTCTTATCTTGGCTTTGGCAATCGCAGCAATCTTTGGCTACTTGTATTTTAATGAGAAGCAAGACAATTCTCAAAACAACCTTACGATTACCGAAAAAACCAATGAATTACTCAGGACAAACACCAAACTTGACTCTATCTCTGCCCAATTGGATGCTAAAATAGCAGAAATCTCTGCTCTTGGTGGACAAGTGGAGGAGCTGGAAGCGATAAAAGCAGAATTGCAAAAAGACAAAAAAGCTTTGATGACTTCAAAAAACTTTAATTCCAAAGAGTATGAAAACAAAATCAAAAACTATGAGGCTCTCTTGTTAGAAAAAGACAACCAAATAGCTCAGTTGCGTGAAGAAAATGCAATTTTGAATAATCAAAACCAGATTTTGAATTCTGAAAATACAGGTTTAAAAAGCACCAATACGGAATTGAAAACTGCAAAAGAAATTTTGGCGGATTCGGTTTATAAAACTACCGTTCAGAATCGTGAATTATCTGAAAAAGTAACTTTGGCTGCGGCCTTAAGACCTGTGAATTATACAGTAGCTGCCATAAATTCGAGAGGCAAAGAAAGAGATGGAGAGGAGTTTAAGGCAAGAAAGGTAGACAGAGTAAAAATTGCTTTTAAATTGGCAGAAAACCCTTTGACTAAAAAAGAAAACAAAACCGTTTACATGCGTATGATGGATCCTTTAGGCAATGTTATTTCTGACATGGCGACTGGTTCTGGTGCATTCAACTTTGGAGGAAAAGAAACGGTTTATACTGCAAAACAAACCATTTTATATTCAAACTCAGGTCAAACAGTTGAGTTTATCTATAACCGCGGAAGCAATTACGAAAAAGGCGTTTACAAAGTTGAATTGTATGCTGACGGCTTCAGAGTTGGACAAACGAATTTTACGATAAAGTAAACTTAAGCAATAAAAGTATCAAAAAAAGCGGTCTTAGGGTCGCTTTTTTTTGTTTTAAATTCAAACAGAAGTATGATTTTTGCCACAAATTGGCTTAGAAACCATGAACCATGAATTGATTTAAATCAATTGTAAAAAACTGATATTCATCATGTTGTAAAACATTTATTAACAATAATTAGGTTTCTATTTTTTTTTTTTATTTCAATTTGGGGCATCAATTGATAGAAACACCTTAAGGATGCTTATTTTTACGTTATAGATTTCGATACCGTAAAATTACCGTTGCGTAAATCACAGACACAGCCTTTACAGAGATACACACAATGCCTCTCTTTAAAAGCTATACTATGAAGTATGTGACCATTAGAAACATTTTAAATAATTAAACTAATGAGATCAAAAATTATGATTACTACACTTTTAGCGGCCAGTCTAATGCTGAGCTGCAACCCAAAAGAAATTTTGGAACCTGTTATTGATTTTCCTGCATTTGTGGTTATTGATGGGGATACTGTGAAGACTAGAGATGATAAATCTAAGACAAAGCTAAAATATGCTAATTATGAGTTTGCACCAATTTATAATGTTGTTGGTGATACAGCCATAGTATTTAAACAAGAAGCTGGTTTAAAAAAGCCCAGTAAAGTGCCTAAATTAGATAAGATTAAAAACAATGAAGATGTTGACTTAAAAGGTAAACCATTTAGAATTGTTGCTATTGGAGATGGCGTCCTTACCGGATATCGAGATGGAGGTTTATTTAATGAAGGCATGCTAACAAGTTTGCCAAATTTGCTCGCCAATCAAATGGGTGTAGAATTTAATCAACCTTATTTTGATACAGAAGATTACAGTGGGTTTAATAGAAGGGTTAGGACTAACCAAAATTTTACAGGTGGGCCAATACCTAAATACAAAGTAGTACTCAACAACAGTGGTATAGAAACCTTAGAGAAGAACAATAAGGCAATTTTAAAATCTACTAAAACAGTTCGAATAGACAATTATGCCACTCCAAATGTTGAATCATTTGACCAATCAGGCTTTGGGAAAAGAATAGCCAAAGATTATGCAGGTTTCTCTTTTTCTAAAATGCCCGATATTATCAAAGCGAATAAAGCTGACTTTTATATTATTCATGATGTGTTTCAAGGACTTTTTGAAAGTTATTTCAATTTAGAACATATTGGTGGTTCTGGAAATAGTACTAGGCCAAGACCGCAAGGTACTATTGGTTATAAAATCAATTATGGAAGCGGATTTGGAAATCCTGGTGATGATTATAGCCAAAGGATAGAGGCTTATATTAAATTGAAAGAAAACAAAAGCATTAAGCGTGGCGTAATTCTAAATAAACCTGACCTTTTTGATGCACCTTATTTAAATCTAATAAAAGTAGATCAAATAAAAGCCGCCTATGAACTGTATGGCATTTTGAACACCAACCCAGTAGTAGGTATGGCATACGTTTTACCTACCGGTGAAATAGATTCATTATTAGGCAAGAACGTCCATCCTAGTTTAAAAAAAGGAATAAACAAAAATAATAAATTGAATGAAAGGAATTTTATATCTTTTAATAACTCAGATTACACTAAAAATTTAATTTTATTATCAAATCAAGAAACCGAATCTTTAGCTAAAGAACTAAATATACCTGTGGTGGATATTTATTCTTTATATAAGGCCATACATAGAAGTGCCTATATAAGTGATGACGGTCAAAAGGTAACAGTTGAAGCCTTCTACTCTTCAGATGGTTTTTATCCATCAGCTTATGGTCAAGCAATAATCACCAATGAGACGATTAAGGTCATTAATAGATTTTATAGTACAGATATCCCCTTAATTGATATTAGGCCATTTAATCAAAAATAATCAGTAACACGTAAAATAATTAAATTATGAAAAAATATTTTCTTTTTTCAATGGCATTGCTATGGCTTTTTTTTAGCCCGAATGCCTATTGCCAAGTCGATAAAATTACCTATCCAGCGAATGGTTCGATTTTTCAACAAAATGATGCTGGCCAGTATTTATTATCTTTTGGTGGTACTACTCGCAAAGAATCAAATTTACCCTCACTAAAATATACCCTTTATCAGATGAATGCTTCAGGGCAATTTCAGCCTGTTACCAACCACGAAGCCGTAACAATTAATCCTTCAAATACAAAAACAAATATTACCAATAGGCTTATTTTTGATTACGCTGGTATTAACTTGAATAAAGGTTTTTATCGAATAAAAATATTTTCAAGAAGGCAATACTTGTTTTTTTCAACCAAAGATTACACCAAAGACATTATTGAATTTGGTGTAGGCGATGTATATTTTATTTCGGGTCAGTCTAATGCGGCTGGGTTTAATTACCCTTCTGGTAAATTTCAGAATCAATTTATTTTAGATAACTTTCCGAAACCCGGAAAATCGGATTTTGAAAATAAAACGGATGCCACAATACCATTTTTAAATAATAATTCGAATGTTTCTAATTTGTCTAGAATATATAACCTTAATGGTAAATACGAATGGCACAAAGGGTGGGTGGAAGATGAGTTAGATCCTAATAATCGAAAAAAAGAAAATGTATCCGTTGATGGTCTTCCCTATAAGAGTAGTTTTGTTGCGTTTCGAAATGGCACCAATGAAGATACAGATCCAGGTTGGATCTATCCCAACGGAATGGCCTCATGGTGCTGGCAGCCATTGGGATATAAAATAGCAACAAACTCTGACCCTATTATTTCAAAAACTCCTAATATATTTTTTAATGTGGCATATCCAGGTGCAAAAATTGAGTCATTTGCGAATAATCAAAGTGATGGACTGAAAATGATGCAAACAATGCGTTTGTTTGGAAATATTATGGGAGCTAAAGCTGTTCTATGGCACCAAGGCGAAGAAAATTCAGCAAGCGATTTATACGGCGATAATACAATACCAAACTACCAATCCAATTTATTAAATGTAATAAATATGAGCAGAAGTGTGTTAGGTGATAATAGCACCAATCCTAGACTTTCATGGTACGTCTCCAAAGTATCTCAATTCACTTCCTCTACGGTATCTAGTCCCCCAAGCGGTTTTACATCGACTACAATAACTGGTAATGCCAGACAAGCTGCAAACAAAAGGTATATTAATTCTAATATCAGAGCTAAACAAACTAATATATTAAATTCTAATTTAAGGATATATACGGGTATAGACTCTGATAACATTACAGGTGGTAGTCGAGATGCAGATTTGCAATTGCATTTTTCCGATAATTCCACTTTAAATTCTGTGGCAGATCAATGGTACACATCTATTAAACAGAATTATCAAATCGGAGGAGTTACACCGACTGCAATGGTACCCATAGATTTTGTTACCAAGTATAGTAATTCCTCATATCGTTTAAAAGTAATCAAAGCTGACGGAGCTGAGTATTTTTGGTGTAAGAATAGTAAAGGAATAGTATCTGGAGAATATGATGGTATTACAAATGGTGTCAGAGAATTTACTTTCAATAATGTTAATGAAGGAGACATATTAACATGTTATATAAAAGATAATAGTGGTCGCTTTTTTGCTTGCCAACCTTTTTTAGCTTCTGACGCAAGTGCTAAATTTATTGAAACTCCTACAAGCACTATTTCTTTTGGTAATTCGGGTGGGACTTATAATCTAAAAATAGTCAGCCAAAATTTAGATTGGGATGTTTATAGTAAACCTTCATGGGTAAATTTGGACTTTAATGAAGATGAACTAAACCTTATTGTTTCTACCACAAGTTATTCAGGTAGTATTGCATTGTCTGACAATATTGTTTTAAAAGAAGTAGGAGGCAATGTGACCAAAACAATAACTGTAACCCAAACAGGGTCAACATCCACAATCCCCCTAACATCACTAACTCCAAATTCAGGTTCAGGTTTTTACAACTTAAACCTTCCAATAGGAGGAGGAGCTGCATTTTCAGTAAGCGGGCCGAAAAATCCTGTTACTAATAATCCATATTCTAACGGATTTGGCGTACATGCAAATAATAGCCTATATTTCAGTTTAGGAGGTCAATACTCAACTTTTACGGGAGCTGTAGGAAGGGATGACAATGGAGATAATATTTATGGGAGTGGAAATGTTCAGTTTTTTATTAAAGCTGATGGTACACAAATTTGGTCTTCTTACATTCATGGAAACACTACTGGTCCTGAATTTTTTAATGTGAATGTAACAGGAAAAAACACTTTGGAATTATTCACATATATTACTAATGACGCTGATTACTTCGACCATGGCGATTGGATGGATTTGTTTATTAGTACAGGCCCAGGGAATAGTTGTACAAATTTAGCAGCCACGAATTTAGCAGCAAATCCTTCAATTGTGTCAACTTCAGGAGGTAATTCAACGCTATCAGCTTCTTGCCCTGCAGGTACTAGCCCTTTATGGTCAGGCGGTTCATTAGGCTCTACTTCAGGTTCGCCTATTACCACATTTGTATCAGCAACTACTAATTATTCTGTTGTTTGTATTGGAAATAGTTGTAATCCTAGCAGCCCGATTGGGGTTTCAGTCACCGTACCTCCACCAGGAGGATGCTCGAATATCACCAACAATCAGACCATTGGCACTTGGGCAGCAGGTAATGGCACCACGTATCCTTTGGTAGCTAGAAGTTTTAACGGACAGATGTGGCTAACCCAAAGGACTTCTACAAATCCAGAGACTTTCTTGGTTAGGGGTTCGTATATGCTTACTAGGCCTGATGTAACAACGTCATTTTCTTCTCAAATAGCCTGTTTTGCTTGGGTTGCAGATTGTTCAAATTGTTTTGGAGGTTTGGCCACGCCAAATTCCATTGAGTTTCCTACGCCTTCAGGTTTTACTTTGGGCTTTGAATGTAGCGAGGCTCCCTGCAACGCTACAAACGGTACACCTTATTATTATGCAACTACGATAGTAACTCCCCCAAACTGTACGGGTTCAACATATCTCACCAATACTTGGACTTATGGCTCAGCAGGATATAATCCACCTCCCAAAATCGGTACCAATATAGGAGGAGGTAATATGTCAATGGGTAATGTAAATTATACCACGTCCTATCCAAATACTGGAATAGGAACCCATTCTACTTCTGAAATAATCTATGATTTAGGGCTTAATCATCCCTATACTCACTTTCTAGCAACAGTCGGAAAAGACAATGCGGCATTATGTGGAAACCAATATGGCCAAGAAAAACTGTTGTTCAAGGTTTTGAATCATGATAATGGGTCAGTTTTAGCGACATCTCCCTATTTGGGAAATCCAAACTCAGGTATGCCACAAACATCCAACATGAGTGTATCAATAAGTGGAGTAAGATATTTGAAACTTCTAATGGAAGATGGTGGAGATGGAAGCTCATGCGATTGGGGCAATTGGGCGAGAGCTAGACTAGCTTGTTCGGCAAACGGAAGAGTGGCGGCTAAAGATTCAACTGAAAATATTGAATTTATGCAAATTGTACCCAATCCTAATGCTGGTGAGTTTGAATTGCTACTTTATTTAGAAGAAGACTCACCAGTAGATATCGCTTTGTTGAACAGTATAGGAATAATCTTCGAAACTATGCATTTTCAAGGTCAAAAAGGCATGAATATCATCCCTTATAAAACTAAAAAAGTGGGAGAAGGTAATTATTTGTTAAGAGTAATAACAAATAACAAAGTTCAATCTCAAACAGTGGTTATTAAATAGTATTATTGGTTTATATTTAATTAGTTTTATTGGAATTTTTCTTTAAGCAATAAAAGTATCAAAAAAAGCGGTCTAAGGGTCGCTTTTTTTTGTTTTATAAATTGTAATTTTGAAATTGAAATTCAACCTTTATATTATGAAAAAATATCTTTTTGTTTTTATGTTTATTGGTTGTGCAGTTTTTGCACAGAAACCAGTTAAAATCACTTCACTTCCCAACGAAACCAAAGTTGAGGTAAAAATAGGGGGGACTTTATTTACCAATTATTTCTATCCTGGTAAAGATGTTCTGAAAAAAGCTGTACTTTATCCAGTTTTAAGTCCCAAAGGCACGATTATTACGAGAGGTTGGCCACTAGATCCTCGTAAAAACGAAAGAATAGATCACCCGCATCATGTAGGAGTTTGGCTAAATTATGAATCGGCAAACGACCATGATTTTTGGAATAACTCAGTTGAAGTTGAACGTGCCAAAGACCCAAGAACCTTCGGAACGATTGTACATACAGGCATCACCAAAATAAAATCAGGTAAAAAGCAAGGAGAGTTAGTAGTAACGGCAGATTGGTTAGATAAAAATGGAGCCAAGATGTTGGAAGAAACAACAAGATTTGTTTTCACTGGAGACGGAACTTCGAATACAGTGGATAGAATAACAACTTTGACTGCCGTTGTTGATAAAGTGGTATTTAAAGACGTGAAAGATGGGCTATTTGCTATTAGATTGGCTAGAGAGTTAGAATTGCCAAGTAAAAAACCTGAGGTTTTTACAGATGCCTCAGGTTTGGCAACCAAAGTGCCGGTAATGAACAACGAAGGTGTTTCGGGTGATTACCTAAATGCCCAAGGCATTACAGGAGAAGATACATGGAGCAAACGCTCTGAATGGGTGACGCTTCAAGGCAATATTGAGAATGATAATATTTCTGTTACAATAATTGACCACCCTACCAATATTAACTATCCTTCTTATTGGCACTCAAGAGGTTATGGCTTATTTAGTGTAAATCCTTTAGGAGAAAAAGCTTTCACCAACGGTGCCAAGGAAACCAATAAGTCATTAAACAAAGGAGAATCAATTACCTTTAAATACAGATTAGTTGTAAGTTCTGAGAAGTTGAAAGCAGACAAAATCAACGAAATGGCTGATAATTTTGCCAAAAGGTATTAAAAATAGTTGAGTGGTGCTTTTAGAATCAATATTCTTGGTAATTTTGTGAAATTTTTTTCACAAAAACATTATGCAAGAACTTCTTACGACAGCTGCACTCACAAGTGTACTTACACTAACCATATTAGAAATAATACTAGGTGTAGACAATATTATCTTTATATCAATTATATCTGGTAAGCTACCAAGTGCCGAGCAATCAAAAGCAAGGAACATCGGTTTAGTTTCGGCCATGTTTATCCGTATTGGCCTTTTGTTTGTTTTGGGCTTTATTCTTGGCCTTGAAAAAGACCTTTTCAATCTTCAAGACCTTGGCTTACCTTTTGATGAGGGTATGACTGGTAAAGATCTTATTTTGTTGGGTGGAGGTTTGTTTCTACTTTACAAATCAACTTCTGAAATTCACCATAAATTGGAGGGAATTGAAGATGATCTTGATAACACCAAAAAAGGTACTTCAAACCTAGCAAGAGCGGTGATTGATATTTCAGTTATTAATATTATTTTTTCTGTAGACTCTATAATTACTGCAGTGGGAATGACTTCTTCTATACCCGTAATGGCTGCTTCAGTAGTATTATCAACAATTGCGATGTTGCTTTTTGCGAAGAATGTAGGAGACTTTGTAGACAAACATCCTACTGTTAAAGTGTTGGCATTATCGTTTTTGGTGATGATAGGTACTTTATTGGTAGCTGAGGCTTTTCATGTGCATGTTCCCAAAGGTTACGTATATTTTGCTATGGCGTTTTCGTTTTTGGTTGAAATGCTCAATATCAAAATGCGTAACAATTCTAAAAATCCAGTTGAATTGCACTCTCACGTAAAGGAGGATTAATATGCCCAAAAAGCGAATTTCTGTCTTTACTTATTTGTATAATGCTTGGTGTATATTTTGGTTAATAGCCATATTCTTATTGCTATTTCCTTTTATTTTAATTTTTATACAAATAAAACCACTGAATGCTTGGGGAACTAAACTCACCAATATTTGGGCAGATGTATTTTTCTTGATTGCTGGTATGCCTATTCAGATTGAGCATAGATTTCGGCCTTCCAAAAAAGAAACTTACGTTTTTGTTGCCAATCATTTTTCCTATTTAGATGTGGCTGTTGGGATGGGAATAGTAAGAAATTATTTCTCTTATATGGGAAAAAGCTCAGTAAAAAGTATACCACTTTTAGGATATATGTTTGCCAAACTTCATATCCAAGTAGATAGGAGTGATAAAAATAGCCGGACTGTATCGATGATGCGATCTAAGAAAGCTTTAGATAATGGACGAAGCTTATTTATAATGCCCGAAGGTGGTATAATAAGCAAAGAAATACCAAAAATGCACCAGCCGTTTAAAGATGGGGCTTTTTTGTTGGCTATTGGTTCACAAGTGCCCATTGTTCCGATTACTTTCTTAAATTTGTACGATATTATGCCTGATAAAATAATCCACTGGGCTTTGCCTAGGGTGGTTATTCATGAGCCAATATTTACTGTAGGATTAAATAAAGACGATTTAGAAGATTTAAAGAAGAAAGTTTACGATACGATTCAGAACGAAATAGATAAATATCAAGATGAACATAGACATTGAAACCATAAAGAAGATTTCACATTTGGCACGTTTGGAGCTGAAGCCGGAAGAGGAACAGCAAATGTCAAGTGATTTTGCGAAGATTTTGGATTGGATGGATCAGTTAAATGAGCTTGATACTTCTAATGTAGAACCCTTGATGCACATGCACCAAGGGGTAAATGTTTTCAGAAAAGATATTGCTAAAAACGAATTGACAAAAGCCGAAGGTTTGTTTAATGCTCCCCAAAAAAACGAGGATTATTTTATGGTGCCTAAGGTAAAAGAATAGTTAAAGACTAAAAACCATAGAATATTTTAGGTTTATTTCCTTGTTTGCTTTTATTCCCATTAATCCTGGAGGCTCTACGCCATAGTCTTCCATATTGATTTCGAAATCACCTTCTACTTTTAGTGTAGACTTAGATACTGTTTTCTTAGCTTTTAATTCTAATGGCTTAGTTACGCCATGAAAAGTCAGGTTTCCCTTTATTGTGATGTTATTACCATCTTCTTGAATATTTGCTCCTGAAAATGTAATATTCGGATATTTTAGAGCTTCCAAAACTTCAATTGTATGAGAATCACGATTGGAGTTTCCGCTGTCAAACGATTTTACGGGGGCTATTACAGCCACAGCTTCAATTTTTTGAGTTCCAGAATTATAAACAATAATGCATTTAGAATCTTTTGATTTAGCGTCCCAATCATGCATTGGGTGTTTCATGGAATACACCAAAGTTGAGGATTTTTTATCGGCTTCTATTTTCTTTTTATCCTGTGCTTGTGTATTAGCAATGGAGGAGAAAATTAATAAAATAACAAGTAGGTTTTTCATAATTTTTTGTTTTAAAATTCAAATTTTATAGTCGCTATTGCTGCTGCATAAGCTGCGAAAGTTGTCATGCCGGCTGCACGGTGCCATTTCTTCATTTGTATACTATCTCCAGCTTGGTCAGCTAAAACATTGGTGGCAATCATACCCGAAAGGTGAACTACAGAAAGTATTTTATGTAATTTTATGTTGTCAAACTTCTTCCTATTGATCATTGGAGGTGGAGCAGTGAAGCTCATTAGTCCTGTAGTTATATAACCTATGTTTATACCTAAAGCTATACTTTCATGGATGTCTTTCGTATTGCGACCTCCATTTTTATAAAGATTATTACCTACAAAACCCTGTGCCAACATTGCTGCTGCTGTAGCCAAACCTACGCCTTGATGAATTCTGAACATCGTTCGCCTAATTTTAAGCTCATGTGCACGTGTTTCAGCAGTTAAAACCTTTGGTGCTATACCTACTTTTCTATATAATCCATTTTCACCCCAAAGCATTCTTTGTGTAAAAAGCATTCTGTCAGGCAGTAAACTCTGTGAAGCTGTTGTTTCTTCTGTATTTAAATCCATTAAAAGACTGTCTGCTGCCGTTATTTGAGCTTTTAGTATTAATGGAAAAATAAAGAAGAGCGATAGAATTATTGATTTGTTCATATTATTAAAATGGTTTATTACAAAGGTAAGGCTCTCTATTTTATATACGTCAACTTACCTTAAGTTTGTTTCCAGCGGCATCAAAACTTGCTGAATATGTTTTCAAGCTTGATTCAGCAGGGGATTTTTTTACGGAGCCATCGGTATTAAACAATGAACCATGATTATTGCAAAAAAGATCGCCTTCTGTTTTTCTGTATGCCAATTGTGTGCCTTGATGGGTACAAGATTTAGATACTGCAATGAAATTATTACTACCAGTGTTGGCCACCAATACATTACCAAAAATTGCAAATTCTCCGCTTGTTAAAAGTTTTGAATTTTTTGAATTTGATAGATCAACTGTAAAATCTATTGTGGTGCCCGATGTAGTACCTGTAACACCTGAATCAGTGTTGCCAGTAGTTCCAGTATTATTTCCATTATTTGGAGTGACATCATCTTCACTAGAGCAGGCTGACACTGCACCTATGCAATAAAACGCCATTAAAGCTTTTGAAGACATTCCAAGGGTCTTAAGAAATTGTCCTCTGTTTAGTTTTTCGATTTCCATAGTAATTTTATTTATTTCAATTAACTACGGAAAGGGTTGAAAAAAGGTTGAAGAATATTTAGCGAGTGGAAGTTTTAATGTTAAAAAACAAACCAGAAGTATATAATTTAACGTTTCCAAAACCTATATTTTTCATTGGTATTTTTACGAAAGGTTCTACTTGAAAACTTAATTTTTTGCCTATTTTACGCTCAAGTCCCAAAGATAAATCAATAACTCCTGCACCAAAAAAACCAGTGCTTCCTTCCCATTTTTTCCATTTTAGGTTAGGGTCGTTATCGTTTTCGTAATGGTAAATGTATTTTTCATTCATCATTTTATAACTTGTTACACCTAGAGAAGTATAAAATTTATTAGGACCTTTCTCTTTAATATCGTAGCTCAAAACCACCGGAATGTCAAGCATGCTGCAAGTCGCTGAAACTTCTTTTAAAGGAGATGATGGCGTTCCCCATTTAGCTGGCCAAGCATAATTTTCAGGATAAGCATCATAAAGTTTTAAGGATTTAATAATTCCAGCTTTTAAGGCAATTTTTTTGGTCAAATTATAATTAATTAAAATTTGAATATTATGACCCATTGGTCCAAAGGCATTAGAAGAAACTTTGGAATAATCGGGAGAAAATCCTAGAATAAATCCAAAATTTCTGAAAGTAGACGAATTAGAATTGGCTATTGGCAGCTCTTCAAAAAGCTCATTCTCTGATGAAATAGTTGTTTCTTCAAAAGCAACAATGATTGTATCTTCTTCAAAAAAAGTGCTTTCAGTTTCATTTAAATTTGTTTTAGTATTTTCTGAATTATTGCTTTGGTTGGCAATAGTTTCTGTAGAATTTTCTAAATTGTTTTTGTAATTGTTCTCTTCAAATTTTTCTTCTTTTTTTATACTTTTATTTTCTGTAATTGCTAAATTTATCTCTGTTGGTTGCTTAATATCAGGTTCATATTTTTTCTTAGAAGATAATTCAGATTTTGTCTTTAAGTTACTTTTTACCAATAGTTTTTCAGTTTTTAAATATGGATTTTTATAATTATTTTTTTCTTCAATAGCCTTTTCTAAATCTCCAGGTTGCTCTTCTTTTTCAATATTACTTTTCTTTTCTTCTTTGGTTAATGTGGTTGAGTTATCTTTTTTAATATTATTATTTTGTGATTTAGTATTTTCCTTGATTTCAGTTTGAGTTGCCAAACTTTGGTCACTTTTAAAATATTTTAAACTCATTACTCCAAGGGCTCCGAACAAAAACAGAGCTGCGGCCCATCGCCAGAAAACAACAAATCGTCTTTTTTTCTCTTCCTGGTCAAGCTTATTGTTCATAAGTGGCCAAGCATCTTCCCATAGTTCTTCATTGTGTTCGTTGGCACTTTGCCTAAACACATCGTCAAACTCCTCGTCAGATATATTATTTAAATCTTTCATTTTACTTTATTTTTTGTCTTTCTGTATCCTGCAAAAGATTCCTGAGCATTTCTCTCGCTCTGGATAAGTTAGACTTCGATGTTCCCACCGATATATTCATCATTTTGGCGATTTCCTCATGGGGAAAACCTTCTATTACATATAAATTAAAATTCAGTTGATAGTTTTTGGGTAGTTTTTTGGTCAGAATAATGAGGTCTTCATAGCTCATTTTTTGCAAAGGAGATTCTTCTTCTTTTGGAAGATTATACACCGTTTCTATATCCAAATGGTTATGATGTTTGTTTTGACTTCTATAAGCGTCTATTGCTGTATTTACCACTATTCTTTTTAACCAAACATTAAATGGTCGTTCAAAATCATATTTATCAATCTTTGTAAAAATCTTTAAGAATGCGTCATTTAATATTTCAAGTGCTTCATCTCTATTATTAGCATAACGCAAACATATATTCATTGCAAATCCAAAGAACTGCTTGTAAAGCAATTCCTGACTCTTCCTGTCTGCTTTTAGGCAGCCTTTCAGAATGTTCTTTAATTTGTCAGAATCTTGATTGGGATGCATAAATTCCTAACTATTACGTAGTAAGGTTAGTTTTGGTTGCAAATATATTTATCACTAATGTAGCTACATTAATTTAAAAAACAAATAATGTGTGTAGCTAAAATTTGAATTTGAAGAACTTAAGAGGAATCTTTCAAACTAAATTTTAATAGAATCTATTTAATTTTAACTTCGAAACCTCAAATTTTTGATCTGTCCAAGTTTCGGAGATTACCAAAGCGGCTCCCAGAGCAGATGCTTGTGCCACTTCTGAGGCATATATTTCAATATTATGAAATGCCTCTGCCAGTAAACTCATAAAAATTGGGTTTTTCGAGAATCCACCATCTACAAAAATCTTTTTAGTTTGACTTTTGCCTATAACAAGTTTGGTTGAAGCCACTTGTTGAGCTACCAAATCCATAATAAACTGATGGTAAGCTTGCTCAAAACTTTTGAATTGGTTCAGGTTTCTTTCTACAAACGGGCAGTCTTTTAGTTGACCTAATTCCGTGTTTTCTGGGGTGGCTTGCGTCAAGGTCTTTCTTAATGTCTGAATGATTTTATAATCAAAGCCAACCGTTTTGTAATAGTCTTCTGACACATTAAAATATGTAGAAAGATGTTTGATTTGTCTTTCGTGCTCATTGCCCGAGAAAAGCCTCGAAGCTCGTACGGTTTTTCCTTCAAAACTCAAAAAGTTTAAGCAATCAAGTTCAAGTTCTTTGGGTGTTAATTGCTCCTGATTGAAGGGATTGATGCTAATACACCAAGTGCCAGTGGAAATCAAAACAAAGGAATCTGAAATGGTTTTAAGATAAGGAACCAATGCCGAAGAACTGTCATGAATGCCTGGCCCAATCGCAATATTTTCTTTAGAAATTGTCTGACTTGCTGAAACTGGTGGAAGGATTCCTGATTCTAAATGTTCACTTTTTAGCCAACTATGGTATTCGTTTTTAGTAAAATCCCACATGGCAGTATGACAACCAATGCTGGTGAACTCTGTCTGTGGTAAGCCTGTAAAAACACAGCTTAGATACTGCGGAAAGTGCAAACTGTATTTGGTGTTTTTGAAAATATTCGTCTTGTTATATTTGAGCCAATATAGTTGAAGGCCAGAATTGAGCATTCCTAAATCAGGCGAAGCAGTATCAGCGAAAAATTGATCAGTTGGGCCATAATTTTCAAAAAACTTAGTTTTAAGCTCTCTTGGAAATGCTTTTAGATAATTATAAAGCGGAGCCAAAGGTTGGCAGTTTTGATCTAAATGAACAAAACTTGCACCATAGCCAGAAAAATTAAGGGCTTTTATTGTAAACTCACTTTTGGATTTTAAAATTTCGTATTGTTCTTTTAACCAAATGCTTAGAGCCATCAAATCTTCGCAAAACTCTCCTTCATCATCTAATATTTCAGATAAATTGCTTTGGTTTTCATATACCACCTCAAAGGACTCATTGAAGGCTAAGATTTTTTTATTGGTTTTACCGATATCAAAAACAACACAAATGTTCTGCATAGGATTATATTATGGCTTTTATAAAAATTTTATACAAACGGGCATGGAAATTTTAAACTCTTTACCTGTAGAGGTCAAAGCTCCAGTTTTTTGGTTTCTTTCAAAAACAACGATATTGTCAGTCTTTTGATTGGCAACAAAAATATATTTACCATCAGGAGATATTCCAAAATTCCGAGGGACTTCGCCGTTTACCGGAGTTTGGGATAATTGGCTAAGTTTCCCAGTTTTTGAGTCAATCGAAAAACTTACTATTGTATCCAAAAATCTGTTAGAGCCATAAAGAAACATACCATCTGGAGAAATATGAATATCCGCACAGGCATTGTCGCCAGTAAAATCTACTGGAAGTGTACTCACTTCCTCTATAACGGTAAGATTACCACTGTCTATTTTAAACTGTGTGACTTTACCTGTTAGTTCCTGAATAACGTATGCAAATGGCAATGTAGGATGAAATTCAAAATGCCTCGGACCTGAGCCAGCACTTAAATGAATCCTTTGAGACTCTGTAAGTTTACCAGTTTGTTCATCAAAACTATAATTGTAAAGTTCATCCGTACCCAAATTTGCCACATAAAGATTTTTATTGTCAGGCGAAATATTCACCGAATGCACATGAGATTTTTCTTGTCTGCCTTTGTTTGGGCCAGTTCCCGTTTGCTGAATAGTTTGTACTACTTCACCAAGTGTTCCGTCAGCATTTACAGCCAAAACACCCACTGTTCCGCCTGTGTAATTGCCCGTAAAGATCCATTTGCCAGTTTTGTCCAATGCTATGTGGCAAGGATGAGCACCGCCAGAGTTTTGGATATTGAGTTTGTCGAATTTGCCTGTTTTTCTATCAAAATTCAAGGCCTCGGCACTTCCACCGTCGGTTTCACAAACTGTATACACATGTTTTTGGTCATCGCTGATAGTTAAGAAAGAAGGGTTATCAAGCGTGTCTGAAGCACTTATTATTTTGGTTTCACCACTTGCAGGGTCAAAACTACAAAAGTAGATACCCTGAGATTTGTTTTTAGAATATGTGCCAACCAAAAACTCGTATGTATCATTTTTAATTTCCTCCGTTTTTTGAGAAGAACAAGACGCCAAAAAAAGCATTGAAGTTACTAATATTAAGTATTTTATCATTTCAAAGTTTGTTTAAAATTGTCCTTTATTAATTTTGCCCACACATCATAACCTTTCTGTGTTTGGTGAAGCTTGTCTCCGATAAAATATTCGTCAATTGGTTCGCCATCAGGCCCCAAATATGCGGCTTCAGATTCAATAAACTCTAGATTTTTTTTGGTTTTGCAATAGGCTTGAATCAATGCATTGGCTTCTCTGATTTTTGGCCAAACCGTCCAGCGGCTTTTGGTAGGTGTAATGGCTATGAAATAGATAGTTTGATCTTTATTCTTCTTTCTGATTATTTTTTCAAGGCTTTTAAACATTCCCAAAACTTCTCTTGGAGTTTTGTCATCTTTGCTGCCAGTGATGTCATTGGCTACAAAAACAGCGATAGCTTTAAAATTATGCGGATACACGATTCTTTTAGCATAAACCAACAAATCCGTGAATTTAGCTCCGCCATAACCTCTTTGAATAACAGGATAAGGTGCGAGGTCTTCTTTAATGTTTTTCCAAAGGCGAATGCTCGAACTTCCGATAAACAATACGGCGTTTTCAGGATCTGTTTCTGTTTTATCGCGTGCTTCAAGTTTCTGTATTTCTGGTTCCCAGCTTTTTGCGGCTTCTTTGAATTTCCGAGTAGGGGAACAAGATAAAATGATCACCCCAATAAATAATAGACCTAATATTTTACGCATTCTTTATGAATTATGGTTGAGGATGCAATTTATTATTTTATTGGAGAAAATTTGCTTTCCTATGCGTTAAAACAAGAAAAAAGAAGCTCTATTAAATGAGAAAAAATGCCGCATTAAAATGTGGATTGCTTTTTTTGATATTTATTTCCTAAAAAATTAGGAAATACGAAAACTATGTTTGATATTTGTTCTATGAATTACAAAGAAACAAAAGAAGAGTTTATACAAATGTGGGGCAGGTTTGGTTCAAACTGGGGTATTCCTGCTGCCATGGCCGAAATACACGCTTTTCTTTTGTCGACTGAAAGTCCAGTTTCTACTGATGAGATTATGGAAGAGTTGAAGATTTCAAGAAGTAATGCTAATCTTAATATTAGGGCTCTTATGGATTGGCGATTAATTTATAAAAAAAGGATCCAAGGTGAGCGAAAAGAGTATTTTGTAGCAGAAAAAGACATTTGGGAGGTAGCAATAAGGATTATAAAAGAAAGAAGAAGAAAAGAAGTTGATCCCGTAATAAATGAACTGAACAGATTAGCGAGTTTTGAGGCGAATACTTTTGAAGAAAAAAATTTTAAAAGTTTATTATTAGACACTCATGATTTGGCTTTAAAAATGAATAGCATAGGTGATATGGTAGAGAAAGTGGAGAAACTGAAGTTTGTAAAGTGGATTATGAAAGGGATATAGTTTTTTTTTGATTTTAATTTCCTAAAATAATAGTAAATACGAAAAGTATGGAAATTTATCTAGTATTATCTTTGGTCATCATTGGGTTTGTAGGTATAAAATTATTTCGATTAGGTTCTGATTGGTGTGAAGAGTTAATTACAGATTTATCTCTTAGTCGAAAAGTAAATGTAGTGCTGCTTGTCCTTTTTTATTTGTTTAATGCTGGAGTGGTTTTGGTTTCGGTATTTGTTTGGGAGGATTCTAACAATCAATTAGTCTATGCTTTTAGTAGAATTGGTTTGGCAATGTTGTGCATCGGGTTTTTACACGTTTTTAATATTATTTGGATTCTTATATTTTTTCATTTTAAACAATAATACAATGGATGCTTTAAATGTTTTGAGTTACAGTATTTATCTAGTTTTTGTGTTTGGTTTGACTTTAATAGTCTCGAGAGTCTTGTTTGCTAATAGTTTATCATTTATGATGGTTATTTTTAAAGACAAAGAACATTTGGCTAATGCCACCAATAAGTTATTCCAGCTGGGATTCTTTTTGCTTTCTTTTGGATTAGGTCTTTGGTATATGACTACAAATATAGAATTGAAAAGCAATAGAATGCTACTCGAAAACTTGAGTATAAAAACTGGCTTTTTTACCCTATTTCTAGGTCTTCTTCTTTTTGGTAATATCTATTTATTTTTTAGAGGAATGAGAGTTTCAAAAAACAAATCTAACAGTTATGAAAACCTTAATGAATCAAAAACTACTAATTGATAGCGAATGCCCAATGTGCAATTTCTATGGAAATGCCTTCGAAAAATATAGTTTTGTAGAAAAAAATACTTGTTTACCATTTCAGTATTCGATATCAAATTTTCAAAATATTATAGATATAAAAAGGGCTCAGAATGAAATTGCTTTGGTAGATATTAAAGAAAACAAAGTAGTATATGGTGTTGATGCTTTTTTGAAAATCCTCGAAGTGCAATTGCCAATCTTGGTTAATTTTCTTAGGACAAAATGGATTTATTTTTTCTTTTTAAAAGTATACAAATTTATAAGTCAAAATAGAAAAGTAATTGCACCCTCGCAATGGAGCAATAGAACTTGTGTGCCCGAACTTAATATTAAATACAGGATCGCTTATTTTATAATGGTTGCTGTTTTTTCATCAATAGTCATCTTTAATTTTACTCAAAGTATTAATGTTTTTTGGGGATGGAAAAGCAATTATTACCGAGAATTACTTATTTGTTTTGGGCAAATTATTTGGCAAGCATTTTTTTTAAAATCTGTCTTAAAAGAAAAAATATGGGATTATTTGGGAAATATGAGTACGGTTTCATTATTGGGGTCATTTTTGCTTATTCCATTATTGATTGTTGCCGATACTTGGGTGATATTTAAGATGCTATATTTTGGTTTTATAGTTTCGTTTATGCTTTTTGAGCATGTAAAAAGATGCAAAGTATTGGAGTTAAGTTTTTTGCCTTCAATTAGTTGGGTGGTTTATCGAACAGTAATATTGGCCTTAATAATATTTTTAAAATGAAAGTTGTAATTGCAGGTGGAAACGGTTTTTTAGGTAATGCTTTAGAGGAACATTTTATAAGGAAAAATAACGAGGTGTTTATACTAAGTAGAAAGCCCAAAAAAGCCAATCATATATATTGGGATGCTAGGAATCTAGGTCCATGGTCGTCTGCTATAGAGAATTCCGATGTGTTGATAAATTTGACTGGCAAATCTGTAGACTGTAGATATACCGAAAAAAATAAAAAAGAGATATTAAATTCAAGGGTTTTAAGCACCAGAATATTGCAGTCTGCTCTCGAAAAGGCTATAAATCCTCCGAAAGTTTGGCTAAATGCTAGTAGTGCTACTATTTATATACATGCCGAAAGGCTATTGATGAGTGAAGCATCTGGTATAATTGGCGACGATTTTTCGATGGGCATTTGTAAAATATGGGAAGAGGCTTTTTTTGAAAAAAGTTCACTAAAAATAAGAAAAATTGCTTTGAGAACAAGTATAGTTTTAGGCAATAATGGAGGTGCTTTACCTAAAATAAAAACAATTTGCAAAATTGGTTTAGGTGGCAAAAACGGTAGCGGAAAGCAAAAAATGAGTTGGATACACGTAAATGACTTTTGCAAAGCGGTTGATTTTTTGATTGAGAAAGAAAATATCTTTGGGAGTATTAATATTACAGCCCCTAAGCCTGTTTCAAATGAAGAGTTTATGAAAAATGTAAGAGAATTAATAGGAATTGGTTTTGGCTTAAATACCCCTGTCGCACTTTTAGAATTAGCTTCATTATTATTAAGAACCGAAACTGAATTATTGCTTAAAAGCAGAAATGTTGTCCCTGAAAGACTATTGAAGGAGGGCTTTGAATTTGAATTTCCTGAAATTGAATCTGCTCTAAAGGATTTAATCCAAAGCTAAACCTCAAAAAGCTTCTCCAATTGTAGCATAAAAATTCCCAGAACCATAGGGGGAAAGAGCATAGTCTAATCTTAAATTTAAATGGTTTTTGGTGGCTATTCTTAAGCCCGCACCATAGGTGAATTTTGGTGCATTAAACCTTAAAACATCTGTTTGATTGCCTAAAAAAGCTATTGATCCAAATCCAGCAGCTCCAAACACTTTCCATATTTCTTGGCGGATTTCAGTTTGGTAAATTAAGGCGTTTTTGTCTCTAAAATAGCCTTCATAGATACCTCTCATTTTGCTTTGACCACCCAAGTATGCCATTTGGTTGAACGGTACGTTTCCAATATTTGCAATAGCCACAAGGTTGTTTGCCCATACAGTTTTTGGTTTTAACATATTATATTTGGCAACATCGAGCGATATTTTTGTGAAGTTTCGGTTTGCACCAAATACGCTCGAAGAAGGCACAATGTAAAACTCACTAAATATGCCTTTTTTGGGATAAAATACGGCATCTCGGGTGTCTTTTAAAAGGCTAAGTCCAAGGCCAGAGGTTCGAGAATTGTCGCTACCATTTATTATTCCTTTTTCGAGTTCTCCACCAGCTAGGGTGCCAGTTACTTTGTAGTCTTCAAAGTTTATTCTTAAACCTAAATAGGTTGAAGGGTTTATTTTTTTTGAAGCCAAAAAGCGTAGTCTAAAATAGTCAGTGTCATATTTTTCGTTTTCAACCTTATTTTCACCTATTCCCGAATACAGATAGTTGAAACGATACCAACCGTTTTCAGAGAAAAAATAATATTTGGCATTTTTTGTAAATATTTTGAAAGGGAAAAAAATCAAGATTTGTTTGTTTTGGGTAAATGTCACGCCGAACGATAGCTGTGATGGTTTTGAAGGTATTGAATC
The DNA here is from genome assembly GCF_024343575.1 of Lacihabitans sp. LS3-19. Classification (GTDB taxonomy): domain Bacteria; phylum Bacteroidota; class Bacteroidia; order Cytophagales; family Spirosomataceae; genus Leadbetterella. The sequence goes on along the minus strand of NZ_RJUA01000127.1, from coordinate 9,108 downwards.
TTTTGCAAAAGAAAAGCTGGTAGTGCCGGCAATTCCACCTCCCCAACGTGTTTCTGGAAATCGGAAAACTACGGGAAGTACCAAAAAACTTTTGTCTCTGAGAAATTTATGGGTGGAGTCATTTTGTCCAAAAATAATTTGACTCGAAAAAAAAGTAAATACAATCAATAATTTTAGAAACTTCATTTGCAAAGTTTTGGTTAGAAATACAAATCTGCTAAGAAATACGAATAAAAATGTTCTGTAGCCGACACTATTCTAAAAAAATGAGGATGAATTACCTAAATAGAATTAATTTTGTATCTAATTTTTGAAAATATCAATGCAAAATCTTAAAATATACAATTCACTATCCAGACAAAAAGAAGTTTTTGAACCCTTAATTCCAGGCCACGTTGGCATGTATGTTTGTGGGCCTACAGTTTACAACTTTGTGCATCTTGGAAATATTCGTACTTTTTTAACTTTCGATGTGCTCTATAGGTATCTGCAAAATATCGGTTACAAGGTAAGGTACGTAAGAAACATCACCGACGTTGGACATTTGGTTGGTGATGGCGATGAGGGTGAAGACAAAATTGGCAAAATGGCAAAGTTGGAGCAGCTAGAGCCTATGGAAATAGTACAGCGTTATACCAACGATTTTCACCAAGTTTTGGAGCTATTTAATTTCCTTTCGCCAAGTATCGAGCCTTCGGCTACCGGCCACATGGTAGAGCAAATTGAGGCAGTTAAGGATTTGATAGAGAAAGGATTGGCTTATGAGTCTAATGGCTCAGTATATTTTGATATCAATAAATACAATGAGGCTGGCAATAACTACGGAAAGCTTTCTGGAAGGATTTTAGAAGATCTTTTAAACGAAACCAGAGAGTTAGATGGACAAGCCGAAAAACGCAATCCGCTAGATTTTGCGATTTGGAAAAAGGCAGCCCCAGAACATATTATGCAGTGGCCGAGTCCATGGGGAATGGGCTTTCCGGGTTGGCATTTGGAATGTACCTGTATGAGTGCTAAATATCTCGGTAAGCAGTTTGATATTCATGGTGGTGGTATGGATTTGAAATTTCCACATCATGAATGTGAGATAGCTCAAGGAAAAGGTCTGACAGGCGTAGAGCCCGTAAAATATTGGATGCACTCTAATATGTTGACTGTGAATGGCCAGAAGATGTCCAAGTCTTTGGGCAATAGCTTTTTGCCGGCAGAGTTGATAACTGGCACTCATCCGCTTTTGGAGCAAGCCTATAGCCCGATGACGGTACGTTTCTTTATGTTGCAATCGCAATATCGTTCTACTTTAGATTTTTCAAATGACGCACTTAAAGCTGCCCAAAAAGGTTACCGAAGACTTTTGAATGGTTTTAGAAATGTAAAAAATCTTGAATTTGAAGCGATTGAAAACTTAGAAATTGATACTAAAAAGAAAGAAGAAATTGAGAAAGCTATCTTAGCATTTTATGATTCTATGAATGATGATTTAAATACGGCGATGGCTATTGCTCAGATGTTTACCTTGTTGAAATATGTAAACATGATCTATATGAATCAGCTTTTGCCAGCTGCTATTGGCCAAGAGACTTTCGATGATCTAAAAAGCAAGTTTGTGATTTTCTTTGCAGATATCTTGGGACTCAAGGAAGAAGAAATGACCAAAAATGATTCTATGCTACAAGGAATGTTGAGTTTGTACAGAGAATATAAAGCCAACCAGCAATACGACAAAGTAGATCAAATAAGGGCTTATTTCAAAGCCAATAGCATGACGATCAAAGACATGAAACACAAAATAGATTGGGCTTGGGAGGAATAATTTGATCATATTTGAAATATTAAAAATGCTCATATTATGTCAACATTGATTTTGGAGGTTAATACCGAACAAGAGCGTATCTTAGAAGGTCTTTTGAAATATTTGGAGGTATCGTTTCAAAAAGTTAATAATAAAGATGATTTCTGGTTGAAACTTTCTCCAGAAGTAAAAAATAGGATTGAAAAAGGCTTGGAAGATTCTAATAAAGGAAATTATTTTTCAGCAAAAACTTTTATTGAAAACTTACTAGAGAAATGAGAGAACTGGTTATTTCCAGTATTGCTAAAGAAGATATTGAGCATATCTCTGATTTTCTTCAAAAGAAATATTCCAATAATTCTAGATTAGATTTTTTATTAAAACTTACTCAAAAAATATAGGCGTCCGAGAAAAATAAGTAAAAATGGTTCGTTATATCAGCCAGCACTGTCTGAACGCAATCAAAATTCTCTTGTTTATATGTTTCTATCGTAATCTATTGATTCAGAGAGTTTTGAGTGCGTGAGTTTGCTGGGTGCTGTTTTTTTTGCTTCGTTTTTTTTTGAAAAAAAATGAAGGCCCAGGCGGCAGCCGACACAAAGAATTTAGGAGTCTTTTTCTGAAAGAGTTTAAATTTCCTTTTAAAAAACTCATCAAGCAATATTTTTGACTAAAATGAGAATATGCCTCTTTATACCCAACGTCAAAAAGTAATACTAGAGTTAGGAAGTGTTTAATAAACAATAAGTGTTCACTTTATTACGAAGTAACAGAAAATTTGATTTGCATACTTTCAGTTATTGATAACAGAACAAGCCCAGGTAATATTAGATTTTAAACGAAACTGAATTCATATATCTAATACAACAATCCAGCGAAGGTTGCCGATAGGAGAGAAGCCATACTTCCACCAATAACAGCTTTTATACCAAACTCTGAAAGGTTTTTCCTTTGTCCAGGTGCCAATGAGCCTATGCCTCCAATTTGAATACCGATAGATGCAAAATTTGCAAATCCGCAAAGCATATAAGTGGCCATCACGATGGATTTCTTTTCGGTAAAATGTAAGGCGTTTGATGCATCTTTCAATTCGGCCAATTGCACATAACCTACAAATTCAGAAGCAGCCAATTTAATACCTAACAATTGACCCATCAACATCATGTCTTCTTTTGCAACGCCAATTAGCCACATTAATGGCGAAAATATGGTCCCTAAAATAAACTCCAAAGAGAATTTTTTGTAGGGCGTATGAGCCGCTATATAATCGTTTAAACCAGTATAATGACCCAATAAATCGCCGAGAGCGTAATTTATCATGGCGATGAAAGCGATGAAAACCAAAAGCATAGCGGCTACGTTTGCCGCCAGTTTTAATCCTTCTGTTGTTCCTGAAGCTATGGCATCTAAAATATTTGAGCCAATTTTTTCTTTTGAAACTTCGACAGATTGATCAACAACTTCAGCTTGAGGATATAAGATTTTAGAAACCACAATAGCACCAGGAGCAGCCATTACAGATGCCGCCAATAAGTGCCTCGCATATTCAGCTTCTTTTACTGGATCACCTTGACCAAGAAAACCAATGTAGGCAGCCAAAACGCCTCCAGCCAAGGTAGCCATGCCAGCTACCATTACCAAAAGTATCTCGGAGCGATTCATTTTTTCAAGATAAGGTTTGATCATCAAAGGAGCTTCAGTTTGTCCTAAGAAGATATTGCCCGCCACACAAAGGCCTTCTGCCCCAGAAACGCCCAAAAACTTGGTAAGCACTTTTGCAAAGCCTTTTACCACTACTTGAATGACTCCCAAATAAAACAATAAAGAAGTAAGAGCCGAGAAGAAAATAATAGTAGGGATAACTTGAAAAAGAAAGACATAGCCAAAACTTTGCACATTCATCATGCCCCCCAAGAGAAATTCACTTCCAGCCTTTGTAAAAGCGAGAATCTGAACAAAAAAGCTGCCGATATAATTAAACATTTTTTCGACAATAGGCACTTTAAGAACTCCAAAAGCTAAAAGCAATTGAGCCAAAAGACCTAAGCCCACAGTCTTATAATTGATAGCTTTTCTATTACTCGAAAGCAAATATGCAATACCTAACAAGGCAAAAATGCCCAAAATTCCCGTAAATCTTCCCATTGGTTTATTTAAAGGTGTGAATTAAATACTTTTTTGAGGAAAATAAAATTATTTAAGAGAAAAGAAAGCTTTTGTTGCTTTTCTCCTGAGGTTGAATCTTGAAAATCTTCTCGCAAATTTCATACAAAAAATTGTCTGCCAAACAGTTCACGGGAGAAGTTATGAAAAGGGCCTACCTGAATAGTTCCTAAGAATAACTTTGCTTTGCATTAATTCTTAGGCTTTATTATCATTTTCAAAAAAATAAGTAATTCTCAGGCTGAATCTTTATCACCTTTGGTTTTAGCTAAAAGCATTTCATTTTTCCTTTTTCCAAAAATAAAGGGAAGCCAATGCCATAATAGCCCAAGCCGTCATATCAAAATATATTGTCTTAGTGGGAGGCATATGACGGACGTTGGTATTAAAGAAATACACCATAATGGCAAAAGCGGTTAGAAAAGCAATAGCCAACAACCAGCTCCTTCGAATTGATTTATCTGTAGAGCGATAGGTCATAAAGCCCAGAAAACCAATGGCCAATTGATAGCCCCCAATAAAATTGACGGAAGAATGCTCGTTCATATTGCCGGGTGTTCCACCAAAATAATCCAAGGCTAAAGCAGGAGCAAAAATAGCCGGTAAGCCCAATAATAGGCTGTAGGCTGAAATGATAAGAATGAAGGTGTTCGTTTTCATAAGGGTATTTTTTATTTAGGTTTGATTTAATTACAGCCGCCTATTTCGACTTTGAAATAGCCTCCGGCTGCGGGCTCGGCTTTGAAGCCTATATCGAGTAAAATGGCTTTGGATTGGTAATCAATACGTGCTGTATTTGTTATTTGATTTGTGGCTGTTAGTAAACCATTTGTAGCACTGGCTTGCCGAATTACAGTTTCTGTACTATAATTTGGGGATGAAATGGCAAGGGAAGATAAACATGGATTTAAAAGAGTGCATGAGCTGGAAACCCCACAGGCGACATCAGTTAAAGCTACACCTGTGTTAACAAAAACAGGTTTATTATTTGTGCCTGATGTACCTTCACGTATGCCATGCAATTGATTTGGCGAACAATCTTGAACATCACAAGAAGCCTCGCCATCAAATTTATAATAGAAAACTATTCCAGTTTCGTTACCGCTAAGTTCTGTATTATAGCTTGCTCCAATCTGTGTTTCTGAACGGACAATATTCCAATAGCGTGCTTCCTCGATTCTCCCATCCAATTCCAATCCTGTGGATGTATAATGATTACCTAATTTCATTCCAAAATTAACAGCACTCGGAGTATAATTAATATTTTGAACATCTTGAAGTTCACCATTAATATAGAAATAAGACTCTTTTGTAGTATTGTTAAAACTACAAGCCAAATGATACCAAGTACCAGTGGTGGGTGTAAATGAGAATCCTGCTTCCCTGGCTTGACCATTTTCTTCAAATCCAAACCTAATAGCATTCGGATTATATTGGTAATACATCCATCTTCTACTGTTATCCATAATCGTTTGAGAACGATTATTTATATCAAATCTAACCCATGTCTCTATTGTAAAGGACTGAGCATTAAAACCAACATTTGAAGGAACTGTAACTACATCGTCCACTCCGTCAAAATCAAGTGCTTGGCCACTTGAAGGTGTGATAATGATGTTATCTAACACAGTTCTTGGGCTTTCGCAACCTTGTACAAAACATACCGGATAGTAGATTGTTGGACTTGTTAATATTGGTGTAGTAAAAGTAGGCGTTTGTGCCAAAATTGCTCCGCCTGATGCTTGTCCATACCAACGTGTTTGTTCAGTACAACCTATTGCCGATAGAGTTATACTATTTCCACTTACCACACTACCGCCCGAACTGGATGGTATAGCAGGCAAAGAGGAACAATCTGGTTGATTGACAGTAACCGTTGCTGGGCTACGTTGGCTTTCGCAATTGTTGAATGTGCAAGTAAGGTAATAGGTAGTTGTAATATTAAGCAATGGAGTTGTATAATTATCTCCAATAAAAATAGGTGAGCCGCCTGATGCTGCGGCATACCATTTTACAATTCCAAGACAGCCATTACTCTGAATTGTTGCAGGATAGCTTGCCAAAATAGTTGGTGCAGTAGCTAATGGACCTGCTGGGGCAGGGTTTGTACAAGGTGCCGGGGTGAATTTCCAAGGTTCTGCTTCTACTGCCGGGTAGTAAAAATTCCTTACATTTTGATACTTGTGCATTGTGAAATACAAACTGCCATTCCAAGCATACATATTCACAGGAGTTGTTGAAGCCACTTTTGTTAAATTTTTTAATTGTTTAGTACCTTCAGTTGTACCATCTGTGGACCAAATTTCACTGTCTTGAGCAGTAACAGGAGTTGGTGTTTCTTTTCCAGCAAAATATAATCTATTGTTTAGAACTGCATAAGGCACTTTTTCACTTGCTTCAACATTCCCAAATATTGAATTATAGTAGGGGTCAATATTATATCCACCCGTAAGCATATCACTTTTTACCAGTACTGTTCCGTTAGTTGTTCCATCAGTTTTATGAAGCCCTCTATTTCCATTACTCACATTGTCAAAACCCATAAAATATATATTTCCATTAAATGGATAGAAATAGGCAGGGTCTGAACCATTTGGATATGTTTGGCCCCAAATATCAGTATAAGTTCCAGTAGCAATATTTTTTATTAAAATTGTACCGGCCTCGGTTCCATCAGACTTCCATACTTCACGTCCATTTACGCCATCATCAGCATTGAAATATAGGTTGTTATCATAAATTAAACTTCGGGTATCTAAATTTGGTAAATAAAACAAACCATTGCCTTTATTTGCATAAGAAATAGAGCTTTTCCCCGAAGAAAATGGTTCTGGAGGGAAATTGTTTGACACTTCAGGATTGATGTCTTTTACGATTGTAGTACCTGCACTTGTTCCATCAGACTTCCAAAGTTCCATGCCCGAATTTACATTATTTCCGTTTACAAGAATAATTCCATTGGCTGCGAACAACATTAGGTTATTGGCTACGCCAAAAAACCTTGGAATTTCAGTCGCAGTCGAAGAACCTATTGATTTTACAAAGCCTCCTGATGTTCCATTATGTCTTCTCATTGAGTAGCTTATATTATTATATTGGTCAGGTGTGCCAGCAATGAAGAAATATACTTGATTATTGTAAGACTGTATTTGAGACTGGCAGTTTTCATATATTTTGATAGTTCCTGCTTCTGTCCCATCAGTTTTCCATAAATCAATTTTGTTCGAAGCATTATCTGTCATCGTGAAAAATACTAAACCATTAGAATATTCCATATCTAAAATATCATAAAGGGATTCTTGTGTACCTCCATCACCTTGATTTCCTCCAAGAAATGATTTGATTTTAACTGTACCTGCAACAGTTCCGTCTGATTTCCAAATTTCTCTTTGAATTGAAGTTGAATTTGGTACTTTACTTTGTCCTTCAAAATATAAATGCGTGGGAGTTTTTACAGTTTCTCCACTATATGGTTCTTTGGCAATTCCACCCTCATTTTGATAATTTTCATTATACATTGCTGACAAAGGTGTTGTCCCTGTTTCCGAACCATCTGTTTTCCATAAATAGCACGAGTTATTTAAGTCGTTTCCACCCCAACCAAAGAACACAAGACTACCTCCCAATTCTGTGAATTTGGTAGGGTGAGAGCTAAAATGTCCATATTGAAGCCCCCAACCTGTGTTTATATTTTTTAATTTTTTAAATTCCTCATAAGGTTTTGCAGTTCCTGAATGTTTTAAATTTGACAAAACAAATCCTCCACCATCAAAAACTTCTTTTGTGCCAACTTTAAAGTAGGCTTGTGCATCGGGAAGTCTTCTCATTGTTCCACCAGTTCCAATCAAAATACCGTCAGCTCCTGTTGCACATAATACAGCTTCACCACCAATACTATTACTTTCCTCATTCGACCACATATATACTTGCTCTCCATTAGGTTTCATTTTCATAATTAATAGAGCGTCATTAATACCTGAAAATGAACCAATTGAGTTATAGTTTTCATTCACTGCAGATGGGACTGCTACATACATATTATTAGCGTTATCCAATGTGAGACTTCTAAGACCTTGAACGTCGTAAAACTTTATCCATGTTTCTGTTCCTGTGGGTGAAAGTTTGGCAATGTATTGTTTTTGAATGTTCATTGGAAATTCATACGTTACTCCTCCAAATGTTACCTCGGCTTTTCCATTTGCATTCGAGGTGTAACGATTTGGGTCTGTGCGAAAGCTTCCAGTAATGATTATGTTTCCCTGACTATCAATTTGTAAATCTCCTGGATTAAGTGGAATAAGGCTTGTGAATTTCTTCATAAATCCAACGGTAGGCGAAGTATTATTGAGGTTGTCAAGCCTAACCAGAATCATATCTCGAGTGTCGTATTGTTGATTTGAAAAATCATCAATCCAAACGTCACCAGTCATTAAATACACCCATAGACTTTGTTTGTCATTAGTGAGTTTCATATCAAAAATATGATTTTCATAAAGAGGGTCGATATTGGCTTTTACCCAAGGTTTATCCAATGCCCATAAGGTGGTTTCTATAAAGTTATCGGGGTCAGCATCAGCTATAGATTTTAATATTTTTATAATTCTATACCCCCTTGGCGTGGTTGAATTACTGGCATTTAATCCTAATCCATCGGTTGCATATATGGCGTTGGCATCAGTTTGGATTAGAGGGTAATTACTATAATTATCCTGATTACTGGCATTTTTTACCCAAACCAAATCGCCATTATTGGCATTTACTTTAAAGAAAATAGCATCATCTGGTATTATATTGGGATATGTAGTACCGCCAGCAATAGTGGCAGCACCATATTTGAAAATTCCGTAATCTCCCATCGCACCATTACAGTAAAGAAAACCATCAGTATCAATAGTGAAATTATTTATTCCTCCTCCATTCATCGTTTTCACCCAATGAATGGTTTCTCCAGTTGGATTTAATTTCATAAGGTACATATTGCCCTCCTGGTAAAAATTCTGACCGTAGATATTAAGGCCATTAAATACCATAGCCTTGTTTAAATCACCAGCGATGTAAATATTGCCAGCAGCATCGCGTTTAATTAATCTGATTGAAGAACCATAATTAGTTCCCACAGAAGGAATCGATGGATAACTTTCATTTGCAACTCT
>NZ_RJUA01000126.1 GCF_024343575.1 Lacihabitans sp. LS3-19 | reverse complement strand
TAAAGATTCGAGAATTCGCAAGAAGAATCACATGGTTCAGGACTAATAACATCCAAAACAGTTTCGCATCCAGTTCCATTACTGGCTTTTACCGAAAGGTTTGTGCCAGTTGGAATGTTAATGATACGATCACCTGAAATAGTACCAGCACTAGGTGAAATGTTAGGAGTACTGCTATAGAAAGCCACACTGTAAGTAGAACCTTCACATTTGATATTTCCAAGTGTCAATGTCGGTTTAGTGCAAATGACCGTAACTTTAGCGGTGTCGGAGCAAGTATTTAAACTATACACAAAATTATATCCTCCAGCATTGTTCAACCCTGAAACAGTTCCGGAATTATTAATTGAGCTGCTAAATATATTTCCAGTTGATACTGCCCACGTACCACCTAATGGATTTGGGGTTAAAACTGTACTTGAAATTGGCAAATATATTACTTTATCTAAACCAGCATCTGGCTTGATTGGTTGAGTATTTATTATTCCAGAAGCACTTTGAGAAATACATCCCAGAGTATTTTTTACCCAAACCGTATAATTTCCAGCAGCCAGATTATTAAATATTCCAGTTGTATTTGTAAAACTTATACCATCTATGCTATAGCTCATTCCAACACCCGTTGGTGAAGAAACGGAAATTTTTCCAGTCGCAACGGTACAAGTTGGTTGAATCGTTGCCAAAATAGGTTTTGTTGGCGAATTCGGCTGAGGAAGAATAACTGCTTTCGAAGTATCAGAAATACAGCCTGAATTGTTTTTTACCCAAACCGTATAATTTCCAGCAGCCAGATTATTAAATATTCCAGTAGTATTTGTAAAACTCAGCCCATCTAAACTATAGCTCATTCCAACACCGGTTGGTGCAGAAACTGTAATTTTTCCAGTCGCAACGGTACAAGTTGGTTGAATTGTTGCCAAAATAGGTTTTGTTGGCGAATTCGGTTGAGGATTAATATTACCCTTCGTTGAATCAGAAACGCAACCTTCATTATTTTTTGCCCATACTGT
>NZ_RJUA01000125.1 GCF_024343575.1 Lacihabitans sp. LS3-19 | reverse complement strand
CTACAAACACACAATTGCCCGTCAATGGATCACAACTATCAGTGGTACATGGATTTCCATCATCGCAAGTCTTCGGTATTCCTGCACAAACTCCGTTATGACATACATCGTTTATTGTACAAGGGTCACCATCGTCACAAGCTGAATTATTGTTTACTTGAATGCATCCTGAAAGTGGATTACATGCTGCGGTGGTACAAAGATTGCCGTCATCTGGGCAAGAAATGGAAGTACCCGAACATGTACCTGCTATACATTGATCATTTTCTGTACAAATATTATTGTCATCACATGTACTCCCATTTGATTTTGGAGTAAAAACACAACCTAAAATTGGGTCACAAGTATCATCCGTACAAGGGTTATTATCATCACAAACTTTAGGAGTAAGTCCAGGCTGACAAACTCCTCCCACACAATAATCGTTCTCAGTACATACATTATTATCTGTGCATGAAGCAGAGTTATCTACAAACACGCAATTGCCCGTCAATGGATCACAACTATCAGTGGTACAAGGATTTCCGTCGTTGCATGTTTTAGGAATTCCAGCACATACTCCATTTCTACATCTATCATTAATTGTACATGGATTGCCATCGTCGCAAGCAGAATTATTATTTACTTGTATGCATCCTGAAAGTGGGTTACAGGCTGCGGTGGTACAAAGATTGCCGTCATCTGGACAAGAAATAGAAGTCCCAGTACAGTTACCAGCAATACATTGATCATTTTCTGTACAAAAATTATTATCATCACAGGCACTACCATTAGTTTTAGGAGTAAAAACACAACCTAGAGGACCTTCCGAATCTGTGGTACATGGATTACCGTCGTCACAAACGACACTTTTTGAATAGACAAAAGGTATATCTTTTTTTATTATATAGTTATTAAAAATCAACCTACTTTTCAAAAACTGTAAGGATTGGTTTATTTCTGGGTATGGTTTTAGAAAGTAGGATTTATATACATTTTTTAAAAGCTGAATAAATTCTTCTTTTTCTTTAAATCCTGAAGACATGGTTTTTATGTCACCATTTTCATCAAAAAATAAAAGAGTAGGAAGAGATTTAATAAAAAAAGCAGCTTTATAAGCTGTCCCTTCCTCTGAACTGTTCAATACACGATAAGAAACAAAACCAGAATTTAAAACATTAATTACTTGAGGATCGGTTAATGTTTCTTCTTGAAATTTTTTACAGAAACCACACCAATCCGCATAATAAAGCACAAAAATACCTTTATGTTCATCAATAGCTTTCTGTTTAACCTCCTCAATAGATTGTAAAAATACAGGAGATGGTGCAGCTATAAGTTTTATAGAAAAAAATATCAGTATTAAAACGAAATGCTTTTTATTCATAAAAACTAAATTTTAACCCTTAAACTTATATTGAAAATTTTGAACAGAATTAACCAAATTATCAATAAACCAATCTTAAAGTTAAAAAAACAATAAACGGACTCCAAAATTGAAACCCGTTTTTTATTTTAAGGGAAATGCCATTCCATCTTTAAAGAATAATTTCGAGGCATAATCGGATCAACAGAATTGTACTCCTGCACATTGAAGGATATTTTGTCAAAATCATTTCCTACTTTTCCCCTTTATGTAAACTACCTAAAACTATAAAATAAATTGATATCTGATGGTATAAAAGCTGGAATGGCGATAAGTTGACATGCGTCGTTTTCGACTGTAAAATAT
>NZ_RJUA01000124.1 GCF_024343575.1 Lacihabitans sp. LS3-19 | reverse complement strand
AAGTTTACCAAAAACATCAAAGGCCGTAAAACAGATATTCAAGACTGTGCTTGGATTCAAAAATTACATTCAATTGGCCTCTTATCTGGCAGTTTTTTGCCCGATGAAGCTACAGAGCAATTAAGGACATACTGTCGTCACAGAGCAAATCTTTTGGATATGGCCGCCAGTACTCAAAAGAAGATGCAAAAGTATCTGAGATTGTTAAACTTAAGACTGGACGTAGTAGTCAATGACATCTGTGGACTTACAGGAATGGCAATTATTGAGGCAATATGTAAAGGTGAAACAAAACCAGAAAAACTAGCCGAACTTAGACATGGGAACTGTAGAAAATCAGAAGCTGAGATTGCTAAAGCTCTTGAAACAAATGGTAGAATGGACTATTTATTTGCCCTTCAGCAAGAACTTGATATGTATAAAATCATTCAAACAAAAATTACAGCTTGTGATACAGAAATAGAAAAAATGCTGAGTAAGATTATTGATCAAGATGATAATAAAAGACAACATTACATTGATAAAAAATCGCATAAAAGAGTTAATAAAAACACGCCAAAAAATATAGATTTAAACATTGTGGGTTACCAATATTTTGAAGGTGTAGACCTTATGGAAATTGAAGGTTTTTCGCATGGAACAATCCTGCATTTAATAAGTGAAGTTGGATTAGAAGGCATAAAAAAATTCCAAACAGCCAAACAGTTTGCGAGTTGGCTCAGACTGGCACCCAACAATAGGAAAACTGGTGGCAAAATAATATCAAGTAAAGTCCCAAAAGGAAGTAACCGGCTAAAAATAGCCCTAAGAAATGCGGCGAATGCAATTGGGAATTTAAAAGACTCCACTCCATTAAGGGATTTTTTCCAAAGAATCAGTTTTAAAAAAGGGAGGGTGTCAGCTATAAGTGCAACAGCACGAAAATTGGCCGTGATAGTATGGAATATGGTAACAAAAGGCACCAGATACATAAACCCCGAAGGCTATTTGTTTTTAGACCAAAAAAGAAAACTAGGTTTGGTCAAAAGAATTCAAAAACAAATTGATAAATTTGGACTAACTAATGCCGAACTGAACATTACAAGTACTTGATTATCAATACAAAACAAAAACGTTAGTCAGAATCCGACATTTTTGGGTCAAAAAAAGAAAACTTGCTAACGGTAGAAATACCAAAAGCGTAAAAATATTAATCGAATGAAAGCTCGATTTACTAATTGGTGCATGCAGAAATGTTAGCCCGATCAGAATCCTGGAGATGGGAGCATTGTCAAAAGAAAATTGGCGGAGCTTTAAGCTACCCCGTTCACAATATTTATTAATTCCAAAAGCATGCTCCTGATTCGATTATTTTTTAAATTATTTACCAAAATTCAAACTCGTTTGTTTATGGGTAGGGGATTTTTTGTGCCAATAGAAAATATTTTCTATTTTAGACCCTAAATCGTTAGTCACAATTTTAAAAACAGAAAATAAAATGGGAAAATTAAGAATTAAACTGAAGTACAAAAGCTTTGAAATTGAATTGGAGGGCGAGGAAGAAACTGTACAAGCCGAATTCAAGGATATTAAACAGAACGGACTCGGAAATGTCGTTAACGGAGTTGACATGTCCGAAGCAAATTATATAATTGAAACCAATCCAAGACAAATTGAGCAAGTTAGTTCATCAAATGGTGAGACAATAAAGATTGCGTCACCTACAAATTTGCCCTCATTAAAAGATGTAATAATGAAACAACTACCTTCTGCCGAGACAGAATGGATTTTAGTTTACGCATTTTTTGCCAGTGACGGTGGAAGCAAATATTTTACCACCAAAAATATTTTAGAATTGTACGAAAGCTCCAAAAGGAAAACAAATAGTCGAAAAGCAAATCTATCAAACAATATTAAAGCACTATTCGGAAAAGGATATTTTAGTGCTTTGAATGACGATGAATACATATTAACCGATGATGGAAAACACGAAGCAACAGAAATTTTAACAAGAAAGCATTCATCCACAATTGCCAAAGTAAAACCAACCTCAAAGTCATCAAAAAAAACTGAGAGTGTTGATACAATTAAATCAGGGAAAAAATCGGCAGGTCCAAATAAATTTGAAGTACTGAAGGATATTAACTTTCGTCCATCAGGTAAAACTTCATTACTAGACTTTGTAAAAACATACGATATTAAATCGAACGCAGACAGAATTGTTGTGATTATTCAATACTTAAATGAAATTTTAGGAATTAAGCCTGTGACCGGGAATCATATTTATTCAGGTTTTTGGGAATTAAAATGCAAGATTCCGACTGCTTTTTATCAAATCATTACTAATACAAAAACTCGTGAAAAATTTCTTGATTTCACAAAAATATCTGATATAAAATTGTCAATTCAAGGTCAAAATCACGTTAGACTTGATATGGTAAAGAAGTAATATTTAACTATGGATAAACTCGACACTTATATTCTTCATATTGAAAATTTTTTAAACCTTCCTGCAAGCAAAAAAATCGACTTCTTTGCTTATTACTTGCTAATTCAATGCAAAAAAGATGGTGTAACCGCTAAGGAAATTGAATCTTGCTTTGAGGAGCTTCACATTCAAGCTTACTCGAATACCTCTTCATATTTACTAAATAAAAGCACAGGTAAAAACAAACAGTACATTAAGAAAAATGGGAAATACTATTTGGAAAGAGGTTTTAAGGAATCAATAGATAATCAATTTGGAAAAATTCCGATTCCTAAAGCTTCATCTTCCAAATACCTTCCCTTTGAAATATTCAATGATACTCGTGGGTATGTCCAACAAATAGCAGAGCAGACGATAAACTCTTACGACCTTGGATTATTTGACGCTTGTTCAGTCTTAACAAGAAAATTAGTTGAAGTACTAATAATTGAGTGTTTTGAGAGGCACAATGTTGACAATCATATAAAAAAATCTGATGGTTGTTTTTTTTACTTAAGTGATCTTATAGCGGAATTATTAAAAGAAACTAAATGGAATATTAGTAGAAATGCAAAACAATCGTTACCAAAAATTAAAAAAATTGGTGACTTGTCAGCACATAATAGACGTTACTTTGCTCGTAAAAATGACGCAGACATAATCAGGGACGACTTGCGAATTGTTTTAGAAGAATTAATACATATTATTGATTATAAAACTTGGAAATAAAACTACCCCTAACAACTAAGGCTTCGTTCGGCACAACGTAATGCGTTCAAGCATTTAGAATGAAGCCAATGTTGAACTTAATCTTTGGTAGTTTTTTCCTTATAAACACGTGATTTTCCGCACCTATGGGGTTTTCGTGATGTTTAGCCTTGCTTTTTGAGCATGGTCTGACACTCTGATATGAAGTTTTGTTTGGATTTGAAGTTTTTATCCCATTTCTCGTCTGATTCTATAAATTTTGGGCATATTTTCCCTTACCCATTTTGACTCCTGAACCGGGTGG
The DNA here is from genome assembly GCF_024343575.1 of Lacihabitans sp. LS3-19. Taxonomy (GTDB): domain Bacteria; phylum Bacteroidota; class Bacteroidia; order Cytophagales; family Spirosomataceae; genus Leadbetterella. The sequence continues at coordinate 84,362 of NZ_RJUA01000124.1, read as the reverse complement.
ATTAGCTTTTAGCACTTTCTCTTGTAAAACACTCTTGTGGCCCACTTTTGTCAAAGCTTACCAAAATTTTTAGATTGAACTTTAAGAAATCGGGAGAAAATTCATTTAAAATGGAAGAATTTAAAAACTATACTCAAAAATTGGCAATTTTTGTAATAAAAATGGCAATAAAAGATACCAGATACATAAACCCCGAAAGCTATTTGTTTTTAGATCAAAAAAGAAAACTAGGCTTGGTCAAAAGAATTCAAAAACATCCCGATATTTGTCGGGAGATAAATTTGGTTTAATTAATGAGGAATTGAATATTATAAGTACTTGATTATAAGCTTGGAGAAAAAATCATTGGTCACAATTAGAACAAACAAAAAAGTATGAACCAAAGAATTGCCCATATTACATTAGTTGTAAAGGATTATGATGAAGCTATTGAATTCTACACTAAAAAATTAGATTTCACACTTCTTGAAGATACAAGAATAGATGAAGAGAAAAGATGGGTAATGATTGCACCTTCTGGAGCGAGAGAATGCAGTCTAATACTTGCCAAAGCTGCAAACGAAAGACAAACAGAAAGTGTCGGAAATCAGACTGGAGGACGAGTTGGATTTTTTCTCTTCACGGATGATTTTTGGAGAGATTATTACAAAATGAAAGAAAGAGAGGTAAGTTTTGTGAGATCACCAACTGAGTTTGAATATGGAACTGTTGCAGTATTTGAGGACTTATATGGAAATATGTGGGACTTGATTGAACCGAATGAAAATAATAAAGGATTGATAATAAAAAACAGTAGGAAACACTAAATATAAAAAATAGGCGAAAAGTAGTATATTCAAGGGTTCTAGCTTGTTCCAAACTTAGTGTTTAACCAAAAGTTTGGTGCTTCGAAATCGCCAACTATTCATTTACTAACCGTAGAAGCAAATGGAAACAAAACTACTTATAGAATATTTCAACCAACTTCTTCCTTTGAATGAAGAAGAAAGGTCTATCGTGGAGAAGGTTTTCAAAGAGCGAAGAATTAAACGAAGGCAATTTATCCTCCAAGAAGGCGATGTATGTAAACTCAACACCTTTGTGGTTGAAGGGTGCTTCAAGATGTACATGGTTGATGCAAACGGCAAAGAGCATAATCTTCAGTTTGCAATAGAAAATTGGTGGATTGGCGATATTGGCAGCTTCCATACAGAACAGCCGAGCAAACTATATATTGAAGCCATCGAAAACTCAATAATTCTACAAATCAAAAAAGAAGACCAACTAAAGTTGTTTGTTGAATATCCAAAATTCAATCGAATTTTTAGAGTAATAACCGAAAATGCTTTGGTAAGCACTCAACGGAGGATATTGCAGAATATAAGTTCAACAGCAGAAGAACGCTATCTCGATTTTATGCAACGTTATCCTCATTTCTTTAATCGCATTTCCAATGTTCAAATAGCCTCTTACCTTGGAGTAACTCCAGAATTTCTGAGTACCATACGCAAAAGGTTGGTCACATCTTAATCTACATTACCCTTCTTTCTTAATTTACCTTATAGGTACACATGATTCAATTTCTTGACCTTTGTATTAACAAAATCGAAAAGAAATGAAGAAAATTTTAATTCCAATAGTTGCCATTTTTCTAATGACATCTTGTGGTGAAAAAAGTAATCAAGAATCAAATAAAAGTTTAACAAAAAAAACAGAAATCATGAAAAAAGAAGAAAAACAAAAAATAGAAGAATTACTAAGTGCGTATAAAAAATCATTGAATACTTCCGACGCAAAACTCGCCCAAAGCCTCTACACAAAGGATGGAGTATTCATGCCAACTGAGGCCCCTTCTGGAATAGGTGCTGAAGGTATTTTAAAATCTTATGAATTTGTCTTTTCACAAATTCAATTGAACATTGAGTTTTTTATCGAAGAAATTGAAGTAGAGGGAAACATGGCTTTTGCAGTAACTAGTTCAAAGGGAACTGTTAAAATCCGTGAGAACGGGGTTGAAGCACCAGAAGCAAACAGAGAGTTATTCGTGTTCGAAAAAGTTGATGGTGAATGGAAAATTGCTCGGTATATGTTTAATAAAACCGAACCAAAAGGATAAAACTCTTTACAAAAAGGAATATAAGCAATAGCGGTTTAGGTGAAAACTTGAACCGCTTTTTGTATTTTACAAGTAACTTGTTTTCTGAAAAGTTGTGGTAATTTACCTGCTACTACTTTAATACAAAATATTCCCCAAACTCAAAAACACAATCATCTCCCAATATTGTATTTTTCTTTGTAATCAATTGGTGTTGAACCACATTGTCTAACGGTGAATTAAAAATATTAGGATTTAAAGGCAATATAAATGAATATAAATCAAAACTGGAACAAATAAAAAGAGGTAACTATCTGCAAACTTTTACATATATATTTGAATATGAATTCAATAACAAAAAAATAAAAAAGGAATTACTAATTCGTAAGGAAGACAGATTTGTGATTTCAGAAAAAAAAATTTTCAATCTAGTATTTACAGAATTAAACAATCACTTGCAAAATGCAGGAAATGAGAGGAAATTTTATTTTGATGGATACAACTATCTTTACTTTTTAAATAAAAGAGAAAAATATTTTCTTAAATCAAAAGGTCTTGCTTATGATTTGCTTGACAAATTCTAAGTGATTTAACTTTTGAACATGGAGATATCGGGGTAAATTACTGAATATAAAAAGAAAGCCGAACACACGATTTAGTAATTGCAATATAGTAGGTGGACAGGATGAAATGAGAATTTGGAATAATATTGGGAAACAGTTCGGGCTGACAGTTTTTGAATTAAACATTTGTGCTGAAAAGATTGCCAATCGTATATATTCATAACATTAATTATTATCTTTAATAAAATCGAGATATAATATAATATGATTAAAATAGGAAAATGGAAGGGACAATATAGTTTCTTTGACCAGAAAGTAAATAAAATTCGAGGTTTTGATAAAACTTTGTTTAAAATTGAAATATCATCAGTTAACGGAAATTCATTTAAGGGAAAAATTGAGGACGACCTTAATACTGGCGGAATGGAAGGGGTTGGAGAAATCTTAGGCGAAATAATAGGAAACCGAATTGAATTTGTAAAAGTAATGCCAAAAATGACTTTACTTGTTGACAGAAAAGGAACAAGAAAAACCTATAATAAAAAGCATCAACCAATATTCTATACCGGACAATTTTCAAGCGATGGTCAAACAGTTTCTGGGACTTGGCGTTTTAAGTTTGGTTTTATATGGATTTGGATAATCCCAGTTCCTGTTATTCCATCTAAAGGAATTTGGTCAATGACAAGAGAGGAATGAAAGCAAGGTTTAAAAAGACAGTATAAATAGGAATAATTGCATTCTATAAATTTGGTTTTGTAACTATAGTTAGGTATTCTATTAAACAAAATTCGACTATAAACGCTATAAACAGCTTTTGCTTGAGAATTTCAAAAAATATATTCCCAAATAACAAAGCAATAATTTTAGTATTTCGCTTTCTGAATGTTTATTTGTAAACATCGGCAGGAAAACTAAAAACTCAGTCAAAACAAGATTCTAAAATGATCACTTCCATAATCACCAAAATATTCTTCTTGATAGCCGTTATTGACCCTATCGGTACGGTTCCTGTGTATTTAGAAGCCACCAAACACTTTGATGAAAAACACAAAAAGAAGATTGCCGTGCGGGCTTCTATTATCGCTTTTATGATTTTGCTGTTTTTCATTCTGGTTGGCCAGCTTATTTTGGAAGGCATGGAGGTGTCATTAAGTGCTTTTCAAATATCTGGAGGCGTTATTTTGTTTCTTTTTGCTCTGACAATGATTTTTGGTGAAGGCAAACCAGGCTCCGAAAAACACCTTATCAAAGATTACAAACACGTCACTATTTTTCCTGTCGCTATTCCTTCTATAGCTTCACCTGGAGCTATTATGGCGGTGGTTTTGATGACAGACAATCATCTGTACACTATTCAGCAACAGGCACTTACCACCTTTTTGGTTCTGTTGGTAGTGTTTATCACTATGTTGCTTTTGTTGGCCGCAAATATCATTCAAAAGAGAATTGGCGAATACGGAATCACCGTAATTAGTAAAATAATGGGCTTAATATTAGCCTCTTATGCCGTTCAGAGTATTCTAAGTGGCGTGAAAGATTTTTTCTTTCAGTAACAAAACCCTAAAAAAAAAAAAAAAAGCAATGTTATACCTAAACCATGCCTTAGGTCTAAAATAACATTGCTCATTTTATATCAAATCGATTTTTGCTACTTGTTGGTCTTGATACCAAAAATGGTATACAAAGGACAGAAACTAACCACACTTGTTAGTAAAAACACAATTGCCAATACCAACAATACAATGCCCAAAGTGCCACTTAAAACGCCTGTGTAAAACAAATAGGCTATTACGGCAGCAATAATAACTCTTAGAATTCGGTCAATTAAACCCATATTTACTTTCATAATCTAATTTTTTTAATGATTTATAAAACAAAGCTAAAAACAATAAATCTATAAAACTGTGACCATCGTCACCTAATTAACTATTTATACCCCAAAACTATTTTAAATAACACAAACCAGCCTTCTAAACAATGCTAATTACCTTAAAATAAATTGTTTGTATCAAAACACCTAAAATAGCCTAATTTGCATAGCAATCTATTGACAATCCCGTTTTACATTATTTAAAGACTTGTTTAAATTTAACATTTAATAAATGAAAAGAGTAAATTTCATTGGTGCAATTTCAGTTTTCTTGGCTTCGCCTTTCTTAACTATTGCCAAAAGCAAAAAATATATGTTTAGGAAAGAGAAGGGTTTTAAAGTCGAAGCAGGAGAAGGTCGGATTCATGGACACATTAAACTTAAAGGTGTTAATTCAAATGTGCTTGACGTGAAAATCTCAGGTTCTGACACAGATGGTGATTTGGCTATTTTCGAGCAAACTTCGCTTTCACAAGGCAAGGGAACTCCTCTTCATATCCATCATTTTCAGGACGAAATCTTCCAGGTTTTAGAAGGCTCTTATTATTTTCAAGTTGGCGGCGAAAAATTTACTTTAACAAAGGGAGAGAGTATTTTTTTGCCTCGAAAAGTACCTCATGCTTGGACACAAGTCTCAGAAAAAGGTAAAATGACCGTTATAATGCAACCTGCAGGTAAATTAGAGGATTTTTTTGTGACCGTTGCAGCTTTAGATCATGAGCCAACAGCTCAAGAAATGGCCAAGATTTTCGCCGATAATGGTATGGAGGTGGTTGGTCCACCATTAAAAATCAACTAAAAAAGATATATAGTTTAGAATAATATCTAGCAAAAATCATTAGTTATTATGAATGGATTTTAGCTTTAATGATTTTCAAAATTATAATACTTGCGTCCGACAAAATTCTAAAAACTCACTTTAAAAAATGAAAATTAAACCCTTTCAGGGTTTTGAATCAATGGGGGTCATTTTTGTTTTAATTACATCACCCCTCCGGGTTTGTTGATTATCAATTATTTATGAAATGTAATTTTAGTTTTTAATATTTACTTGGATACTAATGAAATTATAATAACCATACGCTTTATACACCTTTTCAAATCCCATTTCCTTTTTATATTAACAAAAAAATGAAAATCTTAAAGGAAAACAAAAGTTTCATTTCAATGTTGATAATGGTCATAATTTAAATAAAATATTTACTTTAAATTGTCTTAATTTTCAAGCACTTAGATATTAAATGTATTTAAATTCCCAACAATAAAACTTTGTCGATTATGAAAAAATATGCAATTATTTTTCTCACCATTTCTTGTTTTCAAACAGCTTTTTCAAACATAAGATATGTTAAACCCGCATCTAGTGGTTCTGGTGATGGAAGTTCTTGGTCCAATGCGTCCTCTGGTTTGCAATTGATTATTAATTCCTCCTCTGCTGGCGATCAGATTTGGGTGGCAGCAGGAACCTATAAACCAAGCAATTATCCTCGAAATTGCCCATCTTGTAGTGGCAATAGAGACTACTCTTTTCATCTACAAGGCGGCGTAAGAATGTACGGTGGTTTTTCGGGTACCGAAACGCTACTTTCTCAAAGAAATATCGACAAAAATCCAACGATTCTCAGTGGAGATCTGGGACTTCCCGAACCCGCAGATGATAACGTTTATCATGTTGTGGTTTATACTAGCGATATTTCGGGCACCGAACTTGACGGTTTTCAAATTTCGAATGGTGGAACCAAAACTTATTTTTATACACCATCTCTCCAAATTGACAGTAAATTAGTTCAGTATATAAACGGAGGCGGAGCGTTCATATATGGTAGCTTCTTGAATATCAGCAATACCAAAATAAGCCAAAATAGTGGCTATTCGGGTGCTGGAATTAACGTTACAAGTTCCAACTTAATAAATATCAATAATTGCAAAATTGCAAACAACACCTCAATAAACGGATTTGGAGGTGGAACAAGCTATATATTGTCAAAAGGAATAGTATCAAATAGTACTTTTACCAACAATTCGAGTTCTTCAGGAGGTGGAATTGCTGTTTTTGCGGATGTTCTGAGCTCTTCTACCCAATATCCCGAATTTATAAATTGCGTAATCAGCCAAAATACCGTAAGTAGCAGAGGCGGCGGAATATTTTATTATGGCGGCCAAAGTAACACTTCTGTTACCAATTGCACTATTTTTGGTAATTCAGCTGAATCATACGGAGGAGTATTTTTACAAAACGGAGCCTCTGCTATATTCAAAAACAATATAGTTTGGGGCAATACCTCGACGAATTTAGGCACAGGTGGAATAGAATTCGAGAATCCCGTACCTGCTTCTTTGGTGTCTTTTTCCATAGTTCAGGGTGGTTATACGCCTTGCACTTCATGTCCAAATACAAACGGAAACATAAATCCACTTTTTGCAAATCCAAATTTGCCATTAGGATTTGATAGTATTGGAGGAACTTTCGACGACGGTCTAAATTTGAAATATACAAGCCCAGCTATAAACACAGGAGACAATTCTGTTAGCTCCATTATCGATATTTTAGGCAGAACCAAAACCGGCATAAAAGATATAGGAGCCTATGAATTTATGCCAAAGGGCAATTGTATAGACAATAGACATGTGGGCGACAATCCTATTGAAGCTGGCACACATTTTAGTTCACATTTTTTTACTGCCGACGGTACCGTTGGGGCAGGAACATCAGTAATTTTCAATGCTGGCAACGATATTTTGCTCCTACCAGGCTTTAAAACTCAGCCAAACGCGGTTTTTAAAGCCTCAATTTTAGGATGCTTGTAAAAAAATATTGGTTAATTTTTCATTAGAATATTTTGAAGATTTCCCCAAAAAGCAATTACCTGGGAGTAGAAAATTTAATGAAACTTCGAGTCGATTTTTATTAAAAATTATTGGCGTCATTCTAAATAAAAAAAACACTATAAAATTTGAAAATTAAACCTTTTCAGGGTTTTTATTAAAAGGGGTCATTTTTGTTATTATAATAACATACCTTCGGGGTTGTTGATTACCAATTGTTTATGAATTGGAAATTCAATTTTTATTATTTACTTGGATACTATTAATTAAAAATTGCAGGTATAAACTAAAATTCATAAGTTTATTATAGTTTCAGAATTTTAGGTAAAATCAAATAAACTCCTTAGTTCTCTATGCAAATTTCAGAATACATAGCCAATCAAATACCTGAAAGGCAAAAAGTCTTAAATGATATTCATGCTACAATATTAGAATTCGACAAAACTGTTGATGCCAATATTGAGCTTATGATGGGCTTAGAAATGATAGTTTATAAAGGAAAAGGAATGATGAAATATGGCCTTGCAAGCAACAAAAACTACATGAGTTTACATTTAATGCCAATTTATGGCTCTCCTGAACTTCATAAAAGATACCAAGCAGTTTTACCAAATGCCAATTTCCAAAAAGGATGCATAAACTTTAAAAGTGAAGACCAAATGCCCGTGACGATTGTTCAAGAATTAATTAAAGATTGCTCGAAAATCGACCTTATGAAAATGAAAGAAGAGTATATAAAGAGTAGAAAGAAATAATGAAAGAACTTGACAAATACTATAACCACACCACAGAACCTAATAAAAGCTGTCTGCTTTCGCTTCGAAACATTATTCTTAAGCAAGATTCAAATATTAGCGAATCATTGAAATATGGCATGCCGTGTTTTCTTTATAAAAATAAAATGTTTGCTTTTCTGTGGACAGACAAAAAAACCGATGAACCCTATATCCTAATGGTGGAAGGCAATAGATTAAGCCATCCAAACCTCGAACAAGGAGATCGAGCTAGAATGAAAATTTTTAGAGTAAATCCAAATATAGACTTGCCTTTAGAAACAATCAAAGACTTAATAGAAGAAGCTTTAAATTTGTATAAATCAGGAATAATTAAAGTAAAGAATTAGAAATTCTATTTTTACAAAATTTGGATTTATAAATAGAAACGATTTTCTCATTTTCCCACTACCTGAATTTTTCTTGAAAAACTTATTTGATCACTGAGCGTTTTTCCGGTAATTATATATAAACCATTCGGTACATTCATTAATCTCAATTTCCCATTTTCAATTTTAAAAACTACAGATTTTCCATTCGCATCATATACCCTAAGCGTTTCAATATCAATATTTTCTAAACTTAAAACGCCCGTAGATGGATTTGGAAAAGCCAGAACCAAAACTTCTGATTCTTGACCCAGACTCAATATTTGCTCCGCCGTTCCGTCGCAATCTTCATCTATGTTATTGTTCGGAATTTCCTTAGCTTCAGGGTTTATGTTTTTGTCGTTGTCATTACAATCTTCAAATGCATAATATCCGTCACCGTCAATATCATCATCAGGTGTGGCAGGATTACAGTCATCGTCAAGTCCGTTATAAGGTATTTCCACTTGCCTTGGATTCACTTTGGCGTTTCGGTCATCACAATCCTCCGCTTTTTTGTAGCCATCTTGATCAAGGTCGTCGTCAGGAGTCAAAGGATTACAATCATCATCAATGCCGTTATAAGGTATCTCAAAAGCCCCTTTATTTACGAGCGGATTTGATTCATCACAGTCATTATCGCCAACGTACCCATCTTTGTCAGGATCATCTAGTGTTTGTTCAAAATCGATGATATAAGGTTCATAACCTAAATTTTCATCTTTAACAAAAACCACTAATTTATTATCAAACAAAAAGAAATTTGTCGGTTGGTCATCGGTAAACAAATCATTTGTAACTTTCACTTTTCGGGTGCCTATTGCCGTGCCGTCACTGATATAAAGGTTATCATAAAAAAATGCCGCCGCATTGAAATACAACCTCTTTGTATCTGAAATGATAGTGCTGGGAAGATAAAACGAAGAAGAAAAACTATTATTTAAATCCAACACCATTTTGGTGCCTGCGGCCGTTCCGTCACTTTGAAAAAGCTCTATTCCATTACTTCCATTTTCTCCTTTATAAAATATTTTATTCTGAAATACGGTATAGTTTTGAGGAGCATAACCATTATTTCCTGGCCAAACGTCTTTAACCAGCATTGTTCCCTCAGTTGTTCCATCTGTTTTCCAAAGCTCCGGTCCAGATGCGGATGTAGAATTTGGAAAAAGCACAAAATTCCCCAATGCAACCAACCGGTTTCCTCCCCAGTTTACAGTAGGACTCTCAATCGTTATTATTTTTTTTGAACTTGCCGAGGTGCCTTTTGAAATCCACAATTCAGAATAGTCAATAGCATAAAGTAAGTCATCTGTTGCCAAAATATTATAAACAGTACTCATGTCTATTATTTTAATGACATTCTCTGTATCCTTTTCAATTTTGAATATTCCATTAAAAGTCGAGCTGAAATAAATTTCATCTTTGAAAACCGTTAAATTCTCTGGAAAACTATGGCTGTTGCTCATGTTTTTTAATGGCCCAGTTCCTTCTTTTGTACCATCTGTAGACCACAATCGGTAATTATTCCCTTCAATTCCCGTAAAATAAAGCTTATTATTAAAGACCAAAAAACGATCTAAGGAAGTACCATTATCACCAAATACCCCGTTTTTTTCTCCAGGGTTAAAATCACCAAGTATTTGTGTGCCTTCTGTAGTACCGTCGCTAGTCCAAAGTTCAAAACCAGCAGCTTCAGTTTTCGCAACAAAAATCAATTTGCCGTTAAGATCAAAGAAAAAATCTGCCTTTGAGCCATTCGGGCCAAGATTGATATCTTTCAATAAGCTTACTATATTGTTTTTATAAATCCATACTTCATGTCCATATTCTTCATTTTTAGCAGCAAAAATCAAACTTCCATTAAAACTACAATAAGTCTGATACCCATTTACCAATGATGAGCCAGGCCCAGGATTGATGTCCTTAAGTAATTTAGAGACTTGGGCAGAAGTAAAATTTGAATAAATAATTAAGAAAAGAATAAATGTGCTGCGGAGAGTTTTTGACATAAAAATTGAGTTTGAATTGAAATTTATTTTTGTGAATTTAAAAACCAATAGAAAAAATATTTAAAAACGGTAATAACCTAAATCTTGGACACAAATTTACATGTCTTAAATTTCTATCTTAACAAAAGCACAATATTTTTAACAAAAGTATTTCATTTTGTCTTACTACTTTTATATTTGGTAAGTCAAGCTAAACAACAAACCCAGCAAAAAATGCCTGAACCCCATTTTCTAAGCAATGTATTTCTATCAAAAAACTTTTCAACGGAGGAGCAAAACACTATAATCTCACATTTCAAAAAAGTCTCATTTGATAAAAACGACTTTTTCCTAAAAGAAGGCCAAACCGAAAACCAATATTGGTTTATTGAAAGTGGCTTTGCGAGATCCTATGTGGTGGATACCGAAGGAAATGACATCAGCACCAATTTTTATTCAAAAGGTGACATAGTGATAGACTGGACCTCGTTTTTCTTAAGAAATCCTACCCGTGAAAACATCCAAGCACTTTCAGATTGTGTGGCTTACCAACTAGATTTTGACACCTTCCAGACATTGTTCCATAGCCTCGAAAACTTCAGAGAACATGGTCGAACCAACCTTGTGAGTAGCTATTTCAAACTAAAACAACAGAGCATAGCCATGATAGCTGACCAAGCAAAGGACAGATATCTGCGTCTAATGAAAGAAAAACCTCAGGTCATTCAAAACGTTTCGCTGAAACATATTGCTTCATTTTTGGGCATTACCGACACTTCATTGAGCCGAATTAGAAAAGAAATTTCGGAGGAATAGCATTTCTTGCCATAGGACAAGTTTTATTATATTTGGTCGCCCTAGTTTTGTTGCATCAATTAAATAAAACAAAAACATGGAAAATCAAAAAGACTTTATGCTACTTTTCAGCATGCCAGCTAGCAATCAAATACCTACAACAGAACAAATCAATGCTATGCATCAGCAATGGGGCGTTTTTATAGGCGGAATTGCCACCCAAGCCAAACTTGTGAGCACTACCAGATTGGGTTTTGAAGGAAAATGTATTGATGCTACTCACAGTGTGGCAGAGAACCTAAAACTTTCTAACAATCAAATGATTAGCGGAAATATGATACTAAAAGCTCAAGACATTAATGAAGCGACAGAAATAGCCAAAGGCTGCCCTGTGCTCAAAATGGGTGGCTCTGTTGAAATTAGGAATATATTACCCATAGAAGCTTAAATATTTGAAAATGAAGACTATTTTTGATGAAAATGTGGTAAATGAGCTTATTGAAAGAATCCAGAATTTAAAAAGCTCGGATACTGCTAAATGGGGAAAAATGGATGCCTATCAGATGCTAAAGCACTGCACATTGAGCGAAGAAATGTATCAAGGTAAAAAGATATATAAACGACTGTTTATAGGTAGACTGTTTGGAAAATTGGCTTTAAACGGAATTTTAAAAGACGAAAAACCAATGAAGCCAAATCAACCAACGCATCCTGAAATGAAAATAACTGGAAGTGGCGATTTTGAAGCTGAAAGAGCCAAATGGATTGAATTATTAAAAGCTTATGAAAATCTTTCTGACGAAGGAATAACACATCCGTTTTTTGGCAAAATGAATAAAGACCAAATAGGCAAATATGTGTATAAACACACAGATCACCATCTGAGGCAATTCGATAAATAATAAAATTATGATAGAATTCAGTTTTCTTATCGTTGTGCTTTCAGCTATGGGATTGTTCTATTTTGGTACAGGAAATAATAGAATTTTCCTCTACTCAAGTGTTCTTTGGCTACTAATAATTGGTTTTGTAGCTACCAGCGGATTTTTTGAAAACACTTCCGGCATGCCTCCAAGATTTCTGATTGTTATAATTGGAGCCTTATTTTTTTCTATTTTTTGGTTTAAAAATATAAGTTTCGAGAAAATTGACCCAAAATACCTACTGGCAATCCACACGCTTCGATTGCCTGTAGAATTGGTTCTTTTCCAATTGTACCTCAGAAAACAAATCCCAATTCTGATGACTTTTGAAGGCTGGAATTTTGATATAATAATTGGCGTTTCGGCAATCATTGTTTGGGTTTACCTACACTTTTTAAATGGAAAAATTTCAAAAAAACTGATGCTTTTTGGTAATGTTTTGGGTTTGATTTTTCTTAGCACTATAGTTTTAATAGCAATCCTATCCGCTCCTTTACCAATTCAGCAATTGGCTTTTGAACAGCCTAATATCGCATTATTAAAATTCCCTTTTGTCTTTTTACCTGCTATTGTGGTTCCTTTGGTCTATTTATCACATTTTATATCAATTAGTGCAATTTCAAAGGCTTAATTCCAAACAAATTAGCATTTCAACAATTTTAGAAGTATTTTTAAAGAATTTAATTATTTTGCTTGAAATTTTTATTCAATCTAAAGCTCTAAAAATGAAAAGCACAGACATCTACTTGTTCTTCAACGGAAATTGCGAAGAGGCATTCAATTTTTACGAAACCGTTTTCGATGCCAAAGCCACTTATTCAAGGTTTGGTGATACTCCCGATGGTGGACCAAGCGAAAAGGATGCAAATTTGATAGTTAATGCATCTTTACCATTGGGCAAAATCAGTGTATTGATGGGATGTGACAATCCGAGTGTTTCGCCTTCCGTTTTAATGGGCAATAACTTCTACGTGACCGCAAATACCGAATCGAAAGAGGAAACGGATATTATTTTCGCAAAACTATCAGAAGGAGGAAAGGTAAATTTGAAACTTGAAAATACTTTTTGGGGTGCTTATTTTGGAATGTTGACAGATAAATTCGGCATAAATTGGATGCTGAGTTATTCGGCTTCTTAATTTACTAAAGTATCTATTACTATTATATCCCTAAGCTGATTATCAAGGTTAAGAAATGCCAATTTTTTCTTCAAAAAGAATTGGCTATTTTTACAAAAAAATATTGTGAATGGATTTAAAAAAAACACGTTTTAAGCTTTCGGAGCAACAAATTTCCACAACTCTTTCGGGCGAGTCAGTTATATTAAACCACCAAAAAGGCGAGTATTATTCACTAGACGCCGTGGGCACAAGTATTTGGGAAATGTTAAAAGAAAGTCCAAAGAACCTGGAAGAAATCGTAGGAAACATTCTTGAAAACTTCGAAACGAATGCCGTAGACGCCTCACAAGACATTCAAGACCTTTTGTTAGACATGCTCAATGAAAAACTCGTAGAGATTGATTCATAAAATCTTAAATATTGAAGATAAACTACTCTTTATAAGAACCTTATACAGACTTTTTTATTTTAAATGCTTTCTTACTATTTTGCCATTTTCAAGATTCAAAAACCTCTACGAAAGCTTAAATCCGAGCAAAAAAACTACGGATATCGAGGAAAAACTTATTGTAAAATACATAATGGCCATAGCTTCCAATTTGCCTTTTGGATTTAGCTGTTTACCACAAGCATTAACATTGAAATATTTCCTAAAAAATGATTCTGAAACTGAAATAATTTTAGGTGTAAATACTGACCAAAAGGCATTCAAAGCCCATGCTTGGGTGGAAAGAAATGGTACATATCTAATTGGAGATATTCCTTTCGAACACTACACCCCTCTCTGGAACTGGAAATGAGAGCATTTGGATTAAATATAAAATCAGATATCGAATTAAATCTTCCAAAAGATGAAGGCTTAATTGATGTCTATATTGAAAAAAGAGATTTTGACTTACCTAAATGCTTTAAAACAAAAATTACCAGATACGACACAATAGCCTATTTTGCCGAAAAGGACGAATTCTATTACTTAAGTTGGCCAAATTTGGCAAATTTTAAGATATCAAAAAATCAAATCTTATATCAACCTCTTTCTGATTTACCTGATGGACTTTTAAGGATTTTTATCCTGAGCGAAGCTTTTGGTCTTTTACTTTTAAAAAGAGACTATTTCCTTTTGCATGGTAGTGCCGTAGCCTTCGAAAACCATGCTGAAATTTTTATAGGCACACCTGGAGCTGGAAAATCTACAACAATCGCCGCTTTTGCAAAAAATGGTTTTCAAATCCTAACTGACGACTTGGTTGCGATTACATTCAACAATAAAGGCGAGCCTTTTGTAGTACCATCATTCAACGAAATAAAAGTATGGAAAGATGCCCTTCTTGGGCTTAATTGGGATTATGAAAACGTACAACCGGCATGGGAAGGAAAAGAAAAATATTTGTTCAAAACTGAAAATTGGTCAAGCAAAAACCTTCCACTCAAACGTATTTCTATTCTAAAAAAACCGTATTCCAAATATAAAAAACCGCTCTCTCCTATCCATTTGCCCATTGAATTTATAAAATATTTCCCATTGGCACATCAAGCTTTGGAAGGCAATGTAACCAAAAAACATTTTGAACAATCTTTAAGAATAATTGAACATGTAGAAGTGCGGATTTTGAATAGACCGAAAAATTTCATAGAATTGGAGAAATTTGTAAACACTTATCAATGAAAAACCTCTTCCTTATATTTTTTCTTTGTTGCATAACAAAAATAGCCGCCGCTCAAACCGACGAAGAGTTGATAAAAAAAACCATTCAAACTTTTTTTGAAGGCATGGATACACGAGACACAAGTCTTATAAAATCTGTGATGCATGAAAACTGCGTTTTTAATTCTGTAGCCATAAAAAAAGAAAAGCCGGCAGTTTTTGAAAATGATAATGTGTCGGATTTTTATAAATCAATTGTAAAAATACCCAAAAACGTAAAACTCGAAGAGAGACTTTTAGACCATAAAATACAAATTGACGAAGCCTTGGCCATAGACTGGACTCCCTACGAATTTTATGTAAATGAAAAACTTTCACATACAGGCACCAATGCCTTTACGCTTGTCAAAACCGAAGAAAATTGGAAAATTGTCGCAATAATTGATACCAGAAAAAGATAAAATGAAAAAAATAATCGCATTCGTAGCCCTAAGTCTCCTGATGGGAGCATGTAAACCCAAAGAAAACGAAGACCTAAAGAAGCTTTTTGAGCAATATTATGAGGAAAGAATGAGCTTTTTTCCGCTTGAAGCGACCTCCCAAGGCGACAATAGGTTTGATGATAAATTGCCCAACAATATTTCAGAAAAATTCAGAAAAGACCTTTTGGCAATGTATTATAAATATCACGACCAATTGGACGCAATCGACACCAAAAACCTGAATGAAGACGAGTTGATTCAGATAAATACCTTAAAATTCAATATCAATACTGAAATAGAAGGTTTGGGATTTCCTACGCACCTAATCCCTTTTGACCAATTCAATGGCTTGCCGCTCACTTTTGCACAACTTGGCAGTGGAGTAGCCGCTCAGCCATTCAAATCCACGCAAGATTATGACAACTGGCTAAAGCGAGTGGATCAATTTGCCGTTTGGGCTGATACAGCTATTGCCAACTTTGACAAAGGCATTAAAGCTGAGTTTGTTCTACCAAAATCTTTAATTGTGAAAATGATACCTCAAATGAGAGATTTGGCAGAACCCGCAGCTACTGAAAACCTGTTCTACGGTCCTATCAAAAACTTGCCTGCTACGTTTACTGATGCAGAAAAAACAAACATTACAACCAAATATACAGACGCCATTGACAATAAAATAAGACCAACTTATAAAAAGCTTGCTGATTATTTATCAACTACCTACCTAAATGCAGGCAGACCATCAAGCGGCATTGGTTCGCTTAGAAATGGTCGAAAACTTTATGATTATTATTCCTATGCCTGGACTACTACGACCAAAACCCCAGATGAAATATTCCAAACTGGACTGGCAGAAGTGACTAGAATCCAGAAAGAAATGATGAAAGTGAAAGAGGAAGTTGGCTATAAAGGAGATTTGATCTCGTTTTTTGAAAGTGTAAAAACTGATCCAAAACTGATGCCATATAAAACTCCAGAGGAAGTGTTGGCGGCTTTTAAGACAATTCAAACCAAAATCGACCCCAACCTGAAGAAAATGTTTAATAACACACCAAAAACAGGTTTTGAAATAAGACGCACAGAAGCTTTCAGAGAAGCTTCCGCAAGTGCCGAATATATGCAAGGTTCGGCTGATGGATCTCGTCCTGGTATATTTTATATTCCTATTCCAGATGCAAAGACTTTTAACATCACATCAGGTATGGAATCCTTGTTTTTACATGAAGCTATTCCAGGACATCATTATCAAATATCCCTTCAACAAGAAAATACTACTTTGCCCAAGTTCATGCGTTTTGGTTGGTATGGAGCTTATGGAGAAGGCTGGGCTTTATATTGCGAATCATTGGGCAAGGAGCTAGGATTATATACTGATCCTTACCAATATTTAGGTTCTTTAGGCGACGAAATGCACCGGGCTATCAGACTAGTGGTAGATGTAGGAATACATGTAAAAGGCTGGAGCAGAGAGGAAGCCTTGGCATATATGCTTAAAAATGAAGCTATCTCAACTGATGGAGCAATTGCTGAAATAGAACGCTATATGGCATTTCCTGGGCAAGCACTCTCTTATAAGATTGGAGCTTTGAAAATCAAAGAACTAAGGTCGAAATTCCAGAAATCTTTGGGTGATAAATTTAACCTTGCGGCATTTCATGATCAGGTATTAAAAAACGGTTGTTTACCGCTTAGTGTACTCGAAGAAACGATGGACGTTTGGGCAGAAAAAATAGCCAAATGATACGTAAGGCAGAAATATCTGATTTAAAAAACATTCAAAACTTAGTTGAAGAACTCGAAGAGCAAGTTTTCGATTCGAAGATATTTGCAGATATTTTTTCTGAAAATTTTTCCAATTCTAGAATTCATTATTTTGTATTGATTTCTAAAGATAACATCATCGGTTTCATGAGTCTTTACGAAAGTTTTCCATTGCATCATTGTGACAAAATCATAGAAGTAAATGAGCTTATCGTCAAAAAAGAGTACAGAAGCCAAAACTTTGGAAAACAGTTTATGGATTTTGCAAAAGCCTTTGCCTTGGAAAACAATTGCCGTCAAATCGAACTCTCTAGCAATATGCGGCGACTTAAAGCCCATTCTTTTTATTTAAGAAATGGGTTTAAAAGAGGACATTTCAAATTCGTATCAAAATTGTAATTGTATAAAAAAAAGGCCTCTCGGCCTTTTTTTATTTCTTTATTATCTTAGCAGAATAGGTCTGTTTGTCCGTTTGAATTTTTAAAACATATTGGCCGGAAGAAAGCGACTTTATACTCTCATTCAATTTGAAATCTTTCCGAATTTGTTTTCCAGAAATATCCAAAACATCTAATTTCTTTAATAGCTCCCCTTCAGGCAATATTAAGTTTATTTTATCTTCAACAGGATTTGGGGCCACAATCACACCTCCGAATCCAATTGGCTCAGTAGCTAAAACAGCCGCCGATACTGAATTTGAAGAAGCACTAACGCAACCATCCGCCGTTACATTTTTCACTGTATATGACCCACCAAAATCTTTCTTCAATGTATTGGTATTTGTTTGTCCACCAATTGGATTGTTATTTACATAAAACTGATAAAGCGTCCCACCAGAAGCGGTAACGGAAGTCCCATTATCAGTAAGAGATGGTGTTTTAGGAATTATACAAAATACCACATCTGCTGTAGTTCCTGCGTATTTTGAATCTCCAACCTGAATTATTCTAATCGTAACTTTTCCAGGAGTTGAGCCAAGCGTTACAGTCTTACCATTTACAATATTAGCATCCCCTGATACCACCGAAAAAATAAGTGGCAACTTAGAAGTACTGCTCGCTACCAAGTCAAAGGAGGTACTTGGATTTTTATCACTAACTGCGTTAAACGAAATTACTTGTGCTTCTTTTGTTGGTAATGCCCTTGTCCCTGTAGCGTAAGTCACTCCCCATTTGGCATCTGTAAACTGTATCTCCGAAGCTCCATTTGGAGAAATTTTGTCACTTTTTAAAGCTACGCCTTTTATTACAGATTGGTTACCATCAAGTGCATTAAATAATACAAATGCATCTGCTTTTGAAAAATTCGGATATCCAATATCATTGTTTTCTTCTAATACCTGAATATTATCTTGTGATTTACCGAAGTCGATGGTCAAAACATAGTAGGCATCTTGCTCAGAATTGAAATAATCAAATGCATAGATTCCTGTATTAGTTTTAGCTAAAGCCGGATTACCTATATTGTCACCTTCATCAAGATTGGTAAACATCTTTTCTATCACGCCATCAGAAAAGTTTTTACTAATAGCATCCCATACTTTGATAATACCCACATCCCAATATTCAATATCCTTGAATGTACTTTTTGCCTGATTAAATGCATCGTAAACAATGAATTCGCCCGAATAATCCCATTCAAATGAATCGGCATATAGTACTTCTCCCGTACTTACACCTTGGGTATAAGTAGGGTTATACAATTCAAACCTCTTGTTTTTGTTATTTACTAAATCAAAAATATAAATAAATGCATCCAGTTCGCTAGATAAAGCCGCTAATTGTTTGCCATCTTTTGATACTGCCACATTTCTCCAAGCTGGATCAGAGCTTAATTTCTGAGGTTGCGTTTTACCATCTAAACCAACTCTATAAATATGATTATCTTTTCCAACAAAATAAACAAAGCTACCATCATCTGTTACACTTGGTTTGTTTAAACATCCCAAACCATTTGAAATTTTATTAAAAGTTGCGGCATTCAATGCACCCGAATAAAGACTTTCATCGGTTGGATCAAATGCTACCAAAGACTCAGTACCTGGGTTAGTAGGAATATTATTTTCCGAAGTAGTATTTCCTGTTCCTGTACTACCTGTATTTCCGCCAGTGGTTGTTGAACCATCTGTAATTCCAACAAAATCAAAAGCTGCTTTGGCCGCTGCTGCCTCTTGACCATCACCATAAAGATCTTTTGCCGATTGGATTACCCCTACTCTCAAATCTGCAAACTTTGATGTTCGCGTTAAATACGTAGTCATCACTCTCCAATAAATTTTCTCAGCCTTGTCTTTTGACATTCCTGCGGCAGTTGCCAATTTGTAAAATGCATGATTCGGAATGCCACTGTTGATATGCACGCCACCGTTATCTTCACTTGGGGTATCTCTTAAAAACTGATATTGAGACATCGTTTTAGGCTGATATCCAGGGTCATTTTTCCCACCTTGGTTTGGATTTTCTAAGGACCTCAATGCTCCAGAAGGAAACACGTTCGCTTTTACAACATCTTCGCCCAAAGTCCAATCGTCGCGGTCTATTAAGGCTCCAAAAATGTCGGCAAAGGATTCATTCAGTGCTCCAGATTGATTTCTATATTCGAGTTTGGCAGTATTCTCTATAACGCCATGGGTCATTTCATGCCCGGCCACATCTAATGCTCCTGCCAAAGGTTTAAAACCATCTCTACCGTTTCCGTAACCCATAAATTGACCATTCCAGTAAGCATTATCCATACCTTTACCGTCTTCGTCGGCTATGTTAATTACAGAGATAATATTTCCGCCACTTCCATTTAATGAATTTCTATTAAATTTTGACAGATAATAATCGTAACAAATAGATGCATTGATATGAGCTGAAACCGCGGTTGCATTCCAAGAGTTTTTGTTGGTAGAAGTCACATGAGCTAAATCCAACTTATTAGCATCTATCCTTGAGTTTTGAGCATCAATTGTCCAAACAGTTCCAACAGGATCATTTGGTAAAGAAGACTGATTGCTATACATTTTTTTGGTAGGATCGATCATAAAATAATTCTGCCCAACCTGGACTGCACTAAAAGATTTAGTAATCCCATTTAAGTCTTTAGAACTGGCACTAACCACGCCGTCCAAAGTACAAGTATGGTTAAACTTAGAAATAACCTCTCCAGAATGTGCATCAATAAAATACACCCAACGCTCAAGAATATTAGGCCTAACCGTGATATTATAGGCCAATCTGTCCTTTGAATTTTCGTTTATAATAACTAAACTGGCAACATCTGGATCCATTTTCAGAAACTTACCAATCGCACCATTTTTTTGAACAATTGAAATCTTCCCTAGATCTTTTAGACTTAAAGCAATAGCTGCATCGGCACTTAAGTTCGGTGCGGTACTAACACTCGGACTAGGAAATACCCTACCCATCATAAAGTCCGCTTCACCATTTTTGTTTGCATGAATTACAGCCTCACCGCCATAAAAAGGCACCCCTTTATAGTGTTGTTCTAATTTAATATGTCGAAACCCTAAGTCGTCAGTTTCGTCAGCAATTAACCTAAACTCGTCTTGTGCATTTGTTATTTTTAGTTCGTTTTTCAAAGAATTTAAAAAACCATAGCACATTTCAGCACTACTTTTTTTAGCATTCTTTATATCTCTGGTATATAGGGGATTATTAATATAAATAACCGCTCCTGACGTTTCATCTTTTAATATTTTTTTGCCATTTACTTTCGGATCAATGGCAAACTTTGGAGGAGAGTTTTGCTTTGAGTTTTTAGCACTTACTATCTCAAAAACATCTGAAACAGGAACACCCGCAGGCGATTTTTTCTTGTTTTCAAAACCTTTTTGAGCAGACAAGCCAACACTAAATAATAGAAAAGCTAAAGGAAGTAGATTTTTTTTCATTATTTTCAATTTTTTCTGAAAATATCAAATTAATTATAAATTTCATATTTCCAATAATTAAATTTTTATTAGATGCAATTAGTTCACAATATAATATATTTAAAGAAAATAATTAATATTTATAGTTTAAATACAACAAAAAGGACAAAAAGCAGTTATTTTACTACCTAAAGTACAAATTATATTATATTTGCATTATAGCAATTTTCCTTAAAACTTCAACAATATTCTATGTCTATCGTACATGATTTAGGTTTAGGTATCAATCAAAAAGCCCTCAAAATAAATCTTGATTCTAACATTTACGGCACATTTGCCGAAATTGGAGCTGGACAAGATGTAGCTGCAGCATTTTTTAAAGCAGGCGGAGCATCAGGCACAGTAGCAAAATCCATGTCGGCATACGACATGACCTTTTCCGATGCTATCTATGGACCCGTGGCTGATGGCAGATACGTTTGTGAAGAGCGAATGGTAAGCATGTTAGATCATGAGTACAATTTATTGATAGAAAGATTACACAACCAAAGAGGAAATGGCACTAAATTTTTCTCCTTTGCCAATACTGTAGTTACTCTAAATTACCATAAAAACAATCAGCCGCATGGCTGGATGGGATGCAGATTTCAGTTAGAACCTAACGGCGAATTCCACGATGTGATTTTGCACATCAGAATGCTTGATAATGATACATTACTTCAACAGCAAGCATTAGGTGTAATTGGTGTAAACTTAATTTACGGTTGTTTTTATTATAACCAAGACCCTGAAGTTCTATTAGAGTCGCTAAGAGACACTATGACAAAAGGTAGAATTCAGATAGATTATATCAAATTTGAAGGACCATCTTTTGAGAAAATAGATAGTAGATTAATGAGTTTGAGGCTTGTTAAAAATGGCTTCTGCGACTTGGCCCTCTTTGGTCCTGATGGAAAAATTCTTCAACCATCTGATGTGCTCTACAAAAAACACATTTTGGTTTTAAGAGGTAGGTTCAGACCTGTTATTAATGTGCATCTAGATATGCTCGAAAATGGCGTAAAACAGTTTGTACAAGAACCTGATGTGGATGAAAGCAAAATGATTGTAGTGTCTGAGCTTACGTTACATTCCCTCGAAGAAGGCCAAGAAGGTATTGATGACAAAGACTTTCTAGACAGAGTGGACATATTGTGTGCATTAGGGCAAACAGTAATGATAACCAATTACGTAGAGTACTATAAACTAGTAGCTTACCTTTCTAAAATAACAAAACTCAAAATAGGATTGATAATAGGCTATCCGAACTTAGAGTATATTTTTGCAGAAGAAAATTACCAAAATCTACCTGGTGGAATTTTAGAATCTTTTGCCACTTTGTTTAGTCGTAAACTTAAACTCTTTGTTTATCCAACCTTGAGAAACAATATTATCATGAATTGCATGAAGTTTAATCCTCCTGCACACTTGAATGATTTATATAGGTACTTAATAGCCAACAACAAAATTGAGGACATCTATCACTACAATAAATCGAACCTAAATATCCAAACTGATAATATGTTGGAATTGATACAAAAAGGGGAAGTCGGCTGGGAAGAACACGTGCCGGCGGAGGTCGAAAAATTCATCAAAGATAGATGCCTGTTTGGCTTTCCTTGCGTTGTAATACCCAAAAAATAAATAAAAATGTCAAAGTATTTTTTGATTATATTTTCTGTTTTTTCAGTACTATATTCTAATGCCCAAGAAGCAAAAATAGAAATCCAGAAAAGCCTAAACTGGAATCAAGCAATAGAGGGCAAAGAAATAAAATTCAAATTAAACATTAGCCCTGACTCTGTCCAAAATTTGTACAGTTTCAATATTCAGCAAGGAAAAATCATCGGAATGGAACTTGATTCCAGTGGTCAATTTTCATGGACACCAAATTACAATCTTGTAGATAGAATAGAATCTGAGCGACTTTTTCAGATTATTGTTGCCGCCAAAACAACAGAAGGGCAGCAAATAACAAACACATTAGATATATATGTAAAACATACCAACAGACCGCCAGTATTAAACGAACTGAAGACTTTTTATGTGCAGTTCAACAATGCTAATACCTATACTATCAATAATGATCTGGCTTATGACGAAGACCTTGACCCGATAGTTTTTGTGCCCAACTTAGAAACCCTTCCTGAAGGCATGAATATGAGTACAATAGGCGAAATAAATTGGAAACCTTCACAGAATCAATTTAAAAGTCTAAAAGAAAAACCAATATATATTGAATTTTCTATTCAAGATCAACCTGCCAAAACAGTAACTAAAGGGAAACTAAAAATAGAAGCTACCCAGATGGACTTGCCTCCACAAATCACGGTTATTCCTAAAAATGAACACATTACGACCAAAGAAAACGAAAATGTAAACATTCGGTTTTATTTAACGGATCCTAACGGAGAAGATGACATTGAGATTTTCGATTTTTTAACAAACCAACCAGGTATAGAAAAAAAAGCTTTAATAAAGAATACCAATAATCAATATGAGTTTATTTGGATGCCTGGCTATGATTTCGTGCAAGACCCAAAAGACACGCTTGGTTTTTACGTAGACTTCTTTGTTTTAGATAAAACTCAAAAAAGGGAGGTAAAACGAATATACTTTACTGTAAAAAACACGATTAATGAAGCTGAAACAGACGCCAAAAATTATGGCTTGTACTTTGGGACACTTCAAAGAGCATGGGAATTGATGGAGCAACTAAAAGAGAAAGAAGAAGAGCTAAAGAAAGCCTACAACAAATCTAAAAAAGGCAAAAAACAACGTTCAGTTGTAAATGCTTCCCTTGGTGCAACTACTGGTTTATCATCTATTTTTACAAAAAACAAACCTGATACTCAAAGGCTTATTTCTACCTTTGGAGGCACTACCGTGCTTACCATAGGCACTTTAGAAGCTACAGAGGTAATTGGAAAATCTATGAAAGACCTCATAGATCGCCTAAACTATGTTATTGAAAAGAAAAATGAACTTCAGACAAAAGGAGATATTTTCGCAAGAGACTATTCTTTAAAGTCCGCCCGTAGAAATGCAGATTTTATAAAAAAAGTAGATGATTTTATGGCTACTATGAACCTCAAAGGCTTGGTAGCATTAGAACTAAATGCTACTTGGGAAGCTAAAAAGAAGCCGACAGAAAACAATATTCAAAAAACTTTCAAAGATTTTGCCGCTTGGTAATTTGCCAAAAAAAACAGAAATTTAATTAAGATTGTTTCTAAACTACTGATTAAAAGTAACATCCGAAACTTATTTTGAAACACCCATTTTTGACTTTAACTTGTCAGATTTACCGCTCAAAAACATCTTAAATTATTTTAACAAAAACCTCTTGGATGGTATTTCTTTATTACCTAACTTCATTTTAAAGATTGAGAAATCAATCAAATACTAAACTATTTTTTTTCACTTAAATAGAAATGTGAGTATGAAAATCGAAGTAAATGCAGTGCACTTTAGTGCAGACGAATCATTAAGAGAATTTATCCAGAAAAAACTTAACAAACTTGAAACGTTTTATGACAAAATTATTAGTAGTGAGGTATTCTTAAAATTAGATAAAGGAGATAAATTAAACACACATAAAAAACAGATTGAAGTTAAACTGAATGTCCCTGGAAGTTCAATTTTCGTAAAAGAAACGGCGGACACATTTGAAGAAGCTACAGATGTAGCCATGGACACATTGACAAGAAAAGTCAAGCAGTTTAAACAAAAAGCAAATTCAATAAGCCGAGATAAAACGGATGTTTTAATACCAGTAGAAATAGAAGACGAAATATAAAAGAAAAAGCCCTGACAATCAGGGCTTTTTTGTTTTAAACATATATTCTTTCAAATAATACGGCTCAAATAAAGTCAAATCTTCGAACTCCCCATTATTATATTTTTCATTACAAATTTTACCAGAAAAAGCAGCTGAAGGAATTATTGGATCAGTTAAAAACAATGCGTTAGTACTTTTCAAAACATCTTCACATTTAGCACTCCCTTCACCAAAAAACAAAACTTTATTATTAAGCAAAATATCCTCAAATGATTGTTCCTCCACAATAACCGCCTCTACAGCTATTTTTTGTTTCTTTTCTTCTCCATCATAAAAAGCACAAAAAACCTCCATACGCCTAGCATCAATCATTGGGCATAACAAAATTCCTTCCGGATAACCATTAACTTGATAACACATTGCGTCTAATGTACCAAAAGATAAAAGTGGCTTGTCTAATGCAAAAGCAAAGCCCTTAGCGGTAGAAACAGCAATTCTTAAACCAGTATAAGAGCCGGGGCCTTTTGCGACAGCAATAGCATCTAGGTCAAGTTTTTCAACCTTAGCAACCATCAACACTTGGTCTATTAAAGTGGTCAAAAATTCAGCAGAAGATCGGTCTATCCTACTTTCTATTGCAGAAAGTAATTTATCATTTTCAAACAAAGCGACTGAACAACCGGTAGTAGAAGCCTCTATTGACAATATTTTCATTTTCCAGCCAAAATTGATTTGTATTTGGCAGGGTCTTTAAATAACCTCAAAGCTTCTTGAATATCTTGATCTTTGTCAAATGCAACAAATTTCATAGCTTTTTGATAATAATATCTGCTTAATATTTCCAAAGCCAAAGCTTCTTTTATTTCCGACCAATTCTTCTTTACAAGACCTGACGATTTCGCATCTGCTACTTTTTTCAAGGCGATTATACTTGCTTCCATAGCACCATATTCTCCACTTGCCTTAGAAGTTTTAACAAGAGTTTCAATGCTTTTTTGGTCAGAAGTCAAATAACTAAAAGACTGAGTCTTAAGCCAGCTTTCAAATTTACCAAGCTCTTCATCATTCACACTAAAATTCTCTTCGGGTTTAATGTCTTGGTGGTCAAAATAATATTTGTTGGCATAATAAAAAATCATCTTAGTTTTCATTAACTCTTTAACGAAATCTGACTGATCGGCTTGACTTGTAGCAATGTCAGGATCTATTCCTGCCCCATCGAATACTTTCCTTCCATTTTTAGTTTTAAATGCAACCCTTAATGAATCTGGCAATTTGCTCAAACTCCCATCAGCTTTTCTATGACCGTAGTCTATAGCCTGAATACACCTTCCCGAAGGTATATAATATTTGGAAGTAGTTACCTTCATTTTTGTATTGTATGTCAAATCCTTCGTGATTTGTACCAAACCTTTACCAAAAGACCTCTGACCTATCAAAACTGCCCTGTCATAGTCTTGAAGTGTTCCAGAAACAATCTCAGATGCAGAAGCACTTCTACCATTGATCAAAACTACAATTGGCATTTCGATATCTAGTGGCTGCACTTTCGTGGTGTATTTATAATTCCACTCTTTTACTTTACCTTTAGTCTCCACAACAAGCTGATCTTTAGGCAAATAAAAATTACAAATCTCAACTGCCATATTCAACAATCCACCAGGATTTCCTCTCAAGTCAATCACAAGGTTTTTCATTCCTTTGTCTTTCAAATCGAGGGTTGCGGCTTTAATTTCTTTGGCAGCAGTAGCACTAAAATCCGTCAATTGAATGTAACCAACGTCTTCGTTAATCATACCAAAGTGTGGCACATTTGGAGTTTTTATTACACCTCTATCTACTTTTATTGTCAAAGGTTTGCTTTGCCCTACTCTATCCAATGTCAACTTAACCGAGGTCCCGGTCTGGCCTTTAAGTAACCTACCGAACTCCGCATCCGTTTTGTCAGTAACATCTATTCCGTTGATTTTCAGTACTTGATCTCCAATCTTTACACCTGATTTATCAGCAGGAGAATCTTCGTAAAGCATAGCTACAATATGTTTTTTCTCAAAATATTCAATAGTAGCACCAATGCCATTATACGCACCAGTATTCATCGTGAAATAGTCCTCGATTTCGTCTTCGGGATAAAATACAGTGTAGGGGTCTAGTTCTTTCAACATTGCTTGTATTCCTACCCGCATGGCTTTTGTGGGGTTTATCTCGTCTACGTATAAGGCATTCAACTCCTTATACATAGTAGCAAAAACATCGAGGTTTTTGGCGATTTCAAAAAGCCTATCATCAACAGTATAGGCTGAAAATACCAAAACCGAAGTGGCAAAAAAACCGATGATGGCTATTTTTGATTTCTTCTTTATTTTATTAAAAATGTTCATCATATTTTGTTTCATACTAAATCAAAACGCAGAAGTAATGATTATCGTTTAATTATTATTTCAAAAAGTAATTCTTAATACCTTTGTGCCAAATTAAAACTCTGCAATGACAATACCAAAATTAAAATTTCATCAAAACTTTTTGCTTTGTCTCTTATTTTCAACAATTCTAGTATTGATTATACATTTTTCGAGCTCAGTATATTTATCATTATTCTTTATAATACTTTTTTCAGTATTAGTTGCCCTTCTGGAACCTAAAAAAGGCTGGATACTGATTATTTTACAAATCTTCGTGATTATAAGTGGATATTGGATTTTGGAAAACCTAAATATTAAGGCCCAAAAACCAGATGAGGCTATATTTGCAACGCACATAAGCTTCCTTCCTTCTTTAGTCGCTAGCTTTATGACGAGTTTCCTTTTCAAGCCTCGCTAAAACACCTTTCATTGATTTTTCAAGAATACGATAGTCTAATATCTCAGAAGCAACATATATTAACGCCAAAGTAATATTTTTCCCAAACAAAAGCTTATTTTGACGATAAGCTTCTTTAGTTCTACGTTTTATTTTATTTCTATCTGTAGCGTTTTTAAACTTTTTTTTGGAAACAGAAATTAAAACTTGTGGTAGTAAAACCTTATCTAAGTCTACGGAAACAGAAGAAAAAATAACTTTATAAGGGTAGATAAGAAAGGAAGAATTGGCAGCAGAATTCCTATCAAAGAGTGAAGAGATCACCTTTTTGCTTTTTATACGCTCATTTTTGCCAAAACTTTGCTTTGATGTGTTCACGTAAGTACAAATGAAAAAAGCCGCAAGAAGCGGCTAATATCTTAAATAAATGTAAAACCTCAAATCTTATTTGTGAGATTTTTCATCCGAAACAGATAGCTTCCATCTACCTCTAGCACGACGAGCAGTAATTACTCTTCTACCACCTGGAGTAGACATACGCTCACGAAAGCCATGTTTGTTGGTACGCTTTCTATTTGATGGTTGGAATGTACGTTTCATATCCTTTTTCTATTAATTTTGTTCCTCGACCCGAAATTGGACTGCAAAGGTATTAATTTATTTTTAATAAAAAAACCTCAAACAAATGATTCAGTATTTTTTTTCTTTTTATCCTGAAAAACAAATCATAGATATAGAAATACGTTTAGCTAGTTCAAACGAATCGCGAAGGAAACTACATCTTCCTATGTGGCGTCCTGGCAGATATCAACTCCAAAATTTCGCAAAAAACGTCTTGAACTTCTCGGCGAAAGATGATGAAAACAATGCAATATCTTGGCGAAAAACTGAGAAAAACGTTTGGTCGATTTATGAAACTACAAATAAAAATCTGATTATTAAATACCAATACTATGCAAATGAGCTAAATGCTGGCACAAGTTTTCTGCAGAAAAGCTATGCATACATTAACCCTGTCAACCTTTGTCTTTACGAATTAGAGCACATAAACCAATCATTTGAAGTTTTCATAAAAAAAACAAATGATCATGTAATATTTGCATCAGGTTTAAAAACAGAATCCATAGGTAACAATTTTAAAATAAAGCCTAAAAACTATCATCACTTTTTTGATTCTCCAATTATTATAAGCAACAACATTTTTCACAAAGAATTCGAAGTACTCAAAACCAAATTTCATGTTTGGATACAAGGCAACTACCAAATTGATTCTGACAGGTTTATTCAAGACTTAGAGAAAATTGCAGAAACTCAGATTCAAATATTCGGAGAATTCCCTGAAAAGGACTTCCACTTTATGTTGATTGTGCCAGAAAATAGTTATTACCATGGTGTGGAGCATGCCAATAGTACCATGATGGTATTGGGAGAAAACGGCGTATTGCCACAGACATACTACAATGATTTGTTAGGCTTGGCATCACATGAGCTTTTTCATGCTTGGAATATTGCCAAAATCAGGCCTAAAGAGCTCTTACCCTATAATTACGACAAAGAAAACTATTTCGAAACGTGTTTTGTGGCTGAGGGTTTCACAACGTACTATGGCGATAAGGTCTTGTTAAGCAGCGGGGTATTAAGTTATGATCAATATTTACATGAATTAGAGACAACCTTGCGAAGACATTTTGAAGAATCCGACAACGCTTCTCAATCCTTATTAGAAAGTAGCTTTGACCTCTGGGTAGATGGCTATGAGAAAGGCACACCTAACAAAAAAGTAAGTGTTTACAGTAAAGGAGCAGTAGTTTCGCTTATTCTTGACATTAAAATTCGGAAAAAATTCAGAGAAGCGAAATCATTAAATGAGGTAATGTTGGCTCTTTGGAATAAATTTGGAGATCAAAGGATTGGATATTCGTATCAAGACATAATAGATATATGTGAAAGTGTTTATGAAGCTCCCTTAAAAGACTACTTTTCACAATGCATCGAAAGTAATAGCTCACTGTTTGATTATACCAATGAACATCTTGAATTCTTAAATTTAAAAATGATAAAAACTGGCAATATTTGCAGTTTGACAGAAACTAATGTATCGAAAAATTAATTTAAAATGCCATTTTTTAGGTGAATAGAATAGGCAAGTAAATCAATTTGTTTGAATCCCTTGTATTTTAATAGATTATTTTTTAGTATCTTTGCACCTGTATTTGATTCAAATACAATAAATTTAGAAACATTATTGGTTTTTTATGAGCAAACTGCGAATATTATATCTCTCTTCAGAAATTGATCCTTTCTTAGAAATCTCTAAAATTGCTTCATTATTAAGAAAACTACCTCAAGAAATGCAAGAAAGAGGTATGGAAATCAGAATATTGGTCCCTCGTTTCGGATTAATAAACGAAAGAAAGCATAGGTTACACGAAGTGGTTAGACTTTCTGGAATCAACATCACCATCGGAGAAGAAGAAAAACCTTTGATTATTAAAGTAGCATCTATCCCATCTGCTAAACTCCAGGTATATTTCTTAGACAATGAAGACTATTTTCAAAGGAAAACCGTCTTTACTGACAAAAAAGGAAATTTTTATGATGATAACGACGAGCGTGCAATTTTCTTTTGCAAAGGTGCGTTAGAAACTGTGAAGAAACTTGGATGGGCACCTGATGTGGTTCATTGTACTGACTGGATGACCGCATTGGTTCCATTGTATTTGAAAACTACTTACAAAAACGACCCTATTTTCAAGAATACCAAAACCATTTTTTCGGTTTTCAACAATGTCTTTGAACATAAGTTTACAGAAGACATGATACCGAAAGCAAAAATGATGGATATTAGCGATGAGAATCTTGCAAATCTAAGATCTCAAGACTTCCTTGGATTCATAAAAATCGGGTGTCAATATGCCGACGTAGTTGTTAAGGCCAACCCATCTTTGAATGACTCAATTAAAAATGCTTTGAATGAAACTGCAGACAGACAAATTGATTCCTTTTTTGATGACGAAAATTCAACAGAAACCTTCTTTAACCTTTACACTGAGCTGGCCGATTGATTATTTTATGAAAAAAATGCTTTCTGACTTACAGAAAATTGCTTTTTTGCTTTTTTCTGTTTTCGTATTTTCTTGTGAGAATCCCGGAGAAATAGGATTTGATTTAGATGGAACTCAAAACGGAGCTTCTATATACACCGACACACTAAGTTTAGATATATCTACAGTTTTAGCCGACTCTACTGTAAATGGCAAGTCAAATTATTTGATGTTTGGAAATGTAACCGACCCAATTTTTGGTAACATTAAAGCTACTACCTACTTTCAGCCTACCATGGTGGGTTATACTGATGTTAACGGAGCTGTTGCGTACGATACTTTAAAGGTAAACGCTAATCCAATAGCAGATTCTCTAAGACTTAGATTGGTTAATTTTGGCCTTATTTATGGCGACACTTTAGCTAAAAACTTTTTCAGTATACATAGATTAAAATCCCCGATGGATTACAACAAAAGATACAATGCTGAAGATAAATTAGAATATGAATCAACCGAAATAGCTAAGTTTGGCGTTACATTAAAATCTTTCAAAAACGATTCAGCTTTTAATTCATATTACATAGACCTTCCTAAAAGTATTGCTCAGGAAATTCTAAATGCTGCTCCCTCCATAAACGGAGATAATTCGAAATTTGTTTCCGCTTTTCCAGGATTCGCAATTGTATCTGAAGGTTCAAACAAATCAGTTTATACTATTCTAACTGGTCCATATAGTGCAAGCACTAGTACTTTAATTGCAGATTGGCATTATGAAGGAGATACAACTAAATATTTTTACCAATTTGATTTAAACGGCCCAAGGCATACCTCTTTCGAATTTGACCGAAGTGGCACAGCCTTAGCAGCACTTTCTAAGTCTAATAATGAAATAAATTCGAACAAAACAGGTAACCTATCTTATATTCAGGGAGGTAGTGGTATAAGTACAAAGATTAACTTTGACAATATTTCTAAATTAGGCACCAATATCAAAGTAAGTAAGGCAATTTTAGAATTTAATACACTACCGAATTCTTTAGATGGTCTTTATCCAAAAGTATTTAATTATGTCCTAGCAGAAACGGGCACCAACAATCAACAATTAAGAAGTTCTGGCAATATCCCTACATACTTAACGCCGATTGGAAATGATTTATCTGGCGTTTCTTTTACTTTAGATACGACCCAAACTGTTAATTTGGATATTACCAATTTCTTGCAAAAACTTACAAATAAAAAAGTCACTTCTACTTCTATAATTTTAATGCCAGCGGCACTTTTAAGTACCGGCAATGGAATTCTTGCTAATGACAATTTACGCCGAATGGTTTTTACCAAACCCAAATTAAAAATATATTATTCTAAATATTAAGAGCCTTTTTAAGGCTCTTTTTTTTGTGTATTCAGAAACCAAATTAATAAGGTATTATAATTATTCAAAGAATAATTATACATTCAAAGCCTATAACTTTATTCTCGTCTTTTGATTTTAAAAAATTTCTTTTTTTTTAAAATAAATTAATAAATCAGAAAAGGCAATTTTCACAAATACCTAAAAATAAATATATTACTACCCAACTTACTCTAATCTAAGCAGTTAAAGACTAATTGTATTTTTTAAAATAATTTAAAATTTTAAGAAAAATATACTTAAGAAATATTCATTAATTTTGTAACGAAAAGTATTCTTTTATTGTAATATTTTAAGAAATTATATATGTGTGGAATAGTAGCTTATATTGGTCATAGGGATGCCGCTCCTTTAATAATTAAAGGATTGAAAAGATTAGAATATCGCGGATATGATAGTTCTGGAATTGCGGTTATAAATGAAAAAGGTTTAGGTGTTTTTAAGAAAAAAGGCAAAGTAGTTGATCTGGAAAATGTCTTAGCGAATGAAGGAATCTTTGCAAATATTGGCATAGGACACACAAGATGGGCAACTCATGGAGAACCCAATGACGTAAACGCCCACCCACACAAATCAAATTCCGGACGATTTGCCATTATACACAACGGAATCATAGAAAATTATTCTTCTATTAAGCAAATCTTAATAAACAAAGGCTATGTATTTCATAGTCAAACTGATACGGAAGTTTTAGTCAATTTTATAGAAGAAATTCAGAAAACTAAACATTGTGATTTACCTGAAGCTGTTAGAATTGCACTTCAAGAAGTAGTTGGTGCTTATGCAATAGTTGTGCTTGATGCTGAAAATCCAAACGAATTAGTTGCTGCAAGAAAAGGTAGCCCACTAGTTATTGGTGTTGGTGAAAACGAATTCTTTTTTGCTTCAGATGCTACGCCAATAATCGAATACACCAAAGAAGTTGTATATCTTGATGATTTGGAAATAGCTGTTGTAAATGAAAACGGCTTAAGTATCAAAAACCTTCAAAACGAAATCCAGGATCCCTATATCCAAACTGTGGAAATGGAATTAGAAGCCATAGAGAAAGGCGGATATGACCATTTTATGCTTAAAGAAATTTTTGAGCAGCCTAAATCAATCGCTGACTGTCTTCGTGGAAGAATAAACGCTGATGAAGCCATCATTCAATTGGGCGGCTTAAGAAATCATATCTCAAAACTAGCAAAAGCCAAAAGAATAGTATTTGTCGCTTGCGGAACTTCGTGGCATGCGGGTTTGGTTGGGGAGTATCTATTTGAGGAACTTGCCAGAATTAATGTTGAAGTAGAATACGCTTCAGAATTCCGCTACCGCAACCCAATCATAAAAGAAGGAGATATTGTAATTGCAATTTCTCAATCGGGAGAAACGGCAGATACCTTGGCGGCTCTTGAGTTGGCGAAATCAAAAGGTGCAATTATACTTGGCGTATGTAATGTTGTTGGTTCTTCTATTTCAAGAGTAACTGAAGCAGGGGTTTACACACATGCCGGCCCAGAAATAGGCGTTGCGAGTACGAAAGCTTTTACTGCCCAAGTTACGGTATTAACGATGATTGCGATTGCTACTGCTCATGCTAAAGGCACCATAAACGAAGATACTTTTAGGAGACTATTAACTGAAATGGCTGCAATACCGCAGAAAGTTGAGGAAATATTAAAAAGTGCCGAAGAAATTAAAGATATATCAAAACTCTTCACTTTTGCGTCTAACTTTATATTTTTGGGTAGAGGCTTAAACTTCCCGGTTGCTTTGGAAGGAGCTTTAAAACTTAAGGAGATTTCATACATACACGCCGAAGGATATCCTGCTGCTGAAATGAAACACGGGCCTATTGCATTAATAGATGAAGATATGCCCGTGGTATTTATTGCCACAAAAGATAGTTCGTATGAGAAGGTAGTCTCAAACATTCAAGAAGTGAAAGCTCGAAAAGGTAGAGTGATAGCGATAGTTTCAGAAGGTGATGTGGAAGTTAAGAAAATGGTAGATTTTGCCATAGAAGTACCAAATACGCATGAAATCTTGCAACCATTATTGACTGTAATACCTCTGCAATTACTGTCATATTATATAGCGGTAATGAGAGGAAGAAATGTAGATCAACCAAGAAACTTGGCTAAATCGGTTACTGTGGAGTAAAATAGAAGTATTCAAAGAATTAAAGGTTTTGGGAAACGTAAGTTCTTCAAAACCTTTTTTTTAAAAAGCCTTTTCAAAAGTCATGAAAAGAAAATCGAAAGGATCTAAATATTCTTGATTCTTTTTAAGCGTATAGTGAAGATGTGGCCCAGTTACTTTACCCGTTGCTCCAACCTTACCAATATTTTGGCCTTTTAACACTTCCTGGCCTTTTTTAACTGAAATTTTACTTAAATGCCCATAAATGGATTCAAAGCCATATTTATGCTGAATTTTTATAAAATTACCTAAATCTTCCCTAAAGCCAGCATCAATTACTTTTCCGTGTCCACTCGCTATCACTTGTTCGCCTTGAATTCCTTGTAAGTCAACACCCCTATGAAACTTCACAACTTTATGAATAGGATGCGAACGAACACCATAGAAAGAATTTACTGAAATTTCTCGAGCGAGAGGATTTCCGCCAGGAATAAAATCTACAAAAATAAAATTATATGGGTCGTGATGTATATAGGTAACGATTTCGTTTAAATCTGTTAATGGACTTAATTCTTCCACCCAATAATCTTCCAATTCCACTGGAACTATGGACACTTTAGCGTCGAGTTGGGCGAAGCAAATATTCGAAAACAGATACAAAAAGAGAAATATTCTTAACATCATATTTATTTAAAACCGTGCAAAATTACAATATAAATGCTTAATTGCCTTCATGTTTAACATTATTAAAGACAATGCTGATATTCGACAACATAATTGAGACGCAAAATTTCCTTAAAAGTCAACATGGAAAATCTATCGGCTTTGTACCCACAATGGGTGCCTTGCATGAAGGACACAGAGCTTTGGTTAAAAAATCAATAGCTGAAAATGATTTGACTGCGGTAAGCATTTTTGTAAACCCAACGCAATTTAACAATCCTGATGACCTCAAAAAATACCCAAGAACATTAGAAGAAGATTGTAAATTACTTGAAGAAGCTGGTTGCGATGTAGTTTTTGCACCTTCAGCAGAGGAAATGTACCCTAATTTACCTCAATTAAAAATAGACTTTGGCTTTTTAGAAAATATCATGGAAGGGGAATTTCGACCAGGACATTTTAACGGCGTAGGTATTGTGGTGAGCAAATTATTTAATATAATAAAGCCAAATAGAGCATATTTTGGACAAAAAGACATCCAGCAAGTTGCTGTAATTAACCGATTGATAAACGACCTCAGTTTTGATATCAAATTGGTGGTTTGCGAAACTATTAGAGAAAAAGATGGCCTAGCTATGTCATCCAGAAATCGAAGATTAACTGAAGACGTACGACCTTCTGCACCAAAAATATTCCAGTCTCTTGTGATTGGCAAAAAGTTATTGCTTGAAGGAAACTCTCCATTTATCGTAAAAAACAAAATCGAAGACTTTTATAATTCAAATCCCGAATTTAAACTTGAATATTATGAAATTGCTGATTTCGAAACTTTAGAACCTATTACTGAATTTGATAAAAAAAGAAAAACAGCATTGATTGTTGCTGCACATTTGGGCGGAGTTCGCTTGATTGATAATAAAGTGTTTTAAATTGAATTAATAACTCAATATGCAATCACTAAAAAATAATCAAAAAGTTTTTCTACAAAAATATGATGCTCGGCTTCATGGTCGGGCATTTTTATTTTACCTAGAATATAACCTTCAATATTTTCCAAAAACAAATTCTCTTTAAAATCGACCTTTCGTTTTCCGTACAATTTATACAAGGCCTCTTTTGCTGACCAATAAATGGTCGCTTTATCAACATTCTCATTTACTTCTTCAACTTCAGCTTCAGAAAACAACCGTTTAAGTATCCGCATTATTTGAGGTCGAGGTTTTTCAATATCTATCCCTACGGGGCATTTTTTCGAAAAAACTACACCGATATACTCTAAAGTATGGGTTAAAGAAATCTCAAAAGGATTATCTTTCAAGAAAGGTTTACCATGTTCGTCTTTATAAATTCCCAAAAATGGCAAACCTTGTGATTCGCACATTTTCATTATTGCATTTTTCCCTGCGAGATATTCTCTTTTCTTTGCGTCGTGATTTATTGCCTCTAAAATCGACAAATCAGCTTCATCAGGATTTACCATTTGCCATAGTTCTTCAGTGGTTTCGGTTAAATGCCAAACCATATAATGAATTTCAGGTGATAATATTTTGTTGAAAAGTAGAGCCATAGGAATATTTTGGCCGAAATTTGCAATAAAATATACATATAAGAAAGCCAAAAGGATAAAAATGACATTCAATATTGAAAAAATAGAGAATTTTACAGGACATAAAGATTGCGTTTACACACTTTGTGAAGGCACAAATGACCAAAGTTTTTTCTCGGCTGGAGGAGATGGAATGGTAGTAGAATGGAAAAACGCTGACATTGGAAAACCCATTGCCAAAATCCAAAATTCTATTTATGCCATGCATCACGAGCCAGAAAATCATAAACTATGGGTAGCCAACAATACTGAAGGCATACATCTTATAGATACAGAAAATAAAAAAGAAACGCTAAATGTGAGCCTTGGCAAAGTTTCTATTTTTGATATTAAGAAAAACAACAATTCACTAATCGTCAGCGACAATATTGGTTTTTTGCATATCTTAAATCTTGAAACAAATACTTTTGTAAAACATATAGAAGGATCTCAAAAAAGTGCTCGTTGTATAGCTATCAACAACAAAACCAACGAAATGGCCGTAGGTTTTTCTGATTGGAAAATTAGAATTTATGACCTTGATACTTACAAATTAAAACAAACGCTGGAAGGACATC
The DNA here is from genome assembly GCF_024343575.1 of Lacihabitans sp. LS3-19. Lineage (GTDB taxonomy): Bacteria > Bacteroidota > Bacteroidia > Cytophagales > Spirosomataceae > Leadbetterella. The sequence goes on along the minus strand of NZ_RJUA01000124.1, from coordinate 47,266 downwards.
AAAATTCAGTATTTAGCTTACAATATATAAACAATGACACTCAACTTATTTCTGGTGGAAGAGATGCTCATTTGATGCTATGGAATGTTGAAAATTCTTATGCAAGTGGAGAAACTATACCAGCACATTTATTTGCGATTAACCACATCATAGAAATTACTCAGCATGGATTGTTAGCCACTTGCAGTATGGATAAGTCTATAAAAATTTGGGATAGTCAAAGTCTCAAACTTTTAAAAGTAATAGACAAAACCAAAAATGCCTCGCACGGAACCTCGGTAAATAAGCTACTCTGGAACCAAAATACTCAAAGGTTGATATCTGCAAGCGATGACAGGAGTATTTCAATGTGGAAATTGTTTTAAGTTCCATTGTTTTTTTTGTTATTTTGTAAAAAATTAGAATGCTCCAGTAAACAAGGAATTATAACAGGAAAATAAAGCTACGTTTTAGTAATAAATCAAGGCATATAGTGTTTTCTTTAATATTATTCCATTTTGTTTTTCCTAAAACATAATTAACAATGAAAATAACGTCGTTAGAAATAAAACAACACGAATTCGAGAAGTCATTTAGAGGTTACGATATAGAAGAAGTAAATCATTTTCTTTCAAACATAGCTCAGGAATGGGAACGCATGTTGAACGAGTCCAAAATGCTGAAGATGCAATTGGATATTTCAGAAAAAGAAGCTTCTAAACTACGAGAAGTAGAAATGACCCTGATCAAAACTCTTCGTACTGCAGAAGATACTAGCACCAGACTTACAGAAAATGCTGCCACAGAGGCCAATCTTAAAATTGAAAATGCTGAGCAAAAGGCAGCTCAAATCATAGCTGAAGCAGAAAATACTGCTAAGCAATTGGTAGATGATGCAGAGCAAAAAGTTAACAATATAAATACAACTGCTAAAGCCGAATTTGCAGAATTAGAAACCAACTTTGCGGCACTCGAGGCTAAAAAGGCACAATTTCTAACAGAACTGAAAGGTATATCTGGGGAAATCAACCAAATAGTTGGTGGTCATAGCTCAGAAATCGTGTATAATGCACCTCAGATAGTTCAAGAAAAAACGGTTAAATTTGTTTCTAACTCAATAGAAATGGAAGTTGAAGAGATTGAGATTGAGATAGAATCTGAAGAGGAAATAGCAGCAATTGTTGAAGAACAATTAGAATCTCATAGTACTCAAGAAATTGAAATTCTTGAAGAAGAGGAAGAAGAATCTCACGGAATTAGTTTTTCTTCTGCCGTAAACGAAATCACTAGTGAAAGTGAGGAAAAAGATAATACTAATCTTGAACTGATAGAAGGAATTGGACCTAAAATCAAAGAAGTTTTAAATAATGCACGCATTGTAACTTTTAGAGATTTGGCCACTACACCATTGTATAGAATTAAGGACATTTTAGATAACGCTGGCTCTCAATTTGCCTCTCACGACCCAAGTACTTGGATAGAACAAGCTCTTTTGGCAGAACATGGTCAGTTTGAACAACTCGAAGAGCTCAAGAAATATCTAATAGCAGGTAGAGTACCAAAAGAAGACTTCAAACCTGAGAAATCTAAATCTGAAATTTCGGAAAGTGGTAATACAGAAGAAATGCTTGACAAAGTAAATAAAGTAAAGGCTGCCATCAGAAAAGCTATGGTTGAGAAATCAGAACCAAAAGAACCAAAATCAGTAAATGATTACATAGCTGAGAAAAAACAGAGTGGCTCTTTCTTTGACAACTTAAATTAATCCTCAAATGGACCAAATAGCCTTAGAAGGCATGGAGTTTTTTGCCTACCATGGCCATTTTGACGAAGAACAAAAGATTGGAAACAAATATTCTATAGATGTTTTTCTAGATACTGACTTATCAACTGCGGCAACTACTGATAAGTTAAAAGACACCATAAACTATGGAGACATTTATGCAATTGTAAAACTGGTAATGTCCAAAAAACATAGATTACTAGAGCATGTTGGCCATGAAATAATTGATGCCATTAAACTGCAATTTTCAGGAATCAATAAAATTACGGTAGAAGTTTCAAAATTCAATCCGCCTATTGGTGGTGTTTGTCATAGGGCAAAAGTTAAACTACAAGAAAGTTTTTGAAAAAAGAAAAAAGCATATTTACCCTTCAGTTTTGGTTATTATGCACTAGTTCGTTCTTGTTTTTTTCAAGTTTCAATATGCTCATTCCTGAGCTACCTGATTACCTATCTAAAATGGGTGGTGGGGAATTTAAAGGGCTTATCATTTCCTTATTTACACTTACAGCGGGACTTTCAAGGCCATTTAGTGGAAAACTAACAGACAAAGTAGGTCGAGTGCCAGTAATGGCTTTTGGATCTTTGGTTTGTTTTGTAGTCGGTTTTCTATATCCATTAGCTACAACTCTACTCCCCTTTTTTCTTTTAAGATTTGTCCATGGTTTTTCTACTGGTTTTAAACCAACGGGCACTGCCGCATATATTGCTGACATAGTACCTATAAACCGGAGAGGAGAATCCATGGGGATTCACGGTTTGGTGGGAGGATTAGGGATGGCTTTCGGACCAGCTTTGGGTGGTTGGATTGTTCAACATTTCGACATAAATGTTTTATTTTACACATCATCTGCTCTTTCCTTATTATCGATTTTGATATTGGTAAACATGAAAGAAACCTTAAATCCTATTCAAAAAGTACCATTTTCATTCTCCCTTTTAAAACTAAATCGCCACGAAATTCTGGACTTTTCGGTTATGCCTGTAGTAATCGTAATATTCTTTTCCTCATTTGCTTATGGCACTATCGTAACTCTAGTACCCGATTTAAGCAAACATATAGGATTACAGAACAAGGGCTATTATTTCTTAATATACACCTTGGCATCAATTGCTGTTAGATTTTTGGCAGGTAAATGGTCAGACCGAAACGGTAGAGTTAAAGTTTTGCTTTTGGGCCTTTGGGTCTTAATTTTTGCTGTTTTGACAATTGCTTTTGCCAATTCAATTTTTGTTTTGACGGTTTCTGCCATTCTTTTTGGTATAAGCATGGGCATTATTTCACCTATTACCCAAGCATGGACTGTAGACTTGTGCAAGGAAGAAAACCGAGGCAAAGCAATCGCTACTATGTATATTGCCTTAGAAGCGGGAATTGGTTTTGGAGCTTTGCTTCCAACACTTATTTATCAAAATCAAATTAAAAACTTACCACAAACTTTCCTTTTTTCAATGTTAGTTGTTTCTGTTGCACTTATTTATCTATTGAGATTTAAGCGAAAAAGCCAGATTAATTACGTTTAAAATCTTCCATAAATCATTTAAGTTTTGAATTGGATAAGATAGCCTTGAGTTTTATCTTTGTAAATAAAAAAGCTTCAAGAATATGGAAATTATAGATGGAAAATTAATATCTGCACAAGTAAAAGCCGAACTACAAATCGAAGTAGACAAAATCAAGGCCGAAGATGGCAAAATTCCACATTTAGCAGCAGTATTGATTGGTGACAATGGAGCCAGCGAAACATATGTAGCCAGCAAAATAAAATCTTGCGAGCAAATTGGGTTCAAATCAACTTTAATTAGAAGAGATTCCACAAGTACCGAAGAAGAAGTTTTAGAAATAATCGCTCAGCTTAATGCAGACGAAGATATTGATGGTTTTATAGTACAGTTACCACTGCCCGAACACATCAACGTTGACCGTGTAATAGAGGCGATAGACCCTAAAAAAGACGTTGATGGCTTCCACCCCATCAATATTGGAAGAATGGCAAAAGGGCTTCCAGCGTATATTTCTGCCACTCCTTTTGGTGTTTTGGAATTGATAAAAAGATATAAAATAGAAACATCAGGAAAGCATTGCGTGGTTGTGGGTAGGAGTCAAATAGTCGGCTTACCAATGAGTATATTGATGCAGAGAAATACGTATCCTGGTAACTGCACCGTTACTTTGGCTCATAGTAAAACCAAAAACTTACAAGAAATCTGTCTTCAAGCTGATATTTTAGTAGCCGCATTGGGAAAACCAGAATTCATAAAAGCTGATATGGTAAAAGAAGGTGCAGTGGTGATAGACGTCGGTTTGACAAGAGTAGTAGATACCAGCAAAAAAAGTGGCTTCGCATTGAAAGGAGACGTGAAATTTGACGAGGTAGCTCCGAAAACCAGTTTCATAACACCAGTTCCGGGAGGAGTAGGTCTTATGACCGTGGCAGCATTGATGTACAATACTTTATTGGCTTCGAGATCTGAGATTTACAAATGATAAAACTTTAATTTTCAACAAACTATAACCCTAAACATAAAATGGAACAAATCGTAAACACTGTAAATGACCTGGTTTGGTCAAATGCCTTAATCATTCTTTGCCTTGGTGCCGGAATTTATTTCTCTATCAGTACGAAGTTTTTACAAGTAAGGTTTTTCAAAGAAATGATTCGCTTACTTTTTGGAGGTAAAAGCTCTGAAAAAGGTGTGTCGTCTTTTCAAGCCTTCGCAATAGCAATTTCAGGTAGAGTTGGAACTGGAAATATTGCTGGCGTAGCCACTGCAATTGCGATGGGTGGCCCAGGAGCATTGTTTTGGATGTGGTCCATTGCATTTTTAGGTGCCGCCTCCGCATTTGTCGAAGCCACGCTTGGCCAAATCTACAAAGAAGTAAAAGATGGACAATACAGAGGTGGGCCGGCATATTATATTGAAAAAGGAATGGGCATGAAATGGTATGCAGTGACTTTTGCCATCGCAACTATAATAAGCACTGCACTATTACTGCCAGGCGTACAGAGCAACAGTATTGCTTTAGGTGTTAAAAGTGCATTCAACATACCTGTAGAATACACTGGGGCTATCGTTTGTTTATTTTTAGGATTGATAATATTCGGAGGTGTAAAAAGAATCGGAAAAGTTGCAGAAGTTGTAGTCCCATTTATGGCAGGTGGATATATATTGATGGCTTTGATTATTATTGCAATTAATTTTGCCAAAATCCCAGAAACATTTGGATTGATTTTCCGCTCGGCATTTGATTTGGAGCCTGCTTTTGCAGGTATATTCGGAATGACTGTAGCTTGGGGAGTAAAAAGAGGAATTTATTCAAATGAAGCTGGACAAGGAACTGCACCACACCCTGCAGCAGCAGCTGAAGTAAGTCATCCGGCAAAACAAGGCCTAGTTCAAGCTTTCTCTGTATATGTTGATACACTTTTCGTTTGTACTGCTACTGGTTTGATGATTTTGTTTACAGGTAAATACAATGTATTAAATCCTACTGGAGGTTTTTTAGCTGAAAACGTACCAGGAATGGCCGTTGGGGCAGAGTTTACGCAGAATGCAGTAGACACCGTTTTCCCTTCTTTAGGAGCTGGCTTTATTTCAATAGCCTTGTTTTTCTTTGCTTTTACGACCATAATGGCTTACTATTATATAGCTGAAACCAACTTTAGTTATCTTTTAGAAAAAGGTGGTAAACAATGGATGATTCAAGGATTAAGAGTAATGATATTAATAGCTACTTTCTATGGAGCCATAAAAACCGCAGCTTTAGCTTGGACTATAGGTGACATTGGTGTAGGTATAATGGCTTGGCTAAACGTTATCGCAATTTTAATTCTAAGAAAAAAAGCCTTCGCCACCCTCAAAGACTATGAAAAACAAAGAGCAGAAGGCAAAGACCCCGTTTTTGTGGCCAAAGACTTAGGAATAGAAAACACAACAGAGTGGAATTAAATAATTCACATTTCAATCAAAGCTTTCAAGGTAAACTTGGAAGCTTTTTTTATTTAAAATACTAGTTTATTAAATGCCACGAATACACTAATTTTCAAGGATTTATATAAATTATTATTTGTGTTAATTCGTGCATTCGTGGCAATTGAAAAACATATTAAATGCCACCAATACTCTAATTTTCACTAATCTATTTCTATTATTATTCGTGTACATTCGTGAATTCGTGGCAAATAAAAATCACAATAAATGCCACAAATACTCTAATTTTTACTAATCTATATAAATTATTATTCGTTTTCATTCGTGCATTCGTGGTAAATGAAAAACAAATTAAATGCCACCAATACTCTAATTTTCACTAATCTAAATAAATTACTATTCGTTTTCATTAGTGCATTCGTGGCAATAAAACCCACAATCTCTTCTTAACCCTCTGTCAAATTGTCACAAAAACAAGTATTGGAACAAGGTTTGACAAGTATTCAGCAGTAATCAAAAACAACATAAGAAAATGGTAGCAGAAAAAGGTACAATTTCGATTAACACCGAGAACATTTTTCCGATAATTAAAAAATTCTTGTATTCGGATCATGAAATCTTCCTAAGAGAATTGGTTTCAAATGCAGTCGATGCAACACAAAAAATCAAAAAACTTTCTTCTATAGGTCAATTTGAGGGTGAATTGGGCGATTTGAAAATCAAAGTTTCGATAGACAAAGAAGCCAAAACCATCACGATTTCAGACAAAGGCTTGGGAATGACAGCCGATGAAATCAAAAAATACATCAATCAAATAGCATTTTCAGGTGCTAAGGAATTTGTAGAAAAATACAAAGACGAAACTGACAAAACCCAAATAATCGGACAATTTGGCTTAGGCTTTTACTCTGCCTTTATGGTAGCCAAAGAAGTAGAAATCATCACAAAATCTTACCAAGATGCTCCCGCAGCAAGGTGGTTTAGCGATGGTACTACCGAGTTTGAAATATCGGCAGCCGAAAAAACCGAAAGAGGAACAGACATTATATTACATATAGCTGAAGATTCAGAAGAATTTTTAGAAGACAGTAAACTAGAAGGAGTTTTAATTAAATATGGCAAATTCTTGCCAGTTGAGATTGAATACAATGACAAAGTCATTAATAACCCCAATCCTATTTGGGTAAAATCACCTTCTGAACTTAAAGATGAAGATTATATAGCTTTTTACAAAGAGTTGTATCCATATAGCGAAGATCCACTTTTCTGGATTCACCTCAATGTTGATTATCCGTTTAATCTTACTGGAGTTTTGTATTTCCCAAAAGTGAAACAAGACTTCCAACTCAACAGAGAAAAGATACAATTGTATAGCCGTCAGGTATTTATTACAGATGATGTAAAAGATATCGTACCTGAGTTTTTACAGTTATTGCATGGCGTTATTGACTCTCCGGATATTCCATTGAACGTATCCAGAAGTTATTTACAAGCTGACGGGAATGTAAAACGAATCAATTCGCATATCACCAAAAAAGTGGCTGATAAGTTGGCGGAGTTGTTCCGTGACGACCGCAAAGCTTTTGAAGAGAAATGGGAAAGCATTGGCCTTTTTGTAAAATATGGCATCATCTCTGACGATAAATTCTACGATAGAGCCAAAGACTTTATTTTATTGAAAAACACTGAAGGCGAATGTTTTACGATAGAAGAATACAAAACCAAGCTTGAAGCCAACCAAAAAGACAAAGACGGTACTTTGGTGGCTTTGTACGCCAACGACAAAGACAAACAAGATGCTTTCATCAGTAATGCCAAAAAACGTGAGTTTGATGTTTTGGTATTTGACGATGTTCTAGATGCTCACTTTATCAATGCTTTAGAAAGCAAAAACGAGAAGTTCACCTTCAAAAGAGTTGACGCAGATACATTTGACAAACTGATAGACAAAGGCCTTAAATCAGAGGTGGTGCTTAGTGAAGACGAAAAGAAAAAAGTTGAGGAAGCCTTCAAGGAGTTTGCTGGAACCAATATCGTACAGATAGAAGCTTTGCCAGTGGACGAAATACCTGTTTCAATCGTAATGCCTGAGTTTATGCGTAGGTATGCTGATATGTCTAAGGTAAACGGACAAGGTGGCATGTTTGGCAATATGCCAGTTATGTACAACTTGGTAGTAAACGGCAATCACCCAATCATAAGTAAAGTAGCCGCAGAAGGAAACGAAAACGGACTTGTAAAACAATTGTACGACCTAGCCCTCCTTTCACAAGGAATGCTAAACGGCAACGATCTTACACAGTTTATTGAGCGTAGTGTTGAGAAATTAGGGTAACATCCTATTTTAACATATTTAAAAAGCCACTCTTCGGGTGGCTTTTTTGGTGAGTACTTTTCTGAAACAAGAATCAAAATACACTTTCAATAAAATAACTAATATGTTAATCTTTTAGATTAAAACTAAAGCACTAAGAACTCAACTCTACGATTTTTCTTTTTGTTTTCTTCGGTATCATTTGGAGCAATAGGTTCTATTGGCCCCCGTCCTACTACCGAAAGCCTTGTTTTTGAGATGCCTTTTGAAGATAAGTATTCAGTTACAGACTCACATCTACTTTTTGAAAGTTTGACGTTTTCAAACAAATCTCCAACATTATCAGTATGTCCTCTTACTTCAATCTTCAGATCAGAGTTTTCTTGCAAAACCGTAACCAACTCGTCCAATTGTTTAAAAGATTCAGGTCTTAAAACAGGGCTACTTTGGTCAAAATAAATATTTTCTAAAGTTATTTTCTTGCCTTTACTAATTTCTCCAAAAGTTTTTGTATTTATTACTGCTGGTGCATTTTCTTCAACTTTAGGTGTTTCTAATTTCTTTTGTACCAAAAATATATTTTTCTCAAAATCCTTGGATTTAATCCAGTCTAAAGCATCTATTTTTAGCACCATAGGTTCGTATAAAGGGGTATTTAATGTAAAAATATAAGATTTTTTTGGTGATAAATAAACGAGATTTTTTCCATTTAAAAACTTTTGAACTTCAGCTTTGCTTGAGGTCTCTACAACCGAATATTCTATCCTTGGAATAGATTTATTTGTTTTTTTATCATAAAATCTAAACTCAAACTCATAACTTAGTTTTTGAGCTAATAAATCCTGCCGAACTTTATTTATCAAACTATCCACAAAAGCCAATTTATAACTTTCTGGCTCAATATTTTCTCCGCTTAAATTGACATTAAAAACTGTATTTTCGGGACCTTGAATAAAAGTAGGTGCTACACCTTTAGAAGTGGTATTGGAAATAACATTCGGAAATAGTTCTTCCTCTGTAAAACGATCATACACAAAAAGTTTTAATTCATGTATTTTTATTTTTTTCTCAATAGGTTTAAAAGTCACTTTGGTATTCAACTTCAAATCTTCTATTGCTTGCTCATCATTGTCATAATTTTCTGCTGATAACAAAACAGTATATTTATTTTTTTGAGGTAAAATATATTCTACAAATCCTTTACTATCTGCTTTCAAAACAGCTATTTGCTTTTTATTATTATCTAAAATTGTAAAAGTAGCCATTGGAATTGGTTTGTTTTTCTCTAAATCTATGGCAAAAAGTTGGAGCTTATATATTTCTTTTTCCAGCTTCATTTCGATTATGAAATTTTTAGAACCTTCCTTTGGTAGTTCTATTTTCACAATTTGCTCTGTAGAATTATAGTTCTTTGCAATTGCTTTTACTCTCCACGTATCTTCACCTACTAGTGTGATTTTCAAAACGCCTCCTTTAATATCATACACTGTTGAATCTTTCGATTTTCTACTAAACACTATGATATTCCCATCCAAAGGTTCATTGGTATTTATATCTTTTAAATATACCATAAGGCTGGACTCAGCCCACCTCTTTTTCTCTTTGGCCAGTATTTCTTCTTCTAGCCTTTGCTTTTCTAAGGCAGCTTTTTGTTGCTTTTCTAACTCCAAAGCTTCTTGTTTTAGTTTTTCAGCAGCCAATCTTTCTTCTTCTAGCCTTTGTGTTTCTAAAGCAGCTTTTTGTTGCTTTTCTAACTCCAAAGCTTCTTGTTTTAGTTTTTCGGCAGCCAACCTTTCTTCTTCTAATCTTTGCTTTTCTAAAGCAGCTTTTTGTTGCTTCTCTAACTCTATAGCTTCTTGTTTTAGTTTTTCGGCAGCCAACTTTTCTTCTTCTAATCTTTGCTTTTCTAAAGCAGCTTTTTGTTGCTTCTCTAACTCTATAGCTTCTTGTTTTAGTTTTTCGGCAGCCAACCTTTCTTCTTCTAACCTTTGTTTTTCTAAGGCAGCTTTTTGTTGCTCCTCTAACTCTAAAGCTTCTTGTTTTAGTTTTTCCGCAGCTAACCTTTCCTCTTCTATTCTTAGTTTTTCTAAGGCAGCTTTTTGTTGCTTCTCTAACTCTAAAACTTCTTGCTTTAGCTTTTCCGCAGCTAATCTTTCTTCTTCTAGCCTTTGTTTTTCTAAGGCAGCTTTTTGTTGCTTTTCAAGCTCCAAAGCTTCTTGCTTTAGTTTTTCGGCAGCAAGTCTTTCTTCTTCTATTCTTAGCTTTTCTAAGGCAGCTTTTTGTTGTTTTTCTAACTCCAAAGCCTCTTGTTTTAGCTTTTCAGCAGCCAATCTTTCATCTTCTAAGATTTGTTTTTCTAAGGCAGCTTTTTGTTGCTTTTCTATCTCTATAGCCTCTTGTTTTAGTTTTTCAGCAGCCAATCTTTCTTCTTCAATTCTTTGCTTTTCTAAAACAGCTTTTTGTTGCTTTTCTAATTCCAAAGCTTCTAACTTTTGCTTTTCAGCAACTAAATTCAAAGATTGGCTTGGATTAATATTATCTGTATTTAGTGCCAATTGTACAATTTCCTCTTTGCTTGTTGGTATTTTTTGCAATTGAAAATCTTTGGGAATAGGGTTGCAATCGACGATATCTTCACTTAGAATTTCCTTACTTAAAGTAAAATACTCCGGAATATTTACAGAAACATTATAAGAACCGCCAAAAGGCACAATTGCTGTATATCTCCCATCAGACGGGTTATTGTCTAGAACGGTTAATACCTTATCTGTATCTTTTTCTTTTACCACAACTTTGGCTGAAAGTGGCAATTTGGAAATTGAATCAAGCACAAAACCCTGAATTGTTGCACTTTTAATTGGCCTCAAAGACTCAGGAATGGTAGAAGTGAAAATATCCCCGTCACTTACATAATACATAAGATCTCCGCAGGGACTTACAGACACAAAAAGATCAGACTTCTTGGTATTAATAAAGTCGAGGTTTATAGGCTCTGACCATCCGCCATTATCGAGCATTTCGGATTTATATAAATCAAAATCACCACGACCTTCTTTTTTAATTGAAGAAAAAACCAAAGTTTTACCATCTGCTAATATCCTTGGTGCTTTTTCACAATCAAGGTTAATTGGTGCTGGCAGTTCATACGGCAACCTCCATTTTCCATTTCTGGCTTTTTCAGAAACCATAATTCGGTAACACTGCTTATCATTTACTTTTTTACCCAGTATTTCACGCGTAAAATACAACTTTTTGCCGTCGGGTGAAATGGAAGGAAACCCTTCATAATTGTCCGTATTGATGTTTGAACCAATATTTTCGGGCCTTGACCACCCCGTCTTCTTCCTTTCCGAAAAAAATATATCCTCTCTTCCAAATCCATTTTTACCAAAATTTGCGAAAAAATAAATCATATTCCCGTCATAACTTACACTTGGCCCTCCCATTATTGGGGTCATGTTTTCGTTTGCATATTGATTTATTGGCTCGATATTTTTGGGAGCCATCCACTCACCGGATGGGTGGAGCTTTACCTCATATACACCAAAAAAAGAGGCCTCAAATTCGTCAAGAATCACATTGCTTTTACCTTCAGCATTTATCTGAGGAACTTTTTTGGCAGCATTCACAAAAAGCCCATATTGATCCGACTGGTAAACCAAAGTTTGACCATCAGCGGTAATGGACGGAGCATACTCGATGGATTTGGAAGTATTAATCGGATTAGGCAATCGCATTTTATTTTGCCCTAATGCCAAGTTAACTAACAAAAAAAGACTTAAAAATATATATTTCATTTTATTCAAAACTTAAACTACTTTGCTGGTTTTCTTCATCTATTGTTACTATTTATATTCCAGCATTCTTTAAAGCTAAACCATAAGCCATTCTGACTTCAGACCCCATTTTGCCTTTTACTATGAGTTTAATAGGTGAACTGAGCATAGAAGTTGCATTTTTTATTTCCTCCAAATAAGAATTCCCTAATTCTTTATGCGAAACTGCTATTAATAATCCTTTTAGCAAATCATTTGAAGCTGAATCGACAATTTCTAAAGGTTTAAAATTTATAGACAGAGGACAACCACTCCAAAGTGAATTTCCCGCTATAGCAGGACATTTATCTAAATAATCTACTATACCATCGGCGTCTGTATCTGGACAGCCATTATTTTCTTTTAGGCCTTTCTGCTGTGGGCATGTATCCTCACTGTCTTTTATGCCGTCTCCATCTGAGTCTGGGCATCCATTAAGGGTTCCTTTTTCATTAGGACACCCGTCTAATTTATCTATCACACCATCTTCATCTGTATCAGGGCAACCTCCATTTTCTAAAGTACCTTTTTGATCTATACATTTATCGTCTTTGTCAGGAATTCCGTCTCCGTCAGTATCAGGACAACCTTTGAACAATTTCGGACCCGCAATTTCCGGGCAATCGTCTTCAGAGTCTATCAAGCCATCGCCATCACTATCCGGACAACCACCAAACTCCTCCTCTCCTGCTTTTTGGGGACAATCGTCTTCTGAATCAGGAATTCCGTCACCATCGGTATCGGGGCAGCCATTAAACCTAGCCAAGCCTTTAACATTTGGGCAAGCGTCTTGATTATCGAAAATTCCATCGCCATCGGCATCTGGACAACCTTGCGTTTCTTTCGGCCCAGCATGTTCAGGACATTTATCTTCACTATCTTGAATACCATCCAAATCTGTATCTGGACAGCCCATAAACGTCCAAAGGCCAGGAATATCGGCACATTTATCTTTTTTGTCTGATACTGCATCGTTGTCTTTATCTTTTATTTTTTTCGCAAAACCCGTAAAGTTAAACCCAGCATAAACCGATGGGTTCGGAGCATTTTTTGAAAATAAATTATTTAAAGATTCTGTACCAAAAAACAATGAGCCTATTTTCAGATGAAATCCTACCCCAGTCTTTTTTGTAGTTTTGTTCAAAATAACAGGAACTGAAAATTCAAAATCTTTGACTTCTTTACGAGGGTATAAGGCAAGAATACTTTGCTGATTAAAACCCACGGCCGTCCTTTTTGTAGCTGAGCGATATACCGAACCGAGATGCCAGCCTTTTTTGCCAAGCCTGACTTCGGCCAATAGGTTGATTCTGGCAGGTAGCATATATTTTTGCGTTACCAGATTCTCACCAGAAAAATTCAGAGATGCTAAAGCATTTGGTACTCCCGAATTTAGTTTATTTTGATCTAAAGCCGCTCCGTTATTTATAGATACCTGATTATAAGCATCGAAATTAACGCTTCCCAAGTCTGTTAGGCTAAAAGCAAACCTTGCTAAGTATTTATTTACGGTAGGATCATATTGTTTTTTACCATCCATATTATATTCATAATCTTGGTACTTAGGGCGATATTCATACACCAAGCCTAGATCAAGTCCAGTGCCCATACCTTTACTTTTTAGCATATCGAGCCAATTAAAATGTGTGCTATTGGTAGAAAGCAAACCAGTTATAGCTCCATTTATCGTATTGTTTTTAACATTAAAATCAGTACTAGCTAATTCATATTGATGATACAATGAAGCTAATTTTATAGTTGTGCCTAATTTCAGAAAATGATTTTTAAAAGCCAATGGATGGGCATAAGAAAATGCTATCTCTTTTAAACCGACCGAATAGTAATTTCCCTGAAAATCAGAATTAATTCCAAAGTTTGGATCACTGGAGAAAAACTTTGGAAACTCTCCAGACGAAGTCTGTAAGGATCGGTAATGAGTGCTTAAGGCAAAAACATTGTTTTTGGGCAACTGTTTCATAAATGATGGCCCTTGCAAAACAATATCAGAGGTTTTCCAATTCTCACCTTTCAGCTTTAAGTCGATTTTTGAAGATGGTACAAAAGGATTCCATACAGCCTCTTTAGATAAATTAGTATGAAATGCCCCCAAACTAAACATAGTCCCAAGCCTAGAGTCGGCCATCATGGCAGGATTAAACCCTACAGCATAAACACCCGAAACATTAGACTGTCTATACAAATCCAAAGTCTGTGCCTCAGCATTTAAAAAACTCAAAAACAGGCAGATAAAAGTAAATTTTCTAATCATAAAAAAAGTAGTATCGTGATTTCGCAAGATACTACCTTATTGACCTTTAGCGGTTACCGAATAATAAATTTGTGGGGTATTGAAACTGTTATTTTTCAATAATCACAGCCCCCTATTTCTGCTTTAAAAACTCCTCCGCTATTTGGTTTAGCTTCAAATCCAGGTCGAAGTAGAATGTTTGACTCTGACCTGAAACTGGCCCGTGCAGTGTTCCTGATTTTATTCTCTGCTGTTATTTGTTTCCTTGTCTTAGCATCAACATTACCACTAAAGACATCATCTGTTGGAGAATAATAACCTATCACTCTCCCGCACTTGTCTATAATTACAACCACATCGTCTGAGAAGCTGCATGCATTTGGAGCTGTTGCTTTAATAAAATAAGTACCACTAACATCAATATTTGCAGGATTAGGAACAGCACTTAAAAATTCTGCATCTGAAAAATAAGCCATAGTTGAACCTAATGGAAGTACCAAATTTGACAATACCGAATCCGCAGATAAATTAACCAGAGAAGTACTATATACTGTATCAACCAAAGCAAAGGAAGGTGTTGGCTTTGACTGAAATTCCAAGCTGTTTGAAGAGGCACTTTTTAGATAATTATCAGTTTTACAGTTAGCCACTAAATTTATGTACCCTTCTTTTACTTTGTAATTCCTTGGAGATCCTACAAAACCATCGCTCCAAAAAATTGTACCGTTTTCACAATTTAATGCCATGAGAAGAACTTGTTCGCCAACACAAAACTCATTTGCTGCAGAGATTCCTTTTACAGTCGAAGTCCCATTATTTTTATCAGTAGCACTAACTGTAATTTGGTTGCCAATTTCTATAATTGGTGGTGGAGGTGGACTACAATCAAAAGAGACGGTGAAGTGTTTCTTAGCTGACTCACAAGTACTTGATTTATTCTTGCACGTGACCTTATAGCTTCTACTTTGATTTCTATAATCGTAATTTATGATATTTCCTTGACCAGTATTTCTAAATAATTCATCAGACAAAATGGTTTCTATTCCCTGACTAATATACCAAATAGGCTCTTCTATAGATAAACAATTATCTACAATTGGAGTTAATACAACTGGAGTATTACATGCTACAATTGTATCCTGAATTGAAGGAAATTGGGGCATTGGACTAACAATGACTTTTACTTGTTTCAATGTTGTTTGAGTTACACCATTATTACAAGCCACATAAAAAGTGACAATAGTGTTTGTGGTTCCTGTATTATTATAAGTACCAGTACTAAAAGAATCTCCAGTATATAGCAATGAATTCCCTAATGAATCCGCGAACCATTTTACATTGGAAGAAATACAAGAATTTGCTTTTAAAATGACAGAACCACCTCCACAAATGTAATATTCATCATTTGCTGGAGTGATTAATAAGGTATCTGTTACGGATATATTAATTGGTCTTCTTTTATCTTCACATTTACCGGCTCTTTCACAAACTAAAAATAATTTTATATCAGATGAACTGCTAAGAGTGTCAAAGCTGTTACCCGTTTGTAAAAAATTATTCTCACTATCAAACCACTTAATAATTCCGTTGCTGCAATACTTAATCATATTGTAAATACCATAATCTTGAGTGTATTCTTCTACCTCTAAATGAACAGGTGTGTTTTGACCAACTTTTAACGTATATTCTTCAGGATAATTAATATAGTTTGCAGGAGATATTTTAGGTAAATGGTAACTAAAATTATCTACTTGGTGCAAATCAATTTTACTAATCCCTTTGGCTACAATTCCACTTTCAGAACATTTTGCATAAACTGTATTCCCATAAGGAACTGTTAATTGATATGGCTCATAAGTATCTGTTTCAAATGGATAATTGAGACTAGCATCCAGGTACCATTCTATTGTACCCGTACATCCTGTTGCAGTTACAATTTGAGGATTAGAATAAATATTGGCAGTACAAACACTGTCCTCATTTAAAGTTAGAATAGGAGGAAGTGGGGCATTAAAAGGATCTGTAACTAATATGACTACTTCTCGATAATCGCTAATGCATCCAGATGTGTTACAAGCCAGGTAGAAAGTCGTATCCGCATAATTTTTAAAATTATAGGGCACTAAACTTGGATATGGAGCATAAAACGCAAATGGTGAAGGTGATATAACTAAACTACCAATACAGTTTGCATTTAAATTAAGTGTATTTCCCCTTTGAATACTAACTGTTGTATCAGAAAAAGAAGGGGCTCTATTTTCTATTAAAAAAGCAATATTTAAACTATCTGAGGATAATAAACAACCATTGTATTCCATTTCGACATGGTAAAAACCTTGATCTGTATTTTGGGCGAATGTAATCAGGTATTTATCCTTTTGCTTTGTCTTTGATGATTCAGTGACATCCGCACCATTTTTAAAAAATTTGATATTTCTGTCAAATATATAAGTATTGAAATAAGGCGAAGAAGCAGAAAAATTAAGCTGGGATCCCTCACAATTGAATCCATTATTATTGAAAATTCTGGCGGCACCCCTACCTAAAACTGTAATTGGAAACACCTTTTGATAGCATAAAAATTCCCCCGGCCCAAGATTGGTAAGACTTGGGACAACTCGAATTCTATATTGATCTCCTGCTAATATAATAGTTGGTAGTGCTACGGAAATACTAGTTTGATTTGAAGAGATGCTGCTTCCTAAATCAACTGCATTCTCAAAACTTCCAAACTTATCAGACAACTGTACTGTAAATATATTTCCATTAGGAAAAGTCTCAGATAAATCAAAAGTTACATCAAAGCTTTCCCCATGGCAAAGGGTGTCTTTTGAGGTTTGGATGTTTGCGATCAGAGTGTTATTGGCGAATTGGGGGACAAATACAGAAGTATCAGTGTAGCAATTAGCATTTGTAATTGAATTTACATGACAATACAAACTTACTTTTACAATATTTGTGAGTTCAACTTCAATTGTATCAGAATAATAATTCGACCCGTAATTAAGATTACCATCTGTATGAACTCGCCAATGGGAAGTAAATTGAGGAGATGGACAATTCGGAGAAAATAGTTTCAGTTTTGTGCCTATACAATAATTCGCATTGTTGGATTCTATTTCAGGGGTTATATGTAACGAATAGTCGACAACATGAAATATCGGTTCAGAAATGCACAACCCTTCTATACAAGTTAATTTAAGTGTGTCGCCTTCATAGAATTCTGCATTTGCATCCAATAAAAATTCTTCTTCTATGTTAGATGAGCTATTATATTTCAGCCAACTTAAAGTGCCATTTGAACATGCATTTGATAATACGCTTAGAAATCCTCCTTTTTGACAATACAACAAATCGTTATCAGGTATTTCAGGTGGTGACAGAATGGGAGGATTAGACATATCATAAAATATAGAATCGTATGAAAATGTATTTGAACAAACTGGATCAATACAGCTTACATAAACGTATTTACTTGTGTCTAAATTTATAAATTGCTCTTGACTACCTTGCCACTGGATATAGTTTATGTTGCCTTCTAAATCATAGTAATGTCCGAAATAATTATTGGAACTACAACCAGAAGCTGAAATAAATCCTCCAGAATAGCATGAATAGTTTTCGCTTTGAAAAAGTGGTGGTTTCTCATTGGCATATTGAGGCTCTTTAAATGACCAAGTAACATTAGTAGTATCGCTATTACATCCATTTACTTCACAATAAAATGAATATACTTCTATAGAGTCAGGCCTGAAATTTTGATTTAAAATAGGACTTGTACCATCTGTCCAACCCAAAACAGATCCAGGTACACAAATAGCACCTATATATAAATCTTCCGCCCCTTTGCAGTGATTATAGGAAGGAACACCACCTTGGATTTCATTGGAGTTGAAATATAAATTAGGCGAAGAAACAAAACTTCTCGGAGTATCATTAAAACTCACATTCTGATACGCCGTATATATCGATCCTGAAGCACACCTTACTAAATAACTCTCATTGACTGATATGACCTTTAGTGTGTCATTATCAACAAAAACAGGACCTATATCTTGAATAAACCATTCCACAGTATTACCACTACAATTAACACTAACTATTGGGATTTCTAAATTACAATAATGTTCTTTATCGTAAGTAATAATCGGGTTGGGAACCGGTATAACTGTAAGGTGAAGTGTATATAGAGAATTACATCCATTTGTGCCATAAATTGTAAAACTAAAAGTACCCGTTTGATTGAAATAGCCTCCATCTGGAGCAACATAATGATCGACAACTGTTGTGTCAAGTATAACAGAGACTGGCGAACAAGGGGTATCAAATGCATTGCTTCCTGTAAAATCAGAAGTTGTATTTAAGCAATTGGTTTGAAGTTGTATTTCATAATGTTTCCCCGGACTTAAATTATATAAAGAAACTGTGTCAGTGGAAATATTCGAAATTAGATTCCAATTAACTTCATTATCAATCCTATATCTAAAGTTATAGAAATAACTAGTATCTGGTTCAATCCATGAGACTATTGCTGATGAATCAGTTAGATTTGAAATAGGAGGATAAACAAATTGACTTTGCTGACAATTTGTAAAGAAGTTAGGGCCTGCCACAAATTCACTAAAATTTGATGAACATATTGCTTTTACCTGCCAGTAATAATTACCATTTGTTTCCAAATCATCGATAATTAATTCATTAACAGCATGCAATGTATCTGAATAAAACCAATTTATTCCATCAGGAGTATATCTTACCAAATATGAATTTGATAGTAAACCTTGCCATTTTAATTTTGCAGAATAAGAATTACTATATTCAACTTCTCTATTGTCAGGTGCCGCACAAACATTTTCATTTGATGGCAAATATTCCAAATCGTCATAATGAACATTAACAGGAAAAATATAAGGGGGCATCATAGGGTCAGGATCCTCCATACTTTCAATACTGTTTGGCAATAAAAATTTAATCTTTTTCACAGGGCCCCATTCAAGCGGAAGGTATTGATAATTACCAAAATAAACAGCAGGATCTATAAATGTTGAATATAGCACATTGCTATTTTCATCTAAACCCTGGATATAAGCATTTCCATCTGGAAAATCTAAAAGCCTTAGCCAAATACCATGAGGTTCAAAATATTGACTGGCAACCAAATAAGATGTTGTATTTGTGGATGAATTACCTCCAGCAATTCCTGACCTGGGGTCATTGGTCCATATCTGACTTCCACCATTTTGGTATTCCCATGTGATTCCATTTTCAGTCCAAACGGTAGTACCTACTGTTTGGTCAAAAGTTAGAACATCATAACTTTGAATTGTTAAATTTATAGTAATTACACTATCGCAATTTGTTGAATTAGGAATAGTAATTATATAGCTACCACTTGTATTAAGAATCTGACCATTTGGTGCATAATATGAATTTATTACAGTAGTATCTATTGTTGATTCCGAATCTTCACAAATAGTTCCAAAATAAGTACTTGTATTTGTATAAGCTGAAATCCCACCAAAACAATGGTTTTGAACTTGGATTTCATAACGTGTAGCAGAAGGTAATCCTGTTAAATTGTAATTTGAGGTATCTATTTGAAAAACTTCTGTCCAATCATCAGTTCCGTATATTCTATATTTTAAATTATACCGTTCATAACTGCCCTGTGAAGTCCAATAAACATTTATAGTTGATTCTGTGGCCGTATGGTTTAAAGCATATAACACAGGATCACATTCTGTTTTAAAACTCATCAATGAAGAATAATTACTTTCAATACCATTGGTACAGATACTCTTTACTTGCCAATGATACCAGGTATTATTTGTATAATTTGTGATACTCCCTTTTATTAAATCATTAGATACTGCCAATAAAGTGTCCGAATAAGCCCAAATAGTGGAAGATATTGGCTTGAACCGAAAAATATATTTTTCACCTATTGAACCTCGCCAAACAGGGAAGATTGAATCGTTTCGAATAAAGTCCATTTGACTTTCTGAAGGCGATAAGCAGATATTAGTTGAGTTTGAAAGCTCGTAAATAATTTCATCATAATATACATCAACAGGAAATTCCATTTCAGGAAACATTGGATCTGGCCCAGGCATTAGCTCTGGTGGAATATTAAATTTTATCTTCTTGATACCCATCCAGTTAAGAGGCTGGAAAGCATAATTAAACATGAAATTAGAAGCATTTAATTCTTGGGAAAATAAAACATTATCGTTTTCATCATATCCATACATATATGAAAATCCAGTTGGAAATCCATTCATATAAATCCAAAGACCAGTAACATTAATAGGTGTATCAAATGTCAGAAAAGAAGGTTGATTTGAAGAAGTTTTGGCATGCCCTGAACCCAAATAAGGGTTAGAGGTTCGAATTTGATCAAACCCTGTTTGAAAAGAACAACTTAAGCTATTTTCATTCCAACTTATAGTACCATAGGGCTGTTCAAATTTTAAAGTGTCTTGACAAATAGCAGAAATTTGAAAAATAAAAAAAAGTAGCAATAAATTTTTTTTCATAATCTTAATTAGTTTTGACATCCACCAATCACAGCCTCAAAAACTTCATTACTCCCTGCAGAAAAACCAGGAGATAATAAAATATTATTACCAGCTGAATATTTCACACCTGTTGGTACGTTTATAGAACTTATAATGGATTGAGCAGCTAAATATTCTTGTGATAAAATGGATGAGTTATGAATAATATGCTGTGCACATTGGACAATTGATATATTAACCTCAACCCGGCTGCTTTCGCAAAAATCTTTACTGCAACTAATCCAATATGTGGAGTTTTGAGTAAGTACAGGAGTTGTGAAGTCCTTTCCTGTATACAGTAAATTACCTCCAATATCTGTATCATACCAATTGACTTTCCCTAGGCAATTGTTTACCGTCAAAGTGGCACTTTGTCCAGATGGTATATTTCCTACAGGATCCAAACTAAATCCAGAAGGTGGGGATCCAATTTCTATTTCCACTGTATTCGTCTCGCCTACGCAACCAAAATTGTTATTATATCCAACTGAGTACAACCCTGGTTCATTTGTATAAAAATTGACGGATTGGTGTGGAGGTAAGGTAGTACCGTTCTTTTTCCAAGTTAATAGATTAGGGTTTATATTTAACAAACCTTTAAATTCTAATAAGCTAACCCTGCCAGAACATTCCAAATTTGGATCAAGTGTACTTAAAATCATGTCATTATTATTATTTCCAATAATGATTTCATTTGAAAAATTAGTGCAAGATCCGCTACTCACTTGTAGTTTATAAGTTCCTGCAGTTGAAACATAAATTGTATATGAGGTTTGGCCAGGAATTAAACTACCATTCTTAAACCATTGATAGGAATATGCAAATGAGTTTCCAGAAAAGTCAAACATTAAAGGAACGTTATCCTGAGTGCCACATAGATTTTTCTTCTTATTATCTACATATTTTATTTTTGGGTTTATCGTGTTTCCAATGGTAACCTGAATTGGATCAGATTCATTTTGGCAAGTACCGTCTCCATTTTTTATTTTATATTCTCCGCTTTCATTTAAGTAGAAAAAGTAACCTGCATTACCCGTTGATTGCCCATTTTTATAGAGATAATTTAGAGCTTGGAAGGGACCTTGAATATTTATTGGACCAGAGCAGGCATTCAATGTCTCACCGTATAAAATCTTTGGCTTAGGATTTATATTGCTTTCTGATATCGTTATTTCATTGCTATAGGAAACACAGTCACCAAATTGCTTTTTTAATCTATAGATGCCAAGGCCGGTATTAAGGCTATCTCTATAACTGATATCAATGTAATTTTTAACCGTTTTTGAAATATCTTGGCCGTTTAATTGCCATTGAAAGGAGTACAATTGAGGGACAGTTAAACCACCACCATATACATCTTCAAGCCTGATTACATTACTAGATGTTAAATTTAAATATGGATTTGTATATTTACAAAGTGTAGTATCACCATTAATAGATTGAATTTTTGTTGGAGAACCAGTAGTAAAGCTAACTGCTTTAGCGTTCCCCGTTATAATTGTACAACCTTGGTCACTTACAATAACTCCATAGTTTCCGCTACTATTCGCCTTTAATACTTTATTTGTGGCGTTAGGAATATTTGTTCCATTCTGCTGCCATTGATAACTTGCTGTTGTACTTTGATATTCAGAATAAATTAATTTTTCTCCGCCATTACAACCAAAATCCTGACCTATGGTATTCACACTATTTAAAAGTGCAGTAACTGACTGAACATTCATTGGTCTGCTATTACTTGAACTGGTAATACATGAGCCTTGTTGAACTTCAAAAGTATATTTTCCCGCTTGATTTACTAGAATACTGTCAGCTTGGGTTGTTAAAAAAGTGGACCCGTCTTTTTTCCAAGTAAAAGTTAAACCTTCTGTGGTGAAATTGCTGTTATCAAGAGCAAGTACTTGGGCATATATATATTTGCTTTTACCCTGACATAATTGTGTGTACGTACTTTTAGGGTTGTTTACATCAAAATATTCATTTTTATTTTTAACTACACCGTGAGAGCTGTTTTCAATTGCCCCTATCATAATTGGGCTAGAAATGACTTTGAAAACTTCATTCGTATAGGTGTCAATATATTCTATTTCGATACTGTAATCATTCCCAAAATTTAAATTAACCAAAGGCCCACCAGTATAAGTAGTGTAGCTTTTTGGTATTTCAAATGATATTGAACCAGAATTTTTAACGAGTTTATTTTTAATCAAAACTCCACCTTTTTTCAAACTCACACTTAAGAAGCTTGAAATTGGTATTGAACTAGTAAAGGGAATAGTTACGCTACTATTCGCACAGTAGCCAATTGAAGACAAACTCCCAATATTCATATTTTGCAAAACCTTAACGCTTACTGCACTTGGTAAACTTGAGCAATTGTTTATTGTACAAGAAGCTTGATAGTTTTTTGTTGCAAATAGGTTTCCAGTAAAGAGAGTACTTCCGCTTGAAATAAACTCACCTCCTGAAAACCATTTAATTGTTCCCGTACAATTAGTAGCAACTAGTGTCGTAGATTGACCGTAATTTATTTGTTGATTTAGAACTGTTGGTGAGGCCGGCTGCGAACATCCTGTTATTAATTTAACGCTAAAGTCTAAAGCTGATCCATAACCAGCAGTGGTGCAAGAACTGTAATTGCTGACACTACTTCTTACAAAACGTGCTCTAAGCCATTGATTACTTACTGCAGTGCTAGGAATTGTTAAAGAACCAAAAGCAGAACCTTGATTCTTTTGACCACTAAAAACGGATTCAGAAATATCTTCAAAATCTCCATCTCCATTGTAATCTATGTATAAGTGATAATATAAAAGAGTCGAAGAATTGATATCTTCAAAATTGAAGGAGTATATTTCTCCTTTTTTTAACTCAGTTTTTAAGGCACAGGAATAGTCAATAAAACTACCAGATTTTTCATATATATTTTTGAAAAACAAGTCATTAATATTAAAAATAAGTGAATTGTCGTAGCTGTTAGAAGTATTAGTGCTAGAAAATGTACATGCAGTAATTGGACTTCCTTTGGTGTCCGATAGCGTATAAGTTGGTTTTGGATGATATAAATTGTTAGGTGTTAAAATTTCAGGATAATTAAAATTGATAGTCTCTCTCATTTTATCCCGTTGCATGGGAGTGAAATTTGGGTCTTTAAAACCATAGCTCATAAAGTTGTAGATGACTTTTCCTTTTTTTTGTCCCGTACAAAGATTGATATCATCTGGAAAAAAAATATCATCTTTTCTATGAGGATCCGTATCAGACAATCCATCTCCATCAGTACAATTATTATCAGAACCAAAAAAGGTATGACTTAATCCGAGTACATGTCCGATTTCATGAGTGAAAACTTCAATAAGGTTTGACCCAATAGTGCAGCCAGTACACAGCATTACATCTTCTAAATCACCAAGTGAGACACTGCCAACTAAACCGTTAAAGTAGGGTATTAGTCTTATATTCAAACATCTAATAGAAACTGGATTGGGACTTAAGCGATTGATTTCTTTATCAAAAAACTGTTTTGAGCCTGGATTTATACCAACTTGAAAATAGTTTTGAACTAAATAAGGTGGTAAATTATTAAGGTCAGCCCTTTTAATTCCATTTGATGGAATACCTGATTCTGAACAATTTATACTGTCTTTTAATAAGTAAAATTCTATTTTGGTGTCGATAGTTTGTGAGTATTTGCCCTTACCAGAGAAAGCCAAGTTTAAATCAAGTATGGTCTTTTTTAAAGTGTCTTCTGAAATATTGAACCCTGAACCAATACCTTCACCATGATGGTACACGTGGAAAACTACTGGAATTCTAATAATAGAATTTGAGTTAGGCAGAATTGAAGTTTTAAAAGAAGTTCTAAGCTTTTTAGAATTAGTTATTTTGTCATTAAAACCACATTCAATTTTATTCTGACTAAAAGTCTTTGTGAAAATTATTATAAGAAATAGGAAAATATTTTTTTTCATAGACATATATTTAATTAAGAAATCCAGGAGAATTCAAAGATCATTCCCTTCACACCCTCCTCCTCCTAGCCAAAGGCAGCTTCTTCCCGCAGGAAAGAAACACCTCCGACTCATTATGAGATGCAATAAATTTTCGATTGACTAAATACCTGCGGTGGATGCGGGAGAAGGCTTTTGATTTCGAAAACTCATTTTCGAATTTTTTGAGCGTATAGGCATGTATTTCACGGTGGCCATCTTTGAAATGAAAGATAGTGTAATTGACCGATGCCTCAAGATGTGTAATGTTAAAAGAGTCAGATAAATTTGTTTTCATATTTTTGAGATTTAATGGCCAAAATTGAACAATTATAGAGAGTTCATCAACCACTAAATAAAATTCTGTCGATTTTTATAATATTTGGAATTTCATTGTTTCTCAAGACTATTGTATGGATAATTCTACTTCAAATAATAATAAATTTTAAAAACTTGAAAAAATTATAGCTTTTCCAAAACTGACAATTACTTAAATTTTTAGTTTTTGAATTAAATCTTTGATAAAACCCATTTTTAATTTTGAGGGCGAATAATCCAAAAGATATTCTTTCAAGACCTTTGTACCGCTCCGAGAGGCTTCTAATTCTATCCCATTTTTCAGGTACACTTTTTTTGTTGCGGGTGTGAAAGATTTCAAATAATTTAAGTTAACAACTATACCTTGCTGAATCTGTATAAATTCATAATCTCGGCAAAGATTATCGGCATAATATCCAATGTTTTTATACCCTTTTATTTCAGACCCATCTATAAATTTAAATATTGTTAGAATACCGTCAGATTTAAGATACAGCACCTCATTTAAAACCACATTCTGAATCTGTCCTTTGGATGACTGTACACCAATTCTTTGATTGATGTTGTTAGGATTGTCGAGCAGTTCAAGCAATAACTCTAGCTTTTCGTTTTGGTCTTGCTTTTGTTTTATACTTTCTATAATGATTGAGATTGATTCTTTTAACATTGCCGCGTCAATGGGCTTTACCAAAAAATCATTGGCCGAATATTTTATGGCCTTTATTGTATTTTCGGTGTTGCTATGAGCAGTCAGAAAAATAAATTTGAAATTAACTTTTCCTTCGGCCTTTAAATTGGTTAAAATATCGAAGCTAGTGCCATTAATTATATCAATATCAAAAATCACAAAATCAGGCTTGAGTTTTCGGATAATAGCTTCGCCTTCTGCTACATTATCCGCTTGACCAATTACGTTTATATCTCCGAAATTTAATTTTAATATTATCTCCAACGATTCCCTTATCTTGGGATTGTCCTCTATAATTATCGTTTTAATCTTCATATTTCTGTGCAATTTTTATAATAACCCTTGTACCACCTTCCGCTTTATCTATTGTTTGTATTTCTATTTTATAATCCGTTTCATTCAAAAGCTTTACCCGCTCATGTACTAGATGTGTTCCATATGATTTGTAAGAATGCTCAGATCGTTTTTTTATTTCTGCGGCTGCTTTGCGGCCAATGCCATCATCATCAATGGTACATATCAAAACCTCATCTATCTGTTCAAATTTTACTACCAAACTTCCTTTTCCTTCTTTGTGCACTAATCCATGCTTTATGGCGTTCTCAACAAATGGTTGAATGATAAGAGGAGGCAATTTTATACTGTCTAAAGGTAGATCAGGCGAGGTCTCAATCACATAGGAAAATTTGTCATTATGCTGAATACTCTCAAGATCCAAATAAGAATTCAAAAGCTCAATTTTATGCCTTAAACTAATTTCGTTTTTCCTGATTCTAGGATTATTGGCCGACACGCTTGATTCCAAATAGCTACGCATTAAAGTTGCTAATTTTGTTAGGCTGGACTTGGCCAAAACAGTCTCTTTTTTAAGGATCAAATGTTGAAGCGAGCTTAATGCATTAAATAAGAAGTGTGGATTTAACTGTGCTTGCAAAGTTTGGATTTGTAGATAATTGATAGTTCGTTCTTTTTCTGCCAGTTTTCGTTTTTCGTATCTAGACCTTACAAACGAATATAAAAACCATGAAAATAAGAATAAACACGCCACTCCGAGATATTTAGAAAAATTCGGTGATTTGTAAAATGGTGCTTGGATATTTACAGTTAGTACTTTAGGGATAAGTTCGTTGTCTAAAATACCATTCGTTTTTGCCCTTACTTTAATCTGATGTTGACCGTTTGGCATAGCAGGCACAAAATACTCTGAAGATTTTTGCCAAGAGCTCCATGGCTTGTCATCTATTGCAAAACTATAAAGAGACTCTAAGGGTCTGTTAAACCCAACCGCTCCTACTTCAACATGGAAGTTATTTTCCTCAAAAGCAAGGTTTACATCATTTGTAAAAGCAACATTTTTATAATTTATTTTGTCGATGTACGGTTTTAGCTGACTGTTATCCAGATCTAATTTATCGGGTTCTAGATATGATAATATAGAGCCAGAAGTTATCCATAGCCTTCCTTTTGAATCCTTAAAAAGTCCATTTTGACCAGGTTCAAGCCCATCAAACCCATTGTGATAATTATATAATTTTATTAAGGCAGCCTGACCAGCTTTAAGTTTATGCCTATCCAAAATCATTAGGCCTTCATCTACGCCAATAATTAACTTATCTTCTGATATTTCTCCTATTAGTGTTACGAATTTTTTAATTTGATTTGGAAGTACTTGTTTCCAGCTGTCATCAGATTCAACATAATAATATAATCCTGAAGTTGTTCCCGCCCACAGTATACTATCAGCATCTTCAAACATTGTAATAAAACCCTTAAAAGGAATATTCTTTTTAGCTATTGAATACTCCTTTGATCTTTTCTTAAAAATTTCTGAAAAACTCTCGAAACGGTTCATTCCTCCCCAACCGCCAAGCCAATACCGCTTTTTACGGTCTTTATAAATATACATGTAGTTTTGATAAGGTATTAAATCCTTTTTGCCATAAAGTGTAAATATTTCATTTGGCCTTAAAGAAGGAAAAAGATTAATCCCATGATTCCCAGCTTGAAAAACATAATCGTGCTCTTTGTCGTAAAAATTAAAATATGCAGCATTTTCATTTGTCCTTTTAAATGATCCATTTTTAAATTGAAGTTGGCATGAAGTGTTTGGTAACCAAAGAGTTCCGTGCATATCTTTGAAAGCAGAAAAATAGAATAAACTACCTTCTCTATAATTAGCAACAGTCTGGTTTGATTTAATAAATGGAAAAAGTTTTAAATGTCGATTTTCAGAATAAATTTTATTGCCATCAAATATTTTTATTGCACCTCCGAAGGGTAACATCCAAATATTATTTTTATCGTCTTCCGTTACAGACCAGATATATTCGGCCTCTTTTTCATCAAAATATCGTATTCCGTTATTAATAAACTGTAAAAGTCCTTTTTCGGTGGGTATCCAAATTGTTTTTCCGTCAGAAGAAGATTGACCTACTCTGGAGGCACCTAATTCACTTGCGATTAACTCTATCTTTTTGGAGCCTTTCTTTATGTAATAAACCGAACTTCCATTTGAAACAACTTGATCCTCATTAATAGGATTAAGTACTTCAATTACCATATTCGTTTTTTTTCTTTTAAGTAATGGAATAAAACTCCCATTAACCGTTTTGTATAAATCAATATAATCGCCCTCCAAATCTTTAAACTTTAAAAGAATGTGATTTTTAAAAGTTTGACTTATATATACTCCTTCTCTTAAATATGTATCATAAATTTTTTCATACTTCCCATTTCGAAATTTAAATATACCTTCTTTAATATTTCGAGAAGAAATACTAATTCCATAAAAACTTTTATCTTTTTTATCATAAAAAATTGGCGAAAAACTTAAGTCACCGTTTATTCCTGGGAAATTCTGTTTTGAAAATTTCTTTTGAGAAACATCATACATCACGACTAATCGAGGTTTAATATCTTCAGGCTCATTGGATATGAAAATGATTCGGTTGGAGTCTGAATCAAAAAATAAATTATCGGCAGGATCATATATCTTTACCTCATCAGGAATCCTAACCTTAGTAAAAGTTTTGTTGTCGAAAAAAAACAAATATCTGCCGTTTACAAACGAAATCTCTCCATTTGGCAGCTCGATTATTTGACTAAAATGTGAATTATCATCTAAGCCATCTTCAACAAAATACTTTTTAAAATACTTCCCATCGTATCGATTGAGTCCATTTTTGGTTGTAACCCATATAAATCCTCGACTGTCTTCAAATACACCAAGGCATTGCATTGCAGAAAGTCCGTCTTTAATGTTGAATACTTTATAAGGGTATTTTTGAGCAGTAGTTGGCAAAGAAACCCATAGAAAAACAAAGGCAACTTTAAGAAAAACCAAAAAATTTGGATTTATGTAGCGTTTATTCATATGAAAGGTCTAAGTTTTTACAATACTACACAATCGCAAATTGCCATTAAATAAAAAAATCAAAAATTTATTATTTGGTAAATTTATCGAGAAGTATTTTATAAATTTGGCGGAGAGTCCGTCAAATCCCTTTAATATTATCATAAAATGTTACCACAGAATTTTCTTCAAATCGCATTGTTAGAACTGGAAAAAAGGTATCCTCAAGGTGCTGTTTATGATTTTTTAGTTGATAAAAATACACAAAAGACTGAAATTGAGAGCCTTAAGAAAACTACAAAATACGAGCAGTTTTTCTTTGTTATAAACTTGCCCGAAAGAAAAGTAGAATATGCTTACGGTTTAGCCGAATGGCTGGGCTATGCTGACGCCAGTTTCACCCTTTTTGATTATTTCCGAATTATCCATCCAAGGCATTTGACCGCTCTAAACATGTCGGCACAATCTGCCTTTGAAACTGCGAATTCAGATGCTTTCAATTTAAAATTCATGGGACAAAGGATAGTTATACAGATACCTTTGTTACATGCAAACGGAAAGTATCTTTTGTGCAAAAGAACCCTTTACCCATTCCAAATCGACAAAAAAACGGGCATAGTTACCTCATACCTTAACCATTATGTAGTGTTAAAAGAATACCAAGATCTTGATGCTCTGGATTTGAGAGTGGGTAACGAAACCCAACTAAATACTAATGCTGAAAATAAAGCATTGAAACAAAACCAAAAAGTATTGTTAGACACTACAAATAAACCCTTTAGCTTTAATACTAAAGAGATAAAAATATTAGAATTGATAGCTCAAAAACCTGATATCACCCAAAAAGAAATCTGTGAAGAGCTCAAAATTCGCTTAGAAACGCTTCAAAAAACTACGAACCGAAGAATATTAGCCAAAGCAAGAGAACATTTTGACATTGAAGCTTTTTCGAGTATTAAGGAAGTAGCTCTTTATTTAAAGAAGGAGGGAATTTTAGGTTAAAGATTGATTCCGAAATAAAAAAAACTATGATTGGCTAAAATTAATTCGTAGACAAAACCTCTATCTCAAATAAAAGGGGAGAATTTCCTGGAATGCCGCTTGTTCCTTTACTGCCATAACCTATGCTTGAAGGGAATATCAAAGTAGCCTTTTCTCCTACTCGCATTTTGGCAATGCCTTCATCGAAACCTTTAATAACTTGACCTGCCCCCAATGTAAAGCTAAAAGTACCTGAGTCAAACTTTTTGCCAGTAAGCAATTTTCCGACATAATTTAATGCTATACTTCTACCAACTCTTAGTTGGGTTCCAGTAGCGTTTTCTTTTGTACGAATATATCGCAAACCAGTTGCAGTTTTCTCTGTAACTGTTAAATTTTTTTGGGCGATGTAGGTTTCTATTTGCTCATCTTCTGTACCTGTAAGGGTATCTTTTTCACAAGAAAACAAAACCAAAACCAAAAGACCAAAAACTAGAGATTTATTGAATTTCATTCGAAAGAATTTTATTTATTTTATATATAAACTTACCCACCAAATCAAAACAACCTGTAAAGGCAATCTGCCCCAACGGATTATTGGAGATATTTTCTGGAATTTTTCGGCAGTGGCCATATAAATATTAGCAGGAAAAACTGCCACTAATAGTATAATCAAAGCCCAAGCCGATGCAGATTGCAAATCTGGTAAAAGTATATTGTATCCAAATAATATTTCGGCAATTCCACTAATCCAAACGGCCTCTTTGTGAAATGGAAGATATGGGGGCATAATGGCCAAGAAAAACTTAGGCTTGGCAAAATGCATAATACCTGCAAAAATAAAAAACACACTACAAAGCACTTGATGCCACTCAAACATATCAGCAGTTTAGTTTAAATCCGACCCCGTGAATATTTTCAATCTTAATATTTGGATCGCCAGAAAGCATTTTTCGGATTCTTGTCACGAAAACATCCATACTTCTGCCCAAGAAATAATCGTCCCTACCCCAAATAGCCGTTAAAATCTCTTCGCGTTTGGTGATTTGGTTTTTACGTTCACATAAAAACTTCAAAACTTCTGCCTCACGATGTGTTAATTTCTGCACATCTTCGTCAATCTTAAGGGTTTGTTGAGAAAAACAAAATTCGTATTCCCCACAAGAGAAAACATCAGTGGTAGCTGTAGAGTCCGAAACAGTATTTCTTTTCAAAAATACTTTTATTCTCAATACTAATTCCTCTATGCTAAATGGCTTAGTGATGTAATCGTCCCCTCCTATTTTCAAACCCGTAATTTTGTCCTCTTGAAGGGTTTTGGCGGTTAGAAATATAATCGGAATCTGAGAATTCTGTGTCCTAATTTTTTCGGCCAGAGAAAAACCATCTAATTCTGGAAGATTGACATCCAGCAAGCAAAGGTCAAATTTCTCTTTTTTGAAGAATTTCCAAGCTTCTTTGCCGTCCGAAAAATGCACAATTTCGTAGCCTTCTTCTTCCAGACTGTCTTTTGTCACAAAACCCAGGTTAGGGTCATCTTCTACATATAATATTTTAGCCATAAATTAGTCAGGTAATGGTATAAAAATATCGAAAACTGTGCCTTCACCAAGCTCACTTTTAACATTTATTTTCCATTTATGAAGGTTGATTATTTCTTTTACGTAGTTGAGTCCCAAGCCAAAACCCTTGACATTGTGCACATTACCTGTCGGAACTCTATAAAACTTATTAAATATCTTTGATACATGCTCTTTAGGTATGCCTATTCCTTTATCAGCTATAGATATCACCAAAACATGGTTTTCGTTTCTAGTTGTTATTTTGATTTTTGCAGGCTTGCTGGAATATTTTATAGCATTATCTATCAGATTCCGAATTACATTCATCAAATGCATCCTATCTGCAGTAATTGAAGTCTTAGTAGCTTTGAGGTCTAAAGTAAAATTATCCTCCAATTCTGCCTTTACACTATCTGAAACTTCACTAATAATCTCATGAACTTCTTGGAGTTGGGAGTCTAAAACAATTTGCCCTTTCCCAATTTTTGCAGTTGCCAAAACGGCTTCCACTTGATTTTTTAGCCTATTATTCTCTTGTTTTATAATCTGAACATATTTTTTCATTCGTTCAGGTTGATCAAAAATCTTGGATTGACCCAAAACATCAGTGGCGATTTTAATAGTTGATATTGGCGTCTGAAACTCATGCGTCATGTTATTTATAAAATCACGCTGCACTTCGCTTAGTCTTTTTTGTTTCAAAATAATAAACATAGAATACCCGAAGAAGGCCATTACAACTAAGGTAATAATTGAAGAAACTATCCAAAAGTCGAGTTTACTAGTTAAATAGCTCTTCTGGTTCGGAAATTTGACGCCGAAGTAATTTAAGAACTTATCGGTCTTGGGTAGAAAAATCTCATGGTTCACATTCTGAACTTCGAAGTCACTGTTTATGTGCGATCCAAATACTATTTTATCAGTTTCGCAATCATAAATTCCATATTCAAAATCAGTATTAATATTACTTTTCTTAAATTCCTCTTTTAATAAATGTTCCAAAAGACTATGCTCAAGTGGAACTCTTAGATTCACTACATAATAATCTGATGAATATTGACTTACGGGATTTTCTATAAAAGAAAGCTTGTAGGCTTTTGAGATTTGATTGGCAACGTTACGCAAGGAAACCATCACCGTTTGTCTGAACTGCTGGTCTTTAAGGTCAAAAGCTTTTTTTACCCAATAAATTTGAATTGCGATAATTCCGCTTATGGCAACTATCCCCAATATGATTACTAACCGTATAGTATTTCTACTCAATTTACTGTCTTTTAATTATCTGGAAAGGATTCGAATTAACACAAAGATAATAAGTGTTTTTTAAGAATTTAAATGAATGTTTGAATAAGTGCCTACAGTTTACTTT
The DNA here is from genome assembly GCF_024343575.1 of Lacihabitans sp. LS3-19. Lineage (GTDB taxonomy): Bacteria > Bacteroidota > Bacteroidia > Cytophagales > Spirosomataceae > Leadbetterella. Next base: position 14,378 of record NZ_RJUA01000124.1, on the reverse strand, counting down.
ATTTGCTGAAATATTGGCTATTTAACCCTTATCAAATGCAAAAATTACAAACCTTAGATTACTTAGTATTCTTCTTCTATTTTATTGTGGTGGCCGGCTATGGTTACTGGATTTACAACAGAAAAAAATCAAAAGAAGCCTCCACGCAAGACTTTTTTTTAGCTGAAGGGTCTTTGACTTGGTGGGCTATTGGTGCTTCACTTATTGCGTCCAATATTTCAGCCGAGCAGATGATCGGAATGTCGGGTAATGGATTTTCTATGGGTTTAGGTATCTCAACTTATGAGTGGATGGCGGCAGCAACTTTGATAATAGTTGCCGTATTTTTTATGCCAATATACTTAAAAAACAAGATCTCGACCATGCCTCAGTTTTTGAGTCAGAGATATAATAAAACAGTAAGTTTGATTATGGCGATTTTCTGGCTGTTATTATATATAATGGTAAACTTGACTTCAATTTTATATTTAGGTGCTTTGGCGGTTTCAGGCATATCAGGTTTAGATTTTTATACTTGTATGATATTCTTGGCCATTTTTGCTATCATCATTACAGTAGGTGGAATGAAAGTGATTGGTTTTACAGACGTGATTCAAGTGTTTTTCTTAGTTATTGGAGGTCTTGCTGCTACTTACATAGCTGTAAATTTAGTTTCTGATCCTGATAGAGGAATTACTGACAGTATTGCTGGATTGGTGAATGGCTTCAAAGATATGACACAAAACAATGAAGATCACTTCCATATGATTTATCCAAAAGGGAATCCGCACTATATGTCACTTCCTGGACTTACTGTATTGTTTGGAGGAATGTGGATTGTGAACCTTAACTATTGGGGCTGTAACCAATATATAACCCAAAGGGCTTTAGGAGCAGATTTAAATACCGCAAGAAATGGTCTTTTGTTCGCAGCATTTTTAAAATTATTGATGCCAGTGATTGTTACATTGCCTGGTATAGCGGCATATGCTCTTTATCAAAAAGGTATGTTCCAACAGGAAATGTTAGGCGTAGATGGTACTTTCAACCAAGACAATGCCTACCCTGTTTTATTGAATTTATTACCCATGGGACTAAAAGGCCTATCTTTCGCAGCTTTAACAGCGGCAGTTGTAGCATCTTTAGCAGGTAAAGCCAACAGTATCTCTACAATTTTCACATTAGATGTTTTCAGACCGTATTTTGCTAAAGATATGTCTGAGAAAAAATTAGTAGTTGTGGGTAGACTTACAATCGTGGTTGCTATGATTTTGGCAATTGTTATTTCTCCATTTATGGGTATTGAGAAAAAAGGTGGTTTTCAGTTTATTCAAGAAATGACTGGATTGTTATCTCCAGGTATATTTGCCGCGTTTATTATGGGATTTTTCTGGAAAAGAACAAACTCCGCAGGAGCGTTTTTCGCAATAGTTGGAGGCTTCCTAATAGCTCTTTCGATGCATAACAATTGGCTTCCAGGAGCGGATTGGAGTACGGTACCTTTCTTAGACAGAATGGGATGGGTTTTCTTGATATGTGTGGCGGTTATGTTTGTATTGAGTATGGTATTGCCAAACGAAAACAAAGGCTTAGAAATAGATGCATCAATGTTTAAAACAACCAAAACATTTGCAATAGGTGCAACTATTGTGATTTTGACAATTATCGGATTGTATAGCTATTTCTGGTGATGATTGGTTATTGGTTTATTGGTAATTGGTAAATTTGTTTATCAGTTATTAGTTTATTAGTTCAATGGTTTCAAATTGCTACAGGGTAGTTTAAATTGGATTTTTAGAATGAAATTTGGTTCCAAAAAAGAATCTTGAATTTTGAATTTGAACTTGATTTTGAACTTAAACTTGATTTTGAACTTACAATAGGATAGAAAACAAAAAAAGGAGCGAATGCTCCTTTTTTTTATTCAAAAATCAATGTCCCAGGTGACTCAAACCAATCTTCATATTTCTTTTCAAATTCTTTCTCAATCACATTTCGTTTGATTTTCATAGTCGGTGTCATTTTGTTATTTTCCACCGTCCAAGGTTCTTTTAACAATACTATTTTGTTTATCTTTTCATAAGATTTCAAAGAGTTGTTAAGGTCTTTCAAAACCGCTTTTAATTTCTCCTCTATGGTTTCTTTATGAATGGTTTTGCCATAATCCGATAAAACCATTAGGGCAATTGGCTGTGGTAAACTTTGTCCTACCACACACACTTGTTCTATTTCAGGATTACCCGAAAAACCCATTTCTATCTGTGCAGGAGCTACATATTCGCCTTTTGAGGTTTTGTACATTTCCTTTACTCTGCCCGTAATTTTCAAAAAGCCTTCGGCATCTACCTCGCCCACGTCACCTGTGTGGATATAACCCTCGGAGTCAATAGTATCCGCAGTCATTTGTGGTTCTTTATAATAACCCATCATATTCCATTTAGATCGGGTTAATATTTCGCCATTTGCTGGATCTATTTTGACTTCCATACCAGGATAAATCTTGCCAACTGAGCCATCAACAGATTTATTACCAGGCATCATAGTTACAGCTCCCGCATTTTCAGTCATTCCATAAGCTTCTTGGATATTGATACCAACTTTTCTAAACCAAAGTATTAAAGACAATGGCATTGGAGCTGCTCCAGTTAGACAAATCCATGCATCATTCAAACCCAAACCTTTTTTGATTTTTTTCTTGATTAGGCCGCTAACTATAGGTATACTCAATAACAAATCGAGCTTTTTCTGTGGGAGCTTCAACAAAATTCCTTGTTGGAATTTCGTCCAAATCCGTGGCACTGCCAAAAAGTGAGTAGGATTAGCAACCTGAAGATTTTTAGAAAAAGTTTCTAAATTTTCTGCAAAATATATTACGCCTCCAGTTACTATACACACTGACTCAACAATATTTCTTTCTGCAATATGGCATAGTGGTAAATAAGAAAAAAACCGTGTTCCAGGTCTTTCCAAAAAAGTGAAATTTCTGGTTTCATAAATACATTCTGATGCTGCCTTAAAGTTTAGCATAACACCTTTTGGATTTCCAGTAGTACCTGAGGTGTAAATTATGGTGTGCAATTCCTCAAGATTAGGAATGAAAGTAGAATTATCCACAGGGAATTTTTCTAAAATGTCATTCCATTGAGTATGCGATGGATCGGGGTTATAAGTTGGAAAAGAAACGCAATTAACTTCTTTTGGAATACCACTTTTCATTTCCTGCCAATTATCTATTTTCCCAATAAAAGCCACTGGACTACCAGAATGCTCCAACACTTGATTTATTTGGGGTCCAGTAAGTGTAGGATACAAAGGCACCGAAACATTACCAGATTGAATAATTGCAAGGTCGGTTATGATCCACTCAGCACAATTTTTCGAGATAAGTGCTATGTTGGTTTTGGGAGGCAAATTCAAGCTTTTGAGATAGCTAGAAATTTTACGGATTTGAATACCTGCCTCTTTCCATGAAAAATCGACAAATTCCTCGCCAAATGGTTGTTTCAAGAATATATTGTCTGGAGTTTCTTTCTCCCAATGATAAAAATATTCAATAATTGATTTTTCTCTCGCAACTTTCATTTGGGTTTGTTTTTAATGAAAAATGATATTTTGAGTAAAAATAATGATATTTTTGAAAAAGAAAAACTTATGAAATCTTCTTTTTTATAATTTATATTAAAGTCCAGAAAAAGTGGCTTTTATCAGTAAAAATATGTCGAGGAATTTGAGATTAAACTTCCAACTGATATTTAACTTTATAGAAATCTAAAAACTTAAGAATGGTTTCCACATGGGCACCTAAGCCAACGTTCATAAACTGATTTTCCTCAATTTCTATTCCGTTTTTTATGATTTTCGGAGAAAATCCCAGAGGCAAATGCATAGTTTTGGATTGAATTGCCCAGATTTTTCCATCTCTGTCAAATGTGGGCCCACCACTCTGACCTCTCAGCCCAGGCGAGCTAGTTTCTATCCATTTATATTCATACATATTGTCTGGGCTTTTGCCAGTGATTACATTTCTAGTCATCATGCCATCCATCGGAAAGGACGGTATAGGAAAAGCAGTAGAATCAAATGAAAAACTCTTAGTATTATCTATAAACTTGGCTTTTAAATCATAAAACGGATAGCCTAATTTACACAAACTCGTACCTGGCTCTATATTTTTAGGATGCTTAAATATTGGATAATTCTTCACAAACTGAGGATTGAAATTCTCAATTTTTCCAATAGCCAAATCATTTTCTGATAAAACATGAAATTCCTTTACTCTATGAGAATCTGCCGCAAACCACATGGAATGGTTGAGAATCCATTTCGGATTAGCAACTAGATCCGCAGTTTTGGTATTTTGAAATGCTAAAATTTCTCTCTGATGTTGCTGATGTTGTTGTAATCCTTGCAATACGTGAGCAGCAGTAATAAACCAGCCTTCGTTATTGATAATCACAAAACTTCCTAAGCCACTTTCAACGGTATTGTCATAAAACCGATTGGAAATAATCAATGGAAATGTGTACTGTGTGGCGATTTTATATGCTTTGGAAAACATCGATACTATATTTATTTAAAAAACTTTTTCTCCTCCAATGTAGGTACCTAGTACCTTCACTTTTCTGATTTTATCAAGACTAATGTTCATAATATCATCTTCTAATATTACAAAATCTGCCATTTTGCCTTTTTCAATACTTCCGCGTTCTTTCTCCTCAAAATTGGCATAAGCACTCCAAATCGTCATGGCTTTTAAAGCATTCTGGCGTGAAAGAGCATTTTCCATCTGAAACCCTCCTTTTGGCCAATTTTCATCGTCCTGCCTTGCCACTGCCGAATGAAACCCAAAAAGTGGATTGACAAACTCCACAGGAAAATCGCTACCATTCGCTATCATACCGTTTTGTTTTCTCAAATCCTCAAAAACATAGGCATGTTTTACTCGCTCAGCTCCTAACCTATCCTTGGCCCAATACATATCAGATGTAGCATGAGTAGCTTGAATTGACGGAATTATAGAAAACTTACCAAACTTTGGTACATCTGCTGGATTTACAACTTGACAATGTTCAATCCTCCAGCGACGATCGTTTTTCCCTTTGAGATATTTACCATACAAATCCAATACCAATCTATTAGCGGAATCGCCGATACAATGCGTATTTACCTGATATTGAGACTTATATATTTCAGAAAAATATTTATCCATCTCATTTTTAGAAGTTAAAAGGAAGCCTATTTTCTCAGGTTCGTCGGAATATGGCTTAATTAAACATGCACCTCTCGAACCTAAGGCCCCATCAGCATAGACTTTAAACGACCTTACATTTAGCCTATCAGTTTTTATTATGCCTTTTTTGGTAAAATACTCCACATTTCTTAAACCAACCGAAACCATTGCATAATCTCTGATTTTTAGCGTGCCAGATTTATGCATTTTCATCAAAAGCTCAATATCATCTTGGCTTAGTCCAGAATCAGAAACAGTAGTAAGTCCATATTTTAAGCATTCTTTTTGTGCTTCCAATATCTTCTTCATTCTTTCTTTTTCATCATCCTTAGGTAGCACTCTTTTTACCAAACCCATAGCGTTATCAACTAAAATACCTGTTAGTTGCCCATCGATTACTTCAACATCTCCTCCTGCTACTTTTGACGAAGGTGATATCTTGGACATTTGAATAAGTTTGTTGTTAATAAGCATTGCATGTCCATCTATCCTAGTCAACATTACAGGAACATCAGGATAAATTTGATCTAAATCGTCCTTGTTTGGAAAAGTTTTAACATCCCAATCGTTCTGATCCCAACCTCGACCGATTAATAAAGCTTGATTAGGATGCTCTTTTCTGAAAATTTGGAGTCTTTCTAAAATTTCTTTGAATGATTTTGCACCAACCAAATCGCATTGAGAAAGCATATCTCCAAGACCAATAAAATGAGAATGTGGATCATAAAATCCAGGAAAAACGGTTTTGTTATTTAAGTCAAGCTCCTGCTTTGGAGCATATTTTGCAGCCAAATCTTTGTAATTACCGACTTCTCCAAACAAACCTTTGTCAACAACAAAAGCAGATGCCATGCTAAATTTGGCATCTACAGTATAAACTTTGGCATTTTTCACCAAAAGGTCTACTTTGATTTTTTGTGCAAAAACAATATTGCTTAAAAATATAAAAAGGAATATTTTTCTCATAATTATAAATGTTATTCTTCGCTACCAAAACGCTCCTGTCCAAGCGAATTACTAATAAAAAGTGAATTAAAAAATAGTTTGTTTGTACCGTACCAAATACCTCTGAAGTTAGGATTATGTGAAAACAATATCAATCGTCCTGAACCTGAATTCTCTACAATCAGAGAGGCCGAGTTTTTGATTTTATCCAATACTTGAGGATGAACATATCCACTCAACCAAGGAGCAGCCGTATACTTTGCCACCGTAGCCGAACGGTCTTTTGAAGGCTCTAGGATGGTATTGTTATTTCGATAAACTGCCAATTTCCTATTTGTAAAACCAAAACCCATTGGATGTGTATTATCGATATCAACTTCAAATATTGCTCCGCCAGTAGTTTTGGCTCCTGCTATATTTTGAATATTTTCAAAATTCACCCTCTCGGTACCTTTTTCGTCATCTAATTTTATTAGTTTCTCTGACGAAAATTCATTTTTTATTAACCATTCAATGGCAGTTTTCATAGCTATTATGGTTCCACCTTGTTTAACCCAAGCTTTTAGCTTTGAAATCGTCGAAGTTCCCAATTCGTCATAATTGCCGCTAACCAAAACCAAATGCGTATAACTATTTATGTTTACTCTGCCAAAATTTGCCATATCTACCTTTGTAATCGGCATATTAAGCTTGGTATCCAGCATTTGCCAAATCTCTCCAGCCTCATATTGGCTCGTTCCTTGACCAATAATCATAATAGGTTTGGGGGCATTCAACGTTTTAAAACTATTGCTACCGAGATCTATACCTTGGTCACTAAAACCAGTACTGACTGCTGTAAAACCTAGATTAGTTTCCTTTTGAATATTAAGCAATTCATCATACAATTCTTTTGAGCTTATGTCTTGCAATGACACAGGAATCATTAAAGTACCTGATGGATATTTGTTTTTTTCTAAGGAAAAACCTCTCATGGCTACTTTTACTCTGATACCTTTTTGATGCAAATAACTCAAGAACTTAGCCGCATTATAATCTTGCCAATCAACAATGTAGGCATACTCTGAATAGCTGGACTTGGGCATTTCAAGCTTTAAATCAGCTTCAGTTATTTTTTGGGCTTGTGAAGGCAAGGTTTTCATTTCTGCATGTTCCATACCGAAAGCCAAGGCGAGGTTCCAGGTAGATGTATCATAAAAAATACTATCAGCAAATTTTTTCGGTCTGTCAAAAATAGATTTCACCAAAAGTCCTTGTGCTTGTGCTAAAGGGATAAAAACAGAAGCATCTTTTTTGAAGGTTTGACCATCAGCACTTACATCCTTATCTAACCAAAAGGCATTAATATGATGGACATTCAGCAAATCACAAAAAGCACTAAAGCGGTTTGCATCAGTAGGTGAACTTACCACATAGCCTTTTATGGTCTCATTTGTTTTTTCTATGTTTTTATAAAAATCCGATTGATATTTCAACAAATATTTTCTTTCGTCTACAGACGCCCGAATTGTAGCTAGTGCATTTACCAATTGATTTCTGACTGCAAATCCAAATTTCAAAACTCCATTTTGAGAGTCTTGAATATGACCACGACTGCTACCTTGCTCAAACAATAAACCAAGTCCTCCCTGAAGATCCGGATAGGTATTTCCATAACCGGGATAAAAATTATCAAAAGCCTCTTTTGTAAAATAAAAAGAGCCAATTTCATTCATCGATTTTTCGAAATATTTAGCAAAACGAGCATTAAGCACATCATAGTTTGCAGCTGGAACAATCGGGTTTTGGGCATTGATTTTTGTAGGTTCAAAGAAATGCGAACTATTTGTCCCCATCTCATGGAAATCCGTCACCACATTTGGCAACCAAGTATGATAAAACCTCAAACGATTCCTAGTTTCTTGATTTACAGCCAAATACCAGTCTCTATTTAAATCAAACCAATAGTGATTTACTCTGCCTGAAGGCCAAACTTCATTGTGTTCTCTATCCAAAGGGTCTGCCACCATAGGATTGCCTTTGTGCATATTTACCCAATTGGCAAACCTATCTCTGCCATCAGGATTAATAACTGGTTCCATCAGAAACACCGCATTGTCTAACCACTTTATAGCCTCCTCATCTTCTGATGCGGCCAAATAATAAGCAGTAAGAATAGATGCTTCACCGCCAGAAGCTTCGTTTCCGTGCACATTATAACCCAACCATACTACCACAGGCTGCATGCTGGCATCCGAAACTTTACCTTGAGCATTTGCCAAATGACTTTCTCTGATTTGCTCTATTTTGCTAAGATTGTCAGGTTTTGCAAAATGTACAATTACCTGCTCTCTGTGTTCATAGGTCTCGCCAATAGTCACTACTTTCACTCTGTCTGATTTAGCCTCCAAAACCCTCATATATTCTATGATTTTATCATATCGGGTATGGTGCGTACCCATTTCGTATCCAAAAAATTGTTGCGGACTAGGAATAGAAGCATTAAGTTTTTTACCAGAGAAAAAATACTGATTTTGTGCTAAAAGAGAGAAATTAAATAGAAAAAGAGAGAAAAATAATAAACGTTTTTTCATGAATATTGATGTTAAATGTAATCGATTTCAAATTAATCAATTATCTAAAAAAAAGCACTTGGTTTTTCATTTTTTACAAAAAAAAAGAGATAACCTAAGTCATCTCTCATAAATATATCCATGAAATCAAATTTACATCACACCCATTTTCCCCATCTGATAATCTCGCATAGCTTCCATGATTTCGGTTGTAGTATTCATCACAAATGGGCCTTGAGAAACCACTGGCTCGTTTATGGCATCACCAGTTCCAAATATAAATCTTGAATCGGCTTGCGATTTTATTTCTATTTCTGTGTTTTTTGCATCAAAAACTAACAATTGATGACCAATTGCTAACTTTCCATTTACAATTATCTCTCCATCCAATACGTAAAAAAGTATATTCTTATCTTCTACAACCTCAATTTTTAGATCTGAATTTGCTAACATTTTAATATTGTACATTTCTAATCCTGTAATTGAATTTGCCGCACCTTTCATTCCTTCAAATTCACCTGACACCACAGCGACCTCTACTTTTCCTTCAGATATGAGCACTACAGGAATTTCTTCTTTTTGAAATCCTTGGTATTTTGCTTCTGTCATTTTTAAACGAGCAGGCAAATTCATCCAAAGCTGAATTATTTCCATTTTGCCACCTTCCTGTCTTTGCTTCGGTGAAAGATTTTCAGAATGAACTATTCCACGAGCCGCTGTCATCCATTGCACACCACCAGATTTTATTACAGAACTATGGCCATGTCCGTCGGCGTGTTCTATTTCTCCATCATAAATAAATGTGAGCGTTTCAAATCCTCGATGTGGATGTGGCCCAAAAGGAAGTCCTTGGTTATGAGGAGCAAAATCATGTGGTCCATGATGATGCAACAAAATAAAAGGGCTAATCTGCTCCAAACCAACGTCAGGTATAGGTTGATACATTCGATGCTCCCCTACTCTTTGCCCCGACGAACTGCTTATTTTTAATATTTCCTTTTTCATAATTTTTAAAATTTCATTGGTACTTCCATCAGCAAAATTTCGGCTGAAGTATCTGTTTTTAAGTTTAAGGTTCCGATTTCCCAAACTCCAAAACCATCTCTTCTGTTTAGTTTTTGATTCTCTACTTCAACATCTCCTTCCAAAACAAATACATAAACGCCATTGCTTTTGTCTTTTAGGTCATATTTAATTTCGCCAGATAAATCCACTAAGCTAAACCACGCTTTTTGATTAATTTTCAAACCTCCATCGTTCGAGCCAATCGGAGAAATCACCGTTTGTATTGCATTCTTTCTGCCTTCTGCTTCAAAGACCTCTTGTTCGTATCTGGGCTGAATGTTTCTTTTTTCTGGCATAATCCATATTTGCAAAAACTTAACGGTGTTTTTCAAGTCAAAATTCTTTTCTGAATGAGTCACTCCAGTTCCTGCAGACATCAATTGCACCTCTCCTTTTTTTATAATGGCCTTATTTCCCATACTATCTTGGTGCTCCAAAGCCCCATCAAGAGGTATCGAAACTATTTCCATGTTATCGTGAGGATGTTTTCCAAAACCCATACCTCCAGATACTGTATCATCATTTAACACCCTGAGTGCTCCAAAATTTACTCTTTCAGGATCATAATAATTGGCAAAACTAAAAGTATGAAAAGAGTTTAGCCATCCATGATTTGCTTTTCCTCTACTATCTGAGGCATGATATATTGTTTTCATATTATTTACATTTGTATTTAATGTAAAGACATGCTAAAATAAGAATTAGTTCACAATAAGGCTAAGAATTAAAAAAAATATTTATTTTTATGAAAACTAATCAAAACTAAATGAAAACATTTATCGTCCTTCTCTTAATCGTCTCATTTTCAGCAAATTCGCAAAAACTATTTCCTTCTATAGATACCTACGGAGGAGTTTTTGAAGTTCCAGAAGCTGAACATTTGCTGGACCCAAACAAAAACTACAAAATAGTTTTTGATATCACAGCAGCCGAAAAAAATCCTTCAAAAGACATGAATCATGCCTATGAAGCAGTGGCGAGAGTAATAAACCTATATGGACTAGAGGGCGTAAAAAAAGAAAATATGGATATTGCAGTTGTAATTCATTTTCAAGCAACTCCTACAATTCTCAGCGATGAAGCTTTCAATCAAGAGTTTAAAGAAAATAACCCAAATACAGATGTTATAAACAAATTAAGCGAAAATGGGGTAAAATTTTATGTCTGTGGGCAATCCTTAAGAGCACGCAAATATGCGGATTACAAACTCAACCCCAATTTAAAAGTAGCTGTTGGTGCTATGGTTGCCATAACACACTTTCAAAGTTTAGGTTATGCTTTATTGAAAATGTAATGCAACCTTTTTTATTTTCATATCATCTTTAAATTAAAAAAGCAATCAAAATGAAAAGAGCAATTTTAAGCCTAACTATCTGCCTAGTGTTTACTAACCTTTGGGCAAACGAAAATTTCACAAACCCAGTTTCTGAGGAAGAGTTTTCCCAAATCAATAAAATTGAAGCTTTTGTGGAAGCTAATCCTCAAACTACATTAGCAGATTTAAAAAATAAAGATTCCGAACTAATTCAAGGGATTGATTTAATGGACAATACAGATGCTGTCGTAAACTCAGCGGTTAAAGACATGCCATTATTGAGTGGATTTTGGTGGGGATGTTGCTTAGGAGTTGTAGGTTTAGCTCTAGTGTATTTTATTACTGACAAAGACAGAGACCAAACTAGAAAGGCTTTAATAGGTTGCTTGATTGCAACATTAGTCTGGGGAGTTGGAGGTTTGATTAACCCATTTGGTTGGTAAAATTAACATTTTGATGAAAAATATTAACCTCTTGCGTTCGTGAGAGGTTTTTTTTGTAATTTTAGTAAAAATAAAAACACTTATGGGAAAGAAACTAACAAGATTAACTGGCAAAGATGCAATGTTTTTAGGAATTTGTGCTGGTTTAGGTAAATATTTTGAAATTGACCCTACATTGGTAAGAGTAGCCACAGCTATTGTGACTTTTTTCAGCTTCGGATCTATGATTATTGTCTATTTTATTATGGCATTTATTATTCCAAAAGAAGAACCTACAGTATTATAACCTTAGATTAAATCCTAATTTATTATGTTCAAAAAAAGGTCTGTATTCTAAATATTTGCCACAACTTCAATTTTGCCAAAAGAATTCACTAATTTTGCAGCCAATTTCAAAAAAAATAGCATGTTAAGGACGCATACTTGTGGAGAACTTAGATTAGCAGATTTAAACAAATCTGTAATACTTTGTGGCTGGGTACAGAAAGTAAGAGACAAAGGAGGAATGGTTTGGGTGGATTTAAGAGACCGCTATGGCATTACTCAATTAATATTAGAAGAAGGAAAAACTTCTGCAGAGGTACTAGAAAGTGTAAGAACACTAGGAAGAGAGTATGTTATAAAAGTGGAGGGAAAAGTCATTGAAAGACTTTCTAAAAACGATAAAATCGAAACTGGTGAAATTGAGATATTGGCAGAAAAAATCGAAATTTTAAATCCTGCAAAATTACCACCTTTCTTAATTGAAGACGAAACTGATGGCGGTGACGAAATCAGAATGAAATATCGTTATCTTGATTTAAGAAGAAACACAGTAAGACAAAATCTTTTGCTGAGACACAAAGTAGCTCAGCAAACTAGAATCTATATGGATGCTCAGGATTTTGTAGAAGTTGAGACCCCTGTATTAATAAAATCTACTCCTGAAGGAGCTCGTGACTTTGTAGTACCTAGCCGAATGAATCCAGGCGAATTCTATGCTTTACCACAATCACCTCAGACATTTAAGCAATTACTGATGATTTCCGGTTTTGACAGATATTATCAAATCGTAAAATGCTTTAGAGACGAAGACTTAAGAGCAGACCGTCAGCCAGAGTTCACTCAGATAGACTGCGAGATGTCTTTTGTTGAGCAAGAAGACGTTCTAAATATGTTTGAAGGTTTGATCAAGCATCTTTTCAAAACTGTAAAAAACATAGATTTGCCAGAAGTCCCGAGAATGACTTATGCGGATGCTATGAAATTCTACGGTTGCGATAAACCAGATATCAGATTCGACATGAAGTTTGTTGAACTGAATGATTTGGTAAAAAACAAAGGTTTCCAAGTTTTTGACGATGCCGAACTGATAGTAGGAATAAATGCTACAGGATGTGCAGAATATAGTCGCAAGCAAGTAGATGAACTGACAGAGTGGATGAAACGCCCACAAATTGGAGCCAAAGGTTTGGTTTATATTAGGTATAATGCAGATGGGAGCATAAAATCTTCAGTAGATAAATTTTATTCAGAAGAAGATTTGAAAGCGATAGTTGCTGCATTTGATGCCAAACCAGGCGATATGATTTTGATTATTTCTGGTCAAGCAGATAAAGCCAGAAAACAATTGAATGAGCTACGTTTGGAAATGGGCAATAGATTAGGACTTAGAAATCCAGATGTTTATAAAGTATTATGGGTAGTAGATTTTCCTCTTTTAGAGTTTGGAGAAGAAGAAAATCGTTGGTTTGCGATGCACCATCCGTTCACCTCTCCAAAACCAGAAGATATTCCATTACTAGATACTGACTTAGGTAAAGTAAGAGCCAATGCCTATGATATGGTAATAAACGGAACCGAAGTAGGTGGAGGATCAGTGAGGATTTTTCAAAGACCATTGCAAAAGAGAATGTTTGAGATTCTTGGATTCTCTGACGAAGAAGCTAAAAAGCAGTTTGGGTTCTTAATGGAAGCATTTGAATACGGTGCCCCACCTCACGCAGGTTTAGCTTTTGGTTTTGACAGACTGGTATCTTTATTTGGTGGTGCGGAGTCTATTAGAGATTTTATTGCCTTCCCGAAAAACAACAGCGGACGTGACGTTATGATTGATTCTCCATCAAGTATATCTGACTTGCAGCTCAAAGAATTGAGCATTAATGTAACAAATTGAGATTTCAAAATATTTAGAAAGAGCCATTTTTGAAAAGATTTGGCTCTTTTTAGGGCGTCCTTAAGTTTCGTAACCTGCTAATTATCAGTATTATATTTTAAAAATAAAACCCCAAAAACCTCCAATTTCTTGGAAATTCGGGGTTTTTTGTTTATTTTAGAGCACCTTACCTCCCTAAAATATGGTGCAAAATACATTATTTTCTTTTGATAGCCCAATTTTTCCTGAATGGTATTTTTTCAATAATTCGACCGAGCTTGGGCGAATTTACAAGCTGATTCCTTGGAATGATTTGGTTAAAGTTCTCCCTGAAAAGAGGCACCCTGCTGGAGCCCCATCTTACCTTCCAAAAGCTGGTTATTTTGGCTTAATGTTTTTGAAACATTATACTGGTTTAAGTGATGAAAAACTGATGGCAGCTTTCCAGACCAATTTTTCTTACCAAATGTTTTGTGGTTGTCGGTTAAAATTAAATGAGGTTATTCGTGATAATGCGTTTATTAGTCGTGGTCGAGGTTATTTGGCTAAATATTGTGATATGAATAAAATTCAAAAAATATTAGTTGAAGCATGGAAGGGTGAGCTCGAAAACACCAACGTTTTGATGATGGATGCTACTTGTTATGAGGTGCATATGCGTTTTCCAACCGACGTAAAACTACTTTGGGAGTCATGTACTTTTCTTTGGGAAGAG
>NZ_RJUA01000123.1 GCF_024343575.1 Lacihabitans sp. LS3-19 | reverse complement strand
GTATGTGCCGACTGTCAAGTTGCTTATAGCCGGAGTTCCATCACCTGAGGGATTGCCAGGAGTCCAATTGTAGATATATGGAGAAGTACCTCCTGTGGCAAGAGTTATTTCTGCTGCTCCATCACTTGCAGACTGCGAACTTGCATCAGTTTTAGACAAAACAGTACTTGTTAACAAAGAAGGCTGAGAGATAGTAAACAAACTGGTTGCAGTATTTCCGATTGCATCGGTTACAGTGCATATCCACGTTCCTGCCGATAAGCCCGAAACACTTTTTGTACCATCTCCAACAGGATTTCCAGGTGTCCAATTGTAAGAATATGGAGCTGTACCTCCTTCTGCTTCATTTACAGATGCTGTAGCATTTGAACCACCAAAACAACTCACATTTGTTTGGCTGGCAGCATTAAGTGTTAAGGGTGATCCAATAGCGACGCTCAAGGTTTTTACACAACTTTTTGAATCAGTAATTGTGCAAGTGTATGTGCCGACTGTCAAGTTGCTTATAGCCGGAGTTCCATCACCTGAGGGATTGCCAGGAGTCCAATTGTAGATATATGGAGAAGTACCTCCTGTGGCAAGATTTATTACTGCTGCTCCATCACTTGCAGACGTGGAACTTGCATCAGTTTTAGACAAAATAGTACTTGTCAAAATAGAGGGCTGGGAGATAGTAAACAAACTAGTAGCAGTATTTCCGATTGCATCAGTTACAGTGCATGTCCATGTACCAGCCGATAAGCCTGAAACACTTTTTGTACCATCTCCAACAGGATTTCCGGGTGTCCAATTGTAAGAATATGGAGCTGTTCCTCCTTCTGCTTCATTTACGGATGCTGTTCCATTTGAACCGCCAAAACAACTCACATTTGTTTGGCTGGCAGCATTTAGTGTTAATGGTGATCCAATAGCGACACTCAAGGTTTTTACACAACTTTTTGAATCTGTAATTGTGCAAGTGTATGTGCCGACTGGTAAGTTACTTACTGCAGTAGTTCCATCACCAGAAGGATTTCCAGGAGTCCAATTGTAGATATATGGAGAAGTACCTCCTGTGGCAAGATTTATTTCTGCTGCTCCATCACTTGCAGACGTGGAACTTGCATCAGTTTTAGACAAAACAGTACTTGTCAAAATAGAGGGCTGGGAGATAGTAAACAAACTAGTAGCAGTATTTCCGATTGCATCGGTTACAGTACATGTCCATGAACCAGCCGATAAGCCCGAAACACTTTTTGTACCATCTCCAACAGGATTTCCGGGTGTCCAATTGTAAGTATATGGAGCTGTACCTCCTACAGCTTCTTTTACGGAAGCTGTTCCATTTGAACCGCCAAAACAACTCACATTTGTGTGACTAGAGGGATCAACAGCAAGTTGAACACCTATTAAAACCTCAAGTAAATTAGTACAGCTATTCGCATCTTTAATAGTGCACGTGTAAGCACCAAATGATAGGTTACTTATCGAGGTTGTACCATTACCTGAAGGATTTCCAGGACTCCAATTGTAAATATAGGGAGCAGTGCCACCAGAGGCAGGATTTATAGAGATTGCTCCATCACTTGCCAAGGGTGTACTTATATTAGTTTTAGATAAGACAGAACTAACCAAACTTGCAGGCTGGGTAATAACAAAAGTTCTGGTAATTGTACTTCCAAATAAATCTGTAGCAGTGCATGTCCAATTACCCGCTGATAAGCCAGAAACAGATAATGTACCGTCTCCTGTTGGTTTTCCAGGTGACCAATCGTAGGTATAAGGTGCTATTCCTCCTGTGGCTGGCTGAACAGCTGCTTTTCCGTCGTCCCCTCCAAAACAACCAACATTGGTTTGGGAACTAAAGCCAAGCTTTAAAGCATTTGTTTCTCTAGTAGTACTATCTTTTTGAGAATACACTAAGCCGTGTATCAATAAAAAAATCATTAACTTATACATTTTTTTTCTGTTTTTCAATTTTCACACCCTCCAATCTTCGCCTCAAATACCGCACCATTTTTAACTTCGAAAACACCGTTTTGGGCATCCATAAGAATCGATTTGCCAGAAGTAAACAACACATTTGAACTGCCCTGAATGATAATATTTGCCTTGATTTCAAGATTGCTCGATTGGGTATCAATAGCCGAATTGATATCGTCAGTAGGGCTTTGTAAGGTGAGGGCATTGTCGCAAGGACTTGTGCCACAGGCCAAAGTATTGGCTACTTCAGCCACCAGTATATCATCCACAAAATAATAGGCATTGGGTGTTTCGGCGAGTCCGAAATATCCACCTGGAGCAGCTCCGCTTATATCGACCGCCGTTTCAGTAATGGTATAAGATTCGCCTTTAAAATTACCCAAATACAAATGCTCATAGGCTTTATCAGCGGTGAACTTGACAGAGATATTGACCCAATCGTCTTTTTCATGTAAGACTAAGTTCTGCGTGGGCAAAAGTATTTTATCTACCACCAAAGTATCGTAACTGTGTTGCACTATGTTCGCTTCACTTAAACCAAAACCAATATTGTTGCTCGCTTTTTTATAATAATCAGCCCTACTTACATACATACTCAGCACATATTTTTTGCCAATTTCCATGGGTGAGGTCAGCGTAGTATGTAAATATTCGCGGTAGGTACTTCCGCCTACAAAAAAACCTGCATAAGCAATTCCATTTCGGGGCGTTTGATAGCCAAATGCCGCATTGCGAGGTATTTCGATAGAGGCATTGTAAGCGGCACAAGCATTCAGGTAATCTGCAGAACCCATGCTGGGGATGGTCCACCCTAAATTATGATTTAACCACTGGCCTGGGGATGATGGCGTACCACTGAAAGAACCCGGACAAATCTCTGGGTCTTCAAAAGAGGGATTGCTGACCATATTGATGCCCAAACAGGCCAAGTCGGCCGCTGTATTTTCTTCTATTGCTTGATTCTCAAAAGCACTGATTCTAAATTCTATTTTTGCTGTTGAAACCAAAGCAGAAATATTAACAAGGTATTCCTCCCCCACGGTCAAAGTATCCAGATTTAATACATTAATTTTCTGGCTACTGCCGCTCGGTCTACTGCATTTTATGAGTGTTGGGCTTGGGCATGCACCTTTATAAACCCCCAACAAAGCATCGGTATTCAAATTTTCAATGCTGATGCTCATTTTCGCCTTGGTAGCGGTAAATTTAAACCATACGTCATTCCCAAAATTACCACAAACTGTACTTAGTGAAAATTCATTTGTAGCTTTTTGAGTAGTATAATAAGTGGGTATATTGCTAAGGCTAAGTGCATCTACACAGTTATCATTCGCGGGTATTAAAGAGTTAGTTACTGCTATTTTGAAATTGCCCTGGGTAGCATAAGCTTTGGTTTGTGAGGCAACTTTGAAATAATAAGTTTGCCCAATGGTCAGTCCAGTATTATTAAATGCGATGCTATGCACGCCACCAAAACATGCATTGGGCAGTATGCTGAGATTACCACAAGTTCCAGAAAAACCTGTAATGGCAGGGTCTTTCAAATACCCATCGTATACAATTCGGTGCTCAGCGGCGGTGGCTGTGAATTTGTACCAAACTTCTTCACCAGCGAAGCATTGTGTATTGGTACTTCGGGCATTGAGGGTGGTACCAGAAGTAAAATTGGGCAAATTGTCAATAGAAGGCACAAGGTCTATGGCATTTTGGCAAGAATCATTGACTGGTGCCAGTACATCAGAGGTCAAAGCTATAAAAACACGGCCTCTTTGAGTACTTGAAAAGCTATACAAACGGATTTTATACTCAGTGGAGGGCACTAAATTGTCAATAATCTGATTCAAAGTAAATGCTGTGGTCCCCGTGCTGCCACAAATAATTGGGCTAAGCGTAGAGCAAGAGCCTGAGTAAATCACATAGGCCAGGTTTTTGAAATCGGAATTGAGCAAAAGTCTTACATTGCTACTATTCGGTGTAAAACTATACCAGAGGTCGTCATCGGCCGTACCGCCAACGCTGCAATTGATGGTTTGGCTGGAAGTGGTAGCGAGTAAATTTACATCTGTGGTGTAAGTGAAATTATCAAGCCCTGACTGAACGCTAAGAGGTTTCGGCGTGGCACAGTCGTCGTTTGAGGGCACAGTCAAATCTAAAACCTGAATAGAGAAATTGCCTTGTGTGCTGGTAGTGGCTGTCGACGAGTAGACTTTTATAAAATATTCTTGACCTATTGTCAGACCGTTTACTTGTAATTTTTCATCGTTTTGATTGCTAAAATTGGCTGTTTTGCAAATGACGTTTGTTCGGGCATTACATGCACCAGCGTAAACAGCAACCGTAAGACCTGCAGTTGTTTGCCCCAAACTACCGTCTCTAAAACCGATAAAATGACTGGTTTGGGTAGCGGTAAACTTGTACCAAACATCGTAGGCATTGGCTGCTCCACAAGAGTTAGATTCTATAGTTCTCGTAGCACCTACAGTACTTCCACTGGTATAATTAGAAGTAAGCCAGGTTTGATAAACAGTTAAAACTTGAGCATTTTCGCAAAGGTCATTTGCAGGAACTGTGACATTCGAGATACAAATTTGAAAGTCGGCGTTCTTTGAGAAGTTGCAATAAACTCTTATAAAATAGGTTTGTCCAGGTGTAAGATTTTCCAGTATTTCTGACTTAGAAGAACTTACATTGCTACTGCAGGAGATATAATTGAGTGATGTCGGAGAACCAGAAAAAACCTCATAACTGGGTATTTGAGCCCCATTGTTTAAGAAAAATAATCGGTGACTTGAAGCTGTTGCCGTAAATTTATACCATTTATCAAAAGTAACACCGTCGCCATTGTTTGGTGGAACATTACAAATTGAAAAGATTGACTGTGAACTGGAATCCAAGTTATCACTGTACATTTCGCAGCTCAACTGATTTCCTGAAATAGGAATGTTTTCTGCACCAGTTATTTCATCATTAGCAGCATAATTTGGCCTGCTGATGCATATTTGCAAAGGCGGAGTAGAGTTGTAGTTTTGTAAAAGCCTGAGGGTATACTCTTGGCCAAGACTCAAACCACCGATGTTCAACAAACTGTCATATCCGAAAGCATTGCAGGCCATTAAGGTTTGACTTCCGCAAGTTCCTGCGTATAATTGACCAGAAACATAAGAAGCTGGACTTATTTTTATTTGATGCTGTGTGGAGCTGGCCGTAAACTTTAGAAAAATATCATTTTGAGATACTGCTGCCCCGCAATTGAGCGGTAAGGAAGATGTATAGGCACCCTCAAAGCTGAATGCCGTGGGTGTGCAAGTTTCGTCATTTGACACCGATACCGACAAAGCACCTTGGCATTCGTCATAAGGTGAAATATAAGGATTGGTCACGGCGACTTTAAAAGTGGTAAAGGATGGACTAAAAGTGCTCGTGTAAATTCTGAAAAAATAAGTACTGTTAACTTGAAGGCCAATTTGCTCTTTTAAAATAGTATCACCACTGATACTTGGATTCCCACAATCTAATAAAGTCAAAGCACCGCAAGAGCCGCTATAAACCTCTATTCTACCAGAATTGTTGCTCATGCCCTGTACTTTGATCTTATGCACTGTTTGAGTCGCAGTAAATTTATACCAAACATCATCATCGGCATAAGGCCCTGAGGTGCATGAAGCTTGAGAAAGTGTGGCATCCAGCGTATTTCCTGACACATTTTGACTAAAATCAGTTGCCGTTTGGATATTTATGGCTCCTATACATTCGTCGTTGGCAGGAGCTACCAAAGAGGCAATGCCTATAGAAAATGTACCTCCGTAGCTGACACCAATACTGTTATGCACTCTTACAAAGTAGGTTTGACTTGGGTTTAAACCCGTCAATAGCGTAAATGAATTGTTGGAATTGTAAGAAGCAGGCGTGATACATTGCTGACTCACCAAACTTCCACAAGTACCACTAAAAACTTCAAGAACAGGACTCCCACTGAAATTAATCGTTTTGAAAAATAAGCGGTGCGAAGCCTGAGTAGCCGTAAAACTAAACCAAACATCGTCTTTCGCATTTCCACTGCAAGCTGCTTGTGATTCTGTAGCAAATTGTGTAGTGCCTTCTGTACGAACCGTTGGGCTACTGCTTGCATTTACAGTAAGTACTATCGCTCCTGAGCATTCATCGTTAGCGGGTGTTTGAATCTCACTAAGGCAAATATCAAAAGTACCTGCATCACTTTGGTTAGTAGTGCTGACAGCTATCAGGTAAGTGTTATTTACGGTAAAGCCAGAAACCACAAAATCGTGGTCAGCATTGTATTCACTAAAATCGCAATTGCTCACACGGCTCAAACTATTGCAATTATTTTCAAAAACATCTAATCTAAAATTAACTATACTTCCTTTAGTGATATGTATCAATTGGCTCGAAGTAGTAGCCGTAAACTCGTACCAAACCATATATTTGTTAAAATCACAGTTGTCGTACGTGCTGTTTTCCACGCCTATGTTTGTGCCAGAAGTAGGCACACAGCTGCTGCCTACAGTGATTACTTCCGCATTAGTGCATTCGGCATTTGTAGGTATGGGTATAGGCAAATTGACACAAATGCTGAAAGTGCCTTGGTCGGAGTATAAACTTGAAGAATAAACTTGAACATAATATGTATCGCCAATGGTAAGGCCAGTTACTTTATTAACTTCTGGGTTCCCACAACAGCTGTTATTTTCGCAAAGGAGTTCATTTAAAACACCACAACTTCCATCATAAACGACAAAAGCTGGGTCGTCCATTGTGCCGGGAGTTACAGTGATTTGATGCTCGGTAGCCGTGGCTACAAAACTATACCAAACGTCGTCGTCGGGACTTCCACTACATCCGTAAGGATCGCCAAGGGCATTTTGAGTAGTTCCTTCAGTAGAAATTCCACAGGTCAAATCATTGTTGACAGTAAGAGCAATAGCCGTTGCACAATTGTCATTAGCTGGTGGTGGTGGTATATTTTTGATGCAAATATCATAAGTGCCTCTGCTCAAAGGATAAGTGGTGCAATTGTAAACCAAAATATAATATTCATCTCCAAGTACGGCATCGGTGAGAATTACTTTTTGGTCTGAAAAATTCAAAAAAACTGGATTGCCAGAAACCATGTGAAACACCTCCATAGTAGGGCCCGAATTGCTTTGTGGCGTCAGAGAAATCTCCAGACTGTCATTCAAGGCAGAGAACTTATACCAAGCTCCATTGATAAGCGGAGCACAATATCCATAGGAATTTGAAATGGGTAAATTGCTAACAGCAAACAGGTTATCGCCCGTATTGTTCAATGTGCAGGTGTAATCATTATTAGCTTGTAAAGTGATTGCTTCAGAAATGTCATCATTGAGAGCTGTGGTTGAGAGACACAAATCAAAACCTCCATTTCCTGCTGAGACACCATATCGGCTCCAAACTCGTAAATAGTATTCTTGGCCAATGGTCAAATTACTGGCTGCCATAAATCCATAATCGGCACAAAGTACTTGGCTGAGCGTTCCGCAGGTGCCAGAAAACAACTCCATTTGAGGGGAGGAAATGTTATGATTAAGCATTTTCAAAATCATTTTCGTGTCGGTTGCAGTAAACTTAAACCATACATCGTCTTTTATTTTATCACCCACACAGGTGGCGTCATAGCCTCCCGTGGCATTTTCTAAATCTGCTGAAGTGAGTGCTGCACACGAGGCCGTGTTGGCGGTCAAAGTTAAAGCTCCTGAGCATGCATCATTGACCGGCATGCCCGTTGGCTCATTGATACATAAACTAAAACTACCAGCATGAGCGGGACTATAATAGGAGTAAACTCTTATAAAATACGTGTTTCCTGGCACCAATTCCCCAATAGTAAAACCAACATTGTTGTTATATTGAATGTCGCAGAAGATACTTACAAGCGAACCACATGAGCCTTTGAAAATCTCCAAAATGGGTGATATTATTGTCCCATTGCTCAATTTAATAAAATGAGCAGTTTGAGTAGCTGTAAACGAAAACCAAACGTCGTCATCGGCATTACTTCCTGAATAACATCCCGTAAGACTTTCTGTGGCGTCTTCACTGTTTCCATTTGTCGTAAAAGTACAGGTCTGATTTTCATTTATAGCAAGAGCTATGGCCGAAACACAATTGTCGTTTGCGGGTGGTACTGGCACGCCAACACAAACAGAAAAAGTACCTTTGGTAAAAGCCGCTGAGCCAGCAGCATAAACCCTGATGAAATAAACCTCACCAATCGTGAGTCCAGTTAAAATCGTTTTTTCGGTATGATTGTAAGGAAACCCAAGGTCGTTTACGCAGACCAAAGAAACTAAAGAGCCACAACTTCCTGAGAAAACCTCAAAAACAGGGTCACTCATGGTTATGGCAGTGGCAGAAATTTTATGAGTGGTGGCTGTTGCTGTAAATTTATACCAAACATCGTCGTCAGCCACACTGAAATTACAACCAGCCTGACTTTGGGAAGCACCTATTGTAGTTCCTTCAGTGCTAGTTCCACAAAGGTTATTGGCATTTACAGTGAGCTCTATGGCACCTGAGCAGTTATCATTTGCAGGTGCCTGAGCATAAATTTTTATACAAGAAATAACAAAAAGTAGCAATAATAATAGTTTTCTCATAGCAAATAATATTTGTTCAAAACTACTTAATGCCTGAATTCAAGGGTACTACTAATGTTAGTAGTAAAAAGCGTTAAATTTTAAAATTAAGATAATGGCGTCTAACAAAAATTTACTTTAGATAAAAATCGGCCTTGAATGGCTATTCAAGCTATTTTTTGTTTTGGGTGAAAATGAGCCCCTATTTACTTTGAGTCGGCTTGCCTCCTAGGGACTAGGCATCTGCCTTTATTTTTGCGAATAGTCGCACCGTTCGAATAAAAACGAATCCGAGTGGCTTACCATCAAAAAAAACTTCAATCTGATGATAATAGCACGCCGATAAAACGGATGCTATGCAATGCGGATTTATATAGATTTTTATTAGTTCAGATTGAAAAATCAGCAAAAATCAGCGTTGCCGATAGGTATCTGTGTCATCTGTGTGCCATTTTGCGGTGCTTGATTGGAACAAGGATGATACGGAGGAAACAGATTAGCACGGATTTTTATTAAGCAAAATTGAAAAATCAGCGAAAATCAGCGTTGCCGATAGGCATCTGTGACATCAGCGTGCCATTCTGCGGTTTGTGGTTGGAACACGGATTATACCGATTGGACACGGATTGTTTATTAAAAATCATCATAAATCAGCGTTGCCGATAAGCATCTGCGTCATCAGCGTGCCATTGTGTGATTCGTGTTTAGAACACAGATGACACGGATGAAACAGATTAGCACGGATTTTTATTAAGCAAGATTGAAAAATCAGCGAAAATCAGCGTTGCCGATAGGCATCTGTGACATCTGTGTGCCATTCTGCAGTTTGTGGTTGGAACAAAGTAGCAAAAAGCCAAGATATCGAACCACCCAGACTTTGTTTACGGTCAGGGTAATGCGGTATTCCGACTTTCTTCTACATTCTAAATATTCTTTGTTCTTCTCGGTCAGCTTGTAGTTATACAAGTCGGCTTATGATAAACAGGAAAATTTAATGAGTTCGCAACAAAGCATAACTCATTTGCTTTCTTATGAAGTTCATTCGCTTTTAATGTCATTGAAATATCTGTTATGATAACTATTGGGTTTAAAGTTACTTCTGTAAATTTTCCACCTCCGTTTGCAGTTTCAAGCATTATTCCTGTTGCATTATCAATATAATCTGTAGCAATAATGCCTTCCACTGTACATAAATGCAGATACCACAGCATATGACAAGATGAAATAGATGATAACAACAGGTCTTCTGGATTATGTTTCGTTTTGTCACCTCGAAATGCAGGGTCAGAAGAACCCAAAATTTCAGTTTTATTTGCAACAAAAATAGAATGACTTCTTTCAAATCCTGCATAATTTGAAGTCCCTGTTCCTGTGTTGCCAGTCCACTTTACTGTCAGGCTGTAATTATGTTGTCCGTTCATAAAGTTATTTTTTAATTATTTAACTCCACCATTCTTTAATCCATTCTTCCGATACTTTTTTACCTTTTTCATAGTCGTCCACTACTACAATTAATTGATTAGAATGGTCGCTGTATTGTACTAAAATATTTACATTAGCTTCGGCCATTCGTCTGCAAAACATACCTAACTGTCCTGCAACATCTTGACGCAGTTTTTGAATAATCACATTGTTTATTTTCACGACTTTAATTTGAACTTTCGCTAACTCTTCTTTGGCTCTTTCCGCTTCTTCCACTAAGAAATGAGCAATTGACATTTCCCCATTTTGAAATACACCGCCACCTTCAAGGCTAATTTTATTTTTGCCTAAAGTTTCACCCATTAAAGCCAACGCACCTGGCTTGTTTTCTAATAAAATTTCTATGTCTTGCATTTTTTTATTTTTTGCAAATTAAATGCAATCATTACATTTACATTTCATTTAATAGTGAACTATGAATGTAGAAGATAAATTTGTTTCAATTTCCGCTTTAATGTGCGAACCTACACGAGCAAGAATGCTTTGGAATTTGCTTGACGGTAGAGCATATACTGCAAGTGAGTTGTCCATCGTTGCAGATACTTCGCCCACTTCAGCAAGTAATCATTTGTCAAAGTTGCTTGAAGCTGAAATAGTAAAAGTTGAAATTCAGGGACGACATAGGTATTACTCGCTTTCAAATTCCGAGGTTGCTTATGCTGTTGAAGGGTTAGCAAATCTTGCAAACAATAGCTCCACTAAAAGTATAAAAAAGCAACCTCAACTTAATGGTTTAAAATATTGTAGAACTTGTTACGACCATTTAGCAGGTTTTATTGGTGTTGAAATTGCTGAAACATTAGAAAGAAAAGGTTATTTAATAAAGTCAAAAAATGTCTACTTAGTTTCTGAAAAAGGTTGGGAATGGTTTCAGGTTTTTAATATATCCAAAGAAGGCTTTAATAATAATCGTCGCCCTTTAACTCGTCAATGTCTTGATTGGTCTGAACGTCGTCCGCACTTAGCTGGTCAACTTGGTGCTGAATTTTTAAACAAAATGCTTGAAAGAAAGTGGTTTAAAAAAGTTGAATTTTCGAGAGAGTTAGTTGCAACCTCAAAAGGTCGTCAAGAACTTTATGAATTATTGGGTGTCGCTCTACAATAACCACCAATGGCTGTCTGTAAAAAAACTAACTTTACAAAAGAGGTGTAAAATACCAACTTAATAGCTTTACAAAACTTTCGTCTTTTATTGTCTTTTTATTTGTGAATGGCTCTGGCCAGATGGCAAATTACCTTTCAAATAGAAATTTATTGGCTAAGAGTTATTGTTTCTTCCGGCTCCATATCCAAATAGAAATTACCTCTTGTTTAAATTAGAAATCGAATTATAAAAACATTTGCATTCAATTCTTGCAACCTTCTATTTTTGCCTCAAATATACTCCCGTTTTCTATTTCAAAAACCCCTTTTTTGGCATCTAAAAGAATGGATTTATCAGATGTCAAATTTAATACAGACATATTACTAGCCTGAATATTTGCATAGATCTCCCCCATGGTCTTTTTAGTTAGCGTATTTGCATTTAGGTCATCAATTGGACTCTTTAATATTATGTCGACGTTTTGAAAATCTGTCCCAATGACAAAGGATTTTTGAACTACACAACCTTTTGAATCCGTAACTGTACAACTCCAAGTACCTGAAGTTAAATCTGTTACAAAAGGCGTACCATCACCTATTGGATTTCCTGGCGTCCAATTGTATATATAGATTGGCGTGCCTCCGCCCAAAGATAGAATGCTAGCTATCCCGGTTTGCCCGTTGGGACATGACACATTGCTAAACTCAGCATCATTGATGGTTAATTCGTTTGGTTGTTGTATAACAAAATCCGTAGAAACTACTGTACCTTGGGCATCTGTAACGGTACAAGTATAGGTATTTGCATTAAGACCTGAAATCGAAGAAGTTCCATCTCCTGTGGGATTTCCAGGGGTCCAATTGAAGGAAAATGGGGCTTTACCTCCTTCTAAAGCTACAGTGGCTGTACCGTCCGACCCTCCAAAGCAAGAGACATCGGTTTTAGGTGAAGGTGCAATTTTGAGCTTTACTACTATCTGAAAGGCAACCGAACTTGTGCATCCGTTTGAATCGAAGGCGTTACAGGTCCAGGTACCGGCAGTTAATCCTGTAACGGATAATGTCCCATCCCCAATGGGGTTTCCGGGTGTCCAATTGTAGCTATAAGGAGGAGTACCACCAGAGGCCGGATTGGCAATAGCTGCACCGTCAGATGCTCCCGAAAATGAAACGTTGGTCTGTTGATTAGCGGTCATTACTATAGATGGAGGCTTAGTAATTATAAAATTTAACGAAGTTAATGCACCAAGTGCGTCGCTAACGTTACAAGTCCAAGTACCTGCTGTTAGGTTAGTTACACTTTTTGTACCGTCTCCTACAGGATTGCCCGGCGTCCAGTTATATGTATATGGAGGAGTACCTCCTGTGGGCTCATTGACGGCGGCAGCCCCATTGCTTCCACCAAAACAAGTCACATTTGTTTGGGATAATGCAGTAACCGAAAGTTGGGAACCGACAGTTACGGCAAGGGTACTTGTACAACTTTTGGCATCTTTTATAGTACAGGTATATATCCCAGGGCTTAGGTCGGTAATGGTAGCAGTTCCATCTCCTGTAGGGTTGCCGGGTGACCAGTTATAAATATACGGTGGGGTACCTCCTACACCTTCAATTGTGGCGGCACCATCAGTCGCACTTGGGTTGCTCGCGTTTGTTATAGAAATAACCGAACCTAATAAAGAAGTTGGTTGTGTAATTTGAAAAAAACGTTGAACTGTATTACCCAAAAAATCTTTGGCAGTACAAGTCCAAGTACCTGATGTCAAACCCGTTACAGAAACTGTACCATCTCCAATGGGAGTACCAGGTGTCCAATTATAGGTATATGGGGCTACACCTCCACTAGCTGGCAAAACGGAGGCAGCTCCATCTTTGCCCCCAAAACAGCTGATATTGGTTTGCGAACCAAAGCCTAATGTTAATGACGTAACTTGAAAAGTAGAACTATCTTTTTGACCAAAGCCAAAAACAGGTAACAATAGAACCAAAATTAGCTTTATCATCATTTACAATTATTACTTTTAAATTTTAAACTTTTGTCACCCAATAATATTATCACACATTGGCGTAACTGTATAAATATTAAACACTTAAACGACTTACAAATTCATTTTTGTTAAATACTAATCTCCACTTTGAATGCCCAATATTTGAATTTAGCAAGGAAAACCTCATCAATTACCATTTAATAGGAAGACAATAAATCGAAATTTCCCTAATATCCTATTTTTTGACTTTCGATAAAGTTTAATAATAAATAGTAAGACCTACATCTTAGCGTTTACGAATTTTTGAAAAAACTAAAGAACAGATGAAACTGTTTTCCTTAAGCTTTTAGCAAAAGTCCAATCTCAGAAAGCAAAGCCCCCGTTTCTACCAATGACACACCTGCCTGCATAATTTCGCTTGAACCTTCGTTTATTTTTACCTGAATTTTGCCAAATTCTGCTTGGCTATCGTTACAAGCTTTAGCTATGTCGCCAAGTGTAGTTCTTATATCATTTATATCATCTGCCAAATCATTAAAACTATTGCCAATAGCCCTAAAGGGCCTCTGGGTTCCTACATTTACGCCTGTTACGATGGTAATCCTACCCACTACTGGTATATCTATCCTCCGTGTAAACACGTCTAGGTCAGGTACTACAATGGCGTTAAATCCATTTCCAATTGCTTTTAAGATATTTACAGGAGGAGCTAGTAAATTTCGAATTACTTTCACAGCGGTTTCCGTAGATTCTAGAGCATTGTCGAGCTTTCCGTCATTTTCAAAAATTTGCCCAAAGGCTTTAAAATCTTCAGAATAAGCTATGAGCTTTTCGCCTGTTTTCTTTTGTTTTTCGCCAGAGGTGCTCATTTTGTCACCTACTTTTTTAAAATCAATTGCCATAATTTTATAGTTTTCATTTGTTCCTACTCTCTTAAAGGCTTTTCGGTAACGCCTTTTCTTTCAAGGATTTATCCATTTTCCTTTTTCAGAATTAGACTTGATTTGTTCTACTACAATAGGATTTTCCAATGCCCAGCGGTCTTTTCTGATGCCAGTAATCTGCCACGAAACCTCGGTTTGTGGTTGTTCTGTTTTAATGGTGAAGGCATTATTTTCTACTTTCTTCCAAACTATGGCTTGAGTAAAAGAACCAATTACTGTCAGCTGATATCTAAAGTCTTGATTGAGAGCCTCAAAGTAATCGGGAAGCTTAACTATTGCTTCCGCATTTGTGTCTGTTATGCAATTTCCACTGTAGATATTTAGCATTTGGGGGCTCTCCACAAAAGCGTGCGAAAGGGTTTTGTTCAATGGATCTTGCGGATGGTCAATTTTGAATGTCCCGCCTGCTTTAGAGAGATTGCCAGCTATATGTGCAGACCCTTTTACCAATAAGCCATATCCACCTGGTGTAGAAGGAGCATCTATGATGACTCCGTTTCCAAAGTTTTTGCTAAAAACCGCAAATTTGGCATCAACGGAATCTACTGTGCCAATGACAATATTTTCGAGTGGCTGCTCCTGCACCATAATGGCACTGCCAACCAAATGAAGATTACGAATAGGAGCCTCTGTTCCAATTCCTATTTTTGGAGAGCTAATTTGTTTCTCAGAAATCTCTACATGCTGAGCATAATTAAATTTTACCGTAATAAAACAAAGAATGAATAGGTAGTTTTTCATGCGTTTAAAAGACTTTAGGGATATTTTTTAGATAACTCCAACCTGTACTGTAATTGCCAAGGAAGTTGCCGGAATCTCCCATCTCCTTGTATTGAATGCTGTACTCATTTACCCAAAGCTGCAAGCGTAGCTCAGTGACTTCGTTTTTCTGGATGGTAGTGCTAATGGCATTAATGTAAGACTTATCGCAGCGAATCGTTAGATAAGTCAGCTCATTGAGCCCGGCAGTTTTAGTAAAAACCAATTCCAAATCCATGACTGTTTCAGGCTGAAAGAGGTTTTTCCACAATTGTGGCGAGACGATAGATTCATCTATAGTAAAACTCAAAAGTCCTGAAGCAACCTTGCCATTATCGCTATGAATGGAATAATGGAAATCCCGAATGTCAAAATAATTGGCCAAAAAAACTGGGCTGGTTTTGTCGCTAAATATCTCTGGTTTTTTGAATTTGACATATATTTTTTGTGCAAGGAGCTGTTGCCCTAACACACACATGATGCTGATTAATAGAATTTTAGTTTTCATATTTTATCTATACAGGGGTTTCCAGTTTTCAGGTCTAGGCAGGTCTGTTCTACTTTCAAGATTCCACCATTTTGGTTGAGTTTTGTCGAGCTAATGACGATTTTATCATATTTCAAAAGCACACTTTGCCTTACGGGAATATCAGTGAATAAACTGATTTCAAGGAGACTTACATTGATGAGTTTGATATGTTGGGTTTCTGACTGCACATTACCGTTAGAAAACCGATCTGAAAAAATATCTAAACTGGGCAATACACGACCCTCAAATATCCGCTCATGCAGCTCGGTAAAAGATTTGTCGAGAGGCAGGTCGACCCTAAGCGTCTGAAAACCATTGGGTTTAAATTCGTTTTTGATATTTAGAGTTGGTGTAGCATAGACCGTTTTTGCCATCTGAAACTCAAAATCGATTATGGCTGTACACTTGGCTTTAGGACCCTTCGTACCCGTCAATCTATTTGGATTAACAATGTATTCCCCGTCTGTCTTAGGGATATCAATCCAAATGGCTTGGTTTTGGGCAAAAGAAGATATACTTACCAATAAAAAAGCAACTATTTTATTCATATTCAATAATTTAATGCAATTTTTAAATCATTTTTTTTCCTTCTAGAAATCGGACAACTCAGGTTAAAGCGGAGGGCCGCTTTCTTCTCATCATAAGTTTTGAGGTAGTTCACATTTATCATAAATGAGCGGTGAACCCTTACTATATTTTTTACACCCAAAAGCCGCTCTTGTAGTTTTTGAATATTTGTACTTACTATTATCTTTTTTCCATCATTGAGATGAATATACGAGTAGCTGATATCAGCAGAAATCATTACTATTTCTGCAGCTTGTAAATAGGTGCGGCTACCAACATGAATTGCCAAATATGGAGATCTGAGCAAACCATTGTTTTCTGTAATTTTCTTCCTTTGTGCTTTCATGGTATATCTATTTTTGGTATTTAAAAATCACACCCCTAACTGCCATAGAATCTCCCTGCCATAAAGCTGATGGGGCTTTTTTGTATCTTACATAATAGTAATATTTTGCATTTTCTATTAATTCATCCCCTTTATCCAAGTTTTTTGTAATTTCTAAAATACCTACTCCTGAAGTACTCGAAATTTCTGACAAAATCGTAGAAGGACCCGCATTTGTTTTCCCAACTTTAACAAACTCAATAAACATGGTATTCAAAGCTCCCGTTTGTTTATAATTAAAAGTCCATTCATTAACCAATGCTCCATCAGGCAATTCTATAGGTGCGTAAGCATAAGCATCAACTTGTTTTAATTGACTATCAAAATAAACAAGTCCATTCTGGAGGTCTCTTCTAAACCAAAATTGAGAACTAGCATCTGGTATTACAGGCTGAAAACCCATCGCAGATATATTGTAATACTGCGTTGAAATTGGGATATTTGAGCTACATTCAATTAAATTTCCACTTGCATCAGTACAAACATCCCTTTCACCAACTCCTGCTAAATTAGTCGCACGAAGTTGATTGCCTTGTATGGCACTGCTGGAATAAATTCCTCCCCCTACACGAAGTCTGTAAACAAGCGAAACCAATGGACTAATACCAATATTAACAACCCCGTTTTTTTGAATCAATAAAGCATTTGACCTTAATGAATTTGATTGACCATTTCCTATTGTGAAAAGAGGATCAGTAGATACCCACGAGTTTAAAGAACCCGTTGGTGTGGAGTTGAAAGTTCCGAAAATTGAAGTTCCATATCCTGAACCAAGCAATCCCCAACCCATAGAATTCACATATTCGCCTCCAGTATTTCTTATGCCTTCTCCCATGGCAATCGTATTGCTGCTACCATCTTGAATTTGATTTCCAAAACCAAAACCTATGTTTCTTTGACCAAGCACCTGCACATTTTCTCCAAAAGCTATGGTATTACTAGTTCCGTCAGCTATTACTTCTTCACCAATTGCTACTCCACCTCTTGACCTACTTTCCGAATTCAAACCATAACAAAAACTAAAAAGTCCTATATTATCTGAGATAAACCTTACGGAACCATCAGGTAAATTAAATGTACCACCTTGAAATGCACTTCTGCCTGGAATCCAGGCCATGCGAGTGCCATTTCCACTTGAAGGAGATTGTGGAGGATAGCTTGTGTTGTCAGCATTTACTGGTAGGGCATTGGCATATGGAGACCAGAATCCACCGGAATTGGTATTGCTTATGTAGTTACCAGTTTGTTGCCACAAGCCTGAGGTTGGCAAATTTTGCCAAGTTGCATTACCAAAAGCATCGGAAGTGAGAATTTTACCCACTCCTTCATTTATATTTGAAAACCTGAGTTTAGGTGCTGTGCTTACCAATGAGTCAGGACTCATAAAGCCGAACTGTGCAAAACCTGAAGTGGTTATAATTGAAAGAAGAATTATATATAGTTTCTTCATAGCTTTAATTTTTCATCAAAGCTAGTTTCGAATATTATTTGACGGTACTACTAATGTTAGTAGGATTGTTAAATAAGAATGAAAAAAATCACTCCCAAAACATTCATAGTAAACTTATTAACAAATCCTACGCCATCTTTCTATACTTATTCCTATATTCTAAAGGTGTTAAGCCCGTTATTTTTTTGAAGGTTGTTCGGAAGGCTTTGGTGTCTGAATAACCCACATCTAACATTACTTCATTTATATTTTTCAAACTATTTTCAAAGCTTCTTTTGGCAGATTCTATTTTTACCCTTTGAATATATTCTAAAACAGAATTATTGGTGGCAGTTTTAAATCTTCGTTCAAAACTTCGCCTTCCTATCGCCACATAATCTGCCAAAAAATCGATAGACAATTTGTCTTCAATATTTTGTTCTATAAATCTTTGAGCCTTAATTATTGCCTCATCTTTATGGTCTTTTTGGCCATTAAACAATGCAAAAGCCGATTGGTTGCTTCTGTCTATATCTATTGCAAAATATTTTGAGGTCAAAATTGCGGTTTCACGATCTACATATTTTTCTACCAAATGCAGCAATAGATTCCAGTAGGAAGTTGCCCCTCCACTAGAGTAAATTCCATTTTCTTCGGTCACTATGCTGCCATCTTGAACTTCTACCTCTGGGTACATTTGCCTGAACTCTTGTATAAATCCCCAATGAGTTGAACATTTTTTACCATCTAACAGACCAGTATCAGCCAATAAAAAGGCACCCACACAAAGTGAGGCAATTTCAGCTCCTTGTTTATGCTGTTTGATTATCCAGGGAATCAATTCTCGATTTAATTCTACGGCAGATTGCATATTTCCGAACAATGCTGGTATTATCACCAAGTCGGTTTGGACCACATCATCTAATAAAAAATCAGCATGAACGGAGTAACTTCCACCTGAAAGTTTCACTTCTGGGCTTTTTCCTACCAATTTCACATCGAAAAGGGGGTCTTTTCCCGACATTTGCATAAATTGATTTACGGCACTAAAACAATATTGCGGATCGGCAATGGCTTGCAGCACGCAACTTTCGGGTACTAATATGCTAATTGATTTCATTTTACAAATATATTCAAAATGTCGCATATCACCTCTCAAATGTCTTTTATACACTATTTGAAATTTTATTTTTCCACCTACATTTGTAGAATAATTAAAAAATCAAATCTAGAAATCAATGGAAAGTACAAAAATCACAGTCTCTACACTGGTAAATGACTCTCTTGAAAATACTTGGAAATATTTTAATGCCCCGGAGCATATTGTTCAATGGAATGCCGCCTCTGATGATTGGCATACAACATTTTCTACTGTTGACCTCCAAGTAGGTGGTAAATTTAACAGCAGAATGGAAGCCAAAGATGGAAGTTTTGGATTTGATTTTGAGGGAATATATGAAGTAGTTGATTTAAATTCAAGAATCGTGTACGGACTGGAAGATGGCCGAAAAGTTGAGATAGTTTTTGACGCAAAAGAAAATGGCACATTGGTAACAGAAACCTTCGATGCTGAAACAGAAAACCCAGTAGAACTGCAAAGAGGTGGTTGGCAGGCAATTATGGACAATTTCAAAAAACATGTAGAAAGCTTATAAGCTTTCCAAGTTTGATAAATAATACTATAATCTTCTTGAAAGTTTTTCTAAAAACCTAAGCCTTAATCTTAGGTTTTTAAATTTTCAAAAAAGGCATTGCCGCCAATGCTTGAAACATCGTAAAACATACAAACGCTAAATAGATAAGTGATGAAAACCAAATCAATCTCTTGGCTTTTGCGTCTTCACCATAATTTTTGGAAATAAAATAACCTAAAAAAGGAATGATTTGTAAAGAGTGAATTCCAAAAAAGTGTGCAACTCGTAAATCACCGAAAACGGTACTCCAATTTAGCAAACTCAAACCCTTCCCTCCTATTTCTCCGCCCACATTATGTGAATTAATAGCACTCATATAACCTCCAAAAAAGCTAAAAGCTACAAACATTATCAAGCCTATTTTAATGGAAAATGCAAACGAGCTTGAAATAGCGTAAGTTTTTTGCCTTATAAATCTAATGGTTAGAATCAAAGTAGCTGTGGTCAGCCAAACAATCATTATTCCCATCAAAGCATATAAAATTCCGCCGACAATTTCGGTTTGGTTAAAATGGGAAAGTTTACCCCTAAATGCTTGAATTGTGATCACAGCTTGTTCATAAACCATGGTTATGATGGCCAAAACTGAGTATTTCTCAACTTTCTTCTGGTCATTTACATAATAAAGCAAATAGGCCATAGTCCAAGCCAAAATCCAAAGGCTTAAAGCAAATTTCAAGGGTTTTATCATTGCGTTTATTCCCAATATCTCTTGAGTATTTACAGTAGCATATACTCCCAACATTATGGACAAAACCAAAAAAAAAGTACCAACATATGCCATTGGGGCATTTCTTCTGTTTATTTCTTTAATAAAATTCATAGTATTTTCCTTTTAAATTGTTCAATATAATACCCTACCAATTGCGTTTGAATTGGATATATTTATATAAAAAATAAAACTTAAATTTATGATGCCAAGGACTTGGACTTAATGCTTTTAATGATAAAAAATATCAAATAACCCATAGGACCAAACATAAAGGTAAAAGGCAAAGCAATGGAAAATAACCACCTTGAAATTCCGAGAGATTTGCTTTTTCTGACTATGTAAGCTCCTACAAACAAATCAAAAGCCAAGTAATGTAGCCAACCAGCAGCCACCGCATTGTCGTTTTGAAAAAGTGCTTTTACGTTGGCTAAAGTACTAAAACTATCCGCCTTAAAATCTCCAATATCTCTCAAAATCAAATAGCTATAAAGAATGGCAAAAAGCACAATCATTCCACTCAAAATAGCCGTTTGGGTGTACTTCCAGTTAGGTAAAAATATTAAAAGTATCCAACCTAAAAGCACAAATGTGTTTCCAAAAGAAAAAATCGCTGAAGCATCCATATTAGTCTAATAATTTAATAATAAACGAGTTACTTGTTTGATTGAATACGATATTGCAATCCGTAAAAACCGGTGCTGAAAATTTCGGTTTAAAATTTCTTGTGAAACCATAAGGCTCTGTTGGTATGCCTACAATATTCTTATCTAATTTCTTATTGCCATTTTCATCATGAAAAATTGCGACTGCATATTCTCCATGGGGCACATCGCTAAATTTTGTTTCCACCTCTCCTGCTTTACTTATTTTCACTTCTTTCGCAAATGATATTCCGCTGTGATGCGGAAAGTCAGAGCCTTTCTTGAAAAAAGCAATCCTGAGTGTGCCATTGGTATTTTTTATATTTTGAATCTTAAGATTAAATTCAGGTTTAGTTTGCCCATAACAAAAAAAAGAAATCATCAAAAAACTTACAATATTTAATACTTTCATTTTTAAAAATTTAAAATTGTTCACAAAGATGAACAGTGTTCAGTTTATTTACATGTCACAAATGTGACAAAATTATTTTTGAGAAATAGATTTTCTAATTCTGCTCAGTGACTGTCGTTCAATTCCCAAATAGGAGGACAAGTCTGTAAGAGAAACACGGTTAAACAAAGTAGGATTAGTTTGTATAAAATCCAAATAGCGTTGTTCCGCATTTTGAAACAAAAAACTTTCCAATCTCGATTGTTGCTGTATCAATACCTCCTCTGTCACCAGCCTTCCGTACCTCTCAATGGTTTTGTATTTGGCATATCCTGTCTGTACGTCTTCATAAGGCAAATTCACCACTAAACAAGGCTCTAGGCACTGCACATGGTATTTTGCTGGTATTTGACGAATAAAAGCTGGATAATCTGTGGCATATTCGTTTTCTTTGGTAAACCATACCGTTATTTCGTTGCCAGCCTGATCAATATAAAAAGATTTCATTAAACCTTCTACCAAAAAACCCAAGGAATACTGTACGTCTCCGTTTTTTAAATAATAATCTTTTGCTTTAAACTCACTAATGGTCAGATTTTCAGACACAAAATCCAATTCCTCGTTTGTAATTTCAGGGCAAACCTGGACATAATGCTGCCGAAATACTTCAATAGCTTTTTGCATAGCTATTAAATCGCTTTCATTTGATTCCCTTTGGGATTATGGCTTACTTCTGCCAGTCCCAATGCCTCCATCAACGGTGGAATATACATCCCTACTCTTCCTCTAAAGCCTTTTTTTAAGCCATACCATCCTCCTACAGGATTGTTTTCAGCTCTTCCCCATGCCTCCACTGTACCTTCTTTTGCCGGCTTTTGTTCGTCCGCACTTGCCAGCTCCATCCAATCGCCATGTTTTTTTAACATAACGTGTAAATCGTTGATAATATTTATATTATAATGCAATACCGTTTTCCCAACTGTACACACCAAAATCTCTTTCCCATCTTTTTCGTCTACATGCATTGTATATTCTGAAGTTAATGGTGGTGTTTTTAGCACCATTGGATTATCTTTTGTACCAATTTTGTTTTTCATAATTGTAATATCAGATTGATTTTCAACAAATTAAATATTTTTCCTTCAGATAATATATAACAAAATAATTATTTTTTAAAAACCGTTTTAATATCTATATGCCGCCATTCACCAGGCTTTAATTCTCCTAACTCTAAATTCCCAATCCTGTTTCTTTTCAAATAAAGTACTTCATAGCCTAACTTATAGCACATTCGTCTGATTTGCCGATTGAGCCCCTGCACCAAAACTATACTAAACATTTGATTATCAATCTTTTTCAACCTACACGACAATGTAGTCTTTCCCATTATTTTCACTCCATTTGCCATATTTTTGAGAAACTCCTCATCTATCGGTTTGTCTAATTGTACCTGATATTCTTTTTCAGTTTTATGTTCGTTTCTTAAAACTTTGTCATACAGTCTTCCGTCGTCTGTCAACAACAAAAGCCCTTCAGAAGCTTTGTCCAGCCTGCCAACTGGGAAGACATCTTGAAACGGTAATATATTGGCTAAATTTTCGCCAATGTTTTGGTTGAGAGTAGTTTCTATGCCTCTTGGTTTGTAAAAAGCTATGTATTTAAAGATTTTTGCAGCTTGCAAAACATTACCATTATATAATATTTCGTCTTCGGCTTTTATCTCTAAATTAGCCGATGTAGGTTCGCCATTCAGATAGATTTTCCGTTCAATTAATAGTTTTTGAGCATCTCTATTAGAAATCTCAAGCTTTTTAACCAAAAAATACTGCAGCTTATTCCGAAAACTCAAATTCTTTTTTTCTCAAATATATTCATTTTTTATTAACAAAAGACATAATTTTTATTTCACTTTTAATGAAATAAACTAAAAAATTTCACTTTTATTGAAATAAACCAAATAATTTCAATATTTTTGAAATAAAAAATAGAAGAAATGTCAGTAAAAAATAAAAATTTTCAATGGATAATCATGGCAGACATAATAAATAGTAGTGATTATCAAGGACTTACCCTTCAAGAAGATTTCAAAAAAAATGTAGCTTACATAAATGAAAAATTCAAAAAAAAACTCATTTCCCCGCTTACAATTACCCTTGGTGATGAGTTTCAAGGCATAGCTAAAAGCCTGAAAATAAGCACAGAAATCATAATAACCCTAGAGGAGCTCCTAATGAAAGAAAATGCAAATTTTAGCCTAAGATATATAATAAATTTTGGCAAAATAGACACTCCAATAAATTCCGAAATAGCCTACGGAATGCTTGGAGATGGCTTAAGCCACGCAAGAAAAATGCTTGAAAACTTAAAAAAGAAAGAGCAAAGGTTTGAGATAGCAGCTGAAAAAGAAGATAAAAGCAAAGCATTAAACGACGCCTTTGAAATACTGCAAAACTTACAAAATAGATGGACTTCTGAAGCAGACAAAAAACTGGTTTCACAGTTTATTCAATACCAAGACTATAAGATCATTGCCACAAAAACAGGCATAACACGTTCACAAATCTGGAAAAAAGAAAAAAGTCTAAACATTTCTTCTTATTTTGCCATAAAAAACCTCATATCTTATTTATCTAAATGATTGCATTTGTTATACTTTTGATTTCTGAAATTGTACTGGCATTTGCATTTTCTGCCATTTCGCAAATCTTCTACAAAAAACTTGGGCTCGACTTCATTTCCATCGTAAAAGGGCTTTTCGAAAGACTTTTCTTAGTGATTTCTTTATATTTTGGCTATCCGCATGCTTTAACATTTTTCAGTGCCGTAAAACTGGCCACACGGCTCAAACATACCGAAAAGGCGGAGTCTGACCAAAACAAATTCAATGATTTTTATCTGTTTGGCAATTTCGTGTCTGTAATTGCCGCAATAGCTTATGTGGAACTTTTGAAGTATTTTTTTCCTAGATAATCACACCAATTTATTCTGCATAGCCATCCTAATAGCCTCATTCGCAGAGTTTACATGGAGTTTTTTATAAATATTTTTTAGGTGAAAATTGACTGTTGGAAAACTAATATTTAATTCCGAAGCTATTAACTTATAGCTCAAACCTTTAACCAACAGATCGAGCACTTTTTTCTCAGATGCGGTAAGTTCTACAAATTCTTTGACTCTAGCATTTTGATTCTGGAACATACTCAACACTTTTCTGGCTATACTCGGACTCATAGCCGAGCCGCCCTGATAAGTATCAATAATGGCGTCCACATATTTTTCGGGAGGGGAAGCTTTCAGGATATAGCCACTTGCACCAGCACAAATCGCCGCAAAAATTTTCTCATTATCCTCAAAAACTGTCTGCATACAAATCTGAATGTACGGATATTTTTCTTTTACCAACAAGGCTGCTTCTATGCCACTTATGCCAGGCATCTGAATATCGAGCAAAATCACATCGGGTTTTTCTTTCCGCGTATTTTCCAAAATATCAACCGCTTTCTCATGAGAACCAATCAATACCATATCAGATGCAGTGGAAATCGTTTCTTCCAAAAGCTCCCGAATGTCGCACACATCCTCATATAAACTTACTCTTATCATTAAATTTATTCGTCTAACTATCCACAAATATCTAAAAACATCAACGATTCTAAACCTATTAATTATAGTAGGTTACAATCTTATTTTTATTTCGGTGCCGCTATCTGGTGATGAAATTATTTCTAAACCAGCTCCTAACTTCTCTGCTCTTTTTCTCATATTATCTAAGCCATTTCCCTTTTTAACGAGAGAGCTTTCAAAACCCAAGCCATTGTCTTTCAGTGACATAAACCGATGTCCGTTTTTCTTAATAGCTGAAAACAATACCGAATCAGCATTAGAATATTTGGCCGAATTATTCATCGCTTCTTTGAAAAGATACATTAGCTCTCTTCTACTTGCAGGATTTAGACTTATGGAATCGAAATTTTCATTTATATCCGCCTTGAAATCAATATTTTTACTTTCGAATATTTCTCTCCCGAAATCTATAATTCGCTCTAGCCAACCATCTTCTTGGTCATTGGAGGGGTTTAATTCATATACTGCATTTCTCACTTTAGCCAATATTCCTCTTGATTTTTCGGCGATTGTCTGCAGTCTATCCGTGAGTTCGATGTCTTCCTTTACCCTTCTTTTGCTAAGTTCAGCATACATGGTGAGACTACTCAAAGACGCCGCTAAATCATCATGAAGATCGCCCGAAATCTGGTTTCGTAGTAATTGTTGTCGCTCCTTTTCAAGGAGGTTTTGTCTGAACTTATAGCCAAGTGCTAAGGAAAACAATACGATTTCTATCATCGAGCCGGTCATTAATACATATTCCTGATTTAAAGAACTGATGATTCCCAAGTTTTGCAAAGCTAGTATGGTGGAAGCTGACGTTAAAAAAAAGATAGCCAATGCATAGTAAAATATTAGCGGATTGCGAGCTTTTATGTAGACATAACATATCAAATAATAAAGAAAACTAAACATCAAACTAAGGGCAATAGCAAAATAATTAATCTGATTAGGGTGCCAAAAAGGTGTTATTATTAACAAACCTATTGAGCTAATTAAAATTAAAATTTTCATCGCTTTCCAATTTCTCAGTTTTTGGTCTAAATCAAGAAATTTCTCAGTAAATAGCGTTATAAATATATACGATAAATACAAAAACATTAAAAAAGCATACTGGTTAAATGGATGGTTAGACCAAAAATATTGGAAGGCAAAACCATAAATAGAAAACTGAAATAATCCGAAAGACAAAATATAAATCATGTAATACAGATATGTTTGGTCTTTGATGGTAATCCATAGAAATAGGTTATAGAAAGAAATCAAAATGATAAATCCAATAAAAATACCCCAAACAAACTTCCTATTGCTCTGATGCTCACTTATGGCAGATTCATTCCATATCTTAATCGGGAGTTTCAAGTCCCGACTTGTATTGGCTTTGAGATAGATTTCATACTGCTGATTTTCAATAAGGTTTAATTCGAATGTCGGATTGGGGTCTTTTAGGAGATATTTCTCAAAGGGCAAGTTATCACCCGTCTTAGCATAATAAATTTCTTTACTTTTTTCAAAAATCCAAATCTCTACCTCACTCAAGCGTGTATTTTCTACTTCTAAATACCACTTTTGGTTAGACTCATTACTTAAATCAAATTTAACCCAGCCGTTTGCATCAGTATAAAGAAAATTGGGCAATGGACCGTTTAAACGATGGAATGAGTTTGAAAATTCACTTTTTTTAATTTCCGGCCTTGTAAATGCTAGTTTTTTATCTAAAAACACCTGATAATCTGTAGGTTCAAGACTTTTTAGGCTATTTTTTAAAATATTATTTTCAATCTTAGAAGGTAGATTTATTTCATTTGGTTTAAAATAATTCATTCCACTAATGCCTCCAAAATACATCACTCCCGACAAAGAATCCCTATAAGAACTATAACCATTAAACTCAAACCCTTGCAAACCGTCGTTCATATTAAAAGTGTGAAAAACAGCCGCTTCAGGATCAAATTTAACAATTCCTTTATTCGTGCTTAACCACAATTTATTTTTCTCATCGACTTCTATTGCATATATAAACTCACTCGGTAGTCCTTCCTCTCTTTTGTACCATTTAAGACTCCCTTTTTCTATATCTAACCTCACCAAACCTTTAGATGTACCAATCCAAGCGAAGTTACCTATGGTTTTCATCACAATTGGTATACAAGAATCGAAGATTTTCTTTGTGCTATAGGTTTTAAAATCATCTTGTGTATTTAGCTCATATAATCCATCATTATATACACCTATTAAAAGTCTCTTATTTGACAAAAACCTTATCATAGAAACCCTTTTTTCTTGAAAAACTGAGCTCAATTCTTGCAAATGACTCTTTTTATTAACTTTAAAAATCCCTGATTCTGTACCTACCCAAAGATTATTTCCATACTCCTCAATAACTCGTATAAAATTCAAGGACATTTTACTTTTTTTCCCTAAAACTTCTTTAAATCGCCCATTTTCGAGATAAGCCAAACCCTCCGAAGTTCCTACCCAAATAGTCCCATTTTTATCTTTATGTGTATATCTTATCGTATTAGAAGGCAAAATTTTCGTATTCAAATTATAGAAACCTTTAACGATACTTAAATCAGAGGCATTAACTTTCCAAATACCCGACTGCTGTGTTCCTAGCCATAAAGCGTCGCCATCTTGCAGAATAGTTCTAATTGAAAAATTCTGCATACTTTCTGGCAATTTGCCTTCTAAATTCAACCTATAAGTTCCGAAATTTCCAGGAAGGATTTGGATTTTATCAATACCATATGGGTCGGTGTTGGCCCAAACAATTCCATCATTATCTACAAATACAAAACTAACTTCGTCATTGTGAAGCTTAAAATTCGAGAAATTACTTTTAGCTGAAATTTGTTCAAATGTTTCATTCTGTACATCAAAAAACAATAGTCCATTTTTCTCAGTCCCAAGCCAAATATTACCTTTCCTATCTGATGAAATATCGAAAATGTGACCTATTTCTTTATTTTCTTTAAATT
The DNA here is from genome assembly GCF_024343575.1 of Lacihabitans sp. LS3-19. Lineage (GTDB taxonomy): Bacteria > Bacteroidota > Bacteroidia > Cytophagales > Spirosomataceae > Leadbetterella. Next base: position 31,778 of record NZ_RJUA01000123.1, on the reverse strand, counting down.
TATTCCATCTTTTTATGGCAAAATTTTTGGTATCCAATCTAATTACCCCATCAAAAGTGCCAATCCAAACGAAATTGTTTTTAATATGAATCTTTACTATTTCTTCGGGCTTTCCTACAAGATTTTGCTTATTTTTTGAAAAAAAATAACTTATTTTCTCTGATTCAAGGTTATATCTTAGCAAACCATCTTCGGCATGAATCCATACGTTTTTACCTTGATCATTTTGAGTAGTATTTACATTGCTAAAATAATCGGTGGTATATTTTTCTTCCGAAACTAGTATTTTTTGTTTTTTGGTTATAAAATTATAGGTCAAGAGGCCAACTTTGCTAACCCAAAGTGTCAGTTCTTCTCCCAAAACACTTAGAGGGAAAACCTCATTTTTTTCAACAATCCCTTCTTTGTTTCTAAAATAAATCTTCTTAAACTTTTCGGTGTTTCTATCAAAAACATTCAAACAGTTTTCAGTTCCTATCAAAATAATATTCTCCTGATATCCAATTATCTTTTTTATTTCTATGCCGTCAATAGTGAATTTATTATTTTTTGAAGGATAATAGACTTTCATTTTTTGTCCATCCCAAAAATTCAGCCCATCCATTGTTCCAAACCACATATTACCTTCCAAATCTTTATACATAGAATATACAGATCCCTGGGAAAGACCATTTTCTGCACCAATATGCTCAATCCTGTATTTTAGTTTTTGGCTAAAACTCGACATTGAAATACATAATATTAGAAATATTTTTAGTGTCTTCATGTATTGATTTTCAAACAATAGCTCTGCCACTTTGGCAGAAAACTAGCGAATGGTTTAATTATTGATGACAAATCTAAGAAATTTTAACGTTTTAGTATGAAAAAGGATAATCAAGAAGAAGAAGAATTGAAAACAACAGACCAATCAAACGAAAATGAGTCTCCTGTGAACGAATCAGAGGTTTTTGAGGAAATAATAGGTGAAACTCATAAGTTAGAAGCTGAAGTTGCTGAAGCGAAAGATAAATATATCAGACTTTACTCAGAGTTTGAAAATTATAGAAGACGTACAGCGAAAGAAAAAATCGACACAATCATGAATGCCACTGAAGGCTTAATGAAAGAACTAATCCCTGTATTGGACGATTTTGAAAGAGCTCAAAAATCAATGGAAACCTCTGATGACGTAAAAGCAATTAAAGAGGGTATTGACTTGATATTCAACAAATTTCAAAAGACTTTGACTAGCAAAGGCCTTAAAGCTATGGATTCAAAAGACCAAGTTTTCGATGTGGAATTGCACGAATGTATAACGCAATTTGCTGCTGGAGAAGAAAAGAAAGGAAAGGTAGTTGACGAAGTTGAAAAAGGCTATTACCTTAACGATAAAGTAATTAGATACGCTAAAGTGGTAGTAGGTAGTTGATTAATTGTGTTTTTTGGGAAATTGAAAAATTGGTTATTTGATCAATTAGGTTAATCGAAAATTTACATAATTTTCAACTTAACCAGTTCAAATTTTCTTTAAAACAAAATTCCTTAATAAAAGCGAATTATAAATAAATATAGCAAAATATACCGATAGCCATCGGAAATGTTTGGCTACAAGCTAAAGAAATATGGCAAAAAAGGATTATTATGAGTTGTTGGGAGTTGCAAAGAGTGTAACCACAGATGAACTAAAGAAGGCGTACAGAAAATTAGCCATAAAGTACCATCCAGATAAAAACCCTGGCGACAAAGAGGCGGAAGAAAAGTTTAAAGAAATAGCTGAGGCTTATGGCGTTTTGTCAGACCCTGACAAAAAGGCAAGATATGACAGGTTCGGACATGAAGGCGTTGGTGGTGCCAGCGGTTTTGGCGGCCAAGGAGGCGTAAACATGGAAGACATCTTCTCTCAGTTTGGCGATATTTTTGGCGATGGAAGCCCATTTGGCAGTTTCTTTGGCGGCGGTGGTCGAAGCGGCGGTGGTCGTAAAGCTGTCAGAAAAGGCTCTGATTTAAGAATAAAATTGAAGCTGAATGTAGAAGAAATAGCCAATGGTGTAGAAAAGAAAATAAAAGTAAAACGCTATGTTGCATGTAAAGTTTGTACTGGAAATGGTTCAAAACATGGCACATCGCTTCAAACATGTGGAACTTGCCAAGGTTCTGGACAAATAAGACGTGTACAGCAGACCATGTTGGGTCAGATGGTCACTACCAATACTTGCCACGTATGTAATGGTGAAGGCAAAGTGGTATTAGACCGTTGTGAGTCGTGTTTTGGCGAAGGTAGAGTACTGGAGGAAGACATGATTTCAATAAAAATACCTGCAGGAGTTGCCGAAGGTATGCAATTGTCGATGTCAGGCAAAGGAAACGTACCTGCAAGAGGTGGAATAGCTGGAGATCTTTTGATTCAGATAGAGGAAGAAGAGCATCCACAATTGAAACGCGACGGAAACAATATCATCTTTGACCTTCCTCTAAACTTTGTAGATGCGGTTTTAGGTAAAGAAGTGGAGATTCCGGTAGTGAGCGGAAAAGTAAAAATACATATTAAACCTGGCACTCAGGCTGGAGAAGTGTTAAGATTAAAAGGCAAAGGATTTAAGGATATCAATGGCTACGGAACAGGTGACCAGTTAATTTATGTGAATATTTACACACCAAAAAGTGTGAGTTCAGACGAAAAAGCAATCTTAGAAAAGCTAAGAGACTCGCCAAACTTTATGCCGAAGGTAGGCTCTGACAACAAAAGCATATTCGATAAAATGAAGGATTTCTTCAAATAAGCAAACTATAGAATCCAAATACAAAACTCTGATTTTGAGCAATTTTAGCTACTAAATCAGAGTTTTTTTTATTTTGCAAGAAATTAAAAACAATCGTTATTATGCAATATTTAAAGTCTTTTATTAATCAATCGAAAATCTATTTTCATTTCTAAAATAAACTTTTCAAGTACCAATCTACTTCCTCTTTCCAAATACTAACTTTCCACCTTTCAAACTTACCACCTTTCAAACTTTCAAACTTTCAAACTTTCCAACTTTCAAACTTTCCAACTTACCAAATTACCAAATTCTAACTTTCCAACTTACTAACTTTCAAACTTACTAACTTACCAACTTACCACTTCTCCCATGGAAACTTCTTCCTAGCTTTTCTATTACCACCTTTTGGAGCCAAGACAGCATCTGGCACTTTTTGTCCTTTGTTTTTGTCCCAAAGAAAATGAACTCTTGGCGGATATAGATATCTACCAGCGAACACTCCTGTTACCAGGTCCCCATGTTGATGTTCCATTCTTACGTGGCAAGTTTGCATTGGGCATCTGGGAGCCCAGCAAGAACCCATAGAAACTACAACAAATATCAATAATATTAACTTTTTCATAATGGTATCGCTATTCTAATCCCTGCCGTTTTACTAAAATATAAGCCTTTGGTCCCAGGTTGTCTAAGACTTTTATTGCTCAAAAAACCAAAATGCAAAGGCACGTTTTCCAAGTCGTCCGTGCTTGCGGCGGCGTCAATACTCGTATATTTTCCCATTCCCAAACCAGCGTAAGCATCCAAAAACAAATGCTTGTGCAAATGAATATGCTTTCCAAATTTAAGATGAACAGCCTGAGTTTTTTCGGTATATGCCACATTTTCAAATTTTGCGAATGAGGGTAAAGTTGTTCCACCAACACCAGTTGCCATATCAACCGTTCTATCATATTGACCTTGAACATATTCGATAGAATAATACCTACCAAAAGGTTTTTTATCTAAGGCATAAAACGGAAACCAATCAGAGAAATACATTTTTATCTCGCCTCTAAACTCTTTATTCAAATTTTCTGCTTGGTTTTTCTTTACATATTTATTGAAATTTCCGGACCCCTTTCCTTTTCCATAATCAAAACTAAAACTGAATTTGCCGAAAGGAGGTGCTAGTTCAGCCCCATACTGTAAGGTATTGTTATACCCAAACAAAGCAGTTGGATTAAATCTCAGCAACAAAAACGGAATATGAGTAAACTTAACAGGATCACGAGATGCAATTGGCTCAGTAGCCTCCACAGCTGCCATCTGAGCATGAGAAAAGCTTACTATGCCGACAAAAAACAATATTTTATAAAACTTTCTCATTAAATTTCATTTATTTTTTCCAATGAAAAATCAGGCAAAACTTTGAATTGGCTTATGCCTGAAGGCGATTTTACCAAAATTTTATTTGAATTTGGAAATACTCTAAAAAACTCTGCTTTTTCGATTGTCTTTTCTGATCGCCTTACCAATTCTTCTCCATTTTTTATTTCATAAACTCCTAAACTTCCCGAGCTTGAGAGCATTACTATTTTTCTATTTAAAACCTTTGTGTCAATTATTGGGTCTGATTGAAAATCATTTAAATAAAGAAGCTCTGTAGCTGCATTTATTTTAAACAAAAATACCTTGGAGACTATATTTGGTTGGCAATTAGTATTACCATTTGAAACAACCACAAAACTATCCAAAATTGCCATTTTATCACAGATGCTGAAATTGTAGTTTTTCAGCTGGTTAGTTTTTTTTATTTGAGGAAAATAAATTTGCAAACCCGTTTTAGTCATCAACAACAAAGTATCCGAGTTACCCGCAATGCTTTCTATTTCTACGGAATCAGCCGAGTATTTGGTTAGATTCAGGTTAGATACAAAATTTGAATTAAGAAAATACAATTCATTCTTTTTCAAAAATACATTTTGTTGGTCGGTGGTTTCATTGAAAAAGTTTACTTCAGTATTGCTTCCCAAAATTCGTAAAGAGCCTATTTCTTCCATTTTTGAACAGGAAAAAAACGCAAAAATCAATATTAAATATATCCAACGCATAGCTTATCTGTAACAATTTAACTTTTTATCAATCACTTTCTTTTCCCATTCCACCACAAAATCTACCGAATCGGGACACTCAAAATACACATTTCGCTCAATCGGATAATTGGGAAATGAGAACAAATCTGCTTTACGGTTAATTAAGCCGAAATTGCTTGAAACAGCCAAAACAGAATCCTCTTTCCCAGGATACAGCTCTAACTTATCAAAACCCGAAATTCTAAAAGCTATCAAATCGTTGCCATTGTCACAGATAATGTGGCCGTCTTTAACTGTAAATTTTCTAATGGCAGGAATTGAAATAAAATACAAAGCCTGGGGATTGGCCGATTCTGGATCGCTATAAATTTGGATACCTTTTGCATACTCGGCGATGTACAAGTATTTACCATCTACAAACATATCTGAAGGATTTTCCAAAACACGGGGATTCTCAAGTTTGAGCAAACCCAAATCCGTTTTTTTTAGTGAAGTCTTAATAAAATACCCTTCGTTGGCATAGGAAGGGTCGTTTTCTTGGAAGCTTTCAAATTTTTGACAAGAACTCAACAGTCCTACAAAAACCGAAAGCAATAGTATTTTATGCATTAAGGCGTGTTTTTGTTTTCAACATTAATTCAATAAACGTTCCAAAAATGTGGCTTGGTATAAAAAATCCTCCCTGAATTTTCGTCAGGAAGGATTTTCTTTATTAAAATTAGAAATTCTAATCTAATTATTTGTTGCCATAAGCATAGTAATATTTCATCGCCTTGTCCATATTGGCTTGTAAATCAGCTATACGAGAAGCATCAGCAGGGTGCGTAGACAATAATTTCGGTGGTTTTTGAGAATTTTTACCTGCCTCTTCCATTCTTTGCCAAAAAGCAACGGCTTCATGTGGGTCATAACCCGCCATAGCCATAAAAATCAAGCCGATTTTGTCTGCTTCTGATTCTTGTTTTCTACTGTTTGGTAAAACACCTCCGAGTTGAGTACCTATCCCCAACACTTGGCCTGCAGCTTCCATTACTCTTTGGTCGCCTGTGGCAACTCCAGCCGCTACAGCACCCACTTGTGTTAAGCCTTGAGCCATCATTGCCCTGCTCATACGCTCACGGCCGTGCTCAGCTATTGCATGAGCCACTTCGTGCCCCATTACTACCGCTATTCCTGCATCTCCTTTACATATTGGCAATATACCTGTATAAAAACACACTTTGCCTCCAGGCATACACCAAGCGTTCAACTCTTTAGACTCCACTGTACGAAACTCCCACTGATATCCGTCCAATGCCGAACCCATATTTTGCTGAATTAAATAATCTTCAGCTGCTTTTTTGATTCTCTCTCCAACTCTAGACACCTGTTGAGCATCCGCTTTGCCAGCTGGTACTTGCTTTACTGTATCCAAAAAACCTTTGTACTGCTGAAAACTTAATGTCATCATCTGGTCCCCAGAAACTAAGCCAACAAATTGCTTTCTGCCTGTCAAAGGCACACGTTGGCAAGCCCAAAAGAAAGTGCCCATCACAAGCACAGTTATCACAAGTTTAAGTGTTTTGTTCATTTTCTGAATGTATAATTTTATAAATTAAAGTATAATAACGCTAAATTAATTGATAGATTTAATAGCTTAGACTTATTTTTGTGAAAAAGTAATTCTAATTATATGAAAATATTAGCAGTAGGACGCAATTATGTGGAGCACATAGCCGAACTGAACAATGAGAAACCAGATCAGCCAGTAATTTTTTCGAAACCTGAAACGGCCATTTTAAAAAACAATGAGCCTTTTTATTATCCAGCTTTCTCACAAGACATTCACCATGAGGTGGAAATTGTATTGAAAATTTCGAAAATTGGAAAAAATATTGAAGAGAAATTTGCTCATAAATATTATGATGAGATTGGCCTAGGAATAGATTTTACGGCTCGTGATATCCAGTCAAAACTCAAAGCCAAAGGTTTGCCATGGGACCTTGCGAAAGGATTCAATGACTCCGCTCCTATTTCCGAGTTTATTTCGAAAGAAGGAATTGAAATGAATAATCTTAATTTTTCACTTGACATAAATGGCGAAAGAAAACAAACTGGTAATACCAGCATGATGCTTTATACGTTTGATTATTTGATAAGTTTCATTTCCCAATATTTTACTTTAAAAACCGGAGATTTGATATTTACAGGAACGCCGGCCGGTGTTTCGGCAGTTAAAATCGGCGATAGATTGGTAGGAAAAATAGAAGATAAAGTGATGTTGGATTTTGAAATAAAATAAATGAGATTTTTAAGTGTTTGTGTTTTCCTTTTTTTAATAAATTTTTCATCTTTTTCTCAGTCAAAGTTTCCGAAAGGTTACTTTTTAATGCCTATACAGCCAGGCCAACGCACTTCACTGTCAGGTTGCTTTGGAGATATCCGAACCAACCATTTCCATGCTGGTCTTGATATCCGAACGGGCGGCGTTGAAGGCAAAAACGTACATGCAGCCGCAGCAGGCTATGTTTCTAGAATTAAAATCCAAAATGGAGGCTATGGGAATGCCCTTTATATTACGCATCCTAATGGCTACACTACGGTTTATGCTCATTTGAAGGTTTTCAACGACACACTTCAAAAGTATTTGGTGCGTCAACAATATGCTCAAAAAACATGGGAGATTGATTTTGAACTTGAGCCCAATCAGTTTCCTGTTAGAAAAGGAGAAATAGTGGCATTGTCGGGAAATACAGGTGGTTCGGGCGGACCGCATTTACATTTTGAAATTAGAAACGCCCAAGAAGAAATTCTTGATCCTTCTCAATTCGGATTTTCTGATTTAAAGGACACCGCACCGCCGATTATACAGTTTATTTCCTTAAAAACCATGTCTTCTGATGCTCGAATAAATGGAAAATTTGGAATTTTTAATTTCCCTGTAGTCAGAGGAAAAGACGGTTTATATAGAATCGCTCAGAAAATAACTGCAAAAGGCACGCTTGGATTGGAAGTATTGGCTTATGACAAGGCCTCAAATAGTCCTTTCAGACAAGGCGTAAGTCAAATAAATTTGGTGGTAAACCATAAACCCGTGTACAATTTCCGACTGGACAAAATGCCGTTTGACAATAAACTTGACATGAATGTCCATGTGAACTATGAAAAATTGACCACTTCTGGCCAAAAAATACATAAATGTTATGTAGAGGAAGGAAATGGGCTAGATTTATATTCCACCAATACTACCAATGGAAAGTTTGAAATTGAGAACGAAAGCAATATCGTCGAACTTAGAGTAAGCGATGCGTTTGCCAATACCATCTTTGCTGAGTTTGAGATTTTGAAAGAAAAAGAGGCTATTAATACTTCAATTCCAAGCTCTAAAATAAAAACGGAAATTATTGACAATTTCTTAAAAATTGAAGTTGAGGATTTTGCAAATGAATATTCCGGATTGAGTATTCTTAAAAACTATACGCAAACACAAATACCTTTTGATGAGGCATTTGAAAGAACAAAAATAAAAATCTTGGACCTCAAAAATGGTCTACCTGACGCAATTCAGGTTAATGGAATCATTGCCTCCATGCCTGTAAATACGTATTTAAGCAAGGAAAACCCCAGAATAGAAAAACAAAACCTTAAGTTTAATTTCAGAGAGAATTTGTACCATGACGAATTTGTGAATATTACAAGCAATGAATCTGAGATATACTTTCATGAAGATATTATTCCGCTTAAAGGCTATATTGATATAGAATGGAAAAAAACAAATATTCCTGCCAATCCTGAAAAATACAAAGCCTATCTAAAAGGCTCCAAAATGAAGTATTTGGGTGGCGAATGGACCAATAACATTTTGAAATTTCAGACCAGAGAGTTTGGTACTATACAAACTTTATATGATTTTGACCCACCTGCTATAGCCCCAAAAGGTCTTACGCAAGAAAGTTTAAAATTCAGGATTTCGGATGGTTTATCAGGAATAAAAACCATAGAATGTTTTGTGAATGACGAGTGGGTATTGATGAATTTTGAATATAAAAATGGGATGATTTGGTCAGAAAAATTAGACCAGACGAAACCTTTTCTTGGAAATGTAGTTTTAAAAGTAACTGACAATTGTAACAATATACAAACTTTCGAAACAGAAATAACAGAAAAATGATACTAGAAATAGGACAAAAAGCCCCAAATTTTGAAACAATAAACCAAAACGGAGAAACCGTAAAATTGAGTGATTTTGCAGAAAAAAAAGTAGTTTTATATTTCTACCCAAAAGACAATACCCCTACTTGTACCACGCAAGCGTGTAACCTTCGCGACAACTACCAATCATTGATGGCAAAAGGATATACCGTTTTAGGTGTAAGTATTGACAATGCCAAATCCCATCTAAAATTTAAAACTAAATTCGAACTTCCATTCGACCTTTTGGATGATTCATCTCAAAAAATGGTAAATGATTACGGTGTTTGGGTTGAAAAAATGATGTATGGCAAAAAATACATGGGAACAGCAAGAACAACTTTCATCATCGACGAAAACGGAAATATTTCTGACATAATAGAGAAAGTTGAGTCAAAAAGACATTCAGAGCAGATTGCTTAAGAATTGCTTTTTTTTAATGATTATGGTAAAATGCCAATCCTGATTCGAATAAACCAATAGTTAATTCAGAATAATGTAATTTTGCAAAAACCAATCCTCAAAATTGCAAGAAACGGAAGCTCCTAACAGGTATTTTATTGTAAACAAACCTTATAACATGGTCTCGCAGTTTGTGGGTCATGATATTGGGAATATGTTGGGCAAAATCAATTTTGATTTTCCAGAAGGTACGCATGCCATCGGTAGACTCGACAACCTTTCTGAAGGTTTATTAATATTGACTACAAACAAAAAAGTCACCAAGCTCTTATTTCAAAGTAAAGTCCCACACAGAAGGACCTATATCATTCAGGTAGACGCTTGTCTGACAACTGAAAACATTGAAAGTTTACGAACAGGTGTAAATATATTGTTAAGAGGAAATTCTTGGTGGATTACCAGCCCATGCGAGGTAGAATTGATAGAAAAACCGGACGAAATATACAATATTGTCAATACGCTTCATCCTCGACACCCACACAAATGGCTCAAAATGACACTCACAGAAGGAAAATATCATCAGATAAGGAAAATGATAATTGCAGTAAACAACAAATGCAAACGCTTAATCAGAACTTCGATAGAAGACCTAGAACTGGGTGATTTACCGGTGGGAGAAGTGAGAGAATATACAGAACAAGATTTTTTTGAGAAATTGAAAATTGAAAATTATTCCTCCCAAATACAAAAAAATCATTTACTTTGATTTGAAAAAAAAACTTTATTGTGAAAATATTTATTTTCAATCAATTATGGTAATCTAATAAATTACTAAAATTTCGGACTAAATTAAAATACTAAAAATTAATAACTTAAAAAATTATTTGAATTTCAAAGTGCTAAATATCAATATTTTATTGACTTCTAAATAAATACTAATTGGTCCTTATATTTTTTTTGCAGTCCGTTGTAAAATTTCGCTTCCTCAGGAGTATTTATAAACAAAGACGTTGTTAGCGAAATTTTTCAGAGGATCATTGCAAAAAAAGTGTTTTTTTTGATTCTTTTTTTTCAAAAAAAAAGAATGCCCGCCTGGCAAGGCACATAATGTATGTAATTTAGAATTATTGATATTACTTTAATCCCCCCAAATTTATGCTTAAATATTTATTGTTCTTAATCCCATTTCAGGTTGCTGTAGCACAGGCAGACACCATTTCTTTCACTTTAAACAAACAAAGCAATATTTGTATAAATGCCCGAATAAACAATTCTGATACCATAAGTTTAATGTTTCATACTTCCAATACTGGCCTTAACGTCATAAAAAGTAGTGCAGAAACTAAAATCCCACTTCGTGATAAAGAAGGCATAGAAATAAAAACTTGGGGTGGAAATGCAGAAACAGAATTCAGCAAAAACAACTCACTTTATATAGGAAGACAAAAATGGGAAAATCTGGATATATTTATAGATGACAATTCTGGCCCCGGTACAGATGGCAAGTTTGGGTATGATATGTTTGAAAACAAAATTGTATCTATAGATTATGACCAAAAACTGTTGATAATTTCGGAAAACTTACCTCAAAAAACCAAAGGTTACCAGAAGATGAAAATGAGTTTTTCGAGAGGAAGTATGTTTATAGAAGGAACTTTAATGATAGGCAAAGAAATATACAATGACCATTTTATGTTTCATTCTGGCTACGGAGGAGCGATTTTATTAGATCCCAAAATTGCCGAAAAATATAAAATGGCAAACTTAAAAACCATCAGCACTTCTGAATTGCGAGATTCTTTTAACAATGTTTTTAAGATCGAAACCAAACTGCTTCCAAAAATCAAAATAGGAAAGAAAACCTTAAAAAATGTTCCAGTTAGTTTTGCTGCCAGGTCTTCAGAAATTCCGATGAAAGTATTTGGCAATGACCTTTTAAAACGATTCAACATCATTTTTGATTTTCAAAAAAACGAAATCTATCTAAAACCGAATGGATTGTGGAATATGGCGTATAATGTCAAAAAGTAGTTATCTATTTTAGCCACTCCCATTACAACACACTAAATATCAACACCTTACAATTTCATTATTTTCCTAAGAGCCTTAATTTCATAAAAATTCAGTTTCAAAACATCAAATGAGACGTCTCAATTTATAATCTGAAACGAATACTATTATTTTTAAAATCAAATTTGTCTTATCAAAATCGCAACGGTGTGGTTTAAAAAAAAATACAAATATGAAAAAGCTCTTGGTTTTACTTTTATTCCCTTATTTCTCATTTGCTCAATTATATGGAAAAGGAAAAATTCTTACCCGAGAATTCGATTACAAGAACTTTGAAAGATTAAGAATCGAAGACTTTGATGGTCAAATTGAAATAGAAATAGGAAAATCGTACGCGATAAAAGTTTCGATAGATGAAAATTTAGAACCGCGGCTGCGAGTAATAAAAAATGACCAAGATGGCTCATTAACTATAAAATTGCAAGGCAATAATAACGGCACATTATATTTGGAAGACACACACATAAAAATCCATGTCAGTATGCCTTATGCCTCTGAGATAAAACATCGTGGCAATACCAATGTTAGCGTAAGTGGCATTCAGGGTCGATTATTTATGTTCGAAAACAACGGTAATGGAAACGTAAACCTTGAAGGCCAAGTGGACGAACTTCTAATAAGTAAAAACGGCAATGGAAATGTTAATGCCCAAAAGGTTCCTAGTAAAACAGCCAAAGTCAAAAGCTATGGAAATGGAAATGTGACAGTTAGCTCTCAAATATCGCTTACTGCTCATGGTTCGGGTAATGGTAGCGTTATGCAAGCGGGGAATGGTAAAATAGAACCATTATCTGGAATAATAGGAAATGGAAACGTTAGGAAAATATAAACAAATAGGTTTTTAAAAGCGTTAATCTTTAAATTTCAAAAATGTCAATATATACTACGCCCCTACATTTTGGATATTTTCTGGCTTTACTATTTGTGGTACTCTTTGGTTTTAGAGGCTGGCAGCAGGAGAGATTATCAGATAAATTCTTAGCTTGGGTTATGTTTTTATTAGCAATGGAAATCCAAGATTATACTTTTGGATTTTCTGGGATAAATTTTCTTTGGGAAGAGCTAAATGGCTTTCCTCGCCAATTTAATTTGCTTTTAGGTCCTGCAATATACTTTTATCTTAAAACACAAGTAAATAGAGATTATATACTCAAACCAAAAGACCTTCTGCATTTGGTACCGTATTTTATATATTTCATATTCAATTTGTTAATATTTATTCAAGGCAGCGAAAAGGTAAATAGTTGGCAAAAAAGCGAATTTGCTTTTTGGATAGATTGGTTTATAGTTTTATGTATTACAGCTAGTTATATATACTATTTCTATCAATCCATAAAGATATACAAAGCCTATCGCGTTTGGACAGAAACCAAGTTTTCGGAAACCGAAACCATCAACTTAAAATGGCTCAGAAATTTTATTTATCTTATTATAGCCGGTGAAATCATCAAATATTGCTGGAGTATGGCAGACTACATAATAGACATGCCGTACGAAAAAGACTGGTGGTGGCATTTGTTCACGGTAGGCATAATTGCTTACGTGGGAATAAATGGTTTCGCTCAAGTTCAGCCACAAAAGCTCAATTTTAGTATCGAAAATATTCCCTATAAAACTGAGGAAATTCACGATGCCAATATTGCAAATTACAGCGAACTTATTAAAAAAATTGAGAGAATATTTAGTCAAGAAAAAATATTTTTAGAACCTGAGCTAAGCTTGTCTCAACTGGCAAAAAGGCTAAAAACCAACTCAACGATACTCTCAGCAGCTATCAATAAGACCTACAGCAAAAACTTCAATGACTTTGTAAACGAATACCGTATCAAAGAATTTGAGGTTCAGATTAAAAACCCCGAATACAAAAACTACACCAAACTAGCCGTCGCTCTAGACTGCGGCTTTAACTCAAAAGCCACCTTCAATCGTGCTTTGAAAAAATTTGGGGTGAGTTGAGGCTGGGTTTTTATTAGATTTTATGCAATATTTTGGTATTTATCTTTTGTTTAGCTTTTTTCTAAAAAAAATCTACATATTTATCTGGTTTTCAAACTTTTGCATTAAAAAAAACCATCATCTATCAATAAATTTTTCTTTGCCTAAAAATAATATCATTGAGTCAAAACAATTCAAAGACACCAATGTTCTTTTTGTATTTATCCTCAAATAAAACATCGCAAAACCTAAAATTTCGATTTTAAAATTTCAAACTTCTTTTTTTGGGGTTGAACGGTTCGGGTATTGCCGAAAGCGGGGATTTTTAGCACAAAAGTTCAATAGTATTACTGCTGTTGAACCTTGTACAAATGTCCAATCGAAGCCGTTCAGCCCCGCTTTTGGCAATATCATGTTATGCCTTAGTGCTTTCATTTTTCTATTATTATCATTCTATAATTTGTTTCAGATTTGTGTCCGCTTTCACTATCTTCAAATGTGTACGTAAAGCCTATATCAGCTAGTCTTTTTTCTTTTTTTTCAAAGTCAATTGCCTTGTTGAGAATCTGAACTTTTTTACCCATATCCTGAATACAAACAACCATTAAACTTCCATTTTTTAAATCTGAAATGATTCTCTTAATCAGTCCAATTTCTGTTTCTTTGTCTTTCTGGGCGAAATGAAACATACTGTCCAAAAGAATAATGTCGAATTCGCTAAATCTATCAAAAGCATAAATGTCATCAACTTGTCCAACCAAATCTAAGTTTTCTACTTTTCCAATTTGATTCATTTGGTCTATACCAATTTTTGAGTTGTCAATTCCTGTCACGGAATAACCAAGTCGAGCTAATGCAATTGCATCTCTTCCTTGTCCGCAACCTAAGTCAAGTAATTTTCCTTTCTTAGGATATTTCGTAAAAAACTCTATCAATTCGGGATATGGTTCTCCGAATAAGTTTTCTGTCTGATAATATTTGTCATAGGTTACAGTCATTGTCGTTTTTTAGCATTAGGCATAACGTAAAAATATTGCCGATGTGGTGGGATTTGGAACTCGTCAGCCCGTAACATAAGCCCGATAAAAGTACAAAATGCTGAGGACTGTTGCAAATGCTCAGTCGGTTTCCGTCAGCCGGAACCTCCGCCCTATAGCGAACAAAAAGCTCAATTTCTTCCGTCTGCCACCATATTGGCAATACATTGTTGGGCGTTCGTTTATTTTATCTTTTCTGTATACTGACTGTCTAACATTTGTAAAACAACTTCGATATTTTTATTTTCTTTTAACTTAATTGCTATGGATTTTAAGGAATTAAACATTAGCTCATTTATAGCTTCGTCGCCCTGTTCTTCTATGTCTAAGGTTATAATATTGTCGCCAATTTTGAACTCTACCTTGTCGTTTTGATATTCTTCTTCTAATTCAGGAAGTTCAATAAAATCAAATTCTACAAATTCAAAATCTGGACAATTTTGCTCATCTATTGTCAAGTTGAAGTTAGTTGTTAACCAACCTGCCCAAGGGCAACAATAAATTCCTATAGTTTTTGGATTCCCGTTTTCTTCAATAAACTTAATAATGGAATTCTCAATTTCTAAATCTATTCGCTCTAAAATGGTGTCTAAATTTGTCATATTTTTTATAAATGTTTGAATTATATGCAGTTGTAAAGAATTTACTAATTGTGATTCGTTAAGTCAAGTGGTTTAATATTCTTGATTTTTCCTTTATATTTTTACGTTTAACTAAAAAAATTTAATATTTGAAATTTTTTATCATTATTCTCAAACAACTCAATTTTTCACTTTTATTCTGAGTTCTAAGTATTACTCTTTTGTTGTGGAGGGGTTTTCTTAAATGACGCCCAACATCTCGCTATCCGCTACTCGAAAAAAGAGTTGCGGATATATTTTTTTGTTTCTTTTATATTTAACTTATTTTCAATCCAATAGCCATTTGTTGTCATTTATTTACGAAATAGAATAAATGCAGAAAGCTTATGAATTAATATTGAAGACAAGATATATATATTTTTTGAGCTATGAAAAATTTCAAAGTATTCTTTCTTTTTTCATTGGAAACATTTTTCAGGCAAACTATCCACTTGCATTCTTTAAACAAATTTGGTAAAACTCCAGAATTCCTCAATTTGTTTTGGCCTATCTTAAAAATATTGCTCAATCTTAAAACAATAATAGGCTTAGAAGTAATATTTTAATAAATTTGCATCGATTATTAACAAAATTCTTTTTCTTAAATGCAAACCAAAGAAATCAAGGACATTGCCACCCAAGTAAGACGTGATATCGTACGCATGGTACATGGCAGCAAGTCCGGCCACCCAGGTGGTTCATTAGGCTGCACGGATATCGTTGTAGCACTTTATTTCCAACAGATGAAAATCAATAACCGCAAAGGAAAAGGCGGCTATATTTCATTTAAAATGGACGGAATCGACGAAGATTTGTTTTTCCTTTCCAACGGACACACTTCTCCTTTGTTTTATTCGGTTTTGGCAAGAAAAGGCTATTTTGGAATCGAAGAATTGAGCACTTTTAGAAAATTAAACTCAAGGCTTCAAGGGCACCCAACTACACACGAAGGTCTTCCTGGCATCAGAATCGCCTCAGGTTCATTGGGACAAGGTATGTCAGTAGCCATAGGTGCTGCAATGGCTAAAAAACTAAACGGCGACAAAAACCTAGTGTACGTTTTGATGGGCGACGGCGAGCAGCAAGAAGGACAAATTTGGGAGGCGGCACAGTTTGCACCTCACCATAAAGTTGACAACTTGGTAGGTATAATTGACCTAAACGGACAACAAATTGACGGCTCTACCGAACAAGTTATGTCAAACCGCGACCTAAAAGTTAAATACAAGGCATTTGGATGGAATGTAATAGATATCAAAGAAGGCAACGATATAGAAGCTTGTGTAGCAGGTCTTAGAAAAGCAAAAAGACTTACAGGCAAAGGTCAACCAATCATGATCCTATTGCATTCCGAAATGGGTGCTGGCGTAGACTTTATGATGGGTAGCCACAAATGGCATGGCATAGCTCCTAACGACGAGCAATTGGCAGCTGCTTTGGCACAGTTACCTTCAACTTTAGCTGATTATTAATCTATCATTCAAACCTTTACCTCAAAGCGAAGTGAAAATCGCTAAAGGTCAAAAACGAATACAATGAAAAAATATACATATACAGAATCAAAAGATACACGCTCGGGTTTTGGAGATGCCATGACTGAGCTTGGAGAAAGTCATCCCAATGTAGTGGCACTTTGTGCTGACTTGGTGGGCTCACTTAAAATCGCCCCTTTTATCAAAAACCACCCAGAGCGTTTTATACAAACGGGTATTGCTGAAGCTAACATGATGGGTATAGCGGCTGGATTGACTATCGGCGGTAAAATTCCTTATGCTACTACTTTTGCCAACTTCGGTTCGGGTAGAGTGTATGACCAAATCCGTCAGTCTATCGCTTATTCAGACAAAAACGTAAAGGTTGCCGTTTCGCATGCTGGACTTACCCTTGGCGAAGACGGTGCTACACACCAAATATTGGAAGACTTGGCCATGATGCGTGCCATGCCGAATATGACCGTTATAAACCCTTGTGACTACAACCAAACCAAGGCTGCTACCAAGGCTGTTGCGGATTTTGAAGGTCCCGTTTATTTACGTTTTGGTCGTCCAGTTGTGCCTGTGTTTACACCTGCAGATCAGAAATTTGAGATAGGAAAAGCTTGGATGGTAAACGAAGGAAAAGACGTAACTATCATAGCAACAGGCCACTTGGTATGGGAAGCCATCAAAGCAGGTGAGGCATTGGCTGAAGAAGGAATTGATGCTGAAATCATCAATATTCATACTATTAAACCTTTGGATACTGCGGCGATTTTGAAATCTGTAAAGAAGACAAAATGTGTAGTAACTTGTGAAGAACACCAAGCCAATGGTGGCCTTGGAGATGCCGTGGCTCAAACCTTGGCTCAGGAGTTTTTGGCTCCACAAGAGTACATTGCCGTGAAAGATTCATTTGGTGAGTCGGGTACACCGGAGCAATTGATGGTGAAATATGGTTTGGATTCTAAAAACATCATAGCAGCCGTTAAGAAAGTTATTGCTAGAAAATAATAATTAAACCTTTTGAGTCTTGGAGAGTCTAACCGTAGCTCCAAGACTTTTTTTTAATATGAAAGACGAAGAAATTATTGCCCTACTAGCAGATCCTGCTGAGCATGAAAAAGCCTTTAGAGGTATTTTGAAGGCCTATAAAGAAAAGATTTATTACCATGTACGGAAAATTGTCATAGACCATGACGATGCCGACGACGTGACGCAGGAGGCTTTCATAAAAATCTGGAGAAACCTAGATAAATTTAGAGGTGACTCTAAACTTTACACATGGTTGTACAGAATCGCTACAAACGAAGCCCTGACATTCCTGCAAAAAAAGAAAAAAGACAGAGGCATATCCATTGACGACAACGAAATGCTTGTAGCCACGCTAGAATCATCAAAAAGCGACACCTACATGGGAGGTGAAGAGATAGAGATGAAATTGCAAAAGGCTCTGCTCCTACTCACTGACAAACAAAGAGTTGTGTTTAATCTAAAGTATTTTGAAGAATTAAAATACGAAGAAATCGCCGAAATTACGGAGACTTCGGTCGGTGGATTAAAAGCTACCTATCACTTTGCCGTAAAAAAAATAGAAGAATTTCTGACAAAGAACTAAACCTTTTGCAGGAATAAATGTCAAAGAGACAAGATTAAAAAGATTATGAATATTGAGATAAACAAAATACATCATCCGTACAAAGTTCCCGAAGGCTACTTCGAGGAATTGGAAGAGAATGTGATGGCTCAAGTTCACATCCAAGAACTTAAAAATCAGGAAGTTTCAGCTGAATACTTCGAAGATTTAGAATCAAATATTCTTTCACAAATCAAAATAGAAAGCCTGAAAAAAGCAGGTTCGCCAAGTGTAGAAAAAGGTTATTTCGAAAATCTTGAAGCTGAGATTTTAGGCAAAGCCAAAATAGATATTTTCAAAACAAAAGGAAATATAGCAACGCCTGAAGGGTATTTTGAAAATTTAGAATCAGAGATATTGGGCAAAGCGAAAATAGATATTTTCAAATCCAAAGGCAATTTATCTACGCCTGAAGGGTATTTTGAAAATTTGGAAGAGCAAATATTAGCCAAGAAAAATATTGAGATTCTTAAAGGTGCTGATAAACTTGAAACGCCAGAAGGCTATTTTGACAGCCTTGAAAACGATATATTGAGCAAAACCGTAGAACAGAAAAAGAGCAACTTTACTGTTCAGAAAGGCGGATTCAAGTATTTCAGAAATGCTGCAGCTATTTTATTAATCAGTGCGATTTCGGTTTTGTTTTACAGACAATCGCAACCAAAAGATGCGTTTGCCGACATCAGCAATGAAGAAATGATAGCCTACCTTGCAGACCAACCGCTCACAGACACACAGTTGGAAACAGTAGTTGACGAAACCATCACTGTACCGGTAAATCTGGAAGTAAGCGACCAAGAACTAGAACAATTTATTAAAGAAAATAATATTTAAAATGAAAAATATATTAACCTTTATTTTCCTGATTATTAGTACTTTCGCATTTGGCCAAAGACCTGGTGGACAGGCACCCGGAGGGGAAAAAATAAAAGCGATGAAGATTGGTATGATTACCAACGAATTGAAATTAACAGAAAGTCAAGCAGAGAAGTTCTGGCCAATTTATAATGCATATTCTGACGAAAAAAACGATGTGCACCAACAAATCAGAAGATTGAGCAGAAATAACGGCGAAAACCAGTCCAATGCAGAGGCTTTAAAAAACCAAGATAAAATCTTAGATCTTCAACAATCAGAGTTGGATATTACTAAAAAATACAGAGATAGTTTTATGAAAGTTATTTCTCCTCAGCAATATTCAAGTCTTTTAGCCACCGAAAGGAAATTTAATCAGATGCTTTTAGATAAACTGAAAGAGCGTCAAGGAAGAAACTAAGAACATAAAATATTTAGAAAAGCATCTTTCGGGATGCTTTTTTGTGTTATGGCCTTTCATTTTTTATAAAAATCACTAAAAATCGATTAGCTTCATTTTAATTTGTAAAAAAAAGATCTTTTGAACGAAAAACTAGGAAACCTTATCAAAGCTGCAGCTATCGCCAAAGATTTAGGAAAAATAAATCCGAATGATTTTGTATTAAAAAATCCGCTGAAACTTGACGCTGAAACATTGAAATTAGTAGTAAATCAGAGTATTTTCAATGAAACAATAGCAAAGAAAATACCCTCTTGGGCGAATATCGAAGGCTTATTGGCTCCACCAAAAATATCTTTGGAGCAATCTTCATCAGAGGCAACCGCCACTTACAAAAGCCAAAAAGTATCAGGCAAAAACGGAATGGATTTAACGGGAGGTTTGGGTGTTGACGCCTATTTTTTTGCAAAAAACTTTGAGAAATTCACCCACAATGAAATCAACCTAGAGCTAAGTGAAATCGTAAAAAATAACTTCGAAAAATTAGGTTCAAAAAACATTTCTTTAACAAATTCTAATGCGGAATCGTTATCTTTTGAGGAAAAACTGGACTTTATCTATGCAGATCCAGCCCGAAGAGACCATGCCAACAGAAAAATGGTAAGCATCCAAGATTGCTCGCCTAATATTTTAGATATCAAAGACTTAATATTAGAAAACACCGAAACATTTATGATAAAATACTCTCCAATGCTAGACATTAAAGAGAGTTTGTCGTTACTTAAGTTGGTGGATGAAGTCATAATACTTGCCGAAAAAAACGAGGTAAAGGAATTGGTTTTTATTTTGAAAAAAACAGAAAATGCAGACCCTGTTATTTCTTGTGTGAACCTTGGTGGAAACGGAAAAGAATTCCAATTTAGATTTTCTGATGAAAAAGCCACAATGAGCCAATTTTCAGAGCCAAAAAAATACCTTTTCGAAGCCAATGCCGCTATTATGAAAGCTGGAGGATTTAAGTCTGTTGGAAATATTTTTGGTTTAGAAAAACTTTCGCCTAGCAGTCATTTATATACTTCTGGTGAGATTAAAGGAGATTTTCCTGGAAGGATTTTCGAAATAGAGGAACAAAGAAATTATGACAAAAAAGAGTTAAAAACTATAAAAAAAGCAAACGTTGCGGTTAGGAATTTCCCGAAGACACCAGACCAAATCAAAAAAGAGCTAGGCTGGAAAGATGGAGGAGATAAATATGTTTTTTTTACAGAAAATCTAAAAAAGAAAAAATTGGTGTTAATATGCAATAAAATTCAATGATAAATACTTTAAAACAATGAAAATTCTAGCTTACTTTTTGATCGCTTTCTCATTTATTAATGCATCTGCTCAGGTTTATAGAGGCAACAACCTGCACAGTGGCACAGCAAAGTCTTCATTCTATATTATTTCTAATCAAGACGAAAAAGACCTAAACAAAGACCTTGAAGATTATTTGGATGGATTTGGAAAAGTGTCTTCTCCCGAAAAATACTTGAAACGACTTGAAAAACTGAAAGGCCAAAATATTGCGGATGAATTGGCATATATTGACATCGTAAGGGAAAGCACCAAAAAAATGGAGAAAGTAGTGTTTTTCTTTTTGGATAAAAACGAAAAAGCTCTTTCGAGTTTCGAAATGAAAGACAGAGAAGCAATAGCTTTTGTAGAAAATTTTCAAAAATATACCCTACGAAACCTTGAAGAGGAGCTTTTAAAGGAGAATATAAAACTTGCTCAAGATAATTTAGCTGAAGCTAACAAATACCTTTCTAAAACCGAAAAGGCTTTAGAAACCAATCTGAAAGAGCAAGAAAAACTCGGCAAAAAGCTAGATGCTTCGCCAGAAAAACTTACGAAAGCTTTATCTGAAAAAGAGGAGATTGTAAATGAGTTATATTCTGATCCGCAAGCTGAAGAAGAAAAAGCGAAAGAGGAACTAGTAAAAGCTTCTACTAAAAAAGAAAAGGAAATTGCTAAAATCCAGAAAGAAAAAGAAAAAGCCGAAACAAAACTCAGTAAAAAAGAAAAAGAATTTGATGCCTTAAAAGACAATCTTTTTGATGCCAAAAATAGGTTAAAAGCCACTTCAGCCGTGTTGGAGGATGCCAAAAAGGCTTTGGATAATTTCAAATAAGTAAAAAAAAATGGGTCGGCTAAAACAAGCCGCCCATTTTATTCTAAAAAACTATTACTCCACTAAAATCTTCTTCTCTCTAAATCTCTTGTCTCCTTGGTTATCATTCTATTTAATTGATCCAAATCGCGGTCTAACTCTCTCGCCTCCGCTCTTGATATACGACCATTTCTCATAAATCGATTCTCTTTTCTTTCTATATTATCATAAAAACGCATCAATCTATTGGCCTCTAGTCTTGTGATTCTTCCTCTTCGTATTCCTTCATTGATTCGCATCTTTGCTTGTCTTTGATAAGAATTAATAGCCATAGCTTTTGGGTCATTCACGCGATTATAATTTCGATCATACCCCCAGTTGTCGTCAAATCCCCCCTTTTTGTCGAATTTACTATGGGCGTATCTATCATTAGATGGACCATTATTTCGGTGATTTCCTCCATTGTATTGAGCAAATGTTCCCATTGTAACCAAACTCAAAATGCCGATAAATGCTGCTGTCTTTTTCATGATCTTATAATTTTAATTGCTGTTTAAATCTTTGCCTATTAGAGCTAAAACCACCTCAAAGGTTTAGTATTGGCTATTGTTAATGATTGTTAATGAAATTTTACAATTAAATGGCAACAAAAAGAATCATTAGAGCGTTATCCTACTAAGTTCAAAGAATTTCTTATTCTTGAATATTATAGTGGTTTATTTTAGGGGTTAGATTAAAGCTCTCGGATTTTCTGAGAGCTTTTCTTTTGAAAAACCCACAGATTAGATTTCATTATTTTTGGCCTATTTTTGTAAAAAATAAAAAACTTCATAAAAAAACATGTTCATTAAAAGCTTCAATTCTTTAATTTTTATATTATGCTCTACTTTTGCTTTTAGTCAAGTAAATGACCTCAATGTTTACTTAAACTGTCAAAACGCTAGGTGCTATACAGATTATTTGAAGGCCGAACTACCCATGTTTAATTTTGTAAGAGACCAAGCCACTGCAGACGTGTTGGTCCTAATTACCGACAATGGCAATGCATCAGGCGGAGCAAACTATACAATATATTTTGAAGGCCAAAATAGCTTCAGAACACAATTGGACACCACAAGGTTTTCTACCAGAGCCGATGCAACGGAGGATATAAGACGAAAAAAAGTTTTAAATGCTGTAAGTTTAGGTCTTTTGGGCTATTTGAAAAGCATAGAATCGGCAGATTTGGTGAAAGTAACTTTTAATAAAACCGAACAGAAAAAAACAGAGCTTAAGAAAGATAAATGGAACAGCTGGATATTTGGAGTTGGTGGAAACGGACGATTTTCAGGCGAAAGTAACAGGTCAAATGTTTCTTTTGATGGCAATATACGTGGTGGTAGAACCACCCACAAATCTAAATTCAGCTTCTATTCCTATTATAACAACCGCACCAATAGTGTGGTGGTGGACTCAGTAACAAATACTGTCAAAGTCAACGACTATGGCTTCAACAGCCTTTTTGTGGCGGCTTTTAACAATCATTGGTCACTAGGCGGATTTGTGAAAGGGTATCATTCTGTTTACCAAAATATCAAGTTCTCGAAAAGTATTGCTCCAGCATTAGAATATTCAGTATTCCCGGTTCAAGAATTTAACAGAAAACAACTTCGCTGGATATACCAAGCTGGTATCAGAGACTTTGATTATATAGAGCTGACTGTTTTTGACAAAGTAGAAGAAACCCTTCCCTACCAACAAATAACCGGCATTTTGGGTTTTACCCAAAACTGGGGAAATTTCTCAGCCGAACTATCTGGATACCAATATCTTAACAACCTTGAAAGGTATCGATTGAGTTTAGAAATTGACCTATCACTGAGAGTGGCCCAAGGCTTATCTTTGCGTTTTTACGGAAACGGCTCCCAGATAAACAACCAAATATCACTACCCAAAAGCAGCGGAGATGCCGCTAATGTACTATTAGGTGGAAGGCAATTGGCTACCACATTCTCTTACTTAACTTCATTTGGTTTGAACTACACTTTCGGTTCAATAAACAATAGTATAGTTAATCCGAGATTTTCAGGCGTGAATTAATTTTGTGATTTGTTTAAATCAAGTTCAAGTTCAAGTTCAAGTTCAAATTCAAGTTCAAATTCAAGTTCAAAATCAAATTCAAAACCAAAATCAAATTTATTTTCAAGAATCAAATTTAATTTCAAGAATCAAGTTCAAAAATCTAAATCTAAAATCGTAAATCAAATAAATCGGAAATCGATTGAATCGTAAATCAAAAATCTAAAATCGTAAATCCCAAATCGTAAATCCAAAATCATAAATCCCAAATCAGCTATTCCATAATTTTCATCTCATTCCTTAGCATTTTCCAGTATTTTGGTCTAAAATTGTATTCAACAAACGAGAAAATATAATGAACAATATCCATGAATTGGTCAATCTATTAAGACTTGAAAAGTTAAGCGATTCGATTTTTTTAGGACAAAACTACCAAGCTCCCTGGAAACGCGTTTTTGGCGGACAAGTATTGGCCCAAGCTCTCAGTGCCGCCCAACAAACTGTTGACCCAGAGCGATTTGCACATTCTATGCATGCCTATTTCCTATTAGCTGGCGACATAGCCATACCCATAGTGTTTGAAGTTGAAAAAATAAGAGACGGCGGAAGTTTTAGTACAAGAAGAGTAGTGGCCAAACAAAATGGCATCGCTATATTTTTCATGTCTATTTCGTTCCAAAAAATCCAGAAAGGATTTGATCATCAGATAGATATGCCTAAAGTTGATGGCCCCGAAAATCTCCCTTCTGACTTGGATACTGTTAAAAAATTCAAACTGTTCGTACCCGATCATATATTTCAGGTTATAAACGAAAGGCCCTTTGAATTCAGAATGGTTGAGCAGGTTAGTCTTTTGGATTTCAAAACTAAGCTTCCTTTCAGAAATTTTTGGTTTAAAGCCAACGAAAAACTGGTAGCCGACCTCAACGTTCACCAAAGGTTAATGACGTACGTTTCAGACTATAATTTGCTCACTACAGCCACCTTGCCGCATACCAAAGGCCCTCTTCCCAACAAAGACCTCTTCATGGCGAGTCTTGACCACGGCATGTGGTTTCATAGAGATTTTAAAATAGACGACTGGCTACTATATGCTATGGATAGCCCAAGTGCCAGCAATGCCCGTGGATTTACCCGTGGTAATATATTCACCAAAGACGGCATTTTGGTGGCTTCTGTGGTGCAAGAAGGATTGATGAGACCGAAGGGGTAGTTGATTAGTTATTAGTAGATTAGTTGTTGGTATAATAGTTATTAGTATAATAGTTATTAGTAGATTAGTTATTAGTATAATAGCTATTAGTTTTGTTTGTGAGTTTTGAGTTTTGTTTGTGAGTTTTGAGTTTTGTTTGTATTTAGGTTTTGAGTTTTGTATTTAAGTTTTGTATTTGAACTTGAGTCTTGTTTTTGAAGATGAACTTGTTTTTGTATTTGAACTTGTTTTTTAACTTGAGTCTTATTTTTGAACTTGAATTTGTTTTTGAACTTGTTTTTGAACTTGAACTTGTATTTGAACTTATATTTGAACTTGTATTTAAACTTATTTTTGAGTTTTGTGATATGAATTATTGGGAGTGCTGATAGCTATTAGAAGTTTTAAAAAAATGATTTATTACTCAAGCGATTGTGTTTTTTCTTTTCTATAATTTATAAGATTCACTTTGTTAAAATTGGCCCAATAAAAATTTTAAATTCAATAAAACATGGTCTAAGTTTTCAGTTTTTCAAAAGATTGTTAAATTTACCTATATTTGAAAGACCAAATCAAACTATTCATTCATTCGAATAGTAAACCAAAGCTTGGTGTTTTAAAATGGCACTTAGATAAAACCATAAACCAATAACCTCCAGATAGGTATCTAAAGACCATTTTCAAGTAAACCAATAACAAAAAACCAAAACAATAGTAAACAATACACTAATAAACCAATAACAAGTACACCAATAAACCAGTAACAAATAAACTAATAAACCAATAACAAGTACACTAATAAACTAATAACAAGTACACTAATAAACAAGTCAACAAAACATGAACCCTTTTAAGAATCTTTCGCTGCCTGTAGTAGTAGCACCAATGTTTTTAATATCCACACCAAAGCTCGTAATAGAATGCTGTAAGAACGGCATTGTGGGTACTTTCCCGGCACTTAACCAACGCACCACGGAGGGTTTTGAGGAGTGGGTTGTAGAAATAAAAACCGAGCTCGAAAAATTTGAGAAAGAAACGGGCAAAAAACCAGCCCCTTTTGGCGTAAACATCATTGTGCATCATTCTAATCCTCGGGTGATGGCCGATATGCAGATTGTCGTAAAACATCAAATTCCCTTGATAATCACATCATTAGGAGCAGTAAGTCAGGTGGTAGACGCGGTGCATTCGTATGGTGGATTGGTTTTTCATGATGTCATAAAAAAACGCCATGCCGAAAAAGCCGACGAGGCAGGTGTAGATGGCCTTATATTGGTAGCTGCAGGTGCTGGTGGACATGCAGGTACACTCAATCCAATTCCATTCGTAACCGAAATCCGTAGTTTTTACAAAAAGACCATTTTGCTTTCGGGTTGCCTAAGTACTGGTCAGGATGTGGCCTCCGCTATGGCTTTGGGTGCTGACTTGGCCTATATGGGTACCCGATTTATCAATACTACCGAAGCCAATGCAGCGGATGAGTACAAAGAGATGATCATAGAAAGCGGTGCGAGCGACATTGTGTACACCGCAGCAATATCAGGCGTAAGTGCCAATTTTATGCAAAAAAGCCTCGAAAACAACAGCATTACCAAAGAAATGTGGGATATGAAAGCCAAGATAGATTTTGGCAAAGAACTAGATGCCGAAAAAGCCGAAACCAAAGCCTGGAAAACCCTCTGGTCGGCTGGCCAAGGCGTTGCTACGATTCACGATGTAATGCCTGTAGCAGAATTGGTAAATGAAATGAAAGCCGAATTCAAAGCCGCCATAAACAAGCAAACAGCACTTTTGGAAGAATACGCCTAATTGGTTTAATTTTCGCAGAAAGAAGCCATCAGATTTAATAAAGTCAGGTGGCTTTTTTTTGATTACAATGTTTTGTAAATCGTTAATTTTCAAAAACTTATTATTCAAAGCGAATTTTCAATAAAATCTTTAAAACAATTCCATAATCGAATGCTTTCTTTTATTTTTATTATCCAAAATATACAGCTAGATCCAAAACCATTTTGTGATTGAGAGGGCGAAGCTGTAAAAAAATAAGCAATATGAAAGGATTAAATAAAGTGACACTTATCGGAAACCTTGGGAAAGACCCAGAGCTACGTAAACTGGAAGGTGACATTGCTGTGGTAAAACTTACTTTGGCCACCACCGAAGGCTACAAAGACGAAAAAGGCCAAACCCATACACACACCGAATGGCACAACGTGGTGCTTTGGCGTGGCCTTGCTGAAATGGCTGAAAAATACCTAAAAAAAGGCAGCATGGTATGTATTGAAGGTAAACTGAGGACAAGAAGCTACGAAGACAAAAACAAGGAAAAGAGATTTGTAACAGAAGTAATAGGCGATAATGTGATAATGTTAGATAAAAAGGAAAGTACTTAAAACTGTTCAATTTAAAGACTTCTTGTTTCTAACAATCAAAACTTCATCGTCAGAGAAATCCATCCAAGCAAAATCATAGACATAATGCATTGTTTTGCCTTTAGAGTTTATATGGTAGTGAGTTATATACTTGAACTTAAATTTTTTCTCTTCCAAAACCATTCGAGGCACTTTTTTCTGGACTTCGTTTTTACCCATTATCTCTAATAATATTGAGCGGTTTCTATGCAAGTGCCTATCGATCGGAAAGGCCTCTTTGGCAGTAACCGCTCTCAGATGTACATGGTAATAATTTTTGCATTTTTGGCTACAAAACATTTTATCAGTTCTACCAAGCAATGGCGTTTTACATATTTTGCATTTTTTTACCATATTTTATTATTTTTCAAGAAAATCAAAAAGAACAAATTCATAACTTCTACAAAACTAGATAATTACATCTAAAATAACAATAGCCGTTTGGTAACGGTTAAAAAACGTTTGTTGGCGGATGTTTTGGCATTTTGTCTTGAATTTAATATAATTCTGGTTTTCTTTTGCATAAAAAAGAAATACTAAATGTCTCCCTATACCAATATTATTTTATTTGAACCGGCTCTCCAAAGTGCCAGAATAAAGGTATTTATCCCATACCAAATGAAAGAAGAGAGGGAGTTTTTTAAACGATTAAGTTCGGCCTACTATCATCCAAATGAAAAACTATGGAGTGTAATCAACTCAAAGGGAACTTTTGAAGAATTGGGGAGGATGTTTAACGGTAAATATGAAATACAAAAAACGGAAAAGCCTGGTGTTATTTTAAATACGCCCGAACCAACCAATATAATAGCAAATGCCAAGTCCACCACAAAACCTGAAAATGAGACAATTAGTATTAAAGAAAATACAAATTCATCGCAGAAAGATTCCGACAATAAATATATTGAACCTAATTTAGGGCAAATCCAAAACCAACTAGAGGATCATCAAGGTAGTTTACAAACCACCAAAATCTCAAACCCAGTAAAAATAACCAGCACCAATCGACATATATATATTTTTCTAAGTAAAAATGAAACCGATATCCAATTTATTAGAAACATTACCTACAGCAGATGGGATAAGGCAAAATTCTGCTGGTTGGTGCCTAATTTTGGAGAAAATTTAAACAATTTGAAAAGATATTTCGGCGAAAGGCTCGTGGAACAAAAGGAAATTGTAACGGAGACTATTGCTATTAACAAAAACGAATATACGCGAATAAAAAACGAAATATTGGTCATAAGAAATGCTAACAATAGACTGCTAGTGTCCATAGACTATAACAAGGATTTGATTAGAAAACTCAAACAGTTTCCATTTTTGAAATACGATAAAAGCACTAAAACCTGGAGTTTCCCTTACAACGAAAAATACATCCAAGACTTACAAAATATCGCAATATCTGAAAATCAGACCTTTAAATTCATACAAGAGCAAACAGATACGCACAAGCCCGTAAAAAGCATAATTCCTAAAACAAAAACATGCCCAGATGAATACCTAGAGAAACTAAAAGAGTTAAGATATGCAGACAGCACCTTAAAGACTTATAAACAGTGCTTTGAAGAGTTTTTAAACTACTACCCTGACGAGGTACTCGAAACTTTAAAAGAAGAACAAATTATAAAGTTCTTGAGATATCTGGTAAATGAAAGAAAAATTTCTATTTCAGTACAAAACCAAGCCATAAACGCCATTAAATTTTATTATGAAAAAGTATTGGGAGGTAAAAGGACTTTTTACCATATAGATAGACCCAGAACAGAAAAAATATTGCCTCTAGTATTAAGCGAGGAGCAAGTGGAAGCTTTGATCAATACCATTACAAACCTTAAACACAAGGCGATTATAATGACCATATATTCGGCAGGCTTGAGGATAAACGAGGCAACAAACCTGCGGATTTCAGACATAGACTCTAAACGTATGCAAATAAGAATAGAACAGGGAAAAGGAAAAAAAGATAGATATACCCTACTTTCAACAAAAACCTTAGCTAAACTGAAGGAATACTATATTAGTTATAAACCTAAAATATGGCTTTTTGAAGGACAAACTGGAGGCCAATACGCAGATAAGAGTATTCAGCAGGTGTTTCACAAAGCAAAAAACGCCTCAAAAACAGACAAAAGAGCCACTGTACATACTTTGAGACATAGCTTCGCTACTCATCTGTTGGAAAATGGGACAGACTTAAGATACATACAAGAATTGCTAGGTCATAGCAGCTCAAAAACAACTGAAATCTATACACATGTAACAACCAAGGGCTTTGACAAAATTGTAAGTCCATTGGACAAATTAAATATCAAATGAATAATTGGAAATTAGGAATTCAAAGAATATATTTGCTAACAAAAAAATCAGTTTACGATACTCTAAAACTCACATGAAAATATTAACGCTACACAATACAAAACACAAATACTTATTTATCAATAATTTAGATAAAATAATCAATATAAAACCAATTGCGATATTTACGCTACTCAAAAAACCAGTAGCGTAAACCGACTCGTTAGCAGACAGGTTAAGAATTGAGAACCTCGAAAATATCCTCTCCGTGAATAAATTTAATTTGTAATGGATTATCCCAAGCAACTGACAACTCCTCGACACTTTTGCCACTTTGTTTTGAAAATGTGGACAGGAGAGCTTCTTTTTTTGTACAAACTTTTGCTTTTAAAAAGTGTTCAAAATTTTCATTCGAACTTTCTTCTAACTTAATTGAATAAATCATGATTAAAACGATTAAAATTTACGAAAATATTACTGACTTTAACGACTTCCATGAGAGAGGGGACTTTATTAAGGGGGTTTATAAAGATTCAGAAGAGAAAGATATTTATTTTGTAAGTGGTGGAAAAATGTCAATGCGACCAGGAAACGCACCAGTGAATTACAATATTTTAATGGCAATAAAGTTTGATAACATTGAAGCTGCCATTGAAAAAGATTACTCAAAAACCGAACATATTTCAGTTCATGCATTTGACTTTTTAAGATTTGAAATAATTGAAATTGAAAATTGAAGTTGGTATTTAAAACTCTATAGGTAAATAACTTATATTTACAAAAAAAATACCTACCCAAGTTTGGCGACTGGTAGGTATTTGTATCATAATTCAAAACATAACATACAAATTTAATGAAACAATCGTATGATTGCTCAAAATGTGGCAAAGAAAATAGCATTGAAGTGACAGGTGATATTTTCAATAAATTAAAAGATGGATTCGGGTCAACTGGAATAATGTCAGGAGAATTCAGAGACTTAGGAGGTTTGATAAATAGTTCAAACCTATTAGGCTCAGACTTCTTTTCAGGAAAATCAAGAAAACCATTAGAATATAGAGACACTTGCAAACATTGTGGAGCAATAAACATTTTATCCTTTTGAACTATGTCAGATACAAATGAAGAGTTAATTCCAAAATTAAAAGTAAGACCTGCAACCCAGAGAGATATTTTCTTTTTAAACTGGGGTCCAGAATTAGTTAAAAACCAATTTAATTTAGCTTCCGAGCTTTTGAAGCAACAAATCACAATTTGTATTGCACTTCTAAGCGTAAGCTTAATTTTTGACAATATTCTCAAAGGTGATGATAGGTGGAAATTTTTAATTCTTCTGAGCTTTTTATTAGGGCTTATATTTTCATTTATTGGACTTATGCCGTTCGACAGACAACAAGTTTGTTTAGATAGCCCTGATGACATAGAAGCATACCAAAAAGATTCTCTAAAGCATAAAAAACGATGTATAAAAGCATCTGGTGCAATGATACTTCTTGGACTGTCACTTATTATATTCAAAGTTGGAATACTGACTATCAACACGTAGAGAAAAGAAACCCATCTGCTAACATTATGTTTAAGCAAGATAGGCAAACGGAATATATTGAACATTTGAATATAAATTTAACATTAGTAATTAATTTGAACAGCAGGAATACTATTTCCTATCCTGCTTAAACATTGGCACGTTAGCGGTCATCCAGCATATAAGCCTCGCCCATTAACTTAGTATGCTAACGTGGAAGCACTTATGAAACAATCCCTTAAATTTGAAAACTCATTGCAAGGCCGATTTTAAAACTGTTGCGTAATAGCACGAGCGTCATCCTGGTTGGAGTGTGTGTCATAACTTAAGTGGCGGTTCTGTTCCGATTACTATCAGAATACGAAACCCCGTTCAGAATATTTATTATTCCAAAAGAGCACTCCCTTTGAGTATTTTTTAAATTTAAACTCAAATTTTATGGATCAGAAAAATGAATCATTATCCATGGAAATTGTCAATCCGCATGCTGGTGGAATTGACATAGGTAGCCGTTCTCATTGGGTCTCAGTAGGTCAAAAAGAAAAAGACATCAAAGAATTTGGTGTTTTTAATGAAGACCTTCATGCTATCGCGGATTGGCTTGAAGAAAACAAAGTAACCACTGTAGCTATGGAAAGTACAGGTACTTATTGGCAAGCACTTTATGCCGTTCTGATTAGTCGTGGTTTTCAAGTGATCTT
Source organism: Lacihabitans sp. LS3-19 (assembly GCF_024343575.1). Lineage (GTDB taxonomy): Bacteria > Bacteroidota > Bacteroidia > Cytophagales > Spirosomataceae > Leadbetterella. The sequence goes on along the minus strand of NZ_RJUA01000123.1, from coordinate 25 downwards.
GTGTAATGGCAAGTTTACCAAAAAC
>NZ_RJUA01000122.1 GCF_024343575.1 Lacihabitans sp. LS3-19 | reverse complement strand
TTCAAGGCTTTTCGGTTTCACCAAAAATCAGCATGGAGTTAAGTGGATTTTATCAGTCAAAAGGCTTGTACGGTATCTCAGTAATGAAAGCATTTGGCCAGTTGAATTATGGTGCCGTTTATAAATTCCCTAAGGCAGACGCTAACTTGAAATTTGGTGTAGATGATATCTTCTCGACCATGAAATTCAATTTCGAACAAAATTCAGAAATTTTAGGCTACGAGGCTAAAATGAATTTAAACATGCAGCGTAGAATTTTCAAATTAACATACAGCAAAAACTTTGGAAACAAACAGGTGAAAGCAAAGAGAAATAGAACGACAGCATCCGATGCAGAAAGACAAAGAGTAAAATAAATAGTGGATTATTAAGCAAAAAAAATCGGCTTCTAGAAATGGGGCCGATTTTTTGGGATTGCCAATTTTTTAGAATTTCAATAAAAATTACCATTCAATAAAAAAAATGTTTTCGATTCTCTAGGAATTTATTCTATATGAAATTATGGAAGAATAATTTGATATATTTATAAAATACCTTAAAAATCAAGCTCTTAAAAATTTCGGATTAACTATGAATATTATAGACCAAAATCAGGAAAAAAATGCTGAGGAAATAAAATTCCTTAGACATGAGCTTGGAATAGAAGCCGCTTTAGAAAAAGTGCGAGCTAGAGCTAGTTCTGGCAAAAAAGAGCTAACAGACATCAATGCCTTGGCAGATGAATACTTGCGTCTTTCGTATCATGGATTACGGGCTAAGAATAGAGATTTTAATGCTGACTTTGAATCCCACTTCGAGGCTAACCTCCCAAAAATTGAAGTCGTTCCGCAGGATATTGGTCGAGTACTTTTGAATTTGATTAATAATGCGTTTCAGGCTGTTAATGAACAATCGAAGAAGAGAATAGATGAATACAAACCAACTGTTTCCGCTAGTACTCAGCTCAATGCCGACAGCCAACTGCTGATAGCCGTAAAAGATAACGGCCCCGGAATCCCAGACGCCATCAAAGACAAAATCTTCCAACCTTTTTTCACCACCAAAGACACTGGGAAAGGCACAGGATTAGGGTTGAGTTTAGCATACGATATTGTAAAGGCTCATGGTGGAGAAATAAATTTATGGACTAAAGAAGGGGAGGGTTAAATTTTTACTATTTACCTGCCGATTAAAAAAGCAATTATGCAAACTAATAAAAATACAATTCAAAAGGAGCTCGAAAATAGAATTATACGATTAGAGCGAGAACTGGAAATAGAAGCGGCTTTGGAAAGAGTGCGAAGCAGATCTTTGGCAATGCACAAAAGTGAGGAGTTAAGCAAGGTAGTTCAAGCTCTTTACAAAGAAATATTCGGATTAGGGATAGATATTTATTACATCAATATCTCAACCGATTTTAGTATCATTGAAAATGGCATGAATATCTGGATGGCGGCAGATGGACGTGATTACCTGCAAAAATTTCACATCCCATACATAAAACATTCAAATTATTTAGAACATCCTATTATTAAAAGGTTTATCAAAGCCTTAAAAAATGAAACTGAATTTTATACAGAAAGCTATTCTCAACGACTTAAAAATGAATATTTCAATTCTCTTATCGAAAATTCGGATTTAAAAAACACTACAAAAGAAAGGCAAGATAACTTATATAATGCACCTGGATTGGTCAGGTCAGTTGTGAAATCTAAGAATTCAATATTGATTATTGATAGGCTACAACTCGAAGAATTTTCGAAGGAAGAGGAGGAAATATTTAAGCGATTCGGAAAAGTATTTGAACAGGCCTACACCCGCTTTCTTGACCTGCAAAAAGCAGAAGCACAAGCAAGAGAAGCTCAGATTGAAGTGGCTATAGAAAAGGTGCGGTCTGCTTCCATGGCGATGCATAAAAGCGAGGAACTAGTCCAAGTTGTTCAAACTATGGATAAAGAAATACTAGGATTGGGGATTGAAGTAGAGGGAACACAAATAATGACTGATTTTGCTGATCCCGAAAAAGGGGTAAATGCCTGGTTGGCTGTGGAAGGGCGGGATTATTTGGGAAAATTATATATTCCGTATATAGAACATTCCCTTACAAAGAATCTCTATGATGCCTTAGAAAAAGAACTTGATTTTTATTCGGAAAGTTATTTGAAAGATGAAAAAAACGAATTTATCAAGCTTCTGATCAAATACTCTGATTTTAGAACAACACCTAAAGAAAGACAGGATTATCTGTTTAATTCACCCGGATGGGTCAGGGCCATAGTGCTTTCAAAAAATTCCATTTTGAGTTTTCAACGGTTCTCTCTTAATGAATTTTCTAAGGAAGAAGAGGAAATATTCAAACGATTTGGAAAAGTATTTGAGCAGGCTTATGTCCGATTCTTAGACCTCCAAAAAGCAGAAGCACAAGCAAGAGAAGCTCAGATAGAAGCGGCACTCGAAAAAGTGCGTAGCCGTTCTTTGGCAATGCATAAGAGTGATGAGCTGCAGGAAGTAGTTAATACTGTATTCACCAATCTGAAAGTATTAAATATTCAAATAGACACTGCAAGTATTTTACTTTTGTCCGAGCAAAACGCAGATTTGAATATCTGGATTGGCATAGAATCAGACAGGGGTTATAGTACAACAAGTATTCATGTACCTGAAATTAATGACCCCGATATAGCATATTTTAGTGAGGTAATTAAAACAAGGAAGGATCTTTTTACAAAATCCTATACATATGAAGAAAAAAACAAGCTATGGAATCATCTTTTTAAACATTCAGGTTTTAAAATAATCCCTGATGAAAGAAAAAAAATGATTCTGGATGCTAAATCATATATCATTTCAATAGCATTATATAAAAATACAGGTATACAGCTTATTCGATATAGTGGCCTCCCTTTTTCAGAAAAAGAAAATGAGACACTTCAACGATTAGGGAAAGTTTTTGAGCATGCTTATGTCCGATTCTTAGACCTCCAAAAAGCAGAAGCACAGGCCAGAGAGGCCGAGATAGAATTGGCACTCGAAAGAGTTCGGGCAAGAACAATGGCCATGCATGATAGTGCTGACTTGAGAGTTGTGGTTTCTATGGTATTTGAGGAGCTTACTCAACTTGGTTTTGCGATGGATGGTGGCATTACATTGGTAACATTTAATAATCAGTCTGAAGAGGCTAATACTTGGATATCTGATCACGAACAAACCTATCCTGTTTGTTTTAAAATTCCATACAGTAGCCACACTGTAGTTAAGGATTTATGGGATGCCCATATTGGAGCTGAAGACTTTTTTTTCAAGGTTTATTCTAAAAAAGAAAAGAATAATTGGTTCAAATATGCATTTGAAAAGACCGATTTAAAATTTCAACCTTTGGAAAGAAAAGAATGGATTTTGAGCCAAGAAAGCTTGACGCAGTATGTAGCTAATGCAAAGGATTCAATGTTTGTAATTCATTCCCACTCAAATCAAACACTAACTGAAAATGAAATTGGTATTCTAAAAAGGTTCTCAAAAGTTTTTGAACAAACCTACACACGATTCCTTGACTTACAAAAAGCAGAAGAGCATGCAAGAGAAGCACAGATTGAAGCTGCCTTAGAAAGAGTTAGAGCTAGGACTATGGCAATGCATCATAGTGATGAACTATCAGAAACCGCAAAAGCGGTATTTGAGCAATTTTACACACTCGGAAATGTACCAGATCGAATTTCAATTGGAATATTTAATGAAGAGGAAAACATAGGGGAGATCTATGTAACGGACCAATCAGGTGATCGATTGAATATGGCATTTGAGGCATCTTTGGACGAGCCAACCAGTATTTCTAAACTTTATCAGGCATGGAAGAGGAAGGAATCCACCCATGTAGTACATCTGTTTGGGGGGGAGCTAAGAAAGTGGGTAAAGTATTGCCGCGAAAAACTGGGTCTAATCATGGATCCTGAAAAGATAAAAGACGATAGATTCCATAATGCAGCATTCTTCTCAAAAGGCCTTTTACTACTGACAACAAGTCAACAGATTGATAAGGCCACTATGCAACTATTAAGTCGGTTTACCCATGTGTTTGATCAAACCTATACCCGTTTTCTGGACTTGCAGAAATCGGAAGCACAGGCTAGAGAAGCACAAATAGAAGCATCTCTGGAAAGGGTCAGGAGCAGGTCTATGGGTATGCGTAAAAGTGAAGAATTGGCAGATCTTTCAATGGAATTAGTAAGACAAGTTCAATCTTTTGGCCTCGACAGCTGGTTTTGTGCATTTAATACTTATGACAATGACCCCAGGGGTTCTATAGAATGGGGAAGTAATGGGCATGGAACATTTCCTCAATACCGCACACCAAGAGAAGGGGTATTTTTAAAATATTATGAAGCTGGACAAAGCGGCCAAGAATTTTTAGTAAATCCAATAGGAGAAAACGAATGTGCAGCTCATTATGAGTATTTGTGTAGCCTACCCGTTGTTGGCAAAACATTGCTTCAAATGAAAGAAAATGGAATTCCTTTTCCTAAGTCACAAATAGACCATGTGGCCTTTTTCAAATACGGGTATGTTCTTTTTATAACTTATGAGCCAGCCCCAGATGCTCATGATATTTTCAAACGCTTCGCCAAAGTTTTCGAACAGACCTATACTCGTTTTCTTGATCTTAAAAAAGCAGAAGCACAGGCACGAGAGGCTTTGGTAGAAGCAGCATTAGAACGTGTGAGGGCTCGTACAATGGCGATGCAACAAAGTGATGAACTTAGTGATACCGCTGCAGAAATGTTTAAACAAATAGAAGAGCTCGGAATTCATCCTTGGAGTTGTGGTTTTAACATCATAAACAGAGAAGAAAATACGATTTCTCAATGGCTAAGCTCGGGTGATGGTCGCATGGTGCCACCTTTTAAGTCTCCATCCAACGAGGATATTTTTATAGATTTTGTTTCCGCGGCAAATCGAGGGGATGATTTCTTTGTAAGCGAAATGGGTGGAGATTCCCTAAAATCGCACTATGAGTACCTCACCACAATACCAGAAGTCGGCAAAATTGCCAAGGAGCTAGAGATGTCGGGAATAGAATTTCCTACCTTCCAGGTGTTTAATCTTGCCTTTTTTAAATATGGCTACTTGATGTTTATCACCTATGAACAAGTACCCGAATTTCAATCCATTTTTGTACGCTTTGGCAAAGTCTTTGAACAGACCTACACGCGTTTTCTTGATCTTAAAATACTTGAAGCACAGGCCATCAGAGCTCAGCAAGATTTGCTAGAAATAAAAGCAGCCCGACAAAAAGCGGAGGAAGCTTTGCTCGAACTTCGAAATACTCAAAAACAACTCATCCAATCCGAAAAAATGGCCAGCCTGGGAGAGCTAACTGCGGGCATTGCCCATGAGATTCAGAATCCATTAAACTTTGTCAATAATTTCTCCGAGGTAACTGAGGAACTTTTGGAAGAACTAGTGGAAGAAGGGAAGAAGGGGCAAGGCAAAAGGGATAAGGAATTAGAAAAAGAACTAATTTCTGACATAAAAGACAATCTTAAAAAAATAAACCATCACGGCAAGCGAGCAAGTAGCATCGTAAAAGGAATGTTGGAACATAGCAGAATAAGCTCTGGCAAAAAAGAATTAACGGACATCAATGCCTTAGCTGATGAATATTTAAGACTGTCTTACCATGGATTGAGAGCAAAAGACAAAAGCTTTAACGCATTTTTCGAAACAAACTTCGACCCAGATTTACCTAAAATAGAAGTCATCCCGCAGGATATCGGGCGAGTGCTTCTGAACTTGATAAACAATGCTTTTCAAGCTGTACAGGAGGAAGGAACAAGGAGAAAGGAACAAGGTGACTTTAACTATAAACCTAAAGTTTCAATTACAACTCAACTAATAACAAATAACGAGTCACCAATAACCAATAACAAGTTACAAATAACTATCACCGACAACGGCCCAGGAATCCCAGACGCCATCAAAGACAAAATATTCCAACCTTTCTTCACTACGAAAGATACGGGAAAAGGAACTGGCTTGGGGTTGAGTTTGGCGTATGATATTATCACTAAAGGGCATGAGGGGACGATTGAATTAAAGAGTGTTGAGGGTGAGGGTTCGAAATTTTTAATTACTTTACCACTTAAAAATGTCTGAAAATGAGAAGATTACTACTTGTTTTATTGATTTATACTAATTTTTGTTTTGCTCAAAATAGAAGTGAGTTCCGCATTGATAGTATTCCTAAAGCTGGAATTTTACTCGACAAAAACTGGAAATGGCATGCTGGTGATAACCCTGATTTTGCTAAAGCAGATTTTGATGATTCTAAGTGGGAAGGTATTGACCCAACCAAGGATATTTATGATCTCCCGCAAATACGAAAAACATCAGTGGGTTGGTTTAGAATCAGATTTTATGTGGATAGTAGTTTGCTTAATAAACCACTAACTTTTCAAGTTAATCAATCCATTGCGTCCGAAATATATTTGAATGGTATGCCTGTAAAAAAATATGGTATTGTGAGTTCAAAAAAAGATGAAATTAGGGGCTTTCTGCCACAAGACTTTCCCATTAGCACGCTGTTAAAAAACCAGGAGCAAGTGATTTCAGTTCGATTCTCAGTCCAACCTAATTTACCATATTTTAAATATGTATATCCTTACTTAGTTTTTCAGTTACGTTTAAATACTATTGAAGGTGCCGCACAAATACAAGTCGAGAATTTAAGTAATTCACATATGCGAGGTTTCAATACAGGTATGTTTTTACTTTTGGGACTTATTCATATAATTTTCTATTTCAATTTTCGGCGACAAAGAGCCTATTTATTTTTTGCAATTGCTTTATTCTCGATAGGAATTGGATATATGCTATCCGCTTTTCTCCCTACAGAGTCTTCTCTTACTTTAAGAGCATACTTGGCAGTTGTTTCATACCCTTTGCTCTTCAGTTTTTATGGGTATTTCCTCTATTTAGCGATTTGGGAAATGTTTTCTCGTCGAAAAGACTTTATGTTCTGGTTTTTAATGTTTTGTGCCGTTATTGGTCCATTTGTTAATGTACTTTATTATAATTTTGGGTATTTGGTAGGTTTAATATGTCCTATGCTGTTATGTAGCCTCGAATCGGCTCGAATTACCTATATCACCTTTCAAACCAATCGAAAAGTAGGCGTTATTCTTTTTGGATTGATTGCGTTTTTCACCTTGTTCACCTTATTTATTTTATTTTACCTTTAGATTATCCCAGATATGTCTTTTTCGTACTGGTTTGTACTTAATTCGTGGAGCCTTCAAGATCTTATTCACTCGCTAAGCCTAGTTGCTATACCATTTACACTTTCTTGGTATTTATCAAAAGAATACGCATTTACAAGTAAAGACTTAGCAAAGAAATTAGAAGAAAACCTACAACTCTCAGAAGAAAAACAACAAATACTCGCCACCCAAAACGAAACGCTTGAAAAACAAGTAACCGAGCGAACTTTTGCATTAAATAATTCCCTCGAAAATCTAAAAGCCACGCAAGCCCAACTCATCCAATCAGAAAAAATGGCTTCTTTGGGCGAACTCACCGCAGGAATTGCTCATGAGATACAGAATCCGCTAAACTTTGTGAATAACTTCTCAGAAGTAACAGAAGAACTTGTAGAGGAATTAGAAGAAGAAGGGAAGAAGGGGCAAGGCAAAAGGGATAAGGAATTAGAAAAAGAACTAATTTCTGACATAAAAGACAATCTTAAAAAAATAAACCACCACGGAAACCGTGCCAGTAGCATCGTAAAAGGAATGTTGGAACATTCGAGGGCTAGCCCAGGCAAAAAAGAACTCACTGATATTAATGCTTTGGCGGATGAATATTTAAAGCTTTCCTACCATGGTTTAAGAGCAAAAGACAGCAATTTCAATTCAACAATAGAAACTCATTTTGACGAAAACTTGCCCAAAATTGCAGTCGTTCCACAAGATTTTGGTAGAGTTTTGTTGAATATTATCAATAATGCTTTTTATGTCGTAAAAGATGTTTTAAATCCTTTGGTGGGAATAAGTACAAAACTCATTGATAATAATGTTGTTATATGTATAAAAGATAATGGGGCGGGAATGAATGAAGCTACCAAAGTCAAAATTTTTCAGCCATTTTTTACTACCAAACCTACTGGAAAAGGCACAGGTTTAGGACTTAGCTTGGCTTATGATATCGTGAAAGCTCATGGTGGGGAAATCACTGTTGAGTCAAAAGAAAAGGTAGGTACGGAGTTTATCATTAAACTTCCAATATCATGAATTCTAAATATGTCATAATACTGTGAATCAAGTTGTTTTTGCAAAAGCTCATAGATCTCAAATTTGTAGTAAACATCAATTTTTTTTAAGCAGTATTCCAAATTAGACCTTTCGGATAAAAAGCAGTTAGAAAAGAACCAAATTTAAATTTTAAAAATAATAGCCCATGAAAACCTTAACAAGCATTATCTTAATTCTATTTTTTATTTCTTTCGAATCTTATTCGCAAGATGAAGTATCAAAAACTAAAGTTTCAGAAGAAACAATAGCCAGTGGCCAAAGAGTATTCACGAATATTTGTGCTGTATGTCATATAAACAGTTCTTTGTCAAAAACTAATGGTCCGAGTGTCGGATTATTGGCAGGAATGAGCCCAAAAGCAATTTATTCCGCATTAACTATTGGTAAAATGAAGCTTCAGGCATCTACCTTGTCTGATGATGAGCGTAAGGCTGTAGCCGAATTCATAACCAAAAAGTCGCTACAGTCCACACCCATGCCTGAAGCAGCATTTACTAAATTCTCTTTACCAGAGCATCCAACTTATTTTTCTGGATATGGTGGGAATTTAGAAGGAACAGGTTTTATTAATGAATCTGATATCAATGCAAGCAATGTAAGTAAATTAAAAGTGAAATGGGTTTTCGCTTTTCCTGAAGGAACACAGGTTAGAAGTAAACCGGCGGTAGTAGGAGATTGGCTTATTATGGGTAGTCAATTCGGTAATGTGTATTGTATAAATAAGAAAACGGGAAAAATTGGCTGGCATTTTCAGGCAGATGCCGGAGTTCGTGGGGCAGTCGCTATTTCTGGCAATCCGTTAAAAGTATACTTTGCCGATTATGCTACAAATGTTTATGTTCTTGATCTAAAAACCGGAGCATTAATCTGGAAACAAAGGTCTGGCGTTCATCCTCAATCGGCAGTGACAGGCTCTGTAGCAGTATTTAAAAATACAATCGTCGTACCGATTACCTCATTCGAAGTATTATCGGCCCAAGACCCGAATTACGATTGTTGCACCTCTTCTGGCGAAATGGTGGCATTAGATACTAAAACGGGGAAAATAATCTGGCGGCATCGGGTGATTACCGAAGAAGCCAAAGTGTCTGGTAAAAAGAGCAATGGAAAATCTTTTTACGGTCCTTCTGGAGCAATTGTTTGGGGAAGTCCGAATATTGATACCAAACGTGGCTTGGTTTACTTTGGTACTGGTGAAAACTATACAGAACCGGCAACAAAAACTAGCGACGCCATTCAGGCTTTGGATTTAAAAACCGGAAAACTGATCTGGACCTATCAGAGTACTCAAAATGATACTTGGAATTTAGCATGCCCAGGAGACCCCAATTGTCCAGAAAAAGCCGGTCCCGATTTGGATTTTGGCATGGCTCCAATAATCGTAAAGGGCGGACACGATGGAAAAGATGTGTTGATTGCCGGTCAAAAATCCGGCGTGGTGCATGCCTTAGAGCCGGAAACAGGCAAAATAATCTGGCAAACGCGTATTGGAAAAGGTGGAGCCTTAGGTGGAATACATTGGGGTATGGCTGTAGATGGCAAACAAATATTTGCGGCCAATGCTGATAATATATATGCCATAGACAATAGCGACTCTAGTCGTAATGCCAGTCCAGGACTATATGCATTGGATATTCAGACTGGTAAAATCAATTGGTCGCAAGCAACACCAGCGGTAGAGCAGGGGAAAATACAGGCCAATTCTGCAGCTCCTCTTGCACTTTCAGAGATAGTTTTTGCCGGTGCCTTAGATGGTCATATTCGGGCTTACGATAAAATTTCTGGTAATATTTTATGGGATTTTGATACCGTAAGAAAATACGAAACAGTCAATGGTATTGCCGGGAAAGGCGGCTCTTTGGATGGTCCATCGCCTGTGGTTTCCGATGGCATATTATATGTAAATTCAGGTTATGGTTCCTTTAGCGAAATACCTGGCAATGTGTTAATTGCATTTGAAGTAGAAAAATAGAGAATAAATACTATATATGTCAAGTTAGGCATTCCAGCCATTTTTTACCACAAAACCAACTGGAAAAGGTACAGGTTTAGGGCTGAGTTTGGTTTATGATATAATTTTAAAAGGACATGGTGGAACTTTGGATGTAGAAAGTATGGTAAGTTTAGTTACAACTTTTACAATAAAGTTGTCAATTACTTAAAACATTTGTTATTTTTACCCTTGTTAAACCCAGAACCATGAAAATATTAGTAGTTGACGACGAAATAGACATCCAAGAATTATTTTTGCAAAAATTCAGAAAAGAGATTCGAAATGGTGAAATAACATTTTCGTTTGCTACTTCTGGAGAGGATGCTCTTGACTACCTTCATAAACACGAATCTGAGGCTGTTTTGATCTTGTCTGATATAAACATGCCAGGAATGTCTGGTATTGAATTGTTACGAGAAATTAGAGAAAAAAAAGCAAAACCAAAGCCTATTGTTATGATGATAACAGCTTATGGTGATGATGAAACTAGAAATAGGGCAGTTTCTCTTGGAGCTGACGATTTTCTAAACAAACCCCTTGATTTTGGTGATTTAAAAGAAAGACTTTTTAAACGTTAGATTGATGACTAAAATATTAATAGCCGACGACGAAACGGACTTAGAAATACTGATAAAGCAGAAATATCGACAGAAGATTCGTGAACAAGTCTACACCTTTGTGTTTGCCACAAATGGCACGGAGGCTTTAAGAGTAATAGATGAAAATCCAGATGTTGATATAGTTTTGAGTGATATAAACATGCCCGAGATGGACGGTCTTACTTTGCTCACCAAATTGGGAGAAACCCATCCACTTGTGAAATCGGTGATGGTTTCTGCCTATGGCGATATGGACAATATTCGTACTGCGATGAACAGAGGAGCCTTTGATTTTGTGACCAAGCCAGTGAATTTCGTGGATTTAGAAACAACCATTGAAAAGACTATTCTTCATGTAAACCAACTCAAAGAAACCATAAAAGCCATTAAGGAAAACAACATTTTGAAAATGTATGTAGACCACAATGTACTCAATTTTATGTCGGGTCGAGAGTATGAAGCATCCCTATCTGCCAACGAGACAGTACAGGCAACAGTTGCTTTTATCGATATTTGTAGTTTTACTTCTATCAGCGAATCCGAAAGTCCTGACAACGTAGTTAGCCTGCTGAATCAATATTTTGATATTATTGTAAAAGAAATAATCGCCCAAGGTGGCATCATAGATAAGTTTATAGGCGATTGTGTGATGGCAGTTTTTAAAGGCGAATATCATTTGGATAGAGCCATAGAGGCATCATTAGCCATACGGAATAGCATTGAAGCTTTGCCACAAGCAGCATCTAAGATAGAGTTTCACCCCAAAGTCTCTATTGGCATAAATTCCGGAGAAATGGTTTCTGGCAACATTGGTTCAAAATCTTTAAAAAGATTGGATTACACTGTGATTGGCGACACCGTAAATGTCGCTCAAAGGCTTCAAGCTTCTGCAGAAAAAGGGCAAATACTTATTGATGAGGATGCCTACAAAAAAGTTTTTCAATCATTCAATTGCAATTTAATTGGTCCCAAAAATCTTAAAAACAAACAAGCTGAGATTGTTGTTTACGAGGTTTTAAACTAAGTTTTGCCCAATTTTAATGAAAATTTATTTATGAATTTCGACAAACTATACGATTTTGTAATTGAAGATCTTAAGAATAATCTGCCCGACTTTGTAAGTTATCATAACTTTGAGCACACCCAAGATGTGACTTTTTGGGCTCAAAAAATAGCACAAAAAGAAGGCATTTCAGAAGGCGAATTACATATTTTGAAAACAGCCGCTTTGCTTCACGATACAGGTTATTTAGCTGATCCAAAAGGTGCGGGACATGAAGATCGCTCTTGTGCATATGCAAAGAAAATTCTTCCTCAATACGGATATTCTCAAGATCAAATCGAAGAAATATCAGAAACAATCCTTGCAACGAAGCTACCACAAAGCCCTAAGAATCAATTACAAGAAATACTATGTGATGCGGATTTATACTATTTAGGTACCAATAAATATTTTCTGTTTACTGAAAGACTTTTCTCTGAGTTTAAACATGAAGGTAGGGATGTGAACACGGACAACTGGCATCAGATTCAAAATGATTTTTTAGAAAAGCATAAGTTTTTTACAAAAACCGCCATATCTGAATTAAAAGAAACCAAAGATAAAAATATTAAGAAAATATTAGCAGAAATTAAACTCAAGGAGAGAGGGATGAAATTGATAAATTATAAAGAAACTGTTCAAGAATATATTTTAATATTGTTAGGTGTCGTCATAGCTGCGGGTGCTTTGAAAGGACTTTTAGTTCCAAATCACTTTTTTGATGGCGGAGTTACGGGGTTTTCACTTTTAATACATGAACTTTACCATATCAATTTGGGTGTTTTGATAGTCTTATTCAATATTCCTTTGATTGCGGTTGGATACTTTACGGTGAGTAAAAGTTTTGCCATTAAAACTATTTTTGCAGTTATTTCATTAGGTATTGTACTAACCTTAATGCCGGAGTTTCATGTTACAGAAGAAAAAATTCTAGCGTCAATTTTTGGAGGAGTATTTTTAGGAATTGGTGTAGGTCTTAATATGAGAGCGGGGGCGGCCCTAGATGGAATTGAAGTGTTGGCTTTGTACACTTTAAAACGAACTTCATTTACAATAGCAGAGATTATTCTGGGCATAAACTTGGTGATTTTCATTATTGCAGCTAGTAAATTTGGTATTCAAACTGCCCTATATTCTAGTTTGACTTATTTCGCAGCTTCTCGCACCATCGATTATGTAGTGGAGGGATTACAAGCTTTTACAGGGGTAACTATTATCTCCTCTGAAAGTGAAATAATAAAATATGAAATAGTAAATAACCTAAAAAGGGGGATTACGGTATACAAAGGTGAAAGAGGTTTTCTTCCAGAAAGTTTTGATGTTAGCTCTGAAAGTGACATAATATTTACAGTAATAACAAGGTTTGAATTGCGTAAACTCAATAACTTGGTGCATGAAATTGATCCTAAAGCGTTTGTATTTGCAAGCACTATTAAGGAAGCATCAGGTGGAATATTAAATAGAAAACAGCATCATTAAATAGCGATTTGTTAATTTAATTTTATAAAAAAACATTAATGGCTCCAGACGAAAGTTTGGGGCTATTTATTTTAAAGCCATTATAATAATAATGAGACAATACACTAATTTATTGGGACAATATGAAAAGACAAGCAGGTTTTTAGCGGCTACATTTGTTAAGTAATTAGAAGGAAAGCTTTTCTATAGCCATGAAAACACTTCGCATTTTTTAGGTAAATATAGGTTGATTAAAATTGAAAGTTTGGTGATATTTTTCGCCAAACTTTTTTTAATGTGGCATTGCGTTTATTTAAATATTAAAAAAAATAAATTTACAAGGATATTATTTCTTTGTGTAAGATACACGTTTTATGTTAGATAAGTACTAGATAAATATTTGAAAAATAAATACTTATGTTAAGATTGCCTTCAGGTTAATAAAAAATGTTAAATTTAGGGGTAGAAACGCTATACCCATGAATACCCAAGAAAATCCTATTCTCCATAAGTTGGAGCTTTTTATTGATAATAATTTAGATCAACCTGGAATTACCTCAGATTACATCTGCAAACAAGTTGGCGTAAGTAGAGCCCATCTTCATCGAATTTTAAAGCAAAAAACCGATCTCCCGGTAAGTTTATTCATTAGGAAAAGGCGATTAGAAAAAGCAAAAAATCTGCTTCATAATACTGAAATGAGAATATCTGAAATTGCGGATGCTGTGGGTATTTCTAGTCCGCAGAATTTTAGTAAATACTTTACCCAAGAGTTTGAGTCTTCACCTACGGATTTTAGGAAAAATATTTTACCGAATTCAGAAAAAATATCGATAGCTGTTTTGCCGTTCCAAAATATGAGTCGAGATTCAAGCCAAGAGTATTTTAGCGACGGAATCACTGAGGAAATAATTAATGTGCTTTCGCAAGTGCCGGCATTGAAGGTGCTCGGAAGAAGCTCTACGTTTGTTTTCAAAGGTAAAGATCTGGATATTAGAGAAATCGGAAAAGTCTTAAATGTAGATTATTTATTAGAAGGAAGTGTAAGGAAATCAGAGAACAAATTAAGGATTTCTGCCAATTTGGTCTCTGTAAAAGATGGATTCCAGGTTTGGTCGGAAAAATTTGATAGAGTGGAGGCTGATATTTTTGATATTCAAGATGAGATTTCTATTGCGATTTTGGAAGGTATAAAAGTCAAACTTTTTGGCAAAGAAAAGGAAAATGCCTTCAAGAGATATACCAATGACCATCAAGCATACCAATTGTATCTACAAGGGAGGTTCTATTTTAACAAATTTGGTGGAAAAGAAGACTTTCTAAAATCAATAAGTTATTTTGAAGCTGCTATTGAAATTGAGCCCAATTATGCTCCTGCTTATTCTGGAATCGCTTCATGTTATTTAAATATGTGGTTTTATCGTTATCTTAAACCAGAAAAATGTTTAAAAGAAATAAGACTTGCCTCTGATAAATCTATCCAGCTTGATAAAGAAATTCCTGAGAGTCATTTGGCATTGGCTCGTATGCAACTTTTATGCGAGTGGAATTTTGAAGAAGCCGAGAAATCTCTAAAAATGGCTTTGAAATTAGGTGGAAACTTAGCTGAATATCATAGTTTGTATGCTTTGATTTATGGTTTAAGAGGAAATCATAAAGCGGCTAAAAAACATACTCAAAATGCATTGGAATTAGATCCTTTATCGCTTTTTAATAATTTCTATGCCTCTTATCTTCATTGGATTTTTGGGGATTTTGAAGGTGCAATAGCTCAAGGTAATAATATGCTTGAAATAGAACCTGACTTCTGGGGCGGAAATTATATTGTGGGAATAAACTTAATGAAATCCCAAAAATATGCGAATGCTGAAATTGCTCTAAATCTTGCTCTTTTGCAAAATTATTCTGGACTAACGCTTAGTGCATGTGGTGTTTTGAGTGGAATGAAAGGTGAAAAACAGAAAGGATTCGATTTTATTTCTAAAATGAAAGATTTAGATAAGACTCAGCCTGTTTCAAACTACGATCTAGGAATAGTTTATGGGGTTTTGGGTGATATTGAAACGGCTTGTTTGTTTTTTGAAAAAGCTATAAAAAACCATGAGCCTTCCATGTTGTTTTTTAAATATATAGTTAGAGACTGGTTGGAAGATTTCAAAGATGATCAAAGAGTCCTTCAAATTTTGAAAAAAACATATTAAATAGCAATTCAAAACTTAGATGCTAAAGCAAGTTTTTGCAACCTTTATATTCCACATTTGTGTTTAGTCTAAAAGCTATAATTTAATAAAGAAAAATGCAAATAGGAATAGACAGTTTTGCGGCAGCACCATCTGGAGAAAGAAATGGTGCAACTAATGCACAGATTATTAATGAATTAATTGACAGGATAGTTTTAGCAGACAAGGGAGGCTTGGATATCTTTGGAATAGGCGAACACCATCGCAAGGAATTTTTGGACGCAGCTCCATCTATGATTTTAGCAGCTGCTGCCTCCAGAACTGAGAAAATAATTTTGACCTCAGCAGTAACTGTGCTAAGTGCGGCTGATCCGGTTAGAGTTTATGAAGACTTCGCAACTTTAGATCTTATATCAAAAGGTCGTGCTGAAATGGTGGTAGGTAGAGGCTCTTTTATCGATGCGTTTCCACTTTTTGGTTTAAGACTAGAAGATTATGATAAGCTTTTCATAGAGAAACTTGATTTGTTGTTAAAAATAAATTCTTCGGACAAAATCACTTGGTCTGGGCAATTCCGTCCAGCACTTAAAGAGCAAAGTATATATCCAAAACCGATGCAAGAAAAACTCCCGATTTGGCTTGGAGTAGGGGGTACACCTCAATCATTTGTTAGGGCCGGAAGTTTGGGTTTGCCATTAATGGTGGCGGTAATAGGTGGCGAAACTCACAGATTTAGACCATTAATAGATCTATATCGAGAGTCAGGAAAGAAAGCTGGATATTCTCCTGAGCATCTTAAAGTAGGTTTGCATTCACTTGGTTATGTTGCCGAAAGCACCGAACAAGCAATTGAAGAATATTATCCAGGTTATGCCGAAATGTTCACCAAAATTGGCAAAGAACGTGGATGGGGACCTGTAACCAAGGAGCATTTTCTCTCACAAAACACAAAAAGAGGAGCTTTTTTGGTAGGAAATCCGCAAGAAGTGGCCGAAAAAATCATAAGACATAGCGAAGCCTTGGGGGGTATTTCGAGATTTACTTTTCAGATGGACAACCCAGGCATGACGCACGAAAAGTTAATGAAATCAATTGAATTGATAGGAGAGAAAGTTTCTCCGATTGTAAAGGGAAATATTTAAAAGCATAATTTTCAGATTTTGAGGAAATAAAAAAAGTGAAGTTTTGGGCTTCACTTTTTCTGGTAATCTTAAAGACATTTTAGTTCTTCACTAACTCAAAAAGCTCTTTGTCCATTTGAGGTTTTACAGTGCAAGTATTATCAAAATGCATAGTTGCAGTATTCGTAGTATTATAGGCAGGCCAGTTTGGTAAACCTTTATGGTTTGGATTACCATTTTTTGCAAAGTTTAACCAAGCTTGACTCATTTTATCTGCTAATGCTTGGGCTTCCTTAGTTCCTCCCGTCATGTTTTTGGTACGTTGAATATTGTCAAAACAAAACGCAATTTCCATACAATGCACCGCTTTGTATTTGCCGTCCATTACGGGTGATTGCCAGTCAAAAAGGTACATGTACGTAGGTGCTCCGCCTGCCACTGCTGATTTCTGATTGGCTTGTTGAACCGCTCCTGGACGGAACATCAAATCATAACTTAACATATCTGTCAATTTACCATTTGGGTAAGCTTTTTTAACGGCTGCCATGTAGGCATCGGTTTTGTCGCCATATACTTTTTTGATGGCTTCTATTGCTTTTTCGTCAGTTGAATTGCTCGGTATTCCTCCTCTAAAAACCGCAAATTCGTTGATAGTTGTGCCTATCATCAAAGGTATGTTTTTTGAAAGTTCGAACGCTTCGTTAGAAAACAATTGGAAAGGGAGCACCTCGCCGTCAGCACTTGGCCCCCAGCTTAAGCCGAATCCGACTGTTGGTTTGCCTTCCGCCTTCATTTTGTCTGCAACAGTCTTAAGTGCTTTTTTGCCAGCATTTGCCAATGTTTGATAAGGCACATTTTGTATCTCGTCAATTTTGTCTCCAGTAAGTCCAAGTTCTTTCACTACTTCAGCACCTATTAATTGAGTGGTTGCTTTGTCTAACATTTCTGAGCGAAAAGCACCACTTTGATTGATAGCTTTATGAAAAAGTCCTTTAGCTGATGGCATTGCCATAAGTGTATTTACTTTAGCACCACCGCCTGATTGACCAAAAATCGTTACGTTATTTGGATCTCCACCAAAGTTTGAGATATTAGCTTTTACCCATTCCAAGGCAAGTTTCATGTCCAATACGCTCAAGTTTGCCGATTGTTTGTATTTGTCTCCATAAGCTGAAAGGTCAAGATATCCCAATATATTTAAGCGATGATTGATAGATACAATCACTACGTCTCCTTTTTTAGCTAGGTTTTCACCATCATAAGATGGTAATTCTTGAGAAGATCCAGCAGTGAAACCACCACCATGAATCCAGAATAAAACTGGACGTTTTTTGCCATCATTTATTCCAGGTGTCCATACATTTATACGCATGCAATCCTCGTTTGTAAAACCCCAGCTGTGGTCAAAAACAAATTCACTTTCGTCCATTACGCTTGTTGTAGGATTTTCAAGCGGAGCCACTGGTCCGTATACCATCGAACTGCGAACATTTGTCCAAGGTTTTGGTTTTTGAGGTGATTCAAAACGCTTTGCCTCGGCATAAGGAATGCCTTTGTAATTGTATATCCCATTGTTGATATAGCCACGTACTTTACCTGATTCTGTAGTAGTTACTGCTACGTTTTCTCCAGTTTGAAGGCCTTGAGCTAATGTGTTCAGCGAATTTGCCAATACTAAAACTAAGGCAATAAATTTTAATTTCATATTTAAAGATTGATAAAAAGGTTGAAAATGTTTCAATTATTCTATAAAAATAATTGAAATATAAATACCATAAAAACTTATTGTCGCAAAATGTGACAATAATTCTATAATTCGCCAAAATCTATAGATAAAATACCAAGTATGCTTTATAAAACTCCTTTTTCTGTTTAAGATTTAAATTTACAGATCTAGGATATTTAATTTGATTCGCAGTTTTAGTCTGAAAATTAATTTACTTTAAGGTTAACACGCAATCGTTCCCGTTAATTTTCCTTAACTCTAGTTCTTTTTAAAGCAAAGAATTGTATTTATTTGAGTAATTTTAGTGTTCAACCCGATTTTCAATGAAATTTTTAAGTGTCTTGCTCATCATGTTGGGTTTATGCCAAATAGCCTTTACGCAAAGTCAAAAGTGTTTAACTTTCAAAACGGATACTTCTTTTAAAAATAATAGCTGCAGTAATATAGGAGAAATAGATTTATGGAGAATTTTCTCAAAAAAACTTTAATACCATGAAAAATCTAAACGATTTGAAAACTGAATTTTCAAAAAAAAACAAGGTGGTTTTTGTTTTAATTGGGCTATTTTTTTATCAAAACAATTTAATTGCCCAGCTAAGGCAAGGGGCTTTTTTTACTCCTGAACAAGGCAAAGTAGAAAGTCAAAAACAACAGGAATTATATAGTTCAAAAAAAGAATGGCAAA
This sequence comes from Lacihabitans sp. LS3-19, assembly GCF_024343575.1. Classification (GTDB taxonomy): domain Bacteria; phylum Bacteroidota; class Bacteroidia; order Cytophagales; family Spirosomataceae; genus Leadbetterella. The sequence goes on along the minus strand of NZ_RJUA01000122.1, from coordinate 62,522 downwards.
AACGAGCAAAAGCAATTAAAAAAGGAATAATAGAAGGTGCAGAAATCAGTTCTATTAAACCAAATCAAAAAATTGAGGCTACGATTCATTCCAAAAAAACAAATGATGGTTATACGGTAGAAAATGTCTTTTTTGAGAGTCTTCCTGGCCTTTTTGTTAGCGGAAATCTTTATAAACCTTTAAATATTTCGGGAAAAATACCAGCAGTTTTAGCACCTCATGGCCACGGCAAAGATCCGAGATTTGGAGAAGCAACCCAAACAAGATGTGCTATTATGGCTAGAATGGGTGCGGTAGTTTTTGCCTATGACATGATTGGTTACGGAGATATGCAACAGTGTGACCATAAAATTGAAACGGCTCTTAAGTTGCAGATTATTAATAGTATACGTTCAATGGATTTCCTAAGTCAATTGTCAGAAGTTGATAAAAACAAAATTGCAGTTTCCGGGGAATCGGGTGGCGGAACACAAACTTTTATTTTGGCTGCATTAGATCCTAGAGTGGCAGTTTCTGTTCCAGTAGTTATGGTTTCTAATTATTTCTATGGAGGTTGCACTTGCGAGTCTGGAATGCCCATACATGTACGTACAGACCATGCAACTTCCAATGTTGAAATAGCAGCATGTTTTGCACCAAAGCCACTACTTCTGGTTTCTGACGGAGACGATTGGACAAAGTTTACGCCCGAAGTTGAGTATCCGCATATTCAAAGAATTTACAGTTTTTTTGATGCATTTGATATGGTTGAAAATGTTCATTTGCCCAATGAAAAACACGATTATGGGCCATCGAAAAGAGCGGCTGCTTATGCTTTTTTAGGTAAATATTTAAACCTTGATACAAACCAAATAGATGAAAGTAAAATAACATTATTATCCAAAGAAGACTTGAGTGTTTTTACTTCTGAAAATCCATTGCCAAGCAATGCTTTGAAAGGAAATGAAGCGATTCTTAGTCTATTAAAAACAATAAAATGAACACATTAATAGAAGACAGCTCAATTGAGTGGGTTGATTTGGGAGGAGGAATTAAACGAAAAGTAATGGCTTATGACGACCAAATGATGGTTGTGAAAGTTGCTTTCGAAGCTGGTGGGATTGGTGCTATGCACAGCCACCCACATACGCAGGCGAGTTATGTTGCCAGTGGAATGTTCGACATTACAATTAACGGAAAAACCAAAACATTAAAAGGAGGGGATGTTTATTTTGTGCCAAGTGACTTAGTGCATGGTGCAGTTTGTCTAGAAGATGGCGAGCTGATAGATGTTTTTCACCCTTTAAGAGAAGATTTTCTTTAATCAAGTATATTAATTAACCTAAGTATTTTAAAAAGTAGCCAATTTTATTTTAGGCTTTATTCAAAAAATAACAATGAAAAAGTACATTTTTTATTTCTTACTAGTTTCGCAATTTGGAATTGCACAAAAGCCCTATTCTCAACAGATGGCAGATGCTTTTATGGCCTGGTATCCCGATTCAATTGTTGTAAAACCTCGAGTAAAATCTACATGGGATTATGAACAAGGATTTATGCTCAAGGCTCTAGAAAAAGTATGGCATAGGAATGCGGATGCCAAATATTACGAATATATATTAGCCGATATGAATCGCTTTGTAAACGAAGACGGTTCTATGAAAACCTATAAAATAGAAGATTACAATCTCGATAATATTAATTCTGGTAGAGCTTTGCTGATGATATCGCATCAGTCTCAGCAAAAGAAAGAAAAATACAAAAAGGCAGCTGATATTCTTTGGTCACAGTTGGAGAATCAACCCAAAAACAAAGAAGGTGCTTATTGGCATAAGCTTAGATATCCCAATCAGATTTGGCTAGATGGCTTGTTTATGGCTGAGCCTTTCTCGGCTGAATATGCCAAAATATTCAAACATCCTGAGCATTTTGACCACATCGCCAAGCAGTTTGCTATGGTAGAAAAATATATGGTGGACCCAAAAACTGGTTTGATATATCATGGCTATGATGAGTCAAAAGAGCAGCAATGGGCGGACAAGAAAACTGGCCTGTCACCACATTTTTGGGGCAGAAGCATTGGCTGGTATGCTATGGCTTTGGTTGAGGTTTTAGATTATTTTCCTGAAAATCACCCAGCAAGGCCAAATCTTATAAAATATTTGCAAAGATTAGCTCCAGCATTGGTAAAATACCAAGATCAAAAAACTGGTGTTTGGTATCAAATGACGGCTTTGGGTAACAAAGAAGGCAATTATTTAGAAGCCTCTACATCTTGTATGTTTGTTTATGCTTTGGCAAAAGGTGTTCGCAAAGGTTATTTGTCCCAAAACTATCTTTTCTCTGCTAAAAAGGGCTACAAAGGTATTTTGAAAGAGTTTGTAATTACCGAGCCGGACGGAAGTTTGGCTTTAGAGAAAACAGTTTCTGTTGGAGGCCTTGGTGGCAATCCATACCGAGACGGTACTTTCGAATATTATATCGGTGAACCTTTGCGTAAGAATGATTTAAAAGGTGTTGGTTCGTTTATTTTCGCAAGTGTCGAAATGGAAATAGCAGAAGAAAATCAATTGGCCAAAAATCAAACGGTGGCTTTGGATTATCATTTCAACCACGAGTTTAGGAAGGATTGGAATGGAGATTCGGAACAGTTTCATTATGTGTGGGAAGACACCCAACATTCTGGTTTTTTGTGGTGGGGAGAGATTTTTCAAAACTACGGAGCAAAACTTAAAGCCTTAAAAGGCCAGCCCACTGCTGCAAATTTAAAAGGGGTAAACGTGTATATCATTGTGGATCCTGATACTAAAAAAGAAACTGCTTCACCAAATTATGTCGCTCCAAAAGACATAAAAGAAATAAAAACTTGGGTAAATAATGGCGGTACTTTGGTACTTATGGCGAATGATACGGCCAATTGTGAAATCCCGAAATTGAATGAATTATCTAAAGCTTTTGGTATAGCATTTACTGGAAAAAGCCGAAATATGGTGCAAGGAATGGAATGGCACCAAGGGAAATTGGATATTCCAGCGGGAAATAAGATTTTCCCCAATACGGAAAAAGTATATGTTAAAGAATTGGTAACCTTACAATTGAGCGGAAATGCATATCCCGTAATTGAAGAAGGTGGAGATGTGATAATGGCAGCTACTAACTTTGGCAAAGGTCGAGTTTTTGTTATAGGTGATCCATGGCTGTACAACGAATATGTTGATGGCCGAAGAATACCAAAAGAATATCAGAACTATCAAGCAGCCAAAGACTTGGCCAAATGGGTTTTGAATAAGTAATGCATTTTTTAAGACACAGATTAACACGAATTGGTTTTATCTTGATAGATTAAAATCAGTGTTAATCTGTGTTATTTTTTAAATTCGAATCATCTGTGTGCCAACCACAATAAAATTTAATATGAAATACATATTAACACTTCTAATACTTCTATCTCTTGAATTAAAAGGACAAACGATCGTCGTAGCAAAAGATGGAACTGGAGATTTTACTTCAATCCAAAAAGCCATTGAGAGTTACAAACCTGAGGCGAATAAGTACAAAACTATACTGATAAAAAACGGCACATATAATGAAAAGCTTTATATAGATGTAGCCCGTCATCATCTCCGACTAAAGGGCGAAACTCGTGAAGGAGTTATTATTGAATTTACCCAAGCTCGAGATATTTGGCGTTGCGAAAATCCGAATGATTATGGTGCTGCTACTATCAATGTGATGGCCTCAGATGTGGTATTTGAAAATCTTACAGTTATCAATGATTATGGATTTAAGGCAAAAGGAGATACATCGATTGTATGTTTGAATGAAGCAGGGAAAGTCAATCTTTCAACAGTTCAAAACTATGCCTTACCGCGTGAACAAGGAGAAAAAGAGGGTGAGAAAATCGTCAGAAAAGACGGTCATCAGTTTGCTTTAAGATCTATGCCGGGAGCTACTCGGTTGTCATTCATTTCTTGTACATTTCGCTCAGGCGGTGGAGATACTGTAAGTCCCTGGGATGTAGACGGAGGTATGTATTATTTTAAAAACTGCGAAATTGAAGGTCATGTAGATTTGTATTGTCCTCGTGGAAATGCTCTTATCGAAGATTCTAAATTTATTTGTCACAATATGAGTGCGGCCATTTGGCATGATGGTTCATCCAAAGAGAGCGACAAGACGGTTTTGGTCAATTGTACTTTTGAAGGCGACGAAGGTTTTAAGCTAGGGCGATATCACCGAGAAGCCCAAATGTTTTTGTTGGATTGTAAGTTTTCAAAAAAGATGGCCGACGCCGAAATTTATCAATCTGGCGATAGAAAACTCCAATGGGGACATAGGATTTATTACAAAAACTGTCACAGAGACGGTGGAGATTTTGCTTGGTTTGGCAACAATACCCATCTAAAGAAAAAAGACTTAAGTTTCAAGAAAGTATTTGGCAATAACTGGTCTAAGCCGAACCTCGATTGATAAAATAGAAAGGATTTTTTTCGAGAACATGTTTTTTCTCAAGAATAATTTCTGCAGCTCGCTTGCCCATAGCTTCAAAATCTGTGGTGATTACTGTTATATCCAAAACTTCTTTTAGTGTAGTTTCATTAAAAGAGATTATACCCAATTCTTGTCCTATAGTTTTCTGGTTTTTCTTGGCAAATTTTATAGCATCCGCTAAGTCATTTTCTTCAATCACCACGTAAAGCGTATTCGTTACGAAGTTTTCTAGAGCAGCTTCGACAGAAGAAAAAACGCTAGCAGAAAGGTTATTATAGGCACAAAAGGTTCTAAATCCTTTCATTATTTCGGCAGGGTAATTTCCGTCGTCAGGAAAAACCAAAAACAGATTATCGTATTTTTTTATTTCGGAAATGTTCTTTTCAAAAGCTGAAAATATATCCTGCTCAAAATCCTGATAAATAGTAGGAACATCTTTGAATTCAGGAATATATTTATCCAATAAAATCAATTCGTTTCTAGGTATTTTTTCTAAAATTGGTAGGTAAATATCTTTGTTTTCCAAAAAATGTGGCATGATTACATAGTAATTGTATTTGCCCAAATTTCTTACAATAATATCATCCAAAGATTCTGAAGAATAATTATGAATCTGTAAATCAACTATTCCATTTTCATCTAGACCTTTTAAGAGAGCATAATAGATGATTTTTTTATAAGAGCTCATTTTGTTCATTACTAACAAAACACGCATTTTCGTTTCGTTATGGGACTTTACAAAATACCCTTTGCCGTGCACGGACTCTATAAAACCCAGTTTTTTTAGTTCTCTATATGCTTTCTCAACAGTGTCTCTCGAAAGTAAATATTCAATACTAAGTTCAGTGATTGACATCAGTTGATCTCCATTTTTATAATGTCCCCGTTCAATCTCGTTCACTATACCATTAACAATCTGCTTGTATTTTGGCATTTTGTCTTTATCATTGATGGGTAGAAGTCTACTGGCGTTTTTCATTCAATATTATTCGGCGTTAATGTTTCTACAAATTAATGATTTTTTTCGAAAAGAGGTCTCCTGCACTGTCTTTTTAGATATTTTCTTTGCAATCGTTCCCGTAGATTTTCGATAAATACTGAAGAGTACAGGATTTGAAAAGTAGAAAAACCTATTAAATTGCCTTAAAAATCAACCAAAATGAAAAGACTAGCCTTCAAAATGAAGCTTTTCCCGGGAAAAGTAGAAGAATATAAAAAACGACATGATGAAATCTGGCCAGAGTTAGTGGATTTGTTGCATCAACATGGTATTTCTGATTATTCTATATTTTTAGATGAAGACAGTCTCTCGCTTTTTGGAGTTTTAAGAGTAGAAGATGAAGCCCAAATGGACGGACTTCCCAAAACGGAAATCATGAAAAAATGGTGGGCTTATATGGCTGACATTATGGAAACAAATCCAGATAATTCGCCAGTTAGCGTGAGTTTGAAGGATGTGTTTTATATGGCATAGTTTCACAAATAAGTAAAAATCTCATTTTGGTTTCAACTTATTTTGTCATATTATATGTTCATGCTGAAATGGTTTTAATTAAAAGAAAAATTTAAGACATATACTCGACTTCCCTCGAACTGACAAAGCTTGTCTCATCGAGCGTAGGCGAGATGCGTCATCTGAAATGTTCCAAATTTAATGAATAATGCGAGGCGTTTTTTTCGAGACCTTCTTTCACTTCTTCATTTGTTTTTTATAAGTCAAAAATTGAAGTGCTCGAAAAGATTTTATAGTTACAGCAAGCATTATTAAATTTTGATATTAAACTGAATGAAATTGAAATCAATAAGTCTAGAAATGCTCAGCATAAATCTTTAAATTTAAATTAATAAATAATCAAAATATCATTTTTGAAAAATGAAAATTACCTTTTTAATTACCACTTTATTCTTATCTCTAGCTTCATTCGCCCAACGAAATGTAACCAATGCCAACGACAGCAATACTCCTCTCCATTTGCTCCAGCCAGACTATCCTGTTCCTTATGGAATACCTAAAGTTGAGGACGTGAAAGCATCTTTAGATAGAGTTTACAACTATCTTAATGGTGTCACTCCAATGGCATTTGTGGATTCTAAAACGGGAGAAGAAATTACTGATTTGTCGAGAATATCAGGTACAACTGCTTTAAAAAAAGGTGACTATCGTTTGGTAAGCTATGAATGGGGTGTTACCTACGCAGCTATGTTGGCTGCCAGCAAAGCGACTGGCGAAGATAAGTACAAAAATTACTCCTTAGAAAGATTGAAATTCATAGCCAATGCTGCCCCATATTTCAAAAAAACATCTGAAGAACATGCCGATTGGGCTACCGCAGGTCCTTTGAGGGGACTGATTAGCCCAAAAGCATTGGACGATTGTGGAGCAATGTGTACGGCCATTTTAAAAACTAAAATGAGTGGCGAAACACTTGACGCTAAACTTTTGATTGATACGCATATAGATTATATCATGAAAAAAGAACACAGACTCAAAGACGGAACCCTCGCTCGTATGCGTCCACAAGCAGATGCACTTTGGCTGGATGATCTTTTTATGGGCGTGCCCGCCATTGCCAATATGGGAAAGTTTACGGGCGATAAAAAATATTATGACGAAGCAGTAAAACAGATTCAATTGTTTCATAATAAGATGTTTAACAAAGAAAAAGGTGTATATATGCATGGCTGGATACAGGGTATGAAAGAACATCCTCAGTTTCACTGGGCAAGGGCAAACGGGTGGGCGATTTTGACAAAAATAGAAGTTTTGGATGTGTTGCCAGAAAACCACCCAGGCCGTCCAATAGTATTGAAAATGTTGAATGACCACATAAGAGGCTTAGCAAAATACCAGTCTGGTTTTGGATTTTGGCATCAATTATTAGACAAAGAAGATTCATATTTGGAGACTTCAGCAACCGCCATTTATACGTATTGCATTGCTCATGCTATCAACAAGGGTTGGATAGACAAAATGGCCTATTCGCCAATGGCGATTTTAGGCTGGAATGCCATCTCAACCAAAATCAATGACAAAGGTCAAGTGGAAGGCACATGTGTAGGCACAGGCATGGGGTTTGACTCTGCTTTTTATTACCATCGCCCAGTCAGTCCATTTGCTGCTCATGGATACGGCCCAACTATATTAGCAGCATCAGAAATTCTCAATTTGCTGAATAACAACACTTTCGAAATTAATGATAGCTCAATTCAGTTGAAAAAGTAAATCAATTCTCCGAAATTGATTTTATTGTTTTAAAAAGAAAAAGCACAAAAAACATTATGTTAAATGTGCTTTTTTAAATCATTTCGTAATAGCATATCGTAAAGAAAGGCCAAAGTTTGGAAGGTAAAGGCCTGTATTGTTTACAAAGTTAAATTCTGGTTTCCAGTCTAGACTAATATTTAAAGGAATTTCGGTAAACGTATGCTCTAGGCCCAAAATCCCATCGGCTCCAACCTGAATGTAATTGTCATCATAGTATCTTTTATGGTAATTTGAAGCAACACCCATGTGACCTCCAAAGCCGTAATACCAACGCCACTGCCCTGTTGAAAATGCTTTCTCGTGCCATTCTGCTAATGCAGTCGCTTTTAAGCCATTTCCAAATCCGTTGAGTAATATTTCAGCACCAGGGCCTCTGCCTTTGTTGATTTTGAAAGTTAGACCAGCAGTTCTGTCAAATCTCGCACCGACAGCATATTTGTATTGTGCAGAAGCACTTATTGTGATGAATAAAAAGAATAGAACGAAATACTTCATATTATTGGTTTTTAATAAAAGTACGTCTATATAATCTGTTTAGTTTTTTTAGGTACTTAATTTTACCTTAAAATTTTTTTTGAAATTTTAAGCATAATTAGAACCAATTTGGCTCGATTCTGTCCAAATCGCTTGTATTCAAATATTTATTTTTGTGAAAGTATTAAAATGAGATTAAATTCTTAAATTCTTCATTTAAAGCCATGCCGTTTTCAAGATTCCATTTCTTTCTTTCCAAACCTTTTTCACCTGGCATTCTCACAGGATTTTTCTCATTTAAAGGTGTGCTCGCTAGACAAGCGTTTTTGAAAAACTGCATTTCTTTTAAAAAATAATTTTCTCCGGAAAACTTACTTGGATCTATAACTTGTACAAATACGGATGCTCCCCATCGCTCAGGATTGTCACTACGCCCATGGCCACCCAATGCACTCGTCATGGCTTCTACAATTATGCCCAATGCAAATCCTTTGTAGCCTAGGTCCATTCCACCAAGAGGCAAAACCGTAGAAGCTGGCTTCTCGAAAAATGTTTGTGGGTCATTTGTGGCAGTTCCGTCTGGTTTTAAAAGCCAATCGCCACCTAATTTTTCATTGTTTTTAGCGGCACGATTTACCACAGCATTCGCAGTTGTGGACATACTTACGTCAATCAAAATAGGCTCACTTTCAGTCGGAATTCCAAGTGCCAAAGGATTGGGAGAGTATACAGGAACTTTACCGCCAAAAGGAGCCACAGTAGCATTTCGTGGATCAGAACATGCAATTATTACCATTAAATTTTGTCTTGCCACCACTTCCAAAAAAGCTGCCAAACATGCAATGTGATGCGACTTTTGGATTACAACAGTGCCAATTCCTTCCTTTTTTGCAATTTCGGAAGCCTTTTCTATCGCTTTTTCGGTTAGCCAAGTGCCAGGCAAATATCTTCCGTCCCAAGTTTCAGTGGTGTTGGTGCTGTTCAATATCTCAAAACTTCCATCGGTTTCCATTTGACCTGATTCCAATTCATCCAAATATGGCTTAACCAAGGCCAAACCATGCGTGGTATGTCCCAAAAGTTCTCCTTCGGTAAGTATCCTTGCCAAAGATTCTGCCTTTTCAAAATCTAATCCTTTTGTTTCGAAAACCGTGGTCAGTTTCTGGATTAATTCTGGATATTTTATGCTTGTATTTTGCATTTGTTAAAAATTACAGTAAAACCAAAGGATATTCTTTGGCAATCAAATCAAAGTCTGAGTCATTTTGAACCAAATCACAATTAAAATGCATAGCATAATAAGCTATTAAGCAATCATTTGGTTTTCTAATGGTGATTCCTTTAATTCTTAGATTTTGGTAAATAAGTGCTGCATTTTCTGTTGCTAAGTATGGGTTGATTTCTAGTAGATTAAGTGCATTTAATAATTCAGATAGTCTATAGAACTGACTTTCGCTTTTGGTTCCTTGTAGTACTTCCTGGAAAATAGTTGGGCTTATATACACATCCTTGTCTTCTTCTAAAATAGACCGCAGCAGTTCACTTTTCTGATTTGAATTTCCTCTAATAAAATCTACCCAAATGGAGGTATCAAATAGGAGTTTTTTCATCTGTTCGCATTTGATTCAAGTCTCCTTCCCAAATATTGCTTCCCCAAAGTTTAGCCAATTCCTGCTTTTTTAATTTTTTAATTAAAGATTCAAGAGCGTAATTCACCATGTCTTTTTTGGTCCGCAATTTGGTTAAACTCATAGCTTCATTTACTAGTACATCATCAAGATCAATGTTGGTTCTCATATTCAAAATTGTTCATACACAAAAATAATATAATTAGTACACAAAAGAAATCATTTGGTTTTTATTCCCTTGACCCGACTTTGCTTTTTCCTAAAAACGATAAAAAAATATTCTTTTCCCAATACCCTAAACCGCAGGATGCTAAAACTGTTTTAGATTTCGTATTTTTGGAAATCAATAATATGCTTTGAATGAAAAATTTCTTAAGTCTAGTCTTACTATTAATGGTTTTTGGGGTAAAAGCTCAAAAAAACAAGTTTCCAGATGGATCCAAAATGTCTCCATGGTTTAGTGATTATACTAAAATCAAACTTGAAAATCTTGGTAAACAATATGTTATAACTGATTTTGGTGTAAAAAATGATAGTACAATTGTACAAACAGCTGCTTTACAAGCAGTAATTGAGAAAGCCGCTGAAAATGGTGGGGTAGTGGTAATTCCCGAAGGTGTTTTTCTATCAGGAGCTTTGTTTTTTAAACCTAAAACGCACCTTTATATTTCCGAAAATGCCAAATTGAAAGGTTCGGATAATATCAAAGATTACCCGATCATGCCTTCTAGAATGGAAGGTCAAAGTATTGATTATTTTCCTGCATTGGTTAATGCTTATGGCGTGGATGGCTTTACGATTTCGGGAAATGGTACGATAGATGGCAACGGTCTCAACTATTGGAAGGCGTTTTGGCAGAGGCGAAAAGAAAATCCAAATTGTACAAATCTGGAAGTTTCTAGGCCAAGGCTTTTGTTTGTTTGGAACAGCAACAATGTGCAGGTGCAAGACGTAAAACTGCATAATTCGGGTTTCTGGACCAGTCATTATTACAAATGCAACAATCTCAAAATTCTCAATCTGCATATTTACTCGCCACACGAACCCGTAAAAGCCCCAAGCACAGATGCAATAGACCTAGACGCTTGTACAAATGTGTTGATAAAAGACTGTTACATGGCCGTGAATGACGACGCCATAGCTCTCAAAGGCGGAAAAGGGCCATTTGCTGATACAGACCCTAACAACGGCGGCAATGCTAATATTTTGATAGATGACTGCGAATTTGGGTTTTGTCATGCGGCATTGACATGTGGCAGCGAAGCTATTCATAACCGAAATATAGTAATGAGAAACTGCAAAGTAAATGAAGCTATGCGTGTTCTTTGGCTCAAAATGAGACCAGATACACCTCAGAAATATGAATACATAAGTGTAGAAAACATTACAGGGAAGGCTCATAGCCTGATTTATGTAAAACCTTGGACACAGTTTTTTGACCTAAAAGGACGTAAAGACGTTCCTCTATCTTTCTCTGATAATATAAGCCTGAAAAACATAAAAATGAACTGCGATATTTTCTTTGATGTAGCCATCACCGAAAACGATAAACTCTCCAATTTCTCTTTTAAAAACCTAAACATAGAAACTCGAAATGCAAAATTGGATAAAAGTATTGTCAATGGTTTTTCTTTGAAAAATGTGGTTGTGAATGGGGAGAAGGTGAGGTGAAAAATTTAATTAATAGGGGAAATTAGCTGATTAAAGAATATGATACTTTGTTATAATTTAGCAATTTTATCATTTATGCTGCAATTAAGAGCTTTATTCACCGCAAAAAATGCACCAATTAATTTGTAAATGCGGTGAATAATATTAATATTTGTCGCAAATTATGCGGTGAATAGAAATGTTTATACATCAAAAATCGGAATGGCCTTCTTTTTATTGGGATGAGGCACTGCTATCTCAGCGGTTAGGAGAAGTGCGTCATTTGCAAGGTAAACTCTTAGGTAAAATGGAATCTTTGGGTTTTGAACTGCAAAACGAGGCTTTATTGGATACACTGACACTTGATGTTTTAAAATCTACAGAAATAGAAGGGGAATTTCTTAATCCTGAACAAGTACGCTCATCTATTGCTCGGCGGCTTGGAATGGAACTCGCTGGAGCGGTGCCATCAGACCGAAATGTGGACGGCATGGTAGATATGATGCTCGACGCTACCCAAAATTGTTTTGAACTACTTACTACAGACAGGCTTTTTGGATGGCATAGTGCTTTGTTTTCTTCGGGCCGAAGCGGTATGTATAAAATACTTGTGGGCAACTGGAGAGAAGATACAACTGGTCCAATGCAGGTAGTTTCAGGAGCCTTGGGCAGAGAAATTGTGCATTTTCAAGCACCTGGATCAGAGAAAATACCTGTAGAAATGGAGCGTTTCATGATTTGGTTTAACGCTAAAGCAGAAACAGATGAAGTGATAAAGTCAGCAATAGCACATTTGTGGTTTGTTACGATACACCCATTTGATGATGGCAACGGGCGTATAACGAGAGCATTAACAGATATGCTTTTGGCGAGGTCAGATCACAGCACGCAACGGTTCTACAGTATGTCAGCACAGATAAGGCTCGAAAGGAAATCCTATTACGATATATTGGAAAAGACACAAAGGGGTGATTTGGATATTACAGATTGGTTGATTTGGTTTTTAGACTGTTTATTGAAATCGCTCAAATCGACAGCTTTTGTTTTGGCTAAGGTACTTGAGAAAGCAAGTTTTTGGCAAAAACACAGAGCAACTAGTCTAAACGATCGTCAAAGGTCAATGCTCAATAAGCTTTTTGACGGATTTGAAGGTAAACTTAATACCTCAAAATGGGCAAAAATAACGAAAACCTCAACGGATACAGCATTGAGAGATATTCAAGATTTGGTGAATAAAGACATTCTGAAAAAGGAAGAGGCAGGAGGTAGAAGTACGAATTATGAGTTGATTTTGTGAGTTTTAATTTTTCGAAAATTGTACTTGAAAATTTTGAAGTTCTAAGTTTAAAAGATATTTTTATTTGAGAATAAGTTAAAAGGAAAATCACCAATGAAAAAAATCACAAAAAGAGAAGTAGTAGCATTCGTATTCGGAATTATGGCAGTATTTGTTTTAGATATAATTGTAAACTGGGATGACTCAGTGAAGGCATTTAATGAAGGTTACGATTCTGTAAGAATTCAAACCAATAAATAAATTGTATTGAAAACTAAAATAAGTTTTAATTGTCTTTCCATAAATAAGCTAAATGTGAAGAAATTTGCGATGTTTTTTGTTGTTTTAGCCTTTTTCTCCTTCACCCTAAAACCCAAACCTACCCTCTATCTCATAGGAGACAGCACTGTAAAAGCTGGCCAAGGAAAAGGTGAAAATGATATGTGGGGTTGGGGAAGTGTAATCGGGGAAAAGTTTGATTCGACTAAAATCAATATTGAAAATCATGCAATTGGCGGGCGAAGCAGCCGCACTTTTCTTTCAGAAGGTCGGTGGGAGCCAATTTTGAATAAAATGCAAAAAGGAGATTTTTTGATAATCCAGTTTGGACATAATGATGACTGGGCTATTAACGATACCATCAGAGCGAGAGGAAGTATTAAAGGTATAGGTTTGGATTCTGTGGAAATAGACAATTTGATAACCAAAAAGCACGAAGTAGTGCATAGCTTTGGATGGTACATTAGCAAGTATATTAATGAAGCTAAAGCCAAAGGAGTTGATGTTTTTGTTTGTTCGCAAGTGCCTTTCAATAAGTTTGAAGACGGCAAAGTGAAGCGACAAGAAGAGTATTATCCAAAATGGGCTAGACAAGTAGCTGAAAACAACAAAGCGAATTTTATAGACCTTCACGAAATGTCGGCAAAAGTATATGATACTTTGGGCTATGACGAAGTAAAATCCAAATTTTTTACACCAAAAGATAATGTACATACCAATAGGGCAGGAGCTCAGCTTAACGCTGAAAATGTAACTTTGGGAATTAGAAATACAAAGAAATCCAGATTGAAAAAGTATTTGAAGTAAGAAATCAAATTCATATAACAAATATAAAAAATCAGTAAAAATCCGTGTTCCGAAGGACCAGTGCCACCTGTGTGCCATTACAAAAGCATACATATATCACAAAATCTCATTATTTTTGATAAAACAATCAAATTTGAAATCAACTATCGTATATGGAATTTCTATGGCAGTTTTGCTATTTCTTTTGAAATGGCTGGAAGTTAAGTATTTGATAATGGACAACTTATTTGAATTATATGCAGGAATAATTGCTATCGTTTTCATGGTTTTAGGAGCTTGGTTTATGTACAGTTTGCAGCAGAAAAAACAAGAAATAGCGGAAAAAAAACAAATAATTCAAAATACCGAAATTGGCCTTAGTCAAAGAGAATTAGATGTTTTAGAATTGATGTCACAGGGATATTCGAACCAACAAATAGCAGACAAACTATTTCTTTCCATTCACACTATAAAAACCCATAGCTCCAATCTTTTCTTAAAATTAGACGTAAAAAATCGAACCCAAGCCCTACTAAAAGCAAAAGAATTAGAGATTTTTTGATAATTTCATACTAAAGTATGAGCGAATTGCATCTAAATATTTTGAATATTGCCTAAAATTTAAACAAAAAAATATGAAACAAATTATTCTTAAAAACGGAATCATTGCAGGTTTGGCTATTTCTGTTTTCATGGTATGCTCTATGGCCTATGTTTATAATTCAGAGCATGGAGAAGGCAGTATGCTCATAGGTTATGCTTCAATGTTGGCTGCCTTTTCATTTATTTTTATTGGCATCAAAAAATACAGAGATGCTGAATCTGATGGTAAAATTACTTTTTTTACGGCAATTAAAATCGGCATTGCAATAAGTGCTATTGCAAGTCTAATGTATGTGATAGCTTGGGGAATAGAATATCATTTTTTTATGCCAGATTTTTTGGATAAATATATTGCTTCTTCTATTGAAAAACTTCAAAAGTCAAACTTAAGTACAACAGAACTTGAATCGAAAATAAAAGAAATAGAAAATAGTAAGGGGCTATATGATAATATTTTCTCTTTTTCTCTTGTAACCTTTGCTGAGATATTTCCAGTGGGTTTATTGGTTACAATTGTAAGTTCTTTTATCCTTAAGAAAAAATAAGTCGTTTTACAAAAGTACAATTATTTGATTTAAATATCACATTCACAAAAATGCTAGTTCTAAGTGAATGTATGGAATACCTATCTGAAATTTTAAGCGTTTATTTAAAAGAAAAAAAGCATAAAAAAAACCTCCCAATTCAGGAGGTTTTCAATATTTTAAAACTTTAACGTAGCTGGTAAGTATTTCGCAACCAGATCTCTGTAATAAGGCATTAGCTCTTTTACATTTGGAGGCGTTGGGAGTTTTGAATACAAATCATAAGGATTGAATTTGTCCACCCATTTAAACATCTCGTGGTCATGCTCATTCATCAAGTGATCGTATGCATGCTCGCGGTGTTGTGAATAAAACGAATGATAACGCAACATATACAAACCTTCTTCTGGCAAATAATCTTTCATAATCTGATAAATGTATTCATCATGTCCCCAAGACATTTGCACTTTGTCTAAGCCACAATTTGGCTCGTAAATACCATATTTCGTATTGTATCTAGGGTCTGAAGAGTCAGGATTCTCTGCAAAAAATTCAGAATAAACGATCTTGTCGGAATGTTTACAACCAGTAGGGAAGGTGTCGCCCACCACAGCCCATTGTGGCTCACCAAACAGGCAAAGCACTTTGCCTAAGTCGTGTAAAAAACCAGTCAAAACAAACCAATCAGGATGACCATCTTGACGAATCGCCTCGGAAGTCTGCATTAAATGCTGCAACTGATCCATGCTGGTATCAGGGTCAGAATCGTCGATAAGTGTGTTCAAGAAATCTACTGCATCCCAAACGGCCATCTCCCTTTTGTCAAACTTAAGGAAATTCTCTTGCTTGGCTTTCGCAAACTCGTAGGTTTGGAAAATATGATTGAGTCTGTAAAATTCCTTTACGGTATCCTGACGTTCAGAATCCACATAATTTCTATACTCCTCTTTCGATTTTTCGAAAGGCTCAGGGTAACGCTCTAAAACATCATCTTCCCACTCTTCTATCGAAGCCAATGGGTTTATTTCTTTTTCTGAAAAATTATTTTCCATTTTGTAAATGATTGAATTTGTGACAAATATATCAATTTAACAAATCATAATGTATTTAGTGTTTCCAATATTTTTAATATAATTTTAACATCGTCAAAAAAGTATTATTTTTCATTAATTTATGCTTAAAAAATAATTGCATAATTTGTTTGTTAAATGGTAAAATTCTATTTTTGTTCTAAATACTTTAATCAAATAAACCTATGGGAAAACCTATACCTCAAGAGGCATATGTCTCTAAAAAGTCCTATTTTAAACCTCATCTAAAAAAGTTAGGCTCCATTAAAAAAATAACCTTGAAAACAGGGTCAACATCTGATTTTGGAGGAAATAAATATACTCCTTGATTTTATTTTTTAAAATAAATTTAACTTAAAAAGTGATGAAAAAATATAGAATTATTGTTTTTTGTTTACTCGTAAACGTAATTTCAAAGGCTCAAGATCCTTATATTGGAGTTGGTTCTGGTCAAGGTATAGGTCAATATGCTTACATTGAAAAAAATGCTGTCAGTTTTGCAAATTTATATCGAAATACTTATAACAACGTAGAATATTTAGCTGCGAGATTTTGGGTAGATGCTGGTAGTGGCGTGGAGTGGATATATTATACAAATTATGATAGCAACAATTGGCAATGTGGGGGAAATAATGATATTTATAAATCTACTCAAAATTTTGATCCAAGTAATTTTGGTTCTCAATGGATAGCTGGTGCAAATGTTTATGTTTCCGTCAGATCCGGCTATTGTGGAGGTGCTACTGGTGGCCCATTTAATGAGAGGCATTTTCAGATTTTCGATTTTGAGGTAAAAAATGATATTCCATCCGGTTCTGTTTTTGATGCCGATGGTAATTGTTCGCAAACTACCACAAAAGGGAATAATATTGTAGGAAGTTTTACAATTGATATAGGTTCTTTATCTAGTAAAACATTAGAACGTTTATTTTTTTCCAATTCAGGATCTTTTTCCGAAGGGGTACAAATACCAAATAATGGATTTAAATTATTTTTTGAACCTAGCACAGGTTCTGAAACGTTTGATGGGTCAGAATCAAGTGTACAATTGTATGGAGATTGGGGAGGAAATTCTACCTCAAATAACGAATATGGTGCCGACAATATGAACATTCCACTATCTGGTATTACTAGATTTTATGTAGTTTTATGTGATATCGTTAATGGTTCAGTAAATCCTTTGAGTATTGGGTCTTTTCCTGATGCAGTAAATTTAAATATTTTAAACGATGGACTTAGTTTAGGACCAAGCCTTGATGCCAAAACATTAGCCAGAATTAACCAAACATCTTTAAATTTAAATAGTCCGTTCCCCGTAAAACTTCTAAATTTCAAAGCAAATTCTGAAAATCAATTAGCTCATCTAAGTTGGGAAACAACAGAAGAAACTAACAATGAGAGTTTTGAAATACAAAGAAGTGCAAATGCTATCGATTTCGTTACAATAGGGCAATTAAAAGGTAATGGCACTACAAATGTCGAAAAAAGCTATAAGTTTACTGATATTTCACCTATAAATGGCCAGAATTATTACCGATTAAAACAAAATGACAAAGATGGGAAATTTGAATTTTCTAAAATTATTTCTCTAAAAATCAATACCTTAAATGAAAGGCAAGTTATTGTTTTTCCAAATCCAAGTAATAATGGTTTTAGAGTTAATAATCTAGCATTTGGAGCTAGTGTTTCAATTATGAATGTGCTTGGTAAAAAAGTTTTGGAAACTATTGCGGTGAAAGAATTTATGGAATTTAAAAGCGAAGATTTTGATTCTGGGACATATTTTTTAAATGTCAAATTTCCGGATGGAAAGCAGGAAACAAGAAAGTTAATCATTGAAAAATGAGAATTAATTAATAATATTCCTTAAACTTTTCAATCTTAATTTTATGAAGAAAAGTATTTTTTTGTTTACATTTTTCTTTGCTTACTATGCTCATTCTCAGAAAATAAGCTTTGACCCAATTGATTGGCAAGCTGATCAATCTGTTACTATTAATTTTGATTTTAATGGAACCTCTTTTAGCGGATACTCTGGCGATTTGTACTTATGGTCTTGGGTCAATAATGGTGCTGGTCAAGGTTTTGATGCTCCAAACAATGGCACATGGGCCAATTCAAGTATAAGTTCTAAATTGACTGATTTAGGAGGGAATTTAAGGAGCATCACAATTTTGCCAAATACCTTTTTTGGTTTACATGAAGATTTTTTAAAAGCTTCTGGAATAAATTTCTTAGTCAAAAAGCTTGATGGAAATGATGTTTCTGGTGGAGTGCCTGGTAAAACCCAAGATTTTGCAAATATTTATCCTTTTGCAAATGAAGGAATCCAAGCTAATATTAATTGGTCTGGAAACAAGCCAATCAGATTAATGGTTGATTTGGGTGGCACCAGCTTTTCCGGTTTTGTAGGGCCTTTGTTTTTATGGTCTTACTACAATAACGGAGGTGGAAACATAAATAGTCCATATAATGGTTCTTGGACAAATTCCAACCCAGCAAGTCAATGTACAAGAATAGGTAGTTCAGATCTTTGGTACATTGATTTTGTTCCAAATACATATTTTGGCACTTCGGCATCCAATCTAACCAAATCAACAGTTTTCGGATTGATAAAAAAGCAGAATGGAAACGATGGACAAACTGCTGACTTTGGATTAAACAAAACAGGTTTTAAAAAATATATAATTTATCAAAAAAATGCTAGCAATGTTAGCCTGAGTCTTAGTTTGCCTCCTGACAATGTACCTGTCACATTTACTTTTACAGCTTCGGATAATCTCATTGGCACTAGTCAAAAAGTTTTCATGCATTCAGGTGTGGTTACAGAAGGCTTGGCTTCTATAGCTTGGAACCATACCCAAGGGCTTTGGGGAGATTCTCTAATAAGCCCTGGTCAAATGACCAAAATCGGGTCTGATGTTTATACTTTAACTATTCCTTCTATTCGAGATTATTACCAATTGTCCTCGGCAGAGAAAGCTTTTAAAATAATGGCAGTTTTTAGGTCGGCAGACGGCACTATTATTGAAAAAGACGGCTCCTCAGATTTCCAACTTTTATTGGAGACAAGCAGATATTTAGAAACACGTGAACCTTCAGGGTCTTTCATTGCTAAGCAAATAAATAAACCTTTTAGAATAACAGGATTCACAAACCAAATTTCCGAATTTTCAATGTATGTAAACGGAAATTTAGAGCATTCAAGTATCGCAGCGAATAGAAGTAGCTTTTTGTATACTCCCACCTCAGAAGGAATTTATACTATTATTATCAAAGCAAATAATGGCATTTCTGATTTAGCAGATACTGTAAAAGTTTCTGTTTGTTCGTCAAACCCCATCTCATTGTCGTCTACATTACCTACAGGTTTAAAATATGGGATAAATTATTCAGTGGATTATACAAAAGCAACTTTGGTTTTACATGCTCCTACTGAGAATATCAATTCAGTTCATGTTGTTGGAGATTTTAATAATTGGTCAGTGAACTGCAACTTTCTGATGAATTATGACGCTTCAAAAAAAGTATTTTGGAAAGAGATTAATAGTTTATCACCAGGACAAGAATATGTTTTTCAATATCTCATTGATGGAAAAACCAGAATAGGAGATCCTTATACTGAAAAAGTCAGCGACCCATGGAATGATAGTTCTATATCTGGTGCAGTTTATCCAGGTTTGATACAATATCCTACCGAAGCTATGCCTAAAAATGGCGAAACACCTACCATTGCTTCTGTTTTGCAAACCCAATCAAGTCAATTCAATTGGCAGATTGAAAATTTTAATAGAATTCCTCAAAACAAACTCAATATTTATCAACTACATTTTAGAGATTTTACTACAGAGGGAACCTATTTGGCTGCTATTTCTAAGTTGGACTATCTCAAAAGGATGGGTATAAATGCTATTGAGACACTGCCAGTAAGCGAATTTGAAGGAAATGACTCTTGGGGTTATAATCCAAATTATTATTTTGCTGTAGACAAAGCTTACGGTACTAAAAACGACTACAAAACATTTGTTGATGAGTGTCACATAAGAGGGATTTCGGTTATTGGCGACATGGTTTTGAATCATGCATTTGGCACAAATCCACACGCTCGCATGTATTGGGACGATTTGAATAATCGGCCAGCTACCAATAATCCATGGTTTAATGCGGTTTCGAATTTTTCAAATCCTGCTGCACAGTGGGGCAACGATTTCAATCATGAAAGCCCGCATACTCAGGCTTTTGTGGATAGTGTAATACATTTTTGGTTGACCGAATTCAAAATAGATGGAATAAGATTTGACTTTACAAAAGGTTTTGGGAATACACCCTATCCAAATGGCCTTTGTGCTGATGAATGGGGTGGTTGTTATGATGCTTCAAGGATTGCATTATTAAAAAGGATGGCTGACAAAATGTGGCTCATTGATAATGGTGCTACAGGTTCACAACCTTATGTAATCATGGAGCATTTGGCCAATGTTTCAGAAGATAAAACACTTGCCGATTATAGTTTTGGAATTAATCTGTGGTCTGGCGTTTCGCCGAACAATAAATACAGTGAAATAGCTATGGGTTGGGCACCAGATGCGGGTGATCCTAATAAAAGCAATTTGGCAGAGGTATATTATAAAAACAAAACCTATAATAATCCAACCTGGGTGAGTTATATGGAAAGTCATGATGAGGAGCGAATTGCGTATAAACAAACTCAATATGGCAATGGCTTAATTAAAACAGACTTGGTTTTGCGTTCTAAATTTCTGCAAGTCTCAGCTGCAATGAATCTGCTTTTTACAGGTCCTAGGCAAATTTGGCAGTTTGGTGAGCTAGGTTATGATTACAGTATAAATTATAATGGTCGTACAGGTAAAAAACCGATTCGATGGGATTACTTTGACGTGCCAGAAAGAAGGAATATTTATGAAACTTATGCCAGATTATTTTGGCTTAGAAATCGAATGCCTTTGACATTTCATAAAGATTTTGACAATCTTGGAGGTGCCAAAACCGACCTTGTAAGCCAATTTAAAAGATACCATTTTTACAGCTCTGTTGGAGATACTGCAGTTACAATAATAGCCAATACAGCAAATTCAGTTATCACTGGCAATCCCGACTTTAACGCTTCTTTGAGCTCACAGTGGTATGAATATTTTAGCCAAACTTGGCAGACTGTTTCAAGTTCGATTACCCTACAGCCCGGAGAATTTAGGTTGTATTTTAATAAAAAACCAAACTTTCTTGCTCCTGATATTTCTTTAGTAAGTTACACAAATGCACCCAAAGGTGCTGATACTACGAGCCTACAAATAAGTTTTCCTGAGCCAGTTTTAAAAAGGAATTTGAATGATTTCTTAGGTGCAAATATTGTAGATTTTACAAAAGTTTTTGAATTGAAAGATGCTGAGAATAATGTTCACTTTTTTTCAGGCACAATTTCTTTTGATAATAAAAAAGTGTTAATAAAGCCGAATGTTAAACTTTATTCTGGTAATTATACACTAAAAATAATTGCTGATTCTGTCCAAAATTATGGCGGTATAAGACCAGACAATGACATTTATTTTAATTTTTCAATAGAGGCAACACCTAGACCCTGTGTTTTGTCAAGTATATTATCTAGTCCCTTAGACGACTTTTTTGAAAGTGCCGAAATTATACAATCTGCAAGTACTATTGAGGCAACAAACAAGATTATATTAAAAAGTCGAGTAGATTATGATGCTAAGAATGCAGTGATTTTGAATCCCGGATTTGAAATAAAACCGAACGATAAAGGGTATTTTTTGGCTAAAATCGGTGGATGTGACTTGTAACTAGAATAATACGGATTTTGTATTCAGGTATTTACAGAAGAGTGAAGTCGAGAATTAAGTATATTTTTGTCAAAAAAACAAATATATGAGAGTTCTAAGTATAATTTTATTTCTTCTATACAGCTTTTCAAGTAATTGTCAAAAGATTATTTCGAAAGAAACTGCCTTAGAAAACATGCGTTTGGCCAATGAATATTTGATGAAAAAATGGCCTGATCCATCTGAAAAAATTGTGCTGGACAAAGTCCGAACTTCTAATCTTTGGACGAGAGGGATTTATTATGAAGGCTTAATGGATTTTTACAAAATAGATGCCGATAAAAAATACATAGATTATGCTGTAAAATGGGGAGATGGCAACAAATGGGCTACTTGGTTTGGTGTGAATTCTCGACATGCAGATAGCCATTGCTGCGGTATCACCTATATTGATTTGTACCAAATGGACACCACTCAAAAACAACGTCTATCAGAAATTAAAGCTTCTATTGACTTAATGATTGCTTCTGAAAAAGTGGATGATTGGACGTGGATTGATGCTTTGCAAATGGCCATGCCAGTTTACGCAAAGTTAGGGGTGATGTACAATGACGAACGTTATTTTGAGAAAATGCATGAGCTTTATCTGTTTTCAAAAAACGTAGAAGGAGGTGGTTTGTATAATCCTAAGGATGGACTTTGGTGGCGAGACAAAAGTTTTGTGCCGCCGTTTACCACTCCAAATGGAAAGCAATGTTATTGGTCAAGAGGTAATGGCTGGGTAGTGGCTGCCATGGTGAAAATGTTGGAAATATTGCCAAAAGATACCAAGCATTATAAAGAATATGAGGAGATGTATTTGACAATGATGAATTCGCTTTTACCGCTTCAAAGGAAAGATGGTTTTTGGAATGTTTCACTGGCCGATCCTGATGATTTTGGTGGATCAGAATTATCAGGAACAGCACTTTTTGTGTATGGAATGGCTTGGGGAATAAATAACGGATATTTGAGTAAGAAAAAATATTTAAAACCCACCATTAAAGCATGGAATGCCATGAATAAAACCTGTCTTCATTCTGACGGAATGTTAGGATTTGTACAATCCACAGGAAAAGAACCAAAAGATGGCCAACCTTTGAGTTTTGACAAAAAAGCCAATTTTGAAGACTTTGGTTTGGGCTGCTATTTGTTGGCAGGTACGCAGGTTTATTTGTTGAAAAAGTAAATGGATTTATAAAAACAAAGCCAATCATTTTTAAAAAGATTGGCTTTGTAAATTGTTCTTACTTTATAGCTCCACCGCCACGTTCGTGGTTTCGGATTCTGACTGCATCATATACGTCATATACAAATATTTTGCCGTCTCCGATGTTTCCCTCAGAGGCGTTTTCTAATATTACATCTATACATTTTTCAAGGTTTTCGTCACTTACTACGCAGATTATCATTACTTTAGGTAACAGTATCATTGGTTTTTCTAAACCTCTGTAAATTTCGGAATATCCTCTTTGAAGACCAGCACCTTTCACTGGCATAACTGTCATACAAGGTATGTCAGCGGCAGTTAATCCTTTCTGAATCGCCTCCAATTTCGAAGGTTTTACTATTGCTTCTACTTTTTTCATTGTACTGTTATTTTATAATTATTCAAAAGTGGTGTAAGCCTCTACGCCAAACTCCACGGCATCTATTCCTACCAATTCTTCGTGTCGATGAATTCTGATACCTATCGTCTTTTTCATTATGAAAAAGATAGCGTAAGTCGTCAAAAATGAGAATAGAGAGATTACTACTACGCCCAAAGTTTGAATTCCTAGAAAACTCATATCACCCGAAAATAGAAGTCCTTTTTCTTCTGCAAAAACACCAACAGCAATTGTGCCAAAAAAGCCGTTTACGCCGTGAACTGCAATTGCCCCAACTGGATCATCGATTTTCAATTTGTCAATTAAAACTACACAAATATCAACAAAAACCCCAGCAAAAAAACCAATTACTATAGCCGAATTTGGGCCTACCAAATTACAACCAGCCGTTATGGCCACCAAGCCCGCCAATACACCGTTGATTACCATCGTGATATCGACTTTTTTATACCTTATTAAAGTATACGCCATCGTAGAAACTCCGCCAGCTGCCGAAGCCAAGAAGGTATTTACAGCAACTTTGCCTATCAATTCCCATTTGCCTACAGCAGCTAATGTTGAGCCTGGATTAAAACCAAACCAACCAAACCACAGCAAAAATGCCCCAACAGATGCCAAAGTTAGATTATGACCCGGAATGGCATTTGCAGAACCATCCGCATTGTATTTTCCCATTCTTGGGCCAACTAAAATTGCACCTGCTAATGCTGCAAAACCACCAACCGCATGTACTGCTGAAGAACCAGCAAAGTCATTAAAGCCAAGTTTAGCCAACCATCCGTTTGGATTCCAAACCCAGTTGGCCGCTACAGGATAGATTATGATACAAAATATTACTACAAAGACTGCATAAGACCACATTTTCATTCGTTCGGCTATGCCGCCAGAAACAATAGAAATGGAGGCGATAGCAAAGCCAAGCTGTAAAAACCAAAAGAGACTGTTGGAAATGGTAAGGTTTAATCCAAGGTCACCTGAAAGTATGCCTGTGCCAAAGGCAAAATAGCCATTGGATGCACCATAGGCAACTGCAAAACCAAAAGCATAAAATGCCAATCCACCTATCATGATGTCAATCATCACTTTGGCTATAATACTCATTGAGTTTTTGGAGCGTATAAACCCGGCCTCTAGCAATGCGAAACCTCCCTCCATTTGAAAAATCAAAGCAGCACAAAGTGCTACCCAAACACTGTCTATAGCATGCACCAATTCCTGCTGATTGGCAGCTAATTCTTTTATTTCGTCCATTATATTTTGTTGTACTTAAAAAATACTTGTTTTAAAGTATTTTTTAATTTTTTCTTAAAAAAGTGTGCAAATGTAAGCCTATATTTTTGGTAAAAGCAAAGATTTTTCAAAAAATAATACAAAATACTACCTATTTGATTTTATGTTTTTGGCAAATTATCTATTGGAAAAATGTATTTTCAAGAAATTTGTATTTGAAAACCATAGATTAATTGAAATATTGTAAACATTAATTGGGATATTTCAAGAAAGGATAGCTATGTTAGATTTTAAGTTTGGATAAAGGTAGATTTTTAATTAAAAACACGTTTGGATTTCGGTTGAAAAGGTTTTCAAATTGAACAAAATCAAATAAAATCAATATTCAGAATATTTTTATTTAAATTTGAAAAATGACCTTTTACAATAAATGAAAATTACTTTTTTTCTGAAAAAATATTACTTTTTTCAAACACTTTTCTTGTTCAAATCTTTGATTGGATTCACACAAAATACTAATTCCGTGGTAGCTCATAGAGGAGCATGGAAAGCAAAAAATCTACCTGAAAATTCTATTGCCTCATTAAAACAGGCTATTGCTTTAAAATGCAAAGGCTCAGAGTTTGATGTTCACATGACAGCTGATGAAGTTTTGGTAGTTAATCACGATGCTAAATATCATGATTTAGAAATCGAAAAATCTACTTATATGCAACTGTCTGCTTTTAAGCTGTCGAACGGTGAAAAGCTCCCAACTTTAAAGGAATATTTGAAGGCAGGAAAAAATGGATATACCCGATTAGTTTGCGAAATTAAGCCAGCTTCTAATACCGAAAGAGGAAGGGTGGTTGCCCAAAAAGTGGTAGAGTTGGTTAAAAAAACAAAGACAAAGGAAATTGTAGATTATATCAGTTTTGATTATGAAATATTATTGAAAATCAGGTCTTTAGATCCTATGGCTCATCTTCAATATCTGACTGGAACCAAGTCGCCAGCCGAACTTGAAAAAGATAAAATAGATGGATTAGATTATCATTTTTCTGTTTTTAAAAATAAGCCAGAGTGGATAGCTGAAGCTAAAAGTTTGGGATTAAGTCTAAACGCTTGGACAGTGAATGAGACCAAAGATTTAGATTGGTTGATAGCCAATAATTTTGATTTTATTACCACCAACGAACCCGAGCTGGCATTCGAAAGGTTAAAATTATCGCCAACACAAACCAACTGGAAATTGGTGTGGTCAGATGAGTTCAATTATAATGGCCTGCCAGATGATAAAAAATGGGGATATGATGTGGGTGGACACGGTTGGGGGAATAATGAGTTGCAATTTTATACAGAAAAAGATGCAAATACTGCTTTTGTAAAAAATGGTATTTTGACGATTTCGGCCAAAAAACAAAAAACAGAAAGCAAAGATTATGCTTCGGCGAGGTTAGTCACCAAGACCAAAGGAGATTGGTTAAATGGCAAAATAGAAGTGCGAGCTAAATTACCCAAAGGGAAAGGTACTTGGCCTGCAATATGGATGCTGCCTACCGACTGGGAATATGGTGGTTGGCCTGAAAGTGGTGAAATTGACATAATGGAACATGTTGGATATGAACCTGATACGGTTTATGGAACAGTGCACACCAAGGCATTTAATCATTCCATAGGAACCCATAAAACAGGGTCGTTTTTTATAGATACCCCATACTCAGAATTCCATGATTATGGCATAGAATGGGATCAAGAAAAGATAGATTTTCTGTACGACGGCAAGAAATATTTCAGTTTTAAAAACACCAAAAAGAATTTTCAAGAATGGCCTTATGACAAGCGTTTTCATCTGATTTTGAATATCGCTGTTGGTGGCAATTGGGGTGGCAAATATGGTGTAGCTGAGGATATTTTTCCAGCAAAAATGGAAGTTGATTACGTAAGAGTATTTCAAAAAAAATGAGTTGAATAAAAACTCAACTCATTTTTAATATGATATCCTAAATATTACAAGGCACCAGAAACTAAATTAACTAATTTGCCTAGTTTTTTCTCAGTAGCTCCTGCAGCTAATTTTCCGAAAAGACCTGATTTGTCTAATTTACCTACGCTTTTCGTTGTAGAACCTAATAGTTTTGAGAATTGACTCGATACGCCAGATCCTAAAACAGAAGAAGCACTTTGTAATAAGTTTAAGTTGCTCGTTATTGCCGAACCTTTTCCTAAAAGACTTGACTTACCGCCGCCCAACATATTTTTTAGTCTATTAGCAGCAACTAACATCTTTATTGTATTTACAATTTTTCCTAAACTGCCAAGATTTAATTTTCCTGAGGTTGCCAAAGGAATCAAGTTTTTCAAACCACCTACTTGTCCTAAAAGTTTCGATTTCATGTCAGCACTGCCCGTGTTGGCTTCTGTTTCCAACATAGAAACTCCTTTTCCTAAAAGCTCGGCTACCTGTGAACTATTGCCACTCTTACCAGCCAAAGAAACAGCTTTATCTAAAAGACCTTCAACTGACATTTGAGCAAATGAATGCGAAGAAACTAGAATCATTAATGATGCAAAAATTGCAGATATTGTTTTTTTCATTTTTAAAATATGTTTTGTTTTCTATTTATACGTACTTTACCTAAAAAAGTGACTTTTTTGGTTCGATAAAGTTTCCAAAAGGAGATATTTTAATTTAATTTTAATCGATATAAATAAATAATTTCATGAGAAAAATTTTGCTATTATCTTTTTGCCTAATAATTGGATTTAATATAAATGCTCAAAATGTAGAGCAAAAATTGGAGAAAATGGGTATAGTTTTACCCCAAGTATCAGCACCTATTGCAACTTATGTAAATGCGGTAAGAACAGGAAATCTCATCTATCTTTCTGGCAAAGGACCAACCAAACCAGATGGTAAATTCATAACTGGCAAAGTAGGAGCAGACCTGACAATAGAGGAAGGAAAAGCTGCTGCAAGAATAACGGGACTTAATCTTTTGGCTGCCTTAAAAGCGGAAATAGGAGACTTAGACAAAGTAAAAAGAATAGTAAAAGTATTGGGGATGGTAAATTGTCCGGCAGATTTCACCCAACAACCACAAGTAATCAACGGCTTTTCGGATTTAATGGTGGAGGTTTTTGGCGAAAAAGGCAAACATGCCCGCAGTGCAGTAGGAATGGGCTCGCTACCTTCTAATATTGCCGTGGAAATTGAGATGATTGTGGAGGTGGAGTGATTTTCGATTGATTCGATTTGCGATTAATTCGATTTACGATTTGTTAGCTTTTCGATTTGCGATTAATTCGATTTTCGATTTGTTGGATTTTTGTCAATTTAAATTATTGATAGAAATTTGGAAAAATAAGCCCCTTTTGGTTAGGTAGCTTTTAGTTTTTCTTCATCCAAATGTATTCTCCTCGTAGCCTGCACCAAGCTTTTTCTACTTTCCCATTTTGGTCTTTCAAAAATAGTACATTGAGGTACATTGAACTGAAATAATCAGGGCCTTCGTGATAAAACGGGGACATTTAAGCCATCAGATACAAAATTGACTTGGCCTTTATTTGCAGTTTTATCAGGAGCAAATACCGTAGGGCTAATGGCACCCAATGCCGACATTTTAATAAAATCTCTTCTTTGTAAATCTTTCAATTTGTTGATTATTTTTGAATTGGAAATTACTAAATATTTCTATAAAAGCTTTCATTTTTTTGTAATTTTAAAGACCATTAAAAGACCATCTATGAAAACTATATCAGATTTATTTATTAAAATTTCCAATTGGAAAAGTTTCGCTGTGTTTTTGGCATTATATATTGCTTTTAATGCTTATTTTCTACCAAAAGGTTTCAAATCAAAAGTGCCTACAGAGGATCTTAATTTGCCAATTCTGGATTTGCAGTTCGGTTTTAATCCGGAAAGAGTAAAAGATATAGTAAGTCAATATCATGGGGAAGCCAAAGAAGCCTATATAATGGGTGCAGGTATTACAGATGGAATATATCCAGCAGTTTATTTTTGTTTATTTTCGATTATATTAACCTTGGTTTTTTACAAATGGAAGATTTCTCCTTGGTTTAAATACCTTAATCTCTTGCCCATAGGTTTGGTTTTTTTCGATTATTTAGAAAACTACCATATCATAAAAATGCTGCGAACCTACCCCGAGAATATTGATTCCCTAGCCACCTATTGTTCTTTTTTTACTTTGATAAAGTGGGTGCTAGCTGGGATTGTCTTAGCGATTGTGATTGCTGGGATTGTTCAAAATGTTGTTTTTAACGAAAAGTAAGCTGGAAATTTTTATGATCCATCTGATTTATTTGGCTAGGCCAAGTTTGATCGAGAGTTCGAAATGTCCTTGTCCTAACCAATCATTAGAAAAAGTAGATGTTGGATATCGTTTAAAACCTTCAACTCCTATAGCTAAATTTATATCTAAAAAAGAATTGTTACTAGCTAAAGTTTGGTAGCCTAAAAGTGCACTTAGAGACCTTATTTGGATTTTATTTAGCATTGCCCCTATAGGTTCATTTTTATAAGTAATCTTATTGATATTAATGAAATATTCAAAACCAGTATAAATACCATTAAGATTATTCCCTTGTTTTCCTTTCCTTATTCTTTCTTTCATTCCTGCGTAATATCTTATTTGTTCTTTCAGTCCAAAGTTTAGAATAGGTTGATTGTAATCCTTTCCAGAATATATAGGTAATTTGTATTGAAATGACTCTCCATTTGGAGACACAATCAAGGTATCTTTATAGTCGTTATAATATGGTACTTTTAAATTGTTAACTCCGACTACTAAATTCGAATTTATTGAAAAAGGGGATTTTGCTATTTTTTGTTCATAGCTTAAATCTAATTTTAAGTTTTGACTCGATTTGTCTAAATAAAATCCATTGTTAATATTAAGTTTCCAAAGATTTTTTAAATTCAAATTACATTTTAAGAAATCGCAGAAATTGGCTTTTTGAATCGTTTTTTTTGGTAAAAGTAATCCAAGTCCTATTTGATTTTGAGTAGTAAAAAATAATTTATGATTTATTTTATCTAAATTCTGGGGTTCAAAAAAGATATAAGTTTTAAGCTCATTTCCTCTTTTTAGCCCTATCATAAAACTAAAATTTAAAGCATTCCCAAATTGTTTTCCAAGATTTAAAGAAGCATATCCATCTTCTAAAAATAATTCAGAAGGATATCCACTGAATAATTGATTATTATCTCTTAAATACTTAAAATTCATGTCATATTTATTCAGTGGTGTATGATAATATTGAACTTTTAGGCCGATATAATTACCAGTAATATTTGGTTTTTGACTAACTAAAGCCACTTTTTTCTTCATGGAGAAATACCATCTTGCTTCCACATCCGATTCAAAGGTTGTTGGACCAGCAATTTGAAATACATTTCCAATTGTTGCAATTACTGATATACTTTTTCCTATTTTCTGCTCATATTGTAAGCCAGCATGTTGAAAACTGTGCATGCCAGGATCTGAAATTTTCACCCTCAACCCACTCTTCACCACCCGGTTACCCCCAAAAGCTTTCTCATACTCATCAATGAGCGTAGTTTTTTCGAATTTTTCTACTTTTTCTTCGGAGAAAGTCACTTTTAGGCTGTCGGTTTGTGCGTGTAACGAGAAAGATATGCTGAGAAATAGAAATAGTTTTTTCATGATTTTTGGGGATTTATTTGGCTAGACCTAGTTTCAAGCTAAGGTTAAAGTAATTTTTTTGTTCTTTTTTTGTTTCATTTTCAAATCCATTAAAAAGTTTGAAAGTTGACCAAGATTTCCCAAAGGAGGCTGAAATGTCAATATATGAGTTTTTTGAAGCTAAAGTTTGGTAGCCAATTGATAAACCTAGGCTTGAAGAATATGTTGGTAAAATATAGGCTTTAGGAAAAGGGCCGATATTATAGGAATATTCTGAACCGAAATAATAGCCATTAAGTTTATTGATTTTGGAATTGTCTTTAATTATTCTAGGTAAATAGTACCTAAATTGTTGAGCTATACTTCCGTTAGCGTTTATTTCAGATTGTTTATTTAAGGAATAAAGTGGGAACAATCCAGAAATATTTTCGCCATTTGCATCAATAATTGTAGAATCTTTATACCCAATAAGTTGATTTTGAAATGTCCGATAAATGAAAAGTTGAAGACTTGAATTTGAAGAGAAAGAGGAATTCATAATCCTTTGTTCGAATGAGCCATCGAATTTCAAATGTTGATAGTTCTTTTCAATATAAAATGAATTATTCAAATTGAATTTAAATATTCTTTTTACATCGTAGTTGCATTTTAAAAAATCACAAGTAATGTTTTTACGTACTCCATTTGGAAAGAAAACACCTATCCCTACCTGGCTGTGCGTAGATAGGAAATATTTTTGACCGCTACTATTATAATTGAATGGAGGTTGGTAACCCCATGATTTTAGATTTATAGTTTTTAAACCTGCTTTTAAACCAATTTCTAGAATATTACCCAATTGTTTTCCCCAAATTATTGAATATGTTTTTTCTCCATTAATCATAAGTGTATTTGGATAAAAAGGAACTTGAATTAATTTTGAACCATTTATAAATGGAGAATAATTTTCTGGTGATTTAACGTTAAATGCTAAAAAATTACCAGTAATATTTTGCTGCTTTTTTTGAGATTGAATGTCTTTTTTCATGGTGTAATACCATCTACCTTCAATTGAAGCATTTATTTGCGTCCCGGGTCCTGAACTGAATCCTCCTGCAACTGACCCAATTATCGAAAATTGTTTACCTATTTTTTGTTCCAATTGAATTAAAGGTAAACTTCTTGGAAATGATTCAGGATTTGTAAATCTCACCCTCAACCCACTCTTCACCACCCGGTTACCCCCAAAAGCTTTTTCATATTCATCAATGAGTGTAGTTTTTTCAAATTTTTCTACTTTTTCTTCAGAGAAAGTCACCTTTAGGCTGTCGGATTGTGCATATAGCGAGAAAGATATGCTTAGGAATAGAAATAGTTTTTTCATGATTTTCATAGTTTTTCGAGTGTGATGTTGCCTGATTTATTTGATATTTTTATGTAATATTTAGCTGAAGTATTAAACAAAACCTCACGGTTATTTTTAATGGTTTTTACATCTCCTATTTCATTTGGTACATCAATTTGTCCGAAACTTGTGCTTAAATTGATGGCATATTTTCTAATAGGGATAGCTTTTAGTTTGATGTCTGATTTGTCTGCATTTAAGGTAAGGTTTTGGAGCTCTTTTGGCGATGCCAAGAGCATTTCACCATAATAACTTGTGATATTAAGGTTGCCAGAAAAGTTTTTTAAATGTAGATTTGAGCGTTCGGTTTTTATGGTTGTCGTTCCATCAATTCCGTCAATGTTTAAATCGCCATATTTGGTTTGTATTTTTATGTTGCCAGCTACATTGTTAATCACATTTACACAGAATTCTGTATTGATAGTCAGTTTTTTTGTTTCACCTGAAATATAGTTTTTTCCAAAACTGTTTTTGAGGTCTAAGTCTATGTTTTCTGGTATTTTCAAAACATACTTTGCTTTAAAGTTTGATTCTGGTTTTTTGTCTTTTTGGCCAAGCAAAAGGTAGTTTCTCAATACCAATTGCCCATTTTTTGCGTCGGTACCTATTTTGAGATAATTTATATCATGAGCCGCCGAGCTTTTGTCTGGATGTTTGGCACTCAAATCTATACTGAGACTCACTTTAGATTTATTCCAAACCACTATTTCAATATCTGCTTTTTCTGCATCTATTTTAATGGCATTTATGCCCTCAAATTCCTTTTCTAGGTGTTTTGTGGCTACTTGCAAGGTAGTTTGGGCTGCCGCTTGTGCCGCAAACCAAAATGCCAGAGTGGTTAATAATATTTTTAATTTCGTTCGCATCATTTTGTCAAATTTGTGCTGCCATTTTGCGTATAATGTCGGATTTCTGATTTTCTATTTGTGCCAATTGCGTTATCAGTTCGGGTTCTGTATTGTATTTGCCAATGGCCTCTTTTAGCTCTGTACTCGCTGTATTTAGTTCTTCTAGTTCGGTTTCAAGTGCCTTGAATTCAGGCTTTTCGCATACTATCTTATCTTCATTGCATATCTTCATTATTTCTTCATAACCATACTCGCTTAGGTCGTTTTCGCTAAGTAATAATTCGGGTTCTATCTGTTGTTTGGTGTATTTTATTTCGTTGTTTTTTTGTGAAAAATACACACTGATAAATATTATGATTGATGCTGCGGCAACCCATTTTACATATCCAAAATTTGATTTATTTAGTTTGCTCGATACTTTTTGCCATAGCTCATCCTTGGGCTCATATTCAGGTAGGCTTTTTAAGGCTTGCCGAAGAGCATCCTCATTGAGTTTGGCTTCTATATTTTGCCAAATTTTGTCCGATGGTTCGTATTCTGGTAAATTCATTTTTTTAACCTCACCCCCAGCCCCGCTCCATAGGAGAGGGGAGTTGATTCACTTTGTCTTTAATAATTTTAACATTCTTTTTTACTCCACCTCCAGTGGCTGAACGGAGTCCAAGCCAGCGGAGCCGAGCAATAAATCACTTCAACATCTCCCTTAATCGTTTTTTTGCGTGAAACAGTTGAGATTTTGAAGTTCCTTCCGAAATCCCCAAAAGTTCGCCCACTTCTCTATGCGTAAAACCTTCTATTTCTATCATCACAAATACCGTTCGGAAGCCTTCAGGCAATGCCAGTATGGCTTTTTCTAAATATTCAGAATTCATTTGTTCGTCCCAACTGATGAGTTCATTTTCTTCAAAATCCTCTTTTAGTTCTAAAAATTTAGGTTTTTTAAACCTTTGGTAGGCTTTTCGGGCCACTATGGTTTTTATCCAAGCACCTAGGGTGGCATCTTTTCTGAAACTTCCCAAGTTTTTGAAAACATCTAAAAAAGCATCTTGAAGCACATCATTGGCATCGTCAAAGTCGCCAGTTAACCTATAAGCAAGCGTGTACATGGCTCGTTTGTAAGAGTCATAAAGCGTGCGTTGAGCAAACCTGTTGTTTAGAATGCAAGCATCAATGAGCTCGTTTTCTGTCATGTTTCGACGATTTCTGAGGGTTCTATTCTAAAGTGTCTAAAAAGACATAGAATGGTTGTATGAAGATATTATTTTTTTTGTTTTAATTAAAAGGCCTCTTTTTTATTCTTTAAAACAGGAATAAAAAAGAAGCAAATTTTAAAAGAAATTCTTCCAACTCACACCATTTTTCCGGTCAAAATTGGCCTAGTGTCAGGCGAATTCTTGGCATTTTCATTGAAGCTACTCAAAAGTTTTATCGAGATTTTATTGTCGTCAAAGGTTACCGTTATTTTATCGCCATGTACTGCTTCTATAAATTTTAAATTTATTTGTAACACATTGTCTTTTATCCAAGTGCCTGTGCCGGCTATTTTGGATGGTACACTTGTACGATAACTAATAGGGAAAGGATTAGTATTTCCGTTTTTGTTTACTTTCCAATTTTCCCAATCAAAACCAATCTTTTTTATTTTACCATTTTCAAAAAAACGTAGAACACCTGCATCTGGAAATAGCCCAAAACCTAATTCTTTGATTCCAAATGGATTTTCGTCCATTTTAAATTTTTTATCTGAATATTTTGCCATCAGAGGCGAAGTTGTTTTTCCTTTTGGTACGGGCAATTTTAGGCTGTTTAAAACTTGGGCTAATTCCAGCTTTAAAGATGGATTTTCTGGTAATTTTTTATCCGAGAAACCCGGCAAGAGGTTTTCATAAGCTACAGTCATAGATTTTTGCAGATCAAAACTTTCGCTTGTCATCACCAAAACGGCATCCTGCTCTGGCATAACCATACAAAACTGCCCATAAGCACCATCGCCACGATAAAAGCCTGGCTTACACCGCCAAAACTGATAGCCATAACCCTGCGACCAGTCGTTGTCGCCGCCTTGTGAAGTTGTTTGTTTTTTTGTGGCTTCATCTATCCATGTAGCTGGCAATATTTGTTTTCCGTTCCATTTGCCTTTTTGGAGGTACATCTGACCAAATTTGGCAATGTCTTCAGTTTTTACACGTAAACCAAAACCCGCCGTATTTAGTCCTTGAGGAGATTTTTCCCAGTCGTAACCTTTGATATTAAGCGGCTCAAAAAGTCTAGGTTTTAGATATTGCTCTAAGGTTTGCCCAGTGACTTTATGAATTATTGCTCCAAGCATATAGGTGGCACCTGTATTGTATAAAAAATGCGAGCTAGGCTCAAACACAACCGGATGAGCTAGGAAACTTTTGACCCAAGTTTGAGGCTCATTTTGTCTCAAAACTGGCATGGTGTCCGTTTCGTGACCAGTGTTCATTGTCAGTAAGTGCTTGATTTTCATTGCTTTCAGGTTTTCGGAAAAGACACTTGGTAAATCATCTGGAAAAAATGAAATAACAGCATCATCAACAGATATTTTACCTTCAGTAACCAAAAAACCAATCGCTGAACTGGTGAAACTTTTTGAAAGTGAATATAGCGTATGTTTGTAATCGGAGGCAAAAGGCTTCCACCAAGCTTCGGCAATAACTTTTCCATGTCGCAAAAGCATGAAACTATGCCATTCTAAACCCGATGTTTTGGTGGCGTCTATAAAGTTCAAGAGAGCTTTTGAAGAAAAACCTTGTGCTTCGGGACTGCTGCGTGGCAAATCTGTGGTTGAGAAACCGAATGATTCAACATTCGGAAATATACTGAGTCCTAAAGTACTGGCACCAATGGTTTGTAAGAATTGCCTACGGGTATTTTTCATTGCTTAATTATTATGGTTGAATAGCTATAAAAGTATTGGATATTTTCAATATTTAAAAGCCCGATTTTCAAAATCGATAAAGATAAATGAAACCACTTTGAATCTTTCAACGTATATTTAAGCTAAACCTTCAAATAAACTCCTTTAATGAAGCTAAAAGACATTTTTCTACATCTTCGTTTACCTTTTTCTTTGTTTTTGATGCCAGTCTTTTGGTTGGCCATAAGTCAACAATCTCATGGGGTTTTTGAAATGAACCTTTGGATTTTTGTGATATTGCATTTGTTGATTTATCCTTCTTCTAATGCTTTTAATAGCTATTTTGACAAAGATGAAGGCAGTATAGGTGGACTAAAAAATCCACCAAAAGTAGATAAGCAACTGTGGCATGTAGCCAATATTTTTGATGCTTTGGGTATTTTGTTATCTATTGTTTTTGTCAATTTAACTTTTGCTGGTTTTGTGCTTTTGTATGTTTTGGTAAGCAGAATGTATAGTCATCCAAGTATCAGAATTAAGAAAATGCCGGTTTTGAGTTGGTTGATTGTAGGTTTGTTTCAAGGTGCTTTGGTATATATGATGGTTTGGGTTTTTGGGCAAGATTTTGATATAAGTTCTTTTCTAAAAACTCAGAATTCTGCTGGATCTCCGATATGGTTGGGGGCTTTGTTTTCTGCATTGATACTTTGGGCGGTGTATCCAATTACGCAGGTGTACCAACATGAGGAAGACGCCAAAAATGGCGACAAAACATTGAGTATTTTATTAGGCATTAGAGGTACTTTTGTTTTTACGATGTTGCTTTTTAGTATGGCGGTTGGAAGTGCTTATTTATTTCTGCCGCTACCTCATTTCTTTGCATTTTTGTTTTTTAGTGCTCCTATTGCCGTATTTATGAACTGGTGGTTTTTCAAGGTTTTGAAAGACCAAGCCAATGCGAATTTTAAATACACCATGCTGCTAAACGCCATGGCCTCATTGCTATTAAATATTTGTTTTGTTTATAATAGTTTGCATAAATAAAACAATACCCGAATTAGGTGGTTTGTCTTTTGAACGACAGTTTTGATTGGATTTTCGATATAATTTTCGCAAAAAATAAGGAATGAGCAGCATAACACACATAGGTACGGCTGTACCAAAATACAAAAATGAGCAGGCCAGTATATTGGAGTTTATGGCCAAAATAGGTTCGGAAGATGTCCGTGAAAAGCGAAGAACCTCGCTGATGTATGCTAGGAGCGGTATTTCTACACGATATTCTGTCGTTCCTGATTATGTTTGTGCTATAGAAGACAGAGAGTTTTTTCCTAAAACTGAAGATTTAGAACCATTCCCCAACATCGAAAAAAGGATGGAATTGTTTGAAAAAAATGCAACGGAATTGGCTGTAAGTGCTATTGAAAATGCGTTTTTTTCTAAAGAAATACCTCAAGATATTACACATTTAATAACTGTTTCTTGTACAGGATTATCCGCTCCCGGCTTGGATATTTCATTGGTTAAAGCTCTAGATTTGCCTTCAGATATTAACCGAACTTCGGTGAATTTTATGGGATGTTACGCGGCTATCCACGCACTCAAACAAGCAGATGCAATTTGCAGAAGCCAAGCAAATGCCAAAGTTTTAATAGTTTTGGTAGAGCTCTGCACTTTACATTTTCAGAAAGAACAAACTTTAGATTTCATCACATCCAACCTTCTTTTTGGAGATGGGGCAGCATGTAGTTTGGTTGAAAATAGTGACCAAGGTTTCCAAATTGAATCGGCTTATTCCAAGTTGTTTTTAGAAAGTCAGGAAAGCATGGGCTGGCATCTGAGTACCAATGGTTTTCTGATGAGTTTGAAAACCGAAGTGCCTAAATTAATTGAAGATAATATTGCGGCATTTGTGGAAACAGCACTCTCAAAAATAGATTTGCAAAAAGAAGATATAGCAAACTGGGCCATTCACCCAGGTGGAAGAAAAATTTTGGAAGTAACTGCGAAGTCTTTGGGTCTAAAATCAGATGAATTTAAAACTTCATTTGAAGTTTTAAAAAACTACGGTAATATGTCTTCCTGTACTTTGATTTTTATCTTGAAAGAAACGCTGGGCAAGAAGCTGGGGAAAACATTTGTGGCGGGTTTTGGACCTGGAATAACTATGGAAAGTCTAATTTTGTCTGAAGCATGAAAAAAAGTTATGAAAAAGAATTATTAGACCAAGACGACATAGCTGCGGAAGATTTATATCAAAATCTGAAAGAACTTAAGTTTATCAATACCTATTTAGGCGGACATGATGTGATCAAGAAAGGTCTAGGCTTTTTCAAGAAATCGACGTTGACTATTCTCGAAATTGGTTCTGGAGGTGGAGATAATTTAAAGTGTCTTAAACGTAAAAATCCTCAGCATCAATATTTTGGATTGGACATAAAAGAAGAAGCGATAACTTTCAGTAAAGCTATTGATAATGAAATTGTTTGGATTAAGGAAGACTATAAAAAACATCAACCAGTTAGGCTCTATGATGTAATTTTCAATTCCCTTTTTTGCCATCATTTTGATGATGAATCCTTGGTGGAATTGCTAAAATGGATGCATAAAAACTCAAGTGAAGGTTTTTTTATTGGGGATTTACATCGGCATGAATTGGCTTATTTTTCAATAAAATTTCTAACAAAAATTTTCTCTAAATCCTACTTGGTTAAAAACGACGCTCCTTTATCGGTAAAAAGAGGATTTACCAAAAAAGAATGGCGAACACATTTAGAAAACGCTGGAATCGAAAATTATCAAATAAAATGGTGCTGGGCCTTTAGACATTTGATAGTAGTGAAAAAATGAAAAGCAAAACCTACGACATAGCGATTACTGGCGGCGGATTGGCCGGTTTGAGCTTGGCGATTCTCCAAGCCAAGGCTGGTAAATCGGTGGTTTTGTTTGAAAAAAATAGCTATCCATTTCATAGAGTTTGTGGAGAATATATCAGTTTAGAATCTTGGGATTTTCTAGAAACTCTTGGGCTTCCACTTGGCGAAATGAAGCTTCCAATCATAAAAAAACTTATTGTAACATCTCCTTCTGGAACGGAAATACATGCTCCGCTTGATCTTGGTGGTTTTGGTATAAGTCGCTATAAACTAGACTTTGAATTGGCACTGATAGCCAAAAATCTTGGTGTAGAAATTAGAGAAAACACCAAAGTTTTAGATATTAAAAAATCAAATGATGGGTTTGAAACTATTCTAGAAAATGAAACTATCCATAGTGAAAAAGCTATTGGGAGTTTTGGTAAAAGAGCAAATCTAGACATAGAATGGAAGCGTGATTTTATTTCGAAAAACCGTACTTCCTTAAATCAATATATTGGTGTCAAATACCATATCCAAACGGATTTTCCTTTGGATACCATTGCTTTGCATAATTTTAAAGACGGTTATTGTGGAATTTCTGCCATTGAAAATGGTCAATATTGTCTTTGCTACATGACTACCAAAAAGAACCTTAAAGTCAGCAATAATAGCATCGAAGAATTAGAAAAAAATATACTTTCAAAAAATCCATATCTGGCAAAAATATTCGCTAATTCTACCAAACTTTGGAAAAATCCTGAGGTAATATCACAGATAAGTTTTGAGAAAAAAGAAAAGTTTTTTGGCGATATTCCCCTCGTGGGCGATGCCTCCGGAATGATAGCTCCACTTTGTGGAAATGGCATGAGCATGGCATTTCACGGAGCTTTTATGCTGAATACTATTCTTGAAAACGAAGAAAATCTAAATGAAAACTATCAGAAGATTTGGAAAGAAAACTTTGCCACAAGACTTTGGGTTGGAAGAATGGTTCAAAGATTATTTGGTAACACTTTCACGACGGATCTGCTCATTAGAATCTTGAAAACTACACCCAATCTCATGCAAAAAATCATCAAAAGCACCCACGGTTCTAAGATTGGAACTTGAAATTTTATAATTTCTCTGAAAAGTAATCCAAACGACATTCGCTTATTTTTGAATAATAGATATTTGTTTAAAAATTGAAGATATGAAATATAAGTTTTTGATATTATGTTGTTTTGCCGTTCAAATTTCACTTGCCCAAACTTGGTTGCCAAGCACCAGTAGTGTGACTTTTAAAACCAAAATGTTGGGTGTAAGCGTAGACGGAAGCCTAAAAGGTATGCGAACCAGTTTGAAGTTTGCCAACAATGAGCCCATAAGTTTGAGTGCAACGGTAGATTCCAAATCAGTTAATACTT
Organism: Lacihabitans sp. LS3-19; assembly: GCF_024343575.1. Classification (GTDB taxonomy): domain Bacteria; phylum Bacteroidota; class Bacteroidia; order Cytophagales; family Spirosomataceae; genus Leadbetterella. The sequence goes on along the minus strand of NZ_RJUA01000122.1, from coordinate 22,798 downwards.
CTAATAGTCTTAGAGACAAACATTTGTCTGAAAAGGAAGAGTTTTTTCAGCCTGATATTTATCCAAACATTGCGATGAGCAGTATTTCGATAGAAAAAGTTAGCGAGGGAAAATATACAGGAGTTTTTAAGTTGACCATAAAATCGGTTACTAAAAACGTTAAAATTCCTTTTACGTTTACAGAAGAAAACAATAAAGCTCAACTAAAATCTAGTTTTTCTATTGACAGAAACGATTGGGGTTTTGGTGGAAATACGCCGGGAATGAGTGATAATGTTAAGATTTCCATTCTTTTAAATTTGACCAAAAGCTAATGAGCAAATTACAGCTTTTGTTTATAAAAATTATGAATTTTGAATTTTGGCCTTGGAAAGTTTTCTACGCTCCATTGATACCTTATTATTTGTATTTGAGTATAAAAAATCGGAATATTTTTTTTCCTGCTAATGTCAATATTGGTTTAAAAAATGGAGGCTTTTTTGAGGAAGATAAAAAAGAGATTTTAAAAAATATTCCTTCTCAATTCTTGCCCAATTCTTTATATGTTTCGGAGTCTGAAACAACCGAAGGATTGATTTTGGAAATTTATAAAAACAATATAGCTTTTCCATTGATAGCCAAGCCATTAAATGAGCAAAGAGGCAAAAATGTTGAAATAATAAAAGATGAAAATGAATTAGATTTTTATCATAAAAAATTAGCAAAAGAATACATCGTTCAAGAGTTTATTTCTCATCCAATTGAGTTGGCGATATTGGTTTCTAGAATGCCAGGGGATAATCATTGGGAAGTAAGTTCGATTACTAAAAAGGAGTTTTTAAGTGTAAAAGGTGATGGAAAAAGAGATGTAAAAGGTTTACTTAAAACCAATCCAAGAGCTGTAATGATTTGGGAAGATTTACTGCGAAATGTAAAGGTAAATTGGGATGAGGTTTTACCTGAAAATGAAGTTCGAATAATTGAAAAAATTGGCAATCATTGCAGAGGTACAATATTTAGAAATGCTATTGAAATAGATAAAGAAAAAGTGGCAGTAGTTGTGAGCGAAATTTTAAAGAATTTTGAAGGATTTAATTACGGCAGATTTGATCTGAAAGTAAAAAGTATTGAAGATTTGTATGCAGGTGAAAACATTAGAATTTTAGAATTGAATGGGGTAAATGCCGACAGTGCACATGTATTTGATCCTGATTATAAATTATTTAACGCTTACAAAGATATTGCTTGGCATTGGAAAAGACTAAGTGATATAGCTCTTTTAAATGCGAAACAAGAGTTTAAATTTAAGGCTGTTTATGCCAATCTTAAAAACAATTTATTAACATGAAAAAGCTAGTATTTTTATTCTTTTTATTGATAGTAAGTCAGGCTTTGTGGTCCCAAAAAAGTAATTATTATATCACGAATGGATACGTGGCTGATGGTTATGATGTTGTTTCTTATTTTTCAAATTCACCTTTACTTGGTAATCCCGAGTTTTCGACTGTTTTTGATGGCGTCAAATTTAAATTTTCTTCAAAAGAAAACCTTAATTTGTTTAAAACAAATCCACAAAAATATTCTCCCAAATATGGAGGGTATTGTGCCTATGCTGTTGGGAAAACTGGCGAGAAAGTAAGTGTAGATCCTAAAAGTTTTAGAATTTATAAAGATCAACTTTTCTTGTTTTATAAAACTAAAAAATACGACACTTTACAAGATTGGTTGAAAGACGAAAACCACCTTTTTCTAGAAGCTGAAAAAAATTGGATAAAATTGAAACATTGAAATTAAAATATAGTTTAGTTAAAAACTATTAGTATACAGATGTATATTTGTGTAAACGAATTAAACTTAAATCAGCAAAGTGTATAGTTCCCAGTATTGGTATCTTCAGAATCATAACTTGTTTAAACACCTTAATTCTAAGGAGATAAACGAGATTTGTTATATCGCGAAATATAAGACTGTTAAAAAGGGTGACATTATTTTTTTTACAGAAGAAAACGTCGATCGGGTCTTTACACTGAAGAAAGGCAGCCTTAAAATTGTAAAAATAGATGCTGATGGCAATGAAATAGTAAAGGATATTTTGAAAAAAGGCGATATGTTTGGGTCTTTGGATTTGATACAATCTAATGAAGATGAATATGCTATCGTATTATCTGATACAGCAACTTTTTGTAGTTTCAAAGTGCCTGATTTTGAGAAATTTATCGAAAACAAACCCGAAGTTGCTGTCAAGTATTCCAAGTGGATAGGTTTTTGGTTTAAACGTCTCGAAAATCGCTATTCCAATATCATGTTTAAGGATGTAAGAACCAGGTTGGTTAGTTTTTTGAAAGACATCATCAAAGACTATGAAGAAGATGCCAACGGTATGATCACATTACCCAATTATCTCACACATCAAGATATTTCCAGTTTGATTTGCAGCACCAGGCAAACCGTAACCTCCCTATTGAATACCTTAAAATCCGAAGGAGTAATTGCCTACTCACGAAAGGAAATTATGGTAAAAAAATCTGCAATTGATGCATTAAAATAATCTTTAGTCTTCCAGCCGACAATCTGCTTTTTTGTCAACCGTTATATTTACTTCATATTTAATTTAAAACTAATTTTTAAATATGAAAAACTTGATATTTATTTTTTCTCTTTTGCTGCTTTCTTGTGGCAAAAACGAAATGCCTTCTCCCGACTCTAACTCACAAATAGACGATTCTTCAGCTAACATGGGTATGGATTTTTCTACTCAAAAGTTGCTTTTAGAAGGGACGTTTGTAAACGGAGCACATCCAACAAGCGGAAAAGCTAAGATTTATGAAGCTTCAGATGGAAAAAAGACCTTGCTTTTAGAAAATTTCAAAACAGATGCAGGGCCAGATTTGCGTATATATATAGCAGAAGATAAGGCTATTACGAACTTTAAAGAGCTCTCCATGAAAGTTGAAAATGGCAACAAATCTTATGAAATACCATCTACAGTTGATCTTTCCAAACAAAAGCATATACTCATTTGGTGTAAGCAATTTGCCGTATTATTTGGTCATTCAGAATTAAAGTAAATATAAAATTTAATGAAAAATTCAATCATTTTAATCTTGTTTTTCTTGAGTTTTACAACATTTCTTAAGGCTCAAAAATTTGATATTGCGGTAGCAGCTAAAAACGAATTTGCTCCTTCATTTTCTTATAGAACAACCTACGGAATGGGTCAATCTAAACATTTCGAAATTGGTTGGGGTTTAAGAGCGAATGGCTATTTTTCAGGTGAAAAAACTTATTTGACTGCACCCGCAAAACTCACTTCTGGCAAGCAAAGTATTGTAGCTTTTTTTACTGATTATAATCCTGAAAAAATTGATACTTTGAATCTTTCAAAATCAAGTTTGGTTTCTTTTAATACCCTAATTGTTTTGCAATATACCTTTAAAAAATCCTCGGTTGGATTTAATATTGACGCTTTGGGAGTGACTTTCGGTGGCAAACAAAGTGGTGTTTTTGATGCTTCAAATTCGAGTTTAGATCAGAGCGTTCAATCAGCAAAACCAACACCTTTTAATGTTTTGTTGATATCAGACAGCGACAGAGGAAGTCTGAATTCGGAGCTATATTATAAATACAAATTCTCACCTGATAAAGCCATCAGATTTGGCTTAAGTTTTCAGTTTATGGAATACACAACTGACAAAGTTTTGACCTATGAAAACGACCGCTTTAGGCATAAATCCTTGATGCCTTTTGTTGCCTATAGTTTTAATCCCAAAAAAAAATAAGCAAATGGAAAACCTTTTGAATTACCAACTCAATATTTTGGATGAAATAAAAATTCTCGTACAAAAAATTGATAATGAAGAATATACAGCCAAAATACAAGTCTTAAATGGAAGTACTTTGGGACAACACATTAGGCATATTGTCGAATTTTATATCTGTCTTTTTGCTGGCAATAAGACTGTGAATTACGAAAACAGAGATCGTAATCTATTGATAGAAAACTCTCCAGTTTATTCTTTACAGGTGATTGACGAAATCAAACATAATCTTCTTTCTTCCGATATAAGTCAAGAGGTTAATTTTATTCAAACAATAGGAGATTTGGAGGTAAATTTGAAGTCTAATATCGCTCGAGAATTAATTTATCTTTCAGAGCATACAATTCATCATTTTGCTTTGATTAAAATTGGTTTTAATGCCATTTGTCCACATAAATTTCTTCCTGAAGACTTTGGTGTAGCAGACTCGACTAAGAAATATCGTGAATCTAAACTTGCCGAATCATGTGCGTCTTAACCTATGTTCCGGTAGAAAATGGAGGGTTTGTAGTGACCTCAAATCGTGATGAAAACATTATCAGATCGAAAGCCAAACCTCCCAAAAAGCTTAAAGTAAATGGTATAGAAGTGTTTTGCCCTGTAGATCCATCTTCGGGAGGTACTTGGATTGCCACTTCTAAAAAACACACTTTGGTTTTGTTAAATGGAGGATATAAAAAACACATATCTCAGCCTCCATATAGACAAAGCAGAGGTAAAGTTATAATGGATTTTTTCAAATGGAATGATGCGGATTTGTTTCAGGAAAATTTCGAGTTTGACCAAATGGAGCCTTTTACTTTATTAATATTTGAAAATGAAAATAAGGCTCGAATCACCGAAATTAAATGGTGTTCCAATTCGGTTTTTAATAATAAATACGAAGGAAAAGAGCCATTGATTTGGTCTTCCGCAACACTTTATGATCAGGATGCGATTGAAAAGAGAGCTTCTTGGTTTTTGGAACATATTAATACTATTTCTCAAGAAAATACGCCTGAAGAAATTCTTGAATTCCATGAAAATGGTGGAAATTGGGACGAGAATGATAGTATAAATTTGAACCGTAAAAATGGAATTAAAACGGTAAGCATCACACAAATAGAGGTAAATACAGACACCAAGCGTATTTCTTACTTAGATATGGAAAATCACACACAGAAAAGATTTTTGGTTTTATGAAATTGAAATTACTATTTTTGAGGTAATTGAATTTCAATGAATGAGATTATTAGCTTTCCTCTTTTTATTTTTTAATTTAAATACTTCTGCCCAAAAGCTTAAGAAACCATTTGCTGCCATTGCCTTTTTCACTGCTCAAAATGATGCTGCCCATATCAGCTTTGTTAAAGAAGCCAATGTTTGGTTTGCAGAAATGGCAAAAATGTACAGATTTGGATATGATACCACCTCCAATTGGAACAATCTCAATGCAGATGTTTTGAAAGATTATAATGTGGTTATATTTTTGGATACGCGGCCTGAAACTATTGAACAAAGAGAAGATTTTGAAACCTACATGAAACATGGTGGGGCTTTTTTAGGCTTTCATTTTTCAGCATTTGCATTGAATAATTCTAAATATCCGCAAAATTGGGATTGGTATCATAAGGAATTTTTAGGTTCAGGAGAGTATAAAAGCAATACTTGGAAGCCTACTTCGGCAGTTTTAAAAACCGAAAACAAGAGGCACAAAACACTGAAACGTATTCCAAACAAGTTCACATCTGCACCTAATGAATGGTACAAATGGAGTGGGGATATTAGGAATAATAAAAACATAAAAGTGCTTCTAAGTGTTGATAAGAGCAGTTTTCCATTGGGGACTGGACCAAAACCGCATGAAATTTGGCATGAGGGAGACTTTCCAATAGCTTGGACAAATACGGATTATAAAATGGTGTACATGAATATGGGACACAATGAAATGAATTATGAAACCAATGAACATTTGTCATCGACTTTTCAAAGTCCTGAGCAAAATAGGTTTATTTTGAATACTTTGTTTTGGTTAGGTAAACGTTAGTCTTTTTGTTTAAGATATTTTTAAAACTTTTTACTATTTTACTTTTTTTTCAAAATTGAGCAATGGAAATTGTTTAAGCCAAACATATAACTTGATTTTTGTTAAAATTTTAATAATCAATGCTTAATAGCTATGAGAAAGGTACTTTTCGTATTAATATTATCTCTTTTATTTTCCTGTAAAAATGAAGAAAAGGAAATCACTTTCAGCGAAGAACCTGTAAAAAAACTGGATTTGACTGAGGCCGAACTTTACGACAAAGTTTTGGGCATGTTGGTCGGGTCGGCTATTGGTGATGCCATGGGTGCACCAACAGAAATGTGGGATAGAGGAAGTATAAAACTAGAGTATGGATTCGTGAAAGACCTTGATTCCATGGTGAGAGAAGTTTCGCCCGAAGGTACATGGAAAACCAATCTGCCAGCTGGAGGAACCACTGACGATACCAGATGGAAAAAACTTACATTTGAATATTTAACAATTCAAAATTCGAAAGACCTGAAAGCCAAAGATTTTGCTAATAAAATACTGGAAACTTACCAAATTTCTATTGATAATTATGGCAAAATAAAATCTTTCGAGCCTGAACCTTTTGAAGAAAACACGCTAAAAGTGGCTTGGCTACAAGAGTGGGCCAAAGTTTCTAAACCTTACGTGGCTGGAAATCTTGACGAATTCCAAACTGCTTTGAATAGATTTTATGGCGGAGAAATGGTTTGTGCAGGATTATTGTATGCACCTGGAATAGGCGTTTTTTTCCCTGGCGATCCAAATCGGGCCTATGATGAAATGTATGATTTAAGTATATTTGATATAGGATATGCTCGTGACATAAGTGCCTTGGCTGCTGCCATGACATCGGCTGGGATGAAGAAAAATGCTAAAAAAGAAGACCTTTTGGATGTGTTACGTAGCATCGATCCGCAAGGATATTTCAAAAGTAGATTGGTGGGTAGAACTTCTTACCGAATTCTAAGAACTGCATTGGCCATAAATCGTGATGCAAAAGCTATGGACAAAGACCAAATGCAAAAAGCCTTCGAACTCTTAGATCAAAATCTCCAAGATATGCCTTTTCATGCTGGTGAAATACACTTACAAGTGTTGACTGCCATGCTATTTTCTGACTTTGATTATATAAAAACCATGCAATTTTTGGTAAATTATGGCAGAGATAATGATACAACAGCAGCTATTGCTGGCGGAATTCTTGGGGCTTTTGTAGGTTTTGAAAAATTGCCAGCAGACAAAGAGAAAGTAATTGAAGTTTCTAAAAATCAACTAGATACAGACCTAGAACTTTTGGCTCAAAAATTAACCAAGAAAATCATTGAGCTAAATTCTTAAGGTTTTTTTTACAGATAGCTTTAATTCAATTCTCAAAATTAATATTATATACGGTTTTGCATTTATCTTTACTTTTCTAAACAAAGGAACCCGCCTTAGTAACGTAAAAGAGAGCAAGAACATAAAATCTTTTAAATGTCGAAACCAAACGAGAACGATTTTCTGCAAAAAACGAAAGCAATATTTGGTATTTATCCTTCATTGCCTTATATTTTTAAGTGGACATTTATCTCTGCTATTATCGGTGTATTGGTTGGTTCAGCTTCCGCAGGTTTTTTGATTTCTTTGGAGTTTGTCACCAATTTTCGAGAGTCGCACCTTTGGATTATTGCTTTTTTGCCTTTGGCAGGTTTAGCTGTTGGTTTGGTTTATCAATATTACGGAAAATCCGTGGAAACTGGTAATAACTTATTGATAGATAGTATACATGACCCAAAAGAGGCGATACCTTTGCGTATGGCTATTTTTGTTTATTTAGGTACAATAATTACGCATCTTTTTGGAGGGTCAGCAGGGCGAGAGGGTACTGCTTTACAAATGGCGGGCTCAATTTCTGACCAGTTAACCAAGCCATTTAGACTTAACAAGGATGACCGGAAAATACTAATCATTGCAGCTATTGCAGCGGGTTTTGGGTCTGTTTTTGGTACTCCTCTGGCTGGTGCTATTTTCGGATTAGAATTTTATTTTATTGGCAGAATTCGCTATAATGCTATCTTTCCTGCTTTTTCGGCAGCCATTATTGCAGATTTAGTCACCAAACTTTGGGAGGCAAAACACACTCATTATTTCATCGGAATTGTTCCCGATATCACTTTTATTAATCTTCTATATAGCATCTTGGCAGGTATTGCTTTCGGGATTTGTGCGGCTACTTTTAGCAAATCTATCCATTTTGTAAGCAAGGTTTTTAAATCCAAAATTTCATATCCTGCACTGCGTCCATTTGTCGGAGGTATTATTGTGGCATTAGCAGTTTGGTTGATAGGAACGACAAAATACATTGGTTTAGGTATTCCGACAATTGTTGATTCTTTCAATCAAAACCTCCCAGCTTATGATTTTGCTGTGAAAATCGCCTTTACAATCATAACCTTGGCAGCAGGATTTAAGGGTGGCGAGGTAACTCCTTTGTTTTTTATCGGAGCTACATTGGGCAATGCCCTCGCTTATTTTATTCCGCTTCCTGTAGGATTGTTGGCGGGTATGGGTTTCGTGGCAGTTTTTGCGGGTGCTACAAATACGCCTTTGGCCTGTACTATTATGGCTATTGAACTTTTTGGAGTCGAGTCTGGCGTATATGTTGCTATTGCTTGCGTTACCGCTTATTTGCTTTCGGGACATACGAGTATTTATACAAAACAGGTAATTGGAGAAGCAAAAAATGAAAAATATCAAGATTATGAAGGTAAGAATTTTCAAGATTTAACAAAATGAAAAAATACGAATACAAAGTACTAAAAACCAAGCAAGAAGGTTTTTGGAATCCGGAAATAAAGAGTGAGGAACTCATGCAGAAATTAAATGCTTTGGGAGCAGAAGGCTGGGAAATGGTGTCAGCTGTTGATACCAATAAGCATCAAGGAATTACCAACGAGGTTGTTTTGTTTTTCAAACGAGAGTCAGTTTTTTAAAATTAATATATCAAATGAATATTCAAGAATTATTAGATAAAATCAAGTCCGATCCACAAAACATTCAGTTTAAAGAAATTATAGGTTTTGTAGATGAAAACTACGTTTTCACACCTACAAAATTTACAAACGGTGAAACTACAAACGAAGCTGGCCAAAATTCAGGTTCATGCAAACTGTTTTCTTTTGCAAAAATGCATGGGTTAACGGAATCAGAGACCTTAGCTTGTTTTGGTGAATATTACCGAAATGATGTTTTAGAAAATCCTGAAGGCACAGATCACCAAAACATCAGAAACTTTATGAAGTTTGGTTGGGAAGGCGTAAAGTTTGAAGGTGAGGCATTGAGAATTTGAAACTTTAATTTCCCAAATTCCTTTTTATAGCCATCTCCATTCCTCTGATTTCTGCCAGTCCTTTTAATCGACCAATTGCCGAATAGCCAGGATACGTAGAAGAAGACAAATCATTCAGCATTTGATGTCCATGATCAGGTCTCATGGGTATTTCTGCATCATAATTACCATTTTTCCGACGGGTATTTTCTTCTTTTAATATTTCAGAAATGACCTCGTACATATCTACGTCGCCGTTTAGGTGGGCAGCTTCGTGGAAAACGAGGGTATTATACTCCGTTTCACGTTTGGTGGTTCGGAGGTGCACAAAGTGTATCCTATCTGCAAATTTCTTTACCATTGCTGGCAAATTATTATCTTCTCTAACACCAAGAGATCCTGTACAAAAAGTGATTCCGTTTGCTCTAACATCAGCTGCATTCATGAGCATTTCTAAATCTTGTTCCGTGCTTACTACTCTTGGTAATCCTAAAAGAGGAAACGGTGGATCGTCTGGATGTATGCATAGATTTATGCCAAGTTTTTGTGCATAAGGAGCTACTTGCGATACAAAATAATGTAAATTGGCTCTTAGTTCTTCAGCTCCAATATTTGCATAATTATTCAATAAACCTTGGAATGTTTCTAGGTGAAATGCCTCCATAGAGCCCGGCAAGCCCAATAAAACCGTATTTTGCAATTCGGCTTTTTCTTCTGCTGACATTTCCTCAAATCGCTTTTTTGCAGCTTTTTTGGTTTCTTCAGTGTAAGCAGTTTCTGCTGCTGGTCTTTTTAAAATAAATAAATCAAATGCGGCAAAATCTGTCCAAACAAAACGGAGAGCTTTTGAGCCATCTGGCATGGTATAATCCAGCTTGGTTCGTGACCAATCCAAAACTGGCATGAAATTATAACAAACTGTTTTTATCCCAAAATTAGCCAAGTTTTTGAGCGAAACTTTATAGTTTTCAATATATTTATCTCTACTAGGCAGTCCTTTTTTGATGTCTTCATGCACTGGTAGACTTTCTACTACCAACCACTCAAGTTTTGAATAACGATCGTTTTCTGCTTCAATGATTTGGATTCTTTCATTTATTTGCTTCTCCGACCAAACCTCACCAACGGGAATCTGATGCAAAGCAGAAACAACGCCAACGCAACCCGCCTGACGAATATCCATTAAACTTACTTGGTCGTTAGGACCAAACCAACGCATGGTAGCTAGCATATTTTGAGTAGAATTTTGTGCAAATGTACAAATTACCTAGATAATTTAAGAAATGTTATTTTGAGAGAAATTGATGGTTTAATTACATTAAATAATATTGAAGTATATTATTTTTCAGAAATTGGATATATTTGAAAAAACAAAAACAAATGTCTACTTTAAAGGAAAAAATACATGATTTAATTGATGGTTTGCCCGAAAATGAAAATTTGGAGGTATATTATTCATTGCTATTTAATTTTCAACAACAAGTTGAAGGAGAGTTGATTACTAAACTTACAAAGGAGCTAAGTGTTGAATTAGATTTGTCTTATAATGAAAGTTTTTATCCTGAAAATTTAGTTTCACATGATGAATTTTTAAAGCATAATGCAAAAAGGTTTACAAAGTAGTTTGGACTAAAAGAGCCATATTGAATTTTGATAAAATTATTGATTATTTAGTCGAAAACTGGACTTTAAAAGTAGCACGAGATTTCATTTTGAAAGTAAATGCTGTGGTTGAATCGATTAAGACATTTCCTAGAATTGGAAAGGTTGTGAATTTGGAGAAAGGTATATATGGATTTGTAATTTCTAAGAACACTTCTATTTTTTATCGTTTCGATTATAATACAATTTACATATTAAATGTGTTTGACAATAGTTTAAATCCAAAGAAAAAAGTAGAAAAGCCAAACTCCAAAGAATTTGGCTTTTGTTTAAATCAATATTGAGATAGAAAGAATTTGGCTTCGGCTTTTCCCCAACTAGGAGAGTAGCTTGTTTCAGATTTAAAAATTTCTGCTTTGCTTAATGTTTTTTCAAATAGCGGTTTAGCTTTGTCTTTTCCTCCTCCAAAGCCTTCTGGCGTATAATAAATATTGATGCCCATAACATAAGAAGTTCTTGGATTTCCTGGATTCAATTCTTCAGCATTTTTTAAAGAAGTCTGAAAATCCGCACCGTATTTTTGCCATCTACTCATAGGGTCTATCGAAACCTTTGCCATTGCGTATTGTGCCTTTATGACCTCTATTTCGTCATTTGAAGGGGAAATTACTTCCGCTTTTTTTATGAAAACGGCTGCTTTGTCTAGTAATAGATCTTTCTCACCTGCTTCTTGCATTCTGAAAGTTTCATTTATTAAGCAAAATGCGACCCAGTAGTTCGGCAGCCACTCTTTGCTTTCCGCCGCTGCTATTCTTTCCATTTTATTAGACAACGGAATATAGCTGCCTTCGTAGTTACTTTGTATATTGGTTACGAGGTCTGTCATCGTAGAAACATACTTTTCGTTTTGAGCGAAAATGACCGTGTTAAAGCCAAAAAACAAGATACTTAATACTAACTTTTTCATTTTATTTATTTGTTTAATTATTATAATTTAAAAATCTAATTCAGCTTCTTTTGATCTTCCGTTGAGTTTGCCAAAGGTCCAAGTTGCTCCGAAGAAAATGCTTCTTTTCATCATGGGATTAACTTCAAATCTTTTTGTGCCATCCAAAGAATATCTGTAGCCGAATACATTATTTCTACCAAGGGCATTGTCCACAATTACATAAAATACAATAAAGCTGTTGGCAGTTTGTTTGATTTTGCTTGCCATTAGGCTCAGGTTTTGGTAAGCTTTCAAATATTCTATTTTCTTAAAATCATCGTTCAAAATGTAAGTTGGTCGGCCTGTTGACTGCGAAAATGTTACACCAAGATTTGTAGATATTTTGTTGAAGAATTGCTTATAAACCAAACTCATATTGTGCTTGCTTGCAAAAGAAGGCGTGCTAGCAGTTGGGTAGTTTCTAAAATATCTTTCAGTGTCCAAAAATGAATAAGTAAGCCATAAATCTGCATTTTTTATACTCTTTTGGTCTCTGATAAACATATCGAAGCCACGTGCATATCCATTGCCATTGTTGGATGTCGGTCCACTTGGAAATCTGTATGGATTTGGATCAAAAAAGCCTGTTTTTTCTACTATCAAATCACTGTATTTTTTGTAAAATATCTCTGTTCTAAATGTCCTATTATCTTTTATGATTTGATAGTTTAAAATAGCATGGTCTGCAATTTCAAAACCCAAGTTTTTGTTTAGGTATAAGTATTCTTTATCTGGATTTTGGTAAAATCTGCCTCCTGCAAAAGACACTTGAGAATACTTGCCTGTTTTATAAGCCAAGGATATTCTTGGAGCTGCATTAAACTTATTTATTACGGAAGTGTACTCGCCTCTTATGCCTATCCTTATGGCTAATTTTGGAGAAACGTAGAATTCTGATTCGGCAAAAAGTGCTGAATATCTGTCTTTTAACTTAAAGTTGTATTCGCCATAAATATTGGATAAATCAATAAAATGTGACTCACCTCCGAAATTGAACGAGCTGCTTCGGTTATTTCCAAACAACCTGCTCATTACCAATCTGCCTTGTATTCTTTGGTCATCTCTATCAGACTTGAAGCCTCCAATGCTTAAATTGTCTAGGTTTTTGCTATATGAAAAACCGCTGTTTAAAACCCACAATCCGTCTTTATAAGATTGCCTGTAGGAGGCATTTGTGAAGGCATTTTTGTTTTTGTTATCAAATAAGTGTTTTGAATTTTGTTCGTCGTAGGTTGGTAAATTTATTGCAGAGCGATTATCCGCAATAGTGCCGTAAATTTTTAATGAATTATTGTGTTTAAAGTTTTCATTTACACTTACAGATGCACCTACACCTTCTGGTACTTTTTCAAAATCATAAGCGTTTTTTATGAGGGAAATCAAAGGCGTGATATTGCTATAATAAACTGTGCCAGTCAACCAACCTTTGTGTGTATGTGTAACAGCCGCACTCGCCAAGTTTGCACTTACTGTAGTTGATGTATTTTCTCCCAATTTGTCCTGTGTGTTTAGCAAAAGTACCGAAGATAGAGCCTGTCCGTAAAGTGCAGAGTATCCACCTGTACTGAAGGCAGTTCCTTTGAACATAAACGGGTCAAAACGGCCACGTTGAGGTACATCAGGCGTACTGCTGAAAAACGGATTTTGTACAATCATGCCGTCAATAACAGTTTTGGTTTCATTGGCTGAGCCACCTCTTACAAACAGTCCTTCTTTCTCCCCAACCCTGTTTGAGCCAGGCAAAAGCTGCATTACCGACACAATATCTGCGTTTCCACCAGCAGTGGTTACTATGTCTAATGGCTTGAGCATTACCATTTTCTTTTCGTCTGATGCTTCAAACATACCCGCAGTTACCACCACGGCATTCAAGGAATTTATAGATTCTTCTAATTTTATTTCTAAAGAAACTTTCTCTCCTTTTAATTCTATTTCTTTTGAAAAAGGCAGAAATCCGACCATTGTTACCACCAATTTTTTAGAACCTTTTTCGTCTGTCGAAAATGTAAACAGTCCGTTTTCGTTTGCAGATGCTCCGTCGTATGTTCCTTGGAGAGCCACATTGGCAAATGGTAGGACTTCTCCTTTCTTGTCGCTTACTTTTCCTGAGATTATTGTTTGTGCTTGAGTGGATAGGATTATCGTTGTAAATAATAATGTAAATAGCTTTTTCATAATTTGAATTTTTAATTTCTGCCTCAAAATTGGCAGAAAACCCAAAGGCAAAGAAGAGTAAATCGATAAGCAGGTGGGTTTTTACCGATGAATGAATAGAAAAAACCTTTGAAGGAAATGATTGTGGAATCGTTTGTTGGTTATTTTGGTTTTTTAGAAAGACTCAAATAAACAGTTTGTATTTTACTTAAATGGAAAGGTATGAATACAGAATAGGTTTTCTGATATTTATTTTTTGAAAAGTTATTATTAAAACAATAAAGCCTTTTAAAGGCCGGGCTTATTCCAAGGCTTTATTATGTAATTGGTTCTTTTTTGATTGTCTTTTCCGCCATATATCAATGTTTTGGATAGTACATAATCTTTGGCAAATTCTTCGAAATGATCCAATCCTTTAAATTGTTCAGAAAGTATAGTTTTGGAAGATTTTATTTCAAAAATATGGTATTTTAATCCCTCTATTGATAACAAATCTACTTCGTGTCCGTTCGAATCTCGCCAAAAGTAATACTCATTATTAATGGCATTATGAGCACTCTCTTTGTATAATTGTGCTATTGTTAAATTTTCGAACAAACTCCCTTTGTAAGGATTTAGAAGTAAATCCTGTGCTTTTTTTATTCCTAAAAGATGGCATAAAAGGCCAGTATCAAAAAAATAAATTTTAGGACTTTTTACTATTCGTTTGTTGAAATTTTGAAAATAAGGCGTAAGCTGGAAAACAATATAACTTGTCTCTAATATAGAAAGCCATGACTTGGCAGTTGGTTGGGAAATTCCACAGCCATTTGCTATGTCGTTGAGATTGAGTAGTTGTCCTACTCGTGCAGCACAAAGTCTTATAAATGCCCTGAATTTTGACAAATCTCGAACATTTACCAAAGTTGTAATATCACGTTCCACATAAGTCTGCAAATAATTATTGTAAAAATCTGTAGAGCTTAGATTTCTATTATAAATGGCAGGATAAAAACCTTTAATCAAAGCTTCCTCATAGTTTTCGGATAACAAGCCGGCTTTTTCTAATTCTAAAAAATCAAAAGGGAAAAGTTTGAAAATTGCAACTCTACCTGCTAAACTCTGTGTAATGTTTTGCATCAAATGGAAATTCTGAGAACCCGAAAGTATAAATTGGCCCATTTTACCAGAGTTGTCCACTATTGTTTGTATATACGAAAACAACTCAGGTAATCCTTGAGCTTCGTCAAATATAACTTTGTCTCCATATTCTGCTAAAAATCCGGTAGGGTCTTTCTTGAAAAAAGCCTTTACTCTTGGGTCTTCTAGTGATACGTATTTATAATCTGGAAAGGACTCTTTCAAAAAGGTAGTTTTACCTGATTGTCTGGGGCCAGTCACAGCTATTACTGGAAATTTATTTATCAGCTTTTTTAAACTACTTAATATATGTCTTTGTATCATTGTAAGTCCCTAATTAGTAGGCAAAAATAATTTAATAAATTGAAATTACATAGACTTTATTTTGAAATTGCATAAGTTTTATTTTTAAATTACATAGAATATATTTTGAAATTACATAGATTTTATTTTGAAATTGCATAAGTTTTATTTTTAATTTACATAGAATATATTTTGAAATTACATAGATTTTGTTTTGGATCTGCATAAGTTTTATTTTGGAATTACATAGATTTTATTTTGAAATCACATGGACTTTATTTTGAATCTACATTAGTTTTATTTTGAAATTACATAGATTTTATTTTAAATTTACATAAGTTTTATTTTGAAATTACATGGACTTTATTTTGAAATTACATAGAATATGTTTTGAAATTGCATAGAATTTATTTTGAAATTGCATAGAATTTATTTTGAAATTACATAAGTTTTGCTTTAAAGTTACATATACTAAATTTTGAATTTGAATAAACTACACAAGGTTTAATTAACATGGATTCCGATTCCTGAAAAAACAAAAAATAGATATAAATACCTTCTGAAGTATTTTTTATTTAATTTGAAGCCTCAAAATTTCAACCATAAAAATGATTCTCAAAAAGATTGCCTTCTTACTTTTTATAAGCACTTTCGTTTTTGCACAAAAAACCATTAATCTTTATCCTTCTACAGCACCAGGTTCAGAAAGCTGGAACTGGCGTGAATCTGAAATAAAAATGCCAGATGGTAATACGATAGCATATAATGTAGTAATTCCTACGCTAAGTATCTATTTGCCTGATAAAAACAAAGCAACCGGAACAGCGATGTTGATAGCTCCTGGTGGAGCTTTTCATATACTTTCGATGGATAGTGAAGGTCATGCGGTGGCCAAAATGCTCCAGGCAAAAGGTGTTGCGTCGTTTGTACTGAAATACAGATTGGTTCAACTAAAAACTGACAATCCATTTGGGGAGTTGGGTGGAAAAATGAAAGACTTCAAAAAGTTGGATGAAGAAAATGCACCAGTAATAGAATTGGCTATTAAAGATGCACAAACTGCTTTAAAATACATAAGAGATAATGCAACAGAGTTTGAAATAAATTCAGACAAAGTAGGGATGATGGGTTTTTCTGCTGGTGGAACTTTAACACTAGGTACATTTTATGCATCTTCTCAAGAAACCAAGCCCAATTTTATTGCTCCAATATATCCTTATGTGCCTGCTGTAGATTACTTGAAGAATATTCCTAAAGAGAAATATCCGATTTTTATAGCTTTGGCAGACAATGATAATTTGGGTTTTGCACCCGCAAATGCCCAGTTGTATTTAGATTGGCATAATGCAGGCCAAGCGTCTGAAATGCATATTTATGAAAAAGGTTTGCACGGTTTTGGAATGAAAAAAAACAAAATTCCGACCGATACTTGGCACGAGCGTTTGACTGATTGGATGAAACTTCAAGGATATTTAAAAAAGAAACATCCGCAACCATGGGAAGTAGGCAAAACAGATGAGCAGTTGGAAGCTGAAGCAAAGAAAAATGCAGAAAGAGAACAACGTGACTGGACAAATCTTGGGAGATATAGAGATGCAAATGCAAAAATTGGAGCACCCAAAAGTGGCAAAACGAGAGTGGTTTTAACAGGTGATTCAATAACAGATGGTTGGGCTTATGCAAGTCCAGATTTTTTTGAAAAGAACAATTATGTAGGCAGAGGAATCAGCGGACAGACTTCTCCTCAAACGCTATTAAGATTTCGCCAAGATGTGATAGATTTAAAGCCAAAGGCCGTGGTAATCAATATCGGAATAAACGACATTGCAGAAAACACAGGCGATTATATGCCAGAATTTACACTTGGCAACTACCGCTCAATGATAGAAATAGCCAAAGCAAACAATATAAAAGTAATATTGGCTTCTGTGCTGCCTGCCTATCAGTTTCCTTGGAGAATGGAGATTACAGACGTGCCTGCAAAAGTGATCGCCTTAAACGAAGGAATAAAAAAACTTGCCAAAGAATATAATGTAACGTATTTGGACTATTTTAATGCTCTAAAAGACGAGCGAAATGGACTAAGTAAAGAAATGGCTGGAGATGGTGTTCATCCTACAAAAGAATGCTATGCTATCATGGAAAAAATGGTAAAAGGTGCAATAGATAAGACTTTAGGGAAATAATTGAGATTGAAGTCAAAAAACTATCTTTTTAGAAATTGATATTTTCTTAATTTAAATTTATAAAAAAGGTTGTCAAGATTTGATTTGAACATTTAAATAATAGTCGAAAACTAATAAATTGCCTTTAATCCAATTTACTGGTCTGTTAGGTACTGAAAAAACACTTTAGCTATGGCAGATACTGAAATGATTTGATCACAAAAATTAAAAATGGAAGTGATAGATAGCGATATATTTAGGCAAAATGTATGCAAGTATTTGGGGTTTTCAAAAACCGATAATCTTGAATAATCTGACTATAATTAGTGATGCTTTTTAAGAACAAAAAAATCAGGTTTAATTGATAATACCTCCATTTTAAATAAATAGGAATCAATAGATTTAATTTTAAATTTTATAAAAAATGCATATGAGAATAGGCTTAATTTGTAACACACACGCATCTTTGCCATTATTAAATTGGCTACATTCTCAGCAGGTTTTGGTGGCAATAGGTACTGCAAATAATAACAAAGACTTTAAGGATGATTTGACGGTTCTTAGTTCTCAGATAAATACACCATTGGTTGTTTTTCAAAAAGATAATTTAAAAAGCCAACTCTCTGTTTGGTTGTCTGATAAAGCGATAGATCTGGTTTTAGTTTTAGCTTTTCCATACAAAATACCAAAGAAAGTATTAGAACTTCCTAAGTTTGGTTTTTATAATTTTCATTTCGGTAAATTGCCCAAATATGGTGGTAGTTTTCCGGTTTTTTGGCAAATAAAAAATGGTGAGAAGGAGGCAGTGCTTACAATACACCAAATGGATGACTCCTTTGATACTGGCCCAATTGCTTTCGAAATCCCGATACCATTAAATCCCGAATTTTCTCTTGGTACTTTAGAAATGAATTTTAGTTTTGTTGCAATAAATGGTGCCTTTTTGCTGATTGATAGCATTTTGAAGAATAATCTAAAACTTAAGAAGCAATTAAATAAAAAGGCGATATATTACTCTAAACCAAATCTTAAAGATTTAATTATTAACTGGCAAAATCAAAACGCGACGCAGGTTGTCGCTTTGGTAAAGGCATGCAATCCATGGAACAAAGGAGCATATGCAAGGGTTGAAGGTTTTGATTTGAGGATATTAGAAGCAAAAATTTCAAAAAATACAAGTCTAAAACCAGGTGAAATTATAAGTATTTCTAATGACGGAATCCAAGTTGGTTGCAAAGACAATTCTTCTATTTTGGTAAGAATCATATTTTGTTCATTTGGTTATTTGGATGCTGAAAATATGGGTGTATTAGGTTTAAAGCAAGGTGTTGTTTTTGAAAAAATAAATATTTGATTCTTAAAAGTGGAAGTTCATATGAAGAAATGATTTACGTTTCTGTATTTTCTGATATTTTTTGCAAGATTTGAATTAATAGTTTTTTTATTTGAATAATGAGCCTACAAATTAAAAAGTTGAAGTAAAATCTTTAAAACAATAGGCCGATGGTCTTGCTCTAACTTGCTCGGCATATATTTCCCGCAAATTTTGCTCTATTGTTTTTTTACTATTGTCTAATAAAGAGTTTTTATATTCAAATTTTTGATTTTCGGGATATTCGTTTTGATAATGTTGTATTGCAGCAAATATTAACATTGTTCTTTTCTCAATCAAATCTTCAGAATATAATTCTTCTAATCTTGCTTGTGTAATGGATAAAAACTCAAAATATATTACCCTTCTAAGTTTGTTTCTTTTTAATGGTTCTGATTTGTGAGCGAGCATCATGTCATGAATTAGCACATCTCCTGCTTTTACAGGAAGCTGTATAAGTTTTTTCTCCATGATTTCACAAATAGGTTTATTTGACAAATGACTTTCTGGTATTACACATAATGCACCGTCGTCTTCATCGGCATTGTCTAAATAAATACCCATTGTAAAACATTTCCCTCTTCGTTCATTCACCATATCTTGATGCCATAATACCGGTAGTCCATCGCCTAGGTTTTTTATTACTGCAAATTCTTGAATCATAAAAAAATCATTCCCGCAAATTTGCTCTGCAATTTCTAAAATAGGAGGATAGCCTAACAATTCCAGGCAGCTTAAGTCGCCTTTACAACAAATTTTTTCTAAATTAGTAACGAATTTAGTCCCATTGTTTTCAATTATGACTTTTTCTGTAGAGTCATTGATATCCATTAATATTTCAAATAAATTTCTTAATTTTTCGATAAGAATATTTGGTATTAAACTCGGGAAAACTTCGTAGCCAAGCTTTTCATATTCTTCGGAAACTTTGGTATTATATTTCATGGTATTTTTTTGGTAAAAATTGAAAACCTTAATGGTTATAACATTTCCTCTCTCAACTTTTTAATCATTATCTCGGCTGTTTCAGTTTGCATAAATGATAATTGTTCTATCATCATCAATTTTGTTTTTTTGTCATATTTTACTTTTTTTTCATTCTCAAAATCAAATCCAATTTCAGCGAAAAGAGCGTCTGACCATTTATTTCTAATACAATCAATCACCAAGTGTATTCGGTCTGAATTCCCTTCGTTTGATACAAAATGTGGCAAATTAAAATCAGCATACCAACATTCTCCAACTTGCATAGGTAAGATTTTGCCGTTAAGTCTAAAAACAACCTCTGGGTTTGTCAATATAGGGACATGTATTCTGAAAAAGCCATCGGAATAACCGGCTGCATTGTCACTATGCTCTTTTATAAAACTATTAGGTGAAAGGGATAGTAACCGAACGGCTTCTTTCGGACATTTAAAATAGTTGATGATTTCTAGAAAATATTTGCATTTATTTAGGGTAGGCGTATCATTGTAAATTGCATTAGGTGTAGCTAATATATCTAATTCTTTGCCCGATATTGAACGTAAAGCAAAACTAGACCAATGCCCAGTGAAATCATTTTTATTAAAGTGGAGTGGCCATTGGATAGATTGACACATTCGAAGGTCTTGGAGTAATTTATTACTATCAAAATAAAATGAAAACTTATGAGATTCCATGGGTCTTTTGTTTTTAGAGGCTATTCAATTATGGCCTTAAATATAATGTAGAATTATATTGTTACTGACCAATAATTATTAAAATAAATAGTCTTTTGATAAAATTTCCGCTTAATAAGATTTTTAAGAAACGAAAATATAGGATAAATTAATTTTTATATTGCCAAAAAAAGTTTTTGGTATATGTTTATATTGAATTAAAATCGGTAATTAGATGAGTCAAAGTGAAGAAGTAATATTTTCAAAAATCATTGATTTTATTAAAGGAATAGGTATTCCGGTAGTTTTTTCTGAAATAACAGATGAAATGTTTTTGCCAGGATTACGAGTTGAAAATGGTGTTTTAAAAATAGATATTGATAAATTATCCTATATAGGAGATATTTTACATGAGGCAGGACATATAGCTGTTATGAGCAAAGAAGAAAGAGAGTGTTTATCTGGAAAGCTGGATAATCAAGAAAACGACGCCGCTAACGAAATGGCAGTTATGGCTTGGACTTATGCCGTATGTCTTGAAATTGGTATTGAACCTAACGTTGTTTTTCATGCAGATGGCTATAAAGGAGATTCTGAAAATATTATTAATAATTTCGATAATGGTCATTATATAGGTGTACCTATATTGCATTGGTACGGAATGACTAATGAAAAATTTGATTTGAATCAAAAAAATGCAGCAATTTTCCCTAAAATGTTGAGATGGGTAAGGCCATAGCAAACTTATAGTGATTTTGCAATTTAGAATATTGCTTTTTGAGAATTATATCTTAGGTTTTGATTCTAATTTGGTCATCTTGTCTAAATTCTTAAAATATTTGACTAACCAAGGGTTTGGACTTTTAATTGGACTAGTCCAATGAAGCAACCTTTGATAGGATTTTATAAATTTTCCGCATTTTTAGTTATTGGCTTTAGCGAGAGTACTCTTATTTACTCTTGCTTTGGTTTATTTTTTTTGGAGACTTGTTAATTAATTTTCTTTTGCTAGATGAAAACCATGGACTGTCTTGTTAAAGGGTTGATTTAAAGTGGTTTAAATTAGAAAATGAAAGTTTTTATTTTGTGAGATTGACTTCCAATTATTTTTTTGTTTATACTATTATTAGTTACTTTTAATTCAAATTCAAAAAATAGACAAGCAAATATTAGCCTCAGGCTTGAATTTTGCGTATTTTTGAATTAACAGAATAAATGGAAATAGTCATGAAACTTTCTGCATTCTGATTTAGTCTTCAAAATATTTTTTTTGTGTAGACTGAAGAAATTTTAATTAATAAAAAAGTTTTGAATTTTTAGGAATTTAGTAAAGAAGTATATTGAATCGTGATGCCTTCCTTCCAAAATAAAGACTAATACTTCAATTTGTTTTTTATTTAAAAGATTAAAAAATACTAAAACAGGTAATTTTACCCATACATAGTAAAATTGTACATTTTACTTTTGCCAATAATAATTTTTTATAATGGTATGAATAGGTAATTTATTTGAATACAAACGAAGTTTTCAAAAAGTAGATAACCATTATAAAATTTTAAAATGACAAGTAGCCGTAGAAAATTTGTAAAGAAAACAATTGCATTCACCTTAGGAATTAATGCAATATTTCATTCTAAATTGTTTGCATTGGAAGGTTCTCCTTCAAAAAATGTTTTTACCAAAGGGAATCAAAATAAGCTAAAGGTTTGGGGCTTGTTAAAAGATGAAAACCTAAAACCTTTAAGAAATGTAGAAATAGTGTTTAAACATAGTAATTCATCTAATAACGAAAACGCTTTCGAGTATTTTGGCAAGATTTTGACTGATGGATTAGGTAGATACTCTTTTATAACTGACAAGCCATTAGGGTATTTTGAAGATGGTCGCAAGAAAATGAACAGGATGTTTTTTGAAATAAAAACACCAATAGGTAAGGGATTGAAAACCAAGTTGTTTTTTGATTCATTAGGAATGACTTATGTAGATAATCATCACGTGCAAAATACAGATTTTAAATCTGGACCTGTCTTACCAAAGACAAGTTTAGAAAATGAAAATTTTGCAAATGTTGAATTTAATATTAATATAATTTTATAGCCAATTAAACAAAAAAAAGTATGGATCCTTTAATCGCAGAAATCAAATTGTTTGGAGGGAATTTTGCACCCAGAGGCTGGGCATATTGTGACGGAGCATTGTTGCCTATTAGTCAATATAGTGCACTGTTTTCAATATTGGGCACTATGTATGGAGGGGATGGTAGAACCACTTTTGCTTTACCAGATTTGAGAGGTAGAGTACCAGTAGGACCTAGGC
>NZ_RJUA01000121.1 GCF_024343575.1 Lacihabitans sp. LS3-19 | reverse complement strand
TTGCTACAAGGACTTTGAAGACGCTCCAAAAGCATCAAAAAAACACTATCAAATAGGCTGAATTGCAGCTTACTCTTTTTCTGAATACGATCTAATAATGACTTTAAGCCATAATGCTCAAGGGAATAGCCGAATACCTTTTGGTAACCATAATTGTACCGGCCTAATTCCAATAATTCGCCTTCGAGAAGGGCTTTCAAGTCACCACCGCCTAATTCATAAAACTTGATTCCAATGTTACGAAGATCCTCAGGCTTATAATCTTCGACCTTCCCAAGAGAGTACAAAACCTTCGACGTTGGTTTACCATCAGCATTTCGATAACTCTCCAAAATGCGTAAATAAGTACCCGATTCTTTCTTTTCAACTTTCAAATAAGCCATAATGCAAAATTACAACCGTAAGACACTGAAAGTCAATACCTAAAAACCAAATCGGCTCTCTACAATTTTTTGAAAATTAAGCCAAAATCCTGCTCAGGTATTCATCTGAGAGCTTTTTGAAAAAATAGGTGTCAAAGTCAAGAAGAAAAATAGGGGTTCTTTATGAAAGGGACAATTATAAAGAAATAGTGTTTAAAATCGTAAAATGGTAAAGTCTTATTTCAATAACCAATAAACAGCAAAAGCCGAAAAATAAGCCAAGGCACTCATATAAACTAATTGAATAATGGGCCACTTCCATGACTTGGTCTCTCTATATACCACAGCAATGGTACTCATACACATCATGGCAAACACATAAAAAATCAATAAAGAATAGGAAGTTGCTACCGAAAATACCTGCTCACCAGTATCGGGATTCACTTCTCTTCTTAGTCTAGCCTTAATCGTGGCGTCATCGGCATCATCCGCTCCGATGCTGTAGATCGTAGAAACTGTACCCACAAACACTTCTCTAGCTGCAAAAGATGTAATCAAAGCAATGCCGATTTTCCAATCGTATCCTAGTGGCTTAATAGCAGGCTCAATAAATTTCCCAAAGTGTCCAGCATAAGAATTTTTAAGTTTTTCGGCTGAAATTTTATGTTCTAATTCTTTTCCATTTAGCTCAGGATGGAGTTTTGTTACATTTTCTTCAACATTTGAAAAACCCTCACCAGGACCATAAGATGCCAAAACCCAAAGTATTATCGAAATTGCAACAATCACTTTTCCAGCTTCAAAAACGAAGGTTTTTACTTTTTCTAAAATCGTAAATCCTACTTGCTTCCACCTTGGTTTTTTGTAAGTTGGCAATTCCATCACAAAAAACGACTGTTCATTGGTTTTTAAGAATTTCTTCAAAAACCAACCTCCTATTAAAGCAGAGAAAAAGCCCAGCAAATATAAACCCATCAAAACCAAACCTTGGTATCCAAAAAGTCCAAAAAGCTTATCATCAGGCACTACCAAGGCAATAAGAATGGTATAAATAGGCAGTCTAGCTGAACAACTCATCAATGGTGTAACCATAATAGTTATCAATCGATCTTTCCAGTTGCCGATAGTTCTAGCAGACATAATGGCTGGCACTGCACAAGCCATACTTGAAATCAAAGGCACTACACTTTTGCCACTCATTCCAAACCTACGGATGATTTTGTCCATCAAAACCACCACTCTGGCCATATAACCTGACTCCTCTAAAATTGAGATAAATGCAAACAGAAAAGCTATTTGCGGTATAAAAATCAGCACCCCACCCACTCCAGCTATTAAGCCATCGGTAAGTAAATCGGTGATTTTAGACTCAGGAAGAATTGATTTTAAGAGATTATTTAAATCTGCTATCCCAGCATCTATCAAATCCATCGGATAGTTTGCCAATGTAAAAACAGACTGGAAAATCAAAAACAGGATACCCAAGAAAATCACATATCCCCAAAACTTATGAATGAGAACATTGTCAATCTTTTGAGAAAGTGTAAGTGAACTGTGTTTTTCATCTTCAACTTCAATCACCTGAGAAAGCGTCTCTCCAATATCTTTGTATCTGTCAATAACCTCTTTGGTGTGGAATTCATCGGCTTCAAAATTCATTTCTGTGGCCAATTCCTTCAAAAACAAAACATCTTTTGGTTTTAAAAATCCTAATTTATCGGTTTGAGACAAAAACTGAAGGGCCGTGTAGTCTGTTTTAAGATTAAACCTTTCCTTAATTTTTCCTACATTCTCTTTTAAACTTAGCGTAATTAAGTCTAAATTTTCATGAATTGATTTATTTTCTAAGGCCCTAAAAATAGTCAATTTTAAACCTTCTAGACCAATCCCTTCACGAGCATTTACCTCCACAACGGGTATTCCTAAAAGCTTTTCTAGTTTTGGTGTGTTTATCGTAATACCGATTTCATTGGCTACGTCAAGCATATTTAAAGCCAAAACTGTTGGAATCCCTAAATCGTTAACTTGTTCAAAAAGTAGGAGATTACGCTTTAGATTGGATGAATCAGCAACTATAACCGCCAAATCTGGAAAATCAGGATGGTTTTGGTTAGCTAAAACTTCAAGAACTA
The DNA here is from genome assembly GCF_024343575.1 of Lacihabitans sp. LS3-19. GTDB lineage: Bacteria > Bacteroidota > Bacteroidia > Cytophagales > Spirosomataceae > Leadbetterella. Next base: position 203,248 of record NZ_RJUA01000121.1, on the reverse strand, counting down.
CCTGCTCGTCGAGCGAATTTGGATATAAACTGTAGGTACCTGGAAGGTCAATTATCTGAATATCGGAGCCATCACTTACTTTGCAAAAGCCAACCTTTTTATCAACAGTAACGCCTGGGAAATTCCCTATTTTCTGACGAAGGCCAGTTAAGTGATTAAATAAAGAAGATTTACCGCAGTTCGGATTACCGATGAGAGCTACTATCATTTTTTTCAATAAGTATTGTAATAGCCTCCGATTTACGTAAAGAAAGCTGGTAATCGTCTGAAACTGAAATACAGTAAGGACAACCTAAAGGAGCTTTATGTTCGAGTTTGACCTCCGTACCAGGCAAACAACCCATCTCCAGAAGCTTCAAAGCAAGCTTGTTATCTAGAAATGCAGATATTTTCCCTTTTTCCCCTTCTTTTAGATCCGCTACTGTCTTCAAATGTAAATTAGACTTATTATAAATAGTAACGCAAACTTAAAACATTTTGTTCTTTTAATATTTGAAATAGAAGAAATAAATTCAAGAATATGACTAAAATCAGTTTTTTTCTAACTCTAGTAAAACCCTAAAACCGCAAAATAAAACTCTTAACCATTAAATAAAACTCTCGACCACTTAATAAAGATTTGAACTTAAATTTATTCTACAATTTAAACTCAAAATCAAATTACCATGAAAAAATTAATACTACTATTGTTAGTTGCTCATTTTTCTTTTTCTCAATCAGTTGAAATTCTACCAGGTAACAATGCTAATGGCAATATCCTTTCAAATTCGAGCTCAAATCCCAGCTTAAATATTTTTAAATCAGGTACTGGCAATCCTGACAAAATGGTAATTTCCCACTCTCCTACTTATACTGATTGGGGACTACAATATAAGGACGTTGAGGACAAATTTGTTTTTATAGGTGAAGGGCTTCCCGTATTAACCACGAGTTTAAGTAGTGGTAATGTAGGAGTTGGAACTATTAATCCCAGCCATAAATTAGATATTTTTGGAGGTAATTGGAATCTCGCAACGAGCACAGCTGGTGATTTCAGGATTGGAGACCCAACTTATAACTTCAGAATAGGCGTAGCTACTGGAGGTGGCGGTGCTGGAGATGTAAGAATGTACACTTTTGGAGGTACAAATAGATTTATTTGGGGTACTAATGCATTAGATAGAATGGCATTAAACAATGCAGGAGATTTAGGTATTGGGACTATTACTCCAGAGGCTAAAGTTCATATAGACCACACAGGCTCGGACTTAGATCCACATATCAGAGTAAATGCATTAGGCTCTTTATCTAGAATAAATTGGACATCATCTGCAAATTCTAATAAATGGATAGCTCAAAGTTATTTAAATGGAGCAACTTCTGCTGATAATTATTGGAGAATAGAATACAATGGTGTCGAAAAATTTAATATAAAAGGAGATGGTGACATTGGAATAAACACTAATAATCCTACTGCAAGACTCCACGTAGTAGGCCCTGACAATGATGGAATAACAGCTGGGATAAAAATTTCTTCTCCAGGACAAACAATGCTACTTGATGGAAACGAAATTGATGCACTGGTTGGAAATTTAAACTTAAACTACAATACAACCCAACACGTAATATTAGCATATGGTGGTGGAAATGTTGGAATAGGCACAACATCTCCAAACAATAAGCTCGATGTATTAGGTATAATTAGGGCAAATGAGGTAATAGTAGAAACGGGCTGGGCTGATTATGTTTTTGAGGAAGATTATAAATTAGATAAACTAGAAAATGTTGAGAATTTCATCAAAGAAAACAAACATTTGCCAAATGTACCTTCTGCAAAAGATATCGAAGAAAAAGGAGCTCATGTAGCAGAACTTATGACTAAAATGATGGCTAAAATTGAGGAGTTAACACTTCATACTATTAGGCAACAAAAGGAAATTGAGGAGTTGAAAAAAACTATTAATAAGAATTAATTTAGCATGAAAACAAAAATATCATTTTCTATAGTATGTTTTGTGCTGTGGTCATCAGTTATTTTACAAGCACAAATCAATTGTGATACGCCCTTCAATCCTGACAATTTGAAAGGATGGAATATTGATTCTATAAGATCCACGGAAGGGTACGCAACAGCTAAAACAGTTAGAGTGGTTTTTCATATTTTAAGAAATGATGATGGATCTAATGCTGCTGCAACTGAGGCTTATATTGAAGGAGAGCTAACAAAAATTAGAAATGAATATCAACCATGGAATATTTGTTTTGCTCTTTTAGGGTTTACTTATATAAATAACACAACATTGAATACCCTTATGAACTCAAATACATCTGCCCATAGGACAGCACTATTTGCTTACGATTGGAGCAATGCGTTGAATATATATTGCCATAAAGAGCTAAGAAATAACAATGGAACTGGGTTAATAGGCACGGCATATGATATACCCAACACCCATCTATCAATTGATATTCCTGAAAACTTTGATGGTGTTTTATCACATGAAATTGGACATTGCCTTGGTTTGCTTCATACTTTTGAAACAGCCATTGGAAATGAACTTGTAAATGGCAGTAATTGCTCTACAGCTGGCGACTTAGTCTGTGATACTCCAGCAGATCCAAATGGAAATTTCAATAGTTCAACTTGTGTTTACACTGGCACTACTAAAGATGCTAATAATCAGTCTTATAACCCAATGGTAAACAACCTTATGAGTTATTATTTTTTCTGCATGACAATATTTACTCCAAATCAACGAACTAGGATGTATGACACAATAGCGGGTGTCACAGCTATTGGGAATATGACTATGCAGACTAATACCGCAAATATTAGTAATAAAAACTACACTACAGGTACTTGGTGGGGAGCTTCACGAAACACATTAAATGTTGGCAATATAGCTTCCGCTGGAAATGTAAATTCGTCAGGGTCTGCAGATGTATATTTCACATCCAACCAAGTTCGATTAAAACCAGGCTTTCATGCTTATCCCAACTCAAACGGGAAAGTTAGGGTTTTAACTTACGGATGTCAATTCTAATTGATTAAGGTATAATTAAAATTGAATGAAAATTTCCTAGTCAGAATTTCAAATTAAAAATAACATCTTACTTTTAGTATACTTATTATATGAAAGCTAAATTAATTATTTTTTTAACACTTTTCGTTTCTTTAAAAAGCTTAGGTCAAATTGACTTTGCTGACTGTGGAACTCAAACGCCAAAAGAACCTCAGAAGTTTTCAGAAGAAGCTATAAGAGAAACAGAAGCAGCTGTAGACTATATATATGTTATGAAAATTTATGCACACATATTAAGAAACACAGATGGAACAAATGCAGCGACTACACCAGAACAATTGGCTATTGATATACAAACTATGACTAATTTTTTCAAGCCGCATAATATTTGCTTTGCATTTTTAGGCTATGATTATATTGACAATACTACATTAAACACAAATATGAACTTCACCAATAGTGCAAATATAACTTCTTTAAGATCTTATAATTCGCACACAAATGCAATCGATATTTATATTCACAAAGGCTCTACAGCTTATGGTGGTTACTCCTATGATATTCCAGGAAGAGATTTTTCTGTTGTCCAATCTGCAAATTTTAATTTCTACCACGAAATGGGCCATGCCTTAGGGTTATACCACACTTTTGAAACAGCCTTTGGAACTTCATGCCCCGATGGCTCAAATTGTTCGACAACTGGAGATTTTATATGCGATACAAATGCGGACGTTTCTGGCTCTCAAAACTCAAGAAGTGGTTGCACTTATACTGGCTCTGCAAGTATATTCTGCAATGGACAAACCAGAAGCTATAGCCCTCCAACTAACAATATCATGAGTTATTGGTATATGTGCTACTCTCAATTTACAGTTAATCAAGGCACCAGAATGCGAACAACTATAAATAACAATGACGGTTCTGGAGGTTTATTTGAAAATGTAGTTGTAGGTACAAATAAAAATATTTCAGGTATTTTAGGCGGTACAACAACTTACAATACAGAATTAATTGATGCTGCAAAAAGTACCCTTACTGTTGGTTCACAGCCATATCCATTAAATGGCAACGTCAATATTTTTACAAGCAAAGACTCCCAATTAAACGCAGGAACTAGAATCAGATTAATAGCTGGAGCAAGAATAAAACCCACTAATAATACTGTAAGACTTACCATAAATGGCTTATGTAATTAAATTCATTTTCCACTTTACCAACTAGCTTTTCAAAACCAATTTGACTATTATTAAACTTTAGAACCTAAATTGCTTTTTTCAATACATAAAGTCTAATTTTGCATAAAAATTAGACTTTTTTATGGCCAAAATAATCGAAACTCACGCACACATCTATGATGAGCAATTTAATAATGATAGAGATGAAATGCTTCAAAGGGCGTTTGAATTAGGTGTGGAACAAATTTGGATGCCAAATTGTAACTCTGAAACGATTCCTGGAATGTTGGCTCTAGAATCCCAATATCCAGGAAAATGCCTTTCGATGATGGGTTTGCATCCATGTTATGTCGGTGAAGATTTTGAAAAAGAGTTAGCAATCGTAGGAGATAATTTAGAAAAAAGACCATTCATATTGATTGGAGAGATTGGCTTGGATTTTTTCTGGGATCTGACTTTCGTGCCACAGCAAGAAAAAGCTTTTTTGAAACAATTAGAGTTTGCAAAAAAATACAATCTACCTATTTGTATTCATTCAAGAAACTCCAAAGACAATCAATTAAATGCCATTCAAAGGTGCTGTGACTTGATAGAAGAGTTTGGATGGAAAGATTTAAGAGGTATTTTCCATTGTTTTTCGGGAAACAAAGAAGATGCAGAAAGGGTAATTTCATTAAACTTTCATTTAGGCATAGGTGGTGTGGTTACTTTCAAAAACGGAGGCCTAGATAAATTCTTAGGTGAAATACCAATAAACAACATAGTTTTAGAAACTGATTCTCCATATTTAGCTCCGGTTCCTCTCCGAGGCAAAAGAAATGAAGTCTCCTATTTAAGCCACGTGACTGAGAAACTTTCAGAATTATACAACCTTTCTGAAGATGAAATAAAAAATATTACTACTCAAAATGCTCTAAACATTATCAAAAAATGAAAAATAGCGGGATACAATTTATTGTATTAGGCGTAATCTTCGCAATATTTTGGTCCTCTGCTTCAGTAGCAGCAAAAATCGGGGTTCAAACTATGGAGCCTTTGGTTTTATTTCAGTCGCGATTTTTCATAGCTGGAGTTTTGATGTTAGGCTATTCTGCAATTTTCGAAAAGTGGCAATGGCCATCTAAAGAGGAATTAAAAGGACTTTCAATTTTTGGATTTTTAAATATTACTGTTTACCTGAGTCTATTTGTATTGGCAATAAAAGAGGTAGCAGCTGGTATTGGGAGCTTATCGGTTTCTTTGGGTCCATTATTGATGGCCATAATAAGTGGTCTTATTCTTGGTAAAAAAATAAAAATCCAACAAATAATCGGTCTAATTTTAGGATTTTGTGGCGTTTTCTTGGCTGTTTGGCCACTTTTACAAAATAGCTTCGCCACACCTCGTGGATTAATTTATTTGCTAATAAGCATGTTGAGTTATAGCATTGCCGCGGTTTATTTTACAGAAAAACATTGGACGCTAAGCCGAATTGCAATTAACGGCTGGCAGGTTCTTTTAGGAGGGCTTTTTATGCTGCCGCTCACTTGGTTTTTAAATGAAAAACCTATAATCTACAACTTAAGTAATTCCCTTTCAATACTTTGGCTGGTTATTCCAGTTTCTGTACTCGCCGTAAATCTATGGTTAAGATTAATTAAAATAGACTCAGTAAGAGCATCTTTCTTTTTATTTCTATGCCCAATTTTTGGTTTTATTTTTTCCTCTTTTATATTAGATGAGCCCTTCACTTGGCATACTATGCTTGGGCTGGTTTTGGTCTTAGGAGGATTGTATCTTGGACAAGAAAAATGATTTTTTAAGAAAACCTTTCTAAATTAGATTTAATAATGTCAGACGTCATATATTTTCGCTTGGAAGCAAAATATATTTAAGCTTCGTTAGATTAATTAGAATCTCTTGAATAAAAATGTTTTTTTGATGGTATTTCTCTTATTAAAGGTAAAATTCAAACCTTTGCTTTTTGCATATTCTTTTTTTTATCAATATTTGTTGTTAGAAAAAAAACAGTTTCAACCAATTTCCTTTTTTTGGCAATGTATAGTGAAAAATATTAGCAAAAAGGTAATTTTGGAAAATAACCCTATAAAAAACATCTTAATTTTTAAGAATCAACATTCTAAATATCAATATATTTTTTTTCAAAAACAGAATTATAAAATAATATGAAAATTGGAGTATTAAAAGAAACCAAACCCTTCGAAACTCGGGTTGCTTTAACACCAGACGTAGTTAAACAACTGATAAAAAAGGGTTTTGAGGTAGCTATCGAAAACGACGCTGGTGCATTATCATCCTATTTCGATGCTGACTTTATTGCGGCTGGTGCCACGGCCGTAGCAAAAAAGGACATCTGTCAATCGGATGTTGTTTTAAAAGTAAATTCATTTACTGTAGAAGAAGTAGGTATGCTTAAAGATGGAATTGTAACTATTTCATTTTTATATGCTTACACTATCCCTGAAGTCATTAATGCATTAAATGCTAAAAAAATATCTTCATTTTCAATGGATGCTGTTCCGAGAATTTCAAGAGCCCAAAAAATGGACGCCTTAAGTTCTCAAGCTAATCTTGCGGGTTACAAAACGGTTATTTTAGGAGCAAATGCACTTGGCAAAATTTTCCCATTGATGATGACCGCTGCTGGAACTATCACGCCTACCAAAGTTCTGATTTTTGGTGCTGGTGTAGCAGGCTTACAAGCTATTGCAACAGCAAAAAGACTTGGAGCCGTTGTGGAAGTTTCTGACGTTAGACCAGAAACCAAAGAACAAGTGGAGTCGCTTGGGGGAAGGTTTTTAACCGTTGAAGGCGTGGAAGGTGTAAAAGTAGAGGGTGGATATGCAAAAGAAGTCTCGGCGGAATTCCTTCAAAAACAGAAAGAATTGATAGAAACTAAAATAAAAGATGCCGATTTGGTTATAACAACAGCATTGGTGATTGGTAAAAAAGCTCCCGTTTTAGTTACCGAAAACATGGTGAAATCAATGAAAAGCGGCTCAGTTATAGTTGATATGGCAGTAGAGTCAGGCGGAAATTGTGAAATATCAGAAAAAGATAAGACGGTAATTAAACATGGTGTGACTATTATTGGTGAATCTAATTTACCTGCACTTTTACCAGTCAATGCTAGTCAATTGTATGGCACAAACATCATTACATTATTGATGCACTTGGCAGACAAAGATGGTTTCAAATGGGAAATGGAAGAAGAAATAACCAAAGGGTCATTGATAACGCATCAAGGCGAGTTGGTACATGAATTTACAAAATCAATACTAAATAAATAAAAATATGAACTTAGAAGGATTAATACTACTCTTGTATGTATTGGTATTGGCCAGTTATTTAGGCTTTGAACTTATCGCAAAAGTTCCTCCAACTTTACATACGCCATTGATGTCAGGCTCAAACGCTATTTCTGGTATCACTATAGTTGGGGCTATTTTAGCAACCAACGAATTGGGTTATACTGCTTTTAGTAAATGGTTAGGCATGGGAGCATTGATTTTAGCCACAATAAATGTTGCTGGTGGATATGCAGTGACAGACAGGATGTTGAAAATGTTTAAAAAGAAATAAAAGATGAATATTTATATACAAATAGCCTATTTAGTTTCTTCTGTATTGTTTATTATTGGTATTAAAAAACTCAATAAAACATCAGAAGCAAGAAAAGGAAACCAACTTTCAGCAGTTGGTATGCTTATCGCCATTTTGGCAACAGTTGTTCAAGTAGAAGCCATTACACTTGTTGATATTTTGATATGCATGGTTGTTGGCGGAGCCATTGGTTTATACATTGCTTATAAAGTAGAAATGACCCAAATGCCAGAAATGGTGGCACTTTTTAATGGTTTTGGAGGTCTCGCCTCTGTAGCAGTAGCTTCATCTGACTATTGGTTAAAAACCCAAGAAAAAATGGTAGATGTAGACATAATTACTGCAATCAGTATCATTTTAAGTGTGTTTATTGGCGGAATCACATTCACAGGTTCGCTTGTTGCTTGGGGCAAACTTTCTGGCAAAGTCAATGGTAATGCAATTACTTTCAAAGGTCAACACCCTTTAAATCTAATTTTATTCATTGTCTCTGTGGTACTTTCTGTTTTTGCGGTTATGTATCAAGTTGACCCTACCTACATCGTTGGCCTTGTTGTTATTTCATTCCTTTTGGGTATTCTTACTGTTATTCCTATCGGTGGAGCGGATATGCCAGTAGTGATTTCTTTACTTAACTCCTACTCAGGTATGGCGGCTTGTACCACTGGTTTTGTGTTGAACAACAACGTGTTAATCGTGGCTGGAGCTTTAGTTGGTGCGTCTGGAATTATCCTAACCAATATTATGTGTAAAGCTATGAACCGCTCTCTTATTAGCGTATTATTAGGTGGATTTGGGGCAACTTCAGGTGGGGGCCCTACAGCTGAAGGATCTGATATTGTTGTAAAAGAAGTTGGTGTAGAAGAAGCTGCGATGCTTTTTGACTCTGCTTCTTCTGTTATAGTTGTACCTGGTTATGGTATGGCGGTGGCTCAAGCTCAGCACATTATCAGAGAATTAAGTGAGCAATGCGAAAAACGAAATATCGATTTCAGGTTTGCTATTCACCCCGTGGCTGGACGTATGCCTGGCCACATGAACGTTCTTTTGGCCGAGGCCAATGTGCCTTATGATAAACTGATAGAAATGGACGAAATAAATGACGATTTTGCAAATACTGACCTGGTGTTTATAGTCGGAGCAAATGACGTGGTAAACCCTGCGGCCAGAAGCAATCCTCAAAGTCCAATATACGGTATGCCAATATTAAATGCAGACAAGGCCAGAACGGTGATAGTCAGCAAAAGAAGTATGGGTAAAGGATACGCCGGCGTTGAAAATGAGCTATTTGGCTATCCAAACTGCTTAATGTTGTTCGGAGACGCAAAACAAACAATAACCAAAGTTGTTGGTGAATTGAAAGATATGTAATCAAACGATTTAACCTAATTCTAAAAAAGGCATCGAATTAATAATTTGGTGCCTTTTTGATTTCATTAGCTTTGGAAAATTTTCATAATGAAAAATCAAACCTATAAATCCAAGTTTATCCGTTTATCCTAAAAATCTAATTGCATTGAAACCCTGTTACCTATATCTTTGTTTTTTGTCTAAAGTATATTAATTTGAAATAACATAAATTTAATAAAAAGATGATTATAGTAATTGGAGTAATTTTTATGCTAATCGGTATGTTTGTTAGCAACAGACTGAAAAGTAAATTTGCAGAATACTCAAAAGTTGGTCTCTCGAATGGACTTAGTGGTGCAGAAATAGCACAAAAGATGTTGAACGACAACAATATTTATGATGTAAAAATCACACACGTTGAAGGACAATTGACAGACCATTACAATCCATTAGACAAAACAGTTAACTTAAGCTCAGATGTTTACCACGGTAGAAGCGTTTCAGCAGCAGCTGTCGCAGCTCATGAGTGTGGTCACGCAGTCCAACACGCTACAGCATATGCTGCATTAAAAATGCGTTCAGCGATGGTTCCTGCTGTTAATGTGGCCTCTAAGGTTATGGGTATGTTAAATATGTTTTTAATGTTTGGTGGTATCTACATGCTTTCACAAGGTAGTGGAATTGGGAATATATTATTGATTGTTCTAATTGCTGCAAATGCTGCTATCACCGCATTTAGTTTGATTACTTTACCTGTAGAATATGACGCAAGTAATAGAGCATTGGCTTGGATGACTACCCGTAATGTAGTAAATCAAAGCGAACATGCAATGGCAGCAGACGCACTTAAATGGGCAGCAAGAACCTATTTAGTTGCTGCATTAGCTGCAATAGCCAACCTTATGTATTATGTAATGATATTTTTAGGAAGAAGAGACGACTAATATATTTTAGTTTTCGAAGCAAAACCTCAGCATTCGTGTTGAGGTTTTTTTATTTAATTTTGAAAAGAGAAAACCAAATTTATGCTATCGAAAGAAAACCAAACTTTACTAAAAGACTGCGTTCTACTTTGGCTGGCAACGACTGACAGTCAAAATCAACCAAATGTTTCGCCTAAAGAAATGTTTTTGATTTGGGATGAGAACACCATAATCGTTGCCAATATTGCAAGTCCTCAAACTGTAAAAAATATTAAAACCAACCCAAAAATATGTTTAAGTGCAATAAACATTTTTACTCAAAAAGGGCTAAAAATCAATGGTTCAGCAGAAATATATACAAAAGAAAATGAGGATTTTACGGAGATGGAATCAAGAATAATTGAAAAATATTCAGAAAAATTTTCTTTCAAAGAGATAATCGTAATTTCGATAGAAAAAGTTGTTCCAATATTAGCTCCGAGTTACCAGTTCTTCAAAGAAACCACTGAGGAAACACAAATTAAGAGTGCTTTTGAAACCTACAAAGTAGAAGAAATCTTAAAAAACCAATAATTATTCCATCAATTTGGATTTCAGGTCACCTAAATACTCCACCCAGTTTCCGCCTGGAATCCAGTCCGAAATTTTTGAAATAATATTAGGTGCAAAACGCTGTGCAAACTCAAAATATTGATTGTCTTTCATCCATTTATCTGGCAGGCTTAAGCCAGTTTTGGAAAAAATCCAAAGAAAAATAGAAACACCAAACAATGCAGTCATTCCTCCCAAAAGAGCTCCAAAAAGTCCGTCCAATGTACCCAAAAAAGTCAACCTAACTGCTTTACGCATTAACCAACCAACTTTACGAATCAAAAAAAGTGTAGGTAAAAAAACCACAAAAAAGCTTATGTAAGGTGAGATAGTGACCAAGTTTTCTTTTCCGAAAATATTTTCCAGAAAAGCAGCTCCCAAACTCAGAAACTTAAATCCAATCACTATCGCACCCACAAATGCGGCAATACCAAATATTTCCATCAATAGTCCTTTTTTGTAACCATTGAATGCTCCTATCAAAACCGGAACCAATAATATGAGGTCTATTACCGCCATATATTACTGAGCCAAAAGACTTTTTACCATCTCCGAAATCGCCCTTCCTTCTGCTTTTCCAGCTAATTCTTTGCTTGCTACGCCCATCACTTTTCCCATATCAGAAGGTGCTGATGCTCCAACTTTAGCAATAATACCCTGAATAATAGTTTTTAACTCCTCCGCTGACATAGCAGCTGGCAAATAAGTCTCGATGATAGCTATTTCTGCCAATTCTTTCTCTAAAAGTTCAGGTCTGTTTTGTGTTTTATAGATTTCAGCAGAGTCTTTACGTTGTTTTACGGCTTTTTGAAGAATTCGCATTTCGTCAGCTTCGGTCAATCCTTCAGCTCCTGGCTTGGTTTCTTCTATCAAAATTACCTTTTTTATATCTCTCAAAGCCAATAATTTAGCTGAATCTCTTGCTAACATGGCAGCTTTAATATCTGCGTCTATTTGCGTTTTTAATGACATTTTTTTGAATATTTATTGTTGTTTTTAAAAATCATTCCAAAATAAAAATAGTAATTTTGGAACATCAATGAGAATACAAAAATGACAAAATTATCGGTCAATATCAACAAAATTGCCACATTAAGAAATTCAAGAGGCGGAAATATGCCAGATTTGGTAAAAACCGCAATTGATTGTGAGCTTTTTGGAGCTCAAGGCATCACGATTCATCCAAGACCAGATGAGCGACATATTAGATATCAAGATGTATTTGATTTGAAAAAAGTCGTGGTAAACGAATACAATATTGAGGGTAATCCGACAGAAGGAAGATTCCAAGAGGTGGTTTTAGCTGTAAAACCAGAGCAAGTCACTTTGGTTCCTGATACTTTGGGTGCTATCACTTCAAACGCAGGCTGGGACACCATTACGCACAAAACCAAGCTTAAAGAAATCGTAAATATCTATAAATCAGAAGGCATCAGAGTTTCGATATTTGTAGATGCCAACACTGAAATGGTAGAAGCAGCAGCGGAAACCGGGACTGACAGAATAGAATTATATACAGAATCTTACGCAAAAGAATACTCAGAAAGTCCTGAAAAAGCCATTGGAGCATTTATAAAAGCAGCAGAAATGGCCCAAAAGGTGGGTTTAGGCATAAATGCCGGCCATGATTTAAGCTTAGAAAATCTAAAATATTTCTACCAAAATATCCCCGGATTACTTGAAGTATCCATCGGCCATGCACTGATTTGTGATGCCTTATACTATGGACTCGAGAATACTATTCAGTTGTATTTGAGGCAGTTGGAGGGGTGAGAAGACAAACACTTTTATTCCTCAACTCATTATTTATTCTGTTTGGCATATTCACCAACTTGAAATGGAAACAGTTTTTAAAGAAAACCTTAAATTAAGTTCCTTATTCATTGCAAGGATCGCTTGATAATTTTGTTTGAAAACCGCTTCCTTTCTCAACTTTAAATCCAGGCTCTAATACTATAGATTTCCCTACCACAAACTTTGCAGAACCATTTTGACCATTACTACCAATTTGATTTTTAGCTTGAATTTTATTGTACGCTCTAAATATTGAAGGGTTTGCCGAAGAACCAGAATTAACATCATCTAAATTCGTTAATGCTACATTTATTCCACAAGTAATCACTTTTACCAAAACAGAATTTGTAACAGTACAATTACTATAATCACAAGATACACTGTAGGTTGTATTTTCAGTTGGACTTACCGATATAAAGTCACCATTTGAAGAATTAGACCAGGTTACTTGGCCTGGGCAATCGGTGGCAAAAATTTTCACACTTTGTCCAAGTAAAACTTCTATTTTCAAACTATCATTTACTGGTTTTGTTTTAATAATTTTTCCAAACCAAAAATCAGAACCTGGAGAATATGAATTTGCATTTTTACCAACATTTTTTAAAGATGAAGAAGAACCCGTAAAATAAATATTATTATTTTCTAAGAAAATATCGTTCAAATTTTCATAATCAGTACCTCCAATCCTTTTCTGAAATTCAACAATGCCATTTTCCGTATTTATATCCATTATTAAAACATCAGGATTAAAATAACCTGGCAATCCAAAAGGTTCCTCAATTATATCGTTTGATACTGGCGAAGATGTGCCACCTCCAATTAAAATATGATTTTTCGAAATCAATGCAAAACTTCCTAAAATTTCATTATCTGAGCCACCATAATTTTGGTCCCAAAGAAAACCACCCAATGAATCTAATTTTACAACCCAAAAGTCATTCTGACCATAATTCGATTTGGTTTTATGTCCACTTATGCCGCTGGTTGAAGTCGAAACAAAATAGTAGCTAGAATCGATATCTTGTTTAATAATAACATTTCCCTCATAACCATTTCCACCATAAGATTTATCCCAATGTACATTTCCATCAACATCTGTTTTTATCAACCAAACATCAGATTGTCCTTGACTAGGATCTGTTCTATCAAAACCTATGATCGGATTTCTAGAAATACCACCTATTAAATACCCGCCATCAATAGTATTTATAATCGACTTTATGTTATCTACACCTCCTCCTGTAAATGTCTTATCCCAGAGCACATTACCAATTTCATCTATTTTATAAATTTTATATTTAGAAATAGTAGAACTATTATATGGCTTTTGAACTCCACCAATAATAAAATTACCATCCGCAGTTTTCAATAAAACTGGAAAATCCTCATCATCAGGAGTACCATAAACTTTATCCCAAATTTTGTTACCAGAATTATCAATTTTTATTACCCAAAAATCTCTAAAACCTAATGAATTGGCTGTTTTATCTCCATCATTTAAGTTAAAAGATGTTCCCAATATTAGTATACCTCCATCACTAGTTAACTCAGCAGAATAGCCTTCATCATACCATGAAGTCCCAAATTGTTTTTCCCAAATTATATTGCCAAGAGAGTCTATTTTTGTTATCAAAATATCTGATAAGCCTTTATTTACTGTCGCAAGATTCCCATTTGCATTTACGAATGTTGTTCCAATAATTAAAAAATAATTGTCAGAAGTTTTAATGATTTTATTTGAATAACTGCTCCCGTTTCCACCTAATGTCTTATCCCATATTTTCAACAGATATTCTTTATGAATGCTAGCGGTATCTATATAGTTTACCATAGGAATATTAAGCGTATCGGTATTTATAACTTCAATAACACTTGACTCAAATACGCAGGTATTCCCCAAGGTAATTTCAGATTTGTAAATTCCCGGTTGATTAACAGTCAATGTTGAAATATTAGAACCGCTGATTAGAACATTATTCTTGTACCATTTAAAAGTACCATTTCCGAGTTCGCTTGAAGTAAGTGTTATAGAAAGTCCATTACATAAATATCTGGTGTTTTCACCAAGCGAATTTGACCCAATCGATACCTTAACAGTACTTTCTAAACTTTTACAACCATTAACTGTACAAGCAGATTTAATATATCTGTCTGGTGTAGACCAATTCAAATAAACGTATGCCATCTCATTTGAACCAAACTGACTTTCGTTTCCAGGCCAACTTATAGCACCGGCACATCCCATTGCCGTCAAAGTTGCTGGAACACCGTCACAAGTAAATTCTTCATAGCTATTAAATGTTGGTGCATTGGGTAATGCATTTGAAGTTAAAATAATAGGAGAAATAGCAAAACTTGAACAACCGCTTTTGGAAATTTTAACATTATATGATCCAGAAGTTTTAGCAGTCAATACTGAACTTGTAATACTTGGGACAATAGGGCTATCATCTTTGTACCACAGAAATTCATAGCCAATACTAGTTGTAATAGCACTTATAATCACAGAATCTCCTTCACAAAAAGTAGCATTTCCTATCAAGTTTATTATTGGTGATTCGAAAGCTAAGATTTGCTTTATTATATTTACTGGGGCACAAGAAGTACCTGAACACGTAGCAGTATAAAATGTACTACTAATTGGAGAAACTGAGATACTTGAGCCAGTTTGACCTGTTGACCAAGAAATGGAACCTAAACAATTTGAAGCTTCTAATGTAAATAATGTGCTTCCATCACAAATTTTGGGATCAAGGATAATTTGACCTAATTCATTTTTAATTACAACTTCAAAGTTATCGGAGCAGTTTTGTTGTATTAAAATACTTGAATTAGTATTGCAACCAAATGCAGAACAATCTGCAGTATAAGTTGCTGGAGGAATAGGAATAACTGAAATACTATGCCCTATTCCCGATATTGCTCCAGACCAAGTTACGTTACCAGCACAGTTATCGACAACCAATTCTATATTTTGACTAGGACTTATTCCAACTGGAGAAGACATCAATTCTTTTATTTTTACTTTCATCAGCCAATAATCGGCACTTCCCCTTGTTGGTTGTGATTTATCGCCAGAAAAATTCGAATCGGAACCGCCACCTAAAATTATTGTATCTGTTCCTTGTTGAATAAATGCATTAAAACCATCCGAACTCCCACCTCCTAAAAGTTTACTCCAAATCAAATTACCAAGAGAATCAAGTTGAACAATATATCCATCTGAACTTCCAGAAATTGAATTAAGAAAAACAGAACTGGTATTATTTTGCTGACTACCTAGCAACAAGATTCCTTTATTATTTGGAATCAATCCTGATGAAGAGTTTAAATTCTGAAATGATTTTGTCCATATTATATTTCCAGATTCATCTATTTTTATTAGCTTAGTTCCATTTCCTTGAGAATATCCACCTAATACAATATCGTTATTATTATCAACAACCACTGAAGTAAGATCAATTAAATTTGGATAATCTTGATCATAAAAAGATTTATCCCAAATTTTCGCTCCGTTTTCGTCTATTTTTATTACCCAAATATCTTGATAACCTATAGTATTTTGAGATTTATCACCCGACTGAGGTGAGCTTGAATTTCCCGCCAAAATAAAGCCCCCATCCTGGGTTTTTACAATATTTTTGCAATTATCATTTCCCGATCCACCATATCTTTTATCCCACAATTGATTTCCAGCTGAATCAATTTTGCAAATCCAAAAATCATAACCACCTCTTGAGCTTTGTGATACTGTGCCAGATATTCCTGATCGAGTTTGACCTGCTATTAAAAATTCATTATTTGGTAAGGATAATACCTTTGAAACTGCATCATAATCATCTCCTCCAAACTTTTTATCCCAAAGTTTATTACCTTCTGAATCTGTTTTAATTACCCAAATGTCATTTACAGGTCCGCTATATGGGTCTATAATCACACCCACTGTTTTATCGTGGCTAATATTAGAATTAGAAACTCCAAAAGCTAAAATATCACCATTTGAAGTTTGTCTAACTTGATTTAAGGTATTTTGATAATTCCCACCAAATCTTTTATCCCAAACTTTATTACCTAAACTATCTGTTTTTACTAGCCAATAGTCAAATTGACCTCGTCCTGATTGAGAAATATCGAAACCTGTTGACCCATTAGTGATTGTACCCGCTAAAATAATTCCTTTATTATCCGTTTGTACAATATCTTGTACGTTTTCATAACCATTCCCGCCAAACCGCTTATCGAATATTTTTCGAGGTAAACCGTTGGGGCCATCTTGTAAGGCAACTATTGATGGACTATTTAGCACTCCACTACTGACGATTTGAAAACTTGGGCTATTGGCTACACAACCATCATCATAGGTAACAGTAACATATACACTCCCTGATGAATTGGCTAAATAACTACTTGAAACCTGAGCATTATCTAGTGAATAATTAAAATACCACTGGTAAGAAGTTATATCTGTTGAAGGAAGAGCCTCAGAAACTAATTCCAGACTACCTCCTATACATAACAAGTTGTCTTGAGGTAATATTCTGACTTTTTTATAATCTACAGTAATGGTGTCGCTATTAGGACTGGTTTCTCCGCTCACAGTACACGAAACAAAATATTTGTTTGTGCTTACAATTGTGGCGTTCGCTGTATAAGTCCCAGTTAAATAGGCATAATTTGAAAAATTCCCCCCTACCAAATTCCAATTTACAGTACCGGTACAATTACCAACTGTCAATACAATACTTGATCCTTGATTACAAACTAAATAATTAGAAGAAGAAAGAACAGGCTTTGGGGGTAGCAAAAAAGCATTTTTGGTTTTTGAAGTTTCTACTTTTGATGATATTTCAAAACTCACACAAAACCCTTGAGTAGAAAAAAAAAGAAATAAAAAAATTGATGGGATTAACCTACTTTTCATGTTAATAATGGACCTTTAATATTGCAAAATTAAAATTATTTTTGATAAAAAAAACCTTCCTCACTCCAAAATCCTCAATTTAGCAAAGCTCAATAAAAGTGTCTTCTCACCCTCCGTGTCAAAATGAATAAATGCCTTAGCAGTAGGGCCAATGCTGTCTACTTTTTTTACTTCTCCTAAGCCGAACTTTTGGTGTTCTACCTTGTCGCCCGCTTTTAGGTTTTTGGTATCTGAGGGTACAAAATCAGTACTTGGAACGTATGCAGCTGCTGGTCTTGCTTGATTTACTGGTTTTAGGTTGGCTATGGTTTGTGAGCGAGTTGGTGGTACTACAACTTTTGGTTTTTCTTTTCTGCCAAAAGCCTCAAAATCAAAACCTTTTGGCGTATAGGATGATCCTCTATCCTCAAACTTCAGGAAACTCGGGTCAATTTCCTCAATAAAACGGCTTTTCTCACAGAAGTTCAGCTTGCCCCAATTGTACCTTTGTTCGGCATAACTTAAGGTTAGTTTTTTCTCCGCACGCGTGATGGCCACATAAAACAACCTCCGCTCCTCTTCGAGGTCTTCTCTATTACGGAGCATCATTTGAGACGGAAAAAGATTTTCTTCCATACCAACAACAAACACATGCTGAAACTCCAATCCTTTTGCACCGTGAATGGTCATCATCGTTACTTTATCTGGGTCGCCGTCTTCTTCTTGATCAGCATTGGTCAGTAGCGAAACTGTTTGAAGAAATGTCCCTAAAGTTTTATCTTCATTCTCAGGATTATCGACAAATTGCTTGATAGAATTGAGCAATTCTTGTACATTTTCGTGTCTGGCTACCCCTTCAACGGTTTTGTCTATGTACAATTCGTGGAGAATACCAGATGTTTTGGCAATATTCATGGCAATTGTATGAGCATCTTTGCCCTCTTCTTCCATGATTATGTAGCTCTTAATCAGACTGGTAAAAGTCTCGATGGAATTCATCGCCCTTCCTTCCAAATACTGATTAATATTGCCAATAATCTCCCAAATCGTCTTTTGATTTTCTGATGCTGCCACAACAATTTTAGCCACCGTTGAGTCACCGATTCCACGTTTGGGTAGATTTATGATACGCTTAAACGCCTCCTCGTCTTGTTGATTTACGGTATATCTCAAATAGCCCAGAAGGTCCTTAATTTCTTTTCTTTGATAAAAAGAAAGACCTCCGATTATTCTATATTTAATATTTAATTTCCTCAAAGCCTCCTCAAATGCCCTTGATTGGGCATTGGTACGATACAAAATTGCAAAATCTTGATTTCTAAGGCCTTGGTGCTTAGATTCAAAAATAGTATTGGCTATTATTTTACCTTCTTCATTGTCTGAGTGTGCCTTTATAACCTCAATTTTATCACCTTCTTCATTATCCGAAAAAGTCTTTTTGTCCAGTTGAGATTTGTTTTTGGCAATCAATGAATTGGCAGCATTTACAATATTCTTAGTAGAACGGTAATTTTGCTCCAATTTCACTACTTTCAGTTCCGGATAATCCTTCTTGAAATTTAGAATGTTCTGAATATTTGCACCACGGAAAGCATAAATACTTTGGGCATCATCACCCACTACGCAGATGTTTTGATTTACTGCCGAAAGTTTTCGAGTGATCAAATATTGGGAAATGTTGGTATCCTGAAACTCATCTACCATCACATGCTTAAACTTGTGCTGGTATTTGTTGAGAATATCTAAATGATCTCTAAAGAGAATGTTGGTATTGTAAAGCAAATCATCAAAATCCATGGCATTGGCTGTAAAGCAACGCTGAACATACGTTTTGAAAATCCTCCCAATTTCTGGCATCTGAGCCGAAGTATCTTCGGCTTGGAAAATCGGATTGTCATTGTACATCTGATACGAAATCAAATTGTTTTTTGCACCCGAAATCCTATTCAAAATAAAATTAGGCTTATAGGTTTTGTCATCGAGATGAAACTCCTTAACTATAGTTCTAATTAAAGATTTGCTATCGTCAGAATCATAGATAGTAAAATTTGGTGTATAACCCAACCTCGAACCTTCGATACGGAGAATTTTAGCAAAAACTGAGTGAAAGGTACCCATCCAAAGATTTTTCGCCTCCGAACCGATTATTTTTTCGATACGATTCCGCATCTCACCGGCGGCTTTGTTGGTAAATGTCAAAGACAAAATATTGAATGCATCAACACCGCTTCCCATCAAGTGGGCAATTCTATAAGTTAAAACTCGAGTTTTTCCTGAGCCCGCACCAGCTATTATCATCAATGGGCCATTGTCATGTGTCACGGCCTCCAATTGCGGTTCGTTTAGTTCTGATAAGTAATCTGCCACCTGCTTGTTTTTGTTTCTACAAAGATAATGAATGAAGCCCAAGGCACGGGTATTTTTGAAATTGAAAACTTCAAGAATTCATTTTTTTGAAAATAAAAACCTTAATTTCGGGTCAAAATAAATGTAGTTTCAAGTTTTGATAAAAGTAGAAATAGATTTAGACAATTTTGAGAAAAGTTCGTATTCTGTCAATGAAAATGACGGCGATTTTATTATTTTTGAAAATGAAAATAATGTATTCATTGGAGAAATAGGCATGAATTCTGAAGAAAATTTCGAAAAACTATATTTTCAATTTTTAGAAAACCAAGCTTCTTTTTTTGACAAACTCCATTATGGCTTTGCTTTGATAAATGTAAATAAAAAGGAAAAATCCGTTGAAATTTTCAGAGATTTCTTTGGTTTAAAGCCCTTGTATATTTCTCAAATTGCTAACAAATTTATCATTACCTCACAAATCAAACCCTTGGCCCTTTCAAACCAGAAAACATTAAACAAAGAACATATAAATGATTATTTAAGAGCCGAATATGATGATAATCAAATAAGTGAATCTACTTTTTTTGAAAATGTTTTTAGAATTCTTCCTGGACATAAATACCACATTTCTAGAAAAGGTATTTCCAAAACATTGATATACAACAGCTTTGAAAAACCACTTGAAAGTTTCAAAGCTATTTTTGAAGAAAACATAGCAGAAATTGGCAAAAAACATACTAACATTTCCGCACATTTGAGTGGAGGATTAGATTCTAGTGCAATAGTTGGTACGTTTGCAAAAAAGACTTCACGCAAGCCCAAAGCGATATATTTTGATGCAGGAGAAGGCTCCAATGACGAAAAGTCGCTTGCTGAATTTGTTGCCGAACGCTTTGAAACTAGCCTTTTCAAACTAAACAATGGAAACGATTTTTATACTGCTGCCAAAGAATTGGCAAATTTGACTTTCCAACCCGAATTACTACTTTTTCCATCAGACATTTTCAAGCAAATAGGTGAAAAATCCAAATCAGAAGTCATAGTTTCAGGCCACGGTGGCGATAGTATTGTGGGCTATGGATTTGAATATCTAAAAGAACTTTTCCTCAAAAAAGATGCTGAAAATTTAAAAAAGGCTTTAGAAGAATATTTAGACAAAAAAGGCGAAATAATAAATTGGAATGAAAAAACGACTTTGAATTTAATCAATTTCACAAATTATTTCTTTGTGAAAAACTGGGCATATTTTCTTAGAAAAAAAGAATATACCAAAGCCATAAACTATCTAATTTGGGGCATTACTGAATTGAAAATAAGTCTTTGGAGTGTATTGAGAATTGTTTTCTTAAAACTAAAAACAAGAAAGAACATCCCTCATATTGAATCGATTCCAAAGACTCCAATAGATTATTTCCCAAATAGCAACCAAATTCAAAAACAACAAATAAATGAAAACCTTATAAGACTTGGTGTGAATGCC
The DNA here is from genome assembly GCF_024343575.1 of Lacihabitans sp. LS3-19. Taxonomy (GTDB): domain Bacteria; phylum Bacteroidota; class Bacteroidia; order Cytophagales; family Spirosomataceae; genus Leadbetterella. The sequence continues at coordinate 182,084 of NZ_RJUA01000121.1, read as the reverse complement.
TTAGAAACATTTTATACAATCAATGAAAATTTGAAAATCAAATCTTACTATCCGTTTTTAGATCTTAGGCTTTTAAAAACAAGCATAAATACAGAGCTGAAAGTGAAGTTTGCAGATGGCCGAGGTCGTGGTCTTTTAAGAGAAGCCATGCAGGGTATTTTACCCGAAAAAATAAGAAATAGAGTAAGCAAGGGAGCTTTTAATGATTTCCAGATTTTTGTTTTTAACCAAATGTGGCTTAAAATGGAAACTCAAGTATTAGAAAATGAAACAATTTGGGAATTCGCCGACAAAAAAAGATTTTTTGATGCTGTTTCAATTATAAAGAATGATAATTTTACAAAAAAACAAAAGCAAGAAAATCTATGGTATTGTCAAAGGGTTTTAAATTTGGTCATCTGGTTGGAGGAATTGTCTTTGCACTGATATTTTTTTCATGCCAGTCAGAAAATTATTCGCCAAAAGTTTATGACTATTTCCCTTTAGACCAGACCCAAAGTAGAATTTATGAAGTAACCGAAAGTAGATATTCCCTTTCTGCCGACCAACAACATTTCACCTATTATATTAAAGAAAAAATCACTTCCGTCTCTCAAAACCCAGATAGCAAAACTTTTGTGATCCAAAGATTCAAAAGCAATGAATCAAACAAAAACTGGAAGTTGGATTCGGTTTGGGCAGGCACGCTAAAACCTGATAGACTTATCATAAATCAAAACAACCAGGAGATTTTAAAGCTGATATTCCCTGTCACCGAGAATCTAGAATGGAACCTCAATACTTATTTATCAACTAACCCAAAAATAGCGAAATATGAACATCTAAATGACACTTTTGTATCAAATAAGTTAAATTTCGAAAATACCGTAAAAGTAAAAATTGCGGAAGACTCTTCTTTGATTGACCTTAAAAAAGAAAATGAATACTATGCCAACGGTGTAGGTTTGATTTACAAAGAAACCACAAACTTGGCATATTGCCAGTCAAATCCAGACTGTATCGGTAAAGGTTTGATTAGCTCAGGTAGTAGTAAAATTTATAAAATAATTGAGATAGTGAAAGAGTGATTTTACTGAACGATCACCTTTGACTCAAAAACTTCCTTTTCTCCATTTTGTCTTTCCACAGTGGTTTTTATTAGATAAAGTCCTGCTCCATAAAGTTCTTTTAATGGCAAGTACAAGCTATTCTTTCCTACTTTGCCTTCGACTAATTTATCTGCTAATTTCTTTCCAAGTCCATTGTAAACACTTATCACCATAGACTTCGGATTTTTAGAATCTATGACCTCAATACTAACTTGGGTAAAACTATCTGTAGGGTTTGGAAAAACATTAAATTTACCTTCTGCAGCATTGGCTACAACTCTAAATTGCTTTTGGTAAACTTGACCCAGACTGTTTCCTGCTTCGTCTTTAGCTTGAATTAAAACAGTATATGTCCCCTCTTCAAAATTTTGGCTTAATAATTTGAAATCTATAACATTTAGATTCGAATTAGTCAATTGATATTGATCTTCAGACAATTTTTCAAACTCACAACTTTCACAATTTTTTAGGAAAATTTCAATTAAAGTTTTATTGCCAGCATCAAGTTTTCTGTCGTCTTTAAGTAATCCAGAAATTATAACATCAGAAGCTACTAAACTAGCATTTTCTATGATTTTTCCATCAAAATTTACGTTTAAAATTGGGCTTACTTGGTCAGGAATAATGCCTTCAGGAAATAAGGTAAGACTAAATATTTCATTCCATTTGCTTTCTGATTCTATCGACAGTTCTTGAGAATTATTATTTTCGTCATATTCATCAATCACGTTTTTGTCATCCAACACTACCTTGATTTTCCGAATACTCTTATCTTTTGGAATGTTGACAAATATTGTATCTCTAAATCCAAAAGCTTCCGTTGTGAAATTAATATTTTTAAGGGGAGCAGAATCATTTGTCAGCACTATTTGCCCATTTATTTTCGAATTTGATACAAACAAACCTAAATTCTGCAACAACACCCCTACTCTTATAGAATCTCCTGTAGAAATATTGCTTATTTGGTCGCTCGACTGCAAAAATATCCCATTTTCCTTAACCTTAAAATCTGGTTTGGTCAATGGAAAAATCCTGACAGCTGGATCACCTTGCAGTATAACTTGGTGCATTTCAGCTTTTATGTACTCATCACTTTTCTTTTCAGCCAATATCCTATTTACTGACTGATGTATCTCACCGAGTGTAAGTTTCGAAGTTTTTTCATCCACAAACATAGCCTTATACAATGTTTGCAAATACAAACTAGTCGGGTACAAATAACTCCAATATGAATTTGCTAAAATTGCCACTGAGCCCTTATCTGCTGTATTTATCCAGTCGGTACTCATCGTAGAATATCTATAAAAAATATTTCCCACGCCACAACCATTGAAAAACATCATCGGGTATTTATTTTTGTTGGCAATGTTTCTTTTTGGGTCAGAACAAAAACCAAAATTCAAATCTATAATAGTTGGCGAACCATGACCCACAAAAGTTAGCATTGAAGCACCATCATTTATTTCTTTTGAAATATCTATCTCTTCAATTTCCTCATTCGATTGTTTTGATTTAGAAAAAACCTCAGCAGTAAGTAAATTCTCTTCAGCAAACGGAGCAATATTATCCACCAAGTTTTTCAAAAGAAAAATTTCAGCGGGATTTGCACCTCCACTCAAATGAATCAATTTTTTACGCCATTCAGCAGTTGGTTGTTTTTCAAATTCCTTTATTTTGTTGAGATAAGCTAAAACCTCAGCATCTTTCGTAACATTTAACCTGCCGGTCGCAAGACCCTCAACATCAGCATCCTCACCAAACAATCCCGCAGTCAGAAGGACGTCTGAGCCAGGATAACCATAACTAGGCACTAATTCTGCGGAAGTTTTCAATACATCTGGGAATGAAATGGCTTTACCCAATAGTAACAAAAATTTACGATTTGCTCCTTTCATTTTCTCAGCTACAAACCTTCTAATTGCTTCAGGATTTTTCTCACCATACATATACTGATTGTAAATATCTTCCATGAAAACAATATCAGTTTTAAATGAACCTCCATCCACAGAGCTGCGATATTTAGCATATTCTTTGGCAGAATTTGTTAGACTTTTATCTGTAATTATTAAATATTCTATATCATTAGATTTATTTTCAAATGTCAGCAATTTGGCTTTGGCAACTTTCAAATATTTATCTGTAATAAAAATAGTTGAACTAGGACTGGATATTTTAAAAGCCTGTTTTATACCGTTTAATTTTATTTCTATTGGATTATATTTATCTGTAATTTCATAAACGTAATTAGATACTGTCTGACAATAAAATGGGAATGTGCCATTTGATTGTTTTATTAGATTATATGACCTTCCAAGTGATACTGAAGTAAAAACTCTTGGATATTGGATTTCAAAATAATTGGGAGAAATCCAATCATATTCATCTGTTTTCAAAGAATTAAAAGAAATTTCAACATTTGATTTAAAGTAATTCCCTAGATCAAAATCTCTTGATGCAAAATCAAAAGGTCCAAACTCAAGGCTTTCAGCTTGAATAGACTCATTTAATGTAATCTGTATGTTATGAAAAACCCTTGAGCGACCATTTAGATTGATTAATAGATGAGAATTCAATGCACTATTTTTATCAATTTCTGGTAATTCAATAACATAATTCGAAGTAGTATCCACACTTACAAAATCTCCAGACCAACCTTCACCAGGCTCAAAATAACTCTGCATAAGCTCAGGAAGCAAACCAATATTATTATTAAAAGAATACTGAGTATTGGGTGCAATAACCAAATGCTCAAAAAAGCTAACACTTTGACTATCTTCTAATTTTGTTGACTCCAAAGATTTAAGTCTATTTGGTAAAATGTCAGAATTAAATAAAAAATAAGCAGCTACATCTGAAAATAAACTTTGATGTGGGTTTGTTCTTCCATTAAATGGTCTATAAACTAAGGAGTCTAATTCTCCTTTGTTTTTTTCAGCATAAAATTCAAGAAAACCAGTTTCTGATAAAACACCATTTTGCTCTCCTATTGTTTTTATAGTAATAACTTTGCCATGATGAACAATTGATAGGTTTTTAAAAGAGGTAAAACCTGCATCTTTAATTTCTTTATAACTCAGTCTATAAATCCCATCTTCTTTTATCTCTAACTTCAAATAAGGTTTTGAATAATCTATCCATTCGTTTCCTATAAAAGTTTGTCCAAGAATAACTTGAGAATATAGAAAAATAAAAAATATGCGAACTATGGTCATCCTTATGTTTTTATTTCAAAATTACACAAAGTATAATCTAGATATTCTGAAATATCAAAAAAAAATCATTGGGATGAGACCGTTAAATTTCAGCTTACAATAAAAAAATTAAATTCTATTTGTAATATTCTATGAATAATACATAAATACTATAAAAATACTCCAAGTAGATAATTCTTTAAATAGTACAATTAGGAATTTAGAAAATAAAATGGCAAATTTGTAGAAATGAGTACAACTCAAAATGCTTTTACTATGCAAAAAATCAAATTTATCAATAAAAATCAGGCAACATTTTTTGCCGCCCTTCGTACCAGAGTCGACGAATACTTCCAAAAAAATAATCTTTCAAAATCTGGTGGAAATACACTTTTAGTGAAAGCCATAATAATGCTTTCTTTGTATTTTGTACCCTATTTTCTAATATTATTCGGTAATTTCTCTACTTTAATCAATGCTGCTCTTTTAATACTAATGGGCATTGGCATTGCTGGGGTGGGAATGAGTGTAATGCATGATGCTATACACGGCACTTTTTCAGACAAAAAATGGCTTAATAAAGTTTTGGGAGGAAGTATTTATTTTTTAGGTGGAAACGCTTACAACTGGGAAATGCAACACAATACACTTCATCATACCTATACCAATATCTTGGAAATGGACGAAGACATAACTGGTAAATTTATGCTTCGTCTCAATGTAGCTGCCAAAAGGAAATTCTTCCACAGATTCCAACATATTTATGCATTTTTTCTTTACAGTTTAATGACCATATCTTTTCTCTGGAAAGACTTTAAGGAAATCGCTTACTTTAACAAGCTTTCTAAATCAGGTATAATGAAGCCTTATTCGAATAAAGAATTGGCTATACTTTTACTTACAAAAGCCTTGTATATTGTATTTATCTTGGTAATCCCTATGCTGCTGATGCCAATTACCATAGGACAATGGGCGATTGGGTTTTTAATTATGCATTGTACCTCAGGTTTGATATTAAGTACAGTTTTCCAATTGGCTCACGTTGTCGAAGGAGCCATACAACCAATACCTGATGAAAACGGTTGTGTAGACAATGCTTGGGCAGTACATCAACTAAGAACCACTTCCAATTTCTTTGGAAAAAACAAACTTTTTTCTTGGTATATAGGTGGTTTAGATTTTCAAATTGAACACCATTTATTTCCAAAAATTTCGCATATTTATTACAGAGATTTATCAAAAATCGTTGAGCAAACTTCCAAAGAATTCGGCTTGTATTATAATTCGAAAGGTGGATTTTTTCAAGCTTTGGGTTCGCACATAAACATGTTGCGTACTTTGGGAGTTTCCTAATATAAACATGTTATTTATGAAATTTTTAACTTTTGGAATATTTTCCTTTTGCATTATGGGACTAATTAACCTAAAAACAATCAAAAACGTTTTTGGCTCAAAACAAACTATTTTAACAAATACCGACACAAAAGCTATGAAAGGTTCTTTTTACGATTTCACGGTAAACGACCTAAGTGGAAAGCCAGTAAGTTTAAGTGAATATAAAGGCAAAACAGTTGTATTGATAAATGTAGCTTCTAAATGTGGCTTTACACCACAATACGCCGATTGGGAGGCATTCCATGAAAAATATGGAGACAAAATTGCTGTTTTAGGTTTTCCAGCCAATAATTTTTTAGCTCAAGAGCCTGGTTCAAGTGAAGAAATTGCTGCCTTTTGCGAGAAAAACTACGGTGTAAAATTTAGAATGTTTGAAAAACTTGATGTTACTGGACCTAACAAAGCACCACTTTACAAATGGCTTAGCGAAAAGGAATTAAATGGATGGAATGACCAAGAACCAACTTGGAATTTCTGCAAATATCTTATAAACAAAGATGGAAAACTTACTCATTTCTTTGAATCCAAAATCATTCCTGAAAATCCAGAATTCAAAAAAGCTGTAGGACTGTAATAGAAATGGATACCCCAAACATTAAAGATTGGATTTCGGCAGCAAGGTTTCGTACGCTCCCTTTGGCTCTGTCAAGCATTATTATGGGAGCTTTTCTCGCTGTCCATTCTAATATATTTCGTTGGCCAGTTTTTTCATTGGCATGCCTTACTACAATCTTGCTTCAAGTTTTGTCGAATTTTGCTAATGATTATGGCGACACACAAAATGGAGCAGATTCTGTTGATAGAGTTGGACCAGCCAGAGCAGTGCAATCAGGCAGAATAAGCACCCAACAGATGTTCAAAGCCATTATATTCATGGCTATGTTATCTATAATTAGCGGAGTAAGTTTAATATATATTGCCTTTGGTGGATTTTCAAAATTATTCTGGCTGTTTTTTGGAATCGGGATTCTAAGTATAGCAGCGGCTTATTCATACACTGCTGGTAAAAGACCATATGGATATCTTGGACTAGGTGATATTTCTGTATTCCTATTCTTTGGCCTACTTGGAGTTATTGGGAGTTATTTTCTTTATTCTTCCTCATTCGACATTATGGTAATATGGCCAGCAATAGCTTGCGGAGCTTTAGCTACAGGCGTTTTAAACATCAATAACTTACGAGATATAGACACTGACGGGAATGCTGGAAAAATCACTATTCCGGTAAGACTGGGAAGACATAAAACCCTTATATATCATTGGAGTTTATTGCTTTTAGCAATAGTTTGTACAGTCCTATTTTTAAAAGATATTGAAAACTTCAGATACTATTTTTTGATTTCTTTTGTATTAATTTTACTTAATGGATTTCAGGTAAGCAAATCAAAGAATCCAGACCCTTACCTTAAGACCCTGGCATTGACATCTCTAGTTTTTGTTATTTTGCTAGGTATTAGCATAATATAAACCCCCTGAATAAATTTCTTCGATTTCCTTAAAGATAAAGCCCTAAAGTTTTATCTTTTTTGTTTATATTTGAATTATTTAGAAAATAACCATATGAAAAAAACCATTCTCTCTTTCTCTTTATTATTAATCTTAAGTTTGAGCACTTTTGCTCAACAAACCGCTTCAGAATTTTTCGACATTGGAGTTATCAAAAGCAAATCTGGAGACTACATAGGTGCATTGGCAGCATTCAGCACTGCTATCTCTATGAATCCTGACAATCATCAAAGTTATTTTAACAGAGGACTGGCCAAACAAGCATTAAAAGACAATAGAGGAGCAATTTTAGATTTTGACAGAGCCATTGATTTGAGCCCTAGGGACGCTATGTCCTTTTTATACAGAGGTATCAGCAAAAGTTATCAGGATGATAACAGAACAGCTTTACAAGATTTCAATAGAGCTATAGAAATAGCTCCTGAAGATTCTTATGCATATCTTCAAAGAGGAACCATTAGAGCAAAATTAAACGAATATTCGAGAGCTATTCAGGATTTCACAAAAGTGATAGAACTAAATCCAAATAGTAATGAAAAATACCAGGCCTTTTACTCAAGAGGATTATGCAAATCCAAATTGGATGATTTTAATGGCAGTATAGCTGACTATACCAAATCAATAGAAATAAACCCAAAAAGAGCCCAAACATTTAATGAAAGAGGCAAAAACAGAATAAAAGTAGGTAACTACTCTGATGCAATTACCGATTTTGATGAAGCACTAAAACTAGATGGCCAGGATGCTGAATCTTATTTTAACCGAGGATTCTCAAAATCAAAAATGGGAGATTATAATGGAGCCAAACTGGATTTTGATAAATGTTTACAAATAGATCCAAATAATCAAGGAGCATACTATGGTAGAGGTTTTGCTTTTTCAAAACTAAACAATCAAAAAGCAGCCCAGTCAGATTTCGGCAAAGCTTTGTTTCAAAAATCCGACTCAAAAAATGGGAAAGACCAATACGTAGGATCATTGAGCAAAGCAAACTTGGACAGACTTAGGGGTAGCGTTGAAGAAAAAAATATGATAGTAGATTTTACGGATGAAAAATCAGAAGTGTATTACGCCAAAGGTCTTTCAAACTATAAAGTAAATGATCTAAAAGACGCTTTATCAGATTTAAATCAATCAATAGAACTAAACCCAACTTATGCTGAGGCTCATTTTGCGAGAGGACTTGTAAGGTCAGCTATGGGTTCACAATCAGAGGCTCTGTTGGATTGCGGAAATGCCATAAAAATAAACCCAAAATATGCAGAAGCGTATTATGTAAGAGGTTTAATAAAAAATGCTTTAGGTGACAATAACGGAGGTTGTTTTGACCTTAGCAAGTCTGGTGAACTTGGCTATGCTGCAGCTTATGGCGTAATTAAGGATTATTGTAATTGATAAAATTCTTAATTTATATAAATTTAAAAGAGAGGGCTATGTTGTCCTCTCTTTTAGTTTTCAAACCTCATGTGTTTTACAGATTCGCCTGAGTTAGCTAATTCCTCCAATGATTCTATTCCAATTTGAAGATGCTTTTCAACAAAACTAGATGTTACTTTTTTATCACTTTCTTCAGTTTTAACTCCATCGGGCTCCATTGGATTGTCAGAAACCAAAAGCAAAGCTCCGTGTGGAATTGAATTAACAAAACCAACTATAAAAATAGTGGCCGTTTCCATGTCAATTCCCAATGCTCTTATTTCTTTCAAATAATCCTTGAATTTCTCATCGTGTTCCCATACTCGCCTATTTGTAGTATATACCGTCCCTGTCCAATAATCCATCTGATGCTTTATTATCATCTCCGAGACAGACCTTTGAAGTCTAAAAGAAGGCAAAGCCGGAATTTCGGGTCTTGCATAATCATCACTTGTCCCTTCTCCCCTTATAGCAGCTATTGGCAAAATAAAATCTCCAAGAGCACTTATTTTTTTCAAACCACCGCATTTGCCCAAGAACAAAACAGCTTTAGGTTCAATGGCTGTTAATAAGTCCATCACAGTTGCTGCCATAGCACTACCCATTCCAAAGTTAATAATCGTAATATTGCCGGCTGAGGCTGTTTGCATTGCGTTTGAAGTTCCCCTAACCTCCACGCCATATTTGTCCGCAAACATTTTCACGTAGTTAGAAAAATTGGTAAGAAGAATATAAGGCTTAAATTCTTCAATTGGTGTTCCTGTATATCTTGGAAGCCAATTTTTAACTATTTCTTCTTTGGTTTGCATATATCATTAGTTTGTTTAAAATTTGAAGTAAATAACCAAAATCAGTAGTGGAAAATTCCATTTTGCAATATGAATATTAAAAATGAAAAACGCAAGATTAAAGAAGTTGATGGAAAGCAATACATTTTTGATTATTTAAGAAAAAAATACATTTTTCTTTCACCTGAAGAAATAGTCAGACAGAATTTCTTGGATTATTTAATAGAAGAAAAAAAATACTCAAAAAACTTAATAAAATTAGAGTCAGGAATAGTTTACAATTCTTTAAATAAACGTTCGGATATATTAGTTTATGACAATAAAGGAGTGGCGTTTTTGCTTGTAGAATGTAAAGCTACCACAGTCGCTATTACTCAAAATACGATAGAACAAGCGAGTAGATATAATTTAATAATCAAAGCTCCATATCTGTGTGTAACAAACGGGATTAAGACATTTTGTTTTAATATTAATTTTGAAAATAATAAAATCCAGCAGATAAATGAAATACCCTTAATTAATTAGAGTTCGTTAAGCCATTGTAAAAATTCAACTTTCCTTCTTCTTGAAACAGGTATTTCTGTGTCTAGCTCCGTTATTACTGAGCCTCCCTCTCCTTTGGTATATTTTTTTATGTAAAATTTATTAATCAGAAACGAATGATGAATTCTAAAAAAGCCATACTCAGTCAGTAATTCTTCAAAATCTTTGATACTTTTTGTTACCACCTTTTTAGTGCCATCTTTCAAAAACAAATGTGTATAATCTTCATCTGCTTGACAATGAACAATTTGATCGATTTGAACCAATTCCAAGCCGTTGATAACAGGTAAGGGTATTTTATTTGTTGTATTTTTAGGCTTTCTTAAATTTTCTAGCAATATTTTAAAATTGTCATTTAATTGCCTCGATTCGATGTTTCTTATAGCCTTTGCAACCGCATCTTTTACTTCTTGAATATTTATGGGTTTTAATAAGTAATCTAAGGCACTAAACTTTATAGCAGTAATAGCATACTGATCAAAACCCGTTGTGAAAATTACCTGAAAATCTATTTTGTCGAATTTTTCTAATAAATCAAACCCTGAACCAAACGGCATTTCAATGTCAAGAAATACAATATTTGGCTTTAAAGACAAAATTAAAGGATAGGCTTCATCGATATTGTTGGCAATTCCCAATATCTGAACTTTATTATCACAGTACTCTAGCAAGATTTTAGAAAGTGTCTCTATACTTTTATTTTCGTCATCGACAATAAGGCAGGTATACATTTGGCTATATTTTTGGGAAATAAATTTCGACTAATGTACCGATATTTTCAGAATTTTCATCAATATCTGTAATTTTATATTCTATATTTTCAGAATTTAACAAATTGTAATTTTCAATTCTCTGGGTGGTAATTTTAAGACCTTGAGACTTATAACCTTGGCTTGAAAGCGATTTTATTTCCTCAGCTACCTTTCTTCCTACTCCATTGTCTTTGATACTTACCACAATTTTATTATCAACTTCAATGATTTTAAAATTCAACATTCCTTTCTCTTTCTTATATCTTAAGCCATGATTTATGGCATTTTCAATAAATGGTTGAAGTAACATTGTAGGTATCTCAGCGTATTTATTAACCTTTGGGTCTATTTCTATTAGATAATCAAATTTATTTTCAAATCTTAATTTCTCAAGCTCAATGTAAAGTTTCAAGTTTGCAACCTCCTCGTCTATAGAAATATATTTGCTTCTGGAGGAATCAAGAAACTGCCTAATTAAAAAAGCGAATTTACTTAAGTAATTGTTGGCCAATTCTTCTTCTTTATTAAAAATATAACTTTGGATAGAGTTTAATGCATTAAAAATAAAATGGGGGTTCATTTGCATCTGTAATGCCCTTAATTCAAGCTCCGAATAAGCGTTTTGTGCAAATTCCATTTCTTTTTTTGCATTCAATGTCTCACTTTCAGCTTCCTTTATTTTTGTAATATCAGATAAAACCCCAATTAATATTTGATTTCCATTTGAATTAAAATTCACTATTTTATTAGTTGAGTTAATCCATTTTAATTTTTGATGATTATCCTTTATCCTGAAAACACCTGACGAAAATCCATCATGTTTAACTTCCCTATATAACCTTTTTAAAATTGGATTATCTTCTGGAATAGTCTGTGCTAAAACCCTGAAATTGTTTTTTACCCAATCCGAACTACTTATACCATACAGGCTTTGGACAGATTCACTAACAAAAAGAGGCTTTAAAGAAGGATATTCTAGTGCCCAAACAACCTCATCAAGAGAATTTAAGATAACACTTAATTTATTTTCACTGGCTTGTAGCTCTAACTCTGCTTTCTTCCTTTTGGCTATATTTCTCACTACGACCAAAGATGTAAAGCTCTCTTGACCGTCAATGACTATATTTATAACCACCTCAGCCCAAAAATAATGTCCAAGTTTATGCTTTATTCTAATTTGAAAAACTAAATCCTCTTTTAATTTTTCAAACAAATTATCTAATACCGCAAACAAAATATTTATATCCTCAGGATGAACAAAACCAACAATATCCACTAAGGTATAACCTCTTACATCATCTAAAAGATAACCAAACAACTTGGGACAATTTCCAGAATAATAAATACCAGTACTTCCTTTAAATATTATTAAAGCGTCAGAGGTATTTTCGGTCATAAATCTAAGACTTCGCTCACTTTCTTTTAGAGCTAATTCGTTTTTCTTCCTCTCTGTTATATCACTAAGAATTTCAACAATTTGATATGGATTGTTATTTTCGTCATAAAGAATATTGGTTTTCATTTCTACCCAAATCCATCTATCATCAAAAGTTTTTACTTTATATTCAACAGCATCTCCAGTTGAATTAAAATTCACTTTTTTTAGAATCTCTTCTTTATTTTCTAATTGGAATAAATCAGAAGGTCTTTTACTCAAAAGCTGCTCTGATTTTGCACTAAAAATATCTAAATAAGCCTTATTTGCATAAATAATTTCAAAATCTAGATTGGCTATTGCTACACCATCACTTATTTTTTCCGTTACAGTAGAAAGGTTTTTGAGTTCATTTTCAATTTTCAATTTCCCAGTAACATCTTGTGCGAAACCACTTATTCTCCAAAGATCTCCTTTACCATTATATACTGGGGATATTTTCTCATTTATAATTTTTACTTCTCCTTGAGGCGTTCTTATTTTATATTTTATTTCTTTATAAATACCTTCTGTGATACTTTTCTTTCTATTATATATTGTTTGTTTATCCTCTTCTAGAATAAGCTTTTCGATAAATTGAAAATCTTGATATCCCGAGTCAACCGATACGCCAAAAACATCTTGACAAGCGTTGCTTATAAAAAGAAATTTAGATTCAACAATATCAAAAAGCCAAAAAACCTCTCCAAGCGTTTCACTAATTTGTTTAAAATTAGCCTGACTCTCTTTGTTTTCCAACTCAGAAAGTTGCCTCTCGAGAGCAGAAGAAATACTGGCGGCGATAGAAACTAAATAGTTAATAATATCTTTATCCCATTCAAACTCTGATTTACAATCGTCAAAACCTATATACCCTGCAAGCTCATTTTTAATAAAAATGGGAATAACCAATAGGCTTTTTATCCTTTGGTCATTTAGCCTTTTAAAATTTTCTTCATCTTTAATATCAGAGATTTTAAACTGAAAAGGTTTGTTATTAATTAAATCATGATAGTATTTGCCGAGTTTTGAATATGAAAGTGATTTTAAAAGTGGGTTATTTATTTCTGCTTTGATTCCTTCCGAAACCCATTCGTTTGTTTGAGTAAACCATTCATTTTCTTTATCATTTTTAAAAAAATAAACCCTGTCTGTATTAGATGCTTTACCTATAATTTCTAAAAGTTCATCGGCTATTACTTCAAAACTGTCGCACATTAATAGTTTCTGATTCAATTCTGCCGAAGCTTTTAAAATCTCACTCCGATGTAATAATTTGGCTTCAACCAAACTTCTATTTTTTTGTTCTTTTATTGAAACAAAAATATTTATTATATTTCTTAAAAAAGTCAACTCTTCACTCGTCCATTTTTTTGGGATACTATATTCACAAGAAATAAAACCCTTAAAACCATGGTGCATTTTGATTGGAATACATATATAGGACTTATTATGATCTTTAAAGGTACTTTCTTCAAAAAAATCAAAATCTAAACAATTTTCAATTTGTACTTCGATCGGCAATTCAGACTTAGAAAATAAATCTTCAACAAACTCAATAATTTTTGGTCCCTTTTTTACCAGTCCCGAATTATGTCTTCTCGCTAAAATTCCGTAAGTATCTATACTTTCGATTCCTTCTTCATTAACACGCCAAATTCCGGCCTTTTCTAAATGCAATCCATTGCAAAGTGCTTCGGTTAACAATTTGCAATTTTTTCGAAAAGCATTATCATTTATGGTTGGTAAAATAGGAAGCTCCAATAAAATTCTGTTCCTATTTATCTCATCTTCAGTCTTCTTAACAAATTCCTGCTCAGCTATAATTTTTTCTGTTATATCTGTTGCAAAAATCATAACACATTTCTTTTCTTGACCAGGAATTTTAACTGGCAACTTACTAACACTATAAAAACCCATACTCCCATCCAGCCTAATACCTTCCTCTGAAGCAATTACTTTGGCTTTTCCTGAATCAATAACCTCCCTATCGTCTTTTAGGTATTTTTGAATTAAAACTTGATTTGAAATATAATCATCATCTCTCAGTCCTATTACCTCTTCAGGCTTCTTTTTGAACATCTGAGCCGCTTTTTCATTTACAAAAACAAATTCTCCTTCATAATTTTTAATGACAATAAATCCTGGGTAATATTCAAAAAGGTCTAAATTGATTACGGTTTCAATATTGAATTCTTTATTTGCATTAAACGCCTCTTTTAAACTTTTAACTATTATTATTGATTTTAAAAGTTTACCCTTCGGGTCATAAAAATTTTTAACAAGATTTTCGGCGTCTAAAATTCTTTCATCAGAAAAAAATAATTTAAACTTTAGAGAAAATTCAACTATTCTGGATTCAATGGCATCTTTTATTTCGGACTTTACCCTCTTAATATCTGATGTCAAAACAAATTTTTCAAAATCTTTAAGAGTAATTACAGAAGAAAGGAAAAAGTCTAATGGAAAATATTTCGTTAGTTTTTCGGAACAATACACAAGCTTTCCATTCTCGATAATTAAGACACCATCGGAACTATTTTCAGCTATGAATGTAAATTCTTGTGTATTTAAATTCAATATTGTGTTATTTAAATTAATGTAGATTTCGAATAAACGATCTGCTTATTATGAAAAAGAAAAAATAACAAAAACGAAACAAATAATTTATTTGCTCATAAAAAAACTTCCTATTGGAATTAGTTTATGGGGAATTTCACCTCGACTAAAGTACCAATATCTTCATCATCTGATATATCAGATGACATTAAATCATTGATAGAAAAAGCAATATTGGTTTCATTTATTTTATTATAAGTAACTAATCTCTCAGCCGTTATTTTTAAACCTTGGGATTTATAACCTTTCCGAGACTTAGATTGAATCTCTTTTGCGATCCTTCTACCTACACCATTATCTTCTAATCTACAAATAAGATATTGTTTGGAATAAAAAAAGTGAATTTTCAAAAAGCCCTTAACTTTTTTATACCTAAGCCCATGATTAATAGCATTTTCTACAAAAGGCTGTAGTATCATTGTTGGAATCTCAATATATTTATTTACGTCATTGTCAACAATTATTTCGCAGGAAAATTTATCTTCAAACCTCAAACTTTCCATCTCCACATATAAGTTAAGCATTCTTATTTCTTCTTGAAGCGAAATATATTTACTCCGAGAAGAGTCTAAAAACATCCTTATCAATTGTGCAAATTTAGAAAGGTAATTATTGGCCGTTAGAGCATCGTGAGTCATTACATAAGACTGAATAGAATTTAGAGCATTAAAAATAAAATGGGGGTTCATTTGAAGTTGAAGTGTCCTTAACTCTAATTCAACAATTTTTTTTGTATGTCTCTGCTCTTCATCTGCCCAAAATTTCAAGAAACGCTCCCTTCCATAAAACAAACCAAATAATGAGATAAAACTAGCACCCCAAAACCACCAGGTTCGCCACCATGGTTTCTGAATATTTAAAATAAAACTTATCTCTGGAGATGTTTTACCAGACATTGTTTGGTATTTGACGTAAACCACATATTCACCTGAATTTAATTCGGTGATTTTAAAACTATTGCCATTTATTTTGATCCAATCATTTTTTACCTCATTGAATAAATTCACTTTTTCTTTTCTATAAAACACTCCTGACACAGAATCACCCTTAATTATAGGCTTTCTAAAATACACTTTGACTGTTTCTTCAAAGTATTCCATTTTATAAACACCCTTAACAGGATTGTCCTTTCCTGAAGTTTCTATATTCAACAATTGTATTTTGGGCAGCTCTACCACAGTTTGCTTTTCGCAAAAAGCTTTTACACTGAATATTAACAAAATATTCAGCAAACATGATTTTAACTGCCAAGTTTTCAATTCAAATTTAGCTCTTCGCCAATTTTAGATGCTTTTAACTTTAGTTTTTCCAATGTTTCGTTAAACTCGCTTTTGTTTTTAAGTTTATCTTTCACACCAATATAAAACTTTATTTTGGGTTCAGTACCAGATGGTCGGCAGGTAAACTTTGTACCATCTTCTGTAAAAAACTGTAATACATTTGAAGACCCCATGCCCATTTTACCAGACTCTATTACTGTTACAGCTCCTGTTTTCATATCAGTTCTTGTCAAAGCACCAAGGTCATC
This sequence comes from Lacihabitans sp. LS3-19, assembly GCF_024343575.1. Taxonomy (GTDB): domain Bacteria; phylum Bacteroidota; class Bacteroidia; order Cytophagales; family Spirosomataceae; genus Leadbetterella. Next base: position 165,844 of record NZ_RJUA01000121.1, on the reverse strand, counting down.
CATTCTTATAACTTTAGAACCAGCAAGGCTTTTAGGAGGATTTGTTCTAAAATCGGTCATCATTTGTTGAATTTCTTCAGCACCTGTTTTTCCTTTTTTAGTTACTGAAATTAAGCCTTCATAATAAAACCCAAAAGTTTTATACATATCTGCCAAGAAATCAAATAGACTGATTCCTTTGTGTTTTGCATAAGCGGTAAGCTCGGCTATCATAGCACAACTTGCTATTGCATCTTTGTCTCTAACTTTATCCCCAATTAAATATCCATAACTTTCCTCTCCTCCGCCAATAAATGTTTGCTTTCCTTCTAATTCCCTAATGACCTGAGCAATATATTTAAAACCTGTAAGGGTATTATAACAATGGACTCCAGCTTTTTCTGCCATGGCATCAATCAAGTCAGTTGTCACAATGGTTTTACATACAAACTCATTGCCAGTGAGTTTACCTGCCGACTTCCAAGCTTTTAATAAATAATAAATTATCAAACTTGCCGCTTGATTTCCATTTAATAGTTGCCATTCGCCTTCCGGATTTTTAACACCCATTCCTACTCTATCAGCATCTGGGTCAGTAGCTATTACAAGATCTGCATCTATTTCTTTGGCTTTATTTAATGCCATGCTCATTGCCTCTTTTTCCTCAGGATTTGGGTAAATTACCGTTGGAAAATTACCATCGGGCGTAGCTTGTTCTTTTACAATTGTAACATTCTCAAAACCCAATTGTGCCAAAGCTGGAGGTACCATTGTGATACCAGTGCCATGAATAGAACTAAAAACTATTTTTAAATCTTTCTCTTTTTTAATAATCCTCGGTGAAACCGCAATACTTTTAACGGCCTTCAAGTATTTTTTATCCAATACTTCACCTATCATTTTTATGCGTTTTTTTACGCCTTTAAACTTGATATCTTTTACGTTAGTGATTGCATTTACCTCTGCCACAATGTTTTTGTCATGAGGAGCAACAACTTGGGAGCCATCATTCCAATATACTTTGTAGCCGTTATATTCTTTTGGATTATGAGAAGCTGTAATTACGATCCCTGACTGACAACCGAGTTCACGAACTGTAAATGACAACTGAGGGGTAGGTCTAAGTTCTTTATACAAATAAACCGTAATGCCATTAGCTGATAAAATGTTAGCAGCGATTTGACCAAATTCTGGCGAGAAATTTCTACTATCAAAAGCTATTGCCACTTTAATTGGCTCTCCTACAAAACATTTATTCAGGTAGTTAGCCAAACCTTGCGTAGCTGCACCAACAGTATACTTATTCATTCTATTGGAACCTACTCCAAGTTCTCCACGCATACCTCCTGTACCAAACTCCAAGTTTTTGTAGAAAGAATCCGTTAGTTGCGTAACATTTTCTGATTCTATCAATGCATTTATTTCGTCTTTTACATCTTGATCGTAACGACCTTTTAACCAAATCTTTATATTTTTTTCAGCGGTTGCATCTAGTTTGAGTTTTTTCAACATAATTTTTATTTTTTTAAGGAATAGACAAATAAATAAACTTAAGGCATCTAATCAAAATATTTACATTGATTTTGTACTATTTAAATGCTGAATTTAAGCTTTTTGAAAAACAGAACCTTATTTCTGGTTATCTAATAAATACACCATTGAAGCCATTGCAGCAGCACCAAGTTCGAGTTCACGTTTATTAACAGACTCAAATGTATCAGTACTTGCGTGATGGTAGTCAAAATACCTTTGAGAATCCGGCTTAAAGCCCAGCAGTACCGTTCCTGTTTTGGCTAATGGGCCTATATCGGCTCCACCACTTCCTTTTCCGATTTCATGAATACTATATGGAACAAATAATTCTTTAAACTTTTCGATTTTAGAAATATCGCCTTCCTCTCCTACTATTCCAAAGCCCCGAGGAGTAAAACCACCCGAATCAGACTCTAAAGCAAACACATGTTTTTCTTTATTTTTCACTGCTTCATCTGCATATTTTGTGCCGCCTCTTAATCCATTCTCTTCATTCATAAACATCACAGCCCTAATTGTTTTCTTAGGTTTGTAGCCAAGAGCTTTTAACACTCTCAAAACTTCAATAGACTGCATACACCCTGTTCCATCGTCGTGGGCTCCTTCTGCCAAATCCCAAGAGTCTAAATGTCCACCTACAACAATAATTTCATCTGGTGATTCAGACCCTTTTATTTCACCTATAACATTATAAGATGGTGCATCTTCAAGTGTTTTACAGTTTTGCTTAAAATAAAATTTCAAATTATTATTAGATTTTATTGCCAAGCTTAAAGCATCTGCTCCATTTGTTGAAATAGCCGCTGCAGGAATCATATTCCCTCCTGAATAACGCATACCTCCAGTATGTGGAAAATCATCTGAACGTAAATTCATAGACCTAACGATCACACCAATAGCACCGTATTGAGCTGCCTGAGATGCCCCAGCTCCACGTTGATCAACAGCTCCTCCATATGCAGCAAATGTATTTACTTTAGTAGGATCCATAGGCCTATTAAAAAACACTATTTTCCCTTTTACTTTTTCAATACCCGCTTCTTTTAACTCATTAAAATCCCTAAACTCTACCACTTCTGCCGAGAGACCATTTGGGCCTGTGGCAACAGATCCCCCTAGAGCTGCTATTTCAACTTTTATTTTTTTTCCATTTAACAAATAGTATGCTTCTTCCTTAGCACCTCGCTCCCAATGCGGCACCATTACATCCTGCAAGTACACCCTATCAAAACCATAAGATGCCATTAACTTTTGGGTATATTCTACTGCTTTCTGAGCACCAATAGAACCAGATAATCGAGGGCCTATATTCTTGCACAAAAACCTTAAGTTATCGTAAGCTTTTCCATTGCTCAATATTTCACTGTAGATTTTTGAAACAAAAACGGAATCAGAATTTTGAGCAAAAGCATACTGACAAACAAAAAAGAGAAAGAGTAATTTTTTCATGGAATATTTTGATGAATATTTTATAAGTTTTTTAAAAAACTAAATTAGCAAAAACCCAAACAGCAAACAACTCAAGTCCTTTAAAGACAAAAAAAAGCTTGCATTCTTTTCAAAATACAAGCTTATATATCTGATTAAATTTAATCAATGATCATGAGAATGAGTTTGATCGTATCCAGAAGCAAAAACCAAGGTGGTAATCAATGCACCAACAATAAACGTGAATAAGTCTGTACAAAAACCAAAAATTGCTAAAATAACAACATAAACCAATATCATTAACCAGGAAGGAACTTTGCTTATTTCTTGCGACATATCTTTTCTTTTTTTTGACAAAAATAATAGATATTTCTATTTGTCCAAAAGAAATAAATTGCTAATTTTCGTTTATGCTCTTTCTTTCGGATAAAATCTTATTTTTGAACATAGTTAAAACAATGTATTTTAAAATATTTCTTGTTTTTTTAATCTTTCCACAAATTATAATTGCTCAAGAAACGCCGTATTACCAATTACTTACCCAAAGAAAACTGAACCATGAAATTATAAACTTACCGAATTTAAATTCCTTTTCGATTTCCTACTTTTTTGCAGTTTCTGGAGGATTTAAAAAATCTTATCCAGGCTCAACAGCAATATCGCCAACTGAAATAGTTGCTAATTCCCCTATTAATGGACTTTGGGAGATTACATTCGGCCAAAACAGAAACGAGAATTGGCACTATGAAATTGGAGTTTCAGAAATGTACAATAATCTAACCACCCGATTTACCAAAATTGGAAACGGGTCTTTGAGTTTCATAAATGAGGAAAAACAATATTTTATACCTTTAAGAGTCAAGAAAAAAATCGTAACATTGGACAGAGTAAGCCGAAATGCATTTATCAATGTCGGAATAGGTGCCTACTATCTAGTCAATAAACCTAAAATTGGTTCTGAAAATGGAACACTTGAGTTTACAAAAAAAAGAAATCCAAGTCCTGAGGATTTCAACACTTTGGATTATGAAATTTATAAATCTAAATTTCCGGTTACTTTTGAATTCTTGACAGAATTAAGGGGAAAAGTGACCGAAAGGTTTGAACTGAGTCTATACTTTAAAGGGATTGTAAAAAGTTCTCAAAACCAGAAAAATAACTTCCAATTGAATTATATAAATGGGAATTATGACAGTTTTGGAAATTTCTCAAAATCCGTTTCTTTGGTATTTGGGTTACAGGCAAAATTGAACTCCCCAAAATACTTTAGGTACAAAAGTAAAGTAGAATAAAATTGAAAATATTTTGAATAAAAAATAAATAAAACTATCTTTAAAAACAATTTTTCAAACCCCCTTAATTTTTATATGTAATGAGTAAATTTAACGAATGTGTTGAGCTTTACAAAAGCCAAAGCAGCGAATTGGGCTTAGGACTAGACGAGGCTTTATTAATTGGTGTAGCCAAAGGCTTAGGTCCATCTATTTATAATGCTGACTCCTCTAAGGTTTCAGGATCTGACGACAAAGAAAAAGCAACTGTTAAGAACAATTTCCTAATTAAAAAATTGGGATTGGCTGATAGCCCAGCATTAGATGCGGCGATAGAAGAAGTGATGATTCAATTGGGAACAAGTAATAGAAATAAACAAAGAGCAGTAGTATATGCTTTGTTAGCTAAAAAATTCGGCAAAGAAAGTATGTTTTTATAAGACTTATTCTTGTATTAGAAATATCAGAAAAGCACGAGGTTATCTTGTGCTTTTTTTTGTTTATTCTAAAATCTACCAACAAAAAATTGCTTTTATCGAACATATGCAAAATTTTATTGCACTATTTACATAAAAAAAAATACTTTTCGAATAGTTTGAAATAAAACCAAAAGCCAAATTGTTAAATTTGCGACTACAAAAAACAAAACAGATTGTGACTGCTATTAAAGAACAGAAAATTTTTATCATTGATTTCGATAGTACTATTACCAAAGTTGAAGGTTTAGATCAGTTGGCTGCTATTGCTCTTTCGAATAGCCCAGAAGGAGAGCAAATTGTTCAGAAAATCAAAGACTTGACCGATTTAGGTATGAATGGAGAACTTTCTTTTTCGGAAGCTCTCAATCAAAGGCTAGCTCTTTTGAGTGCTAATAAAAAACATGTAGATGAGCTGGTTTTGTTCTTAAAAGAAAACATTTCAGAGTCTTTCGAAAGAAATAAGAAGTTCCTCTCGGAATATGCCGACCAAATCTTGGTGATTTCTAGCGGTTTCAAAGACTTTATTTTGCCAATAACTACTATTTTAGGCTTAAAACCTGAAAATGTTTATGCCAATACCTTCGTTTACAATGAGCAAGGGGACATTATTGGAATAGACAATGACAACGTTCTAGCAAATACTGGTGGAAAAATAAAACTTGTAAAATCACTTAATCTAGATGCACACGTATCTGTAATTGGCGATGGATTTACAGATTTTGAAATCAAACAAAGTGGCTTAGCAGATAGGTTTTATGCATTCATAGAGAATGTAGAACGTAAAAAAGTAACAGATGTAGCTGATTTTTCTATAAAATCTTTGGACGAGTTTCTTTTCTATAACCAACTACCAAGAGGCCAATCTTATCCGAAAAGTTTAATCAAAGTTCTTTTACTCGAAAACGTTCACCCAGCAGCTGTTGAGGCATTCGAAAGCCAAGGCTTTGATGTGGAGTTCCATAAAGGAGCTATGGACGAAGATGAGCTTATAGAAAAAATCAAAGATGTTTCGATAATAGGTATTCGTTCTAAAACGAACTTAACAAAAAAGGTTTTAGAAAATGCAGAGAAATTGATGGCGATTGGTGCTTTCTGTATTGGAACCAACCAAATCGACATAAAAACAGCTAGTGAAAAAGGTATCGCTATCTTCAATGCTCCTTACAGTAACACTCGTTCGGTAGTTGAATTGGTGATAGGAGAAATGATAATGTTGATCAGAAAGGTATTTCCTAAGAGTACTTCAATGCACGAAGGCGTTTGGGATAAGTCCGCCAACCATAGTTTTGAGGTAAGAGGTAAAAAACTGGGTATGATAGGCTATGGACATATTGGAACGCAGCTTTCTGTTATTGGAGAAGCATTAGGTATGGAAATCTATTTTTATGACTTAGTAGATAAAATGCCAATCGGAAATGCAAAAAAATGCCGTACCATGGAGGAAGTTTTCAGAGTAGCTGACGTGGTTTCGCTTCATATAGATGGCAGAAAAGAAAACACCAACCTGATAGGAGAAAAAGAATTTAGTCAAATGAAAGATGGCGTTATTTTTATGAATTTGGCCAGAGGTTCGGTTGTTGAAATACCTGCCTTAGTGAATGCATTGAAAAGCGGCAAAATTCATGGAGCTGGGGTAGATGTATTCCCTGAAGAACCAAAAACCAACAGTGACCCTTTTGTCTCTGAATTGATGGGATTGAGTAATGTTATCCTTACCCCACATATAGGTGGTAGTACCGAAGAGGCACAACAAGGCATTGGCACTTATGTTCCTGAAAGGCTATTAGAATATATAAATAATGGAAGCACTACTGGAAGCGTAAACTTCCCTGAATTAACCTTACCATTGCTTAAAAATTCTCATAGAATGCTTCATGTGCATAAAAACGTACCAGGTATTTTGGCCAAACTTAACAATGTATTTGCCAAACATAATATAAATGTAACGGGTCAATATCTCAAAACCGACGAGACGCTTGGTTATGTGATTGTTGATATAGAGAAATCTTATTCACGAGAATTTGTCCAAGACATAAAGGCAATTGAGGAAACGATAAAATTCAGAATGTTATTTTAAAGAAAACTTAGCCTTGGAAATCCCAAGGCTATTTTTTTATAATCTTCTTAACAACTTTAAAATCCTCTCCTATTAAAATACAAAAATAATTTCCTGAAGCAAAACCCTCCAAATTTACCGAAACTTGACTTTTCCCTTCAATAAACTTTATCAATTTCGATTTAAACAAAAGATGACCGTTTATATCCGAAATCAGATAATAGTATTCACCGCCTTTAAACATCTCTAAATCCAAAGTAAATACATCAGAGCCAGGATTGGGAAAAACCGAAGCAATGTTTTCGTTTTCTATTTCTTTTTCAAGAATCTTAAGCACTTCAACAGAAACAGTATCACTATTTATACAAGTTTTATAATTTGCATTTAGAATATATTCACCTGCATTCTCAATAGTAACATTGTTTAATGTAAGATTTTCAGCAACGCCAACTGTATCTTTTTTAAATAACCAAGTAAGGTTACCATTTCCTTCAAATTTACTTGTCAATTGTAAATCTTGCCTTTCCAGAATTGGAGAGTTAGAAAAAGCCACTGGCTTGGGGTAGTCCAAAACCTGTACATTTATAGTATCAGCTAAACATCCATACTCATCTGATATCAAGAAACTTATGTTATTATTCAAACTATCAATAGTAAATTCATTGTTATTCCAAATACCCAACTCTGTAAAAGCTTTTCCATCCCAGGAAGGTTTTACCGAAAACTCTTCTCCGCATTCTATCAATTTATCTATTTTTTGATTTACATTTTTCAAAATCGTAAACTCGTCAAATATCACACCATTTGAAGTCAAAAATTTCCCTGTAAATTTATTGCTTTCAACTTCTAGAATAAAAGCTCCTGGATTTTCAACATTTGAATTAACCATGGCATTATGTGGATAACCTTCGCTTTTTGACCCGACCCAACCCGAACTTCCAGCTACTACGTAAATTGTCCCCTTATCAGTTTTAATATAAGGGCAGGAATTTATAGAACCATTATAGTTTGCATTAGAATTGCTGCTAGCATATTTTTCATTTTCAAAACTCAATTCATTTCCGAAATAATCATGAAGTAAGTAGGACCTCTCATAGCTATGGCTGTGACCGCTTAACACAACGTCAACTTTATATTTATCTAAAATTCTGACAATATTTTCCCTAATAGCAATCAAATCCAACTCTTTATCGGAGTCATGAGAGCCTTTGGAAAAAGGAGGGTGGTGAAAATACACAACCGTCCACATGGCACTATTGGCTTTTAAATCTACCTCTAACCAATCCGTTTGGGAATTTGGCGATTCATATAACTTTTTACTATCATTAACACCATAAGAGTCTAAACTGACGAAATGGATATTTGCGTAATTATAAGAATAATAAGCGGATGTTCCCGAAGCGAGGCCACCACACTCACCCAAATTTGGCACACTAAAAATATTATAATAATCTGGTTTTAATCCAATATCATTAGGCCAAACTTTGTCGCTGTAATCGTGATTACCAGGTGCAGGCCAAATCACAGTATTTCTTAAGAAATATTTTTGATAAACATTAAAAAAATTAGATTGATATTCCTTGTCAAAACCGTAATTGTAAGCATTATCACCCAATAAAAGCCAACCATCGATAGGCTTAGAACCAAAGTAAGATTTAACACTTTCAGCTACCTTTACTTGAGCTGTTTGCAAAGTTCCACAATCACCGAATGCTACCATACTTACCTTTTCAATACCGCCAGCCAACGGTGAAGTAATAAAATAATTAGAAGTATCTCCTTCAATTAACTTATCATTTAAATACACACTATAATAGTATTTAGTCTTGGGCTTAAGGTTTTCAATTTGTAGGATGTGAGAGGCTTGAGCAGTCAAACTGGACAAATTCAAGGTTTGATTTTCAAAAGACTCTCCATATTTTATTTTGGCAAATACTTCAATGTCTGCTATTAACCTTATCGTCATATTAGTTGAAGAACCCATTTGCAAATATGGACCTCTGGATATCGTTTGGCTTTGGCAAACGTTTGAAACAAAAAGAGATAAAATAAAAAAGAGATATTTTTTCAAAAAGGTAACATTATATAAAACAAAAAAGGCAAGAGGATAAATCTGGAATTTTGAACTTGCACTTTAGAAATTGCAAACGATTCTTTAAATAATTTTAATACTATAAGAAAATTAATTTTTATTTCCCATATTCTAAAGTCTGCAATAAAATTGGATAATATCTTTCTCTCAAGACTTTCTCATGATGCATAGCGTGCCCAATGATAACAAACCCCAAAGATAATGATGAAATCTTCTGGCTATTTGCTTGACCTTTTCTTAATAGCATGGGCTTATCCATATTTTCAAAAAGGAAAATTGTAGATTTTCTCAAAATCGAAAACTCTTCCAACAAGCTCTCAATGCTTCTGTTTTCTAAATTTGTATTTTCAGCATATCTATTTTCATCAAACCCTGGCAGCAATTGATTCTCATTTCTAGCAAAACTCATAGCTCTATACGCCATAATACGCTCTGTATCTATGCAATGCTGTAAAATATCTTTAACAGTCCACTTGCCAAGAGCATAAACTCTTTCACCTAACAAATTATATTTTTCAACATCAGAAAATATTCTTTGGGGAGAGAATTTCTCCAAACCTTCGCACAAATCCAAATTCTCATCGTTTAACAATATATATCTATCGAAGAATTCAGGAAGCTCACCAATTGAATTTCTTGTCATGTTTTAAATCTTAAATTTTATAAACAAAGATACTCAAAAAAGTTTTCATACTTTTATGAGACCTATCTTTAAAGATATTTACCATTAATCAAATAAATATTTTTTTAGCACGATTGCCCAATTAACTTGTACTTAAATAAAAAAAATAAGGTAATTTTGCAGAAACGGCAACAAGGCATGGAATTCGAAGAAGAAGAAGAAGAGTTAATAGAAAGTAAGCCTAAATATTCGGAAGCAGAAAAGTACCGGATATTTGATAAAGAATTTATGCCCCACGTAGATTCGATGTATAACTTCGCCTTTCGACTAACCAACGATGAAGACGATGCCAACGACCTCATGCAAGATACTTTCATGAAGGCCTTTAGGTTCATCAATTCATTTCAAGAAGGCACCAACTCCAAAGCTTGGTTGTTTAGAATCCTCAAAAACAGTTTCATAAACGACTACCGTAAGAAAAGCAAAGAACCTTCAAAGGTTGACTATCAAGAAGTTGAAACTGTTTACAACTCTACTGAAGATGCTGAATACGAGAGCACTACAGACCTAAGAATAGAAGCCGTACAAGACATGATTGGTGACGAAGTAGCTATGGCACTTAATGGTCTGCCAGTAGATTTTCGTACAGTTATCATCCTCTGCGACATTGAGGGCTTCACTTATGAGGAAATGGCGAAGATCTTAGATATACCAATTGGCACTGTAAGATCAAGATTACACAGAGCAAGGAACTTATTGAAAGAGAAATTACGTTCTTATGCAAAGTCCATGGGATATAAAGAATTACGTTAATAAAATTATTTTAAACTGATATTTAGGATGGCTCAATGCTCGGGGAATGAATTGATGAAAGAGGAGTGTGAAAATCACGAAAAATGCATGAAGATGATTCAGGCAGTTTTGGATGGTTCTGCAACTCCAGACGAAATTGAACATTTCAAAAACAACATTGAAGTTTGCAAACCTTGCGTTGATGGTTACGAACTAGAGAAATCTATAAAGGAAAGCCTAAAAACGAAAGTAAGCAAAGTATGTTGTCCTCAAAAAACGATAGAACAACTCAAAGTTAAAATAGGAATAGGATTACTTTTAATATTGGGATTAGTTATAAAAATCAAAGTTATCCAAGAAATATTTATTTAAAAAATATCATCAATTTTAGATTAAACCACTGAAAAAACTCTCTTTCAGTGGATTTTTATTTTTAGAATGAAAAAAGGAAAAGCAATAATATTCTGTGCTCCCTCTGGCTCTGGAAAAACCACCCTAGTGAAGCATCTACTTAGTACTAAATCTGACTTGGGTTTTTCTATTTCAGCATGTACCAGAGACCGCAGAGGAAGAAATGAGGTAAATGGCCAAGATTATTATTTCCTTTCTATAGATGAGTTTAAGCAAAAAATAAAAAATAGAGAGTTTATTGAATGGGAAGAAGTGTATCCAGGAGGATATTATGGCACCTTAAAAACAGAAATTGAACGCCTTTGGGAAAGTGGCAAAAATGTAATTTTTGATGTAGATGTAAAGGGAGGACTAAAACTTAAAGAATATTTTGGAGAAACTGCTGTTGCTATTTTTGTAAAAGTACCATCAATGGAAGAACTCGAAAAAAGACTAGTCAGCAGAGGAACTGAAACCGAAGAAAGCCTTTCAAAACGCCTTTACAAAGTTAAATTTGAGATGGCCTTCCAAGATCAATTCGATGTGGTTTTATTAAACGACGACCTAGAATCTTCTTATTTAAAGACCGAACAACTGTACGAAGATTTTTGTAATGAAAAACTAGAAATCAAAGAAAAACCTCTTTACATCTAATGAAGATTGGATTATTTTTCGGTTCTTTTAACCCAATACACATTGGCCATTTAATTATTGCCAATACTATGGCTACCTCTACTGACTTACAACAAGTTTGGTTTATTGTTTCCCCTCAAAATCCTTTTAAAAAGAACAGCTCTCTCTTACACGAATTCGACAGATATACTATGGTTGAGCGGGCTATAGCTGACAACCACAAACTCAAAGTTTCTGATATAGAATTCAGCCTAACAAAACCTAGTTATACTATAGATACTTTGACAATCTTAGCAGACAAGTACAAAGAACATGAGTTTGTTTTGATTATGGGAGAAGACAATTTGGTGCAATTTCAAAACTGGAAAAACTACGAAAAAATCTTAGAATTTTACGAAATTTACCTTTATCCAAGACCAAACACTCCAGCTCATGATTTCGGAAATCATCCAAAAGTAAAGTTTGTGAAAGCTCCCCTTTTAGATATATCGGCCACATACATTCGCAAAAGATTACAAGAACAAAAGAATATAAAATACCTTGTTACAGATCAAGTCGAAGCATACATAGAATTGAAAAAATTCTATATTTGATGTTTGCCAAACAAGTACAAGCCTTTAATAGTCAGGTCAATATCTACCAAGTCAAACAAATAACCGATATCTGTCAAAACAGATGACAAACCACCCGTTCCTATTACTTTCATCGGTTTACCTACCTCAGCCTTTATTTTTGATACAATCCCAAGGACCATACTTTCGTATCCATTAATTATTCCAGATTGGATAGAATGCATTGAGTTTTTACCAATAATAGATACCGGCTTTTCCAGTTTTACTTCGGGCAATAGAGATGTTTGCGAAAACAAAGACTTTATAGCAGTCTTCATCCCAGGCAATATCACAACCCCTTCAATATTTTTTTGTTCACTAACAATTGTAAAAGTAAGAGCGGTGCCAAAATCAACTACTACACAGTCAGTTTTGAAAATATGATAAGCAGCAAGAGCGTTAACAAAAAGGTCAGACCCAAGCTCCTCTGGCATATCAATACTAACTTTTAACAAATTAGATTTTGCTGGAAAAACAACTTTAGGACGAATATTTAAAAATTTTTCACAAAAATTCACAAAAAAAGGAGTGAGTATTGGCACAACACTACTAATTACCGCTACTTTCAATTTTGATTTTTCTATGTTATTTTCCAACATAAAATTGAGAATTCGATACTCGAAAAATATAGAATTCTCACTTTTTAAGGACTTAATTCTAAACTTATTAACCAATACTTCACCATCAAAAAAGCCAACCACAGTATCGGTATTTCCAACATCGAAAACAATCATTTTTCTGTTATTATTTTTGCTAAAATAGGAATTATTTGGGAAAACACAGAAAATCATCCACAAATAATTAACTATATCGGATTTTATTCAATCAAAACTTTTTCTTCTCAAAAAAAGACTGTAAATTTGCAGCCTTTCTGTAAAAAAGTGAACAAAGTAATTTCAGATTTTGACATTAACATTCATGGTTTAGAAGACCGAACCTATGAGTACCAATTCGAAGGGTCTGATTCTTTTTTCCAACTCTTTGAGCAGGACATCATCGAGGGCGGGAATTTCAAGGTAAATCTTGCTTTAGAGAAAACAAGTTTGTTAATTAGGTTAAAATTCAATATTGATGCTGACCTAAAGCTTGTTTGTGACAGAAGTCTTGAAGAGTTTGTAGAAAATTTCAAAATAGAGGAAATTCACATTTATAAGTTTGGAGAAGAAGCTCAAGAAATGAGCGACGAGATTGAAGTTTTGGCATTTGGAACACCTAAAATAAATGTAGCTGAGTTAATCTCAGATTTTATATTACTAAGCGTTCCCATGAAAAAGCTTCATCCCAAATACAGAGAAGAGGACGATGATTACGAAGACGGAAAATTGATATACATTGATCCGAATATAGAAATCAAAGAAAACATAACCGATGTAGACCCAAGGTGGGCAGCATTGTTTAAACTTAAGAATTTAGAAGAATAGTAATAATAATTTTTAGACAGATATGGCACATCCTAAACGGAAGATTTCCAAAACCAGAAGAGACAAACGTAGAACACATGATGCATTGTCTACAAAACAATTGTCAGTAGATGTAACTACAGGCGAAGTTCACCTTCGTCATCATGCACATGTAAGCGAAGGAAACCTTTACTATCGTGGTAAATTGGTTGTAGAAAACTACAATTAATTCGAAGTAAATATTAGTTTCCAAAAAATAATTTAACCGATGAAGAAAATTGCAGTTGATGCAATGGGAGGCGATTTTGCCCCCAAAGCAGTAATAGAAGGAGCTATTTTAGCTACTTCTGAATTACCAGAAGACTATCAAATTGTATTAATCGGAAAGCAAGATGCTATGCTCGAAGTCATTCATGACCTTGAGTTTAGAAAAGATGCTATTGAGATGATATTCACCAATGATGTCATCGAAATGCACGAACATCCTACTAGAGCATTTAGTCAAAAACCCAATTCTTCTATAGGAGTTGGGTTTAAGCTTTTAAAGGAAGGCCAAGTGTCAGCATTTTGTAGTGCTGGCAATACCGGTGCTATGATGGTAGGCTCATTGTTTACTTTAAGAACAATCGGAAACCTTCAAAGGCCACCTATTGCGGGTTATTTTCCTTTAAAAAATGGGCAATATAGTCTTATGCTGGACATTGGTGCCAATGCCGACTGTAAGCCTGAAGTACTCATGCAGTTTGCAGAACTTGGTAGTCTTTATGCCAAATTTGCATTAAATATTGAAAACCCGAAAGTTGGGCTTTTAAATATTGGTTCAGAAGAAGAAAAAGGCAATACTGTTGCTCAAGCTGCTTATCAACTCCTGAAAAACAACAAGAAAGTAAATTTTATTGGAAATATCGAAGGCAGGGATCTATTTGATGGACATGCTGATGTAATTGTAACTGATGGTTTTACTGGAAATGTGATGTTTAAAATGGGTGAATCTCTTTATGAATATTGTGCAACACAAGGCATTAATGATCAGCTTATCAACAGGATGAATTATGAGGTGGCTGGTGGTAGCCCTATAATTGGCGTAAACGGAAACGTGATTGTTGGTCATGGTATATCAACGCCTCTTGCAATAAAAAACATGATACTACTTGCTCAAAAACAAATTGAGTCTAAGGTGGTAGATAAAATAAAAGAAGTATTTTTGTAAAATTTTAGATTTCTAATAGAACTAAGCCTATGAATTTGAAAGCTGCCATTACTGGTATACACGGTTATGTACCTGAAGACGTGATGACCAATGCCGATTTAGAGAAAATTGTAGAGACTAATGACGAATGGATAACTTCAAGAACAGGCATAAAAGAAAGAAGGATTCTAAAAGGTGAAGGTAAAGGTACTTCAGTAATGGCTGCAGAAGCAGTAAGAGGTCTTTTAGAAAAAACCAACACAGACCCAAATGATATAGATTTGGTTATTGTAGCGACAGTTACTCCAGACTATATGTTCCCTTCAACCGCCAATTTGGTATGTACTCAGGTTGGAATTCCAAGTATCTGCAGTTTTGACATTTTAGCAGCTTGTTCTGGTTTTATATATGCCTTAACCACTGGTGCTCAGTTCATAGAGTCAGGAAGGTTCAAAAAAGTAATAGTAGTAGGTGCGGACAAAATGTCCTCAATTATAGATTATACAGACAGGACAACCTGTGTTTTATTTGGTGATGGAGCTGGAGCCGTTTTATTAGAGCCAACCGAAGGTGAAAACGGAATCATAGATTTTATGTTACACTCAGATGGAAGTGGAGAGAACCATTTGATTATGAAAGGTGGTGGAAGTAAATATCCCGCCTCGCATGATACCATCGACAAACGCTACCACTATATCAATCAAGAAGGCCCGCAAGTATTTAAATTTGCCGTGACTAACATGGCAAATGTTGCTGCTGCTATAATGGAAAAAAATAATTTGAAGGGCGAGGACGTAAGATGGTTGGTGCCACATCAAGCCAACAAAAGAATTATAGATGCTACAGCCAACCGTATGGGTATAGGCGAAGACAAAGTTATGGTAAACATCCAAAAATATGGAAATACCACCGCTGCTACTATACCGCTTTGTTTGTTTGATTACCAAGATCAGATAAAAAAAGGAGATAATCTTATATTAGCCGCTTTCGGTGGTGGATTTACATGGGGGTCTGTTTATGTAAAATGGGCTATTTGATTATATGAGAAGAATAATTTTAACATTATTGGTTTTGTTTTTGGGACTAAGTTTTTCCTATTCTCAAGAAATTAGAACCTTCACTAATGTTAATTTTAAAACGAATCTATCAAAATCAAATAATAATTTCTCGATTTCTGTTGGGGAAATGCTTCAATTAAAAAAGAGAATTCCTGTCCGTATTATTACTTCTTTCCAGTTTACTGGTAAAGTATTTAAGGAAACCATTTGGCCTCCAGACAAAAAAAGTGGTTCGACTCAGCTTATTGTCAAAGATAGTTTTTTAAATTCTAGTTTTAATCTACCTTTAGGTGTTGAATTTTTCCATAAAGATTTTGGATTAGGCATAATGCAAGAAGTTGCCTCATTTAATCTTTCAAAAAGTGTGGATTCATCCAAAGTTGTAATTCCTGTAGATATGGAACTTAAACCTGTGGTTTTCAACAGTATTTTCTCAAAAAACAATAATCTAAACTCCACTATTTATGTAGTTTATACTGTAAGTGATTCATTTTCAGTTAAACTAGGGTTAAACTCAGGAGCTAATAACTTTAATTTTTATAAAGATTCAAAAAAAATAAATTTTGCTAGAATCTCTGAGAAATCAGTATTTCTAAGCTTAAGAATAAATATAGAAAAATAACAATGGCAACAACAGCAGATTTTAGAAACGGTTTATGTTTAGAATGGAACAATGACCTTTTTATTATAGTAGAGTTTCAGCACGTAAAACCTGGAAAAGGCGGAGCATTTGTTCGTACAAAACTTAAAAACATTAAAACTGGCAGAGTTTTAGACAATACATTTACTGCCGGAGAAAAAGTTACCACGGCAAGAATTGAAAAACGTCCATATCAGTTTTTATACAAAGATGAATTAGGATACAATTTCATGGACAATGATACTTTTGAACAAATATCATTAGGCGATGCAATGGTTCCTTTAGCAGATTTGATGAAGGAAGGCTCAAACGTAGATATTTTAGTTCATTCAGAAACAGAAACTCCACTTTCAGTTGAGATGCCTGCTTATGTAGAATTGAGAATTACTTACACTGAACCTGGAATAAAAGGAGACACAGCTACAAACGCAAGCAAACCAGCGACAGTAGAAACTGGGGCTACTATTAAAGTGCCTCTTTTTATTAACAACGACGAACTTATCAAAGTAAACACTTCTTCATACGAGTACGATTCTCGAGTAAAAGAGAAATAAAATATTTATAAAAAATGGTTTAAGTTATTACATTTGTAACTAAACCTTAATAACCTTTAAAACATGGATACTAGAGAAATTCAAAAACTTATAGATTTTATTTCAAAGTCTGATTTAAATGAGGTAAACATTGAAACCTCGGAATTGAAACTACAAATCAAAAGAAATGGAGGAAGCCCGGTTCATTATGTTTCAGCTCCTGTTCAAGAATCAACTAGCCAGGCGGTGGAATATATTGCCCCTTCAAAAGAAAGCCAAAGTGCTCCTGCAATAGTTGAAGCACCAGTTGTTGCTTCAAATTTGATCGAAATAAAAGCTCCTATGATTGGAACATTTTATAGATCAGCGGGGCCAGGAAAACCAAACTTCATCGAGGTTGGAGATGAAATAAACTCAGGAAAAGTAATCTGTATACTTGAGGCGATGAAATTATTTAATGAAATCGAAGCCGAAGTTTCAGGTAAAATCGTAAAAATATTGGTTGACGATGCTACTCCTGTGGAATATGACCAACCTCTTTTCTTAATTGACCCATCTTGAGGTTTAAATTTCAAAAGCTATGTTTAAAAAAATATTAATTGCCAATCGAGGCGAAATAGCTCTTCGAATAATTCGTACGTGTAAAGAAATGGGTATTAAAACTGTTGCTGTTTATTCCACAGCAGACAAAGAAAGCCTACACGTTAGATTTGCAGATGAAGCTGTATGTATTGGACCTCCTGCTAGTAAACAGTCTTATCTAAATATACCTAGTATAATTTCTGCTGCTGAAATTACCAATGCAGATGCCATTCATCCGGGATATGGTTTTTTATCAGAAAATGCTGAATTTTCTAGAATTTGTGAAGATTACAAAATAAAATTCATCGGTGCTACCGCTGAGCAAATCAACCAAATGGGAGATAAAGCCACTGCCAAAGAAACGATGAAAAAAGCTGGTGTTCCTTGTATACCCGGCTCAGAAGGCTTATTAGAATCTGTTGAAGAAGGTATAAAGTTAGCCGAAGCTATGGGTTATCCTGTAATAGTAAAAGCAACGGCTGGCGGCGGCGGAAGAGGTATGAGAATCATCAGGAAATCGGAAGACTTCCAAAAAAACTGGGACGATGCCAAAATGGAATCTGGTGCGGCTTTTGGTAATGATGGTTTATATCTTGAAAAATTCATTGAAGAACCTAGACATATTGAAATCCAAATAGTTGGCGATCAATACGGTAAAGTTTGCCACCTTTCTGAGCGTGATTGTTCAATTCAAAGAAGACACCAAAAACTCGTTGAAGAAACTCCTTCTCCAGTAGTTTCTGACGAACTAAGAGAGCAAATGGGAGCTGCAGCTATAGCAGGTGCAACAGCCATTAAATATGAAGGTGCTGGTACTGTAGAATTTCTAGTTGACAAACACGGAAAATTCTATTTCATGGAAATGAACACCAGAATCCAAGTGGAACACCCTATAACAGAAGAAGTTACTGATTTTGATCTAATAAAAGAACAAATAAAGGTGGCTGCTGGTATACCAATTTCTGGAATTAACTATTTCCCGAAAATGTATTCGATGGAATGTAGAATAAATGCAGAAGATCCAAAGAATAACTTTAGACCAAGCCCTGGTAAAATTTTACAGATAAACCTACCAGGCGGGCATGGAATCAGAGTTGACTCGCATGTTTATGCAGGTTATACTATTCCACCAAATTATGACTCAATGATAGCTAAGCTTATTGTGACAGCTAGAAGCAGAGAAGAAGTAATAGTAAGAATGAAAAGGGCATTACAAGAGTTTTTTATAGATGGCGTAAAAACTACGATTCCATTCCATTTAAAACTCATGGATGACGAAACTTTTAAATCTGGAAAGTTCAATACTTCATTTCTAGAAACTTTTGATTTTGAAAATTTATAAAAAAAAGTCGAGAGCAATCTCGACTTTTCTTTTTTTAATATTTGTCATAAAATTTCTTTATTCTTGTTGAAAACTGATCATAAATCGGTTTACAGAATTCGATAAACATTTGTTGAGCAGGAGGCGGCATTTGCTCTTTAAACTTAGTTGCTTCTAAATCAATTTTCGACAGAGCCCTTTCGTCGCCGTTGTATGATGCCCACTTAGTATCCCAAACAAATTCACCCGGGAGTTGGTCTTTCAATAAAACTTTCTTTGATTTATAATCATATATTTCTAAAGACATTATTCCACGAGATCTAACAGATTTTTGATATCTAGTTATAGTAGCTTTTACTAAGCCATAAACATCTACGTTTTTGCCACCTAATTTCGCAGTTCCTGTTTTTACAGAATCTTTACTAATAACAGTTTCTTTATCCGATTTAAGATTGGTTTCTCCAACAACAAATTCAATGAACTCTAATCTCACAACATGGTCAGGATTAAGTTTAATTTCCTTTGCTTCAGCAGGTTGATAAAATCTTATAAATTTATTAAGTCTTCTATTTGTCTGTAAAAACTCATCTATTTTACTTTGAAAAAACTCATTGCTGTATTGGTACATTTTTGAGTTTATTGCAGGCTGCTCAACAACCACATGGTAGGACCCCACAAACAGAGCCTCCTCCGCTTTTTCAGACGCGTCTTTAAAATCTGGTGCAAAAGCTAATAAAGCATTAAAATTATCATAAGCTGCTCTTCCATTATCGATTGTTCCTTTTTTTAATAAGGAATTTGCAAAGTCATATCGCTCATTTGCTGCTAAATCTACGGCTTTCTGATATTCAGAATAGTAAGAATCTGGAGAAACTATATTTCTACAAGCAACACATTTTTCAATTCTGTCATGGAGATCGTTCAACTTTTTGTAGTCTTCCACAACTCTTTCGTACTTAAATTGCTGATTCGCGACTTTTGCTCTTCCAATATCTTTCAATAAATCCTCTTTAGCCAATCCATAGGCATTAGGTAATACTTCTAGTGATTTGTCATTATTACTATCTTTTCGGAGTTTTTCAATGGCTTGAATTGCCGCTTGATAATAATTTCCTGACTCCAAGGCTTTTTTCCCTGATTTAGAACAGGAGATAATTGTTATTGATATTAAAATCAATAATACTTTAATAGTTTTCATTTTTTTTATGGGTTTACCTTTTCTTAAAATTATTGAACAATTTTAATTTGTAAAATTAACAAAATCAAAATTATTACAAGATTTAACAATACTTTAGCATTTAACGGTCAGAAACAAATTATTCTCCCTTTAAATTTGTTACAAAAGTATAAAATAACAATAATGGAAAATTTCTTAAAAAACTGGACAATACTAAGAATAACTCATCTAAGCATATCAGTTATATTTATCGGAGCTGCCGTATATTTTTCCAACAATGTTTTTCTTTATATTTTAGGAATAGGTTTTTTAGTACAAAGTTTGACAAACACTGGTTGTAGCAATAACTCATGCTCAAGAGATGAAATCAGGGCAAAATACCGTAGAAGACATTAATAAAAGAATATATAGGAAACAACTATAGCGGTAATAACCCCAGCTAAATCTGCCAAAAGCCCCGCAGTTAAAGTATAGCGAGTATGCTTAATACTTACACTACCAAAATATACTGCTAAGACATATAAAATAGTATCCGAACAAGCTTGAAATACACTTGAAAGCTTTCCAACAAAAGAGTCAACACCGAAATTAGGATTGTCAAATGTCTCAATCATCATAGCTCTAGATCCACTACCACTCAATGGATGCATTAATGCAGTAGGTAATGCATCAATCCATTCGGTATTAATACCAGTAAAAGATACTAACCATTTCAAACCGTTGGTTAAATCTGTCAAAACTCCTGAATTTCGAAAAACACTAATAGCAACCAACATACCTACCAAATAAGGTATAATCTTTACGGAGGTTTCAAAACCGCTTTTGGCACCTTCAATAAAAGTTGGAAAAATATCCACCTTTTTGTAAAATGCTGCCCCAACAAATCCAGTTACGAACGAAAAGAGTATTAAGTTGCTCAAAATCTTTGATTTAAGCTCAATTTCATCTTTTGATAATCCGGAAAAATACCAAAGAACAAATACGATAAAAGCTGTAATGCCTATCAACCAGGAGAATAAAGTTTTATCAAAAAAATTTATTTTTTGTTTAACCCCAACAATTAAAAGTCCAGTAAAAGTGGCCACATATACTGATATTAAGGCAGGAATAAAAATATCTGAGGGGTCTGCAGCATGGTAAATTGCACGCTGTGCCATGATAGAAAGTGGAATTAAAACTGGCCCAGCACTATGCAAAACCATAAACATAATTTGAGCATTTGAAGCGGTATCTTTATTCGGATTCAACTCTTGAAGACTTTTCATAGCTTTAAGTCCAAATGGTGTCGCGGCATTATCCAAACCTAACATATTTGCTGAAAAATTCATAATCATTTCACCGTTGGCTTTGTGGTCTTTAGGAACCTCAGGAAAGAGTCTGCTGAAAAACGGTGCAATAATTTTGGCCAAAACTCTTATAACACCTGCTTCCTCACCCAATTTCAGTATTCCTAAAAAAAATGTCATGACACCAGCTAATGGCAAAGCCAAGTCCATTACCGCAGATTCTGCAGACTTAAACATCCCCTCCATTAGTATTTTAAAAATCTCTGTATCTCCAAAAAATATTAATTTTATTAGGGCAACGATGAAAGCAACAAGAAAAAAACCAACCCAGATGTAATTTAAAATCATGAATGTTTCCTTTTTATAAATAAAAGAAGCAAATTAGTTTTTTTATATTAGATTTCGAAAACAAAAGATTGCTATTTTAAGAATGCAAAAAATACAAAAAAAATATTGTTTAAAATTTATCTCATTTTCAGCAGCTTGGATTCTCTTTATTTCTTGCAACAATAAAAAAGAACAGGCCGAAACAGAGAATTTAATTTTAGACGAAAGAATTACAGAAAAACCACAATCAGCAAAAACATCCCCTTTTGAAAACTCCATGATTTCCCAAGGTTTGGTAAATATTCAAACTTTGGACAGTACGATTTTAGTAGATTTAAAATATAGCTCTAAAGACAATTTTTTTGGTGAAGATGTATACGGAGATTTTGATAAAGGTTTTTTGCAGAAAAAACCAGCAGAAGAACTTGCGAAAGCAAATGATTATTTAAAAACAATAAACCCAGCATTAAGATTACTAATTTATGATGCCACTAGACCGCATTCAATACAAGTTATTCTTTGGGAAAAATTAGATTCAATTCCTCCAAAACGTAGGAAAGATTTTGTGGCTGATCCCTCTGAAGGTTCCATACATAACTATGGGTGTGCCGTAGACCTCACACTTTTTGATGTGAATAAACAAGAACCATTAGATATGGGAACAAAATATGATTTTTTCGGGGATCTGGCTTATCCTCGCCTTGAAAATAAAATGCAAAAACTAGGTAAACTTTCAGAACAGCAAATAAGCAATAGGGTGTTATTGAGAAATGTTATGAAAAAATACAGTTTTGAATCAATTAATAGCGAGTGGTGGCATTTTAATTTCTATTCAAGAGCCAAAGCAAAAGAGCTCTATAAAATTGTAAATTAAAAAATCCAGAAATACATTCTAAAATGCTGTTTTCTGGATTTCTTGAGAATAAAATAAATCTTTAATTCAGAATTAGTTTTTAAATAGCTAAAGAGATTTAATAATTATGCGAAATTTTAGATGGCTTATTCAGCGGAAAAGACTAACAATTGTAAAATTAATATATAAAATCTTAGATTGTATGTTTCCCAAACAGCTCAAAAAAAATAAACAATTAAAAATCAACGCATTAATGATATCCCAAAGATACAAAACAGGTATTTCTACCTATTAAGTTAAGTAAAAATACCTCAAAATATTTTAAGTAATTTTAGGCTACAAAACCTTAAAATAAGATTTTCCACATTTAAAAAGCCAATCTGCTCATTATTATTAATATTAATGCTTTCAAAATATTATATTTGCGGTTTAATGTATATTGTTGTGATAGAAAAAATAGAAAGAGTAATAAAAGAGGCGGAAAGTTTTTTACAAGACAATAAGCTAAATTCAGAAGATTTCAGACTAAAATATTTAAGTAGAAAAGGAATTTTAAACGAGCTTTTTGATGATTTCAAAAAAATCAATAATGAGCAAAAGAAAATAGTCGGACAAAATCTCAATAAGCTTAAAAATAAGTTAGAAGATATCCATCAAGAACTTTCTATTTCTGGAAAAACAACTTCTATTGAAAAATCTTCGGGAGCTATCCCTGACCTAACGCTTCCTGAAATTCCTAATCAACTAGGAGGATTACATCCATTGACCATCGTAAAACGTAAAATTTTAGAGATTTTTGCTAGAATGGGTTTCAATGCAGAAGATGGCCCGGAAATTGAAAGTGACTGGTACAATTTCTCAGCATTAAATTTTGCCGAAAATCATCCAGCACGAGAAATGCAAGATACTTTTTTTGTAGAAAAAAATGCAATCACAAAAGATGACTTGTTATTAAGGACGCATACCTCTAATGTTCAAATCAGATTAATGGAATATAAAAAACCTCCAATCAGGTCAATTATGGCTGGGAGAGTTTATAGAAATGAGGCTATATCAGCCAGAGCCCATTGCCAATTTCACCAAGTAGAAGGTCTTTACGTTGATAAGAATGTAAGCTTTAAGGATTTAAAAGATACGCTTTTGCATTTTGCGAAAGAAATGTTTGGCAAAGATACCAAAATAAGACTCAGACCAAGTTATTTTCCATTTACTGAACCTAGTGCTGAAATTGACGTATCATGTTTTATATGTCATGGTAAAGGATGTAATATTTGTAAACATTCAGGATGGGTAGAAATAGCGGGTTCAGGTATGGTTGACCCCAATGTATTAGAAAATTGTAATATAAACTCTGAAGAATATACTGGCTTTGCGTTTGGCATGGGAATCGAAAGAATTACCATGTTAAAGTATGGCATAAACGACCTTAGACTGTTTTTTGAAAACGATGTTAGATTTTTAAAACAATTTAATGGCATACATTGATATTGTTAAAAGAACCCAATTTTAACCAACTTTAAATTTTGATGAATATTTTTAAAAAATATTTTTTAAGTAATATAGGTCTTTTTTTAGGAGGTATTCTGTTTTGTAATGCACAAATGAGTATTACGATTCCCTATGAAAAATCTGTATTTCAAAGAAATACAAACAATATTGGAAACATACATATTACTGGTATTCTTGACAAAGATGCAGACAAAGTAGAGGGAAGGCTTGTGCCTAGATTTAATAACTCTGGTACAGCTACTGATTGGGTAACGGTTGATGACCAAATAGATGGTCTTAGCTTTACCGGCTCTATTGAGGGAAAAGGAGGTTGGTATAAATTGGAGCTTCGAAGTATTCTGAATGGAAATATAATTGCTTCTAGAAGTGTTGAAAAAGTTGGAATAGGTGAAGTTTTTGTTATTGCTGGCCAATCTAATGCCCAAGGAGATGGTGCTTCTCCAAATGCCCCAGGTGCAAGCGATGAAAGAGTTTTGGCTTTTGAACCTAACTACTTCAACAAGTCAACCTACGATTATGACAATTTTCCGCTTGCACTTCCAATTGACAAATTTACCAATGTGTTAGGTAATACCAATATTGGGCCTACAGGTTATTCACCTTGGTGCTATGCAGAACTCGGTGACCTATTGGTTAACAAACTTAATGTTCCTATAATGTTTTACAACACAGCATTATCTGGAACTTCTACTGAAAACTGGGTAAATTCAATATATGGTGTCGATACTTATCACATTAGAACTGGAGAAGTGTTTCAAAGGTATATGCCTTATCATGGTCTAAGGCGTACTTTACATTCATTAATTACTATCTATGGCATAAGAGCCATTTTATGGCATCAAGGCGAGTCAGATGCCGCAATAAATGTGCACGAACAAACACATTTCGAAAATCTTCGAACTATAATAAATGAAACTAGAAATAATACTGGAGAAAAAATACCGTGGGTAATTTCTAGAGCTTCCAGAAACAATACAACTATTAATACCTCAATAATAAACGCACAAAATAGAGCAATTGCAAATATAGAAAACGTTTGGCCAGGTCCTGCTACTGACGACATTCAACCATCAAGACCTGATGGCGTTCACTTTGAAAACACGAGTACAATCAAAGGAATAGATCTATTAGGGCAAGCTTGGAACTTAGCATTAACAAATCAATTCTTTTCTCAAGTAAATCCTGTTTTGCCAAAAGGCATTGTAGAAATTAAATATTCATGTATTAATCAATCTGAAGCTAATTTTAAATTTGACAAACTTTATCAAACTTACTTGTGGAACAATAGTAGTGGTTCGAGTACTTTAAAAGCTTCTACTGGAGAGGTGTCTGCAGTATTAAGAGATGGTTATACAAATCTTCTATATACTAACAAAATAATAGTTCCAAATGTATTCCCCAAAGACAAGCCTGTAGTTTCAGCAGTAAATAGCCTAAAAGGCTGCACTGGAAAAACAGTGGATTTACAAGCCTCAAACTTCAAATATGAAGTAAATTGGAATACAGGTAAAATATCAAATCAATTATCTGTAAATCAACCTGGACAATATTTTGCCTATTACAGAAGTTCGCAAGGCTGTTTGTCGCCAAAGTCAAATGATATATATCCTCAATTTGTCGACCCACCAACCAAACCGATTATTCAATTAATTGCTTCCGATGGATATGAATGTGAAGGTAAAACTATTCAGGCAAAAGTAGATAATTTTTATAATTTCGATGCAATATGGAGCGACGGTACAAAAGGAAACAATATTACTATTTCAAAAGAACTCCCTGAACCACTAAAAGTAACGCTTTACAGTAATTTTGATTGTCCTTCACCAGAGTCAGATACAATAAAATACCTTTTTTTAGAAGTACCTAAAACTCCAGATATTGAGCAGGAAGGTCCTTTTTTCATTAGAGCGTTAAAAAAAGATAGTGTTCAAAAAATAGAGTGGTTTCAAAACAACAACTATCTTACAACCTTAGAAAATGAGAATTTTTATATAAGAGAATCAGGTTTATATTCTGTAAAAGGAATAAATACTTTTACAACTCCTAGCTCTAGAGTACTCGAATGCAGATCAGGCATGTCAAGTATTATTTCTATAACGCAAGACTTAAATCATTACGGTATAGCTGTATATCCAAATCCTATTGTCGATAATAAGTTCTATATTACTTCAGATGCTGAATTAATTGATGTCAATGTAACAATATTTAATTCTATTGGACAAAAGATAAAAGAAACTTATTTTCCAAGTATTCTCTTACCTGAAGAAGTTCCTCTCGATCCTACTTTGCCATCCGACAGATATTATGTTGAGTTAAAAGTTAAAGGCCTTAGCAGAGTTTTTATATTATTTAAGCAATAATTTAGTTTTGGAATAAAAATCCCAAAGCAAAATACCCGTTGAAACACTTACATTAAAAGAATGTTTAGTGCCAAATTGGGGAATTTCTAAAATTAAATTTGAGTTTTCAACAATTTCTTGTTTCACTCCAAAAACCTCATTCCCTAATACGAAAGCGTACTTCTTGCCTTTTTCTGGCAAAAAATCATCTAGATAAATACTATTTTCGACCTGTTCTAAACTTACAATTTGCCAATCTTTAGATTTTAAATCTCCAATTAATTCCAAAACATCTTCTCGATATTCCCAATCTACTGATTCAGTAGCCCCCAATGCGGTTTTTTCAATCTCACGATGTGGCGGCTGTGCAGTGATTCCACATAAATATATTTTAGAGGCACGAAAACAATCAGCTGTTCTAAAAATAGAACCAACATTTGCCATGCTTCGTATATCATCTAATATCAAACAAAAATCATTTTTATCTGCCACTTTAAAATCCTCAACAGTTAATCTATTGAGCTCCTCCATCACAAGTTTTTTCATCCTTATTTCGTTTATTCATTTGATTAAAAATCAGACCAATTCCCAAAAAATATTTCTATTTCATAATATTAAAGAAAATACTAATTTTAGGGCAAATCTAAAGATTAATTTATGGAAAAATTAAATACCAGAAGAGAAACCATCAAAAACCTAGCATTAGGAGGTTTGATGCTACCCTTTTCAAAAGAATTAAAAAACACAAATTCAAACCTGAAAGGTAACATTAATCACAGCGTTTGCCACTGGTGTTATAGAACAATCCCTTTAGAAGATTTTGCAATTGCCATAAAAAAAATTGGTATAAATGCGATAGATTTAGTAGATGTCAAACAATTTTCCATATTAAAAAAACACGATATTCATTGCTCAATGGTTTCTAATTCAAGCCAAGAATGGGGAATTACAAAAGGATGGAATAAGATAGAACATCATGAAAAACTAATTGCCTGGTATAAATACCTAATTGATGAAACTGCCAAAGCTGGATATAAAAGCATTATTTGTTTTTCGGGAAATAGAGATGAAGAAATAGATGACGAACAAGGCTTAGATAATTGTGCAGAAGGTTTGTCAAAATTAATCCCCTATGCTGAAAAGAAAAACATAACTATAGTGATGGAGCTCCTAAATAGCAAAATAGACCACAAAGGATACATGTGCGACAACACTGATTGGGGCGTAGAGCTTTGCAGAATGATAGACTCAGAAAATTTTAAATTGCTTTTTGATATTTATCATATGCAAATTATGGAAGGAGATATCATAAGAACTATTAATGAAAACAAAGCATTTATTGGACACTATCATACTGGTGGAGTACCTGGAAGAGCCGAAATTGACGAAACTCAAGAACTAAACTATCCAGCTATAATGAGAGCCATTATTGAAACGGGCTTTAAAGGATATGTAGGTCAAGAATTCATTCCCAAAAAGACGGATAAAATAGATTCTTTAAAAAAGGCAGTAGAATTGTGTGATGTTTAACCTGATTCATTTTTAATTACTTGGCTATTATTGGTAACTTTGCAAAAAAACACTTTATGCAGCAAATAAAACTGGATTCCATTGAAGAAGCGATAGAGGAAATAAAAAATGGAAACGTAATAATAGTAGTAGATGACGAAGATAGAGAAAACGAAGGTGATTTTATCTGTGCAGCTGAAAAAATAAGTCCTGAATTGGTGAATTTCATGGTAAAAGAAGGTCGTGGTTTAATGTGTGCACCTCTTACGTTGGAGCGTTGTAAAGAGCTCGGCTTAGACCCAATGGTAGGAAAAAACACAGCTGAACATCAGACAGCATTTACGGTTTCTGTGGATTTATTGGGCAATGGCTGCACTACGGGTATTTCTGCGTCTGACAGGTCAAAGACTATACAAGCATTGGTTAATTCAGATACCAAACCTGAAGATTTAGGTAGGCCTGGACATATTTTCCCACTTATAGCAGCAGAAGGAGGAGTATTAAGGAGAACAGGACATACAGAAGCCGCAATAGATTTCTCAAAACTTGCAGGTTTAAAACCCGCTGGCGTTTTGATTGAAATATTAAATGAAGACGGCACAATGGCTCGTTTGCCACAGTGCAGAATCTTAGCAGACAAGTTCAACCTCAAACTAGTTTCTATCAAAGATTTGATAGCCTATAGACTTGAAAAAGAAAGTCTTATCAAAAGAGAAATCGGCGTAAATATGCCGACCAATTGGGGAAACTTTGAACTAATAGCTTTTAGACAATTAAATAATGATCAGATTCACATGGCCTTGGTAAAAGGTAATTGGGAGGAAAACGAACCCATTTTAGCAAGAGTACATTCTTCATGTGTAACTGGCGACATTTTTGGTTCTTGCAGGTGCGACTGTGGGCCCCAATTACACGCCGCCATGGAAATGGTTGAAAAAGAAGGAAAAGGAGTAATAATTTACATGAATCAGGAAGGAAGAGGAATAGGATTGTTAAACAAATTAAAAGCCTATAAACTCCAAGAGCTGGGGAGAGATACTGTAGAGGCAAATCTCGAGCTTGGATTTGCTCCTGACGAAAGAGACTATGGCGTAGGAGCTCAAATCTTAAGAGATTTAGGAATTTCGAAAATAAAATTAATTTCAAATAATCCCAAAAAACGGATAGGATTAATGGGTTATGGACTTGAAATAGTAGACTCTGTAGCAATCGAAATAGCCTCAAACCCACACAATGAAGAATATCTAAAGACAAAAAGAGACAAAATGGGGCATACAATTTTGAAATAAGAAGTATTAAAAACCCTGCTCAATATTTAATATTTTCAAAAAAAACGAATCGATTTAAACCTGTTTTTAAGTCGATTTTTTTTATAAAATAATTTATTAAATAAAAAATCGTTATTTTGCGTCTATGTCCTAATAAATATTAAATAATGAAGCTTATCATATCACTCTTAATTTCGGTCGGATGTTTCGCCCAAAATACTCTTTCAATTATACCCAAACCTCAAAGTATAGACATTGGTAAAGGTAAATTTTCGATTGATGAAAATACTCAAATTGCAGTTTCCTCAGACAACACAGAAGCCACAGCCGTTGCCGAACAATTGGCGATAAGGTTAAAAATTATAAAAAACAGACCAATTGAGATAGTTTCTGCGAATTCAGGAAATAATAAAATCCTATTTTTAAAAAACAGCAAGATTGCAAAGGAAGGTTACGAACTACGCGTTAGCAACAAAAATATAACAATTGAGGCCTCAAACCCAGTTGGGCATTTCTATGGATTACAGACCTTGCTCCAACTACTTCCATCTGAAATTTTTGGAGCTTCAATTCAACCTAATCTAAATCTTTCTATTCCCGCATGTACCATTAAAGACGAACCAAGGTTTGAATATCGTGGTATTATGCTAGATTTAGGTCGCCATTTTTTCTCGATTGAATTTCTTAAAAAAATGGTTGACGTGATGGCTATCAACAAAATGAATACTTTCCATATTCATCTCACAGAAGACCAAGGCTGGAGAATAGAAATCAAAAAATACCCTAAACTAACAGAGATCGGTTCAATAAGAAAAGAATCAATGGTAGGACATTACCGAGACCAAAAGTACGACGGAACACCTTATGGTGGTTTTTATACACAAGATCAAATGCGTGACTTGGTAGCCTATGCTCAAAGAAAATTCATAACGATAGTACCCGAAATAGAAATGCCTGGGCATGCTTTAGCAGCACTTGCTTCATATCCAGAACTTGGTTGCACTGGAGAGCAGTTTGAAGTTGGAACTAAATGGGGAGTAGAACCTCGTGTATTTTGTCCAAATGAAAAAACCTTTTCTTTTTTAGAGGATGTATTAACAGAAATAATGGACATTTTCCCAAGCCAGTATATCCATATTGGTGGCGACGAATGCCCCAAAGAAGCTTGGAAAAAGTCTGACTTTTGCCAGAATCTTATGAAAAAGGAAGGATTGAAGGATGAACATGAATTACAAAGTTATTTTATAAGAAGAATAGACCAATTTGTAAGTTCAAAAGGTAGAAAAATAATTGGATGGGATGAAATATTAGAAGGTGGCCTATCGCCTAATGCAACGGTAATGTCGTGGAGAGGTGTGGAAGGAGGAATAGCTGCAGCAAAACAAAAACATGACGTTATAATGTCTCCCAACAGCCACATGTACTTGGATTATTACCAAGCCAATCCAAGTACAGAACCATTAGCTATAGGTGGTCTTTTGCCAATCGAAAAAACTTATTCTTTTGAGCCTTTTTCACCAGAATTAACTACTGAAGAAGCAAAATACATAAAAGGCGTACAAGCTAATCTTTGGACAGAATATGTAGCTACACCAGAATATGCCGAGTATATGTTGTTTCCGAGGGCCATAGCTACTGCTGAAATCGGTTGGTCTGACAAAACAAAAGATTTTGAAGACTTTAGCAATAGGCTCATGCAACATTTTAAAAGGCTTGATCAGATGGCAGTAAATTACTCTAAAGCATTTTATAATGTATCTTTTACAACAGAAAAAAACAGTTTAAACCAACCAGTTTTAAGTATGAGTTCGA
The DNA here is from genome assembly GCF_024343575.1 of Lacihabitans sp. LS3-19. Taxonomy (GTDB): domain Bacteria; phylum Bacteroidota; class Bacteroidia; order Cytophagales; family Spirosomataceae; genus Leadbetterella. The sequence continues at coordinate 135,155 of NZ_RJUA01000121.1, read as the reverse complement.
ATGATAAAAATGGTGTAATTCGCTATACAATAGACGGAACTATGCCAAATTCGAAGTCATTTGAATATTCGCCAAAAAACAAAATAACGATTGGTGGAGATAGAAATATTTCCGCAGCTTTGTTTTCAAAAGAGGGAAATATGATAAGCACTATCTCATCAAAATCATACACTATCTCAAAATCTACTGGAAAAAGCTATTCTCTTGGCACAGAGCCAAAGAAGTATTTTGGTGGAGAAAAAATGGCCCTAACTAACGGGATTCGGGGAGACGAAAATAGTAATGACCCATGGGTTGGATTTAACGGAGGCAACCTTGACTTTACTTTGGATTTTGGACAGAAGACTTCGTTTTCTAATGTTTCAATCGGTTTCTTAGGAGCAGCTACAGCATGGATTATGCCACCTAAAAGTCTTGAGATTTTCACTTCTGACGACAATAAAACATTCAAATCTATTAAAAAAATGGATTTGGGCCTTTCAACAAAAAACGAAAGTTTTGTTCAACAACTTAACATATCAGTGGGAACTGCAAATGCTAAATATTTAAAAATTGTAGCAGAAAACTATGGAAAACTTCCAATTGGACATCCTGGACAAGGTAGCCCCTCTTGGTTATTTGTGGATGAGATTTCAGTAAAGTAAAAATTAAAGCAGAAAAAGTTTACCCTCATTTTGAAAAAGATGAGGGTATTTTTTTTTGGAATAAAAAACAAAAGGGCTTAAGTGAAAGTTCTTATTATATATGAAAGTACTAATAACAGGTGGAAGTGGATTGATAGGTAAAGCTTTAAGCAAAAAGCTTTTGAGTGAAGGGCATGAAGTTAACATTTTAACTAGAAATGTCAAAAATAGCTCATCCGTTAAAGAATTTCATTGGGACAAAACCTCTGTTGACCCTAAAGCTTTTGAGGGAGTTGAAACAATTGTACATTTAGCAGGAGCCGGAATTGCAGATAAGCATTGGACAAATCAACGTAAAAAAGAAATTATAGATAGCAGAGTAGATACGCTTAAATTGATACAAGAAAACTATAAAGGCGACTCTTTGAAAGCCATAATAGGTGGCTCTGCTATTGGATTTTATGGTGGTGATACTGGCGATATCGAAAACAATGAAGACTCGGAGGCTGGCGAAGACTTTATGGCAGACTGCTGTGAAAAATGGGAAAAAGCTGAAGATGATTTTGCTAAAAAGTTTGAACTGAGAGTAGTAAAAATAAGAACTGGAGTAGTTTTAGATAAAAATGATGGTGCGTTACCCAAAATTATAAATCCAATTAAATATTACGCAGGAGCGGCTTTTGGAAGTGGAAAACAATGGATGTCTTGGATTCATATTGATGATATGGTGGAGATTTTTTTTCAATCAATAATAAACCCAAATATCGAAACCATAATAAATGGTGTAGCCCCCTACCCTGTTACTAATCAAGAATTTACAAAAACTGCAGCCCAAGTATTAGGTAAAAAAATACTCTTACCTAATATTCCTTCATTTATTCTAAAAATGATTCTTGGAGAAATGTCAGTTGTAATACTAGGTAGCAGTAAAGTAATAAATAAGCAAATTTCTCCAATAAAATTCAAATTTGAAACACTAGATAAAGCTTTACAAAACCTGTTGGGATAGTTTATCAGTTATTGGTTTGTAAAATATTATCAGACTTGCATTGGTATTTTATACCTCTGAAAATCAGCAAAATACTCAAATACATTATCAAATGTGAAATATCATTGTGATTAAACCATTTTGAAAAAGAAAGTTTCTGGTTGTGTACATATACTGTAAGAAAAGAAATAAAAAAACCGAAACTTATATATGCTTTATAAACCCAATTTTCAAAGTTCTTGGGGAAAAACACAATTACCAACTGCACCAAAGCAATAAAGGAATTTAATGCGACAACTCTGAAATCAAAAAAATAAAAAATTGAAGGAATAAATATTAGAAGCTGGGCAAGAGAAAGTGACAAAAATAAACTACGATGTTTAGGATTTTTCAGTTGTCTAAATGCAGCCGCCTGGGCATAAAAAATGGATAAACCTGCAAATATCTGCATCGATATCCACACAGAATCATACACCGTGCTTTTCTCCCTTTCAAAAATACTGTGTGCTATGGCACCTAACATGGTAGAAACACCTAAGAACAAGAAGAATTTCTGCCAATGACTTATAAAAATCACATTTACTTCAATTTTTTGTATTGAAAAGAAAAAATAGAAGCAACTAAAAGCCAAAAGTAAATCAGTCAGAGTAGTTACAGGCTCGTATATCAATGATGAAATATTCAAAGAAAAATCAAAAAGAATTGGCATATTAATGGGTTCATTGGGCAATTTCAATAAATTCAATAATCATTTAATTAAAAGAACTTATCAAATTTGGGTTTATATAGAATTAGGGTTTCATGGTATAATTTATAAAAATAGAATTATTTTTCGATATTTTCAAAAATACCCTTTAAATCATCAAAAAAAAGACTAAAAACTAAACCAATGTTAATTGCATAAAACATAAGGAAGGCTTTAGGAAATTCAATTCCTCTAAATCAATTACTGAACAATTTAAGAATTATTAGATTTAGACAACAAAAAAGCACAATATTCAAGTATTTCTTAGAAAGAAGTTTTAATTTTGCGGCTCAGAAAAATCGAGTAATAAATAATCTATAATTTAATATTAATCAATGTCAGTATTGAATTCTACGCCGAACAGAGATAATCAAATTTTTGATTTAATTCAAAAAGAGCATGATAGACAATTGCATGGAATTGAGCTAATTGCCTCAGAAAACTTCGTTTCACCTCAAGTAATGGATGCCGCAGGGAGCGTGCTAACTAACAAGTATGCCGAAGGATTGCCCGGGAAACGATACTATGGTGGCTGTGAGGTTGTAGACGAAATAGAACAAATAGCCATAGACAGACTTAAAGAATTATTTAATTTAACTTGGGCCAATGTTCAGCCTCATTCAGGTGCACAAGCAAACATGGCTGTTTTTATTGCTTGCTTAAAGCCTGGTGATAAAATCTTAGGATTTGACTTATCTCATGGTGGACATTTATCTCATGGTTCTCCTGTTAATATTTCTGGAAAATACTTCCAACCGTTTTTTTATGGCGTTGAAAAAGAAACTGGTCTAATAAATTGGGATAAAGTCGAAGAAACTGCGGTAAAAGAAAAACCAAAAATGATAATTTGTGGTGCTTCAGCTTATTCTAGAGACTGGGATTATGCACGTTTAAGAAATATTGCCGACAAAGTGGGTGCAATTTTACTAGCTGATATATCACATCCTGCAGGTTTAATTGCCAAAGGTCTTTTGGCAGATCCATTTGACCATTGTCATATTGTTACAACCACTACTCACAAGACGCTTCGTGGAACCAGAGGTGGAGTAATAATGATGAGAAATGATTTCGAAAATCCATTTGGAATCAGCACTGCCAAAGGCAAAATCAGATCTATGGCTTCTTTGTTAGATTCTGGTGTATTTCCTGGAACACAAGGTGGGCCATTAGAGCATATTATAGCGGCTAAAGCTGTTGCTTTTGGCGAAGCTTTAACGGAAAACTTTGGAAACTATGCCGTCCAAGTACAAAAAAATGCCAAAGTAATGGCTGAAGCATTTATGAACAAAGGTTACAAAGTAATCTCTGGCGGAACAGACAATCATTTGGCATTAATTGACTTAAGACCAAAAGGTTTAACTGGAAAATTGGCTGAAAACACTTTGATAAAAGCGGACATTACAGTTAACAAAAATATGGTTCCATTTGACGATGCTTCAGCAATGACTACATCCGGAATCAGAGTTGGAACTGCTGCAATGACTACAAGAGGCTTACAAGAAAATGACTTTGTGAGAGTTGTGGAAATGGTTGATAATGTGTTGATGAATCATGACAATGAGGCTATTATTAGTGATGTAAGAAATGAAGTAAATGAGTGGATGAAATGGTTTCCGCTTTTTAAATAAAATCAAAAAAAATATAATACCCCATCTGAATGTTTAGATGGGGTATTTTGTTTAAAATAAGTGTATAAAATTGTTACATTTGTAAAAAGAAAATTAAATAGATGCCTTTAGATCAAGCACCATATATAGATTACGACGATAACGAGGAAGAAAAAGGAGAAAAAGAGATGACTTTTATTGAGCATCTCGAGGAATTACGCTGGCACATCATAAGATCAGTCGCTGCAATTTTAGTTTTTATGATAATCGCATGGTTTTCTATGTCTTTTATTTTCAAAAACATTATTTTAGGCCCAGCAAGTCCTGACTTCTGGACATATAGAAAACTTTGTGAGCTTGGAAATTTAGTTGGTATACAAAGTCTTTGTGTCGATAAGCTTAATTTCTCTTTAATGAGTCGCGAAGTCTCTGGTCAATTTATGATGGCATTGACTGCTTCTGCTATAATAGGTCTACTTTTTGCATTTCCTTATGTTTTTTGGGAAATATGGAGATTTATAAAACCAGGACTAAAAATAACTGAGAAAAAAGCAGCAACTGGCTCTGTTTTTTATGTTACAGCCTTGTTTTTCATTGGTGTTTTATTCGGATATTATATTGTAGCCCCTTTTGCAATAAACTTTTTGGTAAATTTCCAAATTGACCCTAGTATAGAAAATCAATTTGATATTCAGTCATATATATCTATTTTGGCTACATTGACATTAGCATGTGGGGTTACATTCCAGCTTCCTATGGCCATTTTGGTTTTAACCAAAATTGGGGTTGTGACGCCAGCGTTTCTAAAAGAGTACCGTAAACATTCAATTGTTGTAATATTGATTGTGGCTGCCATTATCACTCCTTCTCCAGATATGATAAGCCAAATAGTGGTGGCTATACCTCTATATTTTTTATATGAAGTAAGTATTGTGGTTTCTCAAAGAATCTATAAGCAAAAACTTCAGGAAGCCGAATGAGGTATATAAAAAATAACATCCCGAGTGTTCAAAATGCTGCTTACAGCCTGATAATTTTGGTGATTGTTATTTTTGCAATGTCAATATTAAAAGACGTCGTTATTCCTTTTATAATTGCGGGTTTAATTTCATTTTTGCTATTTCCGGTATGTCAGTTTTTGGAAAATCATAAAATTCCAAGGCCTATTGCTATTTTGATTTCCATTTTTCTAACACTTTCGATATTAACCTTAATTGGCTATTTTTCGTATACCCAAATAATCCAATTGGAGAGTTTACTCCCTCAAATAGAAGAAAAAGGAATAGTGTGGATTGCGGATATTGAAAGGTTCTTAAGACATAATTTTAATTTTAATCAGACTCAATTAATAGCTGAAAGTAAAAAATATTTAACAGAAATATTAAAAAATAGTACAACTATTATAGGTCAAACGCTAAGTACAACTTCTGGATTTCTTATAAACCTTTCTCTTTTACCACTTTACATTTTTCTTTTTTTATTATATAGAGATTTTTTAGTAACTTTTGTGTATCTCTTAATGAGAAAAAGCAGCAAACATGCTATTTCTCAGACTATTAACAAAATAAATGGAGTAGTTAGAAACTATATTGTTGGATTACTTTTAGTTATCTTAATTATAGGTATATTAAACACTTCTTCCCTTTATTTATTGGGCATCGAAAACGCTCTTTTCTTTGGCTTTTTTGCTTCATTTTTAGTTTTAATACCTTACATAGGTATTGCAATAGGCTCAGCTTTGCCAATTATAGTTGCACTGATTACAAAAGATTCCTATTGGTATGCTGTTGGCGTAGGAGCTTCTTTTGGTGTAATTCAATTTTTAGAGGGCAATTTCATTACCCCATACATTGTTGGCAATAAAGTAAGCATCAACTCCTTAGCTGCAATTATTTCTCTTTTACTTTTTGCCAACCTTTGGGGCATAAGTGGATTAGTACTTGCCTTGCCTTTGACCGCAATCATAAAAGTGGTATTCGATTCTACTGATTCTTTAAAGGCTTGGGGTTTTCTTTTAGGCGACGCAGACCACGAAGAAGTTAAAAAGAATTTTCAAAGATAAAACCGAATATTTATCTAGCGAATTTTTCCAATTGATTTACCAATACTTGGAAATCGTTAGGATATTCCGCTGTAGCTTCAATCTTTTCTCCGTTTACATCTAAAAACTTAATGGTATGTGCATGCAATGCCACTCTTTTAATTAGCGGAAGTTCCTCAGTTTCATTTTTCAAATTAAACTTCCTTTTAATGTCTGACAAAAAAACCATTTCTCCTCCATAGGTAGGATCACAAACGATTGGAGCTTTTAAACACTGCAAATGGACTCTAATTTGATGCATCCTACCAGTTATGGGCATACATTTGACCAGAGTGTGTCTCGTATATTTTTTAATGGTAAAAAACAATGTTTCAGCTAATTTACCTCTCAATTTATCAATTCTAACAGCGGTGCCATCCTTTAAAGGAGCAATGGGCAAAAACACCGAAATACTGTCCAAGTCATGTAGACCATTTACTACCGCGTGATATTCTTTCTGAACTTCGCGGTGCTCAAATTGCATGGCAAGGTTTCTATAAGCTTCAGGATTCTTTGCTAATACCAATGCTCCAGAAGTTTCTTTATCTAATCTATGACAAAGTTGTATGTCACCAAATGCCTCTCTAGCAAGTTTTAATATACTCAAAGATCTATCTGCTGTACGCTCATCTAAAGAAGGAACAAACGGAGGTTTATTGATTATAACATAATTGTCATTTTCAAAAATCACTAAATCCGTAAAAACTAAATTTTTTGGTGGCTTTTTAAACCTGCTTAAGTCCATTGTATCTGTATTTGGACTGCAATTTACGCAAATTCCTTGGGTGGTTTAGTCAAATGAAAGGTAAATCTTGTGCCTTTGTCTATTTTCGAAGTTACACTTATCACTGAATCGTGGGCATTTAATATATGTTTAACGATGGCCAGACCCAAACCAGTCCCGCCAGTTTCTCTTGATCGACTTTTATCCACTCTATAGAATCTTTCGAAAATCCGTGGTAATTGGTCTTGTGGAATCCCTGGTCCATTGTCCTCTACAGAGATTTCAACATTCCTGTTCTCTATTTTAAGTTCCAAAACTACTTTGCCATTGTCTTTTCCATATTTTATGGCATTCTCGACCAGGTTTGTCAAAACTTGAGAAAGCCTTTGTTTATCTCCAAAAACAAAACATTCTTCCTTTTCCTTAGGCTTTAAAACCAATTCCGTATTTCGCTTGTTGGCTTTATTTTCTAATTGTTCGAAGATTTCTTTTATCACCTCCACAATATTAAAACTATCGAAATGCATCTTTAAATCTCCAGTTTCAACTTGGGACAAAACCACCAAATCCCTCACCAATACATCCAAACCATCAAGACTTTTAGCAGCTTTTTTTAAGAACCTAACCGCAACTTCGGGGTCATCTATGGCTCCATCAATTAATGTATGTACAAAGCCCTGAGCTGCAAAAATCGGTGTTTTAAGTTCATGAGAAACATCAGCAAGAAACTCTCGTCTAAAAATCTCCATTCGCTTCAACTCACCTATTTCTTCTTCTTTTTTGCTTACATAGTTAGAAATCTCCCTGTTAAGTTTTTTCAGTGGGTTTACACTTCTTAGCAAGGATTTTCTTGAGATATCAAAATCCCGAATTTTAAGTTTTTGAATAGAAACATAGATTTGATTTACCTCTCTAAATACTAGAAGGTCAACGATATAGTAGGTAAAAAAGAAGGTCGAAAAAAAACTTGAAATGCCTGCTACAAATAGTACGCCACTATCAGCTGCAGGAACAAAGCTCAAAAAAGCTACTACGATGCTCGTAACCAATAAAGAAGTAAAAAGCGATATCCACCTCGGTGATAAAAACATAGGCAAAGTTTACATAGCGAAATTGTAGGATTTATAACAAAAAAACAAGCATTTGCCTGTTATTCTGTTTTAAACATGTAGCCAACACCTTTGAGTGTACCTATATATTTGTCTCCTATTTTTTCCCGGACTTTTCTAATATGTACGTCAATCGTACGCTCAACAACAAAAATATCAGAGCCCCAAATCTTTTGTAATAAGCTATCTCTTGATTGAACTTTGTTAGGAACAGTTGCCAAATAATACAAAATTTCAAACTCTTTTTTAGGTAAAATAACTATCGAGCCATCCTCTTTGGTGACAGAATAATTTTCTTTATTAATTCTTAATCCTGCAATTTCTAGAATTCCATCAACTACATTTTTCTGAGTTTCTTTTCTAAAAAAGGCATTTATTCTACTTACTAGAGCCCTTGGTTTAATAGGCTTGGTTAAATAATCGTCGGCACCTGCATCGAATGCGGCAACTTCAGAGTATTCTTCAGCACGAGCAGTGAGGTAGATAACATAAATATGCTTAAGACTCTCAGTATTTTTGATGATTTTACCAGCTTCTATGCCATCCATCACGGGCATCATAATATCCATCAAGATGAGGTCAGGCATAAAACTTTTAGCAACTTTTATACCTTCCAGTCCATTAACAGCTGATTTTACCTCGTAATTTTCCTTACTTAGATTATAAATCAAAAGTTCTAGTATGTCTAAATCGTCGTCAATGACAAGTACTTTTTTAGCCATATTAATTTTTTGTTAAACGAACGTTAATTTTACAGCACAAAAGTAAGCTTTGTTAAATAGAGGTATGTTAAGTCAGTGTTAAATTTCTATGCTGAATATCTTACGTTGTTCATTAGAAAAAATAATTTTGTGGTCGTTTTCAAACACTACAGCCTCTGTTTGGTTCTTTCCTATTTTTATGCACTTTTGAGGCGATTTGAAATTGATTTGTCCATCAATAATATTGTATATCATCAGTTTACCATAGGTAATAAGTGCAAACTTAGAACCATCCGGACTAATATCGGCTCCAGTAACTTGGGATTTAAAATAGGTCTGAGCTATAGGTAAAACCTCATATTCACCAGGACTATCGGGTAAAACATAAAGTTTGGTAAGTTTTTTCCCTTTGTTCCAACTTTTGGTAAAAAGATAAAGAGAGTCATTTTTCCAGAAAAAAGCTTCACAATCAAAAATTAAATTCGAAGAATCTGCCGGTGTTTGATCTGCGTATTTAAACTTGATTTTTTCTACGCCGTAATAATTTCTTTTATAGATTGTTAGGTCTTTCCTTCTGTTAGAATTATTCCCGAAATCTCCAATATAAATATTCCCTTTATTGTCTTTTGCCAAATCCTCCCAGTCAACATTTATGGCACCTGGCACATCCAATGTATCAAACATTAAACCTTCGGCATTAACCATATATAGCTCAGGATTCCCACCAGAATCATTATGCGTCCAATAAAAACCATCTTGCCATGCTTTGCTTAAACCCGAATTTTCACCAATGCAAACCGGAAACTTCCCTGTCTTAGAAATATTAATACGACTTTTTTCAAAAAAAGATGTTTTATGTTCATAGTTACATGAACAAGTTGCGGTTTTTAAAGCAAACAAAAACAAATAAAGTTTATAAATAATCATTTTACCTATTCAGTTTTTCTATCTCTAAAATTACATCTAAAATTCCTTTTAGCGGTATTTTGACCCAACTTGGTCTGTAGTTTAATTCATAGCCTAATTCGTATACTGATTTCTCTAGCAAATGAAATTGTAATAAATAATTAATTTCATTGTTATTTTTTAAAAGCGGGTGTAATGGCCCAAAATACGTCATGTATTCATCGAGATAGGTATCTCGCATTAATCTATACCATCTATCAGTAGCTCTTTGCAAAACTTTCTCATTCAAAGACTTGGTTTCTGGACTGTTAAATAACTTAGCCGAAACTGCATAATGATAAGATCTAATCATCCCAGCAACATCTTTAAGTGGTGAATGCTTGACTTTTCTACTTGAAATAGTACTCTCTGGTTCGCCCTCAAAATCAATAATAACTAGGTCTTCTTTACAAACCAAAACCTGCCCCAAATGATAATCTCCATGAATTCTGGTTCTAAATGATTCTATTGGCCTTGTTAATATTTGATCTACAAAATCTAAGATAATGTCTTTGGCTTCCATAAACTTCCAAGCCAGTATCTGCGATTGCTCGTCTAAAGAAAGATAATTTTCTGTCAATATATTATAGCGGTGTTCTAATAAGTCCTCAACTTTTTGATGGATAAATCTTCTGTAAGGTCTATCAAAAATATCTGCTCTAAATCCTTCTTCACAATTAATATTAAAAAGGGCATCGTGCATTTGGGCTGTTCGTTGACCAAGTAAACCCACTTTTTCGAAAACATTTTCCTTAATTTGGAAATTACCATCTACAAAAGCGAACATAAAATCGTTGAGATAATCTCCCGTTTTTGACCAGTTGTCTTTTTCGTTGGCTATAACCTCAACCAGCAATCCGATAGTGATGTCACTTTCCAACTTCTTCTCTAAAGTTACACTTCCACAATACCTCGGAATGTTTTTAAAATCAGAGTTTTGGGTAATAAACTGCACCATCTCTACCTCAGGATTGGTCTCTGCGAAAAGCTTGCGATACAATTTAAAAAAATACTTACCTCCAAACACAAAGGCTGTATTACTTGAATCTATATCAGGAATTATGCTATCAATTGCTGTTTCGTCTTCTAAGCCCTTTCCTCTTTCAAAAACCAGATGATCGTTTGTAATCTGTAGTATATTTTGGCTATTGACAATATTATGAAAAATAGCTTCTCTAAATGCAGGATCAAAAACGGCTTCAACTAAATATCCTTCTTTTTCCTCTAAACTTGCGGGCGTTATGATTGCTTCACTAGGTAAACCTTCAATATCATCCGCCACAAACGAAAGAGGAAACATGTAGGTTTCAGTGTCACCTTCAGGATATTTCACATTAATAAACGCAAAGAAATATTGAGATTCCTCATAATTCATCCTTATTACTTGGGAAATTTTAAGTCGCCAATTTTTGCGAGCTTTTCCTGCAAACCAACGGCAGCCAATAAAATAATTCGGCAAAAGATTGTCTTCTAAAACAGTATGAACATATTTATCTTTTTCAAATCCTTCCCAGTCGAGCAGTAAAACGAATTTAGACATATTTTTTGTCAAGTATTTTCCAACAAATTACTATTTCCTAAGATAATAAAAAAGGATTTATTTCAATTTCTCCTCGAAAAGCTTCAGTATTCTTTTATATTCATCTGTCCATGAGCTCGGCTCCACAAAACCGTGGTCTTCCATAGGATAAGAGGCCATTGACCAATTGTCTTTTTTCAGCTCAATAAGCCTTTGACTTAGCCTTACAACATCCTGATAATGAACATTTACATCCACCACACCATGACAAATCAAAAGGTTGTTTTTCAAGCCATCTGCAAAATAAATTGGTGAACTTCTGTGGTAAGCTATGCTGTCTGTTTGAGGTGTATTTAGGATGTTAGAAGTATATCCGTGATTGTAAGCAGCCCAGTCAGTAACAGGCCTAAGTGCAGCCCCAGCCTTAAAAACATCAGGAGTTGTAAACAATGCCATCAATGTTATAAAGCCTCCATAGGACCCGCCGTAAATCCCTATTTTCTTTGCGTCCACGCCATAGTTTTTGATTAAAAACTTAGTAGCATCTACTTGGTCAGATAAATCTTTACCCCCCATATATCTATAAATTCCCGTTCTTACATCTCTACCATAGCCAGCAGAAGCTCTATAATCTATATCGAAAACGGTATAACCAAGGTCAGTAAGCAAATTATGGAACATATATTCTCTAAAATAATTGCTCCACCACTTATGGGCATTCTGCAAATATCCCGCTCCATGAACAAAAATCACCGCAGGTTTTCCTTTAGCTTTTGCAATTTTCGCATCAGGCTCATATAATCTACCGTAAATTTCTTGCCCATCTTCAGCTTTAAAAGTAATAACCTTAGGGTCTCTCCAAGCGTAAGCTTCAAATTCCTTTGTCAATGAATTCGTTAATTTTTCGGCCTTTGCTCCTGCATCATTTTTTTGCAAATACAATTCCCAAGGCTTATTTGAATACGAATATCTAATTGCTAGATATTTCTCATCAGGTGAAATCGTCACATCATTTGACCCGGTCATGTTAGTTATTTTTTTCATTTCACCTCCATTTACCGAAAGATGATAGAAATGTTGCTCACCTGGATGAACTTCGTTTGTGGTTACATAAAACTTAGACTTATCAACAGAAAGCTCAACTTTTAGAACTTCGAATTTACCATTTGTTAAAGCCTGTTTTTTGTTTGAAACTAAGTCCATTTTGTATAAATGAGAATAACCAGTTTCTTCACTTTGGAAATAAATCGTATTTTCATCTAAAAAGCCTAAAGTACTTGCAAAATTCGAAATCCCAGGCCCTCCTATCCATGCCTCATCTCTTTGATGATCTATACTTTTAGTTTTACCAGAGGCCAAATCAACCTCTACAATCCATCTATCTTTATGATCTATTGTTCTAGCCTCGGCTATTAACTTAGTGCCTAAAGGTGACCAAACAAAGTTATAAAATTGCACTTCCCTTCCTTTTGCTTTCGTAGCACTATCAATTTTTGGATAATCTTTAAAGAATTCCGGAAATGTATTTAAACCTGGCAAACCTTTGCTCGAAAGTTTAAAAACCGTATCTGCCGCTATACAATAAATATATGCCGAACTTGAATTTTGAGGAGACCCTACCTTATTTCTGGCAGGAATATCCGTAGTGTATCCAGAGTTAGTTACATAGTTTGGCACTATAGTACTTTTCTGATTTTTGGGAGTTTCTATTAAACTATAAGCTATAAAATCACTATTTGGACTTATATTAACATTTGAGAGTCTATTATCTTCTAAGTAAATCTTTTTGGGTCCTTTAGGCTCAGGATTATTTTTTTTGCTTTCTTTTTCCTTGGTTTTTCTTTCCGTAAGAACTTCGAATAAAGCCATCTGGTCTTTTTCCAACCAAGCCTCTTCTTCTGTTTTTTTCTTTTCTGAGGACTTTGAGCCAGATTTAAAATCTGTCAATTGCTCTACCGAACCATTCACAATATTTTGAGCATAAACATTTTGGTTTTTTACAAATAAAATTGACTGCCCATCTACAGAAAACGAAGGCCTAGATTCGATATCCACCGTTTTTGTAATTCTTAACGTTGTATTGGTTTGTGGATAATATAAATACAAGTCACCGTCTTTGGCGTAAACTTTATTCGTATAATCTAAATTATATTTACCCTCAGCGGTTAAAGTCAAGCGATCTTTCTTTGAGACTTTCTCTGTTTTTTTTGATTTCAAAGAATAATTATATAACGAATCTCCCAAGTTCTTTTCCGGATTCCATTTAAAATAAATGCTTTTACTGTCATCCGACCATGAGATCTCAGATGGTGAAGTACCGATCCATTTCGGGTCTTGCATTATTTTCTCTACCGTAAGTTTGCTTTGGGAGAATGCAGTAAAAAAACACAGATTTAAAAAAAGTAAAATTTTGATTTTCATTTGTTTTTTGAAGTTTTAGGGTTCAATTTGTTTTCTAAAATCACAACAGAATTGATTTTTGAGGGCGTTTTTCTGTCTCTATTAAACGCCCCGAGAACCAAGTCTATATCGCCATCTCCATCAAAATCACCCTTATCCATAGTGAGCCACTTTTCGTTGGAAATGTTCTTTTTAGATTTAATATTAAAATTAAAGTTTTTTGTTTGTTCAAAATAAAGAAATCCCTCTTTCTTTTTATCGTCAGGAAAAAAAGAAATTATAGCCATATCAAAATCACCATCTTGATCAAAATCCTCTACAAGAACTTTTGAAGCACCATTTATTGGGTAAAAATACTTTTCCGAAAAATTCATTTTACCATCATTAATAAATATCCTAAGTCCGTGATAAGGTTTTTTTACGATCGACAAATCTGCATTGTCGCCATTGGTATAAACAAAATCAAGATAGCCGTCATTGTTTAAATCTTTCACCACAAAATAACTCGAACCATAAACCGGCGGAAAACGCAACAAAGGTTTCATTTCAAACGCTCCTTTTCCAATGTTTTTAAAAAAAACAATAGACTCCCTTCCTTGCGTCATTAATGCCAAAATGTCTTTTTTCCCGTCTTTGTCAAAGTCAACAAAATATACGACTCTAGCACCAGGTTCATTTAAAAGCAGATTTTCTTCAAAGGTTTTTCCATCGTACCAGACCAAACTTCCGAGCAAATTTCCAAAATTTGAAACTATAAAATCCTCTGTTCCGTCTTCATTCACATCTGCTAAGACTAGATTAACAGGTCTATGCATTTTATCTTTTAAAACCTTCCCACTGGCTAACAATCTTCCTTCAGATAAATCAGAAGGGTTCAAAATCCCTACTTCCAATTCAACCCTTCCTAAATTATTATGAAATCCAAAATCCACATTTGGGCTCTTTGTTTTCACAGAGTCAATTTTTTTTGAACCCATTTGAAAACTATAAATCGAACTTTTTAGAGCAGAGCCCACAAATATTTTCTTACTCAAAGAATCAAATTTGGTCATCACAATCTCTTGAGCATTTATTTTTTGGGGACTTGCAGCAAATAAATCCAAGTCTGTGGTAATGTGCGTAGGGGTACTTTTAAGATTTTCTGGAGCATTATCTTCATAATACTTTACGATTTTCTCCCAATCCTCTTTTACAATCAAAGGCTTATCAGGATAAATTCCAGATTCCATTATCACCATCATTTCAGTATTCTGATGTGACATCATCTCTTGCATAAAATCTCCTTGCCCTAATCGCAAAGCCATTTTAGGCAATACGCCTTTTAACCAAATCTCTTTGGGCAACAAATCGGCTTCAGGGAAAACATGACAGCTGGCACAATGAATTTTCGCCAACTCTTCCCCACTTAGTCCAGAAGGCTTAGCATTAAAAGTTTCACTTATTTTTTTTGAAGTGCAGCTAAAAATAAAGAAATAAAGAAATAAAATTGAGACTATGCCTTTGTGCATTTCAATTTACCTTTAAATTTTTAGCATTTGCAGGAAGTACAATATACCTGCTAGATTGGCCTAAATAAGACGAACCAAAATTCAATTCTTTTTTTGTGGTTTTACCATTGATTTGGTAAGTATAACTCCTATTTTTCGAGTTCAGACCAATATTTTGCTTTATCAAAGGAGTTTTAAAAACTTTTAAAGTGCCTCTATTTTGGGACGCAAAAATACAAATCTCACCTTTTGCATTGCTAATGGTCACAGAAGACTTGGCATCTTTTGGCACATAATATCCTGAATTGGAAACATTAACAAATTCACCATTCCCTTTCCCTTTTAAGAAAAATCCATTTGATGCGTCTAATCTTCCCATAGAGGTTTCATTACCAAAATTATTCCCAGAAATCAGCAAATCTTGAAAACCGTCCTGATCAAAATCTTCCACTAAAATACCGTTCACAGGACTAAATTGTGCTTGAATAGGTAATTCCCTAATTTCAAACTTGCCTCCACCAAGATTCATAATTACCAAAGATTTGGTATAATTTAATTCCAACTCTTGGGCACCTTTTTTCTCTTCTTTTGTCAGTAAATTGTCGTAATTGGCATTCGCAAATTCTTTGTAAGAAACAAATCTCGATCGAGTAGCATTTAGTTGCTTATTTACGTCGTCTTTCCCATTGTAAGGTACCAAAACCTTTTTCTTATTTAGGTCTTGAAAATAAATAAAAGGAATGATGTCATAATTACCATTATTATCAAAATCTTTAGCAATTACCTTCACAGGTTCTTTTTTTGTCCCTTTAAACAAGGTATTTAGCCCTACATTTCCCAAAACGTAATCTATGTCTCCATCATTGTCAAAATCTCCACTATTGGCCGAAGTCCACAATCCTTTGAGATTTTCAAGACCTGTATTTTTTAATTCTGTAAGCTTTCCTTTATTATTTTTAAATAATCGCGGAGCAGCCCATTCTCCAGCAACTAAAAGATCCATCCAACCGTCATTGTCAAAATCAGTCCAAAGTACATCACAGATTAAGCCTAAATCTTTTAGTTCAGGCAATTTCAAATCCGTAAATTTCGCAAGTCCATTTCCCGAATCATTGCGTAGCAAATAAGAATCTGTGAATTTTGGATATTGACCAGGGACATTCCTACCTGCTACAAATAAATCTAAATCACCATCATTATCAAAGTCTGTTGCTCTTACACAAGATGTACTCGTTGCGAATTGTGGAAGTATCTGTTTGTTTTCAGAAAAACCACCTTTCCCGTCATTTAAATATATTATGTCTTGAAAAGATTTATCATTGGGTTGACCTTCACTCCCACCTCTACAGATGTACAAATCCAGGTCTCCGTCTCCATCCGCATCAAAAAGCAAGGAACCCAAGTCGTCAGATAGTTTTTCCGATGATTCTTCCTGATCATTTAAATATTTTTTTAAATATTCGCCATTCTGTTGTTGTAGAAAAAACAAACCATTGAAGGTCTTTCCACCTCCCATAAATACATCTTCAAGTCCGTCGCCATTGACATCACCCACGCTCATTCCAGGCCCTAGTTCAGACAATTTAAATGGCAATAAATTCTGAATATTGTAGTCAATAAAGTCCAACTCTTTATGAAGGAAATCTACATGGGTTTGATCTGTTATATCTTGAAACAATTCATTCTTTGGTTCTGATGCATGAACAGTCAGCTTATTTGCATTTTTGATATTTAAAACCATTAATTGATCCTTTTGAGGATTATTAATAATCTGAGACATTCCATTGTACCATTGAATCTCTAGAGACTTGATTTTCTTTGCCCCAATCCCAAAATGAACCAGTGGCTCAACGCTAGACAAATAACCACGGTAAGGGTTGTTTTCATGAATGATTTTCTCTCCATCTTCAAACTCCAAAATGGCCACAGTTCCTATTCCGTTTTTGTTTTTAGCATCCCCTTCAAATCTAAGTCTTAGATAATGACTTTCTTTGTTTTTGTCAGTTTCTATTAAAGTATTTTTAAAAACAAAAGCCGAATCGTTGATATTGTTTACTATATAATCCAAATCACCGTCATTGTCTAAGTCAGCATAAACCGCCCCGTTTGAAAAAGAAGGAATATCCAAGCCCCATTTTTCGGTTACATCTTCAAATTGCAAATTTCCTGTATTTCTAAAAGCATAATTGCTGATTTTTACTACGGGTATTTGGTCTAATATAAACTGACGAGCAGCTAATTTTTCTGCCTCATTTCTGAAAGATGTAAAATCTCTGTCTGTCACATCTTTTGGAAAACCATTCGTAATTAACAAATCCCGATTACCATCATTATCAAAATCCGCCAAAGAAGGTGTCCAACTCCAATCTGTCTCTGCCACACCTGCCAGAAGACTGATTTCGCTAAACATCGGCTGGTTTTGTTTATTTACACCATTATTGAGCTGCAGCGTATTTCTCATGTATTGGTAATTGATACCAAATTCATTGTAAAGATTATAGGTTTGATAATTTGTAGCTCCTGTCAACACTTTCTTTCTGTAATTTGATTTGGCCAGCATATCCACAGCAAAAATATCCAAATTCCCGTCATTATTGATGTCTGCAATATCGTTACCCATAGCCGAATTACTTGTGTGTTTTAGTAATTTAGCAGCCATGTCCACAAATTTTCCTTTGCCATCATTGATATAAAATAAGTCATCAGATAGGTAATCGTTGGTTACATAAATATCTTTCCAACCATCTTGGTTAATATCGCAAATATTCAGGCCTAAACCATAACCTTCAATTGAAATCCCTGCTTCTTTGGAAATATTTGTATAAACAGGATGATTAAGTTTTTCATCCCAATCACATCTATAAAAACGGTCCGTATTAGGGTTAGTACCATCAACCATCTTTTCTCTAAACTGATTGGGATATAGATCAATTACATTTGTTAAAACATACAGATCCAAATCTCCATCATTGTCATAATCAAAAAATGCAGCATTTTCAGAATGTCCATCATCATTGACCCCATACTCTTCTGCCATTTCTTTAAAAACAGGTATCCCATCTTCTATACCTTGATTAACATACAGCAAATTTTGTCGTTCAGTGTCAATTTTTTTCACAGTTGCGGCTACATAAACATCCATCCAACCATCGTTGTTAATGTCAACTACCACTACTCCTGCACACCACCTCCCTTTTCCATCTATCCCAGCCTTTTCAGATATATCGTCAAATTTAAAAGAGCCTTTATTAAGGTATAATTTGTTTTTGACTTGGTTTCCACTAAAGAAAACATCTTGCAAACCATCATTATTAAAATCAGCAATTCCAACCCCAGAACCATTATATACATATTCAAAGTCAAGGATATTCATTGAATCATTCTCGGTGATTCTGTTAGCAAACAAAACTCCAGTATCTTTTGCCTCCATTTTTTCAAAAAGCGTTTGCTCTTTACAGGCAGAGAAAAACAACAAAAAACTAAAAAGAATTAAAAAATAGAACCGCATTAAATTGAAAAATTTATGATACCCAAAAATAACAAAAAAAGGGCAGAAGCTTTGCTTCTACCCTTTTTTTATGCTTTTAAAAACCTAAATATTAATACCCAGGATTTTGCTTAAGTACATCAGCACCAACTAAGTCAATTTGACCTTGAGGCAATGGCAACAATGCATGCTTAGCTTGATAAGTAGAACCGCCTAATGTGTTAGGCAAGAACTGACTTTCATATTTAAGATAGTTGTTAATATCTGTAACATCACTTCCCCATCTTACTAAGTCAAAGAAACGGTGGCCTTCCATTGCTAATTCTAACTTACGCTCAAAACGAACAGCAGCTCTAGCAACAGTTTTATCAGTCCAAGGCGACTCGTAATTTTTGATTTTGTAGTTGGCAGCAGGAGCTCCGTCGTTCATAACAACAGTCTTAGCAGCACGTGTACGAATCATGTTTACATATTCACGAGCTTTCTCAAGACTTCCAACTTCAACTTCACATTCAGCTGCCATTAAAAGGATATCAGCAAAACGCATAACTGTTACATTTAAAGCAGTGTATCCAGGAGTCCAAGAAGAGTTATCTTGATATTTACCCACATCTGATTTATAGTAAGAGTATTTTTTAGGAGAATACGGTCCACCATTTGCTTGGTTACGAATCCAGTCAAATCCTGGGTGCTTAATCCAATCCAAAAATTGGATACCACGACGACCAATTGTATGGTCCAAACGAGGATCTAGCTCACCAGCATCTAAAGTAAATGCTGCACTTGATTGAATTCCCATATCAGTTTTCAAAGCATTGGCTGGAGTATTATATGAACCATCCAATAACGGAAGACCATCTTTTGTTCTAAATGAATTTCCTAACTCAAAACTAGGTTGGAAGAAACCACAACAGTTACCAGGTCCGTTAGGTCCAGTATTGTATGGCCAGTTCAAATCCAATTCACCATTAGCATTGTTAACACTTCCAGTGTTAGCAGCAGCTTGAACTGCAAAAATTGACTCTGAGTTATTGTCATTCGATGCTTTGTATAAATCTGGGAAGCTTTCTACCAATGCATATTTTTTACCGCCAGTGGTAACACCGTTAGCTATAATTGCATCAAACAAAGTTTTAGCATCAGCATATTTTTTCTGAGCCATATAAACTTTAGCTAAATAAGAAGCTGCAGCCCATTTGTTAGCACGACCCACTTGGCTCTGAGTAGCAGCCAAATTATCATAAGCAAACTTGAAATCAGCTTCAATTTTCGGATATAAATCAGCGTCATTTTTAACCAATTCAATTCCACTACCAACATCAACAGTCTCATCTACATAAGGTGTATTGTTATAGTTTCTCTTTAAAGAGAAGTAGAAGTGAGCTCTTAAAAACTTAGCCTCAGCTTCGATACGTTTTTTATCATCTGCAGTAATATCAGACTGAGCATCCGGCAATAAAGCCAAAACACTATTAGCTCTAGCTACTCCTTCGTATAGTCCACGATAGTTATCATTGATAACACCCTGAGTAGATAAATACTCAAAACGTTGAATAGGATTGATATCAGAGAAGTCACCTGGGTCAGTACCTTTGTTGGCATCTCCTCCACGAATACTACCCCAAACCCAGTTGTTTGGGTGAACCATACGTGTACCGTAACCACTCATTTGACCGTAAGCAGCTATCAAAGCTCCCTCAAGTCCATTTTTTGAGGTCAACTGCGACTTAGCAATAGAGCCAGTCGGAAGCACCTCTAGGAAAGTATCCTTGCACGAATAACCAATCATGGTCAACAGGGATACGCCTAATGTTAATTTTACTAAAATATTTCTTTTCATTTTTAAATGAATTTTTTTGATTAAAATTTATTTATTCTATTTTTTCAAAACTTAGAAACCTAAATTAAGACCAAATGTGTAATTTTTTGTCATTGGAGAGTTACCAACATCGATACCAAAGTTAGTATCAGCATTACCACCAACTTGAGGATCCAAACCTTGATATTTAGTTATTGTAAATATGTTGTTAGTAGAAGCATAGAAGTGAACTTTAGTCAATTTAGCTTTAGCCAACAAATTCTTAGGTAAAGTATAACCCAATGACACGTTTTGGAATCTCAAATAGTTACCACTTTCAACATAGAAAGAGTTAGATTGCGTATTTGTACTGAAGTTTGATGCTGTTTCAAATATTGGCGTTGTAGCACCAGTATTTGATGGGCTCCAAGAATCTTTCACACGCTCAGAGATAGCTGCACCTGAGAAAGAAGGATAGAAGTCTGTATACCATTTAGAGAAGTTGAATATTTTATTACCCATTGAAGTATACAAATAAGAGTTCAAATCAAAGTTCTTATAAGTAAAAGTAAAATTCAAACCACCTGTAAACTTAGGAACTGGACTTCCTAAATAAGTACGGTCTGCAGCATCAATTTTACCATTGCCATCCAAATCTTCGTATCTGAAACGTCCAACACCTTTACCATCTTGAGCAGGGGCTGAATTAACTTCTTCTTGAGTTTGGAATAATCCTTGTACTTTATATCCGTAGAACGAAGACAAACCATAACCCAATTGATTACGAATAGGATTAACACCTCTAAATCCTGGATTCACGTTAGTCAAGTAAGTTTGGCCATCAGCAATATACGTAATTTCGTTTTTCAAGAAACTACCTGTAACTGTCCATTCAAAACCTAAATCGCTATTTATCTTTCCACGACTACTAACCAAGATATCAATTCCTTTGTTTACCATTTTACCAATGTTAACTGAAGGAGCAGATGCTTGGAAACCAGAAGTAGCAGTGATAGGTAATTGATATAATAAATCTTTTGTATCTTTTTGCCATAAGTCAAAAATTACGTCCAATTTACCTCTAAGGAATGATCCATCGATACCAATATTTTTAGAGATTGAAGTCTCCCATTTCGCATTAGGGTTTCCAATACGAGACCTGTAATAACCAGCCGCAATACCTGAGTTTGATCCAGTGATATCATAACCTGAGTTACTTACACTAGTAGCATATAAACTATATTGGTTATTAGGATCTACGTTGTTTGAGTTACCCATAGTACCATAACCTCCACGAATTTTCAAATCTTGTACCCAAGGAAGATCTTTCATGAAAGGCTCAGAAGATAATCTCCAAGCAGCAGATACCGCAGGGAAAATACCATAACGATTGTTAGCACCAAATCTTGAAGAACCGTCACGACGTATCACTCCTGTTATAATATATTTGTCATTTAAAGTATAAATAGCTCTACCGAAGTATGAGTTAAAGTTTACTCCTTTAAACAAACTACTATTAGGTGGGTTTCTTGATCCCAATGTAGTAATTGTAACATAGTTAGGGTCAGTAGAGAAAGGATTCAGACCGTTTGCATTAATATTTCTACCAGCTCCTGTATTCAAAGCCTCTTGACCAGCTAAAATTTCGATATTACTAGTACCAAATGTTTTTTTGTAACTAGCAGTATTAGTAAATGTCCAAGCTAAGCTATATCCGCCAAATTCATTATAACTAAACGCTGAGTTATTCTCAGAGTTTTCATATTGCCATCTTCCATAACCAAAACCATAATTGTTGCCGTAGTTACCACCTAATGAAGTACGTAAAGTCAATCCTGGAATTGGATCAAATTCAGCGTAAACATTACCAGCAGCTAAAACTTGATTGTTACGGTTATTCAATTGTCCTTGTTGGTTAGCTACAGGGTTACGAGGATTGTTAAATCCTTTTGCTGCAGTACCAGCATATCCACCGAACTCGTCATACACAGGTATGATAGAAGGCATACGGAAAGCTTGAAGAATATCATTTTCATCAGCTGCGATACCTTGACCACCATTAGCACCTGTCAAGCCTAATACCTGCAAATAAGTCATTTGCATATTTTGACCAATTCTCAATTTTTTAAGTACATCAAATTCTGAATTAGTTCTTAATGAATAACGCTTTAATGAACTACTCAACAATATACCTTTTTGATCTTGCATACCCATACCTACATAAAAACGACTGTTTTCACCACCACCATTAAAACCAATAGAATGACGTTGAACAGGAGCCATACGTGTAATCTCACCATACCAGTCAGTACCAGCTTTGTTAGCTTTGATTACTTGATAAATAGAACCAGCAGCTGGGTTTACATTATATTTCAATTTTTCAGCAGCTAAATCAACAGAGCCTATAACACCTGGAGTACCACCTACACTGATGTAATCAGGTATAACTGGAGTAGAACCTGAACCAAACTGAGGGTGACCAAAAGCTTCTCCAGAATTTCTTTTCGCGTTCCAAGTCCATGTCGCAAAATCTGTAGGGTTCATCATTGGCTGTCCGTTACCTGGATCTGTAACACCATACATGCCATCATAAGTAACGTTCAATTTCTTTGCACCTTTAGATCCTTTTTTAGTAGTGTAAACGATTACACCATTGGCAGCTCTAGCACCATAAATTGAAGCAGCAGATGCATCTTTCAATACTGTGGTAGACTCAATGTCATCAGGATTTAAAAAATTTGTCGAACTAACTGGCATTCCATCCACAACATACAAAGGCTCATTACCGCCAAATGCTCCAAATCCACGAATACGAATCTGGCTAGAAGTACCCGGTTGGCCGTTAGTAATAACTGTCAAACCAGAAACTCTACCTTGCAATTGCTGCTCAACATTACCTGTAGGTGATACTGTTAAGTCTTTTGATTTTACTGTAGAGATAGCTCCCGTAGACTCTCTTCTTTTGTCGATAGAGTAACCAGTAACAACTAACTCTTCTAATGAAGCTGCATCAGTAACAAGGGCAACATTAATTACACTTTGACTTCCTACAACAATCTCTTGTGCGGCGTAACCTACGAAGCTTACTACTAAGACATCGCTTCCGCCTCTTACGTCAATAGAGAACGTTCCGTTTCCATCTGTAGCCACACCTTTGGTGGTTCCTTTAATGGTAACTGAAGCTCCCGGGAGACCAGAATTGTCACCTGAATCGGTAACTCTTCCGCTTACTTTTCTTCCTTGGGCAAATGCAAACTGTGACGTAAGTGCCACACCAAACATAAGCATCAAGAAAGACCTCAAATAAAGTTTTACTTTCATAGAACTTGATGGTTAAAATGATAAAATAGATTGATTAATTCAAACTTATTGTTTGAATAGTGCAATATTAAGGATTATAAATGAAATGTCAATCAAACAATTAAAAAAAATTGCAATAAATCAATAAAAAATTTAAACGTTAGGGTGTTACAAAATAAAAAAAAAGAAAAAAATGCAGTTTAATAAGCTTAAAATGAATATTTTCTAAAAAAAGTCACAAAATAAAAGGAGATAATCACAATTTACAAAAAGACAAAAAAAGGTTTAAATTCTTTAAATTTAATCGTTTTTTAATGTTGCTACATTATTGTTTTTTTACCAAAATGTTTAATAAAATAAATTAATAATTAGAACCGATTACTGTTTTTATAAGATAAGATTCAGAAGTTTGTTTGGAAAACAACTTTACATTAAAAACATAATAACCAACTGGCAAAATTTCGCCTTGATTATCTTTCCCATCCCAAGAAATTTTACCTTCTGTTCCTAGCACGAGATTATTATGTAAAATTCGAACAGATTTCCCATTTTTATCCAAAACTTCAATGTAAGCAGACGATCCTGATTCATTCAATTTATAATGAATATTTGTAAAATCATCATGGCCAGGTTGATATGGATTGAAAACTATTGGCTCTACGCTGAAAGTATTTTTTAACTGATCGTTCTCTGTTTGTGAATTTACCATTCCCGGAGTTGCAAAACCAGCATCTGCAGAAGCAGAAAACCAAAAATCACTATTATCTTTAAAATTTTTTCTTTCAAGAGAAACCCCATCTGGATTTACAATAGAGCTTTGATGCATTTTTTCAGAATATGTAAATCTATCAAATTCTTTGCTTTCGGAATCATAAAGTATAACCGTCCCTTGATCATTATTAAAAGAGGGCATTTTGGGAATTTCTACCAAATTTCCACTATTGGGGTAGTTTTGAATTAAAAAAGATTTATTCTCTGTAAAAGCAATAAAACCTTTAGGTTGAATTATTAAATCAAAATCTGACAATTCCGATACTTCAACAACTTCTCCTTTTATATCTAATCTTGCTACAGACCATCCTTTTAAATTCAAGGTATTCTCAGACATGTTGTATAGTTCTACAAAATCCTCACCACCCGTTTTAGGATTAAAGAGTATTTCAGATAGTTGGATCTCACCTTCTTTTGCAGGTAACAAATTTCTAAAATCTAAATAAATATCTTCAGATAAATTACCGGAACAATCTTCCACATTTTTGATCAGCAGCTTAATGCTCTCTCCTATTTCAAGTTTGGATTCTATATTTATAGTTACCTTAGAATTGAAGTATTTTTGAAAAACTACATTTTTTATTTTATTATCTCCTTCGACTATTTCAAAACTATTTTGTTCTTGAAGAAAACTCTCTGAAAGATTTTCATCAAAATTCAAAACAATAGTGTTTTCATCAAGGGAAGAATTCAGAAGTGTAGGGCCATTCAAATCAGGCTTCGAACCGTTAACAGTATTCGTAATACCGGGCGAACCACCATTGGTTGACAAACTTGAGGTCCAGTTGGCTTTTCCAACGCAAGGAAAGTTCATATCTATCATTTCTAAAGAATATCCCTGATCAAAACCATCGGCATACCAAGAACTACTATAATTCACGAAAAATACATCTTCCTCATTTGAAGTTTTCAAAACTAAAAGGTTCCCATCGTTAGTTAAAGAAAAATTAGAAAGAGCAATAACTTTACCAAATGGCCTAAAATCTGATTCATAACCTTTACGGCATACAATAGCATAGGAATGTGACTTTAAAATAGAATCAGGAAATGTTGCAGAAAAATTACCATATAAAAATTTAAACCCTTTTAAAGAAATATCTTTTGAAGTAGCGTTGAAAATTTCAATATATTCTCGTTCAGGTAGCCCGTGAGAAGGTGTTGGATCTGCAAAAATTTCCGTTATTATTATTTCATTTGATTGAGCTATACAAACCCATTGAATTGCAAACAAAAAGAAAAATATTTTTAATTTCATAAATATGGATACCATTTAAAATGGATTTTAAGTCTTAATAAAGCCACTAAGAAATTAAAAAAAATTAAAAATCTCAAACATTTCCTCTAAAGATTTTTATTCAATAATCTAGTTTTTAGGAGCTTCGCCCTTATAGCAAAAAACAAGCCAAAATGTAGCCTTTTAATATTTTTTTTCAAAAAAGTGATTTTATAAACTCCTAGTTAGCACACAACTAAGTAAACTACCTAAATCCACATCACAGTTAAATCGGCATGATTTTTGATAAATTTTACATTCAAAGCTATTGAATTGAATATTAAAAGATTAAAGATTACTATTATGCCCCAAATAATAAATAAGGCGATAAAATTTATCGTTTGCTTATTGGTAGTTCATGGAGCCATAGCACAAAACCCGCCTCCTAAACCAAAAATATGTACTACCCCTACTAGCGGATATCTATTTGCTGGAGACATGAGCATTGCTCCGCCTATTTCATGTGTTGGTCTAGGTGGAAGTACATTGACAAATGTCGTAGTAACAAACAAAAGAGATGCAGCAACAGGCATAACAGTTGACAATCCCATTTTCTATTTTGATGTTGATGATAATTTTGATATCAACACATCAACAAAAGGAGTTCCTGGAGTGGGCAATAAAGTAACCCAGCCATTGGACTTGGGTTTTCATTGGATATTGATGAAAGGGGACAAAAATGGCAATAAATACTTAAGTTGTATCTTACAAGAAAATATAAGGACTATTGAACCAACTGTAACGGCATCTGCATGCGGGGGAAACACTGTTACTTTAACCATTCCAGATGCCGCAGAAAACAAACATAATAGGTATACAATTGACTGGGGGGATGGAACCACGGCCATTATCAATACGGCGTCAACTCCTTTACCTTTAGAAAGAAAAAAAACATATCCTGGTACGCCTAATGATATTAAAATTCAAGGTATCTATATCAGAAATGGAAGTCAAGTATGTCCAACAAATTTCAAACTAATTCAGCCAGATGCTGGAAGTTCTACATTGATTCACACGCTTGATGGTGAAAATGGAGGTAAAGAAGCCAAGCTCCAGTTTGTAGGATTTGTTCCTGGTGAAACTTATGACATAATGGTTGCACCTGACAATGGCGTAACAAATACATTTACTAAGCTAGCAGAAGGCCTAAATGGAAATGCCACAATAACTGGCTTAGATCCCAATGCAAAATATTGTTTTAAAATTAAAAGTAAAAACTCATGTGGACTAGATGTATTTTCTGTGAATACGATTTGTAGCGTAAATCTAAAGCCAACTATAAAATCAAGTTCAAGCATTGATCTAAAATGGAATACCCCTACTGAACCCAATGGAATTCCATCTAAACTATCTATTGCAAGAGATGTAAAAGGTTGTACCAGCTGTTTAAACAACATTCCCTTCACCAATCCGACGGCTACGACATATTCAGACAACACGGTCGATTGTGCCAATATCTATTTGTTTAGAGTAGCTTACAAATATCCAGTGATCAGTTTCAATGGAACGGATTGGCCGATTAATATAAGATCAGCTCAAGTGGAAGTAAACATGAAGTCAAACCAAACCGCACCTAAGCCAAATTATTTAGTTCAAGTTGGATTTGATCCGAATGACGAGCAAATGGTGAGAATAAATATTGTAACCGACCCAAATACAAGTCTTCAAAATATTTACAAATTCTATAGAGCAGAAAACGACAGTCAAAATTTCATTCCTTTAGGCGAAAGAAACACCAATGTGTTTGATGACGTTGCTATCTCGGCAGATGTAAAATCATATTGCTATAAATATTTAATTGAAGACAAGTGTGGTGTAACTACTGAACTGTCAGATCCTTTCTGTACAATTTCTTTAAGTTCAAAAAGCCAAGGAATGTTAAACTGGACCCCATACCTAATTCCGCCGGATATTTTCACCAGTTCTTCACCCGTAGACTATTCTTTAGAATATTTTGATGAAGGTTTAAGTTCATTTATACCTCTACAAACTACCGAGAAACTTGAAGAGTCTGTTCAAGAATTATTGAATTCTTCTGGCCAATCGGAAATTAAATTTAGAGTTATGGGAAGGCAATATGTTACAACTGACCTATATACTGACCAATTCATCAATTCATATTCTAATCCATTTATCTTAAAAGTACCACCAGGTATTTATATTCCAACTGCATTTACACCAGATGGACAAGGCCCTGCAGAATCAGAGATTTTTAAAATAAATGGAAAGTTTGTATCCACTGGTAGTTTCAAAATATTTGACAGATGGGGAGGCACAATATTTGAAGCGAATTCATTATCAGAAGCTTGGGATGGAACCCAACAAAATGGACTTACCCCAGCCCCTCCAGGAACCTATGCCTATACAGTATATGCTGTTAGCGACACAGGCGAAGTATTCACAAAAACAGGATCCGTGTTGTTATTAAGATAAAAAAAAGGCCTTTCGGCCTTTTTTTATTCAAAATCATCTTTACTCAACATACTATCTAACAAGTCGTTAAACTTAACACCTTCATCAATATCTTGCTTAGATATTAGTGAATACTCTGCCATACCGTGTAAGACGAATTCCATCAAAAACTCTTGCTCATGCTTGGTTTTATTTGGAAAATATTTTTTAACCAATTGCCCTAATCCATCTACTTTATTAAGGGCATTTCCATATTCTTTATTTGACTCATTAGATAGGAAAGTGAGCGTATTTCCATTACCAAACCATTCAACAATCTTTTTATAATCTTCATTTTTCCTATTTTCAGGATTTGGAAAAAACGCGATAAATTCTGAACGAATTGCTTTTCCTATTAGGTTATGAGCCACAAAAACTGGCCCTTCCAGTTCACCTTCATAAACTAACTCAATTTTCCCATTAATTGCAGAAATAGCTCCATAAATATCAGAAACACGGGCAAATAAAGACTTTTCATTATTTTTCAAGGCTCTCAGCTCCGCCGAACTCATAAGATTTTCATAAGCCGAAATAGTCATCCTTGCAGAAACTCCTGACTTAGCATCTACAAATTCACTATTCCTAGCCTCAATAGCTACCTTTTCTATTAAAGTTTTCAGAATTTCATCTATGAAAATATCTTTTTGGCCAGCCTTTACTTTGGCCTCTTGTTGGGTTATTTTTTTACCTATTTCTATACTTTTAGGATAATGCGTAATTATTTGAGAATCAATCCTATCTTTCAAAGGAGTGACTATACTTCCTCTATTGGTATAATCTTCAGGGTTTGCTGTAAAAACAAATTGAATATCCAAAGGCAGCCAAAGTTTAAAGCCTCGAATCTGTACATCACCTTCTTGTAGAATATTAAATAGGGCAACTTGTATTCTTGCTTGCAAATCCGGTATTTCATTGATAACAAAAATACAACGATTGGACCTAGGAATTAAACCAAAATGAATTACTCTCTCATCCGAATAAGGTAGCTTAAGTGTTGCTGCTTTTATAGGATCAACGTCTCCAATTAAATCAGCAACAGACACATCAGGGGTAGCTAATTTCTCCGAATACCTGGCAGCTCTTGGTAACCAATCTATTGGTGTCGCATCTCCCATTTCCTTGATTAAATCTTTTCCAAACCTAGAGATAGGATTCATTGGGTCATCGTTTAATTCACTACCTTGAACTATAGGAATATTTTCATCCAACAAGTGTGTAAACAACCTTGCTATTCTAGTTTTAGCCTGACCTCTTAATCCAAGAAAATTGATATTATGCATGGAAAGAATCGCTTTCTCAATTTCTGGAATAACAGTATTTTCATACCCCCAAATACCTTCAAAAATATCCTCTTTATTTTTTAGCTTAGAAATCAGATTATCCCTTAGTTCCTGCTTTATACTTTTTGAAATGTATTTGCTTTTTTTTAGATCACCTAAAGTTTTCAATTTCGAAATATCCATGAAAATTATGTTTATTTTTATTAACTGTAAATGTCGATAAAAGGTTTGGCAAAGTCGAAATCAAAAAAAATATAAAGATTTTGAAATTTCAAATTTATCTTTGGCCAAATTATTTATAAAATGAATAGAATTTTAGAAGAAAGAAAAAGAGTGGCCTTGGTTGCTCATGACAACAAGAAAGCAGAGTTGATAGAGTGGACAAAATACAATAAAAATATTTTAAGAAAACACCAATTATTCGCCACTGGAACAACTGGTAGACTTGTAGAAGAAGCTATTGACACACACGTTACTAAACTCTTAAGTGGTCCACTGGGCGGAGATCAACAAATTGGGGCGATGATAGCGGAAGGAAAAATTGACATTTTGATTTTCTTTTGGGACCCTATGGAAGCACAACCACATGATCCTGATATTAAAGCACTATTAAGACTCGGAGTCGTTTGGAATATCCCTATTGCAAGTGATAGATCAACAGCTGACTTCTTGCTCACCTCCAGCCTATTTCATGAAAAATATGAACTACAAATACCTGATTATTCAAAATATGTCAAAAGAAATAATTTTTAATCCAAGAAATCAATCAATTTTGGTAATTTTGCAAAAAAAATCGAGGACTTGAAGCACCTATTTTTAGTATTATTCATATTAGGTATATCCATAACTGTATATGCAGTACCGTCGGGTCCTGACAATCGATACAATATAATCCATGATTTTCAAAAAGATTGGATTGAATACAATCCAAATTTAAAAGTATTTACACCTTTTATTGCCGAAAATGGCAATTCAAAAAAAGCATATTCGCTTCAAATCAATTTCAATGATTACCCTGGAGCCTATCTTTTGATTAAAACCGAAACAGAAGGAAACTACCTTTTCTTTGATAACTCACTAAAGAAAACATTAAAAAAAGACGAGTGGGTAATATTTAAACTATATGATTTGGTAAATGAATTAAAAAAGTCTGAAAACACGCTGAGCATATATGGAAATGGAAATCCAGAAAACAACAAAGTTTTCATTGGTTATCCCACTAACACTTCATCAAAAAAATTAGAAAAATCTTCTTCCTCATACCTAAATTTATTTCCTAGAAATAGCTCTCTTTTCAATAGTGGTCTTGTGATCGTATTTTTAGTGAACATAATAATGTTAAGTTTTATTTCTAATAATTACTCAAAAGCTTTTAGAAAATATTATAGCTTTAAGGACTTAACGGCCTTTATCCCAAAGGAGAATTCCTTTTTGATAAATAAACCAATGGATAGGCCCAATATGATGTTTGTCATTCTTCTAAGTTTAATTACTGGATTTATTATTATACTATCACAAACCAATGGACTTAATTTATTTAAAGAAAATTTCCTTTTCCAGACTGGCAACACCTTTGGAATCACAACAACTAACTTTTTCAAAATAAGCCTTTTAGTATTTATATCTTTCCTTTTAAAATTTTTTTATCTCAACCTAATAGGAAAACTTTTTAATATAGAAAAAGTCATCGACATTCATTTTTTTAAAATAATCCAATCATCATTATATTTTTTCACTGGGGCTTTAATTGTTTTGTTAATTTGTTTCAATTCTTTTATAAATTTGCAAGAAAACTTCAAGACCATTTTCGCAATTTCATTGGTAATATTCTATATTTTAAGGACTACACTAATCTATTTTACTATAATTAGAAGCGGAAACATCAAAACTCTTTACTTAATTTCTTACCTTTGCATCGTGGAAGGATTTCCAATAGTATTAGGTTTAAGGATTTTCCTTTGAAATCAATAAAAACCCAAAATATATTAAATACCCAAAGACTAATTTAAATTTTTTACTGCAGAGTGAGATGACAGATAACAAAAAAGACAGTAGGTTAAAAAAAGTTGACAGTATTTTAATTACGCTTGACAATCCAGGAGAAAAGTCTCTAACTTATAATGACCTTACAGACTTTTACAACCTTAAAGTTGACTTTCGTAATTTTATAGATGTGGTAAAAGTTGACCACAGAGAGTTTAGAAAACAAAAAATAGATATTTTAGCTCATACAGCAATAGTTTTCACCAGTAGACATGCAGTTGATCATTTCTTTAAAATATGCGAAGAAATGAGGGTTGAAATACCAATAGACATGAAGTATTTTTGTATCACTGAGCAAACTGCCAACTATTTACAGAAGTATATAACTATCAGAAAAAGGAAAATTTTCTCGGGAAACAAAACGGCTGCAGACTTAGAGCCTTTTTTCTTGAAGCATAAAAATGAGAAATATTTATTCCCTTGCTCAAATATCAGGAATGATTCTGTTCCGAACATTATGAAAAAAAATGGAATCTCTTTAACAGAAGCAATAATGTACGAAACAGGCCCGGCAGACTTATCAGATTTGACCGAGGTTTTTTATGATATTATATGCTTTTTCAGCCCTTCAGGTGTCAACTCTTTGGTACATAATTTCCCTGAATGGAAGCAAAACAATACACGTTTGGCGGCATTTGGTCCGACTACGGCAAAAGCAATAAAGGATCTAGGCTTTATTTTAGATATCGAGGCACCATTACCAAATGCACCCTCTATGGTAGGAGCATTGGAGTTATATATCAAAAAAGCCAATAATTTGTAATATTTAATGACTGACAAAAAATAAATCCTTGATTTGGATGTTATTGTCAGAGGAAGCATTTATTTTCCTAATATAATTGAATGAAAAAAAAGTTTATATACATATTACTTTTTTTGACATATTGTACAGCTGGAATTGCTCAAAACAATCCTCAGTTTACACAGTATGTTTTCAATCAGTTTTATATCAACCCAGCAGCAGCTGGACAAAGCACCAAGGCTAATATACAAGCCACAATGCGATCTCAATACACCGGCTACCTAGCAGACTTTGATCAAGGTGGAAGCAATTTCACATCGGTTTTTTCGGCAGATATGCCGCTTTCTAAAATCAAGGGAGGAGTTGGAATTTATTTTTCCAATAATCAATTCTCAAAAATCCAATCTAAAAGTGAATTTCAAATTGCTTATTCCTATCACAAAAAAATAAATAGTAATGTGATTGGACTTGGATTAAGTGTAGGCACTAGTAATCTGAAGCTAATGGGCGAAAACTATCGTCCTAGAGATTTAGAAGATCCACTTATACCAAATACAACCATTAATTCGTTTTCCCCGAATATAAATGCTGGGGTCTATTTATTTAATCCGAGTTATCAATTAGGTGTTTCAGTTAAAAATATTTTAGAACCTAGTTATAAAATCAACGATATTTCTGATGTTTTTAAAGATAAAAGATCGGTCTATTTCACTGGAAAATATGATTTAGGAGTTACCTATACTTTAGATATCAGTCCAATGATAATTATTAAGTCGGATTTCCAACAAGTTTCAACTGAATTAGGATTATTAGCTACTTATAACCAACAATATTGGGCAGGCATAAATTATAGATGGCAAGATGCCGCATCTGTGCTTGTAGGAGGAAACTTTTTAAAAAACAATGTAAAAGTTGGTTATAGTATTGATATTGTAAACTTTGGCACAATCGCTAAATCTAACGCCTCTCATGAGATATTTCTAAGATATTCCCTGAATGCATTAAGATTTGGCAAAAAATCTATTATAAAGACTCCCCGTTACAATATATGATTAAACGGCATAGTTTTTGTAGTAAATTATTTTAATTAAACAGCTTTGATTGACAAGATATAAGATTATCATTGGCATGATTTCTGTAAAGATATTTTTTATGTTTAAATCTGTGTTTAGATTTTACCTCGAAACACAATATTGAATAAAAAAAATACGTTTAGGCAGTTATAATTTAAGAAATAAATTAATCATCTTGTTTTCGATTATGAACAAGCAATTTTCAAACATTTTAGTTAAAGCCCTCTTGATAATGGCTCCAGTGGTTTTATTACAAAGCTGTGGTTTTCTCAATAAAACAATGGACAAAGTAGGCTTAGGAAAGAAAAAAGGAGGCGATAGCTCAGATCCATTAGACGGAATCCGTAATGGTGAAATTATAGCTTCTGCCAGAAAAGGATATAAGCAAACTGCACCTAGTGGTATGGTTTTGATTCCGTCAGGATCGTTTACGATGGGTCAAACGGACGAGGACATCATGTCTGCCCGTATCACTTTAAACAAACGAATCACTATTTCTCCATTTTATATGGACGATACTGAAATTGCTAATCATGAATACAGACAATTCGTAAATTCAATTTTGGCCGATTCAATATCTGTTTTAGGAGAAGAGTTTATAATGTCTAAACTTTATCCTGACACCACGGTTTGGAAAAAAGACTTTACCTATCATAATGGTGACCAATTGACAGAAAACTATTACGGAAATCCGGCTTTTGATATGTACCCAGTGGTAGGCGTTAGTTGGGATGCAGCTCAGTTTTTCTGCAAATGGAGAACCCAATTGTATAACAACTACAGAGCTGAAAATGACCAATTTAAATCTCCAAGATTTAGATTACCTTCTGAAGCTGAATGGGAATGGGCAGCTAAAGGTGGAAAAGATGGAGCGAAATATCCTTGGGGAAATCCTTACGTAGCAAACGGAAAAGGATGTTATTTGGCTAATTTCAAACCATATAGAGGTAATTATCAAAAAGATGGATACCAATATACAGCTCCTGTAAATGCATTTAATGTAAACGATTACGGTTTGTATAATATGGCTGGTAACGTGGCGGAATGGACTCAAGATGCTTTTTCTGATTCCTACATGCCAATTACTTGGGACTTAAACCCGTCTTATGACAAAGATGATGAGCCAAGAAAAGTGGTAAAAGGAGGTTCATGGAAAGATGTAGCTTATTTCTTAGAAACTGGAACTACGACTTTTGAGTATCGTTCGTCTACAAGATCATACATTGGTTTCAGATGTGTAATGGACAGATTAGGATCTGTACCAGGAAGAGAATAATTCTAGTAAAATAATAAATTAACAAAAAAAAATACAAAAGTAAATCATGGCAGCAAGTACAGGTCCAAGTGCATTTTGGGACAAATATATTCCTTTCTTTTACAGTATCGGAGCCGCAGTTGTAATTTTAGGTGCAATGGGTAAAATCATGCACTATGATTGGGCAGGATGGATGCTTCCAATTGGATTAGGAACAGAAGTTGTAATTTTCGTAATTTATGCACTTCAATCTTTTTTAAGACCATCAGTAGAATACCAATGGGAAAAAGTTTACCCTGAGCTTTCAGGTGAATTCAAAGGTGAACTACCAACTCGTTCAAATACAGCTGCTCCAGCAGGTCTAGGACTTACTGCTAAAATGGATGATATGCTTGCAAATGCTAAAATTACACCAGATATTTTCGACGGTTTAAAAAGCAGTTTCCAAAATTTGTCAACTTCAGTTTCAAATATGGGTGAATTAGCTTCCACTACTGTAGCTACAAATGAGTTTACATCTAAAGTAAAAGATGCTTCAGGAAAAATTGGTGAAATGAGTTCTTCTTTAAGTAGCGTAACAAACTCAATGTTGAGTATGTCAGATGCAACCAAAGACGCACAAGAATATAGAAATCAGTTCCAGAAAATATCACAAAATATGGGAGCTCTTAATGCTGTATATGAAATAGAACTACAAGATACTAACAGACATTTGAAGTCTATGAACTCTTTCTATGGCAACTTATCATCGGCAATGTCAGATATGCAAGAAGCATCTAAAGACACTATGCAGTTTAAGTCTGAGTTGAACAAATTGACTAACAACTTGGCTTCCTTGAACAATGTTTATGGAAGTATGTTATCAGCGATGAAACAATAATTCTTGAACAGATTATTGCTCCCTATAAAATAAAATATTAAAATTCAAAAATAACGAATATGGCAGGTGGTAAAGATAGCCCACGTCAGAAGATGATCAACATGATGTATCTTGTTCTGACTGCGATGCTAGCCCTTCAAGTCAGTAATGCGATACTAGAAAAATTTGTTTTGTTAAACAATTCACTAGAGCAAGCCAATAGAGCGTCAGATGATTCTAATACCAGAACATTGGCGGCTATGAACGATGCCGTTGAAAAAGCAGGTGAAAAACCTGAATATAGACAATTATATAACCAAGGCGTTGATATAAGAAAGAAAACTGCTGAATTAATAACTTACATGGAAGGCCTAAAAACCATCATAGTACAAGAAGCAGGTGGTGGAACTGACCCTGAAACTGGAGGTATAAAAAACTTAGCGGAAGAAGAAAAAGTTGCTAATATTTTTGTAAAAAACAAAAAAGGATACGAGTTAAAATCTAAGTTAGAGGCCTATGTAGCAGATTTGCAAAAAGTAGCACCTAGCATTAAATTCAATTCTTTAGCTTTAGATGCAAAAGATGACCCAAGTATGGCTAAAACTGACTTGATCACAAGAAGTAAAGATTTTGCTGAATTGCTTTTCGCTCAAACTCCGGTTCCAGCAGCATTAGCAGGTCTAAGTCAAAAACAATCAGATATTAGAAGATACGAATCAGAAGTTTTGGATTATTTAGCCCTACAAGTTGGAGCCAAAGAAATCAAATTTGATAAAATATTTGCGGTTGTTATACCAGACTCTAGAACAGTAGTCGCAGGTCAAACTTATAAAGCTGACATCGCGATTGGAGCTTACTCTAGTGCAATCACTCCAAGTATCAGCATAAATGGATCTGCTCTTCCCGTAAAAGAAGGAAAAGGAACTTATGAAGTAAGAACTCAAGGAGGACAGTTTGATGCAAACGGACAAATGAAAAGAAGTTATACTGCAACTGTATCTTATCCTAAACCAGATGGTACTAAAGAAACTGTAACGCAAGAGGAGGAATATACAGTACTTAAGCCTTCTGTGGAGATCATGTCTCAATCTATGCCGCCTTTGTATCTGAAATGTGCCAATAGATTGCAAACATCTTCTGCTGGCTTGGGAAGTTTATTCAAACCTACCTTCAGCGGTTCTGGAGCAGAATTTATACCTGGTGGTGGCGGTAAAGTAACTATTGTACCAAACTCTGCCAAAGTAGCATTAGATATAAACAATGATGGAATAATTTTAGGTAGTTTTCCGTTTAACGTTAGAAAGGTGCCAAAACCAACTATTGTAGCAACCGCAAATGGTGCTAAAATAACTGATGAAATAACAAAAAGAGGAATGAAAGCTAGTTCTGTAAGAATAGTAAGTGTTTCAGCAGTAGCAGATGAAGACTTTAAGGCAACAAATCCAGAGGATGCAGCGTTTAGAGTATCTAGCTTCAATGTTTATTTAGCAGCTGGAACTAGACCAAAAGGAAAAATGGAAAATGTATCTGGAAATGTTAATATTGGTCAATTGGCTTCACAAGCTGAAGCAGGAGACAGATTGCTCATAACAATCAACAAAGTAGAAAGAAAGAACTTTAAGGGAGAAATAGAAGAAGTGAACATTGGAGAAATGACTTTCCAAATTCCTCTCAACTAAAAAAACAAATAATTGATTCAATGAAAAAAATCACAGTTTTAACGAGCCTTTTAGCTTTTGTTGCATTTAGTGCAGTATTTGCTCAGGAAAAATCAGATAATGGAATAAATCCTTTGTCTTTGCGTCCGGTTCACGAGTCAAACGTGATGTACAAACTTACGCTTTGGAGAAGATTAGATTTGAACGAGAAAGCTAATCAGCCACTTTTTGCAAAAGGAACAGAAATCACCAAACATCTAATAGATGGCGTAAAAGCAGGTGTATTAGAGCCTTATGACAATGATTCGGTATCAACTAAAATTACCTTAGAAGAATTTACTCGAAGACTAACAAAGAAATTTGAAGGCGGCGGTCTATCAAAAGAAGAAATCGAAGCTGGTTTTGGTTCTGAAACTTCAGGCGAAGATGACGGCTGGGGAGGCGGTGGCTCAGCCACTGAGACTACTTCTCAAGATTCAGGCAATACTGAAACTCAAGCTACTTCAAGTGCAAACGCTGATGGATATGAACTATTTGCAAGCGACCTTTATATTATTGAAGTAAAAGAAGATTGGATTTTTGACAAACAAAGATCCAGACAATATTTTGATATTCAGACTATTACTATAAAAATACCTGCAGATTTGTCAAGTGATGGATTAGAAAAAGAATTAGCTTCTTTCAAATATAAAGAACTTGAGTCTTATTTCAGACTTAATCCAAACTGTATTTGGTACAATGCGGCAAACACAGCTCAACACAAAAACTTAGCTGATGCATTCGAACTAAGGCTATTTAACGGTAGAATAATCAAAAAATCTAACGCTTTAAATAAATATTTAGATCAAGTTTATAAATCACCAAAAGAAGGTTTACAAAAATCTCAGCAATTAGAATATGAATTGTTAGAGTGGGAAAACAATCTTTGGGAATATTAAAAGATACCAATTGATAATTAAAAAGGCTATTTCTTCGGAAATGGCCTTTTTTGTTTTTTTTAATCTTATTTTTGCAAAAATTAACCAATTGATAAGACTATGAAAAAAACTTCACTCTTTTTATTATTTACTTTGCTCACTTTTCAGGTTATTGCTCAAAGCATGAAAGGGAAAGTAACCGACAATTCTGGTGAGGCCTTAATAGGTGCAACAGTAATAGAAAAAGGCACAAACAATGGCACAACAACAGATGCCAACGGAAATTTCAGCATTACACCTTCAAAAAGCACTTCAACTTTCCAAATTAGCTATATAGGCTATAAATCTAAGGAAGTTAAAAGTTCGGAATTAAATGGCACAATTGCCCTAGAGGAAGGTAATCTTTTAGACCAAGTAGTAGTGGTTGGCTCAAGAAGCCTTAATCGTTCTGCTACAGATACACCCGCACCAATTGACGTGATAGATTTAAAAGACATTACTTCAAAAACTGGGCAATTAGATATCAATCAATTATTGCAATTTGCCGCACCTTCGTTTAACTCCAACAGGCAATCGGGCTCAGATGGAACTGACCATGTAGACCCTGCATCACTTAGAGGCTTAGGGCCAGATCAGACTTTGGTTTTAATTAATGGAAAAAGAAGACACCAAAGCTCATTGGTAAACATATATGGTACTAGAGGACGTGGAAACACTGGTACTGACTTAAATTCAATTCCTGCGGCTGCAATAGAAAGAATAGAGATACTTAGAGACGGAGCCGCTGCTCAATATGGTTCTGATGCTATTGCTGGAGTAATAAATATTGTTTTGAAAAAAAGCACTGAACAATTAGAAATTAACACAAATGCGGGAATGTACAAAGCCAGCTATAGATTTGATGATAAAAAATTCGATGGATTAAACACCAATATCAATGCAAACTATGGCATAAAAGTAGGTGATGGAGGATTTGTGAATCTAACCGCAGATTACAACTACAGAGACCATACCAACAGAGCAAATGCGGCCGTTGATGAATTGGCAAGGAGAGAATTCGGAGACCCTAGAGCGGCAAATGCCTCTTTGTATTTAAACTCAAATTTCCCTGTTAATAAAAACACATCAGTTTATGTTTTTGGAGGAACAAACCAAAGAAAGGGGGAATCCTACGCATGGACAAGATTTGCAGATGACGACAGAAATATTGCTTCTATTTATCCAAACGGATTTGACCCATTGATCAAGGCCAATATCAAAGACAATTCGATTGCGGCTGGAGTTAGAACAGAAAAAAATGGATGGGATATTGATTTGAGCAATACATTTGGAAGCAACCAATTCGGTTATTCATTGTCAAATACATTGAACACTTCACTTGGAGCTACCTCCCCTACTACCTTTGATGCTGGTGGATTTAGTTTAAACCAAAACACTATAAATTTAGGATTTTCGAAATTCATGAAAGATAAAATGTCAGGTCTAAATATTGCGTTTGGAGCAGAACATAGAATCGAGCATTATGCAATTCATGCAGGAGAAGAAAAATCTTGGAAAAGCTATATTCCAGGCGTTCCAGGTGGTTCACAAGGTTTCCCAGGTTTCCAACCAAGCGATGAAACCAAAGCATCAAGATCGAATATCGGCGTATATTTTGATACCGAAGCCGATTTTACAAAGAAAATAATGATGGGAGCGGCTGTAAGATTCGAAAATTATTCAGATTTCGGAAATACGATAAACGGTAAGCTTTCAGCAAGAATCAAAGCCAATGATGTTATAACATTTAGAGGAACTTTAAGTACTGGTTTTAGAGCTCCTTCTTTGCCTCAAATCAATTTTAACCAAACCGTAACAAACTTCATCAATGGAAACCCAGTTGAGGTTTTGATAGCTAGAAATAACAGTGCGGTTACCAAAGCATTGGGTATTCCAGCCTTGAAACAAGAATTATCTAAAAACGCCAGTTTGGGATTCACTGTTAGACCAAATAATACATTTTCCTTAACTGTTGATGGTTATTGGGTTCAGATCAAAGATAGGATAGTATTGACAGGCCAATTCTCAGATGAAGACGAACAAATAGGACAATTGCTTAAAGATATTAACGTAGCTAAAGCTCAATTTTTCACGAATGCTGTAAATACAACTACCAAAGGTATAGACATCATTATGAGCAATAGAGACAAAGTAGGCAACGGAATACTGACAACAAGTTTAGCGATGAACTTTAATCAATTGACAATAGACAAAATAAACACCAATGCTAAATTAGCAGATAAAGCTGATACCTATTTTGACTTAAGAGAGCAATATTTCCTTAGAGCATCTGCTCCGCCTTCGAAAATTAATCTAACTATTGATTACCAAATCAACAAATTGAGTGCAATGGTGAGATTGGTAAGATTTGGAAGAGTGGAATTAGCAGACTGGAATTATGATGTGAGCCTTAATGATATTTATAAAGCGAAAACCACTACCGATGTATCATTAAATTACAAAGTATCTAAAAACGTCAGATTAACTCTTGGCTCAAACAATATTTTCAATGTTTATCCGGATATGTCTTCAGGCTATTACACTGAATCTGGTGGAGCTTGGGATCCTGTTCAAATGGGAAATAATGGAGCTTTTTATTATGGTAAATTGAACTTTAAGTTCTAATTTAAATCTTCGTAACGAAAATGCGAGTTTAGAGCAAAACAGCTTCTAACTCGCATTTTTTTATATATTCCAACCTCCAAAAAGCCATTTCCTCATTTTTTGCATTATTTTTGTAAAAATTTACTGCATGGAATACGATATCGTAATAGGCTTAGAGGTTCATTGTCAATTATTCACAGAGAGCAAAATATTTGCTTCGGACGCTAACAAATTTGGAGGTGATCCGAACACGCATATTAGTGTGCTTACTTTGGCTCATCCTGGAGTTTTGCCAAAACTGAACGAGAAAGCAGTTGAATATGCCATACAATTGGGACTAGCCTTTGATTGCGAAATCAATAAATTCAATTTTTTCGACAGAAAAAATTATTTCTATCCTGATCTTCCAAAAGGTTATCAAATTTCGCAAGACAAATCACCTATTTGCTTGGGTGGCGAAGTGAAATTTAAGATTAAACAAGGCAAGGTTTTCAGCAGTCACACTGTCAAAATTCACCATATACATCTTGAAGAAGATGCTGGAAAGTCAATACATGATTTAAACCCAAACTTTACATATCTGGATTATAATCGTGCTGGAACACCACTTTTAGAAATAGTTTCGGAACCATGCATGACCTCACCCCTTGAAGCTGCCTCGTATCTTGCTGAGATCAGAAAAATGGTTAGATACCTTGGCATAAGCGATGGAAACATGGAGGAAGGTTCGCTTAGAGCAGATTTAAATGTTTCACTAAAGCCAAAAGGAAGCGAGAAACTGGGTACCAAAGTGGAAATTAAGAACATGAATTCTATTCGATTTTTGCAAAAAGCTGCGGAATACGAAATAGAAAGACAAGCTGAAATATTGAACAATGGTGGCACTATTATTCAGGAAACAAGAAGTTTTGACCCTGACCAAGGAAAAACTTTTGGAATGCGAGTGAAAGAAACCATGAATGATTATCGTTATTTCCCTGAACCCGACTTGGCACCGATTGTTTTGACAGACGAAGAAATAAAAGAAGCCAAAGTAAATATGCCAAAACTTCCTTATGAATTGTTTGAAACATTCAGTAAGGAGATGGGAATTTTGGAAGAGCATGCTTACCTTTTGACAGAAGAAAGAGCCCTTTGTGAATATTTTCTGGAGACGAGTAATTTTACAAAAAACTATAAAAGTGTATCCAATTGGATATTATCATCTATCAAAGGCTATCTGAATGAAAACAATATGGAAATCATAGATTTTCCAGTAAAACCTTCGAAGCTAGCAGAATTGATAGAAAATATTGACAAAGGAGAAATTAGCAATTCGGCAGGACAAATGTTAATGAGTCTGTTAATATCCTCTCCTGAAAGTAATATTATTGCATTGGCAAAGTCTAACAACCTGATACAGTCAAAGGATACTGACGCTATGGGTTCTTGGATAGATGAGGTTTTAACTCAAAACGCCACAAAAGTAGAAGAATACAAAAAAGGCAAAAAAGGCTTGATTGGTTTTTTTGTTGGTGAAGTTATGAAAAAATCTAAAGGATCTGCTGACCCTAAAGTAATCAATAGTTTGGTTGCGGATAAACTTAAATAAATTAATTGTGCATCTGAAGGCACAGAATAAAAAAAAGAATGAAAAAAAATATTTTATTGGCATTATTCATTGGAGTTTTTACTTCTTGTAATTCTCAGGTTAGTGACACTTCTACCAACCTTCCGCTTAAAATAAAAGGCACCATAAGCAATGATGTTTCGGGCATGGTTTATCTTGAAAGGATGAACGAAAGAAATATCGGAGCTAAGATAGACAGCGTAAAACTTACGGGAAAGGCCTTTAGTTTTGATACCAAAATAGCCGAACCGGGTATTTACCAATTAAACATTGCCAACGAACAAGTAATAGGTTTGATACTAGATGGTGGAGAAAACCTTACCATAACGGCCGATGGATCAGCTACGCCAGACAAAGCAGCAACAGCAAAAATTGAAGGTTCAGATAACATGACGAAATTCAATGAATTGATGGCGGATATGCAACAGTTTTCTGTTTATGTAAACGGGATTGACTCAAAATTCCAGGCAGCGAAATCTGAAAAAGACAAAAACGACCTTCGTGGCCAATACCAGACTGCTTTGGATATTCATAA
Organism: Lacihabitans sp. LS3-19; assembly: GCF_024343575.1. Lineage (GTDB taxonomy): Bacteria > Bacteroidota > Bacteroidia > Cytophagales > Spirosomataceae > Leadbetterella. The sequence continues at coordinate 92,533 of NZ_RJUA01000121.1, read as the reverse complement.
GCAAAAAATAATGCCCAAAATCAAAAGCATGGGTACATCTTTGGCGGGAATCATTGCTGCAAACAATTTCTTAAAGCCAGATTTTGGTGGAGAATACCAGTTTGAATTAAAAGACCAATTGTTAAAAGAAGGAAAAACGCATTACTTTGCCAAAATGTTTATCCAAACCGTTAATCAAGCTAGTGTAGGTACTGTGGGCTCTGAAGCTCCAGACTTTGAACTTACACAACTTGATGGCACCAAGATTAAACTTTCACAATTAAAAGGCAAAACTGTCATTCTTGATTTTTGGGCTACTTGGTGCGGTCCATGTATTATGTCTTTCCCTGGTATGAAAAAAGCAGTTGAAAAATATAAAGACGATCCAAATGTAGTGTTTTTGTTTGTAAATACTTTTGAAAGAGTAGAAGCTGACAAATGGAAAGATCATGTCAATAAATTTGTAACAAACCGTGGTTTTACATTCATGAATCCTGTTCTAGATATTGGAAACAATACCGCTTTAGCTTATGGCGTAGAAGGTATTCCGGCCAAATTTTGTATAGACAAAGACGGAAAAGTAAAACATAAAGGCTCTGGCTATCTTGGCAGTACCGATGCGGTATTTAATGAGATGGTTGAATGGGTTGAAAAATAAATAAAAAAAGACATTAAAATAGCCCAGAATAACACTGAGGCTATTTTTTTTATAAAAAAAATACTCAAATGAAAATAGCGATTGTTGGATGTGGAAATATGGGAATGGCTTTTGCGAGGTCATTTATTCAATATGATTTGGTAAAAAAGGACAATCTTTTATTGATAGAAAAAAGCCCAGAAAGGTCTGAAATACTAAAAAAATCAAAAGAGGGAGTAGTTGTAGATACTGTAAACGAAACCCTCGGAGCATATGATTTAGTGATTTTATCAGTAAAACCTCAAGATTTTAGTGTTGTAGCTGCGGAATTAAAGGATTTTTTAAAAGAAGACCAGGTGGTTTTGTCAATTATGGCCGGAATCACGATGTCGAGAATCCAAAATGAATTAAACCACAAACTGGTAGTTAGAGCCATGCCAAACACGCCAGCCATGCTTGGACAAGGCATCACAGGCTTTTGTGCTTCAGAAGGAATTGGTTTTTCAAAACTTTTGAAAATTGAAAACCTAATCAATGCCACTGGTAGGTCAGTATATATTGAAGACGAAAGTATGATAGATGCCGTTACTGCACTTAGTGGCAGCGGTCCGGCATATTTTTATTATGTTGTAAAACACATGGTAGAAGCAGGAAAGCAAATGGGTTTTGATGAAGGCCTATCGAGATTATTGGTAAAACAAACCATGCTTGGAGCTTATCATTTGATAAACAATGCCGAGTTGAGTCTTGACGACTTAATAAAGGCAGTAGCCTCGAAAGGAGGAACAACAGAGGCAGCTTTGAGTACATTCGCTGAAGCGGAGATAGGTTTAGGATTAGAAAGAGGAATATTGAACGCTGAAAAAAGAGCCAAAGAACTATCGAAATAAGATGAAAAAACTATTGTTTTTAATATTTATACCATTTATTTTTTCTTGTAATCCTAGCAAAAAACTGATAAGTAATAATGAAGACTTATTGGTTTTTTATCCAATTAAAAAGAATATTTATACCCATATTTCTTTTTTACAAACAGAAACTTGGGGTAAAGTGGCTTGTAATGGAATGGTATATATTCATAAAAACAAAGCCTATGTATTTGATACCCCTGCCGATAAAGAAGGCTCTGAGTTGCTACTGAAAACACTTGAAGAGAATAAAATAAAGCTTGAAGGCATAGTAATTAATCATTTTCACAATGATTGCCTTGGAGGCTTAGCAGTTTTTCATAAAAAAGGCATCAAAAGCTATGCTAGCAATAAAACAATTGATGCCGCTAAAAAAGACAGTGTAGAAATACCTCAGATCGGATTTGATGGTAATCTCAAAATTAAAATAGGAAAACGCGAGATTATAAACGAGTTTGTTGGCGAAGCTCATACCAAAGACAATATTGTTAGTTATTTACCAAAAGAAAAAGTGTTATTTGGAGGCTGTATGGTAAAAGAAGTTACAGCTGGTAAAGGATACCTTGGAGATGCCAACCAAAAAGAATGGTCAAACACAATTAGAAATCTCAAAACCACATTTCCTCAAATCAAACATGTTATACCAGGCCATGGGAAAGTTGGCGGCACGGAACTTCTGGATTATACGATTGAGTTGTTTGAAGTGAAGTGATTTTGTATATTTTTCAAAAATTTAGAATTTACACTTTCTAATTCCCAATGCGATTATTTTAAAGAAAATAATTCCACTATTCTTATTCAAAATTAGAATTTAACCCTATTTTTGAGTTTAAAAAGAAAAATATTCTATGATTGATATAGATCCTGTGGATTTGAAGATTTTAAAACTTCTCAAAAAAGATGGAATGATGACCAATAGGCAGATTGCCGTTGAGCTCAATTTGACCACTACGCCGATACATGAGAGAATCAAAAGATTGAGAAGAGATGGATTTATTAAGAAATATACTATTGAATTAAATCGAAAGAAGCTCAATAAAAATCTTATTGTTTTTTGTAATGTATCTCTAAAAGAACACGCTCAAAAATTCTTGACTCAGTTTGAAGCAGATATTCAAACTGTGCCTGAGGTAGTAGAATGTTATTGTGTATCAGGAGGTTCTGACTTTCTGTTGAAAGTGATTGTATCAGACATGGAAGAATACAAAGACTTCATTCTCAACAAATTGGCCGCCATATCCAACATTGGTAGTGCTCAGTCACACTTTGTGATAACAGAAGCTAAACATTCGTCTATTATTGGAGAGTAGTCTTTTTCTTTCTTTTAAAGAGTTTCCTCAAAATCCAAAAAACAAAAAGAATAGCAAAAACCCCCATTATTAAAGGAACCCAAATTGATATTAGTGAGATAAAAACAGATAGGATATTTTCAATTGTACTAAAAATCCCGTTTCCCAAACCACCCGTAAACTTTGTAGAACCTAAGCGTAAAAGCGTAGTGCCAGATTGGATTGTACCAGCTACTCCCCCACCCGCCAATATTCCCAAACCCCATTGAAGCATTGGATCTTCGATTTTCAAAAATTGTGTAGTAAGCAAAGTACCCGCTACCACAGAAGCTGGCATAGCGATAGAATCCAATAAATTGTCAATATAAGTGATATAATAAGAGGCAATTTCAACGACAGTGGCTACCAAAAGTACAATAGTAGTGGAATTGCTGGTCATCCATTGGAAATTTTCCGAGACAGAAACCAAGCCAAACTTTGCAGCCAAATTAGAAACCAATAGTGGAATAAAAATACGAAAACCAGTGCCTGCACTCAGTGCTACGCCTAAAAACAAACCTGGCAACCAAGCGACAATTTCTTCCATTTTTTACAAAATGTTCATCGTTTGCTCTTTGATTTTCTCGAGTTCATCTTTCATTTGAACAACAAGACGTTGGATTACAGAATCGTTAGCTTTTGAGCCGATCGTGTTTATTTCTCTGCCAATTTCTTGGGCAATAAAATTCAATTTCTTGCCATTAGATGCTATCTCAACTTCTTTTCTGAAATACTCCAAATGATTAGACAACCTTACTTTTTCTTCTGAAATATCGTATTTTTCAACATAATAAATCAATTCTTGCTCAAATCTATTTTTGTCAAAATTTTCACTATTTATATAATCGGCCACTGACTTTTCGAGTCGCTCACGAATAGCAGGTAAACGTTTTGGATCTTGTTCGATTACCAGTTTTAATAATGCATCAATGATGTCAATATATTCTACAAACTTAATTTTAGTAATCTGACCTTCTTGAAATCTGAATTCTTGGCAGTTTTTTATTGCTTTAGCCACTAAACTCATGATCAATTTCCACTCTTCTTCTGCATCGTCAGCACTTAAAGCATTGGTATTGTAGGCATTTGGCATCATTGTAGCCATCCGCAATACTTCTGTTTTGGATGCTTCAAAACCTAATTCGCTCGCTGTCTGTATTAAATCTTTAAAATATGCTTTTACCAAAGGCCTATTGATTGTCGTCCCAGCACTTTCTTCGTCTTTAGGGACTACGTTCAAGTTCATTTCTATTTTGCCCCTTTCTAATTCTTTTTGAAGCAAATTCCTAACTTCTATTTCACGGTTTGAAAAACTTCTTGGCAACCTACAGTAGATATCTGAAAACTTAGAGTTGAGTGTTTTGATTTCGACCGAAACGGCCATCTTGTCGGTTTCGAGGGTGGCAGAGCCGAAACCCGTCATTGATTGTAACATAAATAGTGATTTTCTTTTTTGTAAAACTAAGGAATTAATCGATTGGAAAAGGCATTTTAAGTCAAAAAAGTGTAATTTTGCAGCCAAATTGAATGAACAGATGGATATATTAAGTGTAATAGGAAGCAAAATAGAAATCGCAATAAATACGCTTTTTGGAGCGAACGAAAAAGTAAGTCTACAACCAACCAGAAAGGAGTTTGAAGGCGATTACACATTTGTGTTTTTTAGTTTGGTAAAAAGCTTAAAAAAATCTCCTATAGAAATCGGTAATACCATTGGCACCTACCTTTTAGAAAACAATAAAGAATTTGAATCTTACAATGTAGTTCAAGGTTTTTTGAATCTAAAACTCAAAAATGAAGTTTGGGTGGAAGTTTTGAATGATTTGTTAAAAGAAAAAACAGGGGAAGATTTAGGAAATAAAAAGGGATCGGTAATGGTTGAATACTCTTCGCCAAATACCAATAAGCCTTTACATTTGGGTCATTTAAGAAATAATTTCTTGGGATTTTCAGTTTCTAAAATAATGGAAGCCGCTGGTTATCAAGTCACCAAAGCTTGTTTGGTAAACGACAGAGGCATACATATCTGCAAATCAATGGTGGCTTATCAAAATTTTGGTGCAAACGAAACACCAGAATCGGCTGGTCTTAAAGGTGACCACTTGGTAGGAAAATATTATGTAGAGTTTGATAAAGCCTATAAAAACCAAATAAATTCTTTGGTTGAAAATGGTTCTACAGAAGAGGATGCAAAAAAGAAAGCTCCGATAATGGTGGAAGCTCAAGAAATGCTCTTAAAATGGGAACAAAATGACCCTGAAACAATAGAACTTTGGAAAAAACTGAACGGTTGGGTTTACGACGGTTTTGCAAAAACATATAAGCAAATAGGGGTAGAATTTGACAAAACCTATTACGAATCAGACACTTATCTCTTAGGGAAAACACTTGTAGAAGAAGGACTAAAGAATGGCGTTTTTTACCAAAAAGAAGACAAAAGTGTTTGGATTGATTTGACTGAGGAAGGACTTGACCATAAGTTGGTGCTTAGAGGTGATGGAACATCAGTATATATAACCCAAGATTTAGGAACAACTGACCTTAAATTCGACGACTTCAAATCTGATAAGTCAATTTGGGTAGTTGGCAATGAACAAGACTACCATTTTCAGGTGCTTTTTGCCATAATGAAAAAACTCGGAAGAGCTTATGCACACGGCTGCTATCATTTGTCATATGGTATGGTGGATTTGCCTTCAGGAAAAATGAAATCGAGGGAAGGAACTGTAGTAGACGCAGACGAGCTAGTATCAGATATGATAGCCACCGCAAAGGCCATGAGTGCTGAAAAAGGCAAAATAGAAGACTTGGAATCTGAAGAATCTAAGCGTTTGTTTAGAATGTTGGCCTTGGGGGCTTTAAAATATTATTTATTGAAAGTGGAACCAAAGAAAAGGATGCTTTTCAATCCAGAGGAATCTATTGATTTCCAAGGAAATACGGGTCCATTTATACAATATACGCATGCGAGGATCAAGTCTATCCTGAGAAAAGGAGAAATATCTGACGATAAAATATTTGACCTTGTAGGCGATTATTTTTTAAATCCTGAAGAAAAAGAATTGGTGTTTTTATTGAAAGATTATACAAGTATTATACAAGCTGCGGCGGCGGAATATTCTCCAGCTCAATTGGCCAATTATACCTACGAGCTTGCTAAAACATTTAATGTTTTCTATGCCCAACATTCGGTAATGAATGAAGAAAACGAAGATTCAAAATATTTGAGATTAGGCTTAATCAAGAAAGTGGCCGAAACCATAAAACATGCGATGGGACTTTTGGGAATTGATGTGCCTGAAAGAATGTAAAAAAAACGGCATCAATAAGATGTCGTTTTTTTAATATAAAAACCATTCAAAACTATTCCAAAATACTCAAAACGGGAATCTCTGAGATATTTACAACTTCTTCAGCAATACTTCCGAATAAAAATCTTTCAAAGCCTTTGCGGCCGTGTGTAAACATTATTATTAGGTCTATGTCACGAGATTGAGCAAACTCAACCGTTCCTTTTGCAATAGAATCGTGTTTGTATATCTCAAAATCAAAATTCTTAATATCGTATAGTTTTTCAATATCTCTAGCTGTATCGTATAGCTCTGCCCTATCGTCTGTGATTTCGCCTGCATCCACAAACAAAAACTTGTTATTGGTATTTTCCAAGTTAAAAAGATTCTGAGCTACCTCTATAAAACCAGTTTTTTCGAAATCCGTAACGAACAACACGTTTTCTATTTTCTCAAAACTCGTGTTTTCTTTCATTACTAATACTGGACAGTCAGCTTTTCGGACCACGTTCTGGGCATTTGTGCCTGAAAAATAATCTTTCCAACCATTGGCACCTTCCGAACCCATTACAATCAAATCTGCACCTTCGCTCAAAATAGCTGGAATTAAATCTTCAAAATCCTCCTCGATAATTCCTTCGATTTTAACTTCTGGATACCATTCCTGCCAGCGTTTAATTTCTCGCTCTGCATCCTCTTTTAGCAAAGCATAATACTCTTCTTCGCTATAAACAGCAGACTCAACCAGTTGATATTTAAACTTTGGAAATTTAAACATTGTCATCAGATTGATTTTGGCGTTCATATTTTTCGCTAATTTCACGGCGGCAGCCATTGCGTTTTCAGCAGCAGCATGAAAGTCAGTAGGTACTAATATCGTTTTCATAATTTGAGAAATTTTATTACACAAAGATAAAATCTATAAGATTTCAAAAGAATGACAAAAAATTCAAACCAAAATGACAAGCAACAGTTTTTGAAAAAATCAGAATAATATTAACATAGTAAATCTTACTATTATTTAGCTCTAATAGCTATAACTGGATCCATTTTAGCAGCCTGAGAAGCAGGTATCAAACCTGCTACAATTCCAATAATACTCGAAATAATCAAACCAAACATAATGTTTGAAGAAGACAAAACGATATCTAATGATCCTAAATCAATAAAACTGACAAAGTATACCAGTATTAGACCAAATAAACCTCCTAACAAACAGAGAAATATAGCTTCGAACAAAAACTGGAAAAGAATAAAGAAGTTTTTGGCACCTAGAGATTTCTGAATTCCAATAATATTGGTACGTTCTTTTACAGATACAAACATTATATTGGCGATACCAAAGCCTCCAATCAAAAGTGAAAAAAGGCCGATTACAAATCCACCAGTACGGATTGAGCCAAAAATGGTTGTAAGAAAATTTGCGGCGGCATCTGGTCTATTTAAGGCAAAATTGTCTTCCTCCAAAGGCCTCAAACCTCTTAAAGTTCTCATCTTTCCTCTGATTTCACTTTCTAGGTTTACCATTTTTTCGTCCGTATCAAAAGCTTGCACTTGTATCATTCCATACAGATTCCCAGAAGAAAACATTCGTTTATGTTTTACAAAAGGCACATAGGCTTTTTGGTCAGGATTACCACCCACATCTACCAATTGTTTTCCTTTTTTCTCTTGAAGGCCAATTACTGTAAAGTTTTCACCTTTTATTTTCACTTGTTTCCCAATCGGATCTTCATCCCCAAAAAGTGATTCTGAAATTTCAGCACCTAATACAGTTACATTTCTACCAGACTCTATCTCGGTAGGCGTAAAATACCTTCCCGAAATAACTGGCACTTCTGAAATAAGATTAAAATCATAGGTAATACCTTGCACCAAGGAATTAAAACTATTGCTTTCAAACTTTATTTGTGCAATCGACCAGTCCATTATAGTTACTGCACTTGCATGTTCAAGATTTTCTTTCAAATATTTATATTCCGAGTACTTTGGTCGAGGTCTATTAAAATATTTCCACCAAGGATATTCACCATCCCCAAATTGCCATGGAAATTTATCCACATAGATAGTTTTGTCACCTATGGAGCTCAAACTGTTTTTAATGTTCGCTTCCAAAGAATCTACCATGGTATACACGCCAATAATAGAAAAAATACCAATGGTAACACCCAATAATGACAAAACAGTCCGTAATAAATTGGACTTTAAAGCCTGCCAAGCGAACCTTAAACTTTCGAACGTAAGTTTTAAAAACAGCATCCCGGAATTTTATTTTTATTAAGTAAAAATTGCAAAAAAAAAGGAAATAGAATTAAGTAATTTTATAAATGCCACAAAACACTTAACTTAACGGTAAATATCCGTGATTGATGGAAATCAAAAATATCTTATATCAACAAAAACCTATTATATGAAAAAAAACCAATACCTAATTTTAGCCATTCTATGGTTTGTTTTTGCTTGTAAAACTACTCAAAAACCCGCCCAAAACGAACAAAGCAAAGACCTTTTTAGCCTATTTGAAGAAGATGCAAACCTAAAACCTTTTTACTCTGACAAAAAAGGAGTTTTTGCAAAAAACGGTATGATAGCCTCCGCTCACCCAGAAGCCTCTACTGCAGGCATTGAAATATTGAAAATGGGCGGAAATGCAGTAGATGCAGCGGTAGCGACACATTTTGCTCTCGCCGTTGTTCATCCATTTGCAGGAAATCTTGGCGGTGGGGGATTTTCGGTAATCAGACTTAAAAATGGAGAGACTTTCACTTTAGACTTTAGAGAAAAAGCTCCCTTGAAAGCTCATCGAGACATGTACCTGGACAAAGACGGCAATGTAATCCAGGGACTTAGTTTAAAAGGGCATTTGGCAAGCGGAGTACCTGGTTCGGTAGATGGAATGGTAGAAATGCACAAAAAATTCGGAAAACTTTCTTGGGAAAAAGTATTGGCTCCAGCAATTCGCTTGGCTGAAAAAGGTGTAATTCAAACCGAAAGAGAAGCACTAGGCTTAAATAACAACGCTGCTGTATTTAAAGATGTAAATGGTGCTGATTTAAAATATTACAAAAAAACAGACGGAAGTAAATGGCAAATAGGCGATCTATTGATACAATCTGATTTGGCAGAAACTTTAAAACAAATCCAGAAATACAAAAGGGCGGGATTCTATGAAGGCAAAGTAGCCAAACTTTTGGTGGACGAAATGGCCAAAGGTGGCGGAATAATTACGCAAGAAGACCTCAACAAGTACCATTCGGCGTGGAGAAAACCAATTATAGCTGACTATAAAAACTATAAAATGATAACAATGCCACCATCTTCAAGCGGTGGAGTGGCTTTATTACAATTGCTTAGATTTGTAGAACCTTTTCCGCTTCAGCAGTGGGGATGGAACTCGGCAAAAACTACCCAAGTGATGATAGAAGCCGAGAGGCGTGTTTATGCCGACAGAGCCAAATGGATGGGCGATATTGACTTTGTAGATGTACCAAGTGATAAACTCATAAGCAGAGAATACTTAAAAAGCCGTTGGGCGGACTTTGACAGCACAAAAGCTACAAACAGCAAAGACATTGAAGGCGGTAACCTTCCAGGCTATGAGTCGAAAGAAACAACACATTACTCTGTAGTTGACAAAGAAGGAAACGCTGTATCAATAACTACTACATTGAACGGTTCCTACGGAAGCAAAGTAATAGTAGCTGGAGGTGGTTTTTTGATGAACAACGAAATGGACGATTTTAGCATAAAAGCAGGCGTACCAAACATGTTTGGCTTAATAGGCTCAACTGCCAACGAAATACAACCAGAAAAAAGAATGCTAAGCTCTATGACTCCAACAATAGTTGAAAAAGACGGAAAACTTTTTATGGTCGTTGGTACGCCAGGAGGCAGCACCATTATAACTTCCGTATATCAGACCATATTGAACGTAATCGAACACAAAATGAGTATGCAGCAATCTGTAAACGCATTGAAGTTTCACCACCAATGGTTACCTGACAGAACGGTTTTTGAGCCAAATGCTTTTTCAGAGAACACGCTAAAAACCCTTAGAGACAAAGGCTACATAATAGACCAACAAAAAGGCACTATTGGGAGAATGGATTGCGTATTGGTACATCCTGATGGCACATTAGAAGGTGCGTCAGATCCAAGAGCTGATAATACGAGTGTAGGATATTAAGGGGTAAAAAAGAGCAATGATTATTATCGTTGCTCTTTTTTAAAAATACTTTTTGGCAATAAAAAAAATCAATATTCCGATAAGAAATATACCACCTACAAACAATTTCAATATAAAATTGATAGACCAATATTTCTTTATTAATTGACCTTCCTTCGTAAAATCAAAAGAATAAATACCTTTAATTGCCATAACTTGGCCATCAATAAACTTACCTATTTTATCATATTCTATCGGTAAAATTATAGTACCAGTCGAGTCTATCGCTCCATAAAGGTCTTTATTTTTAATATAGGTTTTGCCTTCCGACCAACGCTCACCAATTTCCTGAAAAGATGTTTTTAAAACCTCTTTCCCATTGGTATTACTTATTCCCACCAATCCAGTAGAACCGAAGATTAAATAGTTTTTATTCCGCCAATATTTGATTTTATCTGCTTTAATTTTGGACAAAACGCTGTCAGATTCTAAAATTTTTAGCCAATGAATGCCTCTTTTTATCCAAAGTGTATCAGTTTTGGTTTTACAATAATCTTCGAATTTTTCTCTAAAAACATCTTCTTTTCCTTTGGCTTTAATCAATTGGTATTGATTATTTTCTTTTACCAATATATTTGATTTCCAAAAACCATATTCTATCTCATCAAAAGATGGCGAATAAATTATTTCATTTTTCTCATTCCAAAAACCGTATTTATTCTTTAAATCTTTAAAAGCCCAAAGGGTATCTTCTCCTCTATAAACTTGAATTTCTTTAAAATATTTAGGAATTTGATACCTTCCTAGAGCATCAATGAAATTTACAAAAATACTAGAGTAGACTGAATAAATCCCTCTACTTTGGCCTTTTTCGTTAAAATTAATTTGAGAATAATTTCCAATAAAAGCATACATTGAATTTAAACCTTTGGTATCTATCGTAAATTTTATCTCATTTTTTTTATTGATATAATAGGCATTATATAAAGTCCTCACAGGAGCAAGACCTTTTGAGAACTTGTCTACAAATTTGTAAACTAAAGGAATAACCACCTCTCCAGTTTCATCAATAAAACCGTGTTTCCCTGTTATAGTAACAGTATTATACCTTCCATTCCGACAGCTTTGGCAATATCCTCCAATAGAAACTTCTGCTAAACCCTCGTGAAAATCTCCTATATCGTCATATTTGTAAGGAACAATTGTTTTGCCATCTTTATCTAATAGACAAGTAATTGCTTTGAAATTACCTTTCCTACCAGTAATTTTTTGTTTGACAACTAAGCCATTTTTTTGGGGAAAAAGTCTATAAAATATAGTATCTTTTGCAAAATCAACTTCATTGGCGTCATTATACTCAAAACCTGAGCTACTGAGATTAAAATCAGATTTTTCTTGAGCAAAAGAGCAGCATAAAGAAAAGAAAAGGAAAGTAAAAAGTTGGATTTTCATAAGCGTAAATTGTAAGATTTGAAAACTAATTCAAATTATACAATTTACTTCAATATTTCAAAAAGAAACTTATTTCAAAAGCATCCTCTGACTAAGCATATTTCCTTTGCCGTCAGTGCCATAGATCGTAATTAAATATTTTTTTGTAAGGTCAGCATTGTAAAATGAGACATTGGCTTTTCCGTTTTTGTCTGTTTTTAAGTTAGGGTTCCACAACAAAGTCTTCCTTCTGTCAACTTTAGCAATCGGCTTAAGATATATTGGGTTATATATTTTTTTAGAGTAAGTATACCCAATATAATTCTGGGCATTATTATCATTAAATATGTTTGCTAAATCTTTCCCTTTTGCGGTCAAAACGTTTATAACTTCAAAATCTTTTAGACCCATCTTAGCTGTCTTTTCTGTTGATTTTACCAAATCTAACCAGACAACATCAGCTGGTTTTAGCAATTTCAAAAAATCCATAGGCACGCTTACGCCGTCAATCATAATCCAAATCTTGTTGGTTTGATTTTGCAATTCAGGCAAAGTAAATCCTATCAAATCTTGTATACTCGAACCTGTAAAATTAGAATCTATAACAATCGCTCGTCCAGCATCAGGTTCCCAATTGTAAGCCTTACGACGATAATCGTTTTTATAATCCTTTACCTTCGCACCAGTTATCACCACTTCCTTTAAGACATTTTGCTTGGTCGGAACGGCTTTAACAGGAGTTTTGGCTGCTGATGCATTAGCATTTATAGGAGCCTTGCTTATTGAAACCTCAGGATTTGGGTTATAAATTTCGTCAAATTTTAAATTTAAAAATTGCCCATTCCTATTCCTGGCCAATACTTTTACAGAATCTGTCCACTGTCCATTTATTTTCAGGTAGCCTTCTGCATCTGTGCTTACCGAAGAATATTTCATATTTATTTTATCCCAAGTAAAAAGATCAACGATTTCATTTTTCAAAACCGAATCAGCAATAGAAACCTTAGCAATCATAGATAAGCTTTTCTCTGCTATAAAGTCTTCTTTTGTTTTCTCTTTTTTCCAATCCAAAGTCATCATCAGATTGTCAAGATAAAATTTAGAAACTGTAGGCTCAAACGAAAACAGGGAATCCAATTTTTGAATATTTTCTTCAAAATCTGCATCGAAAACTAAATAAGATTGTAAATCTTGGATTTTTGTGCTAAAAGTATTTGGAGGAGTGACGTCGTTGATCGCTAATGAAAAATCAAAATTTGGATATGAATTACCTTCTGAATCTTCTAAAAACAAATCGAAGCTAACTTTTCCTTTTTTGAGAAGATTTTTCTTGTAATTTTTAACAACAAAACTCGCTGGATTTGGCTTTAGATAATACACCAATCTATTGCTCAAATTAAAGCCACTTTCGTCAATTATAGAGATTTCTACTATTCCATCATTCGGTATTAATTCATTTTTTAATACAAACTTAAAGTTTGAACTAGTGCTCTCGAAAGGTAAAGTCAAAAGGACATCTCCTCTTTGTTTGGCAACAAGTTTGAGCTTTGCAGGTTCGTTGACATTGGTAAATACATTAATCAAAACTCCTCCAGAGAACACCACATTTTCTGCTGAAATAACATAACCAAGTTGCTTGGTATCAGGCAAAGGCTCTTTGTAGTTTACTAAACCATTTTTGAAAACAGCAAAATACTTCATTCCCCCTTCTGGTTTCAGAATAAAATTACCAATTCTCTGAAAATCAGGATAGAAAGTTGTGATAAGTTTGCCTGTACTATCTTCTATTTTTCCTTCAAAAGTCTTAGGTAGGTTCGCAAAATTATTGAGTTTTACAGCTACTTTGCTTGAGATGCCATCTATTAAACTACCTCCTTCAGGAAAAAACAACACCTCTGGCTTTGCTATTTGCTTTTTAGCAATTGGACTTGCCAAGGCGGGAATAACACTTGAAACTTTAATTGTTTTAGAATAAAAAGCATTTTCACCATAATTTCTCATTAAACTGGAATATGCCGTGAATTTATAATTTCCTGCATTTGTGTTTTTGGCAAGTATAATTTGGGCATTCGCTTTTCCATCTATTACAGCAATCTTTGACTCTTGGATGATTTTGTTCAAAGGATTTTGGAACAAAACATACACTACTTTACTCTTTTGAGAAAACTGATGCGTGGCGGCGTCAAATAGATACACTTTATACCAAATGGTATCGCCAGCTGCATAATTATCTCTATCAGTATGAATAAATATTTTTTCTGAATCAAAGGTATTTTGGGCAAAAGATTGACCAAAAATTATTAAAAATAAAACTAAAAACTTGAACTTTTGCATATTAGGAGGCTACATTTTGGGTTTTATCTAATAAATACAAATACTGTGCCTATTTAAAAAACGATTTGTAAAAATCTAAAATGCAATTTATGTATTCAAAGAAAAAAACTCTAAAAAACTCCAAAAAAAAACCCGATTGCTCGGGTTTAATTTTTATTTTGTTTCTTCTGCATTCTCGGCGGGCTCTATCACCTCTTCCACTACGTCCTTTTTATCCATAAATTCCTGATAAACAGTAGGCTTATCAAAAGGTCGCTCACCTATTAATCCAACCAAGTCAGCTTGGTAGATAATCTCTCGTTTTAATAGCTCCTGAGCCAAAATATCCAACATCCCTCTTTTCTCTTTCAGCAATTCAATGGTTTTGGTATATGCCAAATCAATCAATATTTTAACCTCCTGATCAATCATCTGAGCAGTTGATTCAGAATATGGTTTTGTAAACGAATACTCTCCTTGACCTTTTGAATCATAAAAAGACACATTGCCGATTTTGTCATTCATACCATAGATAGTAACCATGCTATAAGCCATTTTGGTGATTTTCTCCAAGTCACTCAATGCACCTGTTGAGATTTTTCCAAATACCACCTCCTCTGCAGCTCTACCACCCAAAGCCATACACATTTCGTCGAACAGTTGCTCCGTACGATACAGATACTGCTCTTTTGGCAAATATTGAGCATAACCCAATGCCGCGATACCTCTTGGTACTATACTTACTTTAACCAATGGATTGGCGTGCTCTAAAAACCATCCAGTGATAGCATGTCCAGCCTCATGGAAAGCTACAATTTCTTTTTCTTCAGGAGAAATCAATTTATTGCGTTTTTCCAAACCACCAATCTCTCTATCTATTGCATCTTGAAAGTCTTTCATTTCAACTTGACTCTGTCCTCTTCTAGCTGCCAAAAGGGCTGCTTCATTACATACGTTAGCAATTTCAGCACCCGCAAAACCAGGCGTTTGAGTTGCCAACTTTTTAGGATCTACTCCCTCTGAAAACTTAATAGGTTTCATGTGAACCTTGAATATTTGCTCACGGCCGTTCATGTCAGGTACGTCAACACTTATTTGTCTGTCAAATCTACCTGCACGCAAAAGTGCTGAATCCAATACATCTGGGCGGTTAGTTGCAGCTAAAATGATGATGCCTGAATCAGATCCAAAACCGTCCATTTCCACCAAAAGTGAGTTCAAAGTATTCTCTCTTTCGTCGTTTCCACCTGGCATTGAGCCTTTTCCTCTCGAACGACCCACTGCGTCAATCTCATCTATAAATATGATACAAGGTGCTTTTTCTTTGGCTTGTTTGAACAAATCACGCACACGAGCTGCACCAACACCTACAAACATCTCTACAAAGTCAGAGCCTGAAAGTGAGAAAAATGGCACACTAGCCTCACCAGCTACTGCTTTGGCCATCAATGTTTTACCTGTACCCGGAGGGCCTACTAAAAGGGCTCCTTTTGGTATTTTAGCACCTAGCTCGGTGTATTTCCCTGGTGTTTTCAAAAACTCTACTATCTCAGTAAGCTCCTCTTTGGCTTCGTCTAGTCCAGCAACATCTTTAAACGTTACTTTTACTTTATTATCAGCATCAAAAAGTGCCGCTTTAGATTTTCCGATATTAAACAATGCCCCACCTGGGCCTCCACCTCCTGACATCCTAGTCATGATAAAATACATCAATCCGAAGAAAAACAAGATAGGAAACCACTGCCAAAAAATGTTCATATAGTCACTTCTCGTCATAGTTTCAGGGTACAATTTCCCCTTAGCATCATCCGGTATTTCGGCAGTTTTAAGGAAATTATTGTACTCATACATAAATGAGTCTTCAGAAACAATATCCACTTTCAAATGTGGCCCAGTAGAGAATTTATTATTACCTAATTTTTCTTGATATTCGGGCTTAGTAAGTGCTTGAGGGCTAAGGTTCACCTCCAAAGTGTTGGTGCCTTTCACTAAATACACCTTCTCTATATCTCCTGCCAAAACCATCTTCTCGAAAGTTTTATATGGAACAGAACCTAGTTTATTGGTACTACTGAAAAATACCAATCCCATAATGGCCAGAATCAAAACTGCCACTACCCAACCTTGTAATCCACCTGGATTTGGTGTAAGTTTCTTCCGTGGTTGACCAGAAGAGTTTTTGTTGTTGCTTTCAGACATATTAAATTTTAAATAAAATCAATAATTAATGTTAATTGAGAGGAGTTTTTGAGGCAACGAGTGTATCACCGTAATAAGAAATGTCGGCATCGCCCCAAAGTGATTCGATATCATAAAACTCTCGGCGGTCTTTTTTAAAAACATGGACTACAACGTCAACATAATCTAACAAAATCCATTCTTTATTTTGGATACCTTCTTTGTGCCATGGAGATTCTTTGCATTTTTTTGACACTTCTTCATCTACTGAGCCTGCTATTGCATCTATCTGTGTATCAGAGCTTCCTGAGCATATCACGAAGAAATCGGTAATTGAGCCAGGTATTTTTCTAAGATCCATTTTTACGATATCAAAACCTTTTTTCTCTTGCATTCCATTTATTACGGAATCACACAACGCCTCACTTGAAATCTTTTTCTTCATTAAACTGTAAATTGGTTAAATTTGCGAGCGGTGAGAATACAAACGAAGATTCTTACATCACAGATTTTCTATAAAACGCTAAATTAAAATATTTTGGTCAAAATTCAGCCCAAAACTTTATTTGTCGGGAAAAATCTAATTTTTCTGCCAACTTGTCATTCTACCAACGACATAGCAGCCGAAATAATTCAAAAATCAGAATTTATTGATGGTTCTGTCATTATCACAGAGCATCAATCAGCGGGAAAAGGCCAAAGAGGAAATAAATGGGAAAGTAAACCTGGAGAAAACCTATTGCTATCTATTATTCTGAAAACTGATTTCTTGAAAATCCAAAACCAATTCTATTTAAGTATATGCACTGCTGTAGCAGTCGCAGAAGCAATCCAAAGTTTTGGATATAAAAACATAAAAATAAAATGGCCAAATGACATTTATATTCTTGAAAAAAAAACAGGAGGAATATTAATTGAAAATAGCCTGATTGGAAATAAAATGAATCATTCAATAATTGGAATAGGAATAAATTTAAATCAGAAAGTATTTGAAAATCCAAGAGCAACTTCATTAATTATGTCAGATTCTAACATTTTCAATACCATTGAACTGCTTGCCGAAAGAATTTGTGAGTTTTTTGAATCGAATTTTGAAAACTTAAAACGCAATAACTCGGCTATAATTTTAGAAAAATACCTTAATAACTTATTTGGAATGAATGAATTAAGGAAATTCATAGCGAAAGGAATGATTTTTGAAGGCAAAATAACTGGAATAAATAATGCTGGAATGCTAGAAATAGAATCTGATTCGGGTCAAAAATATTACGATATCAAGGAAATTGAATATCTTTTTAATGAAAAAGAATGAGAAGTTTGGAGAAGTAGTTCAAAACAATATTTTTGCAAAATACAACCTAATACTATAAACCAAAGAATAAGGAATCTAAAAATAAGATGGGATTTAATACAGAAAGAAATAGACTTCAGGAGAGGGCAGACAATAAAGGTTGGAAAAAATGGGGACCTTATCTTTCTGAAAGACAATGGGGAACCGTGCGAGAAGATTATAGCGTATACGGCGACGCTTGGAATTACCTAACCCATGACATGTCACGCTCAAGAGCTTATCGCTGGGGTGAAGACGGAATAGGCGGAATATCAGACAACAAACAACATATTTGCTTTGCATTTGCATTTTGGAACCACCAAGATAGTATATTAAAAGAACGTTTTTTCGGCCTTACCAATAACGAAGGAAACCACGGAGAAGACGTAAAAGAGCTATACTATTATCTAGACAGCACGCCAACGCACTCTTATATGAAAATGTTGTACAAGTATCCTTTTGCGGCATTCCCCTATGAAAAAATCACTACTGAAAACCACAAAAGAAGTATCAAGGAAGACGAATTTGAGATTATTGATACGGGTATTTTTGATGACAACAACTACTTCGACATTTTTATAGAGTATGCAAAAAAAGAAGAAAACGATATTTTCATAAAAGCAACTGTAAAAAACCGTAGCAAGAAAAGTGCTCCAATTACTGTTTTGCCTACGCTTTGGTTTAGAAATACTTGGTCATGGGGTTACGATGAGTTTGACAAAAAACCTATACTTTCTGGCATATCAAACAAACAGGTTGAGGTAAACCACAGGTTGTTTGAAAGAATGAAACTCTACTGTAAAGATGCCGACGAGTTGCTTTTCTGTGAAAACGAAACCAACATGGAGCGAGTTTTTGGAAAAGAAAATTCCGGACAATTTGTAAAAGACGGTATAGACAACTATGTGGTAAATGGAATAAAAACGGCCATTAATCCCAACCATATAGGCACAAAAGTATCTGCCAAATATACTAGAATAATAAAAGCTGGTGGGTCGGAAACTTTCTGTTTGAGATTTTCGGAAGAAACAGCATTAAAAGATCCATTTGGCGATTTCGAAGAAGTTTTTACGAAATCAAAAAATGATGCGGATGATTTCTACGAAACAATCCAAAAAACCATAGAGCGAGACGAGGAAAAAGCAATCCAGAGGCAGGCTTTTGCTGGAATGATGTGGAGCAAGCAGTTTTATTACTACAATATCAACCAATGGATGAATGGCGACCCAAAGATGCCATTTGAATTCCGTGGGAGGGCTTTTGAACGAAACGGTCCTTGGAAACATGCCTATATGGCCAATATACTTTCGATGCCAGACAAATGGGAATATCCATGGTTTGCAGCTTGGGATTTGGCATTTCATACAGCTACTTTGGCTAGAATAGACCCGGATTTTGCAAAGAGGCAATTGGCTGTGGTTTTACGGGAATATTATATGCACCCCAATGGACAAATTCCTGCATACGAATGGAATTTTTCTGACGTAAACCCTCCTGTACATGCCTGGGCTACATGGAAGGTATACGAGACAGACAAAGAAATGAACGGCGGAAAAGGTGATGTGGGATTTTTGGAGAGGATTTTCCATAAACTATTGCTCAATTTCACTTGGTGGGTAAACCAAAAAGACGAGGATGGAAAGAATATATTTGGGGGTGGATTTTTAGGATTGGATAATATTGGTGTTTTTGACAGAAATGCACAAATACCTGGCGTAAAACTCCAACAAGCTGATGCCACAGGCTGGATGGCTATTTATACTCTAAATATGCTAAAAATTGCCTGTGAGATATCACTAGAAAGGCCAGCTTATCAAGATATGGCTTCGAAGTTTTTCGAGCATTTCTTATATATTGCATCAGCCATAAACAAACCTATGGACGAAGAGGGCAATGGCCTTTGGGACGAAGAAGACCAGTTTTACTACGACAAAATATATACGCCAGACGCCAACACTTTATTCCTGAAAATCAGATCATTGGTAGGACTTATCCCACTTTGTGCAGTAGAAATTATAGATGACCAATTGCTTCAGAAATTGCCTGACTTTAAGCGACGTGTGGAATGGATTTTGAAAAACAGACCAGATTTGGCAGGTTTGATATCCAGATGGCATGAACCAGGCAAAGGCGAAACGCATTTGTTGTCGCTCTTGAGAGGTCACCGTATGAAAATGGTATTCAAGCGTCTTTTTGATGAGTCTGAGTTCCTATCAGATTATGGTATCAGAAGTATGTCGAAATTTCATTTAGAAAATCCTTACCATTTCAATCTTCACGGAGAAAACCTAAATGTAACCTATACGCCTGGAGAATCTGACTTGACCATAATGGGCGGAAATTCCAATTGGCGTGGGCCTGTTTGGTTTCCACTTAACTATTTGATTATAGACTCTTTACATAAATACTCAAAATATTATGGGGAAGATTACGAAGTAGAATACCCGACTGATTCGGGAGAGATAATGACCATTAGAGAAGCCACTTTGCAGATTTCGGAGCGATTGATCAATATATTTAAGAAAGGCAAAAACGGCGAAAAACCGTTTATGGGTGGCAACGAAAAGCTCAACAAAGACAAAGAATTTACCGATTATTACCAATTTTTTGAATACTTCCATGGCGACAATGGCAAAGGACTTGGTGCAGCCCACCAAACAGGCTGGACAGGTCTTGTGGCAGATTTGATTCAGGAGGTGAGTGAGGGGAAGGTGAATTAATCCTCTCTCCCCTCTTTTCTATTCGCATCAGCCATTCTTACAATTTTTGGGGTAAACTTAGCCAAAACTTTAACCAAATCTTTTTGTGCTGAAATGACATCGTTTATGTCCTTGTAGACCATGGGTGCCTCGTCTAAATCACCTCCAATTAATTCAATTCCAAAATCATTTAATACTTTGTTCATTGAACTTTTGGTAATAGAATTTAAGGCCGCAGTTCTACTCATCAACCTTCCTGCCCCATGTGAAGCAGAATTGATTGAGGATTCACTTCCTAAACCTTTAACAACAAACCCAGAAGCAGTCATTGAACCAGGAATAATTCCTAACTCATTTTTATTAGCGGGAGTTGCTCCTTTTCTATGAACCAGCACATCTTTACCTTTATATACTTCTTTCCAAGCAAAATTATGATGATTCTCAACCATCAATATAGGCTTAGCTGAAATCGCCATAGCTAGTTTCGCGTGTATCTCATGGTGATTTGCAGACGCATAGTCTCCAGCCAAATTCATGGCTATCCAATATTCTTGACCTTCCTCTGTATTCAAATCTAACCAAGCCAAATGAGACGCTTCTTTTGGCAAAATAGTCTTTTGCTTCGCAATTTTTGAGTAAATACCGGCAACTGTCCCTCCAAACCCTCTTGAACCAGAATGCGATAACAATGCAAGATATTGACCAACGGGCAAATTTAAAGTCTCATCCACTTCTGTGATTTCAATTATTCCCCATTCAACAAAATGGTTTCCCGTACCTGAGGTACCCAATTGTTTGTAGGCTTTATCTTTCAAATCTCTTATAACCTTGGTGGCAGTCCATTCAATTTTGTCCATCACAGACTCATCAACTTTATCTCTTATTTCGCCACCAATTCCAAATTTTGTTTTTTCCATGAGGCTTTTTTTCAACAAATGAGGTTCTTTCTTGAAAAAGTCAACAGGAATATCGAAAACAGACAAGCACATCCTACATGCTATATCTACTCCAACTGCATAAGGAATTATTTTGTCAGGCTCTGTTGCCAATACTCCTCCAATTGGTAATCCGTAACCTTGGTGGGAATCAGGCATTAAAGAACCAGCGATTGAAATGGGTAAACTCAATGCTGTATTCATTTGATTTAAAGCACCTTGCTCTATATAATCTGCTCCAAAAATAGAATAATTTAAATTATCTTCTCGCAAATTAAACTCCATAGATTCTCTAATTGGTTTCTCTTCAAGCGACATTGTTTGCTCAATAGGCAAACAAGACTTGCCGAATTCTGTCAATTCAATCTCAATTCCGCTTTTTTGAAGTTCAAATACTTTCTTCGCCAAATTGGTGACCTTATTTCTTGAATATGCGTACTTTTTTGGATTTTCTAACATTTGTGCGAACAATCCTAAAACTTTTTCTTCAGAAAAATCTTGATGTTCGATAAGACCACTTGCAACTCTATCAAAATCTTTGATAAGCTCTTCTGGTATATTTCCTAGTTCTTTTATTTTGATTGATTCCATTTTTTTTTAAATATTGCTATTCCAAAATTTAATAACGTCTCTTTTTTTTATTTCTCCCAGGCCATCCGAAGAGTTTTTGTAAACACCATGTCCAACCTTTCTGTATCAGGCTTACTAGTATTCTTATTCAGTTTTAAATAATTTGAATAAAAAACAATTTTTGCTTCCAAAAAATCATTTATCACTTGAATCTTGGGTTCAATATCCAATTCTTCACCTGAAATTTTACGAGATAGCAAATCTTTTATTATTGTTTTTATTTCAATTTCTTTCACTTCACTTTCTACCAATAACTGAAATTCCATTGGAGCAACTGAATTTTTGTTAAAAATCCAATCACAAGCCAAAATAGGTCTTAACACATAAAAATATTTCTTTATTCTTACCAAGTCATTTTGCAAATAGGTTTTAAAGTTACCTTCCGCCATGTGCAAATAGTGATGCATGCAGGATTGCGAGTTGAAATATTCTTTTGACATTTCGCCCAACAATTCAAAAAAAGAAAATTCATCTTTATAAACAATGGGACTTCTTAACCATTCAAGCAAAGGAGGATTTGATTTCCTAAATAATTTTAAAGCTTTCTTTAATTCCCATCCTGCCAAATCAATATCATTTTCTAAAATTTCCTCTTGATTATCTTTCAATTGATCTATTTTTAAATACCAATCTAATTTGTGAACATAAATATATCGAACATCCCAGTCGCTATCAGTTGAAGAAAACCCCCATGCTCTACTACCGCTTTCTACAGCAAATAAAATCTTTATTTCATATTGTTCTTCTAATCTTTTTAGTTCTTTTAATATCTCTTCTTTCATTCTATTTCAAATTAATACCCAAAATACACACACTTCTACGCATTCTTCTTGCGTAGATAAAATATTTTTTAATATTTTGTAAAAAAAACAATATGCCTCTAAATAGAAATGCACTAATTAGGTATAAAGTAATAGACAGTTGTTTACAAAGACGCAACCGAAAATGGACTTTGGAAGATATTATTGAGACTGTTTCGGATGCTTTGTATGAATATGAAGGTTCAGAAAAAGGCATTAGTAAGCGTACCATTCAGGCTGACATCCAAATGATGCGAAGTGATAAACTTGGCTATTTTGCTCCCATTATTGTATCTGACAAAAAGTATTATACCTATGAAGATCCAAATTATAGTATTACCAATATTCCCCTTTCAGAATCTGATTTATCTAAGATGAACGAAGCTGTAGAAATGCTTAAACAATTCAAAGGTTTTTCACATTTTTCTCAGCTAAATGATGTAGTTCAGAAATTAGAAGATCATGTTTACTCTTCAACAAAAAAATCATTACCTATTATTGATTTTGAGAAAAATGACAATTTAAAGGGATTAGAGTTTTTGGAAATTATTTATCAATCAGCTATTCAAAAGAAACCAATCGAAATTACTTACAAATCATTTACAGCTATAGACTCTCAATCGTTTGAGTTTCATGTGTGGTGGATGAAAGAATTTCGAAACAGATGGTTTGCGGTTGGTGTTAAGAATTCAAAGAAAATAATTCAAAATTTGGCAATAGATAGAATAATAGCCGTAAAAACTTTGCTTGATAAGGAATTTATACTGAATGAAAATCTCAATTCAGAGGATTATTATAAAAATGTTTTTGGAGTAACTGTTAGCCACAATCTCAGACCAATTATCATCAAATTATTTGTCAATAAAAATCATGCTCCATATGTATTAACTAAACCGCTTCATCATTCACAAGTACTTGAAGAAGAGAGAGATGATGGAATAATTATTAGTCTAAAAGTGCAACACAACTTTGAAATCGAGCGTGAAATTTTGGGTTTTGGAGAAGGTATGGTAATATTGGAACCTATTAAACTAAAGGAAATTTTAAAGAAAAGAATTTCAAAAATGCTTCTAAACTACGAAGTATAGCTCATGCATTTTTTGGGTAATTTTAGTGACAAGTTTCGGATCCATAAATTCATAAATATCTTTGATATTCAAGACGTGAACTTGTTTTTTTGAAAGTGAATCTCCAAATGAAAAGGAAGCAATTTCTTTATGCCTTTTTTCCATAAAAATGATTTTATCGGCCCAACCAATTAGTCCAATTGTAATTTTCACTCTTGCACCATTATTTGTACCGCACGATTTTACATCATAATCTAAATTATCTCGAAAGACCATTTCAGCAGTCAGACTTCGACGCTTGTTTCTAGAGCATACAAATAAAAGTTTTTCCATCCGCAAATATCAACAAAAAACACAGAATGTATCGAAATACAAACTGTGTTCACATTAGTTTTTAACAAAAATCTGTTTCAACTGATCCAAAATCTGGCCATTTCCTGAAACTGAAATTGTGTTGATTTTATCCGCAATTTTCTCAACATATTCCATTTCTTTCAATTTCCATAAGGTTTCGTTTTCCTCCATCAATTTGGCAGTGTTCAACAAACTTCTCATTGAAGCCGTTTCTTCTCTCCTCATGATGATGTTTGCTTGAGCTTTTTTCTCAGCAACCAATACCTGGTTCATGATGTCTTTCATTTCACCTGACAAGATTATATCTCTGATTCCCGCATTTTTTAGTTCAATTCCTAAGTCAGCCACTTTTTCACTTGCGTTTTTAATGACATATTCAGAAACCAAATCTTTTTTATCCAAAAGCTCGTCTAATGAAAATCCACCCACATACTCTCTCAATGCAAATTGCATTAAAATGTACAGTTGCTTTTCGTACTCTTTATTTCTAAAAAGAGCTTTTTCGATATCCGTAACTTGGTATTGAACATAAAAATTCAATCTCAAAGTTGCTTTATCTTTGGTTAGAATTTCTTGCCCAGAAACTTCTAGCTGCAATTGCCTTACGTCCGTTTTAGCAACTTGAATAGAAATGGCATTTTTCCACCAGTAATAAGTTCCAGCTTCCAATATCTTCACTAATTTGCCATCAACTATCAAAAGGCCTTTTTCATAAGATTCAATAGTATAAGTCCTTACGTAATTTGAAAGCCTTGTCAATAATTGTCTATCAAAAAATGCGTCAATTTCTATTTTTGAAATGTCATATTTTTCAAATCTATAATTTCTCAAGCCTTTCCAATATGCATATCTTCCGGCTGTCATAACAGACTTAAATACATTATCTTCAAACTGTAACACAATTTCATTGTCTCCAATTTCAACGATTTCTAAGGCGTCTAAAATCTCTTGATGTTGCAACAATAGATTCATATCAATAGGAGCAATGAACAAGCTACCTTTCTCATACACATAAACACTTTCGTTTTTCCAAAACCAATAAACTCCTGTTGTCAAGATTTCAACGAATTCATCATTTTTTAATACCAATCCTATTTGATTGATGCTTACTCTTACTTTTTTCATTTTCTATAAATGTTTAAAATTTAAAAATAACCAGTCCAAAGTCTTCATTTCATGAAAACGGAAATCAGATTAAGTTTAGAATTAGAAATCTAGTTTTTAAATATTTAATAAATTATTAAATTAAGTTTTCAAAAGAGTCTCCTTAACTAAATAAAATACTGCCTATCCAAAAAGCTAAAACCTTTTCTATTCGGTATCCTCTTTTTTCAAGTTTTGTCTGAATTTCCAGATTTCGATTTGAATCCAAGCTAGAAAACTTCAGACTGGCTGTAACCCTTTTGGGAGGGTAAATCCCTTTTTGGTTGAACCAAAATCAACTGCTTATCCATTTAGCTACTAACTTTAACAAGTTAGGCAGGATTCGAACCTGCATAAGTTTGTTACTCTACCGGACTGAGTTATCCTTTACCAAGGAGAGGGATTCGAACCCTCGACACACAAATGGTGATAAAAAGCAATATTTCTGACAGCATATTTAAAGTTACTTCTCAAATACTATGGGGCATGCGGATACCCACATCAGGTTCAAGAAATCACCTTTTATCGCAAAACATAAGGGACTCGAACCCTTTAATTGACCTTCTCAATTGTTTTCTATAATTTGATGATACAAAATTGAGAAAGCAGTACGCAATGAATTTGCGTAGATAAATAAAAAAAACAAAATATTTGCAAGTAATTGAAAATAAGTCACTTATACCAATCAAAAAAACTTTCACCCAAACAATCCCCCACTCACTTCCTGCACAAAGATCTTTTTGTCTTTGATGAAGTGGCGGTTATCTTCTAGGAATTCGGTGAAAAGCTCCATTTGGTGGAGCATTAGAGAGAAATCAAAAGTGTCTAGTGTGTAGGTTTCTATATGTATTTTATTGAAATCGTAGATGAGGTATTCCATTTGTTTACAACCTTTATCTTTTAGTCCATAGAGGTAAAGCGTCTGGAAATTGAACTTGAACTTGGGAGCGGTGTATTTAGCAGTAGTCTTTATGTCTATCACTCTTCCCTCTCCTACTACATCAGCATATCCGTAAAACTGGATGTTGCCGTGGTTAAACTTTACGGGCATTTGAGCTATTTTATTTTCGGGAAGCATAGCTATTGCCTCGTCTACAATTCTTTGGTCAAACTTGTGCGGTTTGTTTTTTAGCAAAGCATCTTCAAACGATATTCCCTTTTTGAATTTCTTGAGCGTAGCATCATCAAAGTCTACCACCCTATTGATACGGTTCATCAGGCTTATGCGATTTTCTTGGGTTGGAGAACCTAGGTATTTGCCAAACTCGTTGAGCAAAGTTGGGTAAAGTCTATATTTGATATCAGACATGAGATGCCAAAGCCTCTAGTTCGGCTTTTTGGTTTAGATGGTGTCTAGAGTGCATCTCTAAACTATGAAACCACTCTTTAGCATTTAACATCCCCAAGGCAGGATGTTGCGTTTTGTAAGTTCCAAGATCAAATTCTACAGCTTCCAAAAACATTTTAGCGGAACTTAAAATCTCCTCAATCTCTTTTTTATAATGTTCAATAGATTGGCCATGAATAGGTATTTCGGCTACAGCAGCTGGCATTTTAAATTTCATTTTGGGCGGAAAACCTCCATATTTAAATACGTTTTCGCCACCACTGTTTTTGTTTCCACTTTCTTGTCCATTTCTTTTTTCTAGGCATCTTTTGGTATTGGCCAAGAAAAACTTCTTACTTGTAAGACATACATGCTCGTACATCTGAGCCAAAGACCAGGTTTCTTCGTTTGCTTTAAATTCAAACTGTCTAGGAGAATATGTATCCAGACTTTCTGCATAGTCTGCAAATACCAATTCAATTTTTTGGTAAATTTCTGTTGTACTCATTTTAGAAAAAATTGATTGCTTGGGCTACTTTCATTATGAAGTCTATCCAGGGCTGTGATTACATAAAAATAACTCGTTTTTTTCGAAATTTTATTATCCGCATAACTCAAAATGCCCACATTTCGAATAATGGATACTATTTTCTTAGGGTTTTCAAGATTTATAACTTCGTTTTCTTCAAATCTATAAAGCACAAAACTTTGAATTTCATCTCTATCTCTAGCTACTTTTTCGGGCATTTTCCAAGTTATAACGGCTCCGATATTTTCCACCCTTTTTGCCTCGAGCTCGGCCGGGTTATTCGGAGGAATATTGTCTTTCCAAGGCATAATAGGCTGCAAAACTGGGTATTTGTAGATTTGTTTGAGCGTATCACTTATTCCCAAACTCCTATTTGTCAGAGATTTAGTACTAAAAAATATACTACCAGAAATATCTGAGGAAGAATGATTATATCTTATTTGTTTACCAATTTGTGATGCACTCCTCCAACTTTTCTCTTTTGATTCTTTATCAACTTTATAGGCACTATGGCCTATATATAGGTTCCGATTGCCATGGTTGTCTTTCCACCAATCTACCAAAGTTTTATAAGGCACTTTGGGATGGTCAAAAGCAAAATATACTTGTGGAGCTATGTAGTCAATCCAACCGTATTTTGCCCATTTCCTAGTATCTGCATAAAGATTATCATAGGAGGTTTGCCCAGCTTCAGTCATCGAACCTTCTTTATCTTTGGAAGCATTTCGCCAAACTCCGAATGGGCTTATGCCAAACTTCACCCATTTTTTTTCATGTTTAATCGCATCCGAAATATCTTTTATCAAAAGATCGATATTATGTCTTCTCCATTCCTCTATATTATCAAAACCCCGACCATACTTCTTAAAGGCATTTCCGTCTTCCAAGGTTTCTCCTGCCACCGCATAAGGGTAAAAATAGTCATCAAAATGAATGCCGTCTAAGTCATAGGCTTTTACCATATTTGTGACTAATTCTACCAAATATTCTCTGACCTGAGGTAATCCAAAATTATAGAGTTTATAACCACCATAACTTAAGAACCAATCCGGATGCAGATTAGTGATATTGTCTCTAGCCACAGATTTAGCATTTCTTTGTGTACCACGGTTTAGGTTTAGCCATGCATGAAACTCCATATTGCGGCTATGAGCTTCTTCAATCATAAACCGCATAGGATCATAGTAAGGTTCTGGAGCTTTACCTTGAGTACCGGTGAGCCATTCAGACCAAGGCTCATTGCTGCGAGCATAAAAAGCATCAGATGCTGCTCTGACTTGTACCAAAACGGCATTTAAACCTGTTTTTTGGTGCATTTCCAAAATTGACACAAACTCATTTTGCTGCTGATCCGTACTTAGCGTTTTACGCGATGGCCAATCAATGTTCTCGATTGTAGCAACCCAAGCTGCCCTAAACTCCCTTTTGTTGGGTATTTCGGTATCTTGTAGTATAGAAGTCTGTTGTTTTGGGGTTGACTTTGGTGTACATTGCCCTAATATCACGACCAAAATAACGAGCAATTTTCTATTTTTCATCAAGAACTTTTCAATTTCAAACCCAAATTAAGGCTTATTTTACTTTAAATAAAACACTTTTCTAAAAGGAATATTATTTTGAGTCACTCCTTCTATGCAAACCTTCAAGGGTAAAGTGGCATTTTCACCAATACTAAAATGCCCCAAGCCTTTTTCATTGGTTATTACTTCAGGGTTCCAATATATAGTTGGCTTATTGGTTTCATTTATCATTTTGATTCTGGCGGGAATAAATACCTCCGGCCTATTGTAGCCTTTCAAGGCAACCTGAGTAAAGTTTTTTCCTATCATCTCTTCATTTGCACTTTTCTTGTCTTTTAAGAAAATCGAAACTATTCCATTTTTCCCTAAATCTCCATACATAGGTGCCATTCTCGAAACTACTTCGATTTTTGCGATATTATTGACTTGAACTGAATTTAAGCTTCCCATTGGCACTCCGTCTATCAAAACCAGAGCAAAATTAGAGTTAAAAACAGATGCTGCTCCACCTCTTAAAACAATACTTCCATTAGAGTTTCTTGCACTTGGCACTTTTCTTAAAATACTATTGATAACCCCAGTAATACCATTATTGTAATTAATCTCCGATTCCTCAATCACATAATCAGCTTTACCATAGAGCATTTTCTGCGTATTTCTTTCAACCTTTTTCTCTTCCGCTGCTACCAATTCTTCTTCTTTAATATCTTCAAAATATGGCAAATTGGAAGTTTTCTTTTTTATTTCATCAATTTTCGGACTAGGTGAAACTTTAGGAAAATCATTATCATTTTTTATGATGAAAATATTTTCTTTTTGTTTTTTAGAAACAGGTTGAAGATAGATATCGGCATCACCATAAAAGCTTAGGTTTTTGAACACAAAGTTTCCACTAGCATCTGCCGATGTAGAACTAAAGTTTTGAAGATTATTTACAAAAACGTTCAATTCACCTTTCTGTGGTACTCTTTTTTTATCCAAAAACACCCCATCTATTTCTAATCCATATTCCATACGGTAAGGAAACTCTCTCACTTTTTGAACTTCTTTTAAATTTAAATCTGATGAAATTTTAGGAAAAAAATCAAATTCAGGAGCAAAATTGGGATTGTTGACCGAAACAGAGAAATTGGCCCCCATAGGATTTTGAGCCAAATCTTTAAATGAAAGTGTAAATTCTCCTGTTTTCAGATCATAAGAATCTATTTCTGGCAAAACCCTTAATACAATAGAATCAGATGGTTCGGCTGTGGAATATTCTGGCATCTCGTTTCTAGAAAAAACTGGCAATATTTCAGAAAACATCATTCCATCAAAATTCCGCATATAATTGGTAAAACCTCTGATTTGATAATTCCCTTTGGGTAAATCGGCAGGTAGTTCAATATTCCCATAAGCAAATCCATTTGAAACTTCCAGCTTCTGGTTTTCTAAAATTTCCTGATTTGGGTTTATTAATTGCACATACAAAACTTTACTTGCAGAGTCTTTGGCAGCAAATGAAGTATAATTCAAATAGGCTTTGTACCAAATCTTATCTCCTTGAAAATAAGCCGTCCTGTCTGTATGCAAGTGTACTTTTTCGGCAAAAGGTGGTTTCTCAAATTTAAGAAAATAGGCTTCATTTGCCGAACTGCTTGGGTCATAATCCGTAGGTAATATCCCAGAAACCTTCAAATAATCCATATCGCCAGAAACTACAATGTCTTTTACATTGAAAGGCATGCCGTTAGTATTTACATATACATTATTGCCTTTTACTTGCATCCAACTTATACCATAATCAACTCCTTGATAAGTCCTTAGGTCTGACTTAACACCCTGATTATGAACCTCCAGTTCATTTGGAATATAGATCTTTTTAATCTCAGGACTTTTACCATTTCCGACTAAGTTTTTTGTATCAAAACTAATAACACTTTTTCCTAACTCAATATCAAAATTATCCGTTCTAATAGCGTTCGAACCGGGCTTCGGAATATACAATTGAAGCCTATCCCCTTCTAATTTATTATCAATTAGAGATTTGAACAAAAAAGCTGGAGATTTTTTATAGGATAAAGCTCTATTGGCGTACCATTCTTCGAGCTTAGCCTTGTTG
Source organism: Lacihabitans sp. LS3-19 (assembly GCF_024343575.1). Classification (GTDB taxonomy): domain Bacteria; phylum Bacteroidota; class Bacteroidia; order Cytophagales; family Spirosomataceae; genus Leadbetterella. The sequence goes on along the minus strand of NZ_RJUA01000121.1, from coordinate 61,869 downwards.
TTAGGCACCAATTCTGTGAAATACACATTGCCTCCAATTCTATGTACGTCTTTACCTACAAAAAAATCTATGAGTTCAAATGAAACTTGGTAGCCTAGTGCTGTATTTACAATTTTTATTGGCTCTTGAGCTTTAGCCGAAAAACCTTCATCCGTTTCTTCGAAATCTATTACCCAGGCATTTTCTATCTCACATTTATCGGCAAATTCACTGTACCCTAGAAAATAATTCTTGAACTTTTTTAATTGCTTTTCCCATTTTTTATCTCGTTTTGACTTAACCTGAACTTCAGTTAACATATTGTCTGAAGGTTTCAACTCAACATTTACAGTAATGGTTTCTCCTTCTTTTGCAACGATCTTTTTAGTAACAGAAACATAACCAACATAAGTAAACACTAAATCAAACTCGCTGAAATTCAATCCATTAAATCTAAAATTACCTTCCAAGTCGGAATTAACACCAATAGTGGTACTGTTAACAAAGATGTTACAAGATGGTAATCCTTCTTTTGTTTCAGCATCTTTTACATTTCCTATTATTGTGATATTCTGAGCAATAACTGTTGAAGTAATGGAGAAAAAAAAGAGAAAAGAAAGTAGATTTTTAATTTTCATTTTATAAGGAGATAGTTTTAATTTTTTATAACCAACGACAAAAAAAGCAATTTCTTGAATAATATCTTAGGAAAATATTTTTTTTGATTAAAAATAAATGGAACAGGGCAATAAACTCAAATTTATGAAAAAGAAATGCCCAAAAAATGTTAATTTTGCACGATTTTCAAGAAAACAAGAAATAAAAACATGCTTTTAAGCGAACAAGAAATACTAAGAAGGCAAAAAAGAGAGGAGCTGATGAAAATGGGTATAGACCCATATCCAGCAGAAAGCTTCAATACCAATACGACTATTCGAGATATTTTAAAGCATTGGAAACACAATAAGTTTGATTTTCAAGACATTAGCGTAGCTGGAAGGCTGATGGGCTTTAGAATCATGGGTTCGGCTTCGTTTGCAGAATTGCAAGACGAGACTGGTAGAATCCAAATCTATTTAAGAAGAGACGATCTTTGTCCTGATGAAGACAAAACACTTTACAATACAGTATTTAAGAAATTACTAGATATAGGTGATATCGTAGGTATCAACGGTTTTTGTTTCGAGACGCAAACTGGAGAAATTTCTATACATGTTCGCTCATTTAAATTGCTTTCAAAATCTTTGAAACCACTTCCAGTAGTTAAAAGAGATGAAGAAGGTAACATTCACGATGGTTTTACTGATCCTGAGCAGAGATTTCGTCAGCGATATGTTGACTTAATCGTAAATCCTGAAAACCGTGATATTTTTATAAAAAGAGCGAAAATAGTTAGCACCATGCGTCAGGTTTTTGACAACAAAGGCTGGCTAGAAGTAGAAACGCCCATATTGCAACCCATTCATGGTGGTGCATCGGCAAGACCTTTTAAAACACATCACAATACGCTAGATATGCCTTTATTTATGCGTATCGCCAACGAATTGTATCTTAAAAGATTAATTGTTGGTGGTTTTGATGGCGTTTATGAATTTGGCAAAATGTTCAGAAACGAAGGAATGGACCGTACGCACAACCCGGAGTTTACTTCTTTGGAGTTCTACGTGGCATACAAAGACTACAACTGGATGATGGAGTTCACTGAGCTTTTGTTTGAAAAAGTAGCATTGGCTGTACATGAAAACACTAAATTCCCTTTAGGTGACCACACAATTGATTTCCAAGGACCATTTGAGCGATTGTCTATCATTGAGGCCATTGAAAAACACACTGGCGTAAATGTAGATGCTTCAACTGAGGAAGAGCTTCGTCTAAAATGCAAAGAATGGGGGATGGAAATAGACGATACCATGGGCAAGGCAAAATTGATAGATGAGATATTTGGAGAAAAAGTAGAGGCTCACTTGATTCAGCCAACTTTCATCATCGACTATCCAGTGGAAATGTCTCCATTGACTAAAAAACACAGAAGCAAGCCAGGATTGGTGGAGCGTTTTGAGTTGTTTGTAAATGGAAAGGAAATAGCCAACGCTTACTCTGAGCTTAACGATCCTTTAGACCAAAGGGAGCGTTTTGAGGAGCAGTTAAAACTAGCCGAAAGAGGTGACGAAGAAGCTATGGTGCTTGACGAGGACTTTATTAGGGCTTTAGAATACGGCATGCCTCCTACTGCAGGAATTGGTATAGGTATCGATAGATTAACGATGATGTTGACAAATAATGCAAGTATACAAGAAGTACTTTTCTTCCCTCAAATGCGACCTGAGAAAAGAGTTGAGGTAGCTTCAGAAGAAGATTATATTGCTGTTGGCGTACCAGCTGTTTGGATTCCTGCTTTACAAAAAATGGGTTTCCATACTATAGAAGCATTAAAAGGAGCAAATGCCAATAAAGTTTTCAATGACTTAGGCGGTATGCGTAAAAAACTAAAAATAGATGCGAAAATGCCAAGCAAAGAGGAAGTTGAGGCTTGGATTGGGTAAAAAGAGAAAGTTTTAAACTAAAAATCAGCGATTCCTGTGGGGTCGCTGATTTTTTTTATGCTTCAAAATAGAATTTTATTACCTTTTACCAAAAAACCTCTTAGGCTTTTTGCTGTCAGAGGTTGAACTCCCTCCACCACTATGCGGCGACCTTCCACCTCCACTTTGAGGGTTTGGCTTTCTGAAGTTATTATTTGGGCGTCTATGCTCGGCCTTTGAAGGAGCTATTGATTCCTCCTCAGTAGGTTCATAACCCAACATTGTTTCTCTTTCAAACTTCTGACCTAACAATTTTTCTATACCTCTTAGGAAATCATACTCTTCACTGCAAACAAAAGAAACAGCTTCACCACTTGCTCCTGCCCTACCCGTACGACCAATGCGGTGTACATAATCTTCAGGAACATTTGGTAGTTCATAGTTTACAACATGAGGCAAAAGTGGAATATCTAAACCTCGGGCAGCAATATCAGTAGCTACTAAAACTTGTATTTCATTTTTCTTAAAATCATCCAAAGCTTTTGTCCGGGCTCCTTGTGACTTATTGCCATGAATGGCCGCAGAAGTAATATCTGATTTTTGAAGTTTCTCTGTAAGTTTATTAGCACCATGTTTGGTTCTTGTGAAAACCAATACTTGATCCCAATTGTCTTCTTTTATCATTTTCACAAGCATCGAAGGCTTGCGATTCTTATCAGCCAAAATTACTCTCTGTTCAATTTTTTCGACTGTAGTATTCTCAGGGGATGCTTCCACCATTTCAGGATTGTGCAAAATACCAGCTGCTAATTGCTTGATTTCCAAAGAAAAAGTAGCCGAGAACAATAGATTCTGGCGTCTTTCTGGCACCAATGCTAGCACTCTTTTGATATCTTTTGCAAAACCCATATCCAGCATTCGGTCGGCTTCGTCTAAAACCAAAATCTCAACATTGGCAAGCGACAAGGCTCTTTGTCCGTGTAAGTCCAATAATCTACCTGGTGTAGCAACTAAGATATCAATTCCGTTTTTCAAAGTTGAAATCTGAGGATTTATATTTACACCACCAAAAACTACCGTAGCTTTAATATCTAAATAAACGCTGTATTCTTTAATATTTTCATAAATCTGAGCAGCCAATTCTCTCGTTGGGGTCAAAATTAAGGACCTGATTTTTCTTCTGCCTTGATTGGGTGTTGTAGACAAAATCTGCAAAATTGGTAACGTAAAACCTGCTGTTTTGCCTGTACCCGTTTGGGCCGAAGCCAAAATATCTTTTCTATCTAAAACAAGTGGAATAGCTTTTTCTTGTATTGGTGAGGGAGTGATATAACCTTTTTCTTTTACTGCTTTCAGTATCGGACTGGAGAGTCCTAAATTTTCAAATGACATAAATTCGTATTTTGAAATACCAAAAACGGTATTTCGATTAAGGTGCAAAGGTACGGTTTATTTGTTGGATTGTGGTAATGTTACATTCCCATTAACCTTATAAGCAAAAATAGCCGCCAAAAAGGCAGCTATTTTAATATTTCTATTCCAAAAATCACATTCTAACTATATCGGCCCCAATGGCATTTAGCCTGGTATCGATATTTTGGTAACCTCTATCTATTTGTTCTATGTGGTCAATAATGCTCGTTCCGTCTGCCGAAAGTGCAGCTATTAGTAATGCAACTCCTGCTCTAATATCTGGTGATGACATCCTGATTCCTCTGAGGTTTTTCTCTTTGTTTAAACCTACTACAGTAGCTCTATGTGGGTCACAAAGAATTATTTGCCCGCCCATGTCTATCAGTTTATCCGTAAAGAACAATCTTGACTCAAACATTTTCTGATGAACCAAAACAGTTCCTTTGGCTTGAATGGCAGTTACTAGGATGATAGAAATCAAGTCAGGCGTAAATCCTGGCCATGGAGCATCATAGATAGTTAAAATAGAACCATCTATTAAAGTATTTATTTGATAATTGGTTTGTGCAGGAATATAGATATCATCATTCCTAAACTCCATTTGGATACCTAATTTCTTAAATGTATCTGGAATAATACCCAATTCTGGAATTCGACAGTTTTTGATGGTGATTTCAGAACCTGTCATTGCTGCAAGCCCAATAAAACTACCAATCTCAATCATGTCAGGCAACATGGTATGCTCACAACCACCCAATTCTTTTACGCCTTTTATGGTCAATAGATTAGAACCAACTCCTGAGATTTTTGCACCCATGCTGTTAAGCATTTTGCACAATTGCTGAAGGTATGGCTCACAAGCCGCATTGTATATTGTAGTTGTTCCTTCTGTCAAAACTGCGGCCATCAAAACATTGGCTGTACCTGTCACAGAAATTTCTTCCATCCAGATATACGAGCCTTTCATTTTTGAGCCATCTATAGAATAGAAAAAATCGTCTTGGTCATAATTAAACTCTGCTCCAAGTTTCTGAAAACCAATAAAATGCGTATCTAAAGGCCTTCTTCCTATTTTATCTCCGCCTGGTTTAGGTGCCTTTCCTTTTCCAAAGCGACCTAACATTGGTCCCAATAACATTACTGAACCTCTTAACTCAGCAGCTTTTTCTTTATATTCTTGAGATTCAAAATACTCAAACTGAACCTGATCAGCCTCAAACCTGTAGCTTCCCTCACCAACTTTACTTCGTTTCACACCCATGTCTTCCAGAAGTTCCATCAGCTTATTTACATCTCTGATGTTCGGAATATTATGGATTATCACAGGTTCTTTTGTCAACAAAACCGCACATAAAATCTGCAAAGCTTCGTTTTTAGCCCCTTGAGGGGTTAACTCTCCCTGCAATTTATTACCACCTTTTATCTTAAATGAGGCCATATATTAAATAGGTCTTCTTCTATTATTGTTATTATTAAAACGGTTTTTATTGTTACCGTTGTTACTATTTGGATTGTTTGGCCTTTGGTTAGGATTTCGATTATTATTCCCACTCCTATCTCTTCTATCGTTTCCTCCACGATCTGGCCTAGATGCATAGTTTTGAAAACTTTGTCTTGGCCAATTGTTTCCATTGCTACCGTCTTTCGGGCTTGCATCTTCCCAAATTCCGTTTGCACGAAGATCGTCAATTTCTGCCTTTAGCTTTCCGCCTGACAAATCCAAAATTTGATTCAGACAAACATTAGTTTCAATAGTATCCTTGTTCCAATTTAGGAAAAAAGATTTCATCAATTTCACCAAATACGAAATAAACGCTTTTCGCTCATCCATGGTTTCTGCCAACATTGCTTTAAGCACCAAAAGCTCAAGATTTCTTCCGTAAAGTCTATGCTTTAGTTTGGTCTGTGAGTAAGGGATCTGCATTGGTTTTTTACCCAATATTTCTTTAGGCGGCGGTGGATATGGACTATCTACATCAAGATCAAAATTGGCCATGATGTACAAATCGTCCCATAGTTTTTTGCTATAATCGGCTCCATCACGCATTTGAGGATGTATCTGCCTCATGAGTTCAACCAAAATATGAGCGTGCTTGGTTCTCTTTTCTTTATCAGGAATAGATATGATCTGTTCGACCAATTTCTGAACATTACTTCCGTATTCTTTCATAAAAATATCCTGTAGGGGATTTTGACAATATATCCAAAAAGCTAAATTAAATTAAACAGGAAGAATCTTAAATTTCAAACTGTAGAATAGTTTTTTCAAACACAAATTTAATCAAATTTTGTTAATTTTTATAAAAATTAAAACCTGCATTAAATTTTATTTAAATACTAACGTTTTAGTTTGAAAAATAACATAAACTATTAAACCTTTTTATATCTTGCACTTGGATATTTAAGAAAGTATTCACTATCTTTTTTTTCTTATATAAATCTTTTTATTAATCTTAAACAAAACAAAATCCCTTATGAAAAGACTGATCTACAGCCTATCACTTTTACTTTTTGCAAGCCAACTAGCTACAAGTCAGCAAATAAGCTTAAAAGAAAAACTTCCTATGGATCCTGCTGTGAAAGTAGGAAAACTATCTAACGGTCTCACGTATTACATCCGAAAAAACGTAGAGCCTAAAAACAGAGCACAATTGAGATTGGTTTTGAAAGCTGGCTCTATCCTTGAAGACGAAAACCAAAGAGGCTTAGCCCACTTTATGGAACACATGGATTTTAACGGAACTAAAAACTTCCCAAAAAATGAAATGGTCAATTTCCTTGAAAAAAATGGTATTCAATTTGGTGCCGATTTAAATGCCTACACGAGTTTTGACGAAACGGTGTACATGCTTCCTGTACCAACTGATACCCTCGAAAAACTGGATAAGTTTATGATGGTACTATCTGAATGGGCAGCACATGCTACACTAGAAGATACAGAAATAGACAAAGAGAGAGGTGTTGTACTAGAAGAATCAAGACTTAGAAAAGGTGCACAATCTAGAATCCAAGAGAAACTATTGCCTGTGATATTTAATGGATCTAGATATGCTCAAAGATTACCTATAGGCTTAGATTCTATCATTCAGAATGCTCCGTACTCTTCTGTAAGAAACTTCCATCATGATTGGTACAGACCTAACCTACAGGCAGTTGTAGCAGTGGGCGACTTTGACCCAGCTCAAATGGAAGCCATGATTAAGAAATATTTTGGTGGAATAGAAAACCCTAAAAATGAAAAAGTAAGAATAAAGTATGAAGTTCCATTGAAAGGAACGACCGAAGCAATCGTAATTACAGATAAGGAGCAACCTTACAATATGGTTCAATTGTATTATTTACAACCAGAAAAGAAAGAAATAACTGCTCAAAACAGAAGAGAATCTATAATGGCGTCCTTATTTAATTCGATGATAAGCCAAAGGTTACAAGAATTAATGCAAAAAGCTGACCCGCCTTATCAGTTCGGTATGAGTAATTATTCATCGTTTTTGGGAAATCTGGACGCATTGACTGTAATGGCAGTAGCGAAAGGTGCCGATGTAGAAAAAGCTCTTAAAACGGTTTTAGATGAGAACGAAAGAGTTTCGAAATTTGGATTTACAGAAACAGAGCTTGAAAGGGCAAAATTGGCTTATAAAAGCAGAGTAGAAAAACAGTTTAATGAAAAAGACAAAACAGACTCCGAGAGTTTTGTTGAAGAATTGGTTCAGTGTTTTCTTAATGATGTGGTTATGACTGATATCAGTTTTGACAATGCATTTGTAAAAGAATATTTAGAGGGAATAAAACTAACTGAAGTTAATGCATTGGTTAAGAAGCTAATAACTAAAGACAATAGAGTTTTAGCATTAATAGGGTCTGAAAAAGACAAAGACAAATTACCGACTGAAGCCCAATTGAAAGAGTGGATAGATAACACAGGTTCAAACATAACTGCTTATGTTGACGAAGCAGTAGCAACTTCTTTGGTATCAAAAATGCCAAAAGCTGGAAAAATAGTTTCGGAAAATAAAGTAGAAGCGGTAGGAGTAACAGAGCTAGTGTTTGACAATGGCATGAAAGTCAACTTAAAACCTACTGATTTCAAAAACGACGAAATTAAGTTCAGAGGTAATAGTTGGGGTGGAAGTTCGTTGTACGACGACAAAGATTTCATGAATGCTTCTTTTGGCTCATATATGGCATCTGTAAGTGGAAACGGAAATTTAAAAGCTAGCCAATTGACCAAGTTTATGTCTGGCAAAGTCGCACAAGTAAATGCCGTGATAGGTAGTAATTCAGAAGCTATTATTGGGTCATCTTCAGTAAAAGATTTCGAAACGGCACTTCAGATGGTTTACAATAGATTTACAAACAACAATTTAGACCCTGAAGCAGCTGCTGGTGCTATAGGAAACCAGAGGGATTTTTTAATTAACATGGAAAAATCACCAACGCCCGAAAAAGTTTTTGGGGATTCAGTACAGTCTGTGATGAGCAATTACGCATTTAGAGGCCAACCGATGACTTCGGCAAGAATGGAGGGTGTAAATCCTGAAAAAGCTATGGAGGTTTTCAAAGAAAGATTCAACAATGCCTCTGATTTTGAATTCACTTTTGTAGGAAATTTTGATATAGAAAAAATAAAGCCACTTTTATTAACCTACTTAGGTGGGATTCCGGGAACAAATAAAAAAGAAACTTTCCGTGATTTGAACATTAACCCTCCTACAGGAAAAGTGACCAAGATTGTAAAAAAAGGCACAGAAGATAAAGCAAGAGTGCTTTTGAGTTTTACAGGAACCTATGCTCCGAATGATGCTGAAGAGCTACAAATCAAAGCCTTAGGCGACATTTTGAGCATAAAGCTTACAGAGAAACTAAGAGAAGAAGAAAGTGGCGTGTATTCACCTTATGCAAACGGAAGCACAAGCCGAGTGCCAATGCCTCGTTACACTTTCAGAATCGGTTATGGGTGTTCCCCTGCCAATGTTGACAAATTGGTTGATATCACTATGAAAGAAATAGAAAAAATCAAAGCAAACGGAGCTGAGACAGTTGATATTGAGAAGTTTGTATCGAAGCAAAAGCTTGATTTCCAAACCAATTTGAAAAACAACGATTATTGGCTTAATGCCTTAACTTCGAAATATCAAAACGGAGATAAAATCACAGAGATATTGACAGAAGACAAATTGCTTGATAAAGTGTCTGTTGAAAGTACCAAAGCAACTGCAAAGAAATATTTAAGCGGAGATAATATCATCAAAATGATATTGTTGCCAGAAGACAAATAATATTTTTCTTTCATAAAAAAGGCTGCTTCAGAAATGGAGCAGCCTTTTTTGTTTTTAATTCTAGAATTATTTCAAAGCCGAAGTTATTGGAGACCCAATAGAACCATTTGGCTCAAGGATTTTCAACAACATAGCGATAGTAGGTGCGATATCCGAAATATGGGTAATGTTTAAATTCTCACCTTTATTGATACCCCAACCGTAAAACAACAAGGGAACATGTGTATCATAAGGATACATAGTGCCATGCGTAGTACCTTTAACATATCCTGCAAACCAACCAGGTTCTACCAAAACCATAACTTCACCACTTCGTTTTGGATTATAAATATTGGTAAGTTTATCTCTAAACACTTGCGGAACATCATTCGCTTTTCCTTCTGAAAGATTTATAACATTGTATATTCCTTCTGTTTTTAGAAATTCAGTCTTAAGCGTTTGTGTCACCTGATCCACCGAAATGCTTTTCTGATTTAACAAATCCATGTTTAAATACATTTGATAATTATCAGCACTTAATATGTACTTTCCCTCGCCAAATTTTGCACCTAATGCAGCTTCTGCTTTTTTCTCCAATTCGCCGCCTAAAAATAATCCAGAAGGAACATTGTGTTTTTTCAGAAAAGCTGGTATCTCTGCCACGCCATGGTCAGCTGAAAGGAAAACTGTGTAGTTTCCAATCCCTAGCTTTTTATCAAGATGTGACAATAGCTCAGCTATATTTTTGTCTAATTTGAGATAAACATCCTCAATTTCTTTTGATTGTGCACCAAATGAGTGTCCAACATAATCAGGTGACGAAAAGCTCAAGGTTAAAAAATCAGTTTGTTGGCCCATTCCCAAATTCTCTCCATCAATAGCTGCCAGACCGAATTTAAGTGTTAGGTCATTGCCATAAGGAGAAGTGGCAATGCCACCCAATGTTACTTTGTGCGGAAAAACAGCTTTTGGCTCACCTGACATGGTAGCTTCATAAGGTTGATCATCTTCTTCAGTTTCAGTATATTTATCAAGAGGCATCATTGTCTCCCAAGGCTTTGAAACAAGCTCTTGGGCAATTTTTTTATCATTAAAACTATTTACCCAAGCTGGTAATTGTTTTAAATAAAAATCACTTGTAATCCAATTTGCTGAGCCGGCATCGTACCAATATGCTTGGCCAGTATGTCCAGCGGGCAAAATCGCACCGCGATCTTTTATGGCTACTCCAATAACTTTCGATTGGAATTGGCTGGCAATTCTCAACTGATCAGTAATAGAACTAACTTTCATGTTTCGAGGTGACATTTTGCCTGCCGTAGCAGATCCTAAACCAACAACATTAGCAGTTGAATCAGAAACAACATAAGTAGTTTTGCCTATGGTTTTATCGTACCATTCATTGCCAACAATCCCACTAATGGCAGGCGAAGAGCCATTAAAAATATGTGCGTGTCCAGGCCCAGTAACTGTAGAAGCATAATGATATTGATTGTTACGACAATTGTAGCCTTCTGTCATTAGTCTTTTCAATCCACCTGCTGTATATTTTGAATAAAATCGATACAAATAGTCATAACGCATCTGGTCAACGACTATTCCAACAACCAATTTGGGTTTTTCTGCTTTTGGTTTTTGGGCTTGTGTTGCTAAAAAACACAGCATCAATAAACCTAATAATTTTAGTTTCATTCCGTTTGTTAATTTTCAACAAAAATAGATTTTTTATTTGAGCCTTTAAACAATTTCATAAAATCAATGTTTTAATTTTATGTTATCAAATCGATTTATTCAATAAGTCTGGTAATTTCAAGAATCATTAAATAGCAAATGGATTTTATAATAAATACAGGAATAGTACTCGTAGTATTTGGTTTAATGGAAGGTGTAGCTTGGTTTGCTCATAAATATATAATGCATGGATTTGGCTGGGTTTGGCATCAAGACCATCACAATATGCACAAAGGTTTTTTCGAAAAAAACGACTATTACGCTTTGGTTTTTGCACCGATTGCAGCTTCCTTAATCATTTATGGAGACTTGAACCCTGACTTTTGGTATTTGTTTCCTATCGGATTAGGAATCACAATGTATGGCGTTTTTTATTTTATTTTCCATGATTTGATAGTACACAGAAGAGTCAAAATCAAATATACTGCTCGTAATAAATACATGAAACGTATAATGCACGCCCACTATGTGCACCATAAAATCCATACCAAAGAAGGTGCAGAAGCATTTGGGTTTTTATATGCTCCCAAAAAATACGAGAAAAATCGTTAATTGTGCTTTTCCAAAATATAATATGGTATTTTCTATTTAGCTGAATCCATTTCGGGAAATTCTTTTTTGGCTCGAAACTATTCCTCTTTAATATCCCTAAATTGCGGCTCAATTAATAAAAAAATATGTTTTCGCATATTAGCAAAGATTTTTTTGGCAATAAACAGAGTTTCGCGGTAGGATTGGCCTTTATTACATTGGGCTTATTATTTGGTACTTGGGCTACTTTTATACCTTTTGTAAAACACAAATTCGACCTTGATGATGCTCAACTAGGTCTATTACTTTTGTCACTTCCTTTTGGAGCTTTGACAATGAACCCAATAGCAGCTTTATTAATTAGAAAAAACGGAATGCAAAAAAGCACATTATTGGGATGGAGCTTTTTACTTTTCGGATATCTTTTAATCTTAAATGCCCCAAATCTTTTCTTTTTAGCCCTGTTTTTATTTCTGACAGGAGCCGCTATTTCTATTACCAATGTGTCTATGAACACTTGCGTAGGAGCAATAGAGCACCTCCAAAAAATCAAAATTATGAGCACTTGCCATGGCATGTTCAGTTTAGGACTAATGGTTGGTTCATTGGTTTCTAGTATTTTTAGCGGTTTAGGTGTTATTCCGGGATTATACATGGCAGCTGTAGTCGGTATTTTGGTTTTTGGTTTGCTTTTCGCTAGAAAAACCGTTTTGCAATTACCCGACGAAACAAATTTGGCAGAAAGCCCAAAGGCTAAATTCAAAATGCCTACGGGAAGCTTTTTATTGATGATAATTATTGGCTTGTGTGTAAATATTACCGAAGGTTCCATGGCCGATTGGACAGCGGTATATATGCGAGAAGTCGTTGAAACCAGTCGCTTTTATCAAGGCTGGGGGTTAACGGGGTATTCATTATTTATGGCTGCGGGCAGACTACTCGGAGATAAAATAATCCCGATATATGGAGCCAACAAAATACTATTTTTTGGGGGAATTTTGAGTGTAATTGGTATTTCCATTGCTATTTTCCTTCCATACACATTTAGCTCAATCCTAGGATTTTCAATAGTTGGAGCTGGAGTATCTTGCTGTGCTCCAATTCTTTACGCAAGTGCATCCAGAGTTCCCAATATGGCCAAGGGTTCGGGTTTAGCCATAATGAATACCTTTGCTATGGGAGGATTTCTTTTTGGTCCAGTTTTGATTGGTTTCATTTCCAAAGCCTATTCATTACAAATCGCATTTGGTTTAATTGGCATTTTAGGAATAGTTTGGGTGATACAATCAAAAAGAGTTACGCTTTTTTAGCATTCAAAACCATATAAGCTTTTTCGTAGCCTTCTTTGATTATTTTTTTAATAACATCTATATCAAAATCTGTCAGTTTTATTTCAACAGTTTCGTCTGGTCTGATTACCGTAAGATTTACCTTTTTATTGATGCTAAATCCAGCTACTGACATCAAGTTTTTATTATAATTTTCTGCCCATTCCAAATCATTGTTTTCAAATTGATTGACCGAAATATCCTTGATTCGCTCAATTAAAGTCATTAGATTTCTATAGTTTATGGGTTCCATGGCACGTTTTTTAGGATGCGTAGCTATGGCATAAATCTCTGTTGCTCCATCTTCAATGGCTTTTTTCAAAGGAACTACCTCTCTCAATCCACCATCCAAATATACTTCTTTATTGTCTTTGCCTATCTGAATCCCTGGCATAATGATAGGCAATGAACTACTCGCTCTAAGATAATCTAGAAAATGCTGCTCAAGCGGATCAGCATAATGCATTTCGCCAGAATGTATATTTACACAACCTACTTTTATCGCAACTGGACTTCTGCGTAAAGTGGTCAAATCAATGTATTTTTTGAGTTTTTCGTGAAGAGGATTGGTATCCAATAGACCATCAAACCTACTCAAAAGTGTATCTATACCTAGTGACCATTTTGACTTTAGGATTCCTATATCAGAAGGTTTGGTAATGTTTTCTAACCAAAATTTAAGTAGTTTCTTATTTACTAAATCCCAATCAACAGTATTTGTTTTTTTAAATTGATGCCCAGCCTCATTTACCATAAAGGCGGCATTAAGTGCACCAGCAGAAATACCGTAAATCATATCAGGCTTAAAACCTGTTTCTAATACTGCCTGTATAGCTCCTACTTGCCAAGCTCCTTTCAAAGAACCACCACCTAATACCAATGCTTTCATCTATTCTTAGATTTTTTCCAAAAATAGAATAGAATTACCAAAGAAATGAAATTATTTATGGATAAAACCAATACCTATATGAAAAGCATCTGCTTTCATATCAAATACTTTTGGAGAATTGCTCGGTCCGAGCGTTTGTAGAGTATAAGATTTGATACCTTTCTCATACCTGACATCTATAAAAAATGCTTTAAATTCGAAACCTAAACCAACGTTGAAGTTCATGATCGGGCGATTAAAGAACTTATGATTAAGTTTTTGATTATCAACAAATTCGCCTAGTGCATCTTTCATTTCGGAATTCAACTTATAAGCAAAGTTAAAAGTCGGCCCAAAAAATACTCTCGCTTTATTTGACCTTATACCTACCAACAAGGGAACATCTATCGAAGAAAATTTACCGTTTACTCTTTTATATAGACTACCATCTGTTTTTAAAATATCAAATTTCCCGGCTTTGGCAGAATAAATTAACTCAGGTTGAATATAGAATGCTCCTCGGATAAACCTTCCAAATACACCAGCACTGTAACCGGTATTAAAAGTAGCATTATTTACAAATTTATTCTTGACAATTTTGCCATCTTGTCCAATTATTGGCAAGCCATTGGAGCCAACTCTGTCAATCGTATTTTCACTTATGATGTATTTGCCTCTGCTTACGCCTCCCCTTACGCCATAAGTAAATCTCCAGACGTCACGACGGTATTCTTCTGAATAACTTAAGGTATCGAAAAAAACTTCTTTGGCTTTTAAGCTAGTATCTATGGGCATATTTGCCGAATCAGGCAAAATAATTTGACCCAAGGAACTAAGGCTTAAAAATAAAAAAAACGAAAATAAAACTTTTGGCATATTAGATAAATTTCATCGAAAAACACTGCAAAAATTGAGCCAAAGGATACATTTTACTAAATAATCATCGTGGTTAATCTACTTATACAAACCATCTTTCCTTCTTCGTTTTTGATTTTTATATCCCAAATATGCGTTTTGGAACCAATATGAATGGGCGTTGCTTTTCCATAAACCCAACCTGATTTTACCGCTCTGATGTGGTTGGCATTTATTTCCAAACCTACTGCTTTTTGTTCTTTCTGATTGGGCAAACATAAAAAAGAAGCCAGACTACCCAAGGTTTCAGCCAATACTACTGATGCTCCTCCGTGCAAAATCCCAAAAGGTTGGTGAGTGCGAGCGTCCACAGGCATTTTGCCTACAATAAAATCCGAACCTATTTCTAACATTTCTATACCCAAAGTCTCATTAATTGTATTAGCGGACAATTTCTGAATGTATTCCAAATCAAAACTTTTATTAAACATCTTATTTCTTAATTTTGTCAAAATTATCAATTATAAGAATCTTATCAATGTCAAAAAAGGAAATTTATTTAATCAGACACGGAGAAACCGAATACAATAAAAGAGGAATAGTGCAAGGAAGTGGAATCGATGCTGATTTAAATGAAACCGGAAGAAGGCAAGCTGAGGCATTTTATAATCATTACAAAGATGTGCCTTTCCAAAAAATTTACACTTCGGCACTGATAAGAACCCATCAAACAGTTGAAAAGTTTATAAAAATGGGCCTTCCGCACGAAATAATCCCTGAACTGAACGAGATAAGTTGGGGAGAAAAAGAGGGGCTAATACCAAATTCAGAAGACAATGCCTATTATGCAGGTCTGCTTCAAAAATGGAGAGAGGGCGAAACCAACCTACAAGCCATCGGAGGAGAAAGTCCTGTAGAAGTAGCTGAAAGACAAAAGGTTGCCATAAAAAGAATTCTTGACAATGCTGATGAAAAATTAATTCTGATAGCCATGCACGGCAGAGCTATGCGAATTTTACTTTCTCAAATCACAAATCTTCCATTAACAGAAATGGATAGTTTCCCACATCAAAATACCTGTTTGTATAAATTGGAATATTGCTATACAAAAAACGAATTTGAGATTCTTTCTCAAAACGATGTAAGCCATTTAGAGTTGCTTGAGTCTCTTTGATTTCAAAAAACATCCAATATATTTGCCTTTCGACTATTTATATCTCCGACAATCAAGAAGATGTAATTTAGTTTTTCTTAATTTGTAGTTTTGGCGAAATTATTAATTGATGAATTTCAAACAATCATATTGGCTTTTTCAGATAGGTGGATGGACATTTTTTTTTCTATCTGACTTTATTAATTATTTCTTGTTTTGGAATTTCAACTATGCTGAGCTTGAGAGCTTATTTTTTAACTTAATAATAAACATTTTAGTCAGTATAAGCTTAACTCATTTCTTTAGGGTAATCTTTAAAAAATATAGTTGGATAAAACTTTCCATACCGCAACTAATCTGGCAAAGTGCCGTAGGTATCTTTGTTATCACATTTTTACTAACAGCTATTAATATCACCCTTGACGAAACAATAATAGATACTAGCAAAGCCAACTGGATATTAAGAGATATTGCCTATGTAATCAATCTAAGCAAACCCGTATTAATTTGGGTTTTGGTGTATATTTTCTATTCTTACACCAACGAACGCCGAATAGATGCCATAGAAAGAATCAAGCTACAAACCTCCATAGAAGCTTCTGAAGCTAAAATTTTGAGGGCACAAATCAACCCACACTTTATGTTTAATGCCCTCAATAGTATAAGAGCATTAATATTGGAAGATCCTTCAAAAGCCCAAAAAGGGATAACGCAACTTTCAAATATTCTGAGAAGTTCTTTGGTTGCTGACCGAAAAACTACCATTTCTCTAAAAGAAGAATTGAAAACAATAGAAGATTATCTAGAACTCGAAAAAGTACGATATGAAGAGCGTCTACAAATTATGTGGGACGTAGACCAAGATACGCTAAATATTCAGGTGCCACCTATGATGCTCCAAACTTTGGTAGAAAATGCCATAAAACATGGGGTACAAAAAGCCACACGCTGGGGATTTGTAGAAGTAAATACCAGTAAAATAGACAATAACTTGGTTATAAAAATTAGAAATACTGGCGTATTAAAAAAGACAGAAAACAACCAAGAAGACGGCGGCTTTGGATTGGTAAACACAGAAAAAAGACTTAAATTATTATATGGCTCAAAGGCCGATTTTCAAATTTCACAAGAAGACAGCCAAATAGTTTGTGCTGTCATAAATATACCTTTAAGCGTATGAAAACAATCATAATTGACGACGAAAGATTAGCGAGAAACGAGCTAAAAAGACTTTTAGAGGAGTTTCCAAAAATAAATGTGGTGGCAGAAGCGGCAAATGCCGACGAGGCGATTGAGCTTATAGATGAGCATCAACCCGATTTATTATTCCTTGATATTCAGATGCCTGGTAAAAATGGCTTCGAGCTTTTGGAAATAATAGAAGACCGTGTACCAGAGGTCATTTTCACCACTGCTTATGACGAATACGCCCTTAAAGCATTCGAATACAATGCTTTGGACTATTTGATGAAACCTATTGACAGCAGTCGATTGGCAGAAGCTATCACCAAAGTTGAGGCTGAAATAAAACGCACCCAAAAACTAAATACGGACCCCAACGTACAGTATTTGACAGAAAACGACCAAGTTTTTGTAAAAGATGGCGAAAAATGTTGGTTTGTAAAACTCGGAAAAGTGCGTTTGTTCGAATCCATGGGTAACTACGTTCGTTTACATTTTGAAGACCAAAAACCGATGATTTTGAAATCATTGAATAGTTTGGAAGAAAAACTTGATCCAAAAAGCTTTTTCAGAGCCAACCGCAAGCACATCATCAATTTACAATGGGTCGAAAAAATAGAACCTTGGTTCTCAGGTGGACTTTTGGTAACACTGAAAGGTGGGGAAAAAAGCACCCAATTAGAGAAAATTGAAATTTCGAGACGCCAAGCTATAAAATTTAAAGACTTAATGAGTTTATAATGCAAATTCTCATTGCCCCAGATTCTTTTAAAGACTCTCTTTCGGCTAGAAAAGTAGCCGAAAGCATTGCTGAGGGCATTTCTCAAACTTTTTCTCAAGCTCAAATTGAAATCCTACCACTGGCAGATGGAGGTGAAGGCACACTGGAAGCCATAAAATCCACACAAAAAGAAGTTAAAATAATGGCTTCTGACCCTTTGTTTAGAAAGCTCCCAACAGAATATCTTTGGGATGAAAAAACCAAAACGGCTTTTATAGAAATGGCCAAAATCTCTGGATTAGAATGCTTAAAACCAGAAGAAAGAAATCCTGACAAAACAAGTACTTTCGGTACAGGTGAATTGGTTTTAGATGCTTTAAAACAAAAAGCAAAGAAAATCATATTGTTTATAGGAGGCTCAGCCACAAACGATGGCGGTATTGGATTGGCGGCGGCCTTGGGCTATTTTTTCTATGATA
The DNA here is from genome assembly GCF_024343575.1 of Lacihabitans sp. LS3-19. GTDB lineage: Bacteria > Bacteroidota > Bacteroidia > Cytophagales > Spirosomataceae > Leadbetterella. Next base: position 43,849 of record NZ_RJUA01000121.1, on the reverse strand, counting down.
AAGATGGAAATACTTTAAATCCTATAGGTGAATCATTAATTGAAATAGCGAGTTATTCATATAGCGGAGCTATCGATTTATCACAAACCGAGTTTATAGTAGCTACCGATGTTACCAACCCGTTTTATGGCGAAAATGGTGCGGCGTATATTTATGCAAAACAAAAAGGTGCATCTGAGGACCAAATTCGTATGCTCGACTCGGGTCTTAAAAATCTAAGTGAGATAGTTTCAAAAACCCAAAACATTGATGTGCAAACTATTCCAGGAGCTGGTGCAGCAGGTGGATTGGGTGGTGGAGCTGTGGCTTTTCTTAATGCAAAAGTGATTTCTGCCGCAGACTTGGTTTTTGAAATATGCGACCTTCAAGAAAAAATCCAAAAAGCAGACATAATCATAACAGGCGAAGGCCGGATAGACGAACAAACCTGGAACGGCAAACTCATTGCTCGTCTCCTTGAAACTGCCAAAAACAAAAAGGTGATATTGATTGGGGGTTCAGTCGAAACCAATATTGAAAACAAACCCAATGTTATCAAAGTTTACCAAATTAAAAAGCCTAAAATGTCGCTTGAATATGCGAAAGCAATTGCAGCTGACCTACTATTTGAGACTGGAAAAGAAATTGGTTTGTTTTTTAAAGATTAATATTTGATTTGTTTTGTTAAAAGCTTCAAAGTAGCACCATTTACTTCCAATCCTGTCATTGGGCCGTTTTCTATTTCAATTCTTTCAGCATTTATTGCCCTAATATTTAAAGAAGTTGTATCTATTAAACTTGCCTTTAAAGATCTTATTTTTTGAAATTGATTAACATAAAAGTTACAAGATGCATGACTTTCTAAATCAATATCAAAATCATTAATATTCATTTTCCTAAATTCAAAAGAACCATATCCTTTCCCTATCAGGCTTAATTTATCTTGCCTAAGACTATCAATAGATATAGATACATTATTAGTTTCTAAACTGTTCAAATCAGGACAAGTAACAATCACCAATTTCTCAAATTGGTCATAAGTGTATGGTTTCCCTTCAGGATCTTTTAGAAACTCAACGAAAAGTGTATCATTATTGATTTTATAAATCACTTTGTCTGCCCAACTATGCGAAACATACAATTGAGACTTATTGCTTTCTAAAATATTCACTCTGCCTGTGGCTCCTTCAGGTGCATTAACTTTTAAATATTTAAAAGGCAAATCTGATAACTTTTCATAATTCAGAAACTGTTCATTTTTATCCATTTTCGTTAAATTACTTTTGACGGAAAAGGCATTGATAACTACCAATATCATAAAAGATAACAATAGGCCGAGTAGAAGTTTTGTGCTTAGTTTCATTTTTTAAAAATTGTTTTCTATATATGTTAAATATTTTTGTTTCAAGTCGTCAAAATCAATATCCAGAAGATGTAAACTTCTAAATACAATGGGCAATTCATCCGAAATAAATTGCTCTTTTTTGAATGCAATAACTTTTTCTCGAGCATCCTCATTTACAAAATAACCAATCCCCCTTTTAGTAGAAATAATCTCTTTTTGTTGTAAAAAATCGTAGGTCCGTTGAACAGTGTTTGGGTTCACTTCAATTTGCACAGCCAAGTCTCTTATGGATGGCATTTTTCCGCCAATAGGTATTTCTCCAAGTAGAATTTGCTCGAAAACATATCCTGCTATCTGCAAATAAATTGCTTGTTTATCTTTAAAATCCATAGGAATTAAATTTCTTTTTCTTTAAATCTTAACATAGCAATTAACCAAAGTGAGAGCGGCAAAACAATCCTAACGAAATTATTAATTAGGAATGAAATATTTTCTGAAGACGATACATAAACTCTCTCTGCATTTTTCAAAACAACCGTTACATTTCCAAAATTATTAATATTGGAGTTGATTTTTTCACCTAAAATATAGGCTGTAGTAATATTCCGGAAGTAAATAATAAATACAAAAACAAGAAAAATCAGTAAAGCAGTTTTATAGAAAGATAGTTTTTTGAAAAATAAACCACCCAAAGTAAAAAGCCCTGTCAGTATGATTAAAACAAGAAGATAACCTTTGAAAACCCCATTTTTAAGATTAATAATTGAGTCAATAAATTTAAACTTACTATCAATAACCTCTGCAGAAAATTGTTTTCTCAATGCAAGTTCTCGCAAATCTGAAACAAAATAAAAATCAAAAAAATTAAGGGAAAGTAAAACAAAAGGGACGTACAAAAAGAAAGTAATAAAGAAAATTAAAAACCACCTCTCAAAGAATGAACTTGGGAGGGTTAAATATTGAATAGATTTACTCTTTCCAGAAAATCCTCCGAGCATATAACTCACCAAAATAGCGGGTCCCAAAATAATTCCTAAAAATAGACATATATGTTGATATTGCATTATTTCATTATCGACATCCGCAGAAACATAGGCCAATAAAAAAATAATCAATGTTACACCAACTATCCCCAAAAGAAATACTCTCTTTTCAACAAATTCTTTTCTTAACAAATACCAAAACCTCCGAAAACTAAAAATATCATTCATAATAAATTGATTTATAATTATTTACTAAAAATTTCTTTAACCAAACCTCCTTTATTCATAACCGCACCGAAAAGGTGCTCCATGTTTATTTTGCTCTCTTGCTCCTCAGTATTTAGAACCACACCAACCTTTCCAAGTATGGATTCTTCTGAATACAGAACTTCTTCCTGTGGGTCATCTAAAGTTTTAAAACTGAGCTTTTGCCCTATTTTTTCCATCGATGCTTTCAGTACCATATTGCTCTCATTCATTATAATAACCTGATCTATAAGGCTTTCCAAATCCCGAACTTGATGTGTAGAAATGATAAACAATTTTTCATCACTGATATTCGCAGCCACCAATTTCCTAAACTTGCTCTTTGAAGGTATATCCAAGCCATTGGTAGGTTCATCCATAATCAAAAGTTTTGTATTGCATGCCAAGCCAAAGGCTATCATGACTTTCTTTTGTTGTCCAAACGAAATATCATTCAATTTTGAAGAAGCCTCCACATCCAGTTCATTTAGAAATTCATAAAACTTTGTTGAATTAAAATTTGGATAAAAAGGAGCGTTTAGTTTCAGAAACTGCGAGATAGAAATAGAAGGAAGGGCAAACTCTTCAGGCAAAAAATAAACATTAGACAAAAAACTAGGTTTACGATTCCGAGGCTTAAAACCCAAAACGTTTATCTCACCCTTTTGTGGAAACACAAGGCCGGTTATATTATAAAGTAAGGTTGATTTTCCTGCACCATTTTTACCCAGCAGCCCATATATACTCCCCGATTCTAATTCCAGATTCAGGTTTTCGAATAAAGTTCTTTTTCTATTGTACTTAAAAGAAAGATTTTGAATGGAAATCATAGTGTATTAGTTTAATAGTACACTACAAATGTGGAATCTATTTTTTTTATTTCCAAATATTTTTTGAAAAATATTTTAAAAACTATTTAATGGTCCATAATTCTTCAAACAATTGGCATTTTCACCAAAGTTTTCCTTTCTATTCTGCCCAAAAAACCTTTATTTAGCTGAAATTTTACGACAGAACAATTATGGAATATATATGGGGTGTGGATTTGGGAGGTACCAAAATTGAATGCATAGTAATCAATGCCGAAAACGACGAAATACTTATACGAAAACGTATTGATACAGAAGCAGATAAAGGCTATAAACATATTTTATCACAAATAGGCCTTCTGATTGATTCGGTTAAAACCGAAACTTCCCTCCAACCTTTAGCGATTGGCTTTAGCACACCTGGCACTTTAGATCCAGGTTTGCAAACCATGAAAAACTGTAATACAGTTTGCATGAATGGCCAACCTATGAAAAAAGACCTCGAAGATCTTTTGAAAATAAAAATAGAAATGGCAAACGATGCCAACTGCTTTGCCTTAGCAGAAGCAACCATGGGAGCAGCCAAAGACCTCAATGCCGAGGTTGTATTTGGTGTAATAATGGGAACAGGCGTAGGCGGTGGCGTAGTGGTAAATGGCAAAGTGATAGGCGGAAAACATGGCATAGGTGGCGAATGGGGACATATTGTATTAGACGTTGACGGAGAAGCATGTTATTGTGGTAAAAGTGGCTGCAACGAAAAAGTATTTGCCGGGCCAGCCTTAGAGCGGTATTACGAAGGCCTTTCAGGCCAAAAACTTAGACTGAAAGAAATATATCAACGCCATTTGGATCATTCCGACCCACATGCTACGGCGACTATTGACCATTTAATGACCTCTTTTGCAAGAGCCATCAGTTCTATCATCAATGTCTTAGACCCAGATGTTATAGTGTTGGGAGGCGGTGTAAGCAATATTGATTTATTGTACACCGAAGGCGTAAAACAAATAGAAAACTATATTTTCAACGACAGAAAAGTAGAAACGGTTTTCTTAAAACCAAAACTTGGGGATAGTGCTGGGGTATTTGGAGCAGCAGAGTTGGTTAGGGTTTAGGGATTTGTTATTAGTTTATTGGTTGATTGGTTGAATAGTTGATTAGTTATTGATTGATTAGTTTATTGGTTTGGTGGTTGCTTGGAAGGTTTTAATGATCAATTGGCAATTTTGATAATTGTTGATTTGGAGAAGATTTTAAAAGAGAAAATAATTTTTACATTTAGAAAATAGATATACAGAATGGCTACGTGGTACCAAGCAAAAATACGATTTATACAACAAGACGAAAAAGGTGGCAACAAGACCATCAATCAGGCATATTTATTTGATGCAGTTTCCTATACCGATGCAGAGGCGAGAGCTTATGCGTATTGTGCGGCCGAATTGCAAGATTTTCAGTTGGTTGGATTAACAAAAATGAAATTTAACGAAGTGTTTTTTATTGAAAACAATGCCGAACTTTGGTGGAAAGCTAGAGCTCAGTACATAGTTTTTGATGAAAAATCTCAAAAAGAGAAAAAAGTGCCGTTTGTATTTTTATTAAATGCACAAGACATTAAGGAAGTGTATGGTTTGATGATTGAAAAACTAGGTTCGGTTCAAGATTATATAATATCTGACATTAATGTTACCAAAATATTGGACGTAATACCTTATGAAGAGGCTGAACCAGAGGAAAAACCGATTCCTTCTAACTTGAAACCTTTAAGTGAGGTCATGGCAGAAATAGGTCAAAGTACTGAAGAATAATATTATAAAGAGTGTATCAAAGCAAAATTGATACACTCAATTTTTTTTAACAATGACAAGTATATCAGATTTTCGTAAGCTAGCCATGGCTCTTCCGCAGGCAGAGGAAGCTCCACATTTTGATAAATCTTCGTTCAGAATTAAAAAGAAAATTTTTGCTACCATAAACGAAAAAGAAAACCGAGCGACGCTTAAATTCTCCCCTGAAGAACAAGGTATTTTTTCGAAAATAAATCCTGATTCCATATTTTCCGTACCCAACAAATGGGGTAAAATGGGTTGGACACACCTTCACTATTTAGACCTTTCGCAAGAAATAATAGAAGGATTGCTAAAGGCTGCATACTGCTCTGTAGCTCCGAAAAACTTAGCAGAATTGGTGATTTCTGAAGACCTTTAAAACTTCCTTAGGTCTTTGATATATGAAACTCCACCCAAAGCTCTCATTTGACCCATTATTTTTGGCACTCTTCGCGACACATACGGTCCAGGTTTTGTGACTGACCATTTTCTGGGACTTGGCAATACAGCGGCTAGCTTTGCCGCTTGGTTTCTATTTATATTTTTAGCAGATACACCAAAATATCTTTGAGAAGCTGCCTCTACACCAAAGGTGTTCTTACCCATTTCAGCCACATTAATATAAACTTCCAATATTCTCCTCTTACCCCAAATAATCTCAATCAAGGTAGTAAAGTAAACCTCCAAACCTTTTCTAATATATGACCTCCCTTGCCATAGAAACACGTTTTTAGCTACCTGCTGGCTGATTGTGCTTGCACCTCTTACTTTTTTGCCTTTTAGGTTATTCTTGTAAGCATTTTGCATAGATTTAAAATCAAACCCAAAATGGTCTGGAAAAAGCTGATCTTCTGCAGCAACTACCGCCAATGGCATTTCTTTTGAAATATTATCATAAGAACGCCAAGAATAATGGATTTCGGAATCATCCCCACTAAACAATGAAGAAAATTTTTGATCCACCATAGTTAGGGTGAAGGGTATAGGTATAAACTTAAAAAGGATAACGCTTCCTACCGATATTATTAAAAAATAATAGATAACTTTATAAACAAGGCTTTTGATTTTTATTAAAAGCGAAGGCTTTTTACGTATTTTTGGAGGAGTTTTTCGAAAAGTATTTTTCGCAGCCATCTATTGGTTTTAATTAGAATTTCACAAAAGTATGCAAATTGATTTAAGAGATAAAAAAATAATTGTAACAGGAGCTTCAAGTGGTATCGGCTATGCACTTGCCGAAAGCTTAATAAAGGCAGGTGCCGAAGTTGCGATACATTATAATCATGGAGAAAAAGGTGCCCTTAACCTTTTAAAAGAAGGTAATAATTCAAAAATATTTCAAGCCGACTTAAGTCAAGAAACAGAAGTTTTGCGATTTTTTGAGGAGGTAGTAAATCAAATGGGTAAAATTGACATGATAGTACACAATGCCGGGATATTTAAGGAACACATAGTAGAAGATAGCAATGAGAATTGGATGAAAATTTGGCATAAAACCATGAACATCAATCTTCATTCAGTTGGTATTTTGACACATCTTGGTTTGCAACATTTCAAAAGCAATAATAGTGGTACTATGGTTTATATTGCTTCCAGAGCGGCATTCCGAGGCGAAACCGAAGATTATTTAGCTTATGCAGCCTCTAAAGGCGGTTTGGTTTCATTGGGCAGAACCGTTGCCAGATCTTTCGGAAAATACAATATTAAGTCTTTTATTATTGCCCCAGGCTTTACTAAAACAGCAATGGCAGAAAGTTTTATAGCCACGCATGGCGAAGAAAGTATTTTAAAAGAATTATCATTAAACGAACTCACACTACCTGAGCACATTGCCTCTACGGTTACATTAATAGCATCTGGTTTGATGGATCACGCTACAGGAAGCACAATAGATTTTAATGCAGGAAGCTATGTTCATTGAGCAATGAAGTAAAAAATGTCAACAATTTAGATTTGTAAAAGCTAAACTTTATCGAACAAAAAGCCTTCTGTCAAACTCAAAAGGTTCGATTTTAATAATTTTTATTTCCGAAAAAATAGTATGAAATGGATTTATTAAATAGTTAAAATCTCCCGAAACTACTGCGGATGGCACTTTTAATACAAGAAATTCATTATTTTTCAGAAATTCATCACCCAGTTTTTTGGTAAAATTCTGATGGGGGAACTGTTTCCAATTGCCTGGCAGTTGATTTACTTGAATAATTTGAATAGAACTATCAGGAATTTCAATTTCTATAATTTCATAATCCATCGGTACAATACCCAATGGACTATGGACTGCAATCTCAGCAGTACATAATGCTCTTGATGAGGAGGTATAAAGCATTGGTAGACCTTTACTATTCCACCTACCTCCAGCCAATTCAGCTCCTCTTCCACTTAAATCTTTGGAAAACCGCGACTTGCTTAATCTGAATACTATCATGCTAAAACACCGTGCTCTATCCTAAGCAGCTCATCATTTAGAAGATTAATGCCGAATGAATTATCTAACAATTCTTTAGGCTTCGCACCGCCTAAGGCTATATTATTGGTATCTAACCAAATATTAAAGAAAGCACCCTCTCCAAAAACTTCAACGCCTTTATCATAAAGTAAGGATAGCTGAAAAATCTTATCAGATTGTAAAGCATCAAAAGCTGCATTGTCGTTTTTATAACGCAACATCGTACGATCAGAAATATGAAGATATTGTGACCATTCTACCATTGTGAAGGGCATCTTTTTGGCTATTTTTTGGAATATTGTATATTTTAAACCTTCTCTTACGGTATTGATAATATCAAAAACCGAACTAGGAATAACCGGCTCACCATAAGCCACAAATACATCCTCTAATATTGAAACACTCATATATTTTATATTTTCAAACCAAATATACGACATTTGTCTTAAATAAAAAACTTTTTGTCTATTTTTTCAACAAGTCTTCTATTTTTACAATTTCTAATAATGGGTGTGCTGAAATCATATCTTGAAGTGGCTTTACATGTGCTGCACCGATTATTATCAAAATATGCTTATCATAAGGATTTATTTTATGTAGAATATTTTGTAGGATTTTAGCATTTCTAAAATATTCCTTTGAAGTAAGCTCAGCTCCTACCCCATTCGGATTTTGGTCCATCCAAGAGGTAATATTTAGATAATGAAGCGTATTTAAAGACTCAACACTATTCAATTCCAAGATGTGCTTTTCAAGCGAATGCTTTGACCATTCTTTATTGTCTTTTACAAAATTATCAAGTGATTGCTTGACCAATGGATTTTGAACAAAAAACTGCCCAAGGTCTGGCTTTTGCCGCTGCAACATACTAGAATACAAAGTATATAAAGTATCTAGTGGGCTTTTCGAAGTTTTCAAACCTCCACTTTGCTCAGGCTGAAGGTAGTTGACACAAATTACCCCAAAAGGGTCATTTATCTCATTTGCCAGTTTAATTCCGATTTGAAAAACCTCATTATTTAATATTTCAGAGCTTTGCGGTTCTTTGCCATTTTTAAAATCAGCATACACATTGTCCCAAAAACTTTGTGTATCAGGCGTATTTTCCACAAAAATCTTATTTGGATAAAACTTGGCTAATTTTTTCACCAAATGATCAATTTCTCTTTGCCCTTTTCTAGTTAGCAAATCCGGATGAGACAAACTTATATAATCAGATGATTCGCCAAAATGAAAGGTGCCCATAATGGCGATTTTTATTTTGGCTTGCTCTTGTGCAAAAGCTGAACCAAATAAAAACCACCAAAACAAAACACTCAATAGCTTTTTCATATTTGCTGTAAAACAAAAAAGCTGCCAAAAGGCAGCTTTCTTGAATAAATATATTAATAATATCAACCAACAGAACCCTCGAGCGAAATCGCCAAAAGCTTTTGTGCCTCCACGGCAAACTCCATTGGTAGTTGATTTAAAACTTCTTTAGCATAACCATTGATAATCAAAGCAACAGCAGTTTCTGAGTCGATACCGCGTTGATTACAATAAAACAACTGATCTTCTCCGATTTTTGAGGTCGTGGCTTCGTGCTCTACTGTAGCAGTAGAGTTATTACACTCAATATATGGGAAAGTATGAGCTCCGCATCTATCGCCCAGAAGCATAGAGTCGCACTGGGAGTGATTTCTAGCATTTGTAGCTCGTTTCGATATTTCTACAAGGCCTCTGTAAGAGTTTTGACTTCTTCCAGCCGAAATACCTTTAGACACAATTCTACTTTTGGTGTTTTTACCCAAATGTATCATTTTGGTACCTGTATCAGCTTGTTGGTAGTTGTTCGTTACGGCTACTGAATAAAACTCACCTATCGAATTATCCCCTTTTAGAATAACTGAAGGGTATTTCCAAGTAACTGCAGAGCCTGTTTCTACTTGTGTCCAAGATATTTTTGAATTATCTCCAAAACAGATTCCTCTTTTTGTAACAAAATTATAAACACCACCTTTACCTTCTTTATCGCCTGGATACCAGTTTTGTACAGTTGAATACTTAACTTCGGCATTTTCATGACAGAAAATCTCAACTACAGCAGCGTGCAATTGATTTTCGTCTCTACTCGGTGCGGTGCAACCTTCCAAATAACTAACATAAGAACCTTCGTCAGCCACAATAAGCGTACGCTCAAACTGACCTGTTCCTGCAGCGTTTATACGGAAGTAAGTGGAAAGCTCCATTGGACAACGAACGCCTTTTGGGATATAACAAAACGAACCGTCAGAAAAAACGGCTGCGTTTAATGCAGAATAAAAATTATCTTTAACAGGAACAACTGAACCCAAATACTTCTTAATCAAATCAGGATGATCATGAATGGCTTCTGAAATTGAACAGAAAATGATACCCATTTCGCCCAATTTAGCCCTAAAAGTAGTCGCAACAGACACAGAGTCTATAACCGCATCAACAGCCACACCAGTTAGTCTTTCTTGTTCTTTTAGAGAAATCCCCAATCTCTCGAAAGTCTTTCTCAATTCAGGGTCAACTTCATCCAAGCTATTGATAGTAACTTTTTGCTTTGGGGCAGAATAGTATTTAATCGCCTGAAAATCAGGTTTTATATAATGCACATTGGCCCAAGTAGGTTCTATCATTTTTAACCATTCCTGGTATGCCGCTAATCTCAAATCAAGCATCCATTGCGGTTCTTTCTTTTTTGCAGAAATAAATCTTACGATGTCCTCACTTAAGCCTGGAGGAGCTTCGTCTGCTTCAATGTCTGTATAAAACCCATATTTATAGTCGGAGGTGGTTAATTCCTCCAACAAATCCATGTCTTTGCTCATCTAAAAATGATTTTCGGTATTCAATTCTAACACAAAAATCGACAAATATGTTCGGATTGTTTAGAACAAATATAAATAATTAGTTTACTTTCGAAAAAGTAATGTTGGCTTTGTAGGTTTTTCCTTGTAATGTAACTTCTGTTTCTCCTACAAACTTGTTGTCATCTATACTAGTAATTAGAAACTTTGAATTTTCTAAAACATAACCCAAGAAAATAAACTTGTCAATAGTTATCGTTTTTGGTTCTTCAACCAAACTCCAATTGGCTTTAATTATTACATCAGGATCTTTAGAAGGGTCGCATTTAGATGCTCCCTCATTTAATTCATAAGTTTTGTTAGTATTAAGCACCAAGACATTGTCTGTAATACAAGGTGGTTGGTTGGCTACAAGGTTCAATTGAGTACCTTCAAAAGAAACTATTCCTTCAGTTACTATCCATTTTTTTGAAGATGTGCCTGTAAGATACTCTAAAGTTGATTTTTCAACTGTTACCACAGGATCTTTTTTGCAAGAAAACACCAACAAGACACCCAAAAACAATAAGCCTAAACTCTTCATTCTAAATAATTATTTTATTTTTAAAATTTCTATCGCGGCATTTTTAGAAGCTCCCGCAGTGCCTAATTTTTTTATAATTCTATCGTATTCCATTAACTGATTTTCTCTGTATTTATTATCAAAAATCAACTTTTCTAGTTCTGCTTTTGTATTTTCAATCGAGTACTCATCTTGAATCAATTCTTTCACTACAGCTTTTTCCCCCACCAAATTGACCAATGAAATATACTTAATTTTCACCAATCTTTTGGCTATCTGATAGCTAAAATTACTCGTACGATAAACCACTACTTGAGGAACTTTAAAAAGGGCCGTTTCAAGAGTGGCAGTTCCAGACGTAACTACTGCTGCGGTAGCAATTGATAAAATGTCGTAAGTTTTGTTGAAAATCAGTTTAAATTCATTTCCAAAACTATAATAAAACTCAGCATCAAAATCAGAAACTCCAGCTACAAGCCACTGAAATTCAGGCATATTTTTAGCTAATTCTGACATTTGACTTAGCATTTTTTCTATTTCTTGCTTTCTACTTCCTGGCAACAATGCAATGATTGGCTTTTGATTGAGACCATTTCTCTCTTTAAAATCTTGCTCTTTTTCAAAATATCTGATTTGGTCAAAAAGCGGATTTCCTACAAAAACAGTTTTTATGCCATAATTTTCAAAAAAAGGTTTTTCAAAAGGAAAAATAACCAAAACCAAATCTACATATTTCTGCAATAATTTGGCTCTAGACTCTTGCCAAGCCCATGCTTTTGGGGCAATATAGTAGGCAATTTTGAAATTCTCTTTCTTTGCCCATTTGGCTATTTTTAGATTAAAGCCAGCATAATCAACCAAAATCAATATATCAGGCTGAAAATCCAAAATTTGTTTTTTTGCTAATTTTAAGAAACCAAGAATCGTAAAAAGGTTTTTGATTACTTCCAAAAAACCCATAAAAGCCAATTCTCTATAATTTTTTAGCACTTTTACGCCTTGAGCTTCCATACTTTCTCCACCCCAACCTATAATTTCAGCCGAATCATCATTTCTGAAAATCTCTTCACAAAGATTGGCAGCATGCATGTCGCCTGATTTTTCGCCTGCAATTATAAAATATTTCATAGAAAAAGGCTATTTTCCATAATATTCCACAAAGTGGTTATCTGTCTCTGTAAGTTTAATTTTTGCTAAAACAACACCATAATTATCCATAAGAATTGGATATAAAATCTTCCAAATAGCTATTGCAAAGTTCTCAGTACTTGGCAATTGACCACTCAAAAAATCAACATCCTCATTGAGATAAGTATGGTCAACTTTATTGACAATATGCTCACGCATAATATCTCGAAGCAATTTAAGGTCTATTACAAACCCTGTATCTTCCTGCACTTCACCTTCTACAGTTACAAAAAGCTCCCAATTGTGGCCATGAATTCTGGAACAAGGGCCAAACACTTCAAAATTCTTCTCTTTGGTCCATTTAGGATTATAAAGCCTGTGGGCAGCATTAAAAGTCTCTCTTCTTGTGATCTGAATCATTCTAATAAGTATTGTTCACGGTGCAAAATTACCATCAAAATCTTGAAAACTAATTAAAAATCAGCATTTATTCCTACAGATATCCATCTGCCTGGCAAAGCAACAAATCCATATTCAAAATATTGTTTATTGAGCAAATTGGTGACATCGCCAAATGCCCGTATTTTTTTAAAGTTTTTATTAAGCCTTAAATCCACCAAATGCACCTCAGGATAGGCTAAAAGAGGAGAATTGTTATCCCATTGATAGTTTCCAGCTCTACTTTTTAAGGTATACCAAATACTTAACTGAGTGTTTTTTATAGGTTCTAAAAAAACGCCAAACGAAAGCTTATGTTTCAAATAATTTAGGGTATAAAAAGATTGAAACCCTTCCTCTTTTCTGTCAGCTTTCAAGAATGCATAATTAAAACTGATTTTCTCAATAAATTTTGCATCTTTGGAGAAAGCATAGTTTTGACTTAATTCTAAACCAAACATATTGATATTGTTAATATTTTCTATAGTTGGCACAGGCATTTCAGGCCTTTTAACTTTATCAATAGCATCGGAAGTTTTTCTATAAAACACAGCATAAGTAGCTGAATATCTTTCTTTTAAATATTTTAAGCCTAATTCTAAATTCAAAGCTTTCTCAGGTTTTAAATTCGGATCAGCTTTGACTGTAGCAGTATTGAGATACAGCTCAGTAAAAGTTGGATAGCGGAGAGACCGATTTAATGATCCATAAACCGAAATGTTTTTTGAATACAAATAATTAATATCCATACCTGGATAAAAAGACAAACCAAAACTCGAGTTGTAATTAGCAAGCGTTCCAATTGCCAAACTCAGTTTTCCAATATTTTTGAGCTGTTCTAAAAAAAAACTAGTATTGTCGCGACTTTTTGCTTTTGTGTAAAAAACACCCTCATGACCTTCAATGGCAATATTTTCTCCCAAATTATCTCCTAATCGGTTTGATAAAACCGACTCTTTGCGGTATTCAGCTCCAAAGGCACTTTGACCAAACTTTGAGAAATATTTAAATTTCCATTCAATATCTATCACATCTGTTTTATGAAAATTTACGGATGAAAGCTTTTCAGTATTTCTATAATTATCAAAATCGTACAAATCATGATGCTGACGATAATTGGCCATGAAAACACCTGTTAGATTTTTAGAAAACTTATGTTTCCACGTCAAATTATTTAACCAAGCTTCCACCTCCTCATATTGATTATAAAATTTGGGATGGTAAAAGTTAGAAGCACCGAAATGATTGCTTAAATTACCAACAGAAAAATCCAAAGAACCTTTATTATAAATATGTCCAATTGAACCAGAGAAAGTCTTTTTATTTACGGAAGTATTAGGTGCGTAACCATCATTTTTTAGGTAATCAAATGCTAAACCAATAGAATTTTGATTAAAAACACCACCAGCATTAATTCCCAAATTTTGCATATTGTACTGACCACCAACAGCTTGAAGAGACAATGTGTTTTTTGAGACTTTTTTGGTGATAATGTTAACAACACCAGCAAAAGCACTCGGCCCAAAAACCCTTGAGGCACCACCTTGCAATATTTCAATCTTTTCAATCATACTAAACGGCACAGGAATATTCAAACTATGGTGACCAGTTTGCGGATCATTAACTTTTACGCCATCTACCAATATCAAGGTCTGGTCAAAATTTCCGCCCCGAATACTTATATCTGCCTGAACACCAAAAGAAGACCTTGATCTAACATCCACATTGAGAGCATATTGCAAAATACCATCTAAAGTCTTTACTGGAGATTCTTTGATAGTTTTTTGGTCTATTATCGTGATATTTCTGCCAACATTTTTGAGTTCTGTTTTGTTAATATTAGCCGTAACAGTAAGTTCTGACAAATCGATTTGAGTAGAATCCTGAGCTTGAGAAAAAGAAAAAACGAGACAAAAAAGTATAGTAAAAAGAAATTTCATTTTTGGAATTTTAAATAAAAAACAAGAAAAAGATTCCTTCCATTGTAAAGGAAAAATATGAAAATATCTTAAAATCAGTTTCTTATGATCTAAGAATTTTAAAAAAAGCAGTTTTATGCAAAAATCTCTTCTTCGACAGGTCTTTTTGAAAGTGCTTTTATGTCTATTTTGCCAGATGGATTTCTTGGCAAAGACTCTTTGAATAAAATTCTATTGGGAAGTTTGTTTTGTGGTAATTTCTTGATGAGAAAATCTCGAAGTTCAGATTTAGAAATTGGCTCTTTCTTGACTACAATTAAATCGATTGAATGCTCGCGATTTGGGCTAGAAATAGCAACTGCTTCTAAAACAAATGGATGTAAAAGAGCAGAATTTTCGATTTCCTCAGCAAAAATATTGAGTCCTCGTCTATTAAACATTCGACCTTCTCGTCCCAAAACATATAAGAAACCATCTGTATCTATTTCACCAAAGTCAGAAACTGTAGCATTGGCTCTATAATTAGGCGAAACATAAGGACTTTCTACCCAAATTTTGTTTTCTTTTAGTTTGATTTCAACTTCTGGAAAGGCTTTACCAACTGAAGTTGGATGATTAATTATATCTTGATTTTGGATATACGAAATATGACCCAACTCGGCCGCTCCGTAATATTCAGTGAGCAAAACACCTTCAAATTTAATTAAAATAGACTGAGCAAGTTTAGCATCTAACTTTTCTCCCGCAGAAACCAATGATTTTAATCTAGGTATTTCGGCAGAATGATTAGCCATTAAAAGCCGAATATGCGATGGCACCAAAAAAACTGAACTTATGTCGTTTTTCACCATCTCCTCTTGCCACTTTGAAGCCTCCGAAATTTTACCTAAAAACACACTTAAGCCTAACCATAGAGCATGCAATATGGTATTTAAATTCGCAGAATATGCCAATGCATCCAAAACGAAAACATTGTCTTCCTGATTCAGTCCAAATATCGTAGATTGATGTGGAAAAGCAGAAAACCATGCTTGATAATCTTTCCAAATGAGTTTGGATTGACCACTTGTACCCGAACTCAAAACTCCCAAAAACAAATCCGAAGGTTTAGGTTTTTCGAAATCCTCAGTTCTTTGTTCAGATACAGGAACAAAGTCGATGATTTTTAGATTATGTTGCTTTGAAAAGCTGTCTTTTTGATTAAAATCCAAGCTCTTTCCTCCCATTACCGCCTTTTTACCTGCAGCCATAATGGCCAGAAAATTCAACAAATTCTCTATTTCAAGGGTATGACACAGCAAAAAAGTTTCATTTCTTTTTTGGAAAAAGCCCGCTCTTGATTTTATTATTTCTAAAACTTGAGCATAAGAAAAACTAAATCCGCTTCCTTTCAGAGCGATTTTATTTAATTCAAAATGTTTAAATTTTTCTAATAACATTTTATAATTTTTCGACCAACATTGCGGTAGCCTGTCCTCCAGCAGCTGGTATGGCTACTAAACCTACTTTTTTGTTTTTAAGTTTTAAACTAGCCAAAAGATGTATCAGATTTATGGTACCAGAAGCCCCAAATGGATGCCCATGGGCCAAATTCCCACCCAAAACATTTATTTTTTCCTTTGCAACGCCAAAAACTTTTGCAAAAATAAGGGGAATTAGAGCAAAAGATTCATTTATCTCGAACAAGTCTATCTCTTGAATTTTTAAATTAGCAACTTTTAGAAGCTTGTCAGTAGCATTTATTACACCTTCTTGGGCATACACAGGTGAACATCCAACAGATTCTACAGCCAAAATTTTAGCAATTGGCTTTAGTAATTCATTTTCATTTCCAATTAAAACAGCTGCAGCACCATCATTATAATGAGCAGAAACTGTGCGGTCAATCATATTTTCAGTCGCCAATTTATCCAAATCTGTATTTCCTTTAATAGATTGATCTTCATGCTTTTCATTTATTTTTACAACAAATGATTCAACTGCATTTTTTGAAAAATCAGAGGAAGCTTTTTTATGCGAAGCTGTTGCCCATTCTAACATTTCGGCTTTTGAAATTTGATATTTATTGGCCACATTTTCCGCAGCTTTTATTAATGGAAATTCACTTTCTTGATTTGGGCTAAATTGTGCGGTAGAAAAAAAAGGATTTTCTAGTTGAAACCTTGGATCTTGACTTTGGTAGGCTTTTGTGGGAGCAAAAGACTTGCTTTCCATTCCTCCAGCAATTATCAAATTCTTCATTCCAGATGTTAAATACGCATTGGCAATTTCCAGGGATTTAAGACCACCTGAGCACTGTGAATCTATTGTAAAAACGGAATTCTCTATTGAAAAACCAGCCGAAAGTGCTGCAAATCGAGCCATATTACCGCCAGTTCCAAAAGCATTGGCCAAAATCACTTCATCTATATTTTCGGAATATAATTTATTCCTAATAAGGAGATTTTTTAAGACAAAAGCCATTAGCTCTTCTGGAATTATATTTTTATAAATTCCATTTGCTTTACCAATTGGCAGCCGAATAGCGTCAAAAATGTATGTCAAAGCCTAAATTTTTCTGCAATTTAGAGATTTTCAAAATGAACATTTAACAGAATCAACTAATATTTCAAAATTCTACAATATTCAGCTAACTCAAATTCTGAATTACCATAAAAGTCTTTTAGCTCCCAAAACTCAAATTAAAAGCAAAGCATTTCAGTATTTTGTACAAATACTTTATCTTTACACAAATTTATTTATCACAATAAATCTTGTCTAAATAAATCAAGAATCCTTAAGCTTCGAGAATCCATATTTAAAAGGAAAAATAATTTTTATTTAATTTATGAAACTGTATTTTAATACTTCAGACCTAGAAAAATTAGCCCTATCCAAAGCCAGTGAATATAAAAATGCGAAGCCTTTTCCGCATATTGCCATAGACAATTTCATGGACCCTGAACCTTTAAAAAAGGTTTTGGAAGACTTCCCTTCACCTGACAAAAAAATATGGAGAGAATATGAAAATTATTTTGAAGGTAAACTAGAAGCCCAAGGCGAAGAAAAAGTTTCTGATTTCACATCTCAGTTGCTTTATCAGTTTAATTCTGCCCCATTTTTATACTTTTTAGAAACACTGACAGGCATCAAAAACCTTATGCCTGACCCATACTTCCTAGGCGGCGGTTTGCATCAACTAAAGCGTGGCGGAAAACTCGGAATTCATGCGGATTTTAATGAACATGGCAAATTACCCCATCTATCAAGACGTGTAAATGCCATAATTTACCTTAACGAAAACTGGTTAGACGAATACAATGGCCATTTGGAACTTTGGGATACGGATATGACGACTTGTGTTCAAAAAATAGCACCGATATTTAATAGACTTGCCGTTTTTGACGTAACAGACTACAACTATCATGGTGTTCCGGATGTTCTAAATTGTCCTGAAAACATGACAAGAAAGTCAATAGGCCTTTTTTATTTCACAGTAGGTAGACCAGAACATGAAATAATAAAAGGAAAAAAATCAACTTTATTTTTAGCAAGACCAGGCGAGGAAGTTCCGAAAGGCACGCACTTTAACCGCGACAACTATGACGGTGTAAAAGTGACCAAAAACTTCAACTGGGTGATGGGGCAAATTCTGCCTCCATTTATTACGAACTTGCTTAAAAGAAAAAATGCCTAAAGTATTAGCAATAAATTTACCTCAATTCCACCCGTTTCCTGAAAACGACGAATGGTGGGGAAAGGGATTTACGGAGTGGACCAATGTAACTTCTGCTCAAAAACTTTTCAAGAACCACTATCAGCCGCAGTTACCCACTGACCTTGGTTTTTACGATCTTAGATTGCCTGAAACTAGACAAGCTCAGGTTGATTTGGCGAAGGAATACAATATTGATGGTTTTTGCTATTATCACTATTGGTTTCACGGAAAAAGGCTAATGCATGAACCCATAGATGCTATTTTAAAGGATAAAAAACCTGACTTTCCGTTTTGTTATTTTTGGGCAAACGAAAGTTGGTCGAGAAGATGGGAAGGCATTGAAGCAGAAGCCAATATTCTTGCTGCACAAATATATAGCCCTGAAGATGATAGAGCTCATGCAGAATGGTTGGTTGAATCTTTCAAAGATCCGCGATACATCAAAGTCGGAAATAGACCTTTGTTTTTGATTTACAAACCTTACGACTTACCCAATCCTCAACAAACATTCTCGATTTTTGAGGAAGTATGCAAAGCTCATGGAGTGGAAAAACCTTATTTTGTGGCATCTAACTCACATGATGCAGATAGAAATCCGTATGATTTGGGCTTTGATATGGCCATTCATTTCCAAGCGAGGCACAATGTCCTTTCGGAATTTTGGATAGACGGGCCTACGCCTAAAAAGTTTATTCGCAATCTTTTACAAGGAATTTGGAGCACTAGTTTGAAGATTTATGATTACAAACAATACAAAGACCGCGTAAAACTTCATAAAATAAAATACAAGGGTTTTCCGTGTGTATTGGTTGGATTTGACAATACCGCACGTAAAAAATCCAATGCCATCGTTCTTCGAAATCAAAACGTTGAGGACTTTAAAGATTCCTTGATTGATGCAAAAAATGATGTAAAGGATTTTCCTGAAGACGAACAAATTGTATTTATTAATGCTTGGAACGAATGGGCGGAAGGAAATCATTTAGAACCTTGTCAGAAGTTCGGAAGGAAGTTTTTGGAAGCGGTAAAGGATGTATTTGGGAAATAAAATTAAAAAAAATGCCCACAATTGAATTAACAACAAAAATAAATTCAAAAATAGATATAGTTTTCGATTTATCAAGAAGTATAGATTTGCATAAAATTTCTACACAAAATACTAAAGAAGAAGCAGTTGCCGGAATAAAAGGAGGCTTAATAAACTTAAATGAAAGTGTTACCTGGAGAGCAAAACATTTTGGAATTTATCAAACGCTAACCTCCAAAATTACTTCAATGCAAAAACCTCAATTTTTCATAGATGAAATGGAAAAAGGCATATTCAAAAGTTTTAAACATCAACATCTATTCTCAGAGACCGCCAATATTATTATAATGATCGACATTTTTGAATATATCTCTCCTTTGGGAATATTAGGAAGGATAGCTGATTCTTTATTTTTGAAAAATTACTTGAGAAAATTCCTAATTGAGAGAAATGAAATTATTAAAGAATATGCAGAATCTCAAAAATGGAAAGACATTTTAGCAAAAGAATAAAATCATCATTTGCTTGAAATCTCATTATAAATCCGCTCTCTAATCTGCCCACATTCTTCTATTGAGTAGCCTGACTTTATGATTTCTTTTGCGGCATTAACCAATTTATTTTGAAGAGCTTCGTCTTTTATAAGATTTAAAATACCTTCTGTAAAATCTACTGAACTATCAGCCAAAATGCAATTTTCTTGATTGAGCATTGGTAATCCTTCGGCACCTATTGATGTACTCACCATCGGTACATGCCATGCAGCCCCTTCCAATATTTTCATACGCATTCCACTTCCAATCCTCAAGGGAATTATCATAATGGAGCCTTTCATCAATCCAGCAAGGTCAGGCACGAATCCTTCAAAATGCAAATTTGAAAATTGAACAAACATCTTTTTCGCTGCTTCTGACCATTTACCTGTAATGCTCAATTGAAGGTTTGGGTGTTTTTTTAGCAAGCTAATCCAACAATTATTTAAAAACCAATCCATTCCATCTAGGTTAGGAAAATGTACGTCAGGCCCTAAAAACACCAATCTATTTTTAAATTCAAAAGGCTGATTGATAGGATGTTCTTTAATATCAACAGGTAATGGAGAAACTTCAACTTTAGCTTCTTCAAGTCCTTCTGAAACTAGTGTATCTTTATCAATTTTTGAAAGACAAATCACTTTATCAAATTTTGACAAAAGACCGATTTCTAAGACTTTGGTATTTTGAATTTTCCATTCTTCTGAAGAATCCTCATAACCTAAGGTCGCATACTCTTGGGCCATTCGGACATATCTAAGCTCATGATGGACAAATATTTTCGGCAAGTTTTTAGGCATAAAATGCACCAAAGGAGCCAACTCAATGAAGTCAATCTGAACCAAATCGTAGGTTTTTGAAGCCAATTCAGCTTGAAACAATTCTATAAGATTTGCAAAATAAAACTTTACCAAATCCGTAGTATTCAGCACCATATTTTGCTTAAACTGCTCCAACTTTGTTGGTTTCTTTTTTCCTGCGAGACTTTTTATAAATCCCTTAATATTAAAGCCACTGGCAATATCTGGGCTATTAAAAGTCAAGAGTTTTACATTAGGCCAAAGTTTACCAAGTTTTTGATGATTCTCAGCAGTACACGATGGACAAACGAGAGTAATTTTATGTTTTTTTCGGAGAAATTCTATCATTTTAAAAGTGCCACTTCGCCCCCCATCATTGATTGGGTACGGAAAAACCACTGTTACTAATAGAATATCCATGCTTTAAATCGGTAGTTTATCGAAGAAATTATAAATCCTAAAAGTGCTAGAAGTCAATACTTTTTTCAAAAAGCTTTTTTTAGGAGGAACTGGCACCGGTTTCAGATAAAAACAACGTATAGTTCTGAAATAATCGTTTTCGTTTTTTGCTAGTTGGGCTCTATAACTTTTAAATATCTCCACCAAATCTGGCCTATTGTTAAGGTCAAATCTATCTTGCCAACGAGAAATATTTTGAGGATCTTTTACATTTATTCCACTAAAGTGATAAAAAACCAATGGTTGGCCGTTTACAAAATATTTGCCGTTTTCGAATGTAAAGTTCCTTTCATGTAAGTTCCAATACGAAATATTATATCCAGGATATTTATCAATTTTAACGCCTTCAAAATACAAAGGCACCATGTTACAATACAACTGATCTACAAACATTCCGTTCTGGATATCCATGTAGCACTCAGTTTTGAGTTTGGTCATCCACCAATGCATAAATTTGTCGGTCTCCTCCGAGCGACTGACTGCCAGAAAACCTAAATTATAGATACCGTTTACGAACATTTGCTGTTCGGTTCGGGTCTTTTTGTCAAAAATCGGTGTATAAAAATGAGGTGTAAGGATGACATTATTGTTGGCTAAGCCTTCCTCCAAACCTTTCAATTTATCAAAAATCTCGATATCTGGGTCAAAATAAATAACTGAATCAATATCTGGTCGAGACTTGAAGAAATAATCTATATAAAAAGGCTTAATTGCAGTATTTAGCTCTGTTATATCATATCTGTCACACATTTCTTCAAAACCATCAATGCCTATTTTATGCACTTCCAAGAGGTTAAAATTAGACAATTTTGAAACATCCACCCCACTTCCGTCTATTTTATCACATAAGCCAATTACAAATTCATAATCTGGATTGGTCTTTTTTAATGATTCTGCCAAAACACGAGCTTGAGCCAGATAATTGATAGAACAAATAGTAAACGCGAACTTTTGAGACATTGGGTTTGGTTTGTTTGAAAATCCAAAATTAAGGGTTTTATCCTAATTTATAAGGTGTTAATTGGATAAAATGTTTATTAGTTATTGGTTATTGGTTATTGGTTATTGGTTATTGGTTATTGGTTATTGGTTATTGAGAGTCCGCGTTTTAGAAGAAGGTTCCAACAAAAGATTTTTTATTAATACGATTATCTAAAATTTTGAAACAAATTCATCACTCACATCTAACCATTCGAATCTCATTTTCCATTACTCCACCTCCATCCTTATCCTCCACTCTGTTGGCAAATAGTTATTCATTCTATCTCCTATTTTTTTTATCCAACCTAAGCCCAGGTTGCCATAAGTTACTAAAAGCCAGCCGTTTTCTCCTTCCTCAAAATCGAAATTTTCTTTTTTCAAAAACTTCAAAGCTTCTTTTTCTTCTAGTTCTAATCTTTTGATACTACCAGAAACCATATCAGACAAAGCAAAAGCATGTGAAGGCACAAAGTCTTTACCTTTGAAAATTCCTATTTCAAATCCGGAAGAACGCTTGCTTAAAGCTCGTAAAACTGAGCCATATTGTCCTAAAAGGGCAGTACGCATAGCAATAATATTCCCATCATTTTTGTAGTAAAACTCAAGTTCAGAAAATACTTCAGGCTTAATCCAGGCTTCCAGCAATGCTCTTTGTTCTCTTTTTAATCTATTAAAATCAGGTTTTCCTTTTACAAACCGAGCCTCACGACTCAAATTTTTCATGGTAGCTATGAAAAAACCTTCTCCTTTGTTTCGGTGTGGAAAAAACTGAAAACCATTTTCCTTTTCCTCAATATTCCACTCGTCAGGCGTTTCAATTTTCAAAGTTTCAAAATCAAGCGTTCTATTGAGCCACTTTACGTTATCATGATTTTCATGTTCGTTAAAAGTACAGGTAGAGTAAATCAAAACACCATTTGGTGCTACCAACATTGCTGCAGCACTCAAAATCCTCCGTTGACGAGCCGAACACATTTGGACATGTGCCTCAGACCATTCGTTGCGTGCATTGAGATCTTTTCGAAACATCCCCTCACCAGAGCAAGGGGCATCTACCAAAACCACATCAAAAAAACCTTCTAAATCCGAAAAAGTCTCAGGGTCTTGGTTTGAAATAATCAAATTATTAAAGCCCCATTTGCTCAGATTTTCTTTCAAAATCCCTAGCCGATTCTTTACAACTTCATTTGCCACTAGAAAATCATCTTTACCTAAAAGTGAAGCCAAAAGCGTGGTTTTGCCACCTGGAGCGGCACAAAGATCTAATACTTTAATGGGTCCTTTACGGTGTACAACTTGTTTAAAAACATGCTCCAAAAACATAGAAGAGGCCTCTTGCACATAATATGCACCTGCATGGAAGGCGGGGTCTAAGGTAAAAACTGGGCGAGATTTAAGATATCGACCGTTTTCTGACCATGGAATAGTTTCCTCAATTTCTAGGACCGTTTTTTGGGTGCTTTTAGCAGGGTTAAATCTTATACTAACGGGTGGTACAGTATCTAATGCTTTCTGAAAATCTGGCAAAGCTTCCCCAAGCCTTGTTTGCATATTTTCTATAAATTTTTCTGGAAGTGTCATTGATGGTCTTTGGACATTTGATAAAAGAAATCGGAAGAGTTTTTAATTAAAAAGAACTTAGTCCTCAAATTCAATTTTCTTAAATAATTTTATCGGCTTTTGGATGGCTATATTATTCGGATACGAGATAATGTCGCCTTCTTTTGTTAATATCTGAATAGAGAAAAATGTAATATCTATAATTGTCCCTTGAACAGAATCGTCTTTGTCCATGATTTGTATTTCGGAGCCAATCTTGAAAGAATAATTAAAAAACAAGATAATAGATGTGGTAATATTGCTCAATATAGACCAATTGGCAAATAAGGCCACACCAACAATGGTAAAAATAGAAGCAAAATAAAACGAAAGACCCTTAAACGAAACTTCCCAAATAATGCCTAAAACCACAAAGAGAATAACTACAGAGATAAAATTAAAAAACTTATTGGCATATTTTCTTTGGCCAATTTCCAAGCCTTTGGTGTGTGTATGTTTCCGGATTATTTCACGTAAAAATGCTCTTAAACCCAAAACTAGCACTATTGTTACAATCGAAGCAATAATTTCGAAAAACCTCGTTTCAAACATATTTTCCTTTAATTAATTTCACAAAAGTACCCAAAATAGAACACAAATTGATATATTTGGAGATACTAATTTAAGACAATATGGCACTTACTCCGTCTAATATGATAAACCTGGGCACGGTGGCACCAGAATTTGAACTCATAGACACCTTTACAAATTCACCTAAAAAACTGAATGAATTAAAAGGTAAAAATGCTACGCTGATTATGTTTATTTGTAACCATTGCCCCTATGTAGTGCACGTGATGCCCGAAATAGTAAAACTATTGAACGATTATGAAGCTAAAGGAGTAAGTTTTATAGCCATAAGTTCAAACGATATAGAAGCTTATCCGCAAGACGGCCCAGATAAAATGAAGGAGTTCATGACTGAATGGCAACTTGATTTTCCATATTTATTTGATGAAACGCAAGAAGTTGCCAAAGCTTATGATGCAGCATGTACGCCAGATTTCTATATTTTTGGTGCGGACTTACATCTAGCTTACCGTGGCCGATTAGATGAGTCGAGACCTCGAGTAGAAAATCCACAACCATTAACTGGTAAAGATATTCGAGGAGCATTAAATGCAATTTTAGCCAATCAAATGGTTTCAGAAATTCAATTTCCGAGTATGGGATGTAATATTAAATGGAAAGTTTGATCTTTTCATCACGGATAATACCGTCCAATTTTATCAACTATAGCTTTTCTTAAGGCTATTGGGTCAATTATGCCACTTTGTCTAAAAACGATTTCGCCTTTTGGTGAAACCAAAATAGTAAATGGTAAGGCAATAGGCTACTTGGCATCTTAGGCATTTATGAGGTCGTATTTATTTTCTGAGCAAAAAATATAGTTTTTATTGGGATACATCTTTCTATATATATATAAATACAAATAAGCCCTGATTTTCATGTAAAATCAGGGCTTGTCATTAGCTCAAATATGCTTAATTATTAAAATGCTATGGAAAATTAAAACTTTTAGGAAATTGTTTCCATCGCTAAAACTATATCCCAAGATTTACAAAAAATCATGACATTTGATTTTTTATTTAACAACAGCACCAAAGCCTTTTGCTGTAATATATTTAATGTTTTTATTAGCTGCTGACCCAACACCTAAGGTTTGAGTAAATACATTTGTCTTATCCAATAAAAACAGACTGGAATTGGTCGGGACTGAATTCTGAGCCGTTTGTAAACTTCTATATGGAAGAGATGGCAGTACAATATTGCCCCCTTCTTGATGTACATAGTAAGTATTGGGTACATAATCATAAAGATAAACTCCGCCATTCCCATAAATATTATCCGGACCGGCATCTCCCCAATCTTTATACATTTCAGCTTTTCGAGTTATGATTTCACATACTCCACTGGCAATTAAATAAGGGTGAGCAGACCAAAATGCAGCGGCCATGCCTGCTGCGTTTGGAGAGGAACAACTTGTACCAGTAAAATCACCACCATAAACGAATGAATATGTACCTGTCGGAGCAACAAAATTTGGTGCTAAATTACCGCTAATACTTGGTCCACGTGAGCTATAGCTTGTAATTATATCAGTAGAGAAGGCAGGTGATAAATATTTAGTAGAATCAACCGCACCAACTGTCATTACATTTGGGTTTGTTGAATGAGGTGAGTCAACAGAGCTTTCTTCAGTGTAATACTGGTAACTTGATATACCTAAATTAGTGGTGATTTTGAATTTCGGCTTTACACTAGGATTTTGATTTCTAACTTGGAAAAAATATTTATTAGTGCCTGGGTTCAAAGATACCGTTTCATAGTTCCAACCATTATTTGTTCCTGATCCAACAAGTATATTTTGGGTAGTACCATTAGACAAAGTATCTACTCTGTATAAAAGCAGATCTAAATCAGCTCCAAATAAAAGTTCCCAGCTTAATCGGAGAAAGAAAGGGTCGTTTGGGTTAAAAACATTTTTTTCATCCAAATCTAACCATTCATGCAAATTGTTGTTATTAGAATCTTTGAATTGACCCACCCAAGTCTTTTTAGCTGAATTTCCAGCAGATTTAAAGACAATCGCATTATTTTGACTGGCAGTGTTAGCCGCATCACACCATACACCTGAGTTATCGGTAAATTTATCGTCAAAGCAAGTAACTGAAAGGTTTAAAATTTTACACCCATTTGCAAGTGCTTGAGTTATTGCTGCTGCTTGAGAGGTAGCAGATATATCAATATCATACAATTCAAATTCAGCATTAGGAGCATGATTAAAGATTGCTTCAAAAACTGCGGTTCCATGAACACTTTGACCACTGTTTAATATATTAATATCAGTAATTTGGCCACCATTTGCCCACATGTATACGGGCGTTTTTACAATATTGTTTGTGATTGCCCAGTTTATACTTTGAAATCCGGCATCGATTATTGCAATTTTAATTCCTTCGCCACCTAAGCTCGTACCATTTATATAACTGCTACTATTTTGAAGTTCTGGCCCCTCACTTATAGGAAGACTTTTAGTTTTTTGTCCTGCAGTAATATTATAAATTGGGGTTATAAAATAATCAGATGATAACTTTTCACTTAATTGCATCAGTTTATCAAATGAAATCAATGCGATTGCATGATTCTTATATACAGTCAAAACTTTAAATCCATAATTTTGCAATAAAGCTGTATCAATTTTCGCATTATTAATACTATTAAGCTCATCTATTTTGTAGGAAATATCAACACGAATCTCACCTAAATCATTTTGAATGAGTAAATCTATTTGTGAATTAAATTTAATGGAATTTATAGTTTTAATACTATCAGAATAATAAAAAAAGGAATCTAATGTTCTTTTTTCCACAGTTTGAGCTTTCAAAATATTAAGAAAACCCAAAATTAAAAGTATCAAAGAATAATAATTTTTCATCTTAATTTTTTTTAACGGTTACCTAATAAAATTAAAACGAAACCTTCCCCAGCTGTCAATTCAGAGAGTGCTTTTCCTATTACCGCTCCATTTTTACGAGATTTTGAAGTAGCTTTCATCACATGACCATCCAGTGCCGAAGTAGTTAAAAGATCTCCTAATCGAATCGCTTTTTTGCTAGCGTCTGCCTTTACATAAACTCTACCAGCAATTGCTACTGGATGTGATCCATCTACCACTGAGTTACCTTTCTGATGCAGCATAATTCCAGCTGACACGCCATTGGCACCGCTCACAATCCCAATGGCCTTTGAATCATTGGCCTTTGTTGAAACCACCAATGAGCCATGTTCTTTTTCATCTAAAGAAACCACTGTCCCTGGCTCCACAGCACCTGTATTGTTAATCTTGAAAAACTCCGCAAAATCTGCCCCCCCCAATATTTCCAGTTCATCAACTCTGATCCTACTCTTTCCTGAATTGGAGTAATCTGCATCTAAGTCCATTATTATACTATCGTCACTTGGGTTTCTAAAAGTTAATCGACCTGGTTTGTTTGAACTACCATCTGTGGAAAACATTTCAATAGATCTATTACCGTTTACATCACGCATGGTCATTCGACTACCGCTAAATGTATTATTGGCAAAAAATTCAATTTTGTTTGTCGTGCCTTCTTTAAGGGTCATTTTTCCATCACCACTTAGTGTGAGTATTTCGCCAGCCGATGCCGAAGAATATCCGATTTTAAATAATGCAGAGACATCACTCGCATTCGGGTTTCCAAGAATAGACCATTTGTTTGTATTATTATTTTTGAATTCTATTAATGCACCTTGGTTGCTAGTGTTTTCTTCCAATGTCAAAGTAGGCGTAGCATTGTAGGAAGTGTGTTTAAGGTGCATTTTAGCGGTTGGCGTATTTATTCCAAATCCAAAACTATTGCTATTATCTACATACATTCCCGTTGATTGAGAAGCTTCATAATGCCCAATATTTAGTTTATTTATAGACTGGTCATATAAAACATATGCTTTAGCTGCATCTGAAGAATTCAAAAATCTAAGTTCTGATTTACCTGTAATACTAGTATTTTTTAGTTTAAGGAGTAAATTATTGTTCGAAAATTTAACATCCCCACCCTCTACTTCAAAAAACTCTGAAGGTGTCAAGGTTCCTATGCCAACACCTGAATAAGAAACTGACATAATATCTTTATTATCAGCCCCAAAAATTAGATTTGGCGTAGTACCAGCAGCATATAGTCTCGCAAAACCAGAATTTAAACCAGAAACTGCAACGCCAATTTTTAAATGATTCGAACTACTTCCAATAGAAAAATCACCTCCACTATTTGCCAGATCCTCTGTACCTCCAGCTATTTGAAGATTAGATATAGGTACATTATCAGAAATCCCAACACCAATTTTGCCGGTAGGGTGAATCACTAATCGACTTATATTTTTTGTACCAAATTGTAATTTTCCGAGATTGTTGTCCAATGTGGTATTTAAATAAAAATTTTCAGCACCTACTATTCCAAGATAAGCCTTATACAGGTTGTTGTGAAAAAACTTCTGATAAGATTCTCCATTCCTATCTAGTTTTATCATTTCACTGTTATCAGGAGAAATCGTAATAGACTGAGCCGTTGACAGTTTCAGGCCAAAACACAGAAAAAAGATGATTACATAGTCTAAAATTTTCATGTTTATTTTTGTTTAATTATTGATAATACATTCATTTTTCTTCTCCTTGACACCGGAGAAATAAAGTCATTAACCATCACCACTTCCGAATCATTGATGGTCTTCAAGAAGCTGAGATTAATTAAAACTGACCTAGAAGGCCGTAAAAAACCATAAGACTCTAGCATCTGTTCACACTCTAAGAGGGTTTTAGCTAAAGTTAATTTTTTGCCATTTTTCAAATGAAAAACAGTATAATTAAAGTCGGCTTTTATTAATATTATATCTTGAGGTGAAATTTCAGCTTTTTGAATAGCTCTTACGTTTTCAAATTTGTATTTCATTGCTTTACTTAGTTTTCTTCCACAAAGTAAAGCCGTTTACTATTCAAGCTCAATTCCCTAATAATGTGATTTTTGTGTCACCTTATACAGTGACAAAGATTGGATTTCTAAAACCAACCTTTCTGAGCCCCTAATTTTACGAGCTCTTGAAGATTTGAAATATTGAGTTTCGCGTAGATTCTTTTTTTGTGGGTATTTACTGTATTAACACTTATAAATAACTGTTCAGCAATTATAGGACTACTTAAACCATTGGCTAGCATTTTAGCAATTTTTAACTCTTGGTTAGATAAGGCTTTGGTATCTAATAAAGGGTTGTTCAAATCTCTCAGTAGTTGGTGTACTATTGACGATGAAAAGTATTTCTCACCCACCATTACTTTTTGTATGGCTACAATAAATTCTTCTTTTCCTGAATTCTTTAGAATATAACCGTCGGCTTTGTCCTTGATAAGGTCCACTATTTCAGGTATTTCCTCGTGCATGCTTAGGATCAATACCTTTATTTTAGGGTACTTCTTTTTCACTTCCCGTAGCAACTCCTGACCACTAACACCAGGCATGTGAAAATCCGTAATTAGTAAATCAGGTTGAATACTTTGCAATTTTTCTAATGTAGCTGTTGCAGACTGAGACATACCAACCACCTCGATCCCCTCTATCGATTCTAAAATCGCAGAAAGTCCTTCAAGAATAAGCAAGTGATCGTCAGTAATAAAAATGTTAATTGATGCCATTTAATTTTTTTTCAAAAAAACAGTAGAATTACAAAACTCACAACCCTTATTTCTGGTGATTTTTTTGTCACCTCAAAGTATGACAATTTTCAATATTTTCCCTAAAACATTTTATTTTATGGCAAAGAATACCTCAAATTAATATCATAATTTTGTTTGTAAGCCTAATTATAATCCTTACTATGAATAAACTAATAATTTTAATTTGCCTTTTTTCTTTCAACACCACATTTGCTCAAGAGCCTTTGGACTCACTAAAAAAAGCACTATTAAATTCAAAAAACCAAATCGAAACTTTAAATGAGATTACTGATGTGTTCTCCCAAATGGGACAAAATGACAGCACCTTATTTTATGCTGAAAAAACAATATTACTGGCAAACAAACCGGGATTCGAAAAAGAGCTAGCTAGGGCGTACCAGCATACAGCAGAAGCTTACGATGCAAAAAGCAATTTTAAATTATCTACAGACTTTGCCTTTAAAGCCCTAAAACTAGGTGAGCAAATCAACGATCCTCTTACTATAGCAAGTGCCTCCAAAGAGATAGGTTTTTCCTTTTTAAGATCTGGTAATGGACCCAAAACGAGAGAATGGCTTTTGAAAGCAACGGAGCAGTTTAAGAAAGCCGAGCAGTTTAAATATGTGGCTTTGTGTTACATGACTATCGGAAACAGCTATCATTTAGAAAATAAAGATAAAGAAGGCTATCCGTATTTTGAAAAAGCATTAGCAGAAGGTAAAAAGCTCAAGGATGAGTACGTGATAAATATGGTAAAGAGCAATTATGCGGTGAACTTGGGCAATGCAGGTGACTATGCCAAGGCTATTGAGTTGTCTACCTCTACGATTCCTTTTTTTGAATCTACGGGCGACCCCAGCTTGTATGCTACTGAATATGTGAACCTTTGCGACTATTACGGCTGGCAAAAAAACTACCCAAAATCTATTTACTACGGCGAAAAGGCTTTGGAAATATTGCAGAAGCATGAAGTTTGGGGGCCTCTGAAAAGTGTGGCTGTAAATCTGAGTGAAATTTATGAAGAAATAGGTGACACAAAAAATGCACTTAAGTGCATGAAAATAAAAGAGATAGCCAAAGATTCTCTCAATACCATGGAAATAAAGGACCGAACCGAAACGCTGGAACTCAAATATGAAGCTGAAAACAAATCGCTGGAGATAGAAAATCTAAACGCAAGTCTTAAAAATAAACAGCTACAGCAATTCTTGCTTTGGGGCGGCATTATTTCCTTAATTTTAATAGGTGGTGGTATTTATTATAATAATCGACTTCTGAATTCTAAAAACAAAGAGATAGATTCTCAAAACAAAAAAATAGAACAGCTCAATACGAACCTTGAAAAGAAAGTTGAAGAACGAACGAGTGAATTACAAGATGCTCTAAATGAGGTAAAAGAGGCCATGGCCAAAGGCCAAAGTTCGGAAAGAAAAAGGCTGGCTTCAGACCTACATGACAACTTGGGCTCCGTGCTCTCAGCTATTAATATGAATTTAGAAGCTTTGGACCCTAAATCACTTACCGAGCGTGAAAGAAAGCTTTATTCTAATGTAAAAAACATGACCTCTGATGCCTATAATGAAGTACGACATATTTCACATAATTTATCACCTAAAGTGCTTGAAACCGAAGGGCTGGAGAGTGCTCTTAATCGACTGGTTGAAAAAATGAATTTATCTGATAATGTCGACTACGTGCTGTATTATAAGCTAACAACTCCAATAAAAGACAGATTAAAGTCGCAATTATACGCCATTGCCATGGAGATTTTGAACAATATCAGTAAGCATGCAAAAGCAAAAAATGCTTCTTTGACCTTGGAAGAAAACAATGGGAAAATTCGCATGATTGCCCAAGACAATGGCATTGGCTTTGACAAACAAAAGCAAAATGGATTTGGCTTGACAAGTATAAAAGAAAGAATTGTTGAACTTGATGGAACAATAGATATAAAAAGCTTTAAAAACGAAGGCAGCTTAATAAGCATTGTTGTTGCCAATATTTAAATCATCGGATTAAGTGAAAGAATCTATTAAGTCTCCTTAACCAAATCATGGATAATACCTCCCTATTTTGTCAACAATCGCTTTTCTTAAGGCTATTGGGTCAATTATGCCACTTTGACGAAAAACGATTTCACCTTCTGGTGAAACCAAAATAGTAAATGGTAAGGCACCTGGCCATTTGGCATCTACGGCATCTATGAGGTCGTATTTATTTTCCGAGCCAAAAATATAGTTTTTATTAGAAGCCATTTTCTTTTTCAAAAACGACAAGGCTTTTTCATGTGATTTATGATCGTCAAGCGTGATGGTCACAAAATCAAAATCTCTTTGTCGGTACATTTTGTCGGTTTCTACCAAGGAAGAAAACTCCGACACGCAGGGTCCACACCAAGTGGCCCAAAAATTTATCAATCGGTATTTTCCATCAGTATGGCTTATTAGGTTTTTAACTCCTTGAATATCTATTTTTTCCAAAGCCACAGGCTCTTTCGCCCAACCTTCCACTTCTTTTACTTTCCAATCAGTTTTAGATTTCCATTTTATTGAGCATCCAAAAGTTTTTGTTGTTGGCTTACTTACCTCTTTTCCAGCCAAAAGTTCATCTGTAGCATTCTCTAGATCAAATACTTTAGCTCGGCCAATATGCTCCTCATCGTCTATTCTACCAACATATCGTAAGATTCTAGCTTTGTCAAAAACAAATGCATGAGGTGTAGTTGTAGGACCATAGGCATGAGCCGTACTTTGCGTACCTCCATCATATAAATAAGGGAAATTGTACTTTTTCTCTTTCGCTCGTATTACCATCTCATCATAACTATCACTTAAGTCTGAATAACCCAACTCGTCAAACCGAACAGCTTGGTCATCATTTGGACTTATAACCACCAACTTCACCTTTTGGACTTGATATTTATCTTGAAAAGCTATCAGTCTATCCTCATAAGCCTGAGCCGTTGGGCAATGATTGCAGGAAAAAACTACCACCAATATTTCAGCAGATTTAAAACTCTGAAGGTTATACATTTTGCCATCAACGCTTTTCAAACTAAAGTCAGGAGCTTTCGAGCCGATTTCTAAGGTTTTATAATCTTCAGCATAAGTAAAATTTGCGGTGAATAGCACCACAAAAAGTAGGTATAAATTTTTCATTTTTATAAAAAGGTTGAAATAAGTTTAAAACTACACATTTAATAGAATACTATCAAAAAAAAGGTAATTTTGCAGAAAAACTCATCTCCTTGATACGCAAAGCATTAGCAAACGAAGACAAAACCCTGATTTCTTGGATATTATTATTATTTCTTGCAGTTGTTTGGGGTTTATCGTTTATTCTCGTTAAAAAAATCGTTATTAATTTTACCGCCATTGAACTGGGAGCTGGACGTATTTTTATTGCTGGTTTAACATTTTTACCTTTTGCAATAAAAAACTTAAAAAACTACCCCAAAGACAAAACACTACCAATTCTTGCCTCTGGATTACTTGGATATCTAATTCCAGCTGTCATTTTTGGCGTTACAGGAAGTAAGCTCAATAGCTCTTTAATTGGCACACTAAATTCCGTAACACCACTTTTTGTACTGATTACGGGAGCATTATTTTTCTCAAAAAAAATTCTAAATTCTCAAATCTCAGGTATCGTTTTGGGATTTGTAGGTAGCTTAATATTAATCCTGAGTGGTGGTACCCTCTCTTTAAACTTCAACAACCCTTATGCTTTAATGATCCTTGGGGCAACCTTAATGTATGGTTTAAACGGCAACGTAGTTGGGCATTATTTGGGCTTTGTAAAACCCATAGTCATTAGTGCTTTTTCATTATTATTTGTGGGTTCTATTGCCTTTTTTATGCTTTTGGGGACAGACTTTTTTCAAAAGATATTCTTGCCTGAAAACCACCTTTTATTGTTCTATTTCATTATTCTTGGAGCTTTAAACTCAGGATTTGCAGCTTTTTTATACAATTATGTTTTGCAAATCTCCAGCCCAGTTTTTGTTTCATCTGTAACCTACCTCATACCTATTGTAGCTACCGTTGCTGGCCTTTTTGACGGAGAAAGCATCAATTTGCTGCATTATTTCGGTATGGCAATTATACTTATCGGCATCTATCTTTTAAATAAAAAGAAATAGGTATTCCGATTTTTTATAAATTAGAAATTATCTTTGCATAAAATCATAAGCAATGGCTCTTAAATACAAACGAATTCTCCTTAAACTTAGTGGCGAAGCCTTAAACGGTGGCGACAAAAGCCAAATCATCAATCCTGACATCCTAGAACAATACGCCAAAGAGATAAAAGCAGTAGTAGAAACTGGCTGCGAAGTAGCGATAGTAATAGGCGGCGGAAACATTTTCAGAGGTGCATCACAAAAATCGGGCATCGACCGCTCACAAGGCGATTATATGGGAATGTTGGCTACAGTTATCAACGGCATGGCGATTCAAAGTGCTTTGGAAAGTGAGAGTGTTAAAACCAGATTATTATCGGCCATAAAAATGGAGCAAATCGCTGAGCCATTTATCCGTAGAAGAGCCATAAGACACCTCGAAAAAGGCCGTGTGGTGATTTTTGGTGCAGGTACTGGAAATCCTTATTTCTCAACAGACTCAGGCGGAGCTTTGAGGTCAGTAGAAATTGGAGCAGATGTTTTGCTGAAAGGAACAAACGTAGATGGTGTATATTCTGCCGATCCAAGAACCAACCCTGAGGCAACAAAATTCGATGAGATTTCGTTTTCTGAGGTAATCAGCAAAGGTTTAAAAGTAATGGATATGACGGCCTTTACGCTTTGTAAAGAGAACAAAATGCCGATAATAGTTTTCGACATGAACCAAACCGGCAATCTGATGAAACTAATAAACGGAGAAAATATAGGAACATTGGTGAAATAAATATGCAAAGAATAATTGTCAAAAACTTTGGCCCACTTAAAGACATAGACCTTGAAATCAAGGACTTTATGGTCTTTATTGGCCCAAATGCATCTGGCAAGAGTACTTTAGCTAAGTTAATTTACTTTTTTTTAAAAGTACCAGAGAACATTTCAAAGGCATATTTAGATTCTTTTGGTCTAACAAATGATGAGTTAAAATCCGCCATTGGTGTTTCCTATTGGTCTTTTTTATCCTATGATTTTCCTACAACTTTTAGTACTGATAGTTATATTAAATTTGAATATGATAGTGAAAAATCAATTGAATTCGTACCACTAACAACCCCAATTCATACTGTTTCTTTCGAAGTGAATTATAGTGGAAAAATTGATGGAATATTTGATTATTTAAGTCAACTTAAATCTTTTTTTGAGAATAAAATTAAAGATAAAAACTCTCATACTGTTGAATTCACATCACTCAAGTATAGTTTTGGAGACGAAATTAAATCAGTCCTAAATTATGAATTTGAAAATATAGTTTCATTAAAAAAATACTATTTCCCTGAGGGAAGAGGAACCTTAAATTTTGAATCACAATATTTACCCATATATCAGAAAAGTTTTCTTGACTTAATAACTGAAGCTCAGTTCTTTCTGAAAGACATTCTTGAAAGAGGTATAAAAATAGATGAGTTGGTAAGTATTATTGGTGGAAAAATAAAAAAGATTGATGCAAACAGATATGGACTTCAAATAGCTGATAAACAAAACATTATTTTTCAGCTGCTATCATCTGGTCAAAAAGAAGTTTTTTGGTTTCTTGTTTGCCTGTTTCAAATTTACAAAAAAGATGAACCTAACAGGTTGTTTATAGAAGAACCCGAAAGTCATCTTTTCCCAGACAAACAAAAGAATTTGATAAAATACCTTACGAAGTTATTTAACAAATCACACTCTGAACTTTTCATCACCACCCACTCCCACTACATTATTGGTGTTATCAACGTTTTGATTAATGCCCATAGAATTGGACAAAATAGGCCAGATAAGGTAGAAAAAATAATTCCCAAAGATATTTGGTTGGACAAGGAACGTGTTTTTGTGGGTAGACTAAAGGACGGAGAATTGAAAAGCGTATATTCTGAGGAAGCTGAGATATTTGACCATGAAGAATTAACACAAACTTCTGGCATTCTAAATGATGAATACAGCCAATTATTAGAAATTGAGTATGAGTCAGAAAAATAGTTCTACTTGTAATCCATTTGGGCCGAAACATGAAATTTCAAAAAAAACCAAGATTGAAGAGCATGGTTCAAGTTTTGAATTAAAATTAGCAGAGCTATTTCATATTATAAAAATCGACAATGGTTTACTTAAAAACGAAATAGGAAGTAAATCTGATTATTTAGTTTTAATATGTGAAAGAAAAGAAAATCTCTTTATTGAGCTAAAAGGAAGACAAAATTTTGACAAAGCTTGTTTACAAATTTATAATACCTTTGTATTTTTAAAATCTCAATTAGATTTTCAGTTTAAGAATGTTGCAATAATTGTACAAAAGGAATTTAACAAGAATGACTTATTCTCAAATGGATATAAAAAACTTGCGAAAGAATTTGGAACAAAAAATATAATTAAAAAGAACAATCAGATAGTTTATAAATAAAAATGGAAGAAATAGACATGTTATTGGAAATGGCTCAGGATAGTATGGAAAGAGCCATGAAACACACCCAAATAGAGTTATCAAAAATAAGAGCAGGTAAAGCTAGCGTAACTATGCTTGATGGTATCCAAGTGGAATATTATGGTATAATGACGCCACTTTCGCAAGTATCCTCAATCACAACGCCTGATGCTCGTACTATTCAAATTAAGCCTTTTGAAAGAAAGACCATCGGTGACTTAGAAAGAGCTATCATCAATTCCAACGTAGGATTAAACCCTGCCAATGATGGGGAGACTATCCGATTGAATGTACCTCCTCTGACAGAGGAACGAAGAAGAGACTTGGTAAAAAAAGTGAAAGCGGAAATAGAAGTAGCTAAAATAAACATCCGAAAAGTTAGACAGGAAACCAACGACGACCTGAAAAAACTAAAAAATGACGGTGTGTCAGAGGATGCTATAAAAATGGGAGAAGAGAAAGTTCAAAAAATTACGAATCAGTTTATAGACAAAACTGATCAAATGTTTGCCCACAAGGAAACAGACATCATGCAAGTATAGATTTTTTTGTAAGATATTTTTTTTTCAAAAGCCTGATTAAAACAATCGGGCTTTTTGTTGATTAATCGCTTCGATTTAAATCATCTATCTTCTTGACCTTCATCATATTAATTTAGGCGTGGTGTTTATAGCTTGCTTCACCTAATTTTTAATATGTCATGCCCAATACAGACCTAACAGGTAAAACTGACCTATACCAACACGGTGAAGGCACTGGTTCGTTTAGAACCAAAATCCCAAAATATGTTGATTTTCTTCCTCCATGTAATCACGCATGCCCAGCTGGAGAAAACATTCAAGCTTGGCTTTCATTAGCCCAAGAAGGCAAAAACCATGAAGCTTGGCAAACGCTTACCCAAGACAACCCCATGGCAGCAATTCATGGCAGAGTTTGCTATCATCCTTGTGAATCGGCTTGCAATCGCGGCAGTTTGGATACAACCGTTAGTATTCATGCTATTGAACGTTTTCTAGGCGACAAAGCGATTGAAGAAAATTGGGGTTTTAAGAAACAAAATCCAGATTCAGGTAAAAAAATAATGATCATTGGTGCAGGACCAAGTGGACTTTCTGCAGCTTATCATTTAAGAAGATTAGGGCATGATGTCACTATTTTTGAAGCTAGGCCAATAGCAGGAGGAATGATGAACTTTGGAATTCCAGCCTACAGATTACCCCGAAATATACTTCGAGCAGAAATAAAACGCATTGAAGATTATGGTGTAAAAATCATTTTGAATAAAAAAATAGAAGATATTTTAAAAGAAAAAAAAGAAGGAAATTTTGACGCAGTTTTCATTGCCATCGGTGCTCATATTGGCAAAAAAACAAATATCCCCGCTCGCGACGCCGGAAAAATCCTAGATGCCGTGAGTTTTTTAAAAGACGTAGAACTCGGTAACACGCCATTGCTAGGCAGAAGAGTGGCTATTTATGGGGGAGGAAACACCGCGATGGACGCTGCCCGGACAGCTAAAAGACTGGGGGCAGAAGAAGCTATGATTATTTATAGACGAGACAGAGAGCACATGCCTGCACATGATTTCGAGGCCGAAGAGGCTCTAAGCGAAGGAGTAAAAATCCATTGGCTAAGAAGCATTAAAAATTTGAAGGAAACCTCGATCACTGTCGAAAAAATGGATGTAATCGATGGAAAACCAGTTCCTACGGGTGAATTCGAAACCTTAGAAGCTGATGCTCTTATTTTGGCATTAGGACAAGAAACCGAAACGGACTTCTTGAGTACTATTCCTGGCATTTCTTTTAAAGAAGACAAAACGGTTATTGTAGATCAAAATATGATGACGGGCTATGCTGGTATTTTTGCTGGCGGCGATATGGTACCAAGTGATAGAACTGTAACGATTGCTACAGGTCATGGAAAAAAAGCTGCAAGAAATATAGATGCATGGTTGAAAAACGAGCAATATCACAAAAATCCTAGCAATGCACTTGTGGGTATTGAGCAATTACATGTTTGGTACAAAACCATAGCCGAACCTAAACTTCAGCTTCATTTGAAAGCAGAAGTTGCTGTGGAAAATTTTGAAGAAATAATAGCTGGCTACAACGAAGATGAAGCAAAATACGAAGCCCAAAGGTGCCTTTCCTGTGGAAACTGCTTTGAATGCGATGGTTGCTTGGGTTCCTGCCCAGAAGATGCCGTTATAAAACTAGGCAAAGGAAATAGATACGAATTTAACTACGATAAATGCACAGGATGTGGCGTTTGTGCCGAGCAATGCCCTTGTCATGCAATAGATATCGTTCAAGAAACTGAAAATATTTTACAATGAAAAAGCAAGTAGTAACCCTAGATGGAAACGAAGCCGCTGTATATGTGGCCTATCGGGTAAATGAAGTTTGTGCCATCTACCCTATTACGCCATCCTCTACTATGGCAGAGTTTGCCGACGAATGGTCAGCAAAAGGCATAAAAAATATATGGGGAAATGTCCCCGAAGTAATAGAAATGCAAAGTGAAGCTGGTGCTGCTGGTACCGTTCATGGTGCATTGCAAACGGGTTCCTTGACCACCACCTTCACCGCTTCGCAAGGTTTGATGTTGATGTTGCCCAATATGTATAAAATAGCTGGCGAACTCACCTCAGCGGTATTTCATGTTGCGGCAAGATCTTTGGCGGCACAGGGTTTGTCTATCTTTGGCGATCATCAAGATGTAATGGCTGCCCGAACTACAGGTTTTGCTTTATTGGCAGCTGCCAGCGTACAAGAAGCCCATGATATGGCACTATTGGCACAAGCTACCACTTTAAGAGCCAGAATTCCTTTTATACATTTTTTTGACGGTTTCAGGACTTCGCATGAAGTAAATAAAATTGAATTTCTCTCTGATAATCAAATAAAAGCCATGGTTGATGATGACCTAGTAATTCAACATCGCAACCGTGGTCTAAATCCTGAGCGACCCTTTATTAGAGGTACAGCTCAAAACCCTGATGTGTACTTTCAAGGCAGAGAAACTGTTAATCCTTTTTACAATGCTATTCCGAAAATAATCAAAGAGGAGATGGCAAAATTTAAAGAATTGACAGGCAGATCTTATGCCCCCGTAAAATACCACGGAGCAGAAAACGCCGAAAATATCATCGTAATAATGGGCTCTGGCGTAGAAACGGCCATAGAAACGGCCAATTTCTTGAATGGATTTGGCGAAAAATATGGGGTTTTACAAATAAGCTTATTTAGACCATTTCCTTCGGACGATTTTATTGAGGTCTTACCTAAAACATGTAAAACCCTAGCTGTTTTGGATAGAACAAAAGAAGCAGGTGCCACAGGAGAGCCTCTCTATCAAGATGTTATGATTACATTAATGGAGGCTGTTTCTAGCAATAATTTAGCAGAAATACCCAAAATTTTGGGTGGCAGATATGGCCTTTCTTCTAAAGAATTTACTCCCGCAATGGTCAAAGCAGTTTTTGATAATTCAAAATCAGAAATCCCAAAAAATCACTTTACGTTAGGTATAAATGATGATGTAACTTTTACGAGCTTAACATACGACCCCTATTTTAAACTTGATGAATCCGATTGGACACAAGCCTTATTTTTTGGATTGGGTGCCGATGGAACAGTTGGGGCAAACAAAAATTCAATAAAAATAATTGGCGAAAACACTGAGCTTTCCGCCCAAGGATATTTTGTTTATGATTCAAAAAAATCAGGTGCTAAAACCGTTTCCCATTTAAGATTTGGTAAAAACGCAATAAAAGCTCCTTATCTTATTACAACAGCTGATTTTATCGCTTGTCATCAATTCAACTTTGTTGAAAAAGAGGAGATGTTAACCTATGCAAAGCCTGGTGCAACATTTTTACTCAATAGCCCTTTTGGACCTCATGAAGTCTGGGATAAACTACCTTTTAATGTTCAAAAGGAAATTCTCGAAAAGCAAATAAAACTCTATGTGATTGATGCCACGGAAGTTGCTCAAAAAACAGGTATGGCAGGGAGAATAAATACAATAATGCAAACTTGTTTTTTTGAGCTTTCGGGTGTCTTGCCAGAAGAGGAAGCCATAAAACAAATCAAAAAATCCATAGAAAAAACGTATTACAAAAAAGGCAAAGCAGTTTTAGAAAAAAACTTTGAAGCCG
Source organism: Lacihabitans sp. LS3-19 (assembly GCF_024343575.1). GTDB lineage: Bacteria > Bacteroidota > Bacteroidia > Cytophagales > Spirosomataceae > Leadbetterella. The sequence goes on along the minus strand of NZ_RJUA01000121.1, from coordinate 3,275 downwards.
TTGATCAAACTTTGGCCAATTTATTTGTGGTAAATGTGCCAAATGTGATAACCGCCATAGACAAAAAACAATGGAATCCAGCTGAAAATGCTTCCGCTTTTGTAAGAGATGTAACCCAAAAGATGATTGCTGGGCATGGAGATTTGATTCCAGTAAGTGCTATGCCAATAGATGGTACCTACCCAAATGGCACTACCAAATGGGAAAAAAGAAATGTTTCTGACATTGTAGCTATTTGGAACCAAGAAACTTGTATTCAGTGTGGAAACTGTAGTTTTATTTGCCCTCACAGTGTCATTCGTTCTAAATTTTACCATAAAGACCACCTCTCAGATGCTCCTTTAGATTTTAAATCTGCACCAGTAAATGCTCGTGGATTTCCAGAAACTAAATACACACTACAAGTATATTTAGAAGATTGTACAGGCTGCAACCTTTGCTATGAAGCCTGCCCAGTTATTGTTGATGAAAATACAAGAGCGATAAATTTGGGAGAAAAACCAAAAGACTTAAGTACCGAAAGAGAAAATATTGATTTCTTCGAAAAATTAGCCGTAAATGAAAGACCAGGCGTAAATTATTCAACTGTGCATGGTGTACAATTTCTCGAACCCCTCTTTGAGTTTTCGGGTGCCTGTGCAGGCTGTGGAGAAACACCTTATGTCAAAGTTCTCACACAGTTATTTGGCGATAGACTTTTAGTAGCCAATGCCACAGGATGTTCGTCTATCTATGGAGGAAACCTACCGACAACGCCTTGGACATCCAATGCAAAAGGTCAAGGCCCAGCTTGGTCAAACTCACTCTTTGAAGACAATGCAGAGTTTGGATTAGGCATGCGAATGACAGCTGACAAACAGCTGCACATGGCTTACGAGTTATTGGAAGTCCTTAAACCAGAACTAGGCGAGAACTTAGTAAGAGAACTCAAAACGGCTCCTCAAACTATTGAAAGCGAAATAGCCCAACAAAGGCATAGGGTTAGTTTGTTAAAATTTGCCTTGCATAAAATTGACAAACCTGAAGCCAAACACCTATATTCTGTGGCTGATCAATTGGTACACCGAAGTATTTGGTTGATAGGAGGAGACGGTTGGGCCTATGATATAGGATCTGGTGGTCTTGACCACGCCCTTGCCAGTGGTAAAAATGTAAATGTTTTAGTTTTAGACACTGAAGTTTACTCCAATACTGGCGGCCAAATGTCAAAAGCAACGCCTACGGCAGCCTCCGCCAAATTTGCCTCTGCTGGAAAGCGTGTAGGCAAAAAAGACTTAGCCTTACAGGCTGTTTCTTATGGCAACGTTTATGTAGCTCAAATCGCCATTGGTGCCAATCCGCAACAAACGCTCTTGGCATTACGAGAAGCCGAAGCTTATGATGGTCCTTCGTTGATATTGGCTTATAGCCATTGCATTGCCCACGGCATCAATATGGAAAAAGGCCTATACCAACAAAAACTGGCCGTATCGAGCGGTTATTGGCCATTGATAAGATATAATCCTGTTTTAAGAAAAAACCATTTGAACCCATTCATTTTGGATTCTCCAAAACCAAGCACAGAATTCAGAGATTATGCTTACAATGAACTCCGCTACAGGGTTTTAAAACAAACCAACCCTGAAGAAGCCGAAAAATTGATGCAAATAGCACAAGAAATAGTAAACCTCCGCTGGAAAACCTATGAAGACATGGCCGGCTTCGGTGCTCATGAGTTTTCACCGGTGTTTTAAGGTTGAATTTAGCAAATCAGACAGAATTCGAAAAGCTCATTAAATAGTAATTGAACTTCAAATAAATTAAAAAATGCAGACCTCAAAAAGGTCTGCATTTGTTTTTTTGTATTTAGAAAGTCCTAATAAACTGAAATTTTAATGACTGCCACAGCCCCCAATTTCTGCTTTAAATACTGAGCCTCCTTTAGTCTCAAAGCCTGGATTTAAAGTAATTGAATTACCTGCTCCATATATCACTCCTGCACCCGTTTCAATCTTATTCGTTGCTCCAATAGTTTTACCAGCTTCGATCAAAACACCTGTTGTTGTTTTATCATCTGTTGGACTTACCAGAACTATATCGTCCGGGCAAGTACTAACAGTGACCTCCACCGCAGCAATCGACTCACAGCCTTCAGCCGTAGTGGCTTTTATGTAATAAGTACCACTTGTAGTAACTGCACTTGGTGTTGCTAAAGGCAAAGTTCCTGCAGCATCTGTATGATACGATAACACAGTGCCAAGCGGCAAGGTACTTCCTGCCGTTACAGCAGGAGCAGTTAAATCAACACTTGCAGCTGTACTAGGATTAGTAATAACCAAAGTGGCTGGTGAATTGATTGTCAATAACAAAGTGGCTACACTATCACAGCCTGCTGCATTGGTTGTTGAGAACGTATATGTACCCGACGCCGTGTATGTTGTTCCATTCCAGTCAAAACTTACACAAGCTGACTCTGTTGTTTCACTTGTTGATACTTCATTTATGGTTAATAACAAAGTGGCTACACTATCACATCCTGCCGCATTCGTAGTTGTAAATGTATATGTCCCCGACTCTGTATATGTTGTTCCATTCCAGTCAAAACTTACACAAGCTGACTCAGTGGTCTCACTGGTTGTTGCTTCCTTTATAGTCAACAACAAAGTAGCTACACTATCACATCCTGCCGCATTGGTAGTTGTGAATGTATATGTACCTGACTCAGTGTAGGTGGTTCCATTCCAGTCAAAACTTACACAAGCTGACTCTGTGGTCTCACTGGTTGTTGCTTCTTTTATGGTCAACAACAAAGTGGCTACACTATCACAGCCTGCTGAATTCGTTGTTGTAAATGTATATGTACCTGACTCTGTATAGGTTGTTCCATTCCAGTCAAAACTTACACAAGCTGACTCTGTGGTCTCACTGGTTGTTGCTTCTTTTATGGTCAACAACAAAGTGGCTACACTATCACAGCCTGCTGAATTCGTTGTTGTAAATGTATATGTACCTGACTCTGTATAGGTTGTTCCATTCCAGTCAAAACTTACACAAGCTGACTCTGTGGTCTCACTGGTTGTTGCTTCTTTTATGGTCAACAACAAAGTGGCTACACTATCACAGCCTGCTGCATTGGTAGTTGTGAATGTATATGTACCTGATTCAGTGTAAGTGGTTCCATTCCAGTCAAAACTTACACAAGCTGACTCTGTGGTCTCGCTGGTTGTTGCTTCTTTTATGGTCAACAACAAAGTGGCTACACTATCACAGCCTGCTGCATTGGTAGTTGTGAATGT